>NZ_SJJR01000006.1 GCF_004331455.1 Micromonospora zingiberis
TTTGTTCTATATTGCAGCGAGTGCGACGCGGTGCACTGCGGGCGAGACCTAGCTTTCATAACACACAGTGTTTCGGATGTGGGGGGGGGGGGGGGGGGGGAGGGGGGGGGGGGGGGGGGGGGGGGGAGTGCGGTGGGTGGTGCTGCGCGAGAAGGATCTGCCGCCGGAGGAACGCCGGGCGCTCGCCGCCGAGTTGCGGCCGATCCTGGCCGAAGCCGGAGGCACCCTGATCGTGGCTGGTCCCGACCCGCTACTGCCGCCGACCGCCCCTGATCCGGGCGGTGCCGGCGACGTGGGCCGACCGTTGGTCGCCCTGCACCTTTCCGCCGCCGGGCCGTACCCGCCGCCGGCCGCCGACCTGGTCGGCCGATCCTGCCACGACGAGGCGGAACTGCGCCGACTGACCACCGAGGACTACGTCACCCTCTCCCCGGTCCACCTCACCAGGACCAAGCCCGGGTACGGCCCACCCCTGCAACCCGAGGGTCTGGCCCGGCTGATCCGGCTCAGCCCGGTGCCGGTGCCGGTACTGGCGCTCGGCGGCATCGAAACACCGGCCCAGGTACGCGCCTGCGTCGAGGCAGGTGCCGCTGGCGTCGCGGTCCTCGGTGCGATCATGCGCGCCCCCGACCCGCGACAGGCTGCCGCCGCCCTGACCAGCGCCTTCCACACGGCCGTCACCCCGCCCAGCCCTGGCCCAGCTCCGCCCAGGCACCAAGTCGGCCCGGCGGTGACGACAGGAATGCGGCCGACCGTGCCCACGCGGGCATCACACCTGACCGGCCGGAGCGGGCGCGACTGGCCGCCGCCCGCCACCGCACCCACCGAGCCGGTCCACACCCCGACCACGACATCGACCCAGGGAGACCCGTGACCCCCACGACCGTGCTCACCGTGGCCGGCTCGGACTCCGGCGGCGGTGCCGGAATCCAGGCCGACCTGAAGGTCTTCGCCGCGCTCGGCGTGTACGGCACGAGCGTGCTCACCGCGGTTACCGCACAGAACACCCGGGGCGTGGACGCCGTCCTGCCGCTGCCCCCGCAGACGGTCACCGAGCAGCTCGACAGCGTGCTCTCCGACTTCGCGGTGCGGGCAGTCAAGACCGGGATGCTCGGTACGCCGGCAGTGGCGGCCGCGATCGCCGACGCGGCGGCGGCCGGGCGACTGCCGCAACTCGTCGTCGACCCGGTACTGGTCGCTACCAGCGGGCACCGGCTCGGTGTGGTGGCGGCGGTGGAGCGGCTGTTGCCGTACGCCCGGGTGGCGACCCCGAACAGCGCGGAGGCCGCGGCGCTCACCGGAGCCGCGGTGACGGACGTGGCGGAGATGACGACGGCCGCGCGGGCACTGGCGTCCGGTGGGCCGGAGTGGGTGATCGTGACCGGCGGTGACGTGGATGCGGGGGGCGAGGCGGTGGACGTCCTGCACGGTCCGGGCGGGACGACGGTGCTGCGTGCCCCCCGGGTGCCGACCCGGCACAGCCACGGCACCGGGTGCTCGTTCTCGGCCGCCACGGCGGTGCGGTTGGCGCTGGGCGATTCGGTGCCGGCCGCGGTCGCCTCGGCCAAGGAGTACGTGACCCGCGCGCTGACCGGCGCACGGGACTGGGAGTTGGGCGCGGGACGTGGTCCGTTGGACCACTTCGGCTGGTCCGCCTGAGCAGGGAGGTTGTCATGCAGGTGCGGCGCAAGGTGTACGTCGAGGGATCGCGGCCGGACCTCCGGGTGCCGTTCGCGGAGGTGGAGTTGACCGGGGACAACCCGCCGGTGCGGCTCTACGACACCTCCGGTCCGGGCTCCGACCCGCAGGTCGGTCTGTCGGCCCTGCGGGGACCGTGGATCGCCGAGCGGGGCGACGTGGCCCCGGTGCGTGGGCCCGGGACCCCCTTGGCGGGGGCGGACGGGAAGCGGCCGACGCAGCTCGCGTACGCCCGGGCCGGGGTGGTCACGCCGGAGATGGAGTTCGTGGCGATCCGCGAGGGCAGGTCGCCGGAGTTCGTCCGCGACGAGATCGCGGCCGGACGGGCGGTGCTGCCGCTGAACGTCAACCATCCGGAGTGCGAGCCGGCGATCATCGGCAAGGCATTCCTGGTCAAGGTCAACGCGAACATCGGTACGTCGGCGGTGAGTTCGTCGGTGGCCGAGGAGGTGGAGAAGCTGACCTGGGCCACCCGGTGGGGCGCGGACACCGTGATGGACCTCTCCACCGGCAAGCGGATCCACGAGACCCGCGAGGCGATCGTGCGTAACTCCCCGGTGCCGATCGGTACGGTGCCGATCTACCAGGCGTTGGAGTCCGTCGGCGGCGACCCGGTGAAGCTGAGCTGGGAGGTGTTCCGGGACACCGTGATCGAGCAGGCCGAGCAGGGCGTCGACTACATGACGGTGCACGCCGGGGTACTGCTGCCGTACGTGCCGCTGGCGGTGGATCGGGTGACCGGGATCGTGTCGCGCGGTGGTTCGATCATGGCGGCCTGGTGCCTGGCACACCACGAGGAGAACTTTCTCTACACCAACTTCCGCGAGCTGTGCGCGATCCTGGCCCGCTACGACGTGACCTTCTCGCTGGGCGACGGGCTGCGGCCGGGGTCGATCGCGGACGCCAACGACGAGGCGCAGTTCGCCGAGCTGCGCACGCTGGGCGAGCTGACGAAGATCGCCTGGGAGTACGACGTGCAGGTCATGATCGAGGGGCCGGGGCATGTGCCGATGCACAAGATCAAGGAGAATGTGGACCTCCAGCAGGAGTGGTGCCACGAGGCACCCTTCTACACGCTCGGTCCGCTGACCACCGACATCGCGCCCGCGTACGACCACATCACGTCGGCCATCGGCGCTGCCATGATCGGCATGTTCGGCACCGCGATGCTCTGCTACGTCACCCCGAAGGAGCACCTGGGCCTGCCGGACCGGGACGACGTGAAGGCGGGTGTGATCGCGTACAAGATCGCGGCGCACGCGGCGGACCTGGCGAAGGGGCATCCGGGCGCGCAGGAGTGGGACGACGCGCTGTCCAAGGCACGGTTCGAGTTCCGCTGGGAGGACCAGTTCAACCTCTCGCTGGACCCGGAGACCGCGCGGTCGTACCACGACGCCACGCTGCCCGCCGAGCCGGCGAAGACCGCACACTTCTGCTCGATGTGTGGGCCCAAGTTCTGCTCCATGAAGATCACCCAGGATCTCAAGGAGTACGCCGCCCGTGGCATGAAGGACAAGTCCGACGAGTTCGTCGCCGCCGGCGGACGCGTCTACCTGCCGCTGGCCTGACGGACCCGTCAGTCCCGGTGGTGCCGGCCGGTCGAGCGCAGCGAGCGACGGGACTTCTCCGGTGCGGACTCGTCCTCGCCCGCCGGCCGGCCCAGCCCGGTCACCCAGTCCACGTACTCCTCGTCCTGAGCCGGCAGCGGCTCCTCGCCGTCGGCCCCGTTGTCCGGGCGTGATTTGCCGCGCCGGAACAGGCCACGCCGACCCTTGTCGCGGTCGCCGCCCGGCTGGACGTCCTCCGGGGCAACGGCGGGTGCCTTGGTGAAGGCGGCGGACAGGTCGCGGGCGGTAGCCGTCGGGTCGGTCGCGACGGTCGGGGCGACGGCGAAGGCGGCCGACACCTCCCGCGCGGTGGTCGCCGGATCCAGTTCGGAGGGCGGAACCGGATCGGTGCCGCCGTGACCGGCCGGCGTCGTCGCGCTGCCGGTCGGGTCGGCACCGACGAAGGGTTCCGGGTTGGCGCGGGAATCGGCGGTTGCCGCGTCCTCGCCGGCCGGCAGCGGTTCGGTCGGCTGGGCGGGCGCGAAGGCGCCCCAGGGCGCCGCCGCGTGCAGTTCGGGCAGCGAGTGGCGGTGCCGGGGACGGGGTGCCCTCTCGGGCCGTACCTGCCCGGCTTCGTCGAACGTCGGCCGGGCCGGTTCGACCTCGCTCCCGGTACCGCGCACGGAATTGCTGACCGGAGACGGCTTTGGCGAGGTGACGGTGCCGGCGCCCGAGGTGACGTGGACGGTGGTGTCGGCGTGCGCTCTGGTGTCGCCGTGCGGGGTGAAGCCGGCGGTGGTGTCGGCGTTCGGCGGGGTGAAGCCGGCGGTGGTGTCGGCGTTCGGCGGGGCGATGCTGATGTCCTGGGGGGCCGCGGCGCCGTCGGGTGGGGTCGACATGTTGCCGTCCTGCGGAGGCTCGCTGGCGTCGTGCCCCTTCTTGGGCCGCCGCTCCGCACCCGCGACCGTCGTGCTGGTGCGTGGTTTCCGGGTCCGGGGCGCGGGTGCCTTGCCGGTCGTCGGCGAGGCCGGGCCTGAGGCCGATGCCGAGGTTGGGGCCGAGGCAGAGGTTGGGGACGTGGGCTGGGTCGGGGCCGGGGTCGGCGCCAGGGGCGAATCGGCGGCCCGTGCGGCGGGTGCGATGTCGCTGCCGTCGCCGACCGGCGCAGCTTCGTCCGCCGGCGCCGGGCCGGCTGCGGACGCAGGGCTTTCCGTCCGCTCAGGGCCGTCGGCCAGCGCGAAACCGTCCGCCAGCGCCGGGCCGGCCGCCGCCGCGGGCCCGTCCGCCAGGACAGGGCCGCTCGCGGGTGCGGGGCCAGCCGCCGGCACCGGATCGACTGCCAGGACTGGGCCGTCCGCCAGCGCGGTGTCGTCCGTCAGGATTGGGCCCTCCGCCAGCGCGGTGTTGTCCGCCAGCGGGGGGTTTACCGCCAGCGGGGGTAGGGCTGCCGGTACAGGGCCGGCTGCCGGTACAGGGCCGGCTGTCGGCGCCGGGTCGGTGGCTGGTGCGGGGCCGAACGTCGGCGCGGGGTTCAGCTCGGGCGCTGCGGTCGGCGGCAGGTCCTCTGCTGGGCCGGTTTCCGTGCCCGCCGGGACGCTGACGGCTGCCGCTGAGTCCGCCGGTGCCTCGGCCACGGCTGGGCCGACCACAGCGGTTCCGCCGATGCTGGTCGCCGGGCCGTTCGGTGCATCCGTGCTGCTGGTGATGGGTGCGTCCGCCACCGGGGCGGTCGGAAACCGGCCGGTCTGCTGATCTGGCCATTGCCAGTGGGGTGGTGAGTCGGCCGGGGCGGGGGGTTGCCCGGCCGGCCGGCCCGGCGCGGTGGGCAGCGCGGGTGTCGGGGGAAGCGGTTGCAGGATCGCGGTCGGTTCGATGGCTTCGGTGTCCGGGTCGGACCGACCCGCCGGGGGCCAGGGCAGCAGGGTGGCGGCGGTCGAGCCGAGCGCCCCGACGGCGACCGCGATCAGGGCGCCGTAGTACGGGGCGAGTTGGTAGCGGTCGGCGGGGTCGCCCGGCCCGGCGGTCAGGTAGGCGAAGGCCACCAGCAACGCACCGGCCACCCCACTCGGCCCGCTGACCATCGGCGGGTGTCCGCGCCACCGGGCGGCAGCTCCGCTGGCCAGGCCGGCCAGCAGGGCCGTCATCGGCAGGATCAGCAGGGCCAACTGCTGTGCCGCGTCGGCGGCGAGCCACGCCGGCTCCAGCACGCCGAGGCGGACCGGGGTCAGTGGCCCGCTGGCGTCCAGTGACGGTACGACCGACAGCAGCGCGATCAGCCACATCACCGTGGCCACGGCCGCCATGTTCCAGGCGAACGGTGGCCGGACCAGTACGGCCAACGCGGCGCCGGCCCCGACCACCGCGCCGAGGACGGCGCAGATGGCCACCGCCCAGACCGGGTCGACCGAGATGAGTTCGGCGTTGCGGGCCGGCTGCATACACAACGGCGCCACGACCGTGGCACCCAGTGCGGCGCTGCCGGCGATCGCCAGTTGCCGGCCGGTGCCGGTGGGCTGACGGTCGTGCCGGGCCGCCCGTTCGGTGAGTACGGCACCGATCACGGCGGCGTTCGCCGCGAACCAGCCGACCCAGACGAGCTGGGCCGGCCACTGGTTGACGGTGGCGCCGTCGAAGGCGCCGGTGAGCCGGACGGTGCCGAAGCCGAAGGCGAGGCCAAGCTGACCGGCTCCGGCCAGCAGGCTGACGCCGAACGACGTGAGCAGTAGGCGGCTCAAGGTCCGATTGGCCATGTCCGGCACGTTACGGTCCGTTGCCACCGATCGCCACCGGCACGCCGTGCGAGGTCGTAGTACCTGCTCGCGGCGGGTCTACTTGAGCTCGACCAGCCGGGCCAGGTATGTCGTGTCGCCGACGTTGGTGAGCATGTGCACGGCCCCCGGATCGCGGTAGACCACCCCGCCGGTCGGCTCGTCCGCATCGATCTTGATGCCGTCGACGGTCTGGATCACGTTCTTCGCGCCGTGTACGGCCACCACCAGGTAGGGGTGGTCGTGCCGGTGCAGCGGCTGCTGCTCGCCCGGTTCGAGCCGGATGTGCCAGACCCGAACCCGGTCGTTCTCGAAGACGATCTCCTGGCCCACCGGACCGAGTACCAGGTCCTGGTCGGTCGCTTGGGGATCGAGGGGGGTGTCGGTCATCGGCTTCCGTCCAGTCGGGGGAGCACCTCGGTGGCGATGAGCTCCAGGTGGTCGAGGTCGGTGAGGTCGATCAGGCGCAGGTGTACCCGCTCGGTGCCGATCGCCGCGAACTCGCCGATCCGGTCGACCAACTGCTGCGGCGAGCCGATCACCGAATCCTCGGGCGGTAGGGCGCTCTTGGCGTGCAGCGGGGCGGCTCGCCGCCGAGCTTCGGCGTCGGTACGTCCGACGGCCACCACGATGCCGGCCGAGAGCACCAGCGGTGGGCGTCCGGTGCCGGCCCGGTCGACCCGCTCGCACGCGTCCCGCGCCCGCTCGTACGCCTCGCCGGTCTGCTCCAGGCTGGTGAACGGCACGTTGAACTCGTCGGCGTACCGGGCGGCCAGCTCCGGGGTGCGCTTGGGCCCGCGTCCGCCGACGATGATCGGCGGCCCGGGGGTCTGCACCGGCTTGGGCAGCGCGGGTGCGTCGGTGAGCTGGTAGTGGTTCCCGGTGTAGCTGAAGGTCCCGCCCGACGGGGTGCGCCACAGTCCGCTGATCACGTCCAGCTGCTCGGCGAGCCGGTCGAAGCGTTCACTGGTGCCGGGGAACGGGATGCCGTACGAGATGTGCTCACGGGCGTACCAACCGGCGCCGATGCCCAGCTCGACCCGGCCACCGCTCATCTGGTCCACCTGGGCCACCATGATGGCCAGCGGTCCGGGCAGCCGGAAGGTGGCCGAGGTGACCAGCGTGCCGAGCCGGATCCGGCTGGTCTCCCGGGCGAGCGCGGCGAGCGTCAGCCAGGCGTCGGTCGGACCGGGTAGCGCCGGCCCGTCGTCCATCGCCTGGTAGTGATCGGCGCGGAGGAAGCCCTCGAACCCGCCCTCCTCGGCGAGCTGGGCGAAGCGGAGCTGGTCGTCGTAGCTGGCGCCCCGGTGCGGCTCGGTGAAGACGGCGACCCGCACGTTCATCGTCCTTCCGGGCCGGCGGTGGCCGGTTGGTCGCGTTCCATCAGCAGTTCGTGCAGATCGGCACTGACCTGGGCGACCTCCGCCAGGTGGGCGTTGCGGCCGAGGGTGCGGGGTCGGGGGATGGCCACCTCGACGATCTTGCGGACCCGACCGGGGCGTGGGCTGAGGACGACCACCCGGTCGGCGAGCAGTACGGCCTCGTCGATGGAGTGGGTGACGAAGACCACGGTCGCCCGGCTGGTCATGTGTACCCGCTGGAGTTCGCCGGACAGCTCCTCACGGGTGAGCGCGTCGAGGGCGGAGAAGGGCTCGTCCATCAGCATCACCCGGGGGTTGCCGATCAACGATCGGCACAGCGAGACCCGCTGTTGCATGCCGCCGGAGAGCTCGTGCGGCAGTCGCTTCTCGAACCCGGCCAGTCCGGCGACGTCGAGCAGTTGCCGGGCCCGGTCGCGGTGGTCGGCGCGTTTCCAGCCGAAGATCTCCACCGGCAGCAGGACGTTGTCCAGCACGCTGCGCCACGGCAGCAGGGCCGGCCGCTGGAACAGCATGGCGATGTCCTGGCGGGGTCTGGTGACCCGCCGACCGTCCACGACGACCTCGCCGGAGGTGACCGGGATCAGGCCGGCGATCAGCCGCAGCAGGGTGGACTTGCCGCAGCCGGAGCGGCCGAGCACGGCGACGAACTCGCCGTCGTCCACGTCGAGGTCGATGCCGCGCAGCGCTTCGACCCGGCCGCTGCGGCCGTCGAAGGTGCGGGACACCTCGGACAGACGGATCATCTCCGGTGCGCCTCCGCTGAGTCGACAGTCAGGAATCCGCCAAAGGCTATCCGGCTGGGTCCCGTATCGCACCATCCGGGGGCGGACATGACTTTGTATCCGTTCCGCAACGGATACGCCTGGCGTCGCAAAGGTGGCCTTCTCGTACGCTGTGCCCGCGAAGAGTCCCCTCAATGCGCGGTGTCGGCTTCCCTTCCGGCTGCCGGTGCCGCCCGACAACTCCCCTCCGGCGGCCCGACGCCCCGGTTGGAAAGGACAAGGTGCACTGATGAGAAGGCTGACCCGTTCGGTCGCCGCGGCCACGATGGCCACCGCCCTCGCTCTCGTCTCCGCGTGCAGCAGCGGATCGGACGACGACGACGCCAGCGGCGTGGGTTCGTCCCTGGAACAGGTGACGTACCTCACCTCGTTCGGCAACTTCGGGCGTGACGCCTACGCCTGGGTGGCGAAGGAGAAGGGCTTCTTCAAGGACGCCGGCTTCGAGGTCGAGATCAAGCCCGGCCAGGGCACCGGCGCCGTGATCCAGACGATCGTCGGCGGCCAGGCGCAGTTCGGCCCGATCGACCTGACCGGCGGCCTGCTCCAGCTCGGCAATGGCGACGCCAAGGACTTCGTCGCGGTCGCCGCGATCCAGCAGCGCACCATGGCCGCCATCGCCACCGTCGAGGGCACGGGGATCAACACCCCCAAGGACCTGGAGGGCAAGAAGCTCGCCGACACCCCCGGCTCCGTCGTACGTAACCTCTTCCCCACGTACGCCCGGATGGCCGGCATCGACTACGAGAAGGTGACCTGGGTCAACGGTGAGGCGCAGACCCTGATGGGCACCCTCGCCTCCGGTTCGGTGGACGGCATCGGCCAGTTCGTCGTCGGTCAGCCGACCATCGAGGCGGTGACCAAGAAGAAGGCCGTTCTGCTGCCGTACAGCAACGTGATGCAGGACCTCTACGGCAACGTGTTGATCACCTCGAAGCAGTACGCCTCCGAGAAGCCGGAGTCGGTGAAGAAGTTCACCGAGGCGCTGCTCAAGGGCCTGGAGTACGCCCTGGCGAACCCGCAGGAGGCGGCCGAGATCCTGGCCAAGAACGCCGAGGCGGTCAACCCCGCCGCAGCCGCCGCCGAGCTGCAGCTGATGGCCGGGTACGTCCGTTCCAGCAACTCCGGCACCGCGCTGGGCACGCTGGACAGCGGCCGGGTCGCCAAGAGCATCGCGATCCTGCGCGGCGCGGGCGCGCTGAAGTCGGACCTGACCCCCGACCAGATCATCGACTTCAACCTCGCCCCCAAGGCCTGAGGCCGACCACGTCGATGTCGGGTACGCCGCACCGGGCAACCGGTGCGGCGTACCCGCGTTCCGCGTCGAACCATGAAATCGCAGGAGGATCCGATGACCGACGTCCGCCCACGGCAAACGGTGGCGGGGAGTGTGCCCGAGCCGCCCCCGGCCGTACCGCGCGGCCGGCGGTGGCGCGCCGGTGACCTGCGGCTCGCCGCCGTCGCGGCGCTGCTGCCGGCGGCCGGCCTGCTGATCGCTCTCGGCCTGTGGTGGCTGGTCGCCCGGCTGGAGTTGATCCATCCGGCCGCCCTGCCGCCGCCCGGTAGCGTGCTGTCGGCGTTCGCCGAGCGGCCGGCACGGCTGCTGGAGCACACCGTGGACACCACGGGCGAGATCCTGCTCGGCTTCGCGCTCTCCGCGGTGGCGGGAGTGTTGATCGGCCTGGCGCTGGCCGCCTCACGCACGGTCGAGCGGATGTTCACCCCGCTGCTGGTGGCCGTCAACGCAGTGCCGAAGATCACTCTGGGCCCGCTGCTGGTGGTCGCGCTCGGCTGGGGGCAGAAGCCCATCCTGACCATGGTGTTCCTGCTCTGCTTCTTCCCGATCGTGCTGTCCACCGCGACCGGCCTGACCACCACGCCGGCCGAACTGGCCGAACTGGTCCGCTCCTACAACGCCTCGCGTTGGCAGGCGTTCCGCAAGGTCCGCTTCCCGGCCGCCCTGCCGCAGATCTTCGTCGGGCTCAAGGTGGCAATGCCGCTGGCCGCGATCGGTGCGGTCATCGGTGAGTTCCAGGCCGGCGAGAGTGGCCTCGGCTACGTCATCCAGCAGTACGCCGGTATCGGTGACACCGCCACGGCATGGGCGGCGATCATCCTGATCGCCCTGGTCAGCATCCTGCTCTACGCCGCACTGGTGCTCGTCGAGCGATTCAGCCTGCCCTGGCTGCGCGAAACCACCTCCAGCCGCTGACCCACCACCTGACCTGCGCCCCGCAGCCAAGGCCGGACCGACCGGCCCCCCGGACCGACCGGCCCCCCGGACCGAGCAAGCGGCCCGCACCCCACCACAACAAGACCAATCCACAACTGACGGTCTTCGTCGTGCCCACGGCCTGGCCGCCACATTCTGACGGCAGCGGTGCGCCGGGACCGGCTCGCGGACGCAGGTGTGGCCCCAGCACAACCGGCGCAGGGATCAAGCCTGACCGCCCGGAGCCGGTTGTGCTGGGGCCACACCCCACCTAGCTGACGGGGCACACACCCCCACCGAGCTGACCTGGGGACCACACCCCCACAAGAAACGAAGACCCGCTCAGCTAGCCAACCGCCAGCGGCCGTTGCGGGCGACCAACGTGGTCAGCGCCTGCGGCATCAGCCCGGAGTGGTTGTCCGGCGTCATCCGGATCGGCCCGGACAGCCCGTCCAGTTGCGAGGTCTCCAGCACGTTGCGCAGGGCCTCCCGGTCGACCTGACCGGTCTGGCCTCCGGCGCGCAGTTCGGCGTCCGCGATGAGCTGTACGGCGTCCGCGGCGAACGACGACGAACCGTGGTATCCGCCGAAGCGGGCGGTGTAGTCCTGGAACCACTGGCGCCGCGCCGCCTTCGCGGGGGTGGTGGCGATCACGTCGTCGATCACCATCGTCTGGGTGAAGACCAGCGTTGCCCGCTCCGCGGCCCGGGCCGAGGCGCCGAGGAAGAGATCACCTGCGGCCGAGGCGTCGAAGTACAGCGCTCCGGTGAAGCCAGCCTGCTTGACCGTGGTGGCGGCGAGCATGGCCTGCTCCGGAGGGGTCCAGATGACCAGGGCCTCGGGTTCTGCCGCGGCGAGTGCCGCGGCCTGCCGCTCGACCTCGGTGGCGGTGCTGCGGACCGATTCCTCGACCAGCAGCTGGATCCCGGCCTTGCTGAACTCGCCCCGCAGGGCGTCGACGCCCTCCCGCCCGTAGGGGTCGTCGCTGCGCAACAGTCCGACGGTGGCGATCCTGCGGCGGGACAGTTCGACGGTGAGGGCGCCGGCGTTGTCGGCGGCATTCGGGGCGAGCTTGAACACGTACCGCCGGTCCGCCACCGGGCTGGCCACGGCGCTTGCCGCGGCCAGCGCGACGGTGGGGATCTGCTTCTCATTGATGGTGCGGACGGCACCCACGGCGCATTCGTTGCAGCCGCCCATGATGATGGCGCTGACTCGGGAATCGTTGCTGAAGTCGACGATGTTGCGCAGCGACTCACTGGCGTCGGAGCGGTTGTCCTTCGGCAACAGTTCGATGGTCCGGCCGTTCAGGGCGCCGGAGGCATTCAACTGCTCGATCTTCAGTTCCAGCGCCTGCCGGTACGCCTTGCCGACACCGGCGGCCGCCCCGGACAGTTCCAGGTCGGCGGCGATGAAGATCGGCGAGGTGTCCTGCTCCTCTCCGCCGAACTGGCAGCCGGTGAGGGTGGTGGCCAGCAGAGCTGATGCGGCCACCAAGGCGGTCGCGGAGCGGAAGGGGGTCAACTCTGTCCTCCTGATGCGGCGCGGGCGGGGCCCGGTCACCGGTACGTAACCGTCCTCAGTGGATATTCTGAGCGGGTCTGCCGTACCGTGTGCGCGAAGCCTGCAAAACCTTGCCAATGCCGGGCGCTGCGGTCAAGCGGAGCCCTGGGGGCGCTTTTCGGGACACGAATCCCACATGTTGGGGTAACCAGATGTTTTCAAGCGCTCACTCAGGCGACACGAATGACCACTCTGGAGTTACATGCCCTGATCAAGGGCACCGTGGAAATGTAGGTATTAGTTGACCGGCTCACGGGACTCATGCCCGCCAACCGTTTCCTGCCCCACTGTGGCTTCCCAAACCCGATCCCGTCTGATGAAATCGCGGCCGTGCCGCGCGTGGCGCCGGCCGTCGCTCCAGGAACGGGTCGACGGGTCAGGCGCGGAGAAAACGACGGAGGCGATGTCGTGAGCACCGGACCGACGACCCTGCCCGCCAGCGGTGACGCCGCGCAGAACGGACGCCGCAGGTTACCCCGGCTGCGTGATGCTCGGATCCGGTCCAAGCTGGCGCTGATCCTGGTCGTTCCGGTGGCGGCGGTCATCGCGTTGGCCACGGTCCGGCTGATCTCCGTCGGTGAGGGCGCCTACGACGCGTCCGAGGCCCGTTCACTCACCGTCCTCTCGACCAAGATTTCCGCCCTGACGAACGATCTGCACGGCGAGCGGATGGCAGCGGCGGCCTATCTCGCCTCGCCCCAGCAGAAGGCCGACGCGTACAACCTGCGGGTGCGTCGTACCCAGGAGCGGATCGACGCGTACCGCGCGGAGCGGGCCCGGGTCGGCGAGGCTCCGGCCGCGGTCCGTGACCGCCTGGCCACCATCGACCGGCACCTGGACACGCTCGACGGCACCCGGCAGGAAGTGCTCGACCGCCAGCAGATGCAGGTCGCCGAGGCCGCGTTGCGCTACGGCGTCGTCCTGGCCGACCTGGTCTCCTACGGCGACGGGCTGGCCCAACTGCCCGGCGAGGAACGCCTCGCGGACACCCGGCGGGCGGTGGCGGCCTTCGCCCGCGCCAAGGCGGCCGTCGCCGAGGAGGAGTCCGTCGCGTTCACCGCGCTGACCACCGGCCGACTGGACAACGAGCAGTTCTCCGCGTTCGTGGCCACGCTGACCGGGCAGCAGGAAGCACTGCTGGCCTTCTCGCTGGCCGCCGACTCCAGCCAGCGTGATCTCGTCCACGGCACCGTCTCCGGTGACGCCGTGGTGCTGGCCGACCGGATCGCGACCGACATCAGCCGCTCGGTGGGTCAGCGCTCACCGGTCACCGCCCAGGACGCCACCGCCGCGATCGGCGCGGTACACGAGCTGATGCGCTGGGCCGAGATCGAGTTGCAGGACCGCCTCCTCGCCCAGGCCGAGCAGGCCCGTTCGGACGTCATCCGGCAGGCCATCGTCGAGACGACGCTGGTGTTGCTCACCCTGATCATCGCGGTGACGCTGGCCGTGGTGCTGGCGCGCTCGCTCAACCACTCGCTGCGCCGGCTCCGCGAGGGCGCGCTGTCGGTGGCCAACCACGACCTGCCCGAGGCGGTGCGCCGCCTACAGGGGATGGGCAACGTCAGCGACGGCAGCGTCGACGAGATCGTCCGCGAGGTACGGGATCCGATCCAGCTCAACAACCGCGACGAGGTGGGTCAGGTCGCCTCGGCGTTCAACGTCGTACACCGGGAGGCGGTCCGGGTCGCCGCCGAGCAGGCGGCCCTGCGGACCAGCGTCTCGGCGATGTTCCTCAACCTGGCCCGGCGTAGTCAGACGCTGGTCGACCGGATGATCGGCGAGCTCGACGCGATCGAGCGCGGCGAGGAGGACCCGAAGCGGCTCGCCCAGCTCTTCGAGCTCGACCACCTCGCCACCCGGATGCGCCGCAACGACGAGAACCTGCTGGTGTTGGCCGGCGCGGACTCGGCCGTGCCGCGCCGGGACGACGCGCTGCTGGTCGACGTGCTGCGCGCGGCGCAGTCCGAGGTGGAGCTCTACAACCGCATCGAGTTCGGCACCGTCGACACCGACGTGTCGGTGGCCGCGCACGCGGTCAACGACGTGGTACGGCTGGTCGCCGAACTGCTCGACAACGCCACCCGGTTCTCGCCGCCGAACACCACCGTGGTCGCCGACGGCCGGCGGATCCGCGACTACGTGCTCATCCAGATCGAGGACCGCGGTCTGGGCCTGACCGACGAGCAGATGGACTCGCTCAACCGGCGGCTCGCGGCGCCCTCCGACGTGGACGTCTCGGCGTTCCGGCTGATGGGCCTGGCCGTGGTCAGCCGCCTCGCGGCTCGCTACGGCATCCGGGTCGAGCTGCGCCGCAACGTCGACGGTGGCACGGTCGCGCAGGTCACGCTGCCCGCCGCCACGGTGATCCTGCCGAGCCTGCGGGGCCGCGACCAGATCACCCGCCCGCGCCAGCCGCTCGCTGTCGAGCAGGCCCCGCCGAGTGCCGGTGACCCGCTCGCCGGAGCGGGGCGCAGCACCACCGCGATCCTGAACGACCGGTGGCGCAACAGCCCGTCGACCAACGCGCCCTGGCCGGCGACCGAACCGGCGCCGCCGAGCGCCCCACCGACGCACACGTCGCCACCGGCGTACGCGGGCGGATTCAACGCGGGCACGCCCACCGTCGCGCAGCCGACCCTCGACCCGCTGCCGTACCGGACGCCGAACGCTGCCGGCCAGCCGCACCCTGCCGCGCCGGTACTGCCGGTCGGCCCAGTCGCCGGTGCGGCGGTCACCGCGCCGAACGGCTTCGCACCCGCGGCGGGCCAGAGCGCGGGCAGCGGCTACGACAACTCGACGTTCGGTGGGCGTGGGCTGGGCGCCAGCCTGGCCGCCACCACCCCGGTCGCGAGCGCACCGATCACCGCCCCGCCCGAGCAACAGGCCGAGGCTCCGATCTTCCGCGAGATGGAGGCGGTCTGGTTCCGGTCGCACGGCAACGACGTGACGACCATCTTCAGCCGGCCCCAGTTCGACGAGCCACCCGCGCAGCCGGTCGCCGGCCAGTCGGTACCGGCCGTCGAGCCGACCAGGGGGCGCAGCCCGCTGCCCACCCGTACGCCGGGCGCGGCAGCCGGCGGGGCCCCGACGCCGGCGCCTCCGTCGTACCCTCCGCCGTCGGCGGCCTCGACGGGAACGCTGCCCACCGCGCCCCCGCCGCCCGCACCCGCACCGGCCGCGCCCCCGCCGGCCACCGGTTCCGGTGCCTCCGGCGACGACGCGTGGCGGACCGCGGCCGACGAGGGCTGGTCGCGCGCCAGCCTGGCGGCAGAGCCCACCCCGGCCGGGACGACCCGGTCCGGGTTGCCGAAGCGGGTGCCGCAGGCGCAACTCGTACCCGGCGGGATCGAACCCCGCAGCGGACGGGAGCACAGTCGGCGTACGCCGGACGAAGTACGCGGTCTGCTGTCGGCCTACCACCGCGGCGTCCAGCGCGGCCGAACGGCCGGCGCGAGTCAGAACAGCACCTCGACCAAGGAGACGAGCCGATGAACAGGCCCGCGGCCATGCAGGACATGGGTTGGCTGCTCACCAACTTCGCCGACAGCGTGGCGGGCATCGCCCACGTGGTGGCGGTGTCTGCGGACGGGCTGCTGCTCGCCTCCTCCCGCGACCTGCCAACGGACCGAGCGGACCAGCTCGCCGCCATCACCTCCGGCGTGGTCAGCCTGACCGAGGGAGCCGCGCGGATGTTCAGCGCCGGCGGCGTGTTGCAGACGGTCATCGAGATGGACAGCGGCTATCTGTTCCTGATGTCCATCAGCGACGGTTCGTCGATGGCGGTGCTGGCGGCGCGTAGCTGCGACGTCGGCCAGGTGGGCTACGAGATGGCATTGCTGGTCGAGCGGGTCGGAGCGGCGCTGGTGCCGTTGCCCCGGGACGCGGTGCGGTCGTAACGGGTGCGGTGCGACGGCGGACGGGAGAGGAGGTGATCGCGGATGGACCAGCGGCGTGACCCACGAGGTGCGCTGGTGCGGCCGTATGCGGTCACCCGGGGCCGCACCGAGCCGCTCCAGGACATCGCCCTGGAAGCGGTGCTGATCGCCAGTCCCACCCAGATCGCCGAGTCGCGGTTTGCCGGGCACGACAAGCATCGCATCGCCATGGTCTGCGAGGGCCGGCCCGAGTCGTTGGCGGAGATCGCCGCGTACACCCGGCTACCGCTGGGTGTCGCCCGGGTGCTGGTCGCCGACATGGTGGCCGAGGGCCTGTTGTCGCTACAGACGGCCGCTCCCGCCACAGGTTACGAGGAGCGGATGGAAATGCTGGGAAGGGTGCTGAGTGGACTTCGCGAGCTATGACCCCGCCGGGGCCCGCCAGAGCCGGGGAATCATCTCCGCGAAGATCGTCGTCGCGGGTGGCTTCGGTGTCGGCAAGACCACGTTGGTCGGCGCGATCTCGGAGATCACACCGCTGACCACCGAGGCGGTGATGACCGCGGCGGGCGTCGGCATCGACGACCCGTCCAAGGTGCCGGGCAAGGAGACCACCACGGTCGCCATGGACTTCGGCCGGATCACCATGGCGCAGGATCTGATCCTGTACCTCTTCGGCACACCTGGGCAGACCCGGTTCTGGTTCATGTGGGACGAGATCATCCGTGGCGCGGTGGGCGCGGCGGTCCTGGTGGACACCCGCCGGATCACCGACGCGTTCGCCCCGCTGGACTACTTCGAGAACCGCAACCTGCCGTACGTGGTGGCGCTGAACCGGTTCGACGGCGCACCGCAGTACGAACTGGAAGAGGTGCGCGAGGCGCTCGCCATCTCGCCGGACGTGCCGCTGGTGCTGACCGACGCCCGGCGGCGCGAGTCGGTCAAGCAGGTGATGGTGACCGTCGTCGAGCACGCCATGGCGCGGCTTCAGGCCGAGCACGACCGGGGTTTCCCGACGCCGGTCGGCTGACCCTGACGGGCACCCGTCCCGCCTGCCCGGCTCTGCCCGGGTGCGGCGGACGGGTGCCCGTCGGGTGTTAAGCGGGGCCCCCTGTACTACCGCAGGCGTTAAGAAGGGGCCCTTCCTTTCACGTCAGTCGACGCGGAGGCGGTAGCCGCGCTTGACGACCGTCTGGACCACCCGAGGTGCTTTCAGGCCGGCCCGCAACCGGGCCACCGCCATCTCCACGGCGTGCTCGTCCGCGCCGCGCGGCAGCGTACGCAGCAGGGCGGTACGCGACAGCACCCGACCCGGGGTCTGGGCCAGTGCCCGCAGTACCGCCATCGGTGCGGGCGCCAACGGACGCAGGTCACCGTCCACCACGGCCGCGTGCCCACGCAGAGTGAGCAGGTGCCCGGCGACCTTGAGGGTGACCGTGCGTCGCGGCAGTTCGTCGACGATGGTGCGCACCAGCGCGCCCAGCCGGGCCCGGCTCGGCGCGCTCACCGGCACGCCCCGCCGGATCAGCGGCTCGGCCGTGACCGGGCCGACGCAACTGGCCAGCACGTCACTCCGCAACGCCTCCAGCACCGTTTCCGTCCGGTCACCGGCGGCGCGCAGCAGCGCCTCCGCCGCCGGGGCCGAGGTGAAGGTGACCGCGTCCACCAGCCGGCCGGCCACCAGGTCGACCAGCCGGTGCAGCGGGGCCGGGTCGGTCGGTGGCGCCCAGCGGTAGACCGGAATCTCGATGACCGTGGCCCCGGCCTCCTCCAGCGCCCGGGTGCACTCGGGCTGCCGTTCGCCGTGCAACTGCATGGCGATCACCTGCCCGGCCACGCCCCGCCGACGGAGATGGTCGACGACCTCGTCACAGCTCTCCGACTCGGGCGACCACTGGTCGTACAGGCCGGCCGCGCGAATCGCACCGCGTGCCTTCGGGCCCCGGGCCACCACGTAGGCGTCGCCGAGCACCGAGCGCAGCGGCTCCGCGACCCCCCATCCCTCGGCCGCTTCGAGCCACCCGCGCATGCCGATCCCGGTGTTGGCCATCAGTACGTCCGGTGGCCGGTCCAGGCAGGCCCGGGTGGCCTCGCGCAGCGCGGTGTCGTCCGCGAGCGGCACGATCCGCAGCGCGGGGGCGAGCACCACCCGCGCACCGCGCCGCTGGAGCAGCGCGGCGAGTTCGTCCCGCCGCCGGTCGGCGGTCACCCCGATGGTGAAGCCGGCCAGTTCCTCGCGCATTCACTCCTCCTGTCGCAGCCGCACCTCGACCATGCCGTCCCGGCAACGGATCTCGTGCCGGGTCACGCAGACCCCAGGCAGGTCGAGACAGTCCCCCGTACGCAGGTCGTACACCTGCTTGTGCAGCGGCGAGGCGACCGTGGGCACGCCGTGGCGGCTGCCCACGATGCCCCGGGACAGCACGTACGCGCCGGTGACCGGGTCTCGGTTCTCGATCGCGTACAACCCGTCGGTGGTCCGGAAGAGCGCGACCTGGACGCCGTCGACCAGGGCGGCGACGCCCCGGTCCAGGTCCAGTCGGCCCAGCGGGCAGACGGTGTGCCAGCGCACGGTCGTCGCGGTGTTCATCGCCGCACCTCCGGCAGTCCGAGGGTGACCGGTTGACGGTGCTCGGGTGAGGGTGGCCGGCCACCGACGGGTACGGGTTGTCCGCGTTCGGTGACGAAGGTGATCGACGGGTCGGGTACGTCCGGCGCGTTGACGAAGGAGGTGAACCGGCGCAGCCGGTCCGGGTCGGTGAGCACGTCCCGCCACTCGTCCGAGTACGACTGCACGTGCCGGGCCATCGCGGCGTCCAGCTCGGCGCAGAGTCCGAGCGAGTCGTCCACGATCACCGAGCGCAGATGGTCGAGGCCACCGTCCAGGGCCTCGATCCAGGCGGCGGTGCGTTGCAGCCGGTCGGCGGTGCGGACGTAGTACATCAGGAACCTGTCGATCAGCGTGATCAGCGCTTCCGTGGACAGGTCGGTGGCGAACAGGTCGGCGTGCCGGGGCCGGAAGCCGCCGTTGCCACCGACGTAGAGGTTCCAGCCGGTCTCGGTGGCGATGACGCCGAAGTCCTTGCTGCGGGCCTCGGCGCACTCCCGGGCACAGCCGGAGACGGCTGACTTGATCTTGTGTGGGCCGCGCAGCCCTCGATAGCGCAGCTCCAGCGCGATGGCCAGCCCGACCGAGTCCTGCACGCCGTACCGGCACCAGGTGGAGCCCACGCACGACTTGACCGTACGCAGCGCCTTGCCGTACGCGTGCCCGGACTCGAACCCGGCGTCGACCAGCCGCCGCCAGATCTGCGGCAGCTGCTCGACCCGGGCGCCGAACAGGTCGATCCGCTGCCCTCCGGTGATCTTCGTGTAGAGCTGGAAGTCCCGGGCCACCTCGCCGATGACGATCAACTTCTCCGGGGTGATCTCACCGCCGGGGATCCGGGGCACCACCGAGTAGCTGCCGTCGCGTTGCAGGTTCGCCAGGAAGTGGTCGTTGGTGTCCTGCAAAGAGGCCTGCTCGCCGTCGAGGATGTGCCCGTTGCCGAGCGAGGCGAGGATCGAGGCGACCACCGGTTTGCAGATGTCGCAGCCCCGTCCCCGGCCGTGCTCGGCGATCAGCCGGGAGAAGGTCCGGATGCCGCGTACCCGGACGATGTCGAACAGCTCCTGGCGGCTGGTGTCGAAGTGTTCGCAGAGCGCCCGGGACTGGGTGACGCCGGCCGCGTCGAGCAGCTGCTTGAGCATCGGCACGCAGGAGCCACAACTGGTGCCGGCCCGGGTGCACGCCTTCAGGGCGGCCACGTCCGCGCAGCCGTCTCCGATCGCCGTGTCGATGTCCGCCCGGGTGACCGCGTTGCAGGAGCAGACCTGCGCCGACGCCGGCAGCGCCCCGGCCGTCGCCCCGGCGGCACCGGCCGGGGCGAGCAACGCCAGCGGGGCGTCCGGCAGCGACCCACCCACACTGGCCCGCAGGGTCGGGTAGGCGCTGGCATCGCCCACCAACACACCGCCGAGCAGCGTCGTCGCGTCGTCGGAGAGCACCAGCCTGGCGTAGACCCGGGTGGCCGGATCGGTGTACGTCACGTCCAGGCAGCCCGGCGTCGTGCCGTGCGCGTCGCCGAACGAGGCCACGTCGACGCCGAGCAGCTTGAGCTTGGTGGCGGTGTCCGCGCCCGGAAAGGTGGCCGCCCCGCCGACCAGCCGGTCGGCCACCACCTCGGCCATCGCGTACCCGGGAGCGACCAGGCCGTAGCAGGTGCCCTCGACCGCCGCGCACTCACCGACCGCGTAGATCCGGTCGTCGGAGGTCCGGCAGGCGTCGTCCACCAGCACACCGCCGCGCGGGCCGACGTCGAGCCCGGCCGAGCGGGCCAACTCGTCGCGGGGGCGGATGCCGGCGGCCACCACCACCAGATCGGCGTCGAGACGCGTGCCGTCGGCCAGTTCCAGGGCGGCGACCGTACCGTCCGGGCCGGGCCGCAGCCCGGTGGTGGCCACCCCGAGGTGACAGGCCACCCCCAACTCCTCGACGTAGCGGCGGAGCATCGCGCCCCCGGCGGTGTCGACCTGCACCGGCATCAGCCGGGGCGCGAACTCCACCACGCTGGTGGTCAGGCCGAGCAGGCGCAGCGCGTTCGCCGCCTCCAGGCCGAGCAGACCGCCCCCGATCACCGCGCCGGTTCGTCGGCCCTGGGCGTGCTCGCGGATCGCGGCCAGGTCGTCCAGGGTGCGGTAGACGAAGACCCCGGGCAGGCCGGCGCCGTCCACCGGTGGCACGAACGCCGACGAGCCGGTGGCGAGGACCAGCACGTCGTACGGGTACTCGCCGGTGGCCGTCGTCACCACCCGGCGGGCCCGGTCCACCCCGGACACCGGCTCGCCGAGGCGCAACTCCACCCCGTCGTACGGGGTGTGCAGGTTCAACTCGTCGTCCGAGGCGCCGTCGAAGTACGCCGAGAGCCGTACCCGGTCGTACGCCGGTCGGGTCTCCTCGGCGAGCACCGTGACCCGCCAGCGGCCCTGCGGGTCACGCGAACGCAGCGCGTCCACGAACCGTTGCCCGACCATGCCGTTGCCGATCACGACCACGCTGCCGCCGGTCATCGTCCCACCTCCACCGGATCCGCTCTGGACAACCAGTCGACGATGCCGGCGACCGCGTCCCGGCACCCGCCGCAGCCGGTACCGGCCCTGGTCCCGGCGACGACCTCGTCGAACGTGCGCGCCCCGCTCCGCCAGCAGTTCACCAGCGCGCCCTTGCTGACCGTGTTGCACTGGCACACCGTGGCCGCCTCGGGCATCAGCGCCGGGGAGGCGGCGGGAGTCGCCACGGCACCCCCCACGGCCCGGCCGAGCAGCAGCGACCGCCGGTCGGCGGGCACCGGGTGGCCCCGATCGAACAGCTGGATGACCGTGCCCACCGACGGGTTGTCGCCGAGCAGGATCGCGGCGGCCAGCCGCTCGTCGTGGATGCGCAGTCGGGCGTACGTGCCCCGCGCCGGGTCGGCGAAGGTCAGCTCCTCGCCGGGACCGCCGGCCGGGTCGCCCATCGCGGCGAGATCGATGCCGGCCGCCTTGAGCCGGGTCACCACCGGCCGGGGCCGGTAGCGGGCCAGCGAATCCTCACCGGTCAGCAGTTGGGCCACCACCCGGGCCTGCGCCCAGGCCGGCGCCACCAGCCCGGTCGGGGCCGCGCCGTGCTGGGCGCAGTCGCCGATCGCGGAGATCCGGGGATCGTTGGTGTGCAGCCGGTCGTCGACCAGCACACCTCGCCGTACCGTCAGGCCGGCCGCCTCGGCGAGCGCCGTGTCGGGGCGTACCCCGCAGGCCAGCACCAGCAGGTCGGCGGCGAGTGAACGCCCGTCGGACAGGGTCAGGCGTACCCCGGTCGCGTCGGCCGCCACCGCGACCGGCGCGACGGCCAGGTGGGTGGTGACGCCGAGCCCGGCGAGCGTGCCGGCGAGCATCTCACCGGCGACCGCGTCGAGCTGGCGCTCCATCAGGTACGGCACCCGGTGCACCACCGCGACGTCCAGGCCCCGGGTGGCGAGCCCTCGGGCGGCCTCCAGGCCGAGCAGCCCACCGCCGAGCACCAGGGCGCGGCGGGCGCCACCGGCCAGGGCGAGGATGCGCCGGCAGTCGGCCAGGGTACGGAACGCGACCACCCGCTCCGGCAGCCGCGCCGGGTCGAGGCCCGGCAACGTCGGCACCACCGCCCGCGCGCCGGTGGCCAGCACCAGGTGGTCGTAGCGGATCCGGTCGCCGTCGTCGGTGCGTACCTCGCGGGCCGCGCGGTCGATGGCGCGCACCGCGACTCCGGTACGCAGGTCGACACCCCGCCCGATGGCCTCCGCCAGCTCCACGTCCGGCTCGCTGATCTTGCCGGCGAGCAGCGTGGACAGCATGATCCGGTTGTACGCCCGGTGCGGCTCCGCCCCGAGCACGGTGACCTTCAGGTCCTCCCCCCGGCCGGACAGTTCGGCGGCCAGCCGAGCCCCGGCCATCCCGTTGCCGACCACCACAACCCGCCCGGTCACCGGTCCACCCCGCTGCACTCCGCCCTCTCCACGCGGACTGCGCAGATCTTGAACTCGGGCATGCCGGAGACCGGGTCGACGGCGTCGTTGGTGACCGAGTTGGCGCGGGCCGCCCCGCCCCAGTGGAACGGTGCGAAGACCGTGTCCGGCCGGATCGCCGGACTGAGTCGGGCGGGCGCCTGGAACTCGCCCCGTCGGGAGAGCACCCGGACCGGTTCGCCGTCGGCCACCCCGAGCCGGTCGGCGAGGTCGGGATGCAACTCCACGAAGGCGTCCGGGGCGGCCTGGCGCAGTGCGGCCACCCGGCGGGTCTGGGTGCCCGACTGGTACTGGGCGAGCACCCGACCGGTGGTGAAGTGCAGCGGGTACTGCGCGCAGACCTGCTCGGCCGCCGGCCGGTGCTCCACCGGATGGAACCGGGCCCGACCGTCGGGAGTGGCGAAGCCGTCGGCGAACAGGCGCGGCGAATCCGGCCCGTCGTCGCGCGGGCACGGCCAGAACACTCCGTCGGCGGCGTCGATCCGTTCCCAGCTGATCCCGGCGTAGTCGGCGATCCCGCCGGCGGAGGCGCGGCGCAGCTCCGCGAAGACCGCTTGTGGGTCCGCCTCCGGCCCGTCCGCATCGGGCGTTAACAGGGGGCCCTTCCTATGCACCAGGCGATAAGAAGGTGCCCTTCCTTTCAACAAGGTGGAGAGGTTGGTGAGGATGGTGAGGTCGGTGCGGACGCCGGCCGGGGGTGGGCGCAGGGCGCGGCGGCGCAGCACCCGTCCCTCCAGGTTGGTCATCGTGCCGTCCTCCTCGGCCCACTGCGCGGTGGGCAGCACCACGTCGGCCAGGGCCGCTGTCTCGGAGAGCAGGAAGTCGGCGACGACGAGCAGTTCCAGGTCGCGCAGTCGGCTCTCGATCCGGGCCGCGCGGGGCGCGGAGACCACCGGGTTGGAGCCGAAGACCAGCAGCGCGCGGGGCCCGTCGGCGGTGCCCAGCGAGTCGAGCAACTGGTACGCCGGCACGCCCGGACCGGGTAGCTCGTCGGCGGGTACGCCCCACACCTGCGCGACGTGGGCGCGGGCCACCGGATCGTCGATCTTGCGGTATCCGGGGAGCTGGTCGGCCTTCTGCCCGTGCTCTCGGCCACCCTGCCCGTTGCCCTGACCGGTCAGGCAGCCGTACCCGGAGCCGGGCCGCCCGGGCAGGCCGAGCGCGAGCGCGAGGTTGACGAAGGCGGTGACGGTGTCGACGCCCTTGGCGTGCTGTTCCGCGCCGCGTGCGGTGAGGATGATCGCCCGTTCGGCGGTGCCGAGGGCGCGGGCGGTCGCTTCCAGGTCGGCCACCGGCACCCCGGAGAGCGCCTCGGCGCGGGCCGGCCACCAACCCGCCACGGTACGGCGCACGTCGGTGAAGCCGGTGGTGCGGGTGGTGACGTACTCCCCGTCGACGTAGCCCTCGGTCAGGGCGATGTGCAGCAGCGCGTTCGCCACCGCCAGGTCGGTGCCGGGCAGCGGTTGCAGGTGCAGGTCGGCCTGCCGGGCGGTGGCGGTGGCCCGGGGGTCGACCACGATCAGTTTGCCGCCGCGCTGCCGCTGCTCGGTCAGCCAGCGCACCAGCGGTGGCATGGTTTCCGCCGGATTCGCGCCGACCAGCAGCAGGGTGTCCGCCTGCCCGAGATCGGACAGCGGAAACGGCAGTCCCCGGTCGACGCCGAAGGCGCGCATGCCGGCCGCGGCGGCCGACGACATGCAGAACCGTCCGTTGTAGTCGATGTGCCGGGTACCCAGCGTCACCCGCGCGAACTTGCCGAGCGCGTACGCCTTCTCGTTGGTGAGCCCGCCGCCACCGAAGACGGCGACCGCGTCGCGGCCGTGCCGCTGCTGAATGTCGCGGAGTCCGGTGGCGATGCGGTCCAGGGCGGCGTCCCAGCTGGCCGGGCGTAGTTCACCGCTGGCCGGGTCGCGCACCAGCGGGGTGGTCAGCCGGTCCGGGTGGGTCAGCAACTCGGCCGAGGTCCAGCCCTTCTGGCACAGGCCGCCTCGGTTGGTGGGGAACTGCCGGGGCAGCACCGAGACGTTGCCGTCCTCCTCGCGCAGGGTCATCCCGCACTGGAGAGCGCAGTACGGGCAGTGCGTCGCCACCTCCCGGGGCGTGCGCCCCGGTCGTGTCGCCGACCGTGCACCGTCTGTCATGTCGGCAAAGCGTGCCGTTGGGCAGTTTCCGGTCCGCGTCCCGTTTGTTTCGGTCCTGTCAAGAGCCGCTCACACCGCACGGCGGCAGCGCGCCGGATCGCGTGGTCTACGATGTGGAACAGTCTTCCCGTTCTCTGGGAAGCGGGGATGGGGGTCGACATGGACGTGGCCCGGGTGTTCGACGCGGCGGCCGGCAGCTACGACCCCGCGCGCCGTCGGCTGGTGCCCTGCTTCGACGGGTTCTACGCAACGGCCGTCGAGGTGGCCGAGCCGACCCTGCGTGCCGCGCTCGCCGCCGGGCGTACGCCCGAGGTGCTGGACCTCGGGGCCGGCACCGGCCTGCTGTCGTCACTGGTCGCCGCCGCCGTGCCCGAGGCCCGGCTGACCCTGGTCGACGCCGCGCCGAAGATGCTGGCGGTCGCCGCCGAGCGACTCACCGCACGCGACGTGCCGCACCGGGTGGTCGTCGCCGACCTGGCCGACCCGCTGCCCGCCGGGCGCTACGACGCCGTGGTCAGCGCGCTGGCCATCCACCACCTGGACGACGCCGGCAAGCGGGACCTCTACCGGCGGGTGGCCGGCGTTCTCGTGCCGGGCGGGGTCTTCGTCAACGCCGAGCAGGTCGCCGGCCCGACCCCCGAACTGGACCGCCGCTACCACCAGGTCTGGCTGCGGCAGATCACCGCGCTCGGCTCGGACGCCGCCGAGATCGCCGCCGCCGAACAACGGATGGCGTACGACCGCCCCGCGCCGGTGGGCGAGCAGTGTCGCTGGCTGACCGAGGCCGGCCTGACGGACGTGGACTGCTTCTTCAAGGCGTGGCGCTTCGCCGTCTTCGGCGGCCGTGCTCCTGACCGGCCCGACCCGGCTTAGAGCGACCGGCAATAGGCCGACACGTCCTGATAGCCAGCCCGCCACCCAGGGCGGGGAAGATCTTGGTACGAATCTGCCCCTTGAGGGGCGCCCTCGTACCAAGATCTCGGATGCCTTGGCGTGGCAGCGAGCCTGCCAGATGGTTGCCTGCGGTCAGTGACGGGCCCCTGGGCATGTGCCGCGTCCGCCTCCGGCCGCTCGACCTCCCGCTGCGTCACCACCACCAATTGCCGGCCGCTCTTAGCTGGTCACTGCGGGCTCCGCGCCCCATCGCGGTCCATCTGACGCAGCGCTGTTCGCCTGACGCAGCGCTGTTCGGCTGATGCGGGCTGCTCGTCTGATGCGCGGCGTTGTTCGTCTGTCACGGGGCTGCTGTCACGGGGCTGCTCGTGTGATGCGGCGTTGTTGGTCTGAGATGGCGCTGCTGTGCGACGCGCGGCGCTGTTCGACTGACGGTGCACTGCTCGTCCGCTGGGGCGCTGTTCGACTGCGGCGCGCTGCTCGTCCGCTGCGGCGCTGTTCGGTGGGGCAACTGCTGGCAGCGCGGTCAGTCCCTTCGCCGCCTTGCCCGGCGCCCCCTGCTCTGTAGTGGGCGCTGTCGAGCTGAACCGTTCGGGCTCTCGGCGGGTACGGCGTTAGGCGTTGGAGGTTGCCGTTTGCCGCTGGGGCGCTGTTCGGTGGGGCAACTGCCGGCGGCGCGGTCAGTCCCTTCGCCGCCTGCCCGGCGCGCCCCACCCTGTCGTGGGTCCTGTCGAGCTGAACCGTTCGTGGTCTCGGCGGGCGCGGCGGTGGACGTGGCCGTTTCCTCGGGCCGAGCGGTAGCGAGATGAGAACCACAGCCGCCACCCGGTGAGGCGGTCGGGCCGTGGGGGAACTGGGTGTGCGGGGATCTTGCCCCGGGTCGGCAGGTCGCCTGCGGGGCCCGAGCTTTCGAGCGGCTGGCGATCCGTCTGCGCCATCAGCTCGACAGGGCCGGCAGGAGACGATCGCGGTACCGGCTGCGGTGCCGGTTGCGGACCTGCTAGCCGGGCTGGGAGCAGGAGCGGCACCGGTTGCGGAGGGGAAGACGACCCGCGACCCGGACCTGCTAGCCGGGGCACGCGGCCGTGGTGGACGGTGACCTGCGTCCGTTGGCTGGAGGCAGGTCGCGGTACTGGCTGTGGACCTGTTAGGGCTGGAGGCAGGTCGCGGTGCCGGTTCGGACGCGCTGGTTGGGCTGGGGGCCAGCGGGGTGGGGCCGCGCGAGCTAACCAAGGCTGGTCGGCGGAATTGTGGTACGCATTGGATGACTGGTGGTCATACCAGCGGGTAATCTGATCGGCATGACAGCCAAGGTGACCCTGTCGTTCTCCGAGGACACGATCGCGGACGCCCGACGGTTCGCCAAGCGCGAGGGGCTTTCGCTGTCGGCCTGGATGGATCAGGCGGCACGGGAGAAGGCGCTACGCGAGGTCTTCGCGGCGCATGCCGCTGCGGTGGGCCGGGCCGGGCTGGATCTGGAGTCCGCCTCGCTGGCCGACGCGCAGGAGGTGGGCATGGTCGACGATCTGCTCTTCGGTGGTCGCCCGCGTGCTGCGTAGGGGCGAGGTCTGGCGGATCGAGGGGGCTCGGGAGCGGCTCGGGCTGGTGATCAGTTCCGATGTCTACAACTCCACTGCCGTACCCATCGTGATCGTCGCCGAGGTGGTCGAGGCGGCGCTGCTGCGTGACTCGCCGCTGGCGGTGCCGATGGGCGGCTGGGTGGTGATGCCCGACCGGATCTCGTCGCCGATGAAGAAGTGGTTCACCGAGTGCGTGGACGTGGCCGACGCCGACACCATGCGCCACATCGACCGGGCGCTGCGCATCCTCCAGCAACTCTGACCGGGCGCGGTCCTCACCGCCGTTGACCCGGCGCGGTCCTCACCGCGATCGCCGGCCGGTGGTGCGCGTCCCGTTGCGGGGCCGACCCGAAGGACGAACGTCGCGGTAACTGTCGATTTCTAGCTTCTGCGCCATGACCACCACGAGCGCGCAACCCGAGGTTATCGAAGAGGAGAGCCTGGACCGCCGGCCCGGCCGCTGGATCGGGCACTGGACGCCGGAGGATCCGGGGTTCTGGCGTACGACCGGCAGCCGGATCGCCCGGCGCAACCTCATCTGGTCGATCTTCGCCGAGCACATCGGTTTCTCGGTGTGGCTGCTGTGGAGCATCGTCGTCGTCCGGCTCGGTGACGCCGGCTGGCAGTTGACCACCAGCCAGGCGCTCTGGCTGGCCGCCGTACCGAGCGGGGTCGGGGCGCTGCTGCGGCTGCCGTACACCTTTGCCGTGCCGGTGTTCGGCGGCCGGAACTGGACGATCATCTCCGCGCTGCTGCTGATCGTGCCCTGCGCGGGCCTGGCCTGGGCGGTCGAGCGCCCGGAGATCGGCTACCCGGTGCTGTTGCTGATCGCCGGCACCGCCGGGCTGGGCGGCGGCAACTTCGCCTCCAGCATGGCGAACATCTCCTTCTTCTACCCGGAGCGGGAGAAGGGTTGGGCGCTGGGCCTCAACGCGGCCGGTGGCAACATCGGCGTGGCGGTGGTGCAGTTCCTGGTGCCGCAGGTGATCGTGCTCGGCGGCGGGCTCGCGTTGGCCCGGGCCGGCCTGATGTACATCCCGCTCGCGGTGATCGCCGCGGTCTGCGCGTACCTGTTCATGGACAACCTGGTGGAGGCCAGGGCCGACGTGGGGCCGGTCTGGTCGTCGCTGCGGCACCGGGACACCTGGATCATGTCCCTGCTGTACATCGGCACCTTCGGCTCGTTCATCGGTTACTCGGCGGCCTTCCCGACCCTGCTGACCTCGGTGTTCGGCCGGCCGGACGTGGCGTTGGCCTGGGCGTTCCTCGGCGCGGCGGTGGGCTCGCTCTGCCGCCCGTTCGGTGGCCGGCTCTCCGACGTGGTGGGCGGTGCCCGGGTGACGGTGGCCAGTTTCGTGCTGATGGCCGTCGGTGCCCTGGCCGCACTCTGGTCGGTCGAGCAGCGCAGCATGGGCGTGTTCTTCGCGGCCTTCCTGCTGCTCTTCGTGGCCACCGGCGTTGGCAACGGCTCGACCTACCGGATGATCAGCAGGATCTTCCAGGTCAAGGGGGAGGATCTGGGTGGTGCGCCGGAGGTGATGCTGGCGATGCGCCGGCAGGCCGCCGGTGCGTTGGGCATCATCTCGGCAGTCGGTGCCCTCGGCGGATTCCTGGTGCCGATCTGTTACGCCTGGGCCAGGTCCACCTACGGTGGGATCCAGCCGGCGCTGCGCTTCTACGTGGCGTTCTTCCTGGTGCTGCTCGTGGTCACCTGGGCGGCGTACCTGCGACCCGGGTCCCGGATGGCGCGGGCAAGGGTGTGAGCGAGGTCATCTCCGCCCTTCCGGCGCGCCTGCCGGACCCCGTTTTGACCGGCCGCCGGGGCTGCGGGTATCGTTGCCTGCTGTTGTACGACATCTGTGGGCGTGCCGCCTGAGGTACGCTTGGTCGTTCGTGCGCGCTGGTCCGGGCCGGGAGTTTCTGGTCACCTCGGCGCGCGACCCCAGACCGACGACGAGACAAGGTAGACCTGTGCGTACGTACAGCCCGAAGCCGGGTGAGATCGAGCGTCAGTGGCACGTCATCGACGCCTCTGATGTCGTGCTGGGCCGCCTGGCCACCCACGCCGCCACGCTGCTGCGGGGCAAGCACAAGCCGACTTTCGCGCCGCACGTCGACACGGGCGACTTCGTCGTCATCGTGAACGCGGGCAAGGTTGCGCTGACCGGCAACAAGCGCCAGCAGAAGATCGCTTACCGGCACTCCGGTTACCCGGGTGGCCTCAAGCAGGTCGGCTACGAGGAGCTGCTGACCAAGCGCCCCGAGCGGGCCATCGAGCTGGCTGTCAAGGGAATGCTCCCGCACAACAAGCTCGGCCGTCAGCTGATCAAGAAGCTGAAGGTCTACGCCGGTGCAGAGCACCCGCACGGCGCGCAGCAGCCGATGCCGTTCGAGATCAAGCAGATCGCGCAGTGAGCGCGGGCGAAGGAATCAGCATGACCGACATCACCGCCACCGAGGTTGCCCCCGAGGCCACCGAGGCGCCGGCGCCCGTCGCCCGCGCGCCTCGTGGTGACCGCCCGATCCAGACCGTGGGTCGGCGCAAGGAGGCCATCGTCCGGGTCCGCATCGTGCCGGGCTCCGGCAAGATCACCTGCAACGGCCGGGACCTTGAGGCCTACTTCCCGAGCAAGGTGCACCAGCAGCTGATCAAGGACCCGCTGGTCACCGCCGAGAAGGCCGAGACGTTCGACGTCATCGCCAACCTGCGTGGCGGCGGCACCACCGGCCAGGCCGGTGCGCTGCGGCTGGCCATCGCCCGGGCGCTGATCGTCAGCGAGCCGGACGACCGCCCGGCCCTGAAGAAGGCCGGCTTCCTGACCCGGGACGCTCGGGTCAAGGAAAGCAAGAAGTACGGCCTCAAGAAGGCCCGTAAGGCTCCTCAGTACTCGAAGCGCTGACCTCCAGCCGCACCTTGTACTTCTGACGGACGGCCGGTCCGCCTCCCCCTCGACGCGGGAGGTGGGCCGGCCGTTTCGCTCTCTCCACCAGAGGGAAATTTCTCCTGCATCGGCAGTTTCATCGGAGGTTGGCGGGTATGGGCCGGTTGTTCGGCACGGACGGCGTACGCGGACGGGCAAACGTCGATCTCACCCCGGAGTTGGCGCTTGCGGTGGCCGTGGCGGCCGCACACACCCTCGCCGAGTCGGACCGCAGTCATGCCCCGCTGGCCGTGGTCGGGCGGGACACCCGGGCCAGCGGCGAGATGCTGGAGGCGGCGGTGGTGGCCGGGCTGACCAGCGCCGGTGCGACGGTCGTCCGGGTCGGTGTGCTGCCCACCCCGGCCGTGGCGTTCCTCACCGCAGAGGCCAAGGCGGACCTCGGGGTGATGCTCTCGGCCTCGCACAACCCGATGCCGGACAACGGGATCAAGCTCTTCGCCGCTGGTGGGCACAAGCTGCCCGACGAGATCGAGATGCGGATCGAGGCGGCCATCGAGGCCAACGCCACCACCGCCTGGAAGCGGCCGGTCGGCGCGGGGGTGGGCCGGGTACACGACCTGCTCGACGGCGCCGACCACTACGTGCAGCACCTCGTCGGCACCGTGCCGCACCGCCTCGACGGGATCAAGGTCGTGGTCGACTGCGCCAACGGCGCCGCCGCCGAGGTCGCCCCGGCGGCATACCGGGAGGCCGGCGCCGAGGTCGTCGCGATCTACGCCGAGCCGGACGGGCTCAACATCAACGACGAGTGCGGGTCGAACCACATCGCCGCCCTGCGCGAGGCCGTCGTGGAGCACGGCGCGCACCTCGGCATCGCGCACGACGGCGACGCCGACCGTTGCGTCGCCGTGACCGCCGACGGCGACGAGGTCGACGGCGACCAGGTGATGGCGATCCTGGCCCTGGCCATGCGGGAGGCCGGCACGCTCACCGGGGACACCCTGGTGGCCACCGTGATGAGCAACCTCGGCCTGCGCCTGGCCATGTCCGCCGAGGGCATCCGACTGGTCGAGACCAAGGTCGGCGACCGGTACGTGCTGGAGGAGTTGCGCGCCTCCGGGCTGGCCCTGGGCGGCGAGCAGAGCGGGCACATCGTGATGCCGGCGTACGCCACCACCGGCGACGGGGTGCTGACCGGGCTGCACCTGATGGCCCGGATGGCGGCGACCGGCCGTACGCTGGCGGACCTCGCGGCGGTGGTGACCAAGCTGCCGCAGGTGCTGATCAACGTGCCGGTCGGGGACCGTACCGTCGGTGCCGCCGCGCCGGCCGTCCGCGCCGAGGTGGAACGCGCCGAGGCCGAGCTGGGTGAGACCGGACGGGTGCTGCTGCGTCCCTCGGGCACCGAGCCGCTGGTGCGGGTGATGGTCGAGGCGGCCACCGAGGCGACCGCGCGGGAGGTCGCCGAGCGGATCGCCGAACAGGTCCGCACCGCCAGCCCCGCCTGACGGCGGGGTAAGGAAGGGCCCCCTGTTAACGCCTGGCGTATAGCAGGGGCCCCTTGTTAACAACGCCTGCCTAGAGGCGGCTCAGAAATCGGCTGCCCAGCTCGGTGACCTGTTCGGCGGGCAGCTCAAGGGCGGGTCCGGCGACGGTGATCTCGGTGTAGGCGAGGCCCGGCAGTTCGGTGGGAGTCCAGCCGCCGGCGAACCAGACCTTCTCCTCCTCGGCGAGCGCGAGGTTCGCGTCGTTCAGCGTGTCCGCCGGGTGCGGCAGCCAGAGCCGGAACTGGTGGGTGTGCGGCGGATCGGGAAAGACCTGGGCGCCGGGTAGGGCGCTCAGGGCCTGCGCCACCGTCCGCGCGTGGGCGACGTAGCCGGCCAGCCGGGGCAGCTCGCGGTCCAGTCCGTGCAGGGCGGCCAGGGCGGCCGGCCACTGCTGGAACAGGTTGCCGCCGTAACGGTGCCGCCAGGCACGGGCGTAGCGGGCCAGGTCGAAGTTGCCGGCCAACGCCGCACCGGAGATGCCGCCGAGGGACTTGTAGAACGAGACGTACGTGCTGTCCGCCAGCGCGGCGATCTCGGCCGTCGAGTGTCCCAGGTGGACGGTGGACTCCCAGATCCGGGCGCCGTCAAAGTGCACGCGGGCACCCAGATCCCGGGCCGCGTCGACCGTGGCGACCAACTCGTCCCAGGTCGGCAGGACGAAGCCGGCGTCGCGCAGCGGCAGTTCGAGCAGCAGCGTACCGATCGGCTCGTCGAGGCCGGCCACTTCGGTGGCGGTCGGGTTGCGCGGCGCGGTCGTGGTGCGGACCGCGCGCAGACCGCCGAGCACGGCGTACGCGTCCCGCTCGTGCACCAGCGGATGGCTCAACGGGTGCAGGCCGACGCCGGGCCGCCCGGTCAGCTCCGCGCCGTAGCGCATGGCCACCTGCTGGGCCATCGTTCCGGTGGGAAAGAAGACCGCGTCCTGCGTGCCGAGCAGCTCGGCCACCCGGCTCTCCAGCGCCGTCACCGCTCCGCCGGTGCCGTAGAAGTCGGGCTGTAGGTCGTCGTCGACGAGCGTCCGGATGGCGTCGAGTTGCTCGGCGACCGAGAGCGGCCGGGCGCCGGAGAGCACGGTGTGGCAATCCCGCAGGGCCGCTTGGCGGCGGGCCCGCTTCGCCTGTTCGTCGGTCATCGGTCCCACTTGGCGGCGCGCAGTCGGGACGCCGCCTCGGTGAGCACGTCGGGGCGTTTGCAGAAGGCGAACCGGACCAGCCGCCGGCCGGCCTCGGCGTCGTCGTAGAAGACCTGGGTCGGTACGGCCACCACGCCGCAGCGTTCGGGCAGCGCCCGGCAGAACTCGACGCCGTCGGTGCCGCCGAGCGGGGTGATGTCGGCGGTGACGAAGTACGTCCCCTCCGGGGTGAGCACCTCGAAACCGGCGTCGGTGAGCCCGCCGATCAGCTGGTCCCGGCGGGCCTGCAGGCCGGCCCGGAACTCGTCGAAGTATGCGTCGGACAGGGCGAGCGCCACCGCGACCGCCGGTTGCAGCGGCGCGGCGTTGACGAAGGTGAGGAACTGCTTGACGCGCAGCAGCGCCGACACCAGCTCCGCCGGGCCGCTCGCCCAGCCCACCTTCCAGCCGGTGCAGGAGAAGGTCTTGCCGGCCGAGGAGATGCGCAAGGTGCGCTCGCGCATGCCGGGCAGCGTCGCCAGCGGGACGTGCCGGCTCGCGGCGTCGGTGAAGACCAGGTGTTCGTACACCTCGTCGGTGACCGCGTACGCGCCGTGCTGCTGGCAGAGTTCCGCGACCAGGGCCAGTTCGGTCGGGGTGAACACCTTGCCGGTCGGGTTGTGCGGGGAGTTCAGCAGCACCAACCGGGTACGCGGACCGAACGCCGCGCGCAGCGCGGCCGGGTCGAAGGCGTACCGCCCATCGGGGCCAGGACGCAGGGTGACCGGTCGCCGCACCGCGCCGGCCAGGGCGATCGAGGCGGCGTACGAGTCGTAGTACGGCTCGAAGCAGACCACCTCGTCGCCGGGCTCGCAGAGGGCGAGGATCGCGGCGGCCACCGCCTCGGTCGCCCCGGCGGTGATCACCACCTCGCCGTTCGGGTCGTACTCCAGGCCCCAGAAGCGGCGCTGGTGTGCCGCCACCGCCGTGCGCAGCTCGGGGATGCCCGGACCCGGCGGGTACTGGTTGCGGCCGGCGCGCAGCGCCTCGGCCGCGGCGGCGAGCATCTCGGGCGGGCCGTCGGTGTCCGGAAAGCCCTGCCCGAGGTTCACCGCACCGGTTCGCACGGCAAGGGCGGACATCTCGGCGAAGATCGTCGTCCCGAACGGGCGCATCCGGCTCACCAGTGGGTCGACATCGGTGCTCGTCACGCCCGTCAGGGTACGGGTGCGAGCCATCGCAACGCCCGCCCCCGGCTGCGTGCTTTGTGAGCCCGATCACCGGACAGTGCCGAAACGCGCATATTCAGTGATTGTTTACCTGGCTTTCGCGCAGACATCCTGAGCGGACCTGGTTAGGCTGCCATCCATGTGTGGAATCGTGGGTTACGCCGGTGGCCGACCGGCGCTCGGCATCGTGCTCGACGGCTTGCGGCGGCTGGAATACCGCGGCTACGACTCGGCCGGCGTCGCCATTGCCTGCGACGGGGAACTGCTGACCGAGAAGAAGGCCGGCAAGCTGGCCAACCTGGAGAAGGTGCTCTCCGAGCGGGCCGCCGAGGACCCGGCCGGCTGCGGAGCCAGCCCGATCGGCATCGGCGACGGCACCACCGGCATCGGCCACACCCGCTGGGCCACCCACGGCGGCCCCACCGACCGCAACGCCCACCCGCACCTGTCCCCGGACGGTCGGGTCGCGGTGATCCACAACGGCATCATCGAGAACTTCGCCAAGCTCCGCGCCGAGCTGGAGGACGACGGAGTCACCTTCGCCAGCGACACCGACACCGAGTGCGCCGCACACCTGCTCGCCAAGGCGCTGGCCGAGCTGCGGGCGGCCGGCCAGTCGGACGGGCCGCGGCTGCTCGCCGCCGCCATGCAGGTGGTCTGCCAGCGGCTGGAAGGCGCCTTCACGCTGCTCGCCGTGGACGCCGCGGTGCCCGGCGCGGTGGTCGGCGCCCGCCGCAACTCGCCCCTGGTGGTCGGCCGGGGCGACGGGGAGAACTACCTGGCCAGCGACGTGGCCGCGTTCATCGAGCACACCCGCGAGGCGGTCGAGCTGGGCCAGGACCAGATCGTCCTGATCACCGCCGACACCATCGAGATCACCGACTTCGCCGGCCAGCCCGCCAGCGGCAAGGACTTCCACATCGACTGGGACTCCTCCGCCGCCGAGAAGGGCGGCTACGACTGGTTCATGCTCAAGGAGATCGAGGAGCAGCCGCAGGCGGTCGCCGACACGCTGCTCGGCCGGCTGACCGAATCCGGCGAGATCATGCTCGACGAGGTCCGGCTCAGCGACCAGGACCTGCGCGACGTCGACAAGATCTTCATCGTCGCCTGCGGCACCGCGTACCACTCGGGGCTGGTCGCCAAGTACGCCATCGAGCACTGGACCCGGATCCCCTGCGAGGTGGAACTGGCCAGCGAGTTCCGCTACCGCGACCCGGTGCTCGACCGGTCCACCCTGATCGTGGTGATCTCGCAGTCCGGCGAGACGATGGACACCCTGATGGCACTGCGGCACGCCAAGGAGCAGAAGGCCCGGGTGCTGGCCATCTGCAACACCAACGGCTCCACCATCCCCCGCGAGTCCGACGCGGTGCTCTACACCCACGGCGGTCCGGAGATCGCCGTCGCCTCCACCAAGGCGTTCCTCACCCAACTCGTCGCCTGCTACCTGATCGGCCTGCACCTGGCGCAGGTGCGCGGCATCAAGTTCGCCGACGAGGTGGCGGCCGTGGTCGAGCAACTGCACCAGGTGCCGGACAAGCTGCGTGAGCTGCTGGGCCGCATCGAGCCGGTGCGTGAGCTGGCCCGCGAGCTGCGCTCCGAGCCGACGGTGTTGTTCATCGGCCGGCACGTCGGCTACCCGGTGGCGCTGGAGGGCGCGCTCAAGCTGAAGGAACTGGCGTACATGCACGCCGAGGGTTTCGCCGCGGGCGAGCTGAAGCACGGCCCGATCGCCCTGATCGACCAGGGCACCCCGGTCATCTGCGTGGTGCCCTCGCCGGTCGGCCGCGGCCTGCTGCACGACAAGGTCGTCTCCAACATCCAGGAGGTACGCGCCCGGGGCGCCCGCACCATCGTGATCGCCGAGGAGGGCGACGAGGCGGTCGTCCGCTACGCCGATCACCTGATCTACGTGCCGCGTACCCCGACGCTGCTCGCCCCGCTGGTGACGACCGTGCCGTTGCAGGTCTTCGCCGCCGAGATCGCCGCCGCCCGGGGGCACGACGTGGACCAGCCGCGTAACCTCGCCAAGTCGGTCACCGTCGAGTAGCCGCACGTCACTGCCCGACCACGATCCGGGCCATGCCGTCCAGTGCCGGGTTGGCCGGATGCCAGTAGCCGGTGTGGCCGTACCGGCCGCTGGGGAAGGTCCGGCCACCGAAGGACGGGTCGGTCGGGTCACGTCCGAACCAGCGTTCGTCGTCGCTGCCGGCCAGCATCCCGGCGATCGTGGCGAGCGGGGAGACGCTGAGCACCGCCTGCCGGGCCAACTCGTCCGGCGGGCGGGTCAGTCGGATCACGTCGTCCGGTGCGCTGCTGGCCCACACCTGGCCGGCTGGTACGCCCAGCTCGGCGGCGTGCCCCACGCCGACCCCGGGCGAGCCGACGAAGACCAGCGCGTCCGCGGCGAGCCCGTGATCCCGGGCGGCGCTGCCCACCACCAGCGACCCGTAGCTGTGCCCGAGGACGGTCTGCCGGGCGGGCGCCCCGTCATGGGTGGTCCGCAGCCCTTCCTGGAACCGGTGCAGCGCGTCACCGGCCGCGCGGGCCTGCCCGTCCCGGGCCGCCTCGTGGAGGAAATCCGGGGCGTCGTAGTCCAGCCAGAGCACCGCGGAGGTCTCCTGCCCGGGTGCCAGTTCGGCACAACGGGACAGCACCCGGGCGGCGCGACCCAGCTCGTCGGTGGCGCCGTCCAGCCCGGCGGTCATGCCCGGCACATGCGTCAGGATGCCGGCAGCGCGATCCGGGTTGCCCAGCGCGACCACCGTCCGCCCCTCACCGCCGACCTCCAGCCCGAGCAGGTACGCGCGGGGCAGCTCCGGCGACGCCAGCCGGTCCGCGAGCGCGTCCAGCCCGGTCAACGCGGCGTCGACGGCGCGTAGCCCGAGCAGTTCGGCCGGCCCGCGCGGCACCCGGCCCAGCAACTGCCCCCAGCGTTCCAGCAACGCCGCGCGTCGCGCCCCCAGCAGTAACCGGTTGGCCTGGTCGCGGGCGGCGGCCGGGATGCCGTCCAGCCGACCGATCAGCTCGGGCTCGTGTCCCACCAGCCAGCGCCGTTCGGCCGCGCTGAGCCCCGCCCACCAGCGGTTGACCAGGGCGGGATCGGTGTGCGGCGCGGGCCGTCCCGGTGGTGGTCGGGTCACCCAGCCGGATTCGGCGCCCGCCGACAGTCGGTCGAGACGGTCGGCAGCCTCCCGGTCCGCCGCGCTGGCCAGGTCGAGCGCGTCCCGGATGGCCGCTGCCACCGGAACCACCGTCGGACCGGCTCGGTGGATCGGCACCCGGTCCGGATCGGGGCTGGTCCGGCCCCATCGGTCGATCAGCACCCCGGCGGTGGCCGCCAGCGTCACGGCCGCCGCCAACCGGGCCCGGGCCGCCGTCAGCCGGGCGGCGAACTCGGCCAGCACCTGGTCGACCTCGATCGCGACCGGCGCCAGCGTGCGCAGCTCGGCCCGTAGGTCGGAGAGTCGATCCTCGGCAGCGGTGGCGGCCTGCCCCGACCATCGGGAGCGCAACGCTGCCGCATCGGCCGCGAGTTCGGCGGCGCGTCGCTCGGCCAGGCCGACCAGCTGCGCCCAGGCCGTCCCGGTGGCCCGCCAGCTCGCCGGATCAGCCGTCGAGAGCTGCGCGTAGCCGACCTGGCCCGCTCGGGTCGCCCCGGTCACCGGGGCAGGGTGGACAGTCGGACGGCCACCCGGTCGTCCACCGACTCGTACGCTCGGGCGGCGGCGCGTACCGCGTCACCGGTCTGCGTCACCTGGGCGCCGAGCCGGGCCGACCAGGACTGCACGGCTGCTTCCAGCGCGCCCAGCGCGGCCCCGGCCGACCAGCCGGGTGCCGGTGGCGCGAACCCCGGCACGTCGGCCAGCCCCTGCGCCAGCCGGTGACCTTGGTCGCCCAGCGACCGTCCAACCTGGTGCAGCAACTCCGGCTGCACGGTCAACTCCTGCTCGGTCATCGCCCCTCCCACCTGCGGCACCGTCGTCCGGCACGAAGCTAGGCCCAGCCGGGCACCCGGGGCGTGCCCTGTGGACAACCGGTGAGGGGCGGACCGGTGCGTTGTCCACAGGCGTTGCCGGGGCGGCGGCGGACGCCTATCTTGTGGCCCGCCCGCCGGTAGGGTGGGCCGCGTGATCGTCGCTGTCGGTCTCGACGTGGCGTTGGCCTACCGGCTCGCCCGGGCGCTGGCCGGCACGCCATCGCTCGCCGACCGGCTTCGCTCGGAAGAACGGGGTGGCAGATGAGGCCGGTCTGGCGGGTGGCGGACGTGCGGGCGGCGGAGGCGGCACTGATGGCCGAACTCCCCCCGGGCACGCTGATGCAGCGCGCCGCCGCCGGGCTGGCCCGGCGTTGCGCACTGTTGCTCGCCGACCGGGGCGGGGTGTACGCCGCGCCGGTGCTGCTGCTCGTCGGCTCCGGCGACAACGGCGGTGACACGTTGTACGCCGGTGCCCGGCTGGCCCAGCGCGGTGCGGCCGTGTCGGCGTTGCTGCTCACCCCGGGCCGCGCGCACGCCGAGGGGTTGGCCGCGCTGCGCGCCGCCGGTGGACGCGTGGTGGACCGCCCGCCGGCCGTGGTCGACCTGGTGCTCGACGGCATCGTCGGCATCGGCGGGCACGGTGGCCTGCGGGAAACCGCCGAGCAGTTGGCGGCGAGCCTGCTGCGGCACCACGGACGCGACGGTGCCCGGGCGACGGTGGTGGCCGTGGACGTGCCCAGTGGTGTGGTGGTGGACACCGGCGCGGTGCCGCTGACCGCCTCCGGCCGGCCCAACGCGGTCCGCGCCGATGTCACGGTGGCCTTCGGCGCGCTGAAGCCGGCGCTGGCCGTCGGTCCCGCCGCCGCGCTGGCCGGGCAGGTGGAACTGGTCGACATCGGGCTTGAACCGTGCCTGCGCGGCGCTCCGGCGCTGCGGGTGGTGGAGTGGTCGGACGTGGCGCAGTGGTGGCCTCGACTCGGTGCCGCCTCGGAGAAGTACACCCGGGGCGTGGTCGGGGTGGCGACCGGTTCGGCGAGATATCCGGGGGCGGCGGTGCTCTCCGTCGGCGGCGCGCTGGCCGGACCGACCGGCCTGGTCCGCTATGCCGGGGGTGCCCGTGACGAGGTGGTGCACCAGCACCCCTCGGTGATCGCGACTTCGCGGGTGGCCGACGCCGGGCGGGTGCAGGCCTGGGTGTGCGGGTCGGGGTTGGGCACCGACGACCGGGCGGCAACGGAACTTCGTACCGTGCTGGCCGCGCCGGTGCCGGTGGTGCTGGACGCCGACGCGCTGACCCTGCTGGTCGACGGCTCCCTCGCCGACCAGTTGCGTCGGCGCGACGCCCCGATCGTGGTCACACCGCACGATCGGGAGTTCACCCGGCTCTGCGGCGAGGAGCCGGGTGGCGACCGGGTGGCCGCCACGCTCCGGCTGGCCGCCTGGATGAACGCCGTGGTGCTGCTCAAGGGGGACCGTACGGTGATCGGCACGCCGGACGGCCGGGCGTACGTCAACCCGACCGGCACCCCCGCGCTGGCCACCGGCGGGACCGGGGACGTGCTGGCCGGCCTGCTCGGTTCGCTGCTCGCGGCCGGGCTGCCGGCGGCGCGGGCCGCCGCTGCGGCGGCGTACGTGCATGGCCTGGCCGGCCGGGAGGCGGCCCGATCCGGTCCGGTCAGCGCGGCGGACGTGGCCGTCGCGTTGCGGCCCGTGCTGTCCGGGCTGCCCTGAGCACCCTCGTCCGCGCAGATCGGTGCGGCCTCGACCCGGTCGGACCTGGCCGGGGCGGCCCGCGGTGATCAGCGCGGAAAGTAGGGTGGGGGTATGTGGCAGGCCGAGGTACGCGTGGATCTTGACGCGATCCGGGAGAACGTGAGTCGGCTGCGCGCCGGTACCAGCGCCGAGCTGATGGCGGTGGTGAAGGGCGACGGCTACGGCCACGGCATGATTCCGGCGGCCCGCGCCGCGCTCGACGCCGGGGCGTCCTGGCTCGGTGTCTGCACCCTGGACGAGGCGCTGACCCTGCGCGCGGCCGGCATCGACGCCCCGGTGCTGGCCTGGCTGCTCGCCCCGGGGCTGCCGCTGGACAGCGGCGTCACGGCAGACGTGGACCTGGGCGTGGCGAGCCTGTCGCAGCTCGACGAGACGGTCGAGGCGAGCCGGCGCGCGGACCGCCCGGCCCGGCTGCACCTGAAGATCGACACCGGGTTGGCCCGGGGTGGGGCGACGGTCGCCGACTGGCCGGCCCTGCTCGACGCCGCGGCCAAGGCGCAGGCCGACGGCCTGGTCGAGGTGGTCGGCGTGTGGAGCCACTTCGTGTACGCGGACCTGCCCGGCCACCCGACCACGGACCGGCAGTTGGCCGTCTTCCACGAGGGCCTGGCCATGGTCGAGCGCGCCGGGTTGCGCCCGCGCTACCGGCACCTGGCCAACTCGGCGGCCACGCTGACCCGGCCGGACACCCACTTCGACCTGGTCCGCCCGGGGCTGGCCGTCTATGGCCTCTCCCCGGTGGCCGGTGAGACCTTCGGACTGCGCCCGGCGATGACCGCCCGGGCCCGGGTGATGTTGACCAAGCGGGTGCCGGCCGGCTCCGGCGTTTCCTACGGTCACACGTACACCACGGAGCAGGACGCGAACCTGGCAGTGGTGCCGCTCGGCTACGCCGACGGGGTGCCGCGACACGCCTCGAATGCCGGCCCGGTGCAGCTCGGCGGGCGTCGCCGGACCATCTCGGGGCGGGTCTGCATGGACCAGTTCGTGCTCGACTGCGGCGACGACCCGGTGGCCGCCGGTGACGTGGCCACCCTGTTCGGCAGCGGTGCCGACGGCGAGCCGACCGCCGACGACTGGGCCGAGGTGGCTGGCACGATCAACTACGAGATCGTCACCCGGTTCGGCAGCACCCGGGTCCCGCGCGTCTACGACGGCGATGTCCCGTGAGCAGCCGTCCGCTCATCCCTCGACCACGTACCGCGGCGGGCAAGGCCGCCGGCCTGGTGGGGGCGGCGCTCGGCGTGGCCGCCGCGGTGACCGCCGCCGGGGTCGCCACCGAACGGGCCCTGGTCCGTCGGTTGAAGGCCGACCCCAGCGATCCGTACGCGGCTGAGGTCTTCGGCCAGCAGCGGTACGACGAGGCGTACCGGCTGGAGATGCCGGACGGCACCGACATCCACGTCGAGGTGGTCGAGCCGACCCACCCGGTCGAGGGCAACCCGACCGTGCTGCTGGTGCACGGTTTCTGCCTGGACATGGGCACCTTCCACTTCCAACGCAAGCTGCTCGCCGAGCGGGGCGAGCACCGGATCGTCGCGTACGACCAGCCGGGGCACGGCCTCTCGGGTCGGCTGGAGAGCGGCGAGTACGACCTGGACACGCTCGGCCGGACGCTGCGTCGGGTGATCGACGAGGTGGCTCCGGAGGGGCCGCTGGTGCTGATCGGCCACTCGATGGGCGGCATGACCATCATGGCGCTCGCCGAGCTGTTTCCGGAGATGTTCGGTGATCGGGTGGTGGGCACCGTGCTGATGGCCACCTCGGGCGGGTTGCTGGCGGAGACCAAGTTGGTCGCGCCGGCTCTGCTCGGCCGGGTGGGCAGCCCGGTGCTCTACATGGCCGGCAACGTCACCCGCTACGGCGGCGCGGTGATCGACCGGGCTCGCAAGTCGACCACCAACGTGGCCTGGCTGCTCACCCGCAGGTACGGCTTCGGCACCCGTAAGCCGAGCCCGGCGCTGGTGTCGTACGTGGAGCAGATGAACTCGCGTACCTCCGCCGACACGGTGACCCGCTACCTGCGTACGATCGCCACCCACTCGCGATTTCCGGCGCTGGCGGCGCTGGCGGGCACGCCGGTCCTGGTGATCGTCGGGGACAAGGACATGATCACACCGGTGACCCACTCGGAGGAGATCGTCCGGCGGCTGCCGCACGCCGAGTTCGTCAAGATCCACGACAGTGGACACGTGGTGATGCTGGAGCACGCCGACGAGGTCAACGCGGCATTGATCGGGTTTCTCGGCACCTGTGGGCGGGAGCAGGCGTGATCCGGATCGTGCTGCCGGAGGCCACCGACACCCACGCCTTCGGCCGGCGGTTGGCCGGGCTGCTGCGCGCCGGGGACCTGGTGCTGCTCACCGGCCCGCTGGGCGCCGGCAAGACCGCACTGACGCAGGGGATCGGGGCCGGGCTGGGGGTGCTCGGTGACATCACCTCGCCGACGTTCGTGATCGCCCGGGTGCACCGGCCGGATCCCACCGCTGACCGGGGCGTGGCCCTGGTGCATGCCGACGCGTACCGGCTCGGTGACGCCACCGACCCCCGGGCCGAGATCGACGATCTCGACCTGGACGCCTCGGTCGACGAGTCGGTGACCGTGGTCGAGTGGGGCGCCGGGATGGTCGAGCAGTTGGCCGAGGCGCACCTGCGGATCCGGCTCGACCGGCGGGACGACGACACCCGGATCGCCGAGTTGGAGCCGGTCGGTGGCGACTGGGCGCAGCGGCTGACCGCCCTGGGCTGAGGGCTGTCGTACCCACTGCCTACAGTGCCCGGGACACATCTGATCGGTGAAAGGCCGCTGATGCCCGACGACGTTGCCACCCTGGATCTGTTGGCGCTGCTACCGGAGGAGTGGCGGGTGGTGCTCGCCCCGCATCTCGACCCGGCCCGCACGGCCGCACTGGGCGAGTTCGTCACCCAGGAGTACGCCACCGGCACGGTCTTCCCGCCGGTCGAGGACCTCTTCTCGGCCTACCGGCTGTGCGCGCCGTCGGCCTGCCGGGTGCTGATCCTCGGCCAGGATCCCTACCACCGCGCCGGCCAGGCCCACGGGCTGAGTTTCAGCGTGCGCGAAGGGGTGTCCGTGCCGCCGTCGCTACGCAACGTCTTCAAGGAGTTGGGCGAGGACCTGGGCGTGCCCAAGCCGCGCAGCGGCAACCTGGACGGCTGGGCGGCGCAGGGCGTGCTGCTGCTCAACTCGGTGCTGACCGTGCGGCAGGGCAGCCCCGGCTCGCACGCCAACCGTGGCTGGGAGGAGTTCACCGACGCCACCATCCACGCCCTCGACGCCCAGGAGTCCCCGGTGGTGTTCCTGCTCTGGGGCGGCTACGCGCGCAAGAAGGCGGCGTTGATCAGCAACCCGCAGCACGTCGTGCTGGAAGCGGGGCACCCGAGCCCGATGAACCCGCGCGGCTTCCTCGGCAGCCGGCCGTTCAGCGCCGCCAACAAGGCGCTCGCCGACGCCGGTCGGCCCACCATCGACTGGGAACGATCGGCCGGCTGAGCGGTCAGCCGGTCGCACGGCTGCGGTAGCGGCGCAGCAACTCGGCTGCGCCCGGCTCGGTCGACTCCACCCGCACCAGCGGCACCACCCGGTAGCTGTACCCACCGTCGCCGACCTCGATCGACTCGGGTGGGCGGGCGTGACGCGGCACGGGAGGGGTGCGGCTAGGCTGGCTCATTGTGCTCGTACTGGTGGTGGACAGCTCGACCCCGGCGGTGACCGCGGCGCTCGTCGAGGTCACCGCGAGTGGCGTGGTGACCCGGGCGCACCGGTGCACGGTCGATGCCCGGGCGCACGGCGAGCTGCTCGCGCCACAGGTGGACGCGGTCCTCGCCGACGTCGGTGCCCGGCCGACCGACCTGGGCGCGATCGTCGCCGGCCTCGGCCCCGGCCCGTTCACCGGGCTGCGGGTGGGGCTGGTCACCGCCGCCACCATGGGCCAGGTGCTCGACATTCCGGCGTACGGCGTCTGCTCACTCGACGCCATCGGCTACCCGGCGGCGGCCGGCGAGCCGGTGCTGGCGGCGAGCGACGCGCGGCGCCGGGAGGTCTACTGGGCGATCTACGACGGCGCGGGTCAGCGCCTCGTCGGGCCGGAGGTCGGCACGCCGCTGGTCGCCGCCGAGCGGGCCCGGGCGCTGTCGGTGACCGTCGCGGTCGGCGACGGCGCGCACCGGTACGCCGACACCCTGGGGCTGCCCCTGCGGCCCGAGCCGCGATACCCGGACGCGAACGCGCTCGCCACCCTGGCCGCCGAGCGGATCCGGGCCGGTGCCCCCGGTGACCCGCTGACCCCGCTCTACCTGCGCCGTCCGGACGCCGTGGCGGCGACCGCGCGGAAGCCGGTCCTGCCGTGAGCGCGGTGCGCCTCGCCCCGTTCCGTTGGTGGCACATCGACGAGGTGCTGGCCATCGAGGCGGATCTCTTCGGCGCCGAGCAGTGGTCCGCCGCGATGTTCTGGAACGAACTGGCCAATCGGCACTTCTACCGGATCGCGACCGACGACGACGGCCTGGTGCTCGGCTACGCGGGGCTCGCCGTCGCGTCGCCGGACGAGGCGTGGGTGCAGAACATCGCGGTGCGCCGGGACGCGCAGCGCCGGGGGATCGGGCGGCTCCTGCTGGAGGCGCTGCTCGCCGAGGCCGGGCAGCGCAGCGTACGGGCCGTGCTGTTGGAGGTCGCCGCGGACAACGCGCCGGCCCAGCGGCTCTACGCCGGCTACGGGTTCGAACCGATCGGCGTGCGCCGGGGCTACTACCAACCGAGCAACACCGACGCGCTGGTGATGCAGCGCATCCAGGACTGAGACTGCCATGGCTGACGAACCACTGATCCTCGGCATCGAGACCTCGTGCGACGAGACCGGTGTCGGCATCGTGCGGGGTCACACGCTGCTCGCCGACGCGCTCGCCTCCAGCGTGGACCAGCACGCCCGGTTCGGCGGGGTGGTGCCCGAGGTGGCCAGCCGGGCGCACCTGGAGGCCATCGTGCCGACCATGCAGCGGGCGCTGACCGAGGCCGGGGTGGCCCTCGCCGACATCGACGCGATCGCGGTGACCGCCGGCCCCGGCCTGGCCGGCGCGCTGCTGGTCGGGGTGGCCGCCGCCAAGGGGTACGCGGTCGCCGCCGAGAAGCCGGTGTACGGGGTCAACCACCTGGCCGCGCACGTCGCCGTGGACACCCTGGAACACGGCCCGCTGCCCGAACCGGCGGTCGCGTTGCTCGTCTCCGGCGGGCACTCCTCCCTGCTCCTGGTCGACGACCTGGCCCGGGGCGTGACGCCACTCGGTGCCACCATCGACGACGCGGCCGGTGAGGCGTTCGACAAGATCGCCCGACTGCTCGGACTGCCGTTCCCCGGCGGGCCGTACATCGACCGGGAGGCCCGGGCCGGTGACCCGGCGGCCATCGCCTTCCCGCGCGGGCTGACCGCCGCCAAGGATCTCGCCGCACACCGCTACGACTTCTCGTTCTCGGGGCTCAAGACCGCGGTGGCCCGCTGGGTGGAGGCCCGGCAGCGGGCCGGTGAGCCGGTCCCGGTCGCCGACGTCGCCGCGTCCTTCCAGGAGGCGGTCTGTGACGTGCTGGTCGCCAAGGCGTTGGACGCCTGCCGGACCAGCGGCATCGAGACCCTGGTCATCGGCGGGGGAGTGGCGGCCAACTCGCGGCTGCGGGCGATGGCCGAGCAGCGCGCGGCCCGGCACGGCATCCGGGTACGGGTGCCCCGGCCGGGGTTGTGCACCGACAACGGCGCGATGGTGGCCGCGCTCGGCGCACACCTGGTCGCCTCGGGTGTCGCGCCGAGCCGGCTGGATCTGCCGGCGGATTCGGCCATGCCGCTGACCACGGTCAGCGTCTGAGGGAGGACGTCGACGTGATCGTACGGATGTGGGAGGCGCGGGCCGAGTCGTACGCGCTCGCCGATCTGATCACCTGGGTCTGCGACAGCGCCCTACCCGAGTTCGAGCATGACCCGCTGCACCTGTCCAGCGAGGTCTTCTCGTCCACGGACCATCGGGTGGTGGTGATCTCCAAGTGGCGGAGCAGCCCCCGGCCGCTGCCCGAACCGCCGGTGATGCTGCTCGCCCGCCCACCGCACTCCTGGGACTTCACCCAGGTCGACCGCTGAGTCGCCGCCGCCGGTCAGCGGATGGTCACCGTGGTGGTGGCGGTGGACCGGTCGATCTCGCTGGTCCGGGCGGCGATGCGCAGGGTCCACTCACCGGCCACCGGAAAGTGGATCGCGGCGCTGCCGTGGTGCGGTTCCAGCGCGAGGACGTCGACGGTGATCGGTTCGATGCCGGCCTCCGGCAACGCGGCGGTGATCGTCCACTCGGCGACCGGCAACTCCTTCGCCTGCGGGGTGTAGACGTAGGCGTGCAGGCTGTTCGTGGTGCCGGCGGCGGCCGGGTAGATGTCGAACTGGAGCGTGAACAGGTCGGTGGTGAGCGACTGCGCGACGCCCTCCCGGGCCACACCGGCGGCGACCGTACCGGCCGTACGACCCGGTGGGGTCTGCACGAGCATCGCCGTCAGCGCCAGGATCACCGCGGTCACCGCGAGTTCGACTCCGGCCGCCCGGGCGACCCGGCGGGGTTGACCGGCGGCGGCCCGGCGACGGATCAGGCGCCGCTGCCCGGCGGCCACGACCAGGACCACGGCCAGCAGCGCGGCCTTGGCGCCGAGTAGCCGCCCGTACGTGCTGCCCAGCAGCGCCGACGGCCGGCCGAGTTCGATCGCGGCCTGGATGATCCCGGCGGTCACGAGCCAGGCGACCGCCAGGGTGGCCCACCTCGACCAGACCGGCAGGATCCGGGCGAGGACCCGCTCGTGGGTGCCCCGGAGCAGGAACACGGTCAGGGTGAGCAGGCCGCCGAGCCACACGGTGACCCCGGCGACGTGCACGGTGGTCAGCATGATGCTCACCGGCGGCACCGGTGCGGCGACCGGATGCCCGGCGAGCGGCCAGGTGACCAGCCCGGCGAGGCCCACCGCCGCCAGCGCACCGGCCCGCCAGCGTCCGGCGGTGCCCCGGGTGACCGTCGGCAGCAGGGCGGCGGCGAGGCAGACCAGTGCCAGACGTACGGCCAGCACCAACCCGATGTCGGTGTCCGCGACCGCCCGCAGGTCCGCCATGGACAGCCGGCCCACCGGGGCGCCGACCACCTGCGCGGCCTGCCCGACCCAGGTGCCCACCGTGGCGGCGGCGACCAGACCGAGCCCGACCAGCGCCATGACCGTTGCCCCGCGCCGGGACCGCCGACGCGGCCAGAGGGTCGCCGCGAGCAGCGGCGGGCCGACGGCCAGCAGCAGGCCCAGGTAGCCGAGGTACTTCGCGGCCGGCACCAGGGTTCCGGCCGGTGACTCGACGGCGGCGTCGGCCGGCACCGGCGGGGTCGCCGAGGGCGCTCCGGCGGCGAAGGTGAAGCTGCCGGAGATCGGGTGGCTGTCCGCCGAGACGACCCGGTAGCTGACCAGGTACGTGCCGAGTGGACGGTCGGCCGCCCGCAGCGCGATCCGCATGGTGCCGTCGCGTACCTCCGGGTCACCGACGTTGACCCGCTTGCCGTCGGGGGCGAGCACCTGCACCCGGCCGGGCACGGCGGCGATCGGCTCGCTGAAGGTGACCAGCACCTCGCGCGGGGCGTAGCCGAGCACCTCGTCCCGTTGCGGCGTGGTGGCGACCACGACGGCGTGCGCCGCCGCTGGGCTCGTGGGGCCCAGGGCGGCGCACAGGGTGGCCAGGATCAGCCCGAGCAGGACCGCCGCTCGGGTACGGGTGGGCATCGGTCGCGCTGGACTAGTTGCGGCGGAGCAGGCGGTAGCTGAGGAAACCGCCGGTGCCGATGGCGCCGAGGAAGATCACCCAGATCAGGGTGTTGCTGATGCCCATCTGCGGGCCGGTGTTGGCCGACGCGGCGGCGATCAGGCCGTCGTCGCCGGGTGCGGGCAGCACGGCCGGCGGCAGTTCGGCGTACCGCACCAGGCCGGTGCTCTCCAGCATCAGCATGTGGTCGCTGACGAACTTGTTGGTGGCGTTGGCCAGTTCGCGGATGACGTCGTTGCGGGTGCTGCCCCGGACCGCGGTGACGACCGGGAGAATCGAGCCGTGGGCGACCCGGAGCCGGGTGACGAAGATCTGGTCGAACTGGGCGCCGGTGGCGTTCTTCATCTCCGTCAGCCAGACCTGCTGCTGCGCGGACGGCGCGTTCGGGATGGTCGCGCCGAGCTTGTTGGCGGCCTCCACGGTGAGTCGGTCCAGTTCCTCGTGCTGCCGGGCGATCTCCGCGCCGACCTCCCGGACCACCCGTGACTGGCCCTTCTCGGCGGCCATCTGCCCAGCCGGCATCTCCCAGAGCCCGGCCAGCCGTACGCCGTCGAGCAGGGCCTGGTCGGCGGCGGCGAGCTGCTGACCGGCGGGCGCGGCCATCGCTGCCCCGGGCAGCGCGATGAGGGCCGCGGCAATCGTGGTGAGCAGCACCGCCAAGCGACGGGACCGGTTGCCCTGCCGGTGACGAGCGGAATCCAGCGGTGCCATCTCTGCGGTGCCTCCTCGGTCGAGAACCGATCATCTGCCCGACGGGCGTCCGCACCCCGCTGGCTGCCCGTCCGCCCACTGGTACGGATCGTTGGGCCGATCAGTTCATCCTTCGGGAAACCACCTCAGCGGCGATGTTCCCGACCTGGTCAGCCGACGTCGAGCGGGTCGGCGAGCAGTCTGTCGAAGGCCAGTTCGGCGGCGCCGATCAGCGGGGCGTCCGTGCCGAGCGTGGGCGTACGCAGCCGGACGTGCTCCAGGCAGGCGGGCAGCCCGTTGGAGTTCAGCCGGCTGCGTACCTGCGCGGCGGCGGCCAGGTACAGGTCGCGCATCGTGCCACCGAAGATGACCATCTCCGGGTTGAAGATGTTGACCAGGTTGGCCACGCCGAAGCCGAGCCAGTCGCCGGCCTGGCGTACCGCCGTCTGGGCCCGGGCGTCGCCCCGGTCGGCGGCGTCGAAGACCTCCAGCAGTGCCTCGCGGCCCCGGGCGTCGGAGCGGCCGGCGGCGCGGAGCAGGCCGTGCTCACCGATCTCGGTCTCCCAGCAGCCCCGGTTGCCGCACTCGCAGCGCGCCCCGTCCCGGACCACCACCATGTGCCCGACCTCGCCGCTGTATCCGCCGTGTCCGGTCAACCGCCGGCCGCCGGCGATGATCCCGGCGCCGACGCCCACGTCCCCGTAGAGGTAGATGACGTTGTCGCAGCCGGCCGCCGTCCCGCGCGCGTGTTCGGCGAAGGCCGCCACGTCGGCCACGTTCCCGACGCTGACCGGCACGTCGACACCGAGTTCGGCGCCGAGCGCCGCGCCGATCGGCTCGTCCACCCAACCGGTCGCCGGCCCGAGCCGGACCAGGCCGTCGTCGCGGCGCACCATGCCGCAGACCGCGATCCCGGCGCCCACGCAGACCGCGCCGTTCGGCAGCGCCTGCCGCATCTCCTTGACCACCCCGGCCAGCAGCGGTGCGGCCTCCGCGGCGGTGAGACCGCGCGGCCGGTCCAACTCCCGGCGGTCGAGCACCGCGCCGCCCAGCCCGACCCGGGCGGCCCGTAGCCGGTCCACCTCGATGCTGTACGCGTACGCGAAGATCCGTTCCGACTCGGGCCGGACGACCAGCGACGGTCGCCCGGCCCGGCCGGTTTCCTTCGGCGCCCCCTCGGTCACCAGGCCGGCCGCGGCGAGGTCGGCGGTGAGCGCGCCGATGGTGCTCCGGTTCAGCCCCAGCACGTTGGTCAACTCGGCGCGTGTGGTTGCGCCGTGCAGATGCACGTAGCGCAGCAGCGCGCCGAGGTTCTGCCGGCGGATCTCGTCCTGGCTGGGTCCTACGCGCATCGGGGCTTACTACTTTCGGTGGTGCGGTTCAGCGGTTTCCGGTGGCCGAGGCCCGTCGTCGGGACAACGCGTCGACGCTGGCCGCGAGCAGCAGCACCACGCCGGTGACCACGTACTTGACGCCGGAGCTGTAACCCATCAGGCCCATGCCGTTGGCGATCACCGCCACCACGGCGCCACCGAGGACCGCGTCGAGGACCCGACCCTTGCCGCCGAAGAGACTGGTGCCGCCGATCACCGCCGCGCCGACGGCGTAGAGCAGCACGTTGCTGCCACCGGTGTTCGGGTCGACGGAGTTGGCTCGGCTCGCGGCGACGATACCGCCGATCGCCGCCATCGTAGAGCAGATCACGAAGACCGAGATCCGGATCCGGTCCACGTTGATGCCGGCCCGGCGGGCGGCCTCCTTGTTGCCGCCGACCGCGTAGATGTGCCGGCCATAGCTGGTCCGCTTGAGCACGAAGGTCCAGACCACCAGCAGTACGGCGATGATCGGCACGACGATCGGCACACCCTTGAGCGAGGTGATCAGCACGTTGCGGCTGCGCTCCAGGTTGAGCACGTAGACGGCGAGGCCGAGGACGAGAGCCAGCATGATGATGCGACCCAGCACCACGGTCAGCGGGTCGTTGATCAGGCCACGCGCCGCCCGCTTGCGGTAGCGGAGCAGTTGCACCGCGGCGAACCCGGCGACGGCGAACGCGGCCAGCGCCCAGCCGAGCGCCGGCGGCAGGTTGTTGTTGGCGATCGCCACCAGCACCGGGTCGCGGACCGAGATGTTCCGGCCCTCCTCCATCAGCAGCAGCACCACGCCCTGGAAGGCGAGGAAGCCGGCGAGGGTGACCACGAACGACGGAATGCCGATCTTGGCGACCAGGAAACCGAGCGCGGTACCGATCACCACGCCGGTGAGCACGGCGGCGAGCACCGCGACGTACCAGGGGTAGCCGATGACCGTGACCACGTTGGCCAGCACCGCCGCGCAGACGCCGCTGGCGAAACCCGCCGACAGGTCGATCTCGCCGAGCAGCAGCACGAAGACCAGGCCCATCGCGATCAGCGTGACTGCCGCGCCCTGGGTCAACAGGTTGGCGAAGTTGCCGGCGGTGAGGAACGACGGCCGCATGATCGAGAAGATCGTGCAGAGGACGAGCAGCCCGGCGACGGCGGGCAGCGCGCCGATGTCCCCGCCGCGTACCCGCCGCCAGTAGTCGCGGACGTGGTTGCCGACGGTGGGTGCCGCTGCGACGGCGGCCGGCCCCTCCTGCGTGACGGCGGTGGTGCTCATGCCATCCCTCCGCTGCGCTGCGGGCCGGCATTGTTCCGGCGGTGCTGATTCGCTCGCTGGTGCGCGCTCATGAGACGCCTCCCGTGGTGCTGTCGGACGGCGCCGCGCCGTTGCCGTTGGCGCCCGTGTCGGCGGCGAGTCCGAGCCCGCCGGAACGACCGGCGGTGATCAGCTCGACCACCTGGGCGTGGGTGATATCGGTGGTCCTCACCTGGGCGACCATCTGGCCGAGGTAGAGCGCGGCGATGCGGTCGGAGACGGCGAAGACGTCGTTCATGTTGTGTGAGATGAGGACGACGGCCAGACCGTTGTCGGCCAGCCGGCGGACCAGTTCGAGTACCTGGGCGGTCTGCGCGACGCCGAGCGCGGCGGTCGGCTCGTCCAGGATCACCAGCTTGCTGTTCCAGAGCACCGCCTTGGCGATCGCCACGGTCTGGCGCTGGCCGCCGGAGAGGCTGGAGACGTGCTGGCGCAGGGATTTGACGGTGCGTACGGAGAGCCCGGCCAGGGTCTCCGCGGCCATCTGCTCCATCGTCGGTTCGTCCAGGACGATGCCGCTGCGCTTCTCCCGCCCGAGGAACATGTTCTGCACGATGTCGAGGTTGTCGCAGAGCGCGAGATCCTGGTAGACGACCTCGATGCCGAGCGAGGAGGCGTCGCGCGGGCTGTTGATGGTCACCGGCCGGCCGTCGAAGACGAACTCACCGGCGTCGGTGGGGTGGATGCCGCTGATGCACTTGACCAGGGTCGACTTGCCGGCGCCGTTGTCGCCGACGAGCGCGGTCACCTCACCCGGGTAGGCGGCGAAGGCGACGTCACGCAGCACCTGGACGGGACCGAAACTCTTGTCGATCCCGCGTAGCTCCAGCAGTGGGGTCGCGGACACGGGGTTCTCCTTATTCGCGGAGGGAGATCGGGGCCCGTCCAGCGGCGTCGCGCCGCCCGGCACGGGGTTGCCGTGCCGGGCGGCGCCGCCTTGGCGGGGTCAGGTCAGCTGATGCCCGCGTCGGTGCAGAGCTTGGCGTAGTCGCCGGTGCAGATCTGTTCCTTGGTCACGTAGCCGTCGGCGATGACGTCCTTGACGTTGTCCTTGTAGATCGCCGCCGGGGCGAGCAGCACGGCCGGCACGTCCCGGTTACCCTCCGGGTCCTTCACCGTCTGGCCGGTCGTCTTGCGCTCGCCCTTGGCCAGTGCGATGGCCAGCTCGGCGGCGGCGTCCGCCTCCTTCTTGACCGCCTTGTAGACGGTCATGCACTGGTCACCGGCGAGGATGTTCTGGAGCGCCTGCGGGTCGGCGTCCTGGCCGGTCACCGGGACCTTGCCGTTGAGGTTGTTCTTCTTCAGCACCGAGATGGCGGCGTTGCCGAGGCCGTCGTTCGCGGAGAGCACCCCGTCGATCTTGCCGCTGGCCTTGGTGAGCTGCTGCTCGAAGATGGTCGCGGCCTGCGCGTTGTCCCAGTCCGGCACGGAGTCGTCGGCGACCTGGGTGTACTCGCCGGCGTCGAACTTCGGCTTGAGGACCGAGTCGTAGCCCTCCTTGAACAGGGTCGCGTTGTTGTCGGTGGGCGAGCCGTTCAGGTACGCGATCGCCGGCTTCTGGACGCCAGCCTCGGTGAGGCACTTGACCAGGCCCTCGCCCTGGAGCTTGCCGACGGCCACGTTGTCGAAGCTGACGTAGTACTCCGCCGAGCCGCCGAGGGTGAGGCGGTCGTAGTCGATGGTGGCGACACCCTGCGACTTGGCCTTGTCGAGGACGGCCTTGCCGGTGCCGGAGTCCAGGTTGACGATCATCAGGACGGTGACACCGCCCGTGATCATCTGGTCGGCGATGGTCTGGAAGGCGTTCTTGTCGCCCTGCGCGTTCTGGATGTCCGACAGGACGCCGGCCGCGTCGAACGCTTCCTTGAGGAACTTACGGTCCGCGCTCTCCCAGCGAACCGAGGACTTGCTGTCCGGCAGGATCACGCCGATCTTCGGGGTCTTGTCGGAGCCGGCCTGGTCGCCACCGGACTCGTTACCACAGGCCGTCAGGCTGCCAAGGGTCAACAGACCCGCAGCGCCGACGGCGAGGAAGCCCTTGCGCATGTGCAGGGTCCTTTCGAGAGTGGGGGAAGGGTGTCGGTGTGTCGGTGCGTTCTTTTGTTGTGCCCGGCAACGTATTCCGCGTCACACGCCGGCACAAGGGCATGGTGGTCGCGAGTTTGTTGTCCGCAGTAACAATTCGGCAACGCCGCCGACTTGCGGTTGCCACGCCAGCGGCCCCAGCCGGCAATGTGGCTGGTCAGACTCCAGGTGAGGCGGTTGTCGACGGTCAGCCGGCGGCGAGGGGCGCGGTCCGGGCGCCGGTCAGGGCGACCAGGTCCGCCGGCGCCAACTCGACCTGAAGGCCACGCCGGCCCGCCGACACATAGACCGTGGCGTGGGCCAGGGCGGAGGAGTCGAGCACCGTGGGTAGCCGCTTGGGCTGCCCCAACGGGCTGATGCCGCCGCGTACGTAGCCGGTGGCGCGTTCGGCCGCCCCGCGTTCGGCCAGCGTGGCCCGCTTGCCACCGACGGCTGCGGCGAGGGCCTTGAGGTCCAACTCGCCGGTGACCGGCACGACCGCCACGGTGAGGCTCCCGTCCACCTCGGTCACCAGGGTCTTGAAAACCCGCTCCGGGGACACGCCGAGCGCGGCGGCGACCAGCGCCCCGTAGTTCGGCGACTCCGCTGAGACGTCGTAGGGATGGGTGCGATGGCTGATGTTCCGCTTCGCCAGCAACACCGTCGCCGGCGTACCCCGTCCCGTCATGGCCGCCAACCTAACCCCGCCCCGGCACCCAGGCCAGCGGCTTTCCCTCACCGAGGCTGCCGGTGCCGTGGTCCCCGGTGGTCGGGCGTCGGGGTGGCTGGGGTCAGGTGATCGGCTGGCAGACCAGCACCGTCGGGGCTGCGGCCACCCGGGTCAGCACCAGGCTCGCCGGCTGGTCGCCGGTCAGGCGCAGGTCGCGCCGGAGCCGTTCGGGCTCCAGCGCGGAGCCACGCTTGAGGATCTCGACCCGGCCGATCCGGCGCTCCCGCAGCAGCGCACGCAGTCGCTTGAGCGAGAACGGCAGCACGTCGGTCACCTCCAGGCAGCGGGCGTACGGCGTCGGCTTCGCCACGTCGGCGTAGAGGTAGGCGATGCTCGGATCGGCCAGCGTGGCGTCCAGGTCGGTGGCCAGCTCGGCGATCAGGTGGGCGCGTACCACCGCTGGATCCGGGTCGTAGACGAAGCGGCGTACCGGCCCGACGGGTGCCTCGTCCCGGCCGGATCCGACGAGTTGGTGGACGGCCGGGCCGTCGGCGAGGTGATAAGAAGGGGCCCCTTTACTACCGGAGGCGTTAACAGGGGGCCCTTCCTTCAACACGGTCGCGCGGCGGGGGGTGTCGGCTAGTGGGCCGCACCAGAGTGCGGCCTCGACCAGATCGCCGTCGACGCTGACCCACTCGGCTTCGGCGCCGGGTGGGATGAGGGCATGGTCGAGACCCGGAGCGACCTTCACCACCGTGTACGGCACCCGCACCGCCAGGTCGGTGACGAAGTCCCACGGCGGCGAGTAGGAGTTCGGGTCGAAGATCCGCCGGCCGGTGCCGGCCCGGCGGCGGGCCGGATCGCAGAACACCGCCTCGACCCGGGTCACGTCGAACGCCGTCGCGTCGCCGCACTCGACGGTGAAAAGCTCGGCCAGCCCGGCGGCCTGGGCGTTCGCCTCGGCCAGCGCGGCGGTGAGCGGGTCGGCCTCCACGCCGTACACCCGGATGCCGGCACGGGCGGCGGCGAGTGCGTCGGCCCCCAGCCCGCAGCCCAGGTCGGCCAGGCTGGTCACCCCGGCGGCGCGTAGCCGGTGGGCGCGGCGCCGGGCGACCACCTCGCGGGTGGCCTGCTCCAGGCCCGGCCGGGTGAAGAACATGCTGTCCGCCGCCGGCCCGAACTTGCCGACCGCCCGGCGGCGCAGCTCCGCCTGGGTCAGTGCCGCCGCCGCCAGCCCGGCCGGTACCCCGGCCGAGCGGAGCGTGGCCGCCGCGGTCAGCGGATCACCGCCGGCCACCCGAGCGGCCGCGTCGAGCGCGGCAGACCCCTCGGCGGTACGCAACGCCGCAAGCTGCTCCAGATCCACCCACCCATTCTCCCGCCCCACCCCCACCCCACCCGCCGCCGCCCGGCGCCGCCGGCCGATGTGTGATCGTCACCGTTTCGCTGGAATGGCGGTATTCCGGTGCCGGGGTTACCGCCACTCCGGCGGAACGGTGCCGGGCCCTCCGTCCCTTGGCCTGCCCCTCGGCCCGGCTCAGCCCACGGTCCACCAGTCCGTCCCTCGGCCTGCCCCTCGGCTTGGCCACCGGTCCGGCCCACTCGTCCGAGACAGGCGCTGCCGGCCGATGCGTGATCGTCACGGTTTCGGTGGAGCGGTGGTATTCCGGTGCCTGGGTTGCGGCCAGTTCGGCGGGACGGTGATGGTTCGTCTGGCCGTCGGTCTGCCTATTGGGCGGGGCCTACCCCCACGGCCCGCTCTGCCGCACGGCCCGCTCTGCCGCACGGCCCGCTCTGCCGCACGGCCCGTCGGTCGGGGGTGGGCAGGGTCGGTCGATGGTTGATGGTCACGGTTTTGGCGGAACGGTGGTATGCCGGGGCGCGGGTTACCGCCGTTCCGGCGGGACGGGGTTGGTCACGCGCGGACGTTCTGGTCAGGGGGTGGGGCGGTGGGAGGTGACGAAGGCGCGCCAGGTGGTGGGGGTGAAGGCGAGTACCGGGCCGGTCGGGTCCTTGCTGTCGCGTACGGCGACCAGGTCGGGCAGGTTGTCGGCGACCTCGACGCAGGCACCACCGTTGTTGTTGCTGCGGCTGGACTTGCGCCAGACGGCGCGGGTCAGGTCCATGACTTCGCCACTTCCTCGATCAGGCGGGCGGACTGCCGGCGCGGCAGCGCCTCACCGGCCACAGTCTCCCAACGCCGTCCCAGGCTGGCAAGGCCGTTCGGGCTGTCCTCGGTCTGCCCCCGGAGTTGGTTGTCCAGGTGCGCCACCTCGGCGCCGTCGGGGAGCCGGGCCAGGATGAATGGGCCGGACAGTCCGGTGTGCCATGGGGCGTCGGCCGGCACGATCCGTACCTGGATGTGTGGCCGCGCCGCGACGGCCAGCAGGTGGGCGAGTTGTTCGCGCATGGTCGTCCGGTCACCGACCTGCCGCCGCAGCACCTGTTCGTCCAGCAGCGCGACGAGTTGCGGCGGATCGTCGCGGGTGAGCACGTCCTGTCGGGCCAGCCGGGCCAGTACCCGCTTCTCGACCTGCTCCTCGGTGAGCAACGTGGCAACCCGGAGCATGGCCCGCGCGTACGCCTCGGTCTGGAGCAGGCCGGGGACCACCGTCGGGTCGCACCAGCGCAGCGCGACGGCCTCCCGTTCGATCTCGCCCCACGGGCGGAACCAGTCGGGCTCGGCGTGTAGCCGGATCAGCTCCAGCATCCCGACGAAGAGGCCGCCGGTCTCCAGCACCTTGTCGAACCGGGCCAGGTAGTCGGGGCTGACCTGGTTCTGGCCGGTCTCCATCGCGCTCACCGAGGAGGCCGCGTAACTGATCATTTTGCCCAGCTCCTCCTGGGTGAGTCCGCGCAGCTGGCGGGCTCGGCGCAGTTGGTCGCGCAGAAACCCCAGGGTCGGCACGTCGACCATTTCGTCTCCCTCCGTGGTGTGGTCGTGCCGCAACGTAGGGAATCGGGTGGCCGGGCGGAAGGGAGAACCGGCGTGTTGCGGTAATCCCTGGCGCGAGAGTGGAGAAGGGATGGCGGAAGAGGGCGTAAGCGCGGCGACCGTGGAGACGGGGTGGCAGGAGCAGAGGCTGAAAGCGCGGTGATCGTGGTGCCGGGGTGGCGGGGAAGAGGGTGCAGGGACAGCGACACGAGAGTGTGCCGTTGGCACTCTCCTTGACGGAGTGCTAGCCGAGGAATAACCTGCGATTAGCACTCTCACCCTGAGGGTGCCAACTTCCGGGCCTGGTGTCCGGGGGTTGAACGCCAGGCGGACCGGCACCCGCGACGACGGCCCCGCCCGGTGGCATGTGGCAGATTGACGCTGGTCGGCGTGCCGACCGGTAACGAAACCAAGTACCCCAGGAGGGTATGCCCGTGACTACCGCGACCAAGGTTGCGATCAAGCCGCTCGAGGACCGGATCGTGGTCCAGGCGAACGAGGCTGAGACCACCACGGCGTCGGGCATCGTGATTCCCGACACCGCCAAGGAGAAGCCGCAGGAGGGCACCGTCCTCGCTGTCGGCCCGGGCCGGATCGACGACAAGGGCAACCGCGTGCCGATCGACGTCAAGGTCGGCGACACCGTCCTCTACTCGAAGTACGGCGGCACCGAGGTCAAGTACGCCGGCGAGGAGTACCTGGTGCTCTCCGCCCGCGACGTCCTCGCGGTCATCGAGAAGTAAGCAACCGATCAGTGTCGTTGCCCCGGTCCGGCTCGCCGGGCCGGGGCAACGTCGCTTCGAAGGGACATTCATGGCGAAGATCCTGAGCTTCTCGGACGACGCCCGGCACCAGCTGGAGCATGGTGTCAACGCGCTCGCGGACGCGGTCAAGGTCACCCTCGGGCCGCGCGGGCGCAACGTCGTCCTGGACAAGAAATTCGGTGCGCCGACGATCACCAACGATGGCGTGACCATCGCCAAGGAGATCGAGCTCACCAACCCGTACCAAAATCTCGGTGCGCAGCTGGTCAAGGAGGTGGCGACCAAGACCAACGACGTCGCCGGCGACGGGACCACCACCGCGACCGTGCTGGCCCAGGCGATGGTCCGCGAGGGCCTGCGCAACGTGACCGCGGGTGCCAACCCGGCCGGTCTCAAGCGTGGCATCGACGCCGCCTCGGCCAAGGTTTCCGAGGCGCTGCTCGGCAAGGCCGTCGAGGTCTCCGACAAGAAGTCGGTCGCGCACGTGGCGACGATCTCGGCGCAGGACGCCACCATCGGTGAGCTGATCGCCGAGGCGATGGAGCGGGTCGGCCGCGACGGTGTGATCACCGTCGAGGAGGGTTCCGCGCTGCAGACCGAGCTGGACGTCACCGAGGGCCTCCAGTTCGACAAGGGTTTCATCTCGCCGAACTTCGTCACCGACGCGGAGGCGCAGGAGTCCGTCCTGGAGGACGCGTACATCCTGATCACCACGCAGAAGATCTCGGCGATCGAGGAGCTGCTGCCGCTGCTGGAGAAGGTTCTCCAGAACAACAAGCCGCTGCTGATCGTCGCCGAGGACGTCGAAGGTCAGGCGCTCTCCACCCTGGTGGTCAACTCGATCCGCAAGACCCTCAAGGTCTGCGCGGTCAAGGCGCCCGGCTTCGGTGACCGCCGCAAGGCGATGCTGCAGGACATGGCGATCCTGACCGGCGCCGAGCTGGTCGCCCCCGAGTTGGGCTACAAGCTCGACCAGGTCGGCCTGGAGGTGCTGGGCAGCGCCCGGCGCATCGTGGTCGACAAGGAGAACACCACGATCGTCGACGGCGGCGGACAGGCCAGCGAGGTCACCGACCGGGTCGCCCAGATCCGCAAGGAGATCGAAGCCTCGGACTCCGAGTGGGACCGGGAGAAGCTGGCCGAGCGGCTGGCCAAGCTCTCCGGTGGCATCGCCGTGGTCAAGGTCGGCGCGGCCACCGAGGTCGAGATGAAGGAGCGCAAGCACCGCATCGAGGACGCCATCGCCGCGACCAAGGCTGCGGTCGAGGAGGGTACGGTGCCCGGTGGTGGCGCCGCCCTGGCGCAGATCCTGCCGGTGCTCGCTGATGACCTCGGCTTCACCGGTGACGAGAAGGTCGGCGTGTCGATCGTGCGCAAGTCGCTGGTCGAGCCGCTGCGCTGGATCGCCCAGAACGCCGGGCACGACGGCTACGTCGTGGTGCAGAAGGTCGCCGGCCAGCAGTGGGGCCACGGCCTCGACGCTGCCGCCGGTGAGTACGTCGACCTGGCCGCCGCCGGCATCCTCGACCCGGTGAAGGTGACCCGTAACGCGGTCACCAACGCCGCGTCGATCGCCGGTCTGCTGCTCACCACCGAGAGCCTCGTGGTGGACAAGCCCAAGGAGCCGGAGGCCGCAGCCGCCGGTGGGCACGGCCACGGGCACGGCCACGGCCACCAGCACGGCCCGGGCTTCTGACCCAGGCGTACGCAAAACTGGGGCGCACCGTCGACGACGGTGCGCCCCACGCGCGTGTGTCGGGCGGTGCGGCGGCCCGGTGCCGAGACATTACGGAACGCTGACGTGGCTACCGCCGGGGTGGCCCGGTCGGAAACACTGGGTCGGTGAGCAGTACGACACCCCGGTACGCCGCCCTTGCCGGCGTCACCGCCGCCGCTGCGGCCATCGGCAGCGCTGAACTGGTGGCGGCGTTGACCGGCCCCCGATCCTCGCCACTCGTGGCGGTCGGCGGGCTGGTGGTGGACACTGCCCCCGAACCGGTCAAGCAGCTCGGCATCGCGCTGTTCGGCACGTACGACAAGATTGCCCTGCTGGTCGGGACGGCGCTGTTGCTCGGCGGTTTCGCCGCCCTGCTGGGTGTCCTCGCCGTCCGGCGGCTGCTGATCGGCCTGGTTGGCATCGGCGCCTTCGCCGCGCTCGGCGTCATGGCGGCGCTGACCCGGGCCGGCGCGGATGTCGCCGACGCGTTGCCGTCGCTGATCGGGGCGGCGGTCGGCGGCCTGACGCTCTGGGCGTTCGTCGCCGGCCCGCTCGAACTGGACCCCTGGCCCTGGTCCTCACCAGGCGCCGCCCCGGCGGCCGGTGTCGGCGCATACTCCGAACCGACCGGCCCGCCTGCGTCGCCGGCTCCCGGCTCAGCTGCGTCGCCGGCTCCCGGCTCGGCTGCGTCGCCGGCCGGCAGGTCGGTTGTGTCGCGGGCCGGCGGGTCGGTTGCTGCGGATTCGCGGCGGCGCTTTCTCGGCGGAGTCGGCGTGGTGCTCGGGGTGGCGGCGGTCGGCGGTGTCGCCGGGCGGTGGCTGGCCGGGCGACGTGGGGTGTCGGCAGCCCGGGAGGCGATCACGCTGCCCGCCCCGGTGTCCGCCGCGCGGCCGGTGCCGGCCGGGGCTGACCTGGGCACCCCGAACCTGGCCAGTTACGTCACCTCGAACAAGAGCTTCTACCGGATCGACACGGCGTTGGTGGTGCCCCAGGTCGACCCGCAGACCTGGCGGCTTCGTATCCACGGCCGGGTCCGTAATCCGATGACGCTGAGCTACGCCGACCTGCTCGCCCGGCCGCTGGTGGAGCGGTACGTGACCCTGGCCTGCGTGTCCAACGAGGTCGGCGGGAACCTGATCGGCAACGCGCGGTGGCTCGGCGTGCCGATCCAGGAACTGCTCGACGAGGTGGGACCGCTACCCGGGGCCGACCAGGTGGTCGGGCGCTCGGTCGACGGCTGGACCTGCGGCACCCCGACCGCGGTGCTGCGCGACGGGCGGGACGCGCTGCTGGCGGTGGGGATGAACGGCGAGCCGCTGCCGGTGGCGCATGGTTTTCCGGTCCGGATGGTGGTGCCCGGCCTGTACGGGTACGTGTCGGCCTGCAAGTGGATCACCGAGCTGGAGTTGACCAGCTTCGCCGACTTCGACGCGTACTGGGTGCCGCGCGGCTGGTCCGCGCAGGGGCCGGTGAAGACGCAGTCGCGGATCGACACGCCCCGGCCCCGCAACCGGCCGGCGGCCGGCCCGGTAATGGTGGCCGGGGTCGCCTGGGCGCAGCATCGTGGCATCGCTCGGGTCGAGGTACGCGTCGACGGAGGGCCCTGGCAGCAGGCGGAACTGGCGCCGACGGTTTCGGTGGACACCTGGGTGCAGTGGTCCTGGCGGTGGGAGGCGACCCCCGGCGAGCACACCCTCCAGGTCCGGGCGACCGACCGCACCGGCGAGACCCAGACCGGCCGGGAGCAGGGCGTGGCGCCGGACGGTGCCACCGGCTGGCACACCGTCACCGTCACGGTCACCTGATCCACCCCGCCGTCGCCAGGCCGCACGACGCCGGGCCGCACGACGCCAGGCCACACGACGACGCCGGGCCACACGACGACGCCGGGCCGCACGACGCCGGGCGCAGGGTGGCGCCGGGTCCCCGGCGACGGGGCGTTTCCGACACGTCGTCGCCGGGCGCACGGTGACGCCGCGTCCCCGAGGTGGGAACGCGGCGTCGGAGGGCCGGCTCAGGCGACGTTGCGTTGGGTGGGGACGGTCGACCGGTGGCTGCTGCCCAGCCGGGCCTCCAGCCGGGCGACGTCGACCCGGTTCTGTCGGCGGTCGGCGAGATCCTCCCAGCCGACCGCGAGCAGTCGTAGCCGCTCGGCTTCACTGAAGCCACCCCACACCCCGTAGGGCTCGCGTACGGACAGGGCGTGCGCGGCGCACTCGGCCCGGACCGGGCAGGCACGGCAGACGGACTTGGCACCTGACTCGCGGCGCAGTCGCGACGAGCCGCGCTCGCCGTCCGGGTGGAAGAACTGGGCGCTGTCCCGGCCACGGCAGGCACCGAGCCGTTGCCAGTCCCAGAGGTCGTCGATGGGTCCGGGCAGTCTACGTACGTTCGACATCAGCACCCCTCCTCTCGCGCGACCGCGAGATGCTTGTTGCCGGTCTCCGGGTGGCGGGCCGCGCAGGGCACGTTCCCGGCCTGAGCCCCTCGGTACCCGGACCGCTCTGGACTCACACGTCTTTTGATCGGAAAGCTCTGGCGACTTGCGCCATATGCCCTTTCTGTCGGAAAAGTTGGGAGGATTGCCCGGAACCTCCTCCCGAGGATGCCCGGTCATGGTCTGCTCGTTTCCGGAGAGGAGATCGTTGTGCGTACCGTTCTTGTGTGCGTTCGGACGCCGCTCGCTGCACAGCATTTGACTTCTGCAGCGGCGCGGCTCGGACTGTCCGGTGCTGTCCGGACGGCGGTCTCCGATCCCGAGGTGATGCTGCGGCTGGCCGAGCGTCCCGCCGACGTGGTGCTCGCCGACACGGCGTTGACCCGCCCCGACAGCGCCGGCTTCGTCCGCCGGGTGCTGGCTCGCGCGCCGCAGGCCGCCGTGCTGCTGCTCGGGATGGAAGAGTCCGAGGCGGCGGCGGCCACCATCCACGCCGGAGCCCGCGGCCTGATCCAGGGCGTCGACCATGACCTGACCAGCGCGGTCGCCAAGGCGTTGCTGTTGCTGGCCGCCCCCGGACGGGCCAACCGGAACCGGATCGCGGATCCCGCCCGGGACACCGCGGCGGTGGGTAGCCCGAGCCGGCCGGCGGCCGGCGGCCGGCCCGCTGGCGAGAGCTCCCCGAACTGGTCAGCGGCGGACGCGGCGGGCGGCCCGGCGATGGTGCCGGTGCAGCGCGGCGAGGACCCGGCCGAGCCGGACGCCGGGACCGAGTCGACCGCCCCGCCGCCCCGCGCCGACCGGTCCACGGTCGGGCTCACCGAACGGGAGTTGCAGGTGCTGCTCGGCATGGCCGAGGGCAAGAGCAACGCCGAGATCGGCCGTGAGCTGTTCGTCTCCGAAGACACGGTGAAGACCCACGCCCGCCGGCTGTTCCGCAAGCTCGGGGCCCGGGACCGGGCGCACGCGGTGGCCGCCGGCTTCCGCGCCGGCCTGGTCGCCTGAGCGTCGGGCGCGGTGGCCGCGAGTCGCGGGCCGCTGCCGGGTGGGTCGGGGCCAGGTGGGCGGGTCAGTCCCGAGAGGTGGCCTCGTCCTCGGTGCCCTCGCTGAGGGTGTCGTGCACGCCGTCGGCATAGCCGCGCGCGTAGTCCCAGGTGACGTAGTGGTCCGGGTCGGGGTCGTAGGCCGGCTCGTGCACCCGGGGCCGCCCGGAGCTGAGCAGGTGACGCAGGTTTCCGCGGAGCAGGTCCCAGTCGAAGTAGTGCGGCTCCCGGCAGTCCTCGCACTCGATGACGAGCCCGCGTACCCCGATCGGCGCGAGTAGCGCCTGGTAGATCTCCAGGTCGGCGAGATCCTCCAGCACGTCCTGGCGTTCGACGTCGGTCAGCGGGTCGAGCGGCGCGTCGTGGTCGGGATCGTCCAGGCCGGCTGCCGGATCGGCCGGGTCGCCGGTGAACGGGTCCATGGGCTCGTCTTGCACCCCCTCACCGTAGACCCAAGCACCCGCCGATGCCCGTCCCCCGTCGGGTAAGCCGGGCTCCGGGCCGCCGTCGCCGCGCGGGCCGACGCACGCGGGCGCCACCGGAGCGACTAGGTACGATGGGGCTGACGCATCTTCGCCCGGCGTTCGCCGGTGCCCCCCGACACCACCCTCACTGAAGCCCGTTCGAGCAGCTCAGGAGAGCAATCGTGGAGAATTCGCCCCACACCGACCTTTCCGCCGGCATCGATGCTGGCGAGCTGGGCGGCCACCTGCCCGAGCTGCCCGCCGGCTCGGCCCGGGTGGTGCCGCTGGGGCTGACCTTCGACGACGTGCTGCTGCAACCCGGCGAGTCGGACGTGGTGCCCAGTCGGGTGAACACCCTCACCCGACTGACCCGTAACGTCACCCTCTCCATCCCGCTGCTGTCCAGCGCGATGGACACGGTGACCGAGGCGCGGATGGCCATCGCGATGGCCCGCCAGGGCGGCATCGGTGTGCTGCACCGCAATCTCTCCGTGGAGGACCAGGCGCTCCAGGTCGACCTGGTGAAGCGCTCCGAGTCCGGCATGATCACCAACCCGGTGACCGCCAGCCCGGACGACACCCTGCGTGAGGTCGACCAGCTCTGCGGGCGCTACCGCATCTCCGGTGTGCCGGTGGTGGACGCCCAGGGGCAGTTGGTCGGCATCGTCACCAACCGGGACATGCGGTTCGTCTCCGACCCGGCCACGCCGGTCCGCGACATCATGACCCGGGCGCCGCTGATCACCGCGCCGGTCGGGGTGAGCAAGGACGAGGCGCTGGACCTGTTGCGCCAGCACAAGGTCGAGAAGCTGCCGATCGTCGACGGGGCCGGCAAGCTGCGCGGGCTGATCACCGTCAAGGACTTCACCAAGAGCGAGCAGTACCCGAACGCCACCAAGGACGACGCCGGTCGGCTGCGGGTGGCCGCCGCGATCGGGGTCGGCGAGGACGCCTACAAGCGGGCCCGGACGCTTGTCGACGCGGGCGTGGACGTACTCATCGTGGACACCGCGCACGGCCACCAGCGGGCCGTGCTGGAGATGGTCGCCCGGCTGAAGAAGGACGTCGCCCTCGACATCGTCGGCGGCAACGTGGCCACCTACGCCGGCGCGAAGGCGCTTGTCGACGCCGGTGCCGACGGAGTCAAGGTCGGCGTCGGCCCGGGTGCCATCTGCACCACCCGGATCGTGGCCGGCGTCGGCGTGCCGCAGATCACCGCGATCATGGAGGCCGCCCGCGCGGCCCGACCGGCCGGCGTGCCGGTGATCGGGGACGGCGGCATCCAGTACTCCGGCGACATCGCCAAGGCACTGGTGGCCGGGGCCGACACGGTGATGCTCGGCAGCCTGCTGGCCGGCTGCGAGGAGAGCCCCGGCGAGCTGATCTTCGTCAACGGCAAGCAGTTCAAGGCGTACCGGGGGATGGGTTCGCTCGGCGCGATGCAGTCGCGGGGGCAGGCGAAGTCGTACTCCAAGGACCGCTACTTCCAGCAGGACGTGGCCAGCGACGAGAAGTTGGTCCCCGAAGGCGTCGAGGGTCAGGTGCCGTACCGGGGGCCGCTGTCCCGGATGGCCCACCAGCTGATCGGTGGGCTGCGGTCGGCGATGGGGTACGCGGGCGCGGAGAGCATCGCCGAGCTGCACCAGCGTGGCCAGCTGATCCGGATCACCGCGGCCGGGCTCAAGGAGAGCCACCCGCACGACATCCAGATGACCGTCGAGGCACCCAACTACCACACCCGCTGACCTCTCCCACCACCCCCGAACACACCTGGAGTGCCCCACATGCGTGACGTGGTCGAAATCGGGCTGGGCAAGACCGCGCAGCGCGGCTACCACCTGGACGACATCGCCATCGTGCCGAGCCGCCGTACCCGGGACGTGGACGACGTCTCCACCGGCTGGCAGTTGGACGCGTACCAGTTCGGCATCCCCTGCGTGGGGCACCCCTCCGACGCCACGATGAGCCCGGCCTCGGCGGTCCGGCTCGGGCAGCTCGGCGGCCTCGGCGTGCTCAACGTCGAGGGGCTGTGGACCCGCTACGAGAACCCGACCAAGGTGCTGGAGGAGCTGGCCGGTCTGGGCGAGGACGCCCGCGCCACCAAGCGGCTCCAGGAGGTCTACACCGAGCCGATCCGGCCGGATCTGATCACCGAGCGGGTACGTGAGCTGCGTGAGGGCGGCGGCACGGTGGCCGTACGGGTCTCCCCGCAGCACACCCTGGCGCTGGCCCCGGTCATCCTCGACGCGGGCGTCGACATCCTGGTCATCCAGGGCACCATCGTCTCGGCCGAGCACGTCTCGACCACCGACGAACCGCTCAACCTCAAGGAGTTCATCGCCGACCTCGACCTGCCGGTCATCGTCGGCGGCTGCACCGACTACAAGACGGCGCTGCACCTGATGCGGACCGGCGCGGCCGGCGTGATCATCGGCATCGGCGGCGACGAGTGGTCCACCACCGAGTCGGTACTCGGCATCCGGGTGCCGATGGCCACCGCGATCGCCGACGCCGCCGCGGCCCGCCGGGACTACCTGGACGAGACCGGCGGCCGGTACGTGCACCTGATCGCTGACGGTGACATCCGTACCTCCGGCGACATCGCCAAGGCGCTCGGCTGCGGGGCGGACGCGGTGATGCTCGGCGAGCCGCTGTCGCTCTGCGAGGAGGCACCGGCCGGTGGCGCGTGGTGGCACTCGGCCGCCAGCCACCCGTCGCTGCCCCGGGGTGCCTTCGAGGCCGCCGGTGACTCCATCGGCTCGATGGAACGTCTCCTCTTCGGCCCCGCCGACGAGCCGGACGGCCAGCTCAACCTCTTCGGCGGTCTCCGCCGCGCCATGGCCAAGTGCGGCTACCGCGACCTCAAGGAGTTCCAAAAGGTCGGCCTGGTCCTGGACCGCTGACCCCCCACGCCCCTGCCCTGACTTGCGTCGATCATGGAGTTGTGGTCGCCGGTTCGTCCCGGTTCCCGGGTCTATCGCCACGACCACAACTCCATGATCGGCACGGCGGCCGGGCGGTAGGCTCGGCGGGTGAACAGGGTGGTAGGGCGGCAGGTGCGGGCGGTGGCGGTCGCGGTGGTGGCTGCGGTCGCCCTGGTCAGTTGCACCGGGATCGGGCGAGACGACGACGGGTTCCGGCCGGGCAGTGTGGACCTCGCCGACTCGTACGTGCCGGGCAGCGGTAACGGCGGGTACGACGTCGACCACTACCGGCTGGCGGTGCGGTACGACCCGGCGGACGACCAGCTCACCGGTCGGGCCGAGGTCACGGCGACCGCCACCCAGAAACTGTCCCGGTTCAACCTGGACCTGGCCGGCCTGGAGGTCAGTTCGGTCACCGTGGACGGTGCTCCGGCCCGGCACCGGCACGCCGACGGCGAACTGGTCGTCACGCCGGGTCAGGGGCTCGGGACCGGCAGCCGGTTCACCGTCGAGGTGACGTACGCGGGCGTACCGGAGGCGGTCACCGACGGCGTGCTCGGCGGCGGCGGGTTCCAGCACACCGACGACGGCGCGATCGCGCTCGGTCAGCCCCACTCGGCGGCGACCTGGTTCCCGGTCAACGACCACCCCTCCGACAAGGCCACCTACGACATCGAGGTGACGGTCCCCGACGGGCTCGCCGCGCTGAGCAACGGGGTGCCGGGGGAGCGGACCACGGCCGCCGGCTGGACGACCTGGCGCTGGGCCGAGCGTTCGCCGATGGCGAGCTACCTGACCACCCTGGTGATCGGCGACTACCGGGTGGATTCCACCACCCACGACGGCAAGCCGCTGGTCACCGCCGTGCCGACCGGCATGCCGGCGACCGGGCCGCAGGCCCGGTCGCTGTCGCGTACCGGCGAGATTGCCGACTACCTGGCCACCCTCTTCGGGCCGTACCCGTTCGAGGCGTACGGCGGGGTGGTGGTCGCCGACGAGCGGATCGGGTACGCGCTGGAGACCCAGTCCCGGCCGGTCTACGGGCCGGGTTTCTTCCGCAGCGGTCAGCCGAACTACGGCGTGGTCGTCCACGAACTCGCCCATCAGTGGTTCGGCAACAGCGTGGCGTTGGCCCGGTGGAGCGACATCTGGCTCAACGAGGGGTTCGCCAGCTACGCCGAGTGGCTCTGGGAGGAGCACGACGGCGGGCGGAGCGCTCAGCGCAACTTCGAGCTCCAGTACGCCGGGACGGACTGGACCCGGCGCACCCTCGACCCGGGTCCCGGGCAGATGTTCAGCTCCGCCGTCTACAAGCGCGGTGCGCTGGCCGTACACGCACTGCGGCGGACCGTCGGCGACGACGCCTTCTTCGAGATGCTGCGGGCCTGGACCACCGAGCGACGCGACGGCACCGCGACCACCGAGGACTTCGTCGCCCTGGCCGAGCGGATCTCCGGACGCTCGCTGGGCCCGTTCTTCGACACCTGGCTGACCGGCACCACCCCGCCCGCCCTGCCCTGACCCCGACCGCCGGTCAGGGCACCTTGAGCTTCGGGTTGTCGGCGAGGAAGGCGTCGACCCGGCCGGCCCGCAGTTCGGTGAGGAATCGGCGGCCGACCTGGGTCAGTTCCTCACCCCGGTAGGAGCCGCCCCGGCCGACGGCCGCGCCGGGCAGGCCGACCAGGGTGATCGCCTCCGGCGACAACCCACCGAGGGCGTACGCGAAGTCCACGATCCGCCGCCCGCCGACGTAGACCAGCATGTCGCCGAGCGCCGCCACCACCTGCTCGACCCGCTCCGGTTGCCGGGCCAGGTCCGCGTCGAGGATCTTGCCGACCAGTGCCCGGATCAGCTGCTGCTGGTGGCGCTGCCGGGTGTAGTCGCCGCCGGGCAGGTAGCGCTGCCGGGCGTAGTCCAGCGCCTGCCAGCCGTTGAGGTGCCGGTCACCGGGTTCGTAGACCATCTGCGGCCCGGTGTAACCACCCACGCCCGGCCCGGGGGAGCGATGCTTGCCGTCCGGTTGGCGGTGTCGTGAGACGACCCGCTGGTCGACCTCGATGTCGACGCCGCCGAGGCTGTCCACCAGCTTGTCGAAGCCGCCGAAGGTGAGCACCGCGCCGGCGTCGATGCGCAGCCCGGTGTAGTCGCTGACCACCTGGCTCAGCAGGTCGTACCCCTGGGCCGGGTCCGGTCGCTTGGGCCGGTCCGGCACCCGGCTGCCGTAGCTCATCGCGTTGGTGAGCTTGGTCCGCCCACCCCGGTAGCCGGCCGGCTCGAACGCCGGGATGTCCACCACCAGGTCGCGGGGGAGCGAGAAGAGGTACGCCTCGGACAGACCGGCTGGTACGTGCAGGATGAGCACGGCGTCGGCGTGCGGCTCCCAACCCGGCACGCTGACCCGGGTGTCGATGCCGACCAGCAGCAGGTTGAGCGGGCCGGTGATGTCGGCCCCCGGCGGCGGGCTCGGGCTGGGGCTGGGGCTGGGTGACGTGCTCGGGCTGCCGGTGGTGGCGGCCGGTGTCGTCTGCTCGTCGTCGGGGCCCCGCGTCGTCACCGCCCCGATCACCGTGATCACCACGATGGTGACCAGACCGGCCAGCACCAGCGTCAACCACCTCCGGTTCCCTCCCCACAACGTCCACGAGTGCGTTGAGCCGCCGAAAGGCCCACTGCGCTGATCCACGGTCGGGAACCTTTCGTCAGGGGTTGGAGTAGATCGTGGTGATCCGGAGAGGGCGGGCCCCCGGTCATCCCGGGGGCCCGACGGTCACTGCACGAAGATCTTCTTACTGGTCGCGGCCTGGAAGTTGGCCGGGTTACCCGGGTACCGCGCTCGCCACCAGCCGGAACGGTTCTCGGTCAGCCAGCCCTCGAACTCGTAGCCCGTGCCGTCCCAGTACGACTGGTCGTCGTCGCCAACGGTGACCCAATCACCGCTGCCGGTCTCGGAGAATTGAAACTCGACCGGAATGGTCCCCGGCGTCATGTGCCCCGGGAACTGGACGTGCCCGTACAGGTGCACCCTGCCGTCCGCCTCGCGTGAGGCGGTGAAGTCCGAGATCGACGACGGCTGGAGCACGGCGATCGCCACGTCCCGCTGGCTGCGAGCCACGTACGGGTCCCGGTAACCGTCCGGCCGGTCCGGCGCGGAGTAGGCGGCGCGTAGGGTCGTGCTCGCGTACGGCGTCACGGTCAGCGTGTAGGTGCCGTCGGCGGCGACCGGCTGGCCGTCGAGGTAATCGCAGATGTCCTGAGCGTTGCAGGAGAGCAGGTTGACCCGACCGGTGGAGACCGGCGTCCAGCCGTCCGGGGTCTTCCACGTGGCCGCCCCGGAGACGGTGACCGACTCGCCGGCCTTCACCCTCTTGGCCGAGACCGTCGCGGTCACGTTGGTCGCGCGCGGCTTGATCGCGACAACCGGTGTGTCATAGGACGACGACAGGTGATGCGGCCGGGCCGGGTCGTACGGGTAGTTGACGAAGATCGTGCGGTCGCCGTCGACGATCGGCACCGCCGCGGTGAACTTGCCGTCCGCGCCGGTGGTCGTCTCGTGCCAGTCGTTGTTCAGCAGGGAGATGGGGGCGCCGGCCACCCGCCGGATTTCCATCGAGCCGGGCTGGCGGCCTTTGAGTACGCCGGTCACGGTGACCGACCGCCTCTCGTAGGTCGCCGTGGCCGGTTTGACCGTGACCGAGTCGATGTACGTCACGACCACGTACGCCAAGCTCCCGGCATTCGTCACGCGGGTGGTGACGCCGTTGGTGTCGGTCACCTCGACGTCCACCGGGTAGTAGCCCAACTGGGGCAGGATGAACGGCTCCTGCGTGGCCCACACCTGGGTCTCGTCCTCGGGCTCGCCACGGTAGCGCCAGAACGAGTCGGTGGAGGCGATGACCTCGCCGGTGTTGCTCTTGACGTCGGCGTGCACCTTGGACACTCCGTCGGCTGACCGGATGCCGACGAGCAGGACGCCGGTGTTTCCCTCGAATTCGCTGATCGCGTACTGGATCTGCGGGCCGGACGCGGCCTGCGCCGCCGCCGGGACCGCGAAGACCGTAAGCGCCACCAGCGCGGCCATGACGAGCCGAGCCGTTCTCATGTTGAGCCTCCCCGTTTGAATGTCGCTCACATCGAACGGTCGCATTGTATGGACCGGTTGCGACAACTGGTCGAACGCCGTGGTGCGGCTCCGGGGTTGTCTCCCGGCCCGACGAAGTCGGCGCGTTCGCGCTGCAAGATCGCCTGGAATTCGTCCTGGTGCGGGGGCTACTCGCGAGTAATGATGCCTGCATGCGGTACGACGTGGTGGTCATCGGGTCGGGCTTCGGCGGTAGCGTGGCCGCGCTGCGGCTGGCCGAGAAGGGCTACTCGGTCGGCGTGCTGGAGGCGGGCCGTCGGTTCGCCGACGACGAGTTCCCGGAGACCTCGTGGCGGCTGCGGCGGTTCCTCTGGGCCCCGAAGCTGGGCTGCTTCGGGCTGCAACGGCTCACCCTGCTGCGGGCGGCTGACCGGCGGGCCGGCGGCGGGGTGCTGGTGCTGTCCGGGTCGGGGGTCGGCGGCGGTTCCCTGGTGTACGCCAACACGCTGTACGAACCGCTGGACGCCTGCTACGCCGACCCGCAGTGGGGCGACATCACCGACTGGCGGGCCGAACTCGCCCCGCACTTCGCCCAGGCGAAGCGGATGCTCGGGGTTACCACGTACCCGATCGTGACGGCCGCCGACCGGGCGATGCGGCGGGTGGCCGACCGGATGGGGGTGGGGGACACCTTCCATCCCACTCCGGTCGGCGTGCACCTCGGACGGCCGGGGGAGCGGGTGGCGGACCCGTACTTCGGCGGTGCCGGCCCCGAGCGCACCGGCTGCACGCACTGTGGCGCCTGCATGACCGGTTGCCGGGTCGGCGCGAAGAACACCCTGGTCAAGAACTACCTGTGGCTGGCCGAACGGCTCGGCGCCCAGGTGCACCCGTTGACCACGGTGACCGCCGTACAGCCGTCCGGCGACGGGTACGCGGTGCACACCGAACGCACCGGCGCCTGGCTGCGCAAACGCCGCCAGGTGAGCTACGCCGACCAGGTGGTCTTCGCCGCCGGTGCGCTCGGCACCCAGCGGCTGCTGCACGAGATGCGGGAGCGCGGTGCGCTGCCCAAGCTCTCGCCGAAACTGGGTGAGCTGACCCGGACGAACTCGGAGGCGATCCTCGGCGCCTCGGTGCCGCGTCGGCGGGCCCGGGCCGGGGGAGTGGACTTCACCGAGGGGGTGGCGATCACCAGTTCGTTCCATCCCGATCCGCAGACCCACATCGAGCCGGTCCGCTACGGACGGGGCGCGAACCTGATGGGGCTGCTCCAGACCCTGCTGGTCGACGGCGGGCCACACCGGGTACGCCGCTGGCTCGGCCAGCTCGTCCGGCACCCCTGGCAGGCCGTTCGGATGCTGTCGGTGCGCAACTGGTCGGAGCGTACGGTGATCGCCCTGGTGATGCAGTCGGCGGACAACTCGCTGACCACCCGGCTGTGGCGCGGGCCGCTGGGCCCTCGACTGGTCGCCGCGCCCGGCCACGGCACCCCCAACCCGACCTGGATCCCCGCTGGCAACCGGGCGGCCCGGCTGCTCGCCGAGGAGATCGGCGGTACGCCGGGCGGCGCGCTGACCGAGCCGTTCGACATCCCGATGACCGCGCACATCCTCGGCGGCGCGGTGATCGGGGCCACCCCGGACGACGGAGTGATCGACCCGTACCACCGCGTCTACGGCCACCCCGGCCTGCACGTCGTCGACGGCGCCGCCGTCTCGGCCAACCTCGGCGTCAACCCCTCCCTCACCATCACCGCCCAAGCCGAACGCGCCATGTCCCGCTGGCCCAACAAGAACGACCCCGACCTCCGCCCCCCACTGGGCTCCCCCTACCACCCCCTCCCACCCATCCCCCCACACCACCCCGCCCTCCCCTGACCCCCGCGATCTTGCAGTTGCTGTCGGGGTAAAAGGGTGCATAAGCCGCGCATGTGCGACCAGAAGTGCAAGATCGGCGGGGCGACGGCGGGGCGAAGGGTGGGGGTGGGGTGGGGGAGGGGAGGGGGGTGACTGTGGGTAGGCTTGCTGCACATGAGCCTGCCGCGTCCTGTCCTCGTGGTCGACTTCGGTGCCCAGTACGCCCAGCTGATCGCGCGTCGGGTGCGTGAGGCAAAGGTCTACTCCGAGATCGTTCCGCACTCCATGCCGGTGGCCGAGATGCTGGCCCGCAACCCGGCCGCGATCATCCTCTCCGGCGGGCCGGCGAGCGTCTACGAGCCGGACGCCCCGCAGGTGGACGACGGGCTGTTCAAGACGGGAGTGCCCGTCTTCGGCATCTGCTACGGGTTCCAGGCGATGGCCCGGGCCCTCGGTGGCACGGTGGCCCGCACCGGCAACCGGGAGTACGGCGGCACCCCGCTGCGTCCCCGCCTGCTCGACCCCGGCGTACTGCTCCGGGACCTGCCGGCCGACCTGCCGGTCTGGATGAGTCACGGCGACTGCGTCACCGAGGCGCCGGAGGGCTTCACGGTGACCGCCGAGTCCGCGGGCGCGCCGGTCGCCGCCTTCGAGGACCTCGCCGGTCGGCGGGCCGGCGTGCAGTTCCACCCCGAGGTGGGGCACACCGCGCACGGGCAGGAGATGCTGACCCGCTTCCTGTACGAGATCGCCGAGATCGAGCCGACCTGGACGCCCGAGAACATCATCGACGAGCAGGTGGCCCGGATCCGCGAGCAGGTCGGCGACAAGGAGGTCATCTGCGGCCTCAGCGGCGGGGTGGACTCCGCGGTCGCCGCCGCGCTTGTGCACAAGGCCGTCGGAGACCAGCTCACCTGCGTGTTCGTCGACCACGGCCTGTTGCGTGCCGGTGAGGCCGAGCAGGTGGAGAAGGACTACGTCGCCGCCACCGGCATCAAGCTGAAGGTGGTCGACGCGGCCGACCGGTTCCTCGGCGCGCTGGCCGGGGTGACCGATCCGGAGCAGAAGCGGAAGATCATCGGCCGGGAGTTCATCCGGGTCTTCGAGGCCGCCGCCCGGGAGATCGCCTCGCACGGCGACGTGGAGTTCCTGGTGCAGGGCACCCTCTACCCGGACGTGGTCGAGTCCGGTGGTGGCACCGGCACCGCCAACATCAAGAGCCACCACAACGTCGGCGGGCTGCCCGAAGACCTGAAGTTCGCGCTGGTCGAGCCGCTGCGCACGCTGTTCAAGGACGAGGTCCGGGCGCTCGGTCTGCAACTCGGCCTGCCCGAGGCGATGGTCTGGCGCCACCCGTTCCCCGGCCCCGGCCTGGCCATCCGGATCATCGGCGCGGTCGACCAGGAGCGGCTGGACCTGCTGCGCCGGGCCGACTTCATCGCCCGGCAGGAGTTGAGCGCCGCCGGCCTCGACCGGGACGTCTGGCAGTTCCCGGTGGTACTGCTGGCCGACGTGCGTAGCGTCGGGGTGCAGGGCGACGGGCGTAGCTACGGACATCCCGTGGTGCTGCGCCCGGTCTCCAGCGAGGACGCGATGACCGCCGACTGGTCCCGGCTGCCCTACGACGTGATCGCCCGGATCTCCACCCGGATCACCAACGAGGTTGCCGAGGTGAACCGGGTGGTCCTGGACGTCACCAGCAAGCCGCCGGGCACCATCGAGTGGGAGTGACGCCGGCTCAGGCCGGCGGCTGAGGTGTCGTCCGGGCCGCCGGCTCCGGGTCGACGGTCGCCGGTCGTACGGCCGGCTCGGTCGTCGGGTCCGGTCCGATCGACGGCGCGGGAGCGGACGGCGCTGCCGGTGCGGTCGGCGGCGCCGGGTCGGACTGCGGTGCGGGGACGGTCGGCGCCGGGTCGGACTGCGGTGCGGTCGGTGCCGGGCCGTGCGGTGGTGCCGGCGCGGTCGGTGCCGGTGCGCCGCCCGGTGCCGGGAAGGGCCAGGCCGGGTGCGGAGTGGGTGCCGCCGGGCCGGCAGGCTGCGGCGGACCGTAGGCCGGGCCGTGCGGCGCGGCGCCCGCCGGGTGCGGCCAGGCGGGCGCGGTGGCCGGCTCCTCGGGCATCAGGAACCACATGATCGGGTACGCCAGCGCGGCGATCCCGCCGGTGAGCAGCGTGCCGACCGCGAACCCGACGCGGACCAGGGTCGGATCGACGCCGAAGTAACGGCCGAGGCCGCTGGCCACCCCGGCGACCATCCGATCGGTGGTCGGGCGGCGCAGTTGCTTGTACGGGGCATGCGGTGTGGAAGTCATGCCTCCACGGTCCCCGCCTCGGGGCGCATCGACCTCGGTGACCGCCCGGATCAATACCCTGACTTGCGCCTCAGGGGGGAGTGATCAGTCAGGAATCCGACTCTTTTCCGCGCCGGTAACGGGTCACGAGGAGAATTTGGCTCCGTGACCACCATGCTGGAGCCGCTGCGCAGGATCGCGGCATACGCAGTCTGTACTGATTCGGTAGACCGAGTGTTGCTGGTTCGCGCATCGGAGCGCTCCGGCACCCCCGGTACGTGGTCCCTGCCCGGTGGGGCGGTCGACCACGGCGAGGATCCTCACCACACCGTCGTCCGTGAAACCGCCGCCGAGACAGGTCTGTCGGTCTCCGTCGCCAGCCTCCAGGACGTGCTGGCCGACATGCGGGCACTGCCCGAGCGCGGCATCACCATCCACACCGACCGACTGGTCTACCAGGTCTCGGTCCGGGGTGGTTCCCTGACCGACCGGGTCGACCGGCCGACCGACCTGGCCCGCTGGTTCACCCTCGACGAGGCCCGGGCGTTGCCGCTGCGCTCGTTCACCGCGCGGGCGCTCGGGCTGCCCGCCTCCTCGGCGGACATCGTGCCCGACGAGGCGCCGGAGTTCCCTTCCTTCTACGCGGTACCCGGCCCGGACGGTCTGCACCGCGCGCAGCGCTTCGCCGCGTACGCGGTGGTCACCGACCCGGACGGTCGGGTGCTGTTGACCCGGGTCTCGGATGGCTACCCGGGGGCGGGCTGCTGGCATCTGCCGGGCGGCGGCACCGACTACGGGGAGCAGCCAGGTGCCGCGCTGATTCGGGAACTGGTCGAGGAGACCGGGCAGACCGGGCGCCTGATCGGACTGCTCGGTGTCGCCAGCCACCGGGACGCGGCATCGCTGGGCCCGGAGGGCTACCCGATCGACTGGCACGGCGTGCGTGCCTTCTACCGGGTGGTGGTCGACAAGCCGGCTCCGCCCACGGTCGGCGACGTCGGCGGCTCCACCTGTGAAGCCCGCTGGTTCGGCCGCGAAGAACTGGGCGCCCTCCCCACCGACCGGCTCACCGAGGTGACCGCCGAAGCAGTGCAGGCCGCCCGCCTCACCTGAGGCATGTGGTCGATCATGAGGTTGGCGGCCGATCTCCCCACCGACCGTCAGCTTCATGATCGATCGACGCACGCCCTAGGGTCGAGGCGTGGAACAGTTGCGGCGGGTGGGGGCGTACGGGGTGGTGCGCGACCCCAGCGGGCGGATGCTGCTCGCCCGGGGGTCTGCGCGGTCCGACTTCCCCGGGGTGTGGTCGCTGCCGGGCGGTGGCCTGGAGCATGCCGAGCATCCGGCGCAGGCGGTGGTCCGCGAGGTCGCCGAGGAGACCGGGCTGGCCGTCGAGGTGACCGGGTTGCGGGCGGTGGTCGCGGACGTGGTGCCGTACCCCGACCAGGGGGTGGCCCTGCACACGGACCGGGTGCTGTTCGACGTGACGCCGGTGGGCGGCACGCTGCGCGCCGAGCGGGACGGCAGCACCGATCTGGCTCGTTGGCTGACGCCCGCCGAGGTGGCCGGGTTGCCGCTGCTGCCGTTCACCGCCGAGGCTCTCGGCCTGCCGGTCGTACCGCTGCCGTCCGGGGCGCTGCGCCGGCAGGAGCCGTTCGATCCGCCGGAGGTCGGCCGGCGGCAGCGCTTCGGGGCGTACGGGTTGGTCACCGACCCGGCCGGGCGGGTACTGCTGGCGTTGATCGCGGACGGCTACCCGGGTGCCGGGCAGTGGCATCTGCCGGGTGGCGGCACGGACCATGGTGAGCAGCCTGTCACCGCGCTGCTACGCGAACTGGTCGAGGAGTCCGGCCAACTGGGTCGGGTGATCGAACTCATCGGGCTGGACAATCTGCACACTCCGGCCGCGCTCGGTCCGGAGGGTTACCCCATCGACTGGCATGGCATCCGCGTCGTCTACCGGGTGTCGGTCGACGTTCCGACTGAGCCGGCCGTGACCGAACTGGCCGGCGGATCCACCGCCCGTGCCGCCTGGTTCACCCAGGCTGAACTGCGAGGACTGCCGCTGACGGAGATCGCCGCCGGGGCCCTGGCGACAGTCGGGTAGCCGTCCCGGCGGGCGGTTGTCCGCCGTCTGCTCGACAGCCCGGGAGGGCGGCCTCCGGTACAGTCGAAGGCAGGGCTGACGGAGGAAAACGGGCGATGATGCCCTGGATTGGAACAACCGCGCGGTTCGTGCGGTTAGGGGAGATATAAGTACCGCCGGCAGCTATCGCCAATCCCCACCCCCCTGTGCGATGGTGTACTCCGCAAAATGGGCTGCCGGACCAGGAAGGTCCGGCACGAGACAGCCGGACACCCCGCCCCGCACGGGCGGCCAGCTGATCCGGTGATGGAGGAAACGTGCCGAGAGCCCCATGGCGCCGGCGTCGTACGACTGACAGCCCGCGTCCCGCAGGGCGAAGCTGGACGGGCCCGCTGCGCCGCAGCGGCACCCTTGCCCGTCAGGTCCTGCTGGTCCGCGTCGGCCGCCGAGCTGGCGAACTGCGCGGCGCGACCGACGCCCTGCCCGAGCCCCGGTATTCGGACCACCCCCGCCGCCGCTACGGCCTACAGCGGTTCCACCGGACCCGGATCGAGGCGATCGCCCCGGTCAGCCCCGCGGTCGGGCCGGCCCCGCTGGTCGAGGCCCCGGCGGTCGAGGAGCCGGCGGCCACCGCCATCCCGCTGCTGCCCGGCGAGCGGACAATGGCCCGCCGGGTGAAGTTCGCGCTGGTCAACGCCTGCACCCTGGCCAGCCTGCTGCTCGGCATCAACGCGATCTTCGTTGCCATGCGGGGCGACGTACGACTCGCCGCCTTCCTCCTGATCGCCTGTGTCGTCTTCGACGGCCTGGACGGCGCGCTGGCCCGCAGGCTCGGCGTGTCCAGCCCGTTCGGCGCCCAGATGGACTCGCTGGCCGACATGTGCTCGTTCGGCCTCGCCGCGCCCGTGGTGGTCTACGCCTCGCTCGCCGGTGAGGTTCCGGCAGCCGCCGCCGGAGTGGCCGCCGCGCTCGTCGCGGCCTGCGCCGCGATCCGGCTCGCCCGGTTCAACGTCTCGCCCAAGGACGGCCGGTTCTTCTGCGGCGTACCGACCACGATGGCGGCGGCCGTGCTCGCCCTGATGGTGGTGATCGGCCTGCCGGTGCCCGGTGCGGTACAGATCGCCGGGGTGGCGCTGCTCGCCTTCACCATGGTCAGCAGCTTCCCGTACGCCAAGCTCGCCCGGCTGGTCACACTGCCGCCGTGGGTCTGGCTCGCTCCGGTGGTCGGCGCGCTGATCGACGCGCGGCTCACCTTCGGCCTGATCGTGGTGGGCTACCTGATCAGCGGGCCGGTGCTCTGGCTGCGCCAGCGTCGCACCATCTGATCCCGTACCCGAAAAGGGGCGTCGCGGTCGACCGCGACGCCCCTTTTGGTGTCGGTCAGCGCCAGCGGGCGATGACGGTCGACCCGCCGACCACCTTGTCGCCGGGCCCGACCAGCGGGTCGGCGGCCTCCACCGGCAGGTAGACGTCGGTCCGCGAGCCGAACCGGATCAGCCCGAACCGCTCGCCCCGCGCCAGCAGCGCGCCGACCGGGGCCCGCTGCACGATCCGCCGCGCGATCAGGCCGGTCCGCTGCGCCACGACCACCGTGCCGTGCGTGGTGTCCAGCACCGTGTACGCGGCCACGTTGTGCTCCGCGTCCGGCTTCATCGCGTTGACGAAGCCACCGTCGGCGACGAAGTAGTCCACCACCTTGCCGGCCACCGGAGCGCGGTTGACGTGCACGTCGAGCACCGACAGGAAGACCGCGATCCGCAGGAACTCGCCGTCACCGAAGCGCTCGTCATGCAGCCGCTGCACCGACAGGACCTGGCCGTCGGCAGCGGCCACCACCGCCGACGGGTCCTCCGGCACGTCCCGCTCCGGATCGCGGAAGAACGCGGCCACCGGCGCGGCGGCCAGCGCGGGCACCAGCCACAGCTTCGACTTCGGTCGGGCCAACCGGGCCAGCGCGGCCAGCCCGAGGGCGATGCCGGCGGCGGCCACACCGTTGGAGTCGATGTGCATGCCACGGGTCAGCGGCACGCTCGACGGGCGGTAGGCCGGGGCGAGACGCTCCGCCGTCGCGGCGTCGGCGGGGGTGAAGCGGAGCCGGAACACGCGCACCGGCTCCGGGTTGCGCAGCACCAGGTCGACACCGACGCCGTACAGCGCACCCTGGCGCTCCAACTCGGCGGCGGCGCCGGCGGTCCGGGCGACGGCGGTGGCCACGCTGAGCACCGCGCCGTCGGCCAGGTACTTGGTGAGCGTCTCGATGGTGCCGCGCGCCTCCTCGGCAGTGCCGGTCAGCGCCTCGCCGGCGACGACCACCGCAGCCGGTTCGGCCTCGGCGAGGCTGTCCACGACCCGGACCCGATCGGCGACCCAGCGTCCCTGGGCGGTGACATGCTCGCGTAGTGCCGTGGGGCTGACCGACTCGCTCGGCACCACGGTGAGGGTGTCGCCAGGCAGCAGCCCGTCGATGGCCGCGGCCAGCACCGCGGACTCCGGCGCCGCGCCGACCAGCAGGGCGGCCTTGGGGTCGTTGATCCGGGCGAGCTCGGCGACGAGGGTACGGGCGGCACGCTCGCCGAGGCGGACCGGGCCGGACCGGCCGGCGGCACGTACGCCGGGGAACTGGGTCATGTCGAACGGGCTCCTGACGGGATAGAGGCGACTGACGCGAGATCACCGCCCGGCGGCGAGGTCGGCCCGGCCGCGAGCGGCCCGCGCGAGCCGGTGACCCGCGCAGGATGCCCCGCGACGTGGGCCGGCCGGCGAAGGCGGGAGCACACCGGCCAGCATAGGCGGCCCACGGCCGGTGCCGCATGGTCAGGCAGCCGGGCCGCGCCGTCCCGGTGGGTCGCCGTCGGCCGTCAGGTCGAGCGTACGGTCGTCGCCGCTGGCCCGATCCAGATCCAGATCCAGCTCCGCCGTGCGTTCCGCCGGATCCAGGTCCGGGCCGAGGTCCGGGCCCGGCGGCACCTGCGGTCCGCCGCTGGTCGACTGGTCCGCAGTACCCGCCGCCTCCCGGCTGGCGGTGTCGGGTGTGTCCGTGCCATCGGCGCTGGGCGGCTCCGGCTTGCCGGCCTGCCGACTGGAGCGCAGCGCACCGACCAGGCCGAGGACGCCGATCAGGATCAGCCCGCTGGCCAGGAACCAGCCGACCGGCGGTAGGACGAGGCCGAGCACCTGGGCGAGCAGCCACCAGGCGGCGAAGGCGAGGAAGAGCAGCCCGAAGGCGAACGACACCAGGTCGGTGCGATGGGCTCTCACCGGGTCACCTCCATGTGTCCGGCGTTGACGTGCAGGTTCAGGCGAAGCTTTCCGCCGCCGGGCCCGTCCGCGCCGAGGTCGACGGTCTCCCTGCGCTGGTTGTCCATGCCCCAGGCGCGTCGCTCACCGAAGACGTTCGCGTCACCGGCGGTGACCTGGGTCGTGGCGGTCACGTCCACGTTCGGCGGCACCACCACGGTGGCCTCACCGAAGTTGATGACCACGGTGATCTCGGTGTCCTGCTGGTCGAAGTCGATCGCCCGCAGATCGAGCACCGCGTCGGCGAAGCTCTGCTCGTACCGTACGGCGAGTTCACGGTGGTTGGTCGGTGCCCAGGTGACCGAGCCGTCCACCCCACGGACCCGGTCGTACGACTCGGCGATGGTGGCCACCCCCAGCGCGGCGGCGGTCACCAGGCCGAGCGCGATCAGCCAGCGGGCCCGGCCGAACCAGGTGCCCACGAGCAGGCCGAGACCGATCACGGCGAGCGCCGCCGCGAAGTAGGCCGAGGCGCCGATCCCGAAGACGTCCAGCAGGTCGAGGACGACCACCAGACCCAGCGCGACGAAGATCAGCGAGAAGGTGACCGCGCCGAGGGCGGACCGTTCGCGGGGCTTCTTCGGCGGCCTGGGTTTGGCCGGCGGTGGCGGTGGTGGTGGCGGCGCGGTCTGCCCCGCGTACGGGCCGTGCGGCGCGAACGGGGGACGGTACGTCGGTGGCAGTTGCGCGGTTGGCGGCTGACCCAGCGATGCCGTCTGGGTGCTCGGCGTCGGCCAGGGTGGCGCGGGGGACAGGTGCACGGTCGGCTCGCCGGGCTGCCCGGTAGCCGGCGTGCCGGGCGGCGACACCGGAGCGTACGGCTGGAACGCGGTCGCGGTCTGGGTGCGGCCGGCGTGGGGCGGCGGGTACGCGGACGGGACCGGATAGCTGACCGGCGGCACCGGGCCGGGCGGTGGACCCGGCGGTACGGTCGGCGGCACGGTCTCGGGCTGCGCCCCGCGTTGCTGGCGGTTGAGCAGCAGCGCCCCGCCGACCAGGATCGCCGCGCCGAGCAGCACCGCGCGGAACGCGTCGGTGACGATGTAGCCGAAACCCACCGCGACCAGGACGCTCAACACGATCACCGTGACCGGGGACATGCTGGATCTGCCGCGACCGAGCATCGACTCGACCGGGGAGGCACTGTCGCCCTCGCCCGGGATGATCAACCAGGCGGCGACGTAGACCAGGACGCCGATGCCACCGAAGAACCCGAGCACCGCGAGCAGCACCCGCCAGAGCACCGGATCCGTGTTGGTGGCCCGACCGACGGCGGCGCACACACCGGCCAGGTAGCGACCATCGCGCGGACGGACGAGCCCGTACCGGGAGGTGAAGCCGGCGCCGCCGAAGGGCGCACCCGGACCGGTGGGTGGTGGGCCGCCGGTCGGGCCGCCGCCGGGCGGGTTGCCGGTCGGGCCGCCGCCGGGCGGTGGCGGGTTACCGGACGAACGGCCACCGGGCGGTGGGGAGGTGCCGCCCGCGTCGTACCCGGTCGGGCTGCCAGCCCAGGGCCCGGCGGGCGGTGGGCTGGCGGCGGGACCGGCCGGGTCTGTGGTGGGCGCCCGGTCGGCGCTCGGTGGTGTCGTGTCGTCCCCGGCGGCGCCCGGCGATGCGGGCGCGGCCGGCGCGGCGGACGACGGGGGCGGCGGTGTCGCCTCCGGTTCCGTCGGCCCCGGTCGGTGCGGCTGCGCAGCGTCGTCGGTCATGCTTCGATCCTGCGGTGCCGGGCGCCCGAGCGGCCTCCGGCAGCGACCCTGACCCCACCCTGAGATCCGACGACGCGCAATGTCCGGGGCCTCCCCGTGGTCGGTTGACCGCGCTACGTGTGACGATCGGAGCGGCGCCGGAAACCGATCCTCATCCGGCCGCACGTCCTGCCCAGGGAGCCCGTGATCAGTACCGTCAGCCAGCCACCCCGCCTCTACCGCGCCCCGGAGCACCGGATGGCCGCCGGGGTGGCCGCCGGCATCGCCGAGCACCTCGGTGTCCCGGTGGTCCGGGTCCGGGTCGCCTTCATGGTGCTGCTCGGGCTGAGCGGTCTCGGTCTGCTGCTCTACGCGGCCTTCTGGGCCGTCGTCCCGCTGCGCCCCGGCGACACCGCCGTGCCACCCCGCCGAGACGTGGCCCAGTTGCTGCCGTTCGTCGCGATCGGGCTCGGCGTACTGCTGATCCAGGTGATGGTCTTCGACTCGGTGGGTGCGGCCGGCACGGCGGGCTGGCTGGTCGCGATCATCGCGGTCGGCGCCGGCGTGATCTGGCACCAGTCCGGGCCGGAGCGGCGGCGCCAGTGGGGTGAGTCGCTGCCGGTGCCGTGGCTCAGCGCGGTGGTGGAGGAGAGCGACCGGCGGGCCTTCGTGCTCCGCTTCGTCGGCGGCGGGGTGCTGGTCGCGGTCGGCATCATCGGGGTCGCCGCGGTGTACTCGCCCGCGCAGAACCTGGATGCCGTGGTCAACGGTGTCATCTTCGCGCTGGTCGGGTTGGCCGGTGTCGGCGTGGTGGCCGCGCCGGTGCTGTGGCGGACCTGGAACCAGCTCCGGTCGGAGCGGGAGGGGCGGATCCGCGAGCAGGAGCGGGCCGAGTTGGCGGCCATGGTGCACGACCAGGTGCTGCACACCCTCGCGTTGATCCAGCGCAACGCCAGTGACGTCAAGACGGTGCAGCGGCTGGCCCGCGGCCAGGAGCGGTCCCTGCGCAACTGGCTGTACAAGCCCACCGCGTCACCGACGGAACGCTTCGCGGCCGCGCTGGAACAGGCGGCGGCCGAGGTCGAGGACACGTTCGCGATCACGGTCGAGACCGTGGTGGTCGGTGACCGGGAGACCGACGAGCGGGTCGGTGCGCTGGTCGCCGCCGCCCGCGAGGCGCTGGTGAACGCCGCCCGGCACGCCGGGGTGCAGACCGTCTCGCTCTACGCCGAGGTCGAACCCGACCAGGTCAGTGTCTTCGTACGGGACCGGGGTGTGGGGTTCGATCCGGATACCGTGGAGGATCACCGGCATGGGGTCCGAGGCTCGATCATCGGGCGGATGAAGCGGCACGGCGGCCGGGCGGAGATCCGCTCTCGGCCTGGGGAGGGGACCGAGGTCCGGTTGATCGTGCCGATCGCCCGGGAATCGGCCACGGCGGAAAGGGACAGATGATGGCCGAGCAGTCGACGCGACCGGTCGAGCCGGCGGGCGCCGGGCCGGAGCGGCTACGGGTGTTCCTGGTCGACGACCACGCCATGTTCCGGGCCGGCGTACGCGCCGAGTTGGGGGCGCACGTCGAGGTGGTGGGCGAGGCGAGCACGGTGGCCGAGGCGGTCAGCCGGATCGCCGCCACCCAACCCGACGTCGTCCTGCTCGACGTACACATGCCGGACGGCGGCGGCCGGGCGGTGCTGGAGGCGATGCGGCGCAGCCACCCCCAGGTGCGCTTCCTGGCGCTCAGTGTCTCCGACGCCGCCGAGGACGTGATCGGCCTGATCCGCGCCGGTGCCCGGGGCTACGTCACCAAGACCATCTCGCCGGACGAGCTGGCCGCGGCGATCCGCCGGGTGGCCGACGGCGATGCGGTGTTCAGCCCGCGGCTGGCCGGTTTCGTGCTGGACGCCTTCGCGGCCCGCCCGGACGCCCCGGTCGCGGATCCGGAGCTGGACCAGCTGACCAACCGGGAACGCGAGGTGCTGCGACTGCTGGCCCGGGGGTACGCGTACAAGGAGATCGCCCGCGAGCTCTACATCTCGATCAAGACGGTCGAGACGCATGTCTCGAACGTGTTGCGCAAGCTTCAGATGTCCAACCGGTACGAGCTGTCGAGGTGGGCGGCGGACCGCCGACTCGTGTAGCCGATCAACCGGGCCGGCGGATCGATCGCCTGGATGTCCGGGGTGGCTGCGCGTCTGGAATCTCCCTAGTCCTTTCGGGTAGCATTCGGGCGGGAGTGGTGGGGCTCACGTAGTGATTTCTCGCCGTCACGGAGATCATCAAGGCCCCGCTGCCAATCGTCCGTTCGGGCGCGAAAAACAGTTGACGGCCAGCTCATACCATGCGTCTGGGGCGACGCGAAATCGCCTCCAGGTGGATGTCGGCACCGTCCCGGGCGGGTATCGGCTTGATAACACGCCTTCCGGCTTGGGCGCATTGAGTGTCACAGTGGCAGGCACCTCACAACCCCCTCGTGAGCCGAGCGCCCTGAGGAGGCACTCCCATGCGCGGGAAATTCCTGAAGGTGGCGGTCGCGGCGACCGCCACCGCCATGTTGGCCACTGCCTGTGGCGGTGGTAGCGACGACAGCAGCGACAACGCCGGCCAGTCCGGTGGCACGCTGCGCGTCTACAACGCGGAGCCGGCGTTCCTGACGCCCTCCGGTGGTGACGACGAGCCGTCGCTGTACGTGATCCGCCAGCTCTACCGCGGTCTGGTCAAGTACAACGCCCAGACCTCGGCGGTCGAGATGGACCTGGCCGAGTCGGTCGAGTCCGCTGACCAGAAGCTCTGGACCGTCAAGATCAAGAGCGGCTACACCTTCGACAACGGCGAGCCGGTCAACGCCGACTCCTTCATCCGTTCCTGGAACTTCGCGGCCTACTCCCCGAACGCCCAGAACAACGGCTACTTCATGAAGCGCATCGCCGGCGTCAAGGACCTCCAGTCCGAGGACCCGGACGGCGAGGGCCCGCAGAAGGCCCCGGAGCCGAAGGCGAAGGAGCTCGCCGGCCTCAAGAAGGTCGACGACCTCACCTTCACCGTCGAGCTGGACGCGCCGTTCTCCGGCTTCCCGACCACGATCGGCTACCCGGGCTTCTTCCCGATGGCCCAGGCGTGTGTCGACGACATCGCCAAGTGCAACGAGACCCCGATCGGCAACGGCCCCTACAAGATCGACGGTAGCTGGCAGCACAACGTCGGCATCAACCTCGTTCGCAGCGAGGGCTGGAAGGGCGAGGCCGGCAAGCCGGACCGCATCGAGTACAAGATCTTCGCCGACGTCGACGCCGGTTACGCCGCCTTCCAGGCCGGCGAGCTGGACGTGATGTACACCGTGCCGCCGGCCCGCTACAAGGAGGCCAAGGCCACCTACGGCGACCGGATGTTCGAGCTGGCCGGTGACAGCTTCACCTACGTCGGCTTCCCGGTGTACATGGACGAGTTCAAGGACAAGCGGGTCCGCCAGGCCATCTCGCTGGTGATCGACCGTCAGTCCATCATCGACGCCGTCTTCGACGGCCGGTTCGCCCCGGCGACCGGCTACGTCGCGCCGAGCTTCGAGGGTGCGCGGGAGAACGTCTGCTCGTACTGCACCAAGGACGCGGCCAAGGCCAAGCAGCTGCTCCAGGAGGCTGGCGGCTGGCCGGCCGGCAAGAAGCTGACCCTGTGGGCCAACGCCGGTGCCGGTCACGACCAGTGGCTGCAGGCCGTTGGTGACCAGATCAAGGCCGAGCTGGGCATCGACTACGAGCTGAAGGTCAACCTCCAGTTCGCCGAGTACCTCGAGACCGCGGACCAGAAGAAGTTCACCGGTCCGTTCCGCCTCGGCTGGGGCCCGGACTACCCGTTCATGGAGACCTTCCTCTACCCGCTGTACGGCTCGGACGCCGGCAGCAACAACTCGGGCTACAAGAACCCGGCCTTCGACGCGCTGATGAAGGAGGGCGACTCGGCGGCGTCGATGCAGGCCGCCATCCCGTCCTACCAGAAGGCGGAGGACCTGCTCGTCGAGGACCTGCCGGTCATCCCGATGTGGTGGCGTAAGGAGGCGGCGATCTACAGCGAGAACGTGGACCAGTTCGTCTGGAACGCCGTCGCGGATGCCGACTACGGCGCGACCTCTCTGAAGCAGAACTGAGCTTCAGGCTCCTGATCCAGCCGTAACACGACGTGGCGGCAACGGTCACCTCACCAGGGTGATCGTTGCCGCCACGTCAGCGCCGAGAGGAGACCCCGAGATGGGGCGCTACGTCATTCGACGGTTGCTCCAGTTCATTCCCACCGTGCTGGGCACCATGTTCCTGCTGCACTACCTCACCTCGCTGGCGATCCAGTTCAGCGGGAACCCGGTCCGAGCGCTGTTCGGCGACCGAACTCCGCCGCCCGCGCTGCTCGAAGCGCTCACCGAGCGACTCGGTTACGGTGATGCCTGCCTCGACCAGAGGGGCAACCCCTGCTTCGGGCTTTTCTTCGATCGCTTGCAGGCAATATTTCTGCACTTCGATTTCGGCGTCAACCTGCGTCAGCAGCTGCCGGTCACCCAGCTGGTGGCCGACGCTCTTCCGTTCACCCTCAAGCTGCTGGTGATCGCGATCCTCTTCGAGGCGGTCATCGGCATCGCGGCGGGCGTCTGGGCCGGTCTCCGGGGCGGCAGCTTCGCCGACTACGCGGTGAAGATCAGCACGGTCTTCGTCATCTCGGTGCCGATCTTCGTGCTCGGCCTGGTGGTGCGGGAGTTCGTCGGGGTCAAGTTCGGCAACGTGCTGCGGGCGCAGGACTGGATCCCCGACGTGATTTCGGTTGGGGTCGTCACACCCGGATTCAAGGCCGACTATCCGTTCGCCAGCCTCATCATTCCGGGCATGGTGCTCGGCGCGGTCTCGCTCGCCACCACCGCGCGGCTCACGCGGACCAGCATCATGGAGAACATCCGGGCCGACTACGTCCGGACCGCGCGGGCCAAGGGCCTGAGCAACCGGCGCGTGATCGGCGTGCACACGCTGCGCAACTCGCTGATCCCCGTGATCACCTTCCTGGGTGTCGACATCGGCGCGGCGATGGCCGGCGCGGTCGTCACCGAAACCATCTTCAACGTGCCGGGCATCGGCCGACTGGTGACGTTGTCCGCGCGAAGTGGCGAGGCGCCAGTGGTCATCGGCGTGGTGACCATGCTGGTGCTGGTCGTCCTGCTCGCCAACCTGTTGGTCGACATCCTGTACGCCGTGCTCGACCCGAGGATCCGCTATGAGTGACCGGACCGTGGTGAGCGAACGGCGGCAGGTGCACGCCGCCAGCGGCAGGGCAGACCGAAACGAGGTGTGGACATGAGCGAGCGTTGTGAGCGAATCATCAGGCTCAGCGCGGTGGTGCCTCATGGTGGCACGGAGCGAAGCGGAGTGTCGGCATGAGCGACCTGACCAGTGCCGGCGCCGCCGTTGGCGGCGCACCGGTAGGCGGTGACGGCCCGCTGGCGGATCAGCCGGCCGTCGGTGGCAAGGAGCGCAGCGCGAGTCTGTGGGCGGACGCTCGGCGTCAGCTCGTCCGCGACCCGGTCTTCATGATCGCTTCGCTGTACATCCTCGTCGTCGGCTCGATGGCTGCCTTCCCCAAGCTGTGGACGAGCCAGGATCCCCGGGCCTGCAGCACCGACCGCTCTCGAATCTCCCCGAGCTGGGATCACCCGTTCGGCTTCGACATCCTCGGCTGCGACTACTACTCGCACGCCATCTACGGGGCCCGTCCCTCGATGATCATCGCGATCATGGCGACCGGTTCGATGGTGCTGATCGGTGGCAGTCTCGGTCTGCTCGCCGGGTACTACGGCGGTTGGGTCGACACGATCGTCTCCCGGGTGATGGACATCTTCCTCTCGCTGCCGTTCCTGCTCGGCGCGATCGTCTTCCTGACCGTCATCAAGCGGCAGAACGAGTTCACCATCGCCATGGTGCTGTTCCTGCTGACCTGGCCGGTCATCGCCCGGATCATCCGGGGCAGTGTGATCTCGTCCAAGGACCTGGACTACGTGCACGCGGCGAGGGCGGTCGGTGCCCGCAACGGACGGATCATGTTCCGGCACATCCTGCCCAACGCGATCGCGCCGATGCTGGTGTACGCCACCATCGTGCTCGGTTCGTTCGTCGCCGCCGAGGCCACGCTGACCTTCCTCGGTGTCGGGCTCCAGCCGCCGGCCCAGTCGTGGGGCATCATGATCTCGGTCCACCAGGTCTACTTCCTGGAGGACCCGTGGCTGCTGCTCTTCCCCTGCGGGCTGCTGGTCGGCACGGTGCTGTCCTTCATCCTGATGGGTGACGCCCTGCGTGACGCCCTCGACCCGAAGTTCCGGTGAGTCCCATGAGCGAGTGTCAGCGAGCGATTCATCAGCACAGGGCCGTCGTGCCGCAGGGTGGCACGGAGCGAAGCGGAGTGCCGGCATGAGCACTGATGTGAACGTCAAGATGGACGCGCTGCCGGGCCTGGACCCGAACGCGCTGCCGCTACAGGTCAAGAACCTGCAGGTGGAGTTCCGTACCCGCAACGGCATCGCCCGCGCGGTCAACGGGGTGAGCTTCGACGTGCGGGCCGGCGAGACCCGGGCGATCCTCGGCGAGTCGGGCTGCGGCAAGAGCGTGACCGCTCAGGCGATCATGGGCATCCTGGACAGCCCGCCCGGCTTCGTCACCGGTGGGGAGATTCTCTACCGGGGTGTCGACCTGCTGAAGCTGTCCGAGGCCGAGCGTCGCAAGGTCCGGGCCAACAAGATCGCGATGATCTTCCAGGACGCGCTCTCCGCGCTGAACCCGGTCTTCACCGTCGGGTTCCAGCTCGCCGAGATGTTCCGGAAGCACCGGGGGATGTCCCGCCAGGACTCCAAGGCGCGCGCCATCGAACTGCTCGACCTGGTCAAGATCCCGGCGGCGAAGCAGCGGGTGAACGAGTACCCGCACCAGTTCTCGGGTGGTATGCGGCAGCGCGTGATGATCGCGATGGCGTTGGCGCTCGACCCCGAGGTACTGATCGCCGACGAGCCGACCACCGCGTTGGACGTGACCGTGCAGGCCCAGATCATGGCGCTGCTGGCCGAACTCCAGCGGGAACGGAACATGGGCCTGGTGCTGATCACGCACGACATGGGCGTGGTCGCCGACGTGGCGGACCGGATCTCGGTCATGTACGCCGGTCGGGTCATCGAGGAAGCCGGCGTGGACGACATCTACGCCAGCCCGGCCCACCCGTACACCAAGGGTCTGTTGGAGTCGATCCCGCGCCTGGACCTCAAGGGCCAGGAACTCAGCGCCATCAAGGGGCTGCCCCCGGCGCTGACGAACATCCCGCCGGGCTGCGCCTTCAACCCCCGCTGCCGGTACGCGCAGGACGTCTGCCGCAAGGACCCGGCGCCGCCGCTGTTCCAGGTGACGCCGAGCCGTACGGCCGCCTGCCACTTCTGGAAGGAGGTCAAGGACGATGAGTGACTTCGTCCTGGAGACCCGCGACCTGGTGAAGCACTTCCCGCTCACCCAGGGGATCGTCTTCAAGAAGCAGATCGGCGCGGTCCGCGCGGTCGACGGCGTCAACCTGCAACTGCGGCGCGGTGAGACGCTCGGCGTCGTCGGTGAGTCCGGCTGCGGCAAGTCGACGCTGGCCCGGTTGCTGGTCGGGCTGGAGACGCCGACCTCCGGTGACCTGTTCGTGCAGGGCCGGAACATGGCGAAGGTCGGTGCCGAGGAACGGCGGCGGGGCCGGCGCAACATCCAGCTGGTGATGCAGGACCCGTACACCTCGCTGAACCCCCGGATGACCGTCGGCGACATCATCGGCGAGCCGTTCGAGGTGCACCCGGACGTGCTGCCCAAGGGCCAGCGTCGGGGCAAGGTGCAGGAGCTGCTGGAGCTGGTCGGTCTCAACCCGGACCACATCAACCGGTACCCGCACCAGTTCTCCGGCGGACAGCGGCAGCGCATCGGCATCGCCCGGGCGTTGGCGCTCAACCCGGAGATCATCCTCTGTGACGAGCCGGTGTCGGCGCTGGACGTCTCCATCCAGGCGCAGGTGATGAACCTGCTGGAGAAGCTCCAGAACGAGCTGGGTCTGTCGTACATCTTCATCGCCCACGACCTGTCGGTGGTGCGGCACATCGCCGACCGGGTCGCGGTGATGTACCTCGGCAAGATCATCGAGACCGGCACCGAGGACGAGATCTACGAGAGCCCGACCCACCCGTACACCCAGGCACTGCTGTCGGCGGTGCCGGTGCCGGATCCGAAGCTGCGCGGCCAGCGGGACCAGATCGTGCTGACCGGTGACGTACCGTCGCCGGCCAACCCGCCGTCGGGTTGCCGGTTCCGGACCCGCTGCTGGAAGGCGCAGGACGTCTGCGCCGAGCAGGAGCCGCTGCTGCAGATCCGGGACAAGTCCGGCCACCCGAGCGCCTGCCACTTCGCCGAGGTACGCGACGTGGTGCACGCGACGGAGTAGCCGCATAGACGCCGCCGGCCCGGCCAACCGTACGGGCGCGGCGGTGAAGGAAAGTGCCTCCTCAGTGATCCGGGGCGTCGGCCGTCACCAGCGGCCGGCGCCCCGGATCCTGGTTAGGTGGCGTACCGCGGGTCGGCCGGTCAGAGCGGGCCCCGACCGGCGCGCAGGAGCAGCAGCGCGAGTTGGGTGCCGTCGGCGCCGAGGACGCTCCGGAACCGCTCCAGGATCTCCTGCTCACGGGAGAGCACGAGCCGCGTTCCGCCGGAGGCCATCCGGGTCGCCCCCACCTCGCGGGACAACTCGGCCCGCTCCTGCCACAGCTCGATGAGCGTTCGGTCGATCTCGTCGATCCGTACCCGGATCTCGGCGATCCGGGCGGCCGCTGCCGGCTCCGTGGTCCCGGTGCCCGGCTTGGCCGACCCGGGCTCACCGGCCGGGCCGCTGCCGTCGGAGGCCATGCCGGAACCGGCCGGGACGCCACTCTGCTCCATCACGTCTGACATCTTCGGGTACCTCTCAACGTCTGGTGCCCGTTGCCCGGATCCCGGGACGACGAAAGCCCCGAGCTCCATGAGCCCGGGGCTTTCGCAGGTCTGGTTGATCAGGCGCGACCTACGGCTGCCGGACTCCCGGTGCCGTAGTAAAAGTAGAAGCGCTGATCGAACACGCCGTCGAGTATGCCGCCCGCGCGGGGCGGTGCGCAAGGAAACGACCGGCGCAAGCTGCGAGAACGCGACCGTTAACAAGGGACCCTGCGATGCGGCCGGCGTTGGGCAGGGGCCCTTCCTTCACCGCCTGGCGGGCGGTGTCCGAGGGGCGGCATAGACTCGCCCTGCGATGCATCCTCTCTTCGACATCCCCGTGTCCCCGCCCGCACCCGAACCCGCCCGGGCGCAGCCGCCGCGCCGTGCCGCGCCGGGCCGCCTCGATCCGCTGGAGTTGGTGGAGGGCCTCAACGGCCCCCAGCGGGACGCGGTCACCCACGCCGGGTCGCCGCTGCTGATCGTCGCCGGTGCCGGTTCGGGCAAGACCCGGGTGCTGACCCACCGGATCGCCTATCTGCTCGCCGCCCGGGACGTGCATCCCGGCGAGATCATCGCGATCACCTTCACCAACAAGGCCGCCGGTGAGATGAAGGACCGGGTGGCCGCGCTGGTCGGTCCGCGCGCCCGGCTGATGTGGGTTTCCACCTTCCACTCCGCCTGCGTCCGGATCCTGCGGGCCGAGCACGAGCACGCCGGCCTGAAGTCGACCTTCTCGATCTACGACGCCGACGACTCGCGGCGGCTGATGCAGCTGGTCGCCCGCGAACTGGACCTGGATCCGAAGCGCTATCCGGCGCGGGGCCTGGCCGCGCAGGTCTCCAACCTGAAGAACGAACTGGTCGATCCGGAGGCTTTCGCCGCTCGTGCCTCGGGGCCCAACGAGCGGGCGCTGGCCGAGGCGTACACGCTCTACCAGCGGCGGCTGCGCGAGGCACACGCGCTCGACTTCGACGATCTGATCATGACGACGGTGCATCTGCTCCAGTCGCACCCGCACGTGGCGGAGAGCTACCGGCGCCGGTTCCGGCACGTCCTGGTCGACGAGTACCAGGACACCAACCACGCGCAGTATGTCCTGATCAAGGAGCTGGTCGCCGGCACCGAAGGGCTGGAACCGGCGGAGCTGTGCGTGGTCGGCGACGCGGACCAGTCGATCTACGCCTTCCGGGGCGCGACGATCCGCAACATCCTGGAGTTCGAGCGCGACTTCACCGACGCCCGCACCATCCTGCTGGAGCAGAACTACCGCTCCACGCAGACCATCCTGAACGCCGCGAACGCGGTGATCGACCGCAACACGTCCCGCAAACCGAAGCGGCTGTGGAGTGACGCCGGTACGGGCGAGCCGATCGTGGCGTACGTCGCCGACACCGAACACGCCGAGGCGGACTGGGTGGCCCGGGAGATCGACCGGCTGGTCGACGCCGACGAGACCCGCCCGGGCGACGTGGCGGTCTTCTACCGCACCAACGCGCAGTCCCGCGTGTTCGAGGAGGTGTTCATCCGGGTCGGCCTGCCGTACAAGGTCGTCGGCGGGGTGCGCTTCTACGAGCGCAAGGAGGTGCGCGACGCCCTGGCCTACCTGCGGGCGGTGGTCAACGACGACGACACGGTCAGCCTCCGCCGGATCCTCAACACGCCGCGCCGGGGCATCGGCGACCGCGCCGAGGCGTGCGTGGAGGCGTTGGCCAACCGCGACCGGATCTCCTTCGGTGCCGCGCTGCGCCGGGCCAAGGACGCGCCGGGCATCTCCAGCCGGGCGGCCAACGGCATCGCCGACTTCGTGGCGCTGCTCGACTCCGCCCGGGAGTTGGCCGTCGACGGCACGCCGGAGGAGGTGCTGGAGGCGATCCTGACCCGCTCGGGATACCTGACCGAGTTGGAGGAGAGCCTCGACCCGCAGGACGCCGGCCGGGTCGACAACCTCCAGGAACTGGTCAGCGTCGCCCGCGAGTACACCGAACGGATCGAGGCGACCGGCGCGGACGGGGAGCGGGCCACCCTGGCCGGCTTCCTGGAGCAGGTCGCGCTGGTCGCCGACGCCGACCAGGTGCCCGCGCAGCCCGGCTCGGCAGCGGACGGTGCCGAGGCGGACGACATCGCGCCCTACCAGGGCGTGGTCACCCTGATGACCCTGCACACCGCCAAGGGGCTGGAGTTCCCGGTGGTCTTCCTGACCGGCCTGGAGGACGGCGTCTTCCCGCACCTGCGCTCGCTGGGCGACACCCGGGAGTTGGAGGAGGAGCGCCGGCTGGCGTACGTCGGCATCACCCGGGCCCGGCAGCGGCTCTACCTCTCCCGGGCGGTGACCCGGTCGGCCTGGGGGCAGCCGGCGTACAACCCGCCGTCCCGGTTCGTCGAGGAACTGCCGCCCGAACTGGTCCGCTGGGAGCGGACCGAGGGGTCGTACACCTCGTGGGGTGGCGGTGGTGGCGGCGTGGGAGGCCGCGCGGACCGGGCGCCCGGCGGGCGTGGCACCTTCACCGGAGGTACGCCCAGAGCCGTCCAGTTGGCGCGCAAGCTCGGCGTGGACGGCAGCCGACTGGCCACCGCGAGCGAGCTGCCGCAGGGGCCGAAGGTCAGCGCCGGGGACCGGGTGAACCACCAGCGGTACGGGCTGGGCCGGGTGGTGACCGTGGAGGGGCACGGCCCCGGCGCCCGCGCGCAGATCGACTTCGGTGATCAGACCTTGTGGCTGGTGCTGCGGCACGCCCCGATCGAGAAGCTCTGAGCCAGCCGCCGCCGATCACCGCCGGACAAGCGGGGTGGGCGGCGGCTGCGCTATCGTCGGGGCATGTACTCGTGCGCCTTCTCGATGAAGCCCTGGTTCCGCCGCTGACGGCGGCAGGGTTGACCAGCTTCTTCTGATCGTGCTCTGTTCCGCCGTCCTGGTGTTCTCGCCGGGCGGCGTCTTCGTGCTGCCCGGCTCCATGACGAGCCGAAGAGCAGACAGTGAACAATCTTGAACTGAATTCAGCACAATCCTGGGGCAGCCAGCTGCCGGCGGGGCACCGGGCGCACGTACGCGCCGAGGGTGTTCGGGTGGTACTGGGCGGACGTGTCGTGCTGTCCGATGTCAGCGTGACCGTCTCGGCCCGCTCGCGCCTGGCCATCGTCGGCGAGAACGGCCGGGGCAAGACGACGTTGCTGCACGTACTGGCCGGGGTGACCGCACCCGACCAGGGCACGGTGGAGCGGGCCGGCACGATCGGCCTGGCCGGGCAGGCGCTCGAAGCGCGCAACGGCGAGACGGTCGGCACCCTCGTCCGGGCCGCCACCCGGGAGTCCCACCGCGCGTTGCGGGCGCTCGACGACGCGGCGACGGCGCTGGCCGAGGAGGTGCCGGGCGCGGACGCGGCGTACGCCGCCGCGCTCGACGCGGCCACCCGGCTGGACGCCTGGGACGCCGAGCGTCGGGTCGACGTGGCGTTGGCCGGGCTCGACGCCTGCACCGACCGGCAGCGCCCGTTGTCGACACTGTCGGTCGGTCAGCGCTACCGGGTTCGCCTGGCCTGCCTGTTGGGGGCCCGCCACGACCTGCTGATGCTGGACGAGCCGACCAACCATCTCGACGCCGACAGCCTGACGTTCCTCACCGGGCGGCTGCGTCAGCATTCGGGCGGGGTGGTGGTCGTGACACACGACCGGGCACTGCTCCGCGACGTGGCCGTGGAGTTCCTGGACCTCGACCCGAGCCAGGACGGTCGACCGCTGCTGTTCGCCGGCGGGTACCCCGGCTGGCAGGAGGGGCGTCGCCGGGAGCGCGAACGCTGGGCGCGGGACTACGAGGCCCAGCAGGTCGGACACCAGCGGCTCGCCGACGCGGTGAACGAGGCACAGCAACGACTGAGCACGGGGTGGCGCCCGGAGAAGGGGCACGGCAAGCACCAGCGCCAGTCTCGCGCCCCCGGTGTCGTCCAGGCGCTCCGGCGCCGGCAGGAGGACCTCGCGGCCCACCAGCTCACCGTGCCCGAGCCGCCGCTGCGCCTGCGGTGGCCCGAACTCGGCGGCTGCGCGCGGTCAGCCATCCTGCACTGCGACGGCGTGACGGTGACCGGGCGGCTGCGTCACCCCGTCACGCTCACCCTCGACAGTGCGGACCGACTGCTGGTGACCGGGCCCAACGGAGCGGGTAAGTCGACGCTGCTCGCGGTGCTGGCGGGTGAACTCGAACCGTCGACCGGTGCGGTACGCCAGCTGCCGCGGGCCCGCGTCGCGTATCTCGGGCAGGAGGTGCCGGCCTGGCCGCCGACCGCGCTCGCGCACGAGCTGTACGACCGGCACGTCGGTCAACTCCAGTCCCGGGGACAGCTGCGCGACAGTGACCGGCTGCCCCTGACCGCGACCAACCTGCTCGACCGGGAGGCCCTTCGTACCCCGGTCGGGCGGTTGTCCCTGGGGCAGCAACGCCGGCTGAACCTCGCGCTGCGGCTCGCCGAGCGGCCCGACCTGCTGATTCTCGACGAACCCACCAACCACCTGTCGGCGCCGTTGGTCGACGAGCTGACCGCGGCGTTGCGGGAAACCGCGGCGGCCGTCGTGGTGGCCAGCCATGACCGTCAGATGCTCGTCGACCTCGCGGCCTGGCCCGTCCTGTCGCTCACCGGCAACGGGGAGGAGGGGTCCTGACCGGTCAGCAGGCCACGTCGATGCCACGCGCCCGCAGGAACGGTGCGGGGTCGATCTGATTCCACATCTGACCCTGGTGCACCTCGAAGTGCAGGTGCGGGCCGGTCGAGTCGCCGGTGGAGCCCTCCAGGCCGATGGTCTGCCCGGTGCTGACCTTGTCGCCCACGCTCACCTTGGCGGTGCTCAGGTGGGCGTAGTGGGTCAGGTAGCCGTTGCCGTGGTCGATGAAGACGGAGATGCCGTAGCCGTCGCCGACGTCGCCGGCCTTGGTGACGGTTCCGCCGAACGCGGCGCGGACCGGGGTGCCGGCCGGCAACGCGAAGTCGATGCCGGCGTGCAGGGTCCCCCAGCGAGGGCCGTAGCACGAGGTGATGGCGGCGCCGGCCATCGGGATCACCCAGGCGGACTTCGGCGTCGCGCTCTTGGTCGGCTTCGGCGTGGCCTTGGTGGTCTTGGTGGCCTTCGGGCTGGGTTTCGCCGTCGGGCTGGCGCTGGCGCTGGCGCTGGCGCTCGCGGTCGGGCTCGGCGTCGGGGTCGACGTGGGGGAGGTGCTGGGGGCGACCGGTTCGCGGGCCGAGCGGTCGGCCCGGCCGGCGGCCTCGGCGCGGGCGGCGGCCTCGGCGCGGGCGGCGGCCTCGGCGCGGGCGGCGGCCTCGGCCTGCGCGTCGAGGGAGACCGGGCTCGGCGTGGGGTCGCCGTCGCGGGTCGCGACGGCGACGCCGCCGAGACCAACCAGGGCGACCGCACCGATGACCAGGCCGCGGTCGCGCCAGCCGACCCGCCGCCGGTGGCGGGCCGGGGCGTCGGGGATCTTCCGGTACGGGGTGGAGTTGTCGTCCTGCACGGGCGGACCTCACTGGATCGAAGTGGCACGTGACTTCGAAATCCTGGTGTCGATCCGACATGTCGTGGGTACCGGGGTTGGTGGTGCCGGTCCGCCGAGGTCGTACCGCTGTCCGGTTCTGTCCGCCGATGTGGCCGACTGGCCGAACCCGTGCGGGCGCGGAGCTGTGGCGTCCGCCACAGTCGCGGATGTGAGCTGGGGAACATTGCCGCCGGGTCGACAAAACAAAACCGCCCGGATCGCGTGATCCGGGCGGTCATCGGGCCTTACTGGTAGTCAGGAGTCGGCTACCTCGCTGTAGATTGCCTCGACTTGTAGCTTGATGTCCACTCCGCGCTCCTGGAGCCACGGCACCGGGTCGAGCGGCTTGCCGTTGACATGGATCTCCAGGTGCAGGTGGACGCCGTACGAGTGGCCGGTGTTGCCGACCAGGCCGAGCTGGTCGCCGGCCTTGACCTGCTGGCCCTCCCGGACGGTGACGGCGGAGGAGTGGCCGTAGATCGCCTCGCTGCCGTCGGTGTGCTGGACGATCACGGCGTAGCCGTAGCCGCCGAACCAGCCCGCCTTGGTGACCGTGCCCTCGTGGATCGCCACGTACGGGGTGCCCTCGGGGGCGACCAGGTCGACGCCGGTGTGCAGCTTGCCCCAGCGCATGCCGTACGGGGAGTTGAAGTCGTAGCCCTGAAGGGGGAGCAGCCAGACCCCGGTGTCGGCGGCGGTCTCCGAGCTGCCCCGGCCGTCGCGGGAGGCCCGCTCCGCGGCATCGGCGCGGTCCGCCGCACCCTGGCTGCTGATCGACGCCTGCTTCAGCTCGTCGAGCACCGACGGGCTGACGCTCTTGGCGTCCGGCAGTGCGCTGGCACCCAGGGCCACCACACCGGCGCCGACGAAGGCGGTGGTGACCACAGCGGCGTAGCGACTACGTGGGGGGGTGGGTACGCGGCGGCGACCGCGATATCGATCGGGCTCAGACGACAGGCGCTGGCGCACGCATACCCTCCGTTGTCGGGGTTCCGATGCGGTCCAGCCCGCACCCGGAGGAGGCCCGAGTGTCGGCTGGGACGCGTCGTCACCCGTCCGTAGACCTGATGACAACCGTGGACACGGTAGCCAACCGTCAGTCGAGTCACAAGCCGGAGCGCCGAACTCGTTGCTCCATTCTGTCCCTTTCCGTCCATGATTGTCATGCCTTCCGCTACCAGGAGGGTGTCCTGGTTATCGTCCGTTCGTCGCGCACCGTGACCGATCGGCTGAGTCGTCCTCCTTGACTCGTCCGGTGTCGGTCGTGCCTGTGCGTGAAGCCGCGATGCCGGGGAGTTCCGCTCGTTCCCGCCGACCGTCCACCGCTGCCGCGCGCTGTCTTCGCCAGCCCCGGTTCCCCGGCCCCGGTCGCGCGGGTTACCGTTCGTTCAGGTGATTGCCGCGGAGCCGGTGAAAGGGATGCGCAGATGAGCTCTCGTGTTCGGGTCGTCGTCGCCAAGCCGGGCTTGGACGGCCACGACCGTGGCGCAAAGGTGGTGGCTCGCGCGCTGCGGGACGCCGGCATGGAGGTCATCTACACCGGCCTGCACCAGACGCCGGAGCAGATCGTGGAGACCGCGATCCAGGAGGACGCGGACGCGGTCGGCCTGTCGGTGCTCTCCGGGGCGCACATGACGCTGTTCCGGCGGGTGCTCGAACTGCTCGACGAGCGCGATGCCCGGGACATCGTGGTCTTCGGCGGCGGCATCATTCCGGATGCCGACCTTCCCGAGTTGGAGCAACTCGGCGTTGCCAAGATCTTCACGCCGGGCGCCACGACGCAGTCCATCGTGGAGTGGGTCCGGGAGAACGTCGCGCAGCCGGTGGGCTGACCTCCGGCTGCTCGGCCGGCTGGCGCCACCGCTCGTCCAGCGGGTGGCCCGCTCGAAACACACCCCGCTGCGGACCGGAAGAGGTGGCCCGGCGGTTCATAGGCAGAGTGAGGGGCCGGACGCACCCCTCACACGTCCGGCCCCTCTATGCACGATGCCCCGCCGCCACCCCTCGACCGACAGGGCATCGGCCGTCTGCTGCGTCCTCGCGCCTCGCAGCGCTCCGACACCTGACTCAACGACGCCCTTCCGGCGGGGTTACGCGCAGTCGCCGAGATCCCTCGCCGACCTGGCAAGATCGCTCGATCGGGTGATCCGTGGACCGGTCCGCTGCGCAGCGGTGACGCAGCGTCTGCGACGGCTGTGGATTACCGCACACCGCGCACCCGCTCGGTTGCCCGCCGTGCCGACATCGCTAGGCTGCGCCCAATGGCCTGCGTCAACTTCCACTGATGTCAGGCATCGCACTGTTTTCTTTCCATACGCTGGTGGCGGCGCGACGGTGCGCCGCGGAGACGGGACGGGACGCGCAATCGTGGACCTGTACGAATACCAGGGGCGGGACCTGTTCGAGCGGCACGGCCTGCCCGTGCTCGCCGGCGGCGTCGCAACGACCCCGGAGGAGGCCCGCGCGATCGCCGAACGCCTCGGCGGCCGGGTGGTCGTCAAGGCACAGGTGAAGGTCGGCGGCCGAGGCAAGGCCGGCGGCGTCAAGCTGGCCGAGGGCGCGGAGGAGACGGTGGCCCGGGCCACCGACATCCTCGGCATGGACATCAAGGGTCACACGGTCCACAAGGTCATGATCACGGTGACCGCCGACGTGGCCGACGAGTACTACTTCTCGTACCTGCTCGACCGGGCGAACCGTACCTTCCTCTGCATCGCCAGCGTGGCCGGCGGTATGGACATCGAGCAGGTCGCCGCCGAGACCCCGGAAAAGGTGGTCAAGGCCCCGATCGACGCGGTCAAGGGCGTCGACGAGGCCAAGGCGCGGGAGATCGTCTCCGCCGCCGGCTTCCCGGCCGAGGTCGCCGACCAGGTCGTCGAGATCGCGGTCGGCCTGTGGCAGGCGTTCATCGCCGAGGACGCCACCCTGGTCGAGGTGAACCCGCTGGCCAAGACCAAGGACGGCAAGCTGCTGCTGCTGGACGCCAAGATCTCGCTGGACGAGAACGCGGGCTTCCGGCACCCGGACCACGAGGCCCTGGTCGACCAGGCCACGGTGGACCCGCTGGAGCAGGCCGCCAAGGAGAAGGACCTCAACTACGTCAAGCTCGACGGCGAGGTCGGCATCATCGGCAACGGCGCGGGCCTGGTCATGTCCACGCTCGACGTGGTCGCCTACGCGGGTGAGCGGCACGGCAACGTCAAGCCGGCCAACTTCCTCGACATCGGCGGCGGCGCGAGCGCCGCGGTGATGGCCAACGGCCTGGAGATCGTGCTCTCCGACCCCTCGGTCAAGAGCGTCTTCGTCAACGTCTTCGGCGGCATCACCGCCTGCGACGCGGTCGCCAACGGCATCGTCCAGGCGCTGGACCTGCTCAAGCAGCGCGGCGAAGAGGTCACCAAGCCGCTCGTCGTCCGGCTGGACGGCAACAACGCCGAGGCCGGTCGGGCGATCCTCGACGGCGCGAACAACCCGCTGATCGAGCGGGTCGACACCATGGACGGCGCGGCCGAGCGGGCCGCCGAGCTGGCGGCTGCGGGGGTCTGAATCATGGCAATCTGGCTGACCAAGGACTCGAAGGTCATCGTCCAGGGGATGACCGGTTCCGAGGGTTCCAAGCACACCCGGCGGATGCTTGCCGCCGGCACCAACGTCGTCGGTGGCGTGAACCCGCGCAAGGCGGGCACCACCGTCGACTTCGACGGCGCCGAGCTGCCGGTCTTCGCCAACGTGGCCGACGCGATGAAGAACACCGGTGCCGACGTCACCGTCATCTTCGTACCGCCGCAGTTCACCAAGGGCGCGGTCATCGAGGCGATCGACGCCGAGATCCCGCTGGCCGTGGTGATCACCGAGGGCGTACCGGTGCACGACACCGCGGCCTTCTGGGCGTACAACGTGGCCAAGGGTGAGCGGACCCGGATCGTCGGGCCGAACTGCCCCGGCATCGCCTCGCCGGGCGCCTCCAACGCCGGCATCATCCCGGCCGACATCACCGGCACCGGCCGGATCGGCCTGGTCAGCAAGAGCGGCACGCTGACCTACCAGATGATGTACGAGCTGCGCGACATCGGCTTCTCGACCTGCGTCGGCATCGGCGGCGACCCGATCATCGGTACCACGCACATCGACGCGCTGGCCGCGTTCGAGGCGGACCCGGACACCGACGCCATCGTGATGATCGGTGAGATCGGTGGCGACGCCGAGGAGCGGGCGGCCGAGTTCATCAAGGCCAACGTCACCAAGCCGGTGGTCGGCTACATCGCCGGCTTCACCGCGCCGCCCGGCAAGACCATGGGCCACGCCGGTGCGATCATCTCCGGCTCGGCCGGCACGGCCGACGCCAAGAAGGCCGCGCTGGAAGCGGTCGGCGTCAAGGTCGGCAAGACGCCGACCGAGACCGCCAAGCTGATGCGGGAGATCATGTCCGGCCGCTGACCGGACCGCTCACCCGCGCGCAGGGGCCGACCGCGAGGTCGGCCCCTCAGCGGTTCCAGTACGGGTAGTTCCCGGTGCCCCGCAGGATCAGGCTGACCACGATGTTGAGCACGCCGAGCCCGATGGCCACGTAGCCGAGCACCGGGGACTTGCGGTAGCGCCGCGCGTCGCGGATCGACAACCAGCCGAAGACGATGCCGAGGATGCCGCAACAGAGCAGGCCGGTCACGATGCCCAGCACGCCCCAGAGCGTGGTGCGGTCCCGGCCGGCGGGCGGTGGCGGGGGCGGTGGATACGGAGTGTTCACGGCTTTCCTCCGGACGTCAGCTGCCGCCACGTGGATCGCGGCTCCCTGTGCCGAGGCTAGAGGAGGACCCGCGGCGTCACACGCAATCAGGCCAACTAGATGCCCTGGTGGTGTGGTGTCGGACAGCCGACGGTGGCGCGGCATGCCAGAGTAGAAGCAATGTCATTTGTCACCCCTGACCAGCCCCGGCGCGCCACCGACGCCCGTGAGGCCGGCGCCCGGCCCCCCGGCCGTGCCGGTCCACCGCGTCGGGTGCCGCTGCCTCGCGCCGAGCCCGCCGGCCGCAGCCACGCTCCGCTGGTGGTCGCCGCCCTGGTGGCCGCCGGTGGTGCCGCGCTCACCTCCTGGCTGCCGGTGGCGCTCGTGCTCTGGTTGTTCCAGCTCAGCGAGGGTGCCGCCAGCCTGCTCGGTGCCGTGCGCGCCGGGACGGCCGGCTGGCTGCTCGGGCACGGGGTGCCGCTGGACACCGCCACCGGGCCGTTGGGTCTGGCGCCGCTCGCGGTGACCGCCCTGGCGGTGTGGCGGTTGTCCCGGGCGGGGGTGCACGTCACCCGTGCGATCGGGGCGCGCGGCAGCCGGTCGGCGGGCCGTACGCTCGCCGCCGCGGCGGCGGTCGGCTTGGCGTACGCCCTGTTGGGTGTGCTCGGCGCGCTGCTGGTCGGGACCGGCGGGCTCGGCGTGTCGGTGGTGCGGGCCGGGCTCACCCTCGCCGTCCTCGGTGGGCTGGCCGCTGGTGTCGGCGCGGCCCGCACCAGCGGAGTGTCCGAACTGCTTGCCACCCGGACGCCGAAGCCGCTGCGGGCGGGCGCGCAGGCGGGACTGGTGGCCGGGCTGGTGCTGCTCGGCGCGGGTGCGGCGGTGGCGGGACTGGCCGTGGCGACCGGCGGCGGTGACGCGGCCGACCTGATCGGTGCCTACCGCACCGGCGTGGCCGGTCAGGCCGGCATCACCCTGGTGAGCCTGGCCTACGCGCCCAACGCCACCATCTGGTCGACCAGCTACCTGCTCGGCCCCGGCTTCGCCGTGGGCACCGACACGGCGGTTCGCACCAGCGAGGTCGCCGTCGGCGCGTTGCCGGCCCTGCCGTTGTTCGCCGGCCTTCCGGGTGGACCGGTCGACGGCTTCTGGTCGGCCCTGATCCTGGCGTTGCCGGCCCTGGTGGGGATGGCCGTTGGCGGGCTGCTCGCCCGCCGAATGCTCCGCACGACCACCGCCGGACGGGCGCCGCTGAGCTGGGGGGCGTTGCTGTTCCCGGCCGTGCTCGCCGGGCCGGTGGCGGGCCTGCTGATGGGCGCGGTCGCGGAGGCGTCGGGTGGACCGCTCGGCGCGGGCCGGCTGGCCGAACTCGGCCCGGTCGGTTGGCAGGTGGCGCTCGCCGCGACCGTGGTCATCGGCGCCGGTGCGCTGCTCGGTGCCGCCGCCACCCGCTGGCTGACCCGGTTCGCCTCCTGAACGACGGCGTCGCCTCCGGGTAGGACCGCTACTCGGGGAGGCGGTGGAGACGGTCGAGGGGCGTCCCGACGTACCGGAACGCCCCTCGATCCAGCTTTGTCACGGCTGCATGGGCAGGTTGAAGTTCACCACCAGCAGCACGACCTGGAGCAGGCCCAGCAGCGCCCCGACCGCACCGCAGATCAGGCCGGCGAGCGCCTGTCCCGAGTTGCCGGCCAGACCCTGGTCCGCCTTCTGCTTGCCGAGCCAGCCGGTGATCACCGCGGCCACGCCCAGCGGAATGCCGAGGTAGCAGCAGGACAACGGAATCGACGCGATGCCGAGGATCATCGACAACAGGCCGAGGGTGTTCTGTTGTCCCCCCGGACCGGCGAAGCCGGCCTGCGGGTACATCGGCGGGCCACCGTACGGCTGTTGCGATGCGTACGGGTCGCCGTAGGGCTGGCCGTACGGCTGGCCCGTCGGTGGCTGCCCGTAAGCCGGCTGCCCGTAGGCCGGTGGCTGCCCGTAGGCCGGGGGCTGGCCGGCGGGCGGTGGCGCGTACGGGTCGTACGGTGCGGGAGAGGCCGGCGGCTGGCCGTACGGCTGCTGACCGTACGGATCCGCCGGTGGCGGGTTCGCCTCGGCCGGCGGCGCGTACGGATCCGCTGGCGGGGCGTACGGGTTCGCCGGCGGCGGGGCGTACGGGTTGGCCGGCGGTGGAGCGTACGGATTGGCTGGCGGCGACGAGGTCGGGTCCCCGTACGGCGGTTGCTGGCCGTACGGGTCCTGACCGGGGTTACCGGGCTGCATCCGGGCTCAGTAGCTCATCGCGTTGCCGCCGCTGATCGCGCCGAGCATGCCGCCACCAACGCAGCACAGCAGGACGATCGCGATCCAGGCGATGCCGACGATCAGGGCCCACTTCGACCACTTCTTCGACTCGGTCGCCGCGGCCTGCGCACCGGCGAAGTCGCCCTGCTGGAGCAGCGGGTTGACCTTCGAGGCGTTGATGATCGCGGGGATGGCCAGCGGCCAGAAGAGGAAGATCGCGACGATCGACATTGTCATGTTGTTGTCGATCTGCTGGGGCGGCTGGGAGGGGTATTCGGGCTGCATCTTGAGTGCTCCTCAGTTCGCTTTCGCTGATGGGTGCGGGCCGGATGTGCGCCGGTCCGAGCGACCGGCAGCGTACCTGGTCCGCGCGAATTCGGCAGTCGCCGAGCCGCGTGGCGCCCAGCGTCTGGGCAGCGGTCGACCGCCGGATAGGGTGAGCCGGTGACCGAGCCCGCCCGCATCGTCGTCCTCGTCTCCGGCTCCGGGAGCAACCTGCAAGCCCTGCTGGACGCGACCGCCGACCAGGCGTACGGGGCACGGGTGGTCGCCGTGGGCGCGGACCGCGACGGCATCGCCGGGCTGGACCGGGCCGCTGCGGCGGGCGTACCCACCTTCGTGGAGCGGGTCAAGGACCATCCGACGCGGGACCAGTGGGACGCCGCGCTCACCGCTCGGGTCGCCGAGCACCGACCCGACCTGGTCATCTCGGCCGGGTTCCTGAAGCTGGTCGGCCCACGTTTCCTCGCGGCCTTCGGCGACCGGTACCTCAACACGCACAACACCCTGCTGCCGGCGTTCCCCGGCATCCACGGCCCGCGTGACGCCCTCGCCTACGGCGTGAAGGTCACCGGAGCGACCCTCTTCTTCGTCGACGCCGGGATGGACACCGGCCCGATCGTCGCGCAGGTGGCGGTGCCGGTACGCGACGACGACGACGTCGACACGCTCACCGAGCGCATCAAGGAAGCCGAGCGGCAGCAACTCGTCGAGCAGGTGGGCCGACTGGTCCGCGAAGGCTGGACGATCACCGGACGAAAGGTCACAGTTCCGTGAGTTCCACTGAGGATGGCCGCCGCCCGATCCGGCGGGCACTGGTCAGCGTCTACGACAAGGCTGGCCTGGTCGAGTTGGCCCGGGCGCTGCACGCGGCCGGAGTGGAGATCGTCTCCACCGGCAGCACCGCGTCGACGATCGCCGGTGCCGGCGTGCCGGTGACCGGTGTGGAGCAGGTGACCGGCTTTCCGGAGATCCTCGACGGCCGGGTGAAGACCCTGCACCCGAAGATCCACGGCGGCCTCCTCGCCGACCTGCGCAAGGACGCCCACGCCGCCCAGCTCGACGAGCACGGCATCGCCGGCATCGACCTGCTGGTGTCCAACCTGTACCCGTTCCAGGCCACCGTCGCCTCCGGGGCGAGTCAGGACGAGTGCGTCGAGCAGATCGACATCGGCGGGCCGGCGATGGTGCGGGCCGCCGCGAAGAACCACGCCTCGGTGGCGGTGGTGACCGACCCGGCCGCGTACCCGCTGCTGCTGGCCGCGCTCGACGGCGGTGGCTTCACCCTGGACCAGCGCCGGGCGCTGGCCGCCCGCGCCTTCGCCGACATCGCCGAGTACGACGTGGCGGTCGCCGACTGGTTCGCCAGCACCCTGGCCCCGGCCGCCGACGGCTGGCCGCAGTTCGCCGGGCAGGCGCTGCGCCGGCAGGCGGTGCTGCGCTACGGCGAGAACCCGCACCAGGCCGCCGCCCTCTACGCCGACCCGGCCAGCCCGCCCGGCCTGGCCCAGGCCGAGCAGCTGCACGGCAAGGAGATGTCCTACAACAACTACGTCGACGCGGACGCCGCCTGGCGGGCCGCCAACGACTTCGCCGACCAGCCGGCGGTGGCGATCATCAAGCACGCCAACCCGTGCGGCATCGCGGTCGGCGCGGACGTGGCCGAGGCGCACCGCAAGGCGCACGCCTGCGACCCGGTCTCCGCGTTCGGCGGCGTCATCGCGGTGAACCGTCCGGTCTCGGTGGACCTGGCCGGGCAGATCGCCGAGATCTTCACCGAGGTCGTGGTGGCGCCCGGCTACGAGCCCGGCGCGGCCGAGGTGCTCCAGGCCAAGAAGAACATCCGGTTGCTGCGGGCGCCGGAGTTCCGCCCGCTGCCGGCGGAGTGGCGGCAGGTCACCGGGGGCGTCCTGGTGCAGTTGCGGGACGCCATCGACGCCGGCGGCGACGACCCGTCGAGCTGGCGGCTGGCCACCGGCGAAGCGGCCGACGAGACCACCCTGGCCGACCTGGTCTTCGCCTGGCGGGCGGTGCGCGCGGTGAAGAGCAACGCCATCCTGCTGGCCCGCGACGGCGCCACCGTCGGCGTCGGCATGGGCCAGGTCAACCGGGTCGACTCGGCCCGACTGGCGGTCAGCCGGGCCGGTGCCGACCGGGCCCGGGGCGCGGTGGCCGCCTCGGACGCGTTCTTCCCCTTCGCCGACGGCCCGCAGATCCTCCTCGATGCCGGCATCCAGGCGATCGTCCAGCCCGGCGGCTCGATCCGCGACGAGGAGGTGATCGCCGCCTGCAAGCAGGCCGGCGTCACCATGTACCTCACCGGCACCCGCCACTTCTTCCACTAGGCTGCTGTCTCGCGGATCTTGGTACGGAACGGGCTCTATGGAGGCCAATTCGCACCAAGATCCGCGGTCTGCTGGTGGGCCAGTAGACCGGAGACGCCGTCGGCGGTCATCGGCCGGGCCAGGTAGTAGCCCTGGCCACGGGTGTAACCGAGGTCGCGGAGCACGGCGACCTGCTCGGCGCTCTCGACGCCCTCGGCGACGGTCTCCAGGCCGAGCGCGTGAGCGAGTTGGATCACCGCGCGGGCCACCGCCTGCCGGGCGTCCGCCGCCGCGGCCTGGCCGTCGTCGATCTCGATGCCGTCGACGAAGGACTTGTCGAGCTTCACGATCGCGGCGGGGAAGGCCCGCAGCAGGCTCAGCGACGATTCGCCGGTGCCGAAGTCGTCGAGCGAGAGGCGGATCCCCATCCGGTCGAGTTCGACGAGGGTCCGGGAGACCTGCTGACCGCGGAGCACCGCCGACTCGGTCACCTCCAGCACCAGTTGCTCACAGGGGAGTCCGCTGTCGGCGAGCGCGGCCGTCACGTCGGCGACGAAGTCGGGGTCGTGCAGTTGCCGCGCGGAGACGTTCAGGCCCGCCTCGCGGAGTGCGTCCGGCCCGAACTCCAGTGACCACGCCGCCGCCTGGCGGCACGTCTCGCGCAGCACGAACCGGCCCAGCGGCACGATCAGGCCGGTCCGTTCGGCGGCGGGGATGAATTCGGCCGGGCCGACGACGCCCCGGGTCGGGTGGTGCCAGCGGACCAGCGCCTCGACCCCGACCAGCCGGTTGTCGTCGAGCCGCAGGATCGGCTGGTAGACGACCCGCAGCTCGTTGTCGTCCAGGGCCCGCCGCAGCTCGCCGCCGAGCTGCATGTGCGCCAGTACCGGCTCACCCATGCCGTCGACGTACCGGACGAAGCTCGCCTTACCGCGCTGTTTGGCCGTGTACATGGCGACGTCGGCGTCGCGCAGCACCGAGTCGACGGTGGCACCGGGTACGGCGTCGGCGATGCCGATGCTGGCCTGCACCAGGAGGCGGTGCTGGCTGATCGGCTGGTCGAGCGCGGCCAACAGCCGGCCGGCCAGTTCCTCGGGGTCGGTCTCCGCGCCGGCGAGCAGGACGGCGAACTCGTCACCGGCGACCCGTACCGGCAGGCCGTCGTCGCCGACCTCGGCGCGCAGCAGTTGGGCGACCGAGACGAGTAGCCGGTCACCGACGCCGTGGCCGAGCAGGTCGTTGACGGTCTTGAAGTCGTCCAGGTCGACCAGGAGCACCGACGCGGGTGTCGTCGCGGTGAGCGCGGAGGCGAGCCGGTCCCGGAAGAGCACCCGGTTGGCCAGCCCGGTCAGGCCGTCGTGGCTGACCTCGTACTGGAGGCGCTCCTCCTGGACGCGGGTGTTCCGCAGCAGTCGGGCGTTCTCCCGGTAGGCGATGAACTGCCGGGCGCTGACCAGCGCGGTCACCACCACGGCGGCGATCAGGACCACCCGGACCGGCCAGTTCAGCGGGGCACCGAACGCCACCGCCAGCAGCGGCACGTCGACCGCCACCACGGCCAGGTACGGCAGGAGCATGCCGTTGCGGGGCCGACCGCGCCGGGTCCCGAGCTCGGCCCGCCACTGCGCCCTGACGCCGAGCGTGAAGAGCACCGGGGTCAGTGGCATCACGATCGCCTGGGCGGGGATGGCGGCGACGTACCCGTACCGGACCGCGAGTACGGCGACGAGCCCGGCGGTGACGCCGCCGCTGGCCGCGACGAGTCGTAGCGCGACGCGGTCCACCGGGCCGCCCGCGACGAAGGACACCTTGGTCGCGGCGCCGACCGCGACCAGGAACGCGAGCCCGACCAGTGCCATCGCCTGCGGGCTCCACGGCTCGTCGGCGGCCAGCATCGGGGCCAGCCCGACGTAACAGAGCAGCGCCGCGCAGCCGAGGAACGCGATCATGCGGTCGAGCAGGATGCGCCACCGCTCGACCCCGCCGGCCTCGACGACCGGCACCCGGGCCACCGCCCAGATGGCGACGACGAAACCGATCGCCACGCAGGCCGCGGCCGGCAACGGCATGCTTCGCGTACGGGTCTCGGCGGCGTGCGTCAACATGTCCAGCGCCAGCCAGCCGTACCCGATGGTGATGGCGACCGCGGCGACGAGAAGCGCACGCCAGAAGCGTCGGGTGACCGGGGCGAGGTCGGCGCGGCGGAGCAGATCGACGACGGACGCGGCGGCGAACACCCCGCCGACGGGTACGAAGGTGTACGCGAGCGCCTCGGTGCCGGCGCCGACCGTGAAGTTCGCGGCGCACCAGGCGGCACCGAGGGCGGCGACCGCGACAGTGGTCCACACGTACCGTGGAGTGATCTGGCGGTCCCTCGCGGCGACCTCGACCGTGGGGTCCGTCGTTGGCAGAAGCGCCACCTGCGTCACGGCTCTGACCCTAGTCAGTTCGTGGGAGCGCGCCATCCGTCGACAGGAGCTTGTTCCACAAGGGATCGGCGCGCTGCCGCTGCCCGCCCCGTACCGCGCGACCGAGGACGGAGCCGGTCCCTACCGCTGCGGGCGCAGCTCCGCGAAGTGGCAGGCGGAGGGGTGCGGGTCGGCCGCCCGCGGCACCGCCTGCGGGTCCTGGGTGGCGCAGATGTCCTGCGCCTTCCAGCAGCGGGTCCGGAAGTGGCAGCCGCTCGGCGGGTCGGCCGGGCTCGGCACGTCGCCGGTCAGCCGGATGACGCTGCGGTGTCCCCGGGCCTCCGGGTCGGGCACCGGCGCGGCGGAGAGCAGCGCCTGCGTGTACGGGTGGGTGGCCCGCTGGTAGATCTCGTCCTCGGTGCCGATCTCCACGATCCGGCCGAGGTACATCACCGCGATCCGGTCCGAGATGTGCCGGACCACCGACAGGTCGTGGGCGATGAAGATGTACGACAGCCCGAACTCGTCCTGGAGTTCCTCCAACAGGTTGATCACCTGGGCCTGGATGGAGACGTCCAGCGCGGAGACCGGCTCGTCGCAGACGATCACCTCGGGGCGCAGGGCCAGCGCCCGGGCGATGCCGATGCGCTGCCGCTGGCCGCCGGAGAACTGGTGCGGGTAGCGGTTGATGTGTTCCGGGTTCAACCCGACCACGTCGAGCAGTTCCTGGACCCGCCGTTCGCGGCTGCCCCTGGGAGCGGCCTCCGGGTGGATCTCGAAGGGCTCGCCGATGATGTCGCCCACCGTCATCCGTGGGTTCAGCGAGGTGTACGGGTCCTGCATGACCATCTGCATGTTGCGCCGGATCCGCCGCAGTTCGGCGCCGGAGGCGGCGAACAGGTCCTGCCCGCCCAGGGTGGCCCGGCCGGCGGTCGGGCGCTCCAGCCGCATCAGCAGCCGGGCGAGGGTGGACTTGCCGCAGCCCGACTCGCCGACGATGCCCAGCGTCTCGCCCCGGCGCAGCTCGAAGCTGACCCCGTCGACCGCCTTGACCGCGCCGACCTTCTTCTTGAACAGCACGCCCTGCGTGATCGGGAAGTGCTTGACCACGTGGTCGACGTCGAGGATCGTCTCGCCCCGGACCTTGGTGGGCCTAGTGGGTGCGGTCATCGTGTACCTCCTGCGCGAAGTGGCACGCGCTGGTCCGGCCGTCGCCGAGGACCAGGTCGTGCGGCACCACGTCCACACAGACCTGCTGGGCGTACGGGCACCGGGGGTGGAAGGGGCAGCCGCTCGGGATCCGCATAAGGTTGGGCGGCAGGCCCCGGATCGTGGAGAGCTTTCCGCCGCGCTGGTCCAGGCGCGGAATCGACTCCAACAACCCCTTGGTGTACGGGTGCGCGGGCGCCCGGTACAGCGAGCGGACGTCGGCGTGCTCGACGATCCGGCCCGCGTACATGACCGCGATCCGGTCCGCCACGTCGGCGACCACACCGAGATCGTGGGTGATCAGGATCATCGCCATGTCCAGGTCCCGCCGCAGGTCGGCGAGCAGATCCATGATCTGGGCCTGCACGGTGACGTCGAGCGCGGTGGTCGGCTCGTCGGCGATGAGCACCTTCGGCTCCATGGCCAGCGCCATCGCGATCATGACGCGCTGCCGCATGCCGCCGGAGAACTGGTGCGGATAGTCGCCGAGCCGCTTGGCCGCCGCCGGGATCTGCACCAGGTCCATCAGCTCCACCGCGCGGCGCCGGGCGTCGGCGCGGGACATGCCGAGCCGCTGGCGCAGCGTCTCACCGATCTGCCAGCCGACCGGGAAGACCGGGTTCAGCGCGGAGAGAGCGTCCTGGAAGATCATCGCGATCTCCTTGCCGCGTACCTGCCGGCGCCGCTCCTCGGGCAGCCCGAGCAGGTCCCGGCCCTGGTAGCGGATCTCGCCGGAGCTGATGTGCGCCGGCGGGCTGTCCAGGATGCCCATGATGGCCTGGGCGGTGACCGACTTCCCGGAGCCGGACTCGCCCAGCACGGCGAGCGTCTCGCCGGGGTCGAGATGATAGCTGACCCCGTTGATCACCTTGGCCACGCCCTCACCGGTACGGAACTCGATGTGCAGGTCGCGCACTTCGAGCAGGTGCCCGCCGGGCGGGGTGGGGGAGGCCGGGGTCGGCCGGACGGCGTACTGGCTCACGGGGCCTGCCTTTCGCTCGCGACTGCGGGGCTCGCTGCGCTCACTCCTCGCGCTCGCGGTGTTTGCCTTTCGCTCGCGACTGCGGGGCTCGCTGCGCTCACTCCTCGCGCTCGCATGACTCACCGCAGTTTCGGGTCGAAGGCGTCGCGGATCGCGTCGCCGAGCATGATGAACGCCAGCACGGTCAACGCGAGGAAGGTCGACGGGACGACCAGCGGGGTGGCCGACTCCCGCATGTGCACCCGACCGTTGTTGATGTCGATGCCCCACGAGATGGTCGGTTCCTTGAGACCGATGCCGAGGAACGACAGGGTCGCCTCGGCGGCGATGAACGAGCCGAGCGCGATGGTCAGCACCACGATCGCCGGGGCGAGCGCGTTCGGCAGGATGTGCCGCCACATGATCCGACCGTTGCCGGCGCCGAGCATCCGGGCCGCGGCCACGTAGTCCTGCTCCCGTGCGGTGATCACCGAGGAGCGGACCACCCGGGCGGCGGTCGTCCAGCCGAGCACCGCCAGGACGAAGATGACCGAGCCGAGGCGCACCGTGGCGCTGTCGCTGGCCACCCGCTTCAACAGCACGATCGCGGCCAGCAGCAGCGGGATGCCGAGCACGATGTCGATCACCCGCGAGAGCACCGCGTCGACCCAGCCGCCGAAGTAGCCGGCGAGCATCCCCACGACCAGCGCGATCACGCCGGTGAGCAGCGCCGACAGGGCGCCGACCAGCAGTGACGCGCGAGCGCCGTAGACCGCCCGGGCGTACGTGTCGCAGCCCTGGAAGTCGTACCCGAAGAGAGCCCCGCCGGACGGCGCGGCATGCTGCCGGGACAGCACGCAGCTCGCCGGATCGTTGCTGGTGAACAGCCCCGGCGCGATGGCCATCGCGGTCACCAGCAGGACCAGGACCAGGCTGATCCAGAAGATCGGCTTGCGGCGCAGGTCCCGCCAGGCGTCACCGGCCAGGCTGCGGGGCTTGCGCGGCTGGCCCACCTGGTTCGGCGTACCCGGTTCGCCCGACGGCCCCCGCCGCGCGGCCTGGTTCTCGGAGGCCGCCACGGTTTCGAAGTCGCTCATGCCGCCACCTCGCTGCGCTCACTCATAGCGGATCCTCGGGTCGAGTACGGCGTACAGGATGTCCACCACCAGGTTGGAGACGAGGTAGACCACGACGAGCACGCTGACGATGCCCACCACCAGTGGGCCGTCCTCGGTGCGGATGCCGCGGAAGAGGTTGAAGCCGACGCCCGGGATGTTGAACACGCCCTCGGTGATGATCGCGCCGCTCATCAGGTTGCCCAGCTCGACGCCGAGGAAGGTGATCACCGGGATCAGCGAGTTGCGCAGCACGTGCACGCTGACCACCCGCCGGTTGGGCAGGCCCTTCGACCGGGCGGTACGCACGTAGTCGGCGCGCAGGTTCTCCGCCACCGAGGTACGGGTCAGCCGCAACGCGGTGGCCAGCGAGAGCGAGCCGAGAACGATGCCGGGCAGCAGCAGCGCGTAGAAATCCGGGTCGGCACCGGCGGTGGCCGGGAACAGTTGCCACTTGACGCCCAGGAAGTACTGCGCGAGCGGGGCGAGCACGATCGTCGGGATGCCGAGCACCAGCAACGTCAGCAGCAGCGTGGCGTTGTCGAAGATGCTGGCCCGCCGGATGCCGGCGAGCACCCCCGCGGTGACGCCGAAGATGACGGCGACCGCGATGGCGATCAACGCCAGCTTGATGGTGACCGGCCAGGCGGCGGCGAGGATGTCCCCGATCGACCGGCCGGTGAGCGACTCGCCCAGGTCACCCCGGAGCAGGTTCGAGATGTAGTCGAAGTAGCGGTAGAAGAAGCCGCCGACGCCGGTCGCGTCGAGGTGGTACTTCTCGGTGAGGTACGCCCGCTGCGCGGCGGTGACCGGACGTTCGCCGGCCAGCGCCTGGATCGGGTCGCCCTGGCCGGCGAACATCAGGGCGTAGACGATCAGCGTGGTGCCGAAGAAGGCCACGACCATCTGGAGCAGCCGCCGCACGATGAAGCGGAACATACTTGGCAGTCTCTCTGAAAAGGGGCGAATCGCGTGGCGGGTCGGATCATCGCCCGATGATCCGACCCGCGTACCGTGCGGCTGTTACTTGACGGCCTCGATCTTGAGCAGGTTGACCCGGTCGAAGAGGTCCACCTCGACGTTCTTCACCTTGGTCGAGTGCCCGAAGTTGTTCTGGCCGAACCGCAGCGGGATCACCGGCAGGTCCTCCGCCAGCAGGTCCTCGGCGGCCTGGTACTTCTTGATCGCCTCGTCCTCGTTCGGCGCGCTGATGCCCTCGGCGAGCAGCTTGTCGAACTCCGGGTTGCTGTAGCCGTAGTAGTTCGACGAGCCGTTGGTGCTGTACAGCGGGCCCAGGTAGTTTTCCATGGACGGGTAGTCCATGATCCAGCCCAGCCGGAACAGACCGACCGGCTGCTTGGCCTTCACCTTGGTCAGCAGGTCGGCGAACTTCGGCTCGGCGTTGCCGACGCAGTCCACGCCCAGGTTGGCCTTGAGCTGGTTGCAGGTGGCGTCGATCCAGTCCTTGTGGCCACCGTCGCCGTTGTACGACAGGGTGATCTTCGACGGGCCGCCAGCCGCCTGGTACAGCGCCTTGGCCTTGGCCGGGTCGAACTCGCCCGCCGCACCGACGGTGTTCTCCCGGTAGCCGGCGACCACCGGCGAGACGAACGAGCGGGCCGGCTGCTGCGAGTCCTTGAAGATCGACTTGGTGATCTCCTCGCGGTCGATCGCCATCGAGATCGCCTTGCGCACGTCCGGGTTGCTGAACTCCTGCTGGAAGGTCGGGAAGGCCAGGAAGTGCAGCGACGAGGCAGGGCTCTGCTGGAACCGGTCACCCAGGTCGGTGGCGGCCGTCGAGAGGTTCTCCGTCGGGATGGTCTTGATCACGTCGAGGTTGTCCGACAGCACGTCCGCGTAGGCGGCGGTCAGCTGCTGGTAGATCCGGAACTCGACGCCGGCCACCTTCGGCTGCTCGCCGGGGAAGGCGTCGTAGCGCTCCACCTCGACCTTGGCGTCGTGCTGCCAGGTGCCCTTCATCTTGAACGGGCCCTGGCCGACCGGAGCCTGCTCGTACCCCTCGGCCAGCTTGCCGGGCGCGGAGAAGGCGGCCTGCGGCAGCGGGTAGAAGGCGGTGTAGCCGAGGATCGACTTGAACTCGCTGTACGGCTGGGACAGCGTGACGGTGAAGGTGTCGTCGTCGACCTTCTTCAGCCCGCTGAGCGCGGTGGCCTTCGGGCTCTCGCCCTGCAGGTCGTCGTAGCCGGCGATCTTCTCGAAGAAGTAGCTGGAGTTCTGGCCGTTGGGGGCGTACGCGCCGTAGTTCCAGGCGTCGATGTAGTTGTCGGCGGTGACGTCCTCGCCGTTGTGGAACGTGTAGCCGTCCTTGAGCTTCACGGTCCAGGTGGTGTTGTCCTCGGACGTGATCGACTCGGCCGCCACCTCGTACGGCTTGTTCGTCTCGTCGTAGTCCACCAGCGGGCTGAACAGGGCCGCGAGCACCTGCGAGCCGCTCGTCTCGTTGGTGTTGGTCGGCACCAGGTGCTGCGGCTCGGCTATCTCGATCCGCACCGCCGCGTTGGGGTCGCTCTCGCCGGATCCACCATCGCCGCCCGAGCCGCAGGCCACCAGGCCCAGGGTCACCGCGAGCGGGAGGGCGGTCCAGGCAGCGAGCCTACGAACACGCATTAAGCCTCCTCATCTCCTTACGCAGCGCAGTCAGACCCAACGTGGGGTGACTCTGCGCAACGACGGGCAACGGTAGGTCGCGCGCCGCGAGTCGGCAACGTAGCGGTTGCGAACGGGTAACAGAACGAGACCCCCTGCGTTGCCGGGTGCCGGCACCCGTGCTATACGAACGCCCGGAATTTCCGAGATGACGTGGGGCAAAGTGGGGAGTGGTTCAGCGGAGTCCGGCTCTGCTGCTGCCGTATCGCGCCGAATCGGCGTGGCTGCCGTGTTACGGGGATTCCTGCCTGGCTGTCCCGAGCTGTTATGGCCGACCGCACATCTAATCACTCAAAGTGACTATGCCCACGTTACGCAAAGTAGCTCTTTGGTGCGGGTGTCGCCGAGCTGGAGTGGTCCGCGCAAGCCGGCGCGGTCGGTCGTGAGACGATCAGGGCGTGACGGCGACGCTTCTGGACGGCAAGGCGACCGCAGCCGAGATCAAGGACGAGTTGCGGGCACGGGTCAAGGCGCTGGCGGAGCGGGGCACCGTGCCAGGGCTCGGCACGGTACTGGTCGGGCACGATCCCGGCTCCCAGGCGTACGTCAACGGCAAGCACCGCGACTGCGCCGAGGTCGGCATCGCCTCGATCCGCCGGGAGCTGCCGGCCGACGCCACCCAGGCGCAGGTCGACGAGACCATCGCCGAGCTGAACGCCGACCCGGCGTGTCACGGCTACATCGTCCAGCTGCCGCTGCCCGGGCACCTGGACACCCAGCGGGTGCTGGAGCTGATCGACCCGGACAAGGACGCCGACGGTCTGCACCCGGTCAACCTGGGGCGGCTGGTGCTCGGCTACGACGCGCCGCTGCCGTGCACCCCGCGCGGCATCGTGGAACTGCTCCGCCGGCACGACGTGCCGCTGCGCGGCGCCAACGTCGCGGTGGTCGGCCGGGGCAACACCGTCGGGCGCCCGCTCGGGCTGCTGCTCACCCGGCGCAGCGAGAACGCCACCGTGACCCTGTGCCACACCGGCACCCTCGACCTCGCCGCGCACACCCGGGCCGCCGACATCGTCATCGTCGCGGCCGGTGTACCCGGCCTGCTCACCACCGACATGATCACGCCGGGGGCGGTCGTGGTCGACGTGGGCATCACCCGGGTGATCGGCTCCGACGGCAAGGGCCGCTACACCGGCGACGTGAACCCGGAGGTCGCCGAGGTGGCCGGCAAACTGGTGCCGATGCCCGGCGGCGTCGGCCCGATGACCCGCGCCATGCTGCTCACCAACGTCGTAGAACGCGCCGAACGCGGCTGAGGTGTAAGGAAGGGCACCCTATTAACGCCTCCGGTAGAGCAGGGGCCCCCTATTAACACCTGGGGCGGTGGAACGAAACCCCCGAGGTGCTCATAACCGTCCGCCCCTGGCCCGAACGGTGCCACCATGGCTGATACGGTCCGGAAAACCGACTGGTATCAGGGAGTGGGACGACCATGGGTAAGAAAGTCACTGTCGTCGGCGCCGGATTCTACGGCTCCACCACCGCGCAGCGCCTGGCCGAGTACGACGTCTTCGACACCGTCGTGATCACCGACATCGTGGAGGGCAAGCCCGCGGGTCTCGCCCTGGACCTCAACCAGTCGCGGGCCGTCGAGGGCTTCGAGACCAAGGTCGTCGGCGTGACCACCGGCCCGAACGGTGAGGGCTACGAGGCCATCGAGGGCTCGGACGTGGTGGTCATCACCGCCGGCCTGCCCCGCAAGCCGGGCATGAGCCGGATGGACCTGCTGGAGACCAACGCGAAGATCGTCCGGCAGGTCTCCGAGAACGTGGCGAAGTACGCCCCGAGCGCCGTGGTGATCGTGGTCTCCAACCCGCTGGACGAGATGACCGCGCTGGCCCAGCTCGCCACCCAGTTCCCGCACCAGCGGGTGCTCGGCCAGGCCGGCATGCTGGACACCGCCCGGTTCACCAACTTCGTGGCCGAGGCGCTGAACGTACCGGTGAAGTCCGTCAAGACGCTGACCCTCGGCTCGCACGGCGACACCATGGTCCCCGTGCCGTCGCAGAGCACCGTCAACGGCAAGCCGCTGCGCGAGGTCATGCCGGCCGAGCAGATCGAGGAACTGGTCGTCAAGACCCGTAACGGTGGCGCCGAGGTGGTGGCGCTGCTCAAGACCGGCTCGGCGTACTACGCCCCGTCGGCCGCCGCCGCCCGGATGGCCAAGGCCGTCGCGGAGGACTCCGGCGAGGTCATGCCGGTCTGCGCCTGGGTCGACGGCGAGTACGGCATCTCCGGCGTCTACCTCGGCGTGGAGGCCGAACTCGGTGCCCAGGGCATCAAGCGGGTCGTCGAGACCGACCTGGACGCCGACGAGGTGGCCGCCCTCAACGAGGCCGCCGAGGCCGTCCGCGCCAAGCAGGCCGACGTAGCCAACATGTGAGCCCTAAGCTCCAGCTGAGTTGATCAAGAGGTTTGCGTCTCGGAGAAGCCCGTCCGAGACGCAAACCTCTTGATCATCATGGCGAAGTGGGGGGTGGGGTGGGGGTGGGGATTAGGGCGGTTAGGGCGTCTAGGGCTCGGGCTAGGCCGAAGTTGTAGGCGTGGTCGGGGTGGTAGGCGGTGTTGTGGGCGGCGCCCGCTGCGGCGCCGACCCGGACGGCGGTCGGGTACCGCCGTTCGTCGAGGATCTCGGCCAGCAGGGGGCCGTTCGCCGTCCACCACTGCTCGTCGGTCCAGGCGCTGGCCTGCCGGGCGGCCCGCGCCTCGGTTGCGGATCGGGCCGCGGCCCGGACGAAGTCGAGGACGAAGGTCAACGCGGCGTCCCGGGTCACGTCGTCCAGGCCGGTGTCGTCGAAGGCGCGCAGTTCGTACTCGTACTTGGCCATCAGGCCCGGCCCCAGCGGCGGCCGGCCGGTGGCGACCTCGGCGGCCCACGGATGGGCCGCGAAAAGTTCCCGGTTGTCGTGGGCCAGCGCGGCCACCCGGGTGCGCCACGGCTCGCCGGAACGGTCCGGTCGGGGCATGTCCGCGTAGAGCGCGTCCAGCATCAGGTCGAGCAGCTCGGCCTTGCCCGGCACGTACGTGTAGAGGGTCATCGGTGCCACGCCGACGGCGGTGGCGAGCGCCCGCATGGTCACCGCGTCCAACCCCTCGCCGTCGGCCAGCCCGATGGCGGCACGGACGATGTCGTCCAGCGAGCGGCCCTGGCGCGGGCCGCGACGCGGGCCGTCCTCGGTCCGACGCCAGAGCAGTCGCAGGGTGTGGGCGGGATCGCCGCCGCCGGTGCGGTGGGTGGTCACCCTCCGATCTTCGCAGTTCAAATCGTCGTACGCAGTACGTTGTACAATGTACGGCGATGAGTTCCCCGCACTCAGGGAGGGCACGTGCAGATCACCGGATCGGCCATCTCGCTCAACGTTCAGGACGTGTCGGCCTCGGCCGAGTTCGTCAAGCGGCACTTCGGGTTCCGGGAGGAGATGGCCGCCGACGGGTTCGTGTCGCTGGCCCGTGACGGGGTGGGATTCAACCTGATCTTCCTTCGTACCGGGCTGGCCAGCCTCCAGCCGCCGAGCCTGAAGAACCAGCGCGCCGAGGGCGTGCTCGTCGCCTTCGTGGTGGACGACATCGACGCCGAGTACGCCCAGATCCAGGCCGCCGGTGTGCCGATCACCACAGCCATCCAGACCGAGCCGTGGGGGGAGCGCTTCTTCCAGGTCACCGACCCCAACGGGGTGATCGTGCAGTTGGTGCAGTGGATGCACGCCCCGGAGCAGGTCGGCTAGTGCGCTGAGGGCATGTCCCGGGCCCGGTGGGGTAGTTCCGCACCGGGCCCGGCAGCCCGCTCGCCGGCCGCCAGGTCTGGCGGTCCGCTCGCCGGTGACTCCAGTGGTCGGCGCCGGGCGTCGGCGGGCCGGTCAGCTGTGGGTGGTGGCCAACCGGTGGCCGCGCCGTTCCTGGTTCCGGCCGGTCCAGTACGCTCGTACTGCTTGAGCATGTGTCCCCCGAGAGGAGCGCCGGCCGATGGCGAAGATCAAGGTAAACAACCCGGTCGTGGAGCTCGACGGCGACGAGATGACCCGGATCATCTGGAAGCAGATCCGCGAGCAGCTGATCCTGCCCTACCTCGACGTCGACCTGCACTACTACGACCTGTCGATTCAGCACCGTGACGCCACCGACGACCAGGTGACCGTCGACGCCGCGAACGCCATCTCCGAGCACGGCGTCGGCGTCAAGTGCGCCACCATCACCCCGGACGAGGCCCGGGTGGAGGAGTTCGGGCTGAAGAAGATGTGGCGGTCGCCGAACGGCACCATCCGCAACATCCTCGGCGGCGTCGTCTTCCGCGAGCCGATCATCATGTCCAACGTGCCGCGGCTGGTCCCCGGCTGGACCAAGCCGATCATCATCGGCCGGCACGCCCACGGCGACCAGTACCGCGCCACCGACTTCGTCGTTCCCGGCCCGGGTACGGTCACCATCACCTACACCCCGGCCGACGGCTCGGACCCGGTCGAGATGGAGATCGCCAACTTCCCCGGCGGCGGCATCGCCATGGGCATGTACAACTACGACGACTCGATCCGGGACTTCGCCCGGGCGTCGTTCCGGTACGGCCTGAACCGTGGCTACCCGGTCTACATGTCGACCAAGAACACCATCCTCAAGGCGTACGACGGCCGGTTCAAGGACATCTTCGCCGAGGTGTTCGAGAACGAGTTCAAGGCGGAGTTCGACGCCGCCGGCCTCACCTACGAGCACCGGCTCATCGACGACATGGTCGCCGCCGCGCTCAAGTGGGAGGGCGGCTACGTCTGGGCGTGCAAGAACTACGACGGTGACGTGCAGTCCGACACCGTCGCGCAGGGCTTCGGCTCGCTCGGCCTGATGACCTCCGTGCTGCTCTCGCCCGACGGCCGTACCGTCGAGGCCGAGGCCGCCCACGGCACCGTCACCCGGCACTACCGGCAGTGGCAGAAGGGCGAGAAGACCTCGACCAACCCGATCGCCTCGATCTACGCCTGGACCCGGGGCCTGGCCCACCGGGGCAAGCTGGACGGCACCCCGGCGGTCACCGAGTTCGCCAACACCCTGGAGCAGGTCATCGTCGACACCGTCGAGGGTGGCCAGATGACCAAGGACCTCGCGCTGCTCATCTCGCGGGACGCCCCGTGGCTGACCACCGACGAGTTCATGAACGCCCTCGACGAGAACCTGGCGCGTCGCCTCGCCGCCTGAGTCCCGTCAGCAGCCACCGAGCCCGCCGGCCACCATGGCCCGGCGGGCTCGGTGCTTCCCGGCGCACCCCGCGTGTCGTACGAAGCCACGCCAGCCAGCGTCACCTGCCCCGGCGCGCCTCGTTGACCTGGGTGGACGAGATGCCAGTCCCGTCCTTGGAAGGTTGACCGTGACCGCCGTCGCGGTACGAGTGCCCAGCAGCCAGCCTTCCCGGCTGTCGAGCACAGCCAGCCGTCCCTTCCCCGCGGGGGGCCCTGTCCCGGGCCCCCCGCGCCCTGCTGTCTGGTCCCCGGAATCCTCTTCCCGGGGCTGCTGCCACGCCACCGAAACCTTCCGCCCTCCGGTCGGAGGGACCGCCCACCGCGCCCTTTGCTCTGCTTCAACCCACGCATTACCTGGCCGATAGCAGCCGGACGCCGCCCGGGCGGTGCGGCGCCGGCTGAAACCGTTGCGTCAGTTGAAGCAGAGCAAAGGGGCGCACGGTCAGGGGTACGGCCGGCGCGGTCCGGGACGGCTGGAGGAGGGGTGGGGTGGGGGTCAGGCGGCGCGGAGGAGGGCGACGGCGCGTTCCGGGGCGATGTCGTTGATGAAGACACCCATCCCGGACTCCGACCCGGCCAGGTACTTCAGTTTGTCGGCCGCCCGCCGGATGCTGAACAACTGCAGGTGCAGATGGCCCAGTTCGCGGTCGATGCGTACCGGAGCCTGGTGCCAGGCGGCGATGTACGGCATCGGGCTGTCGAACAGCCCGTCGAAGCGCCGCAGCAGGTCCAGGTAGAGCGGGCCGAAGGCGTCCCGTTCGGCCGCGGTCAACGCCGGGATGTCCGGCACCGCTCGGTGCGGCGCGACGTGCACCTCGAACGGCCACCGGGCGGCTGCCGGGACGTACGCCGTCCAGTGTTCGTTGGTCGCCACCACTCGGTCGCCGGTGGCGCGTTCGGCGGCGAGCACGTCGGCGTAGAGATTGCGACCGCCGGTGCGCTCCGCGTGCCGTCGGGCCGCGGCCAGCAGGGACCGGGTACGCGGCGGAAGGAACGGGTACGCGTAGATCTGCCCGTGCGGATGGTGCAGGGTCACGCCGATCTCCACGCCCCGGTTCTCGAAGCAGAAGACCTGCTCGACCCCGGCCAGACCGCCGAGGACCTCGGTCCGGTCGGCGAGCGCGTCGAGCACGGTGCGTACCCGGTGCGGCGGCAGGCCGGCGAAGCTGGCGTGGTGGTCGTCGCTGAAGCAGACCACCTCGCAGCGGCCGAGCCCGGGCCGGACCGGCGTGAACGGGGTGATCTCGGCCGGTTCCTCGACCACCCGCTCACTGAACGCCGGAAACCGGTTCTCGAAGACCGCGACGGCGTAGTCCGGCGCCGGGATCTCGCTGAGCCGGTCAGCGGTCGAGGGGCAGAGCGGACACTGGTCGGCCGGTGGCAGGAAGGTGCGGGTCTGTCGGTGCACGGCCAGCGCCACCCACTCGTCGGTGAGCGGGTCGTAGCGCAACTGGGAGGCGGGCGGGGGAGGCGGCAGTTCGCGCCGGTCCGGCTGGTCCCGCACGACGTCGTCGCGCTCGTCGAAGTAGATCAGCTCACGACCGTCGGCCAGAGTGAGCGCCGTACGCCTCATCGCGGCGACCGGCCGGGGCGCAGCATCAACCATCGGAAGGACGGCTCCCTCATCAGAGCGACGGTAGACGCGGCTCGACCCAGCCGGTCTCGGTCAGGTGGTGCAACACGCTCTGGACCGCCTCGTCCACGTCGAGGTCACTGGTGTCGATCACCAGGTCCGCGTCGGTGGGCTCCTCGTACGGATCGTCGATGCCGGTCATCCCGGTGAGCAGCCCGGCCCGCGCCCGCGCGTACAGGCCCTTGCGGTCGCGACGCTCGCAGACCTCCAGCGGCGTGGCGACATGCACCAGCACGAACCCGGCGCCCGCTGCCGTGGCCATCTCCCGGGCCGTCGCCCGCGCCTGCGCGTACGGAGCGATCGGGCAGCAGATGCCGATGCCCCGGTGCCGGGCGATCTCGGCGGCCACCCAGCCGATCCGGCGTACGTTGGTGTCCCGGTCGGCCTTGCTGAAGCCCAGCCCGGCCGTCAGTTCGCGGCGCACCACGTCGCCGTCGAGCAGCGTGATGGTCCGCTCGCCCTGCTCGCGGAGCGCGTCGGCGAGGCCCCGGGCGATCGTCGACTTGCCCGAACCGGACAGCCCGGTGAGGAAGACCACCAGACCCCGGTGCCGTCGGGGTGGCCGAGCCCGGCTCAGCTCCTTCGCCACCGCCGGGGGCGTGTGCCACTCGGGCAGCGGGAAGCCCCGGTCCAGCAGATCCTCGATCTCGTCGTGGGTCAGGGCGAGACGCCGGTTGCGCGGCGGGATGTCCTCGCGCCAGCGCCACTGGCCGTCCCGGTTGTCGTACGCCAACTCGCGCGGCACCAGCACCCGCAGCCCGGCCCCGGAGAGCATCTCGCCGGTGGAGAGCAGATGGGTGACGCCGTACGCGGCGGAGACCCGGGCCCGCAGCAGGGCGTCGCCGATCTCGTCCCGACGACGGGCCAGCGGCACGGCGACCAGGGTCGCCGGTGGCATCCGATCGCGGGCGGCGAAGACGCTGCGCACCAGCGCCTCCGGCGGCATCCCGCCGGTGCCGTCCTCACCGACCGGGATCATGATGAGCAGGTGCGCGCTGAGCGTACGCACGGCGTGCGCGATCTGGGCCAGCTGCGGCCGGTGCAACGGCCGGTCGGCGACGACACCGAGGACCCGTCCGGGGGGCAGCAACCCACGGATCTCCTCGGGGGTACGCCGCAACCGCTGGAACGGCCCGCGCCCGCCGTCACCGAGCCGGCGTACGCTGCCGCCGACCCCGGCCACCCCGTCGCGTACCTGCCAGGTGTCGGCGACCTCCAGGGCCGCCATCGGCGCGCCCTCGCCGTCGGTGAGCACCAGCGTGCGCCGGTTGGGGTCGGTCAGGTCGACGTCGCGCAGCAGGGCGGTCGGCACCTGGAGGGTGACCGCGACCGGCCACGGCGTGCCATCGACGAGTCTGCCCCGGCGGCTGACCGACACCAGGTCGGCCCGGGTCAGGAAGCCGGTCAACGGCGCGTACGCACCCGTCAACAGCAGCTCCAGATCCGCGAGCTCGCCGGGACGCGGCGTGTACGCCGGTGCGTCCCGCAGCACCTCGTCGGGCAGCACCCACCCGTTGCTCATCAGACCCCCAACTCCGGCGACCGGCACACAGTTTCGCAGCCGCCCGCCAATCGGTCGAGAGCACCACTGCCGTGGGGGCCGAGTGGGGTTACGAAAGCCGTACCGCTTGCGGCCTGGCCAGGCCCAGCCGGCGGCGGACGGCACGCGCCAACCGCCGCCACCCGCCGGGCCGGGGCTGCGGCGGCTTGGCGGGCGCCTTCTTCTTCCGCTTGTCGACCACCACCGGCCGGGCACCGTCGGCGGCGCAGGACACCGCCAGCGGCAGCTTCGCGTCGAGGGTCCACCCGCAGCCGCTGATCCGGGCCTTGAGAATCCACTCGCCCTGGGTACGTCCACCGTTCAGGGTGCCGAAGTCGACCATGGCCGTGCCCCGGTAGCGCAACTGCAGCTCGCCTGCGGGCCCGACGACACGATCCACTTCGAAGTGCACCGGCAGGAAGAACTCGTCGTGCTGCGTGTCGTGCCGGGCGATCACGTCGAGGCGGGCTCTGCCCAGCTCGGCGGTGCAGTCGAGCAACTCGGCGGGCACGTCGTCGATCGGCACCACGAGCCGGTACCGCCCGTCGCTCGGGGCGTACGACACGGGCTGATCGTTGCTGTGGAGCTGGCCGCTGAGCATGAGGGTCAACGTCAGGCCGGTCAGCTCGTACGCCTTCAGGCGGGCCTTGGCGCGGATGCCCGCGTCCCACTCGGCCAACCGGAGCAGGTCCTCGACCCGGCCCTCGGCGACCAGGCCGGCGACGGTGCGCTCGACAGCCGGCAGGCGACCTGCCACCGCCGGCGTGAACCGCTCCTCGACGGTCTTCTGCACCTCCGCGGCGACCTGATCGACCCAGTCACGGGGGGCGTTGAGCAGCCGGGCGCCGCGCAACCGGCGGATCATCTCACTGCGCAGCCACCGCCGGTGCAGCTTGTCGCGCAGCGGTCCCGGCTCGGTGTGCGTGTCGACGATGTCGAGTACCTCGCGCAGGCTGCTGTAGTACCCGGCCGGCTCCATCCGGCTGGCGGTGAGATTGCCGCCGTCCGGCCGCCGGGCATGGTGGTAGCAGGTGTAGTCGGACAGCACGCAGGTGCGCTTGGAGAGCAGGTACGCGCGGGCGACCAGGTGATGGTCCTCCAACCGCTTGCGGTGCTCCTCGGGAAAGCGCAGGTCGTGTTCCAGCAGGAACGCGCGGCGGAACATCTTGTGGCAGGTGAGGCTCTCGATCAGCGGCGAATCGTCCAGCCTGGCGTCGGGGCGGTTGACCCGGAACAGCTCGCGGGGCACCGCCCGGCCGTGCCCGGTCATCTTGCCGATGGCGATGTCCGCGCCGTTGGCCACCGCGTAGCCGTACAGCCGCGCCAGGGCCTCGTCGGCGAGCCAGTCGTCGTCGTCGACGAACTGGACGTACTCACCGCGAGCCCGGGCGAGACCCAGGTTGCGGGGGCGCGACGGCCAGCCGGAGTGCTCAGCCCGCAGCACCTCGACGTGCGGGTGGGCGGCGGCCCACTCCGCCAGCCGGGCCGGTGTGTCGTCGGTCGACCCGTCGTCGACGACGATCACCTCGAACTCCGTCGCCGGCATCGACTGGCGCAGCAGCGAGTCGAAGAGCTGCTGGAGGTGCTCGCCCGAGTTGTAGGTCGGGACCACCACACTTACCTTGAGCAGGCCAGTCGTCATGGCTTTGCACTACCCATCGTGCCGTCGGGAGAACGGATGGTGGGCTCCAGTGTGTACCAAACATTCGATCTTCGGGGCCCGGGGTACGCCCACGGCGAGTCGTGAAAACCCAGGTCGCCTTCGCTCCTTAGGGGGCGGATGGCGGGCAGGATCAGGGAAATCCAGGGCGCGTGCCGGACGGACGGCGTTGCCCACCGTCTCTAGGCTGTCGCCGTGACACTGATCGCAACCGAGTCGTTGACCAAGGTCTACGGGGGTGGGGTCACCGCGCTGTCCGAGCTGACGGTCGCGGTCGAGCCGGGAATCGTCGGTCTGGTCGGCGCCAATGGCGCCGGCAAATCGACCCTGATCAAGATCCTGCTCGGCCTGCTCACCCCGACCCGTGGCCGGGTCCGGGTGCTGGGCCTGGACCCGACCACCGACCCGGCGGCGGTCCGCGCCCGGGTCGGTTACATGCCGGAGCACGACTGCCTGCCACCCGACCTGTCCGCCGCCGAACTGGTCACCCATCTGGGGCGGATCAGCGGCCTACCGCGCACCGTCGCCCGGGAACGGGCCTCCGAGGCGTTGCGGCACGTGGGACTGCACGAGGAGCGCCATCGTCCGGTGGGTGGCTACTCCACCGGCATGAAGCAGCGGGTCAAGCTCGCCCAGGCGCTGGTGCACGATCCCGACCTGCTGCTGCTCGACGAACCCACGAACGGCCTCGACCCGGCCGGCCGGGACGCCATGCTGGCCCTGGTGCACCGGATCGGCACCGAGTTCGGCATCTCCGTACTGGTCTGCTCGCACCTGCTCGGCGAGGTCGAGCGGATCTGCGACACCCTGGTCGCCATCGACGGCGGGCGGCTGCTGCGCGCCGACCACATCGCCGCGATGACCTCGGCCACCGACGTGCTCGCCGTCGAGGTCAGCGAGGGCACCGAGGCGCTGGCCGCCCGGCTGGCCGCGCTCGACCTGCCGGTGAGCCGGGAGGGACGGCTGCTGCTCGTCCCGCTCGCCGACCAGCAGACGTACGACCTGATCATCGGCGCGGTCGCCGACCTGGACCTGCCGTTGCACCGGCTGGACCAGCGCCGGCACCGGGTGGCCGAGCTTTTCGCCCGGAGGGAGGGCAGTCATGTCTGAACCGACGGGCGTCATCCACGACATCGGCTACCAGCGCTACACCGGACTGCGCCTCGGCCGCCGGCACGTCTTCGGCGCGCTGTACCTGCACGGCGTACGGACCGCCTTCGGGTTGGGCCGCAGCGCCAAGGCGAAGATCTTCCCCTGGCTGGTGGTCGGCATCGTCATCATGGTGGCCGCCGCGGTGACCGCGATCAGCAGCCAGATCGGCGAATCGATCATGACGTACGCCCAGTTCGCCGACGCGATGAGCTGGCTGGTCATCTTCTTCGTCGCGGTGGCCGCGCCCGAACTGGTCTCCCGCGACCTGCGCAGCGGGGTGCTCCCGCTGTACTTCTCCCGGCCGTTGCCGCACGCCGACTATCCGCTGGCCAAGCTCCTCGCGCTGGTCACCGCGCTCTGGCTGCTGCTCGGCGCCCCGCAGTTGGTGATGTTCCTCGGCGGCGCGTTCACCGCCGACGGGATGCGCGCGGTCTGGGACGAGGTGCTGGACCTGCTGCCCGGCCTGCTCTACGCCGGGCTGTGGGCGGTGGTCTTCGCCGCGGTGGGTTTGCTGGTCGCCTCGCTGACCGGCAAGCGGGCCTTCGCCGCCGGCGGCATCGTGGCCGTCTTCCTGATGACCACGCCGATCGTCGGCGTGCTGTCGATCCTGCCGTCGCAGACCGCGAACCAGTTGGCCGGTCTCGCCTCACCGTCGACTCTGGTGCAGGGGATCGGCGTCTGGACGATGCGCGACCAGCTGATCACCAGCCCGGAGGCGGCTGGTCCCGACATCGGCGCCTTCGGCCCGGCGTACGCGCTGGCCGCCGTCGCGCTCGTCGCGGCCTGCGTCGCCCTGCTGCTCGCCCGCTACCGGAAGGTGGCCGCCCGATGACCACGACCAGCAATCCCGCCCCACCGACCACCACCAGCACCCTCACCCTCACCGGGGTCTCCCGCTGGTACGGCAACGTGGTCGCGGTCAACGACGTGAGCATGAGCCTCGGGCCCGGCGTCACCGGACTGCTCGGTCCGAACGGCGCCGGCAAGACCACCCTGCTGCACATGATGGCCGGCTTCCTCGCCCCCTCCCGGGGGCAGGTCACCCTCGACGGCCGGCCCACCTGGCGCAACCCGGCCGTCTACCGCCAGCTGGGGCTGGTCAGCGAGCGGGAGGCGGTGCACAGCTTCCTCACCGCGTACGAGTACGTGCTGGCCACCGCGAAGCTGCACAAGCTGCCGGACCCGCAGGCGGCGGCCCGCCGGGCGATCGCCATGGTCGAGATGGAGAGCGCGCAGGACCGCCGGATCGGCACCTACTCCAAGGGCATGCGGCAGCGGGCCCGGGTGGCGGCGGCCCTGGTGCACGAGCCGCAGGTGCTGCTGCTGGACGAGCCGTTCAACGGCATGGACCCGCGTCAGCGGCTGCACATGATGGAGCTGCTGCACTCGCTCGGCGACGCCGGTCGCACCATCCTGTTCAGCTCGCACATCCTGGAGGAGGTCGAACAGGTCTCCGGCACCGTGCAGGTGATGGTCGCCGGCCGGCTCGCCGCCTCCGGTGACTTCCGGACCATCCGCCGGCTGATGACCAACCGGCCGCACGTCTTCGCGGTCCGCTCCACCGACGATCGCGCGTTGGCCGTCGCCCTGATGGCCGAGCCGTCGGTGAGCGGGGTCGAGTTGGGCCGTGACGGGCTGACCGTACGGGCCGGCGACTACGGCGCCTTCACCCGGGTGTTGCCGAAGGTGGCCCTGGCCCGGGGCATACGGGTGCGGCAACTGCTGCCCGAGGACGAGTCCCTGGAGAGCGTCTTCTCCTACCTGGTGGAGGCCTGATGTCCACTGTCTGCTGGATCACCGCGCGCGGGCTGTTCGGGCGTCGCCGGTTCCTGTTGCTGCTGCCCCTGCCGGTGCTGCTCGTGGTGCTGGCCGTGCTCTCCCGGGGACTGGGCGTGCCGCCCTCCTCGTGGGGACCGCCGGTGCTGGTCGGCCTCGGGTTGGCCGTGGTGCTGCCGGTCGTCGCGTTGATCGTCGGCACCGGCGTGCTCGGTGCCGAGATCGACGACGGAACCGTGGTGCACGTCCTCACCACGCCGCTGCCGCGCTGGCAGATCGTGCTGCCGAAGCTGGCGGTGGCGGCCGGCGTCACCGCGATCACCGTGGCGGTGCCGCTGTTCGTGGCGGGCCTGCTGGCCGACTCGGTACGCCTCGGGTTGGCGTTGGCCGTGGCCGCCTCGATCGGTGCGCTGGCCTACTCGGCGCTCTTCGTGGCCGCCAGCCTGCTCACCCGTCGGCCGGTCCTGCTCGGCCTGGTCTACGTGCTGATCTGGGAAGGGCTGCTCGGCAACGTGATCACCGGCACCCGGGTGCTGTCCATCCAGCACTACGTGATCGCCCTGGCCGACCGGCTCGCCCCGACGAACCTGCTCGAAACGACCGTCTCCGTACCGGTGGCGGTGGTGATGACGGCGCTGGTCAGCATCGGCTTCACCGTACTGGCGATCGATCGCCTCCGCGCCTTCTCCGTCGCCGGCGAAACCAGCTGAGCCCGTAAGGAAGGGCACCTTGTTAACGCCTCCGGTAGAGGCGGGGCCCCCTGTTAACAGTCCGGCGGTCGTGGCGGCCGGCGTTGTTAACAGGGGGCCCTTCCTCTACACCAGGCGTTAACAAGGTGCCCTTCCTTGCACCCAGAACGCGCCGGGCACCTGGAACGCGCAGGGCACCTAGAACGCGCAGGCGATGACGAGTTCGGGTGTGCGGTCGGGGAGCAGGTCGAGCTTGCCGATCCGGCCCGCCGCGCGCAGGTCGTCGGCGACCTCGGTGAGCTGGTCGAGCAGGGCGGCCGGGCCGAGCGCCTCGGCCAGCGGCACCTCCGCCTTCATCGACAGCTTCCGCTCGGACTTGGCCCGGCGGACCTGCCCCAGGGCGTCGGAGGCCAACCGCAGCAACTCCGGATCACCTTCGCCCTGCACGGCCCGGCCCACCTCGTACGTGGTGGGCCACGGCGCCCGGTGCACCGAGCCGTACCGCCACCAGGACCACACCTCCTCGGTCGCGTACGGCAGGACCGGGGCGAACAGCCGCAACTGCACCGAGAGCGCGGTGGCCAGCGCGGCCCGGGCCGAGTCGGCACCGGCGCCGGTGCCGTAGGCGCGTTCCTTCACCAACTCGATGTAGTCGTCGCAGAACCGCCAGAAGAAGGACTCGGCGGTCTGCAACGCCGCCGTGTGGTCGTACGCCTCGAAGGCCGCCGTCGCGGTCGCCACCGCGTCGGACAGTCCGGCGAGCATGGCCCGGTCCAGCGGCGCGGTCGCCGGGGCACGCAGCGCGTCGGCGGCGCCCAGCCCGAGCGCGAACCTCGACGCGTTGAGCAGCTTCGTGGCGAGCCGCCGACCGATCCGGATCTGGGCCGGGTCGAAGGCGAGGTCGACGCCGGGTCGTCCGGTGGCGGCCCAGTAGCGCACCGCGTCCGAGCCGTGTTCCTCCAGCAACGCCATCGGGGTGACCACGTTGCCCTTGGACTTGGACATCTTCTTGCGGTCCGGGTCCAGGATCCAGCCGGACAACTCGGCGGTCTTCCACGGCAGCGCACCGTGTTCCAGGTGGGCCCGGACCACCGTGGCGAACAGCCAGGTCCGGATGATCTCCTGCCCCTGTGGACGCAGGTCCATCGGGAAGACCCGGCCGAACAGCTCCGGGTCGGTCTCCCAACCGCCGGCGATCTGCGGGGTCAGCGACGAGGTGGCCCAGGTGTCCAGCACGTCCGGGTCGCCGACGAAGCCGCCCGGTTGGCCGCGCTGGGACTCGTCGTAGCCGGGTGGTGCCTCCTCGGATGGATCGATCGGCAGCGAAGACTCGTCGGGCGTGAGAGGGTGGGACCAGTCCGGCTCGCCAGTGTCGTCGAGCCGGTACCACACCGGCACCGGCACGCCGAAGAAGCGCTGCCGGCTGACCAGCCAGTCACCGGTCAGGCCGCCCACCCAGTGCTCGTAGCGGTGCCGCATGTGCTCCGGCACCCAGCGCAGTTCCCGGCCCCGGGCCAGCAGCGCCTCCCGCAGATCGGTGTCGCGGCCACCGTTGCGCAGGTACCACTGCCGGGTCGAGACGATCTCCAGCGGCCGGTCGCCCCGCTCGTAGAACTTCACCGGATGGGTGATCGGACGCGGCTCGCCGACCAGATCACCCGCGTCGGTCAGCAACTGCACCACGGCCCGCCGGGCGCCACTGACGGTCTGTCCGGCCAGCGCCGCGTACGGTTGCGCCGGCACCCCGGCCGGCGGCTCCGGCAGCAGTCGACCGTCCCGGCCGATCACCACCCGGGTGTCCAGGTGCAGTTCCCGCCACCAGGTCACGTCGGCCAGGTCACCGAACGTGCAGACCATCGCGATGCCGGTGCCCTTGGCCGGGTCCGCCAGCGCGTGCGCGCACACCGGCACCTCGACGCCGAAGACGGGGGTACGCACACTGCCGCCGACCAGGTCCGCGTACCGCTCGTCGTCGGGGTGGCAGACCAGCGCGACGCAGGCCGGCAGCAACTCCGGGCGGGTGGTGTCGATCAGCACCTCCTGGCTCCCGGGGGCGTGGAACCGCAACCGGTGGTACGCGCCGGGCCGCTCCCGCTCCTCCAACTCCGCCTGCGCCACGGCGGTGGCGAAGCCGACGTCCCACAACGTCGGTGCCTGCGCCTGGTACGCCTCGTCCCGGGCCACGTTGCGCAGGAAGGCCCGCTGGGAGGTGGCCCGGGCGACCGGGCCGATGGTGGTGTACATCAGCGACCAGTCCACCGACAGGCCGAGCCGGCGCCACAGCGCCTCGAAGACCTGTTCGTCGGCGAGGGTCAACCGCTCGCACAGTTCGATGAAGTTGCGTCGGGAGATCGGGCTCGGGTTCTTGCGGGCGGCGTCGTCCACCGGAGTGTCCGGCGCCCGCCAGTCCGGGTCGTACGGCAGCGACGGGTCGCAACGCACGCCGTAGACGTTCTGCACCCGTCGCTCGGTGGGCAGCCCGTTGTCGTCCCACCCGATCGGGTAGAAGACCGTCCGACCACGCATCCGCTGGAACCGGGCGATCAGGTCGGTGTGCGTGTACGAGAAGACATGCCCCATGTGCAGCTCGCCCGATACGGTCGGCGGCGGGGTGTCGATCGCGTATACGTTCGAGCGCTCCCTGGAGCGGTCGAACGCGTACGTGCCCTCCTCCTGCCAGCGGCGCGACCAGGTGTCCTCGAGTCCGTCCAGGGTCGGACGCTCGGGGACGCCGGTGCGGGCCGTCCTCGCCGTATCAGTCATCCGTCGATGGTAGGCAGCGTCGCGCCGCCGGGCATCGAAATACCTACAGCAGCGAGTCGCGCCACTGGTGGTGCAGGGCGGCGTACCGGCCGCCGTCGGCGATCAGCTCGGCCGGTGGGCCGTCCTCGACGATCCGGCCGTCGTCGAGCACCAGCACCCGATCGGCGATCTCCACCGTGGAGAGTCGGTGCGCGATCACCACAGCGGTCCGGTCCCGCAGGATGGTGCCGAGCGCGTGCTGCACCAGACGCTCGGTCGGTATGTCCAGCGACGAGGTGGCCTCGTCCAGGATCAGCACCGCCGGATCGGCCAGGAACGCGCGGGCGAAGGCGACCAGTTGCCGCTGCCCGGCGGAGAGCCGCCCGCCGCGCCGGTGCACCTCGGTGGCGTACCCGTCGGGTAGCGCCGCGATGAAGTCGTGCGCGCCGATCGCCCGCGCGGCGGCCTCGACCGCGCCGTCGTCGGCGTCCGGTCGACCGAACCGGATGTTCTCCGCCACGGTGCCGCCGAACAGGTGCGTTTCCTGGGTCACCAGCACCACCGTGCGGCGTAGCTCCGCGTCGGCGACCTGCCGCAGGTCCACGCCGTCCAGGCTGACCGTGCCGGTGACCGGGTCGTGGAAGCGGGCGAGCAGCTTGGCGAGGGTGGACTTGCCGGCGCCGGTCGGTCCGATCAGCGCCACGGTCTGCCCCGCCTCGATGGTGAGGTCCAGCCCGGTCAGGATCGGTGCGTCCGGCCGATATCCGAACGACACCGCGCGGAAGGTGACGGCACCGTGGGCGGGGCCCCGGGGCAGCGGCACCGGACGGGCCGCATCGGCCACCTGGGGCCGTTCGTCCAGCACCCCGGCGAGCTTCTCCAGGGCGGCGGTGGCCGACTGGAGCGAGTTGTAGAACTGGCTCAGTTCCTGCATCGGTTCGAAGAACCGGCGCAGGTAGAGCAGGAACGCCGCGAGCACGCCCACGCCGGTGTCGCCGCCGAGCACCCGGGCGCCGCCGTAGCAGAGCACCACCGCCACGGTGACGTTGCCGATCAGCTTGATCCCCGGCGAGTACGTCGCGATCAGTCGGAACGCGTGCCGGCTGGACCGGCGGTACTCGTCGTTGACCGAGGCGAAGATGTCCTGGTTGCGGGCCTCCCGGCGGTACGCCTGCACCGCCCGGATGCCCCGCATCGACTCCACGAAGTGGACGATGACCAGGGCCATCGCCTCCCGGGTGCGGCGGTACGCGGCGGCTGACGCCCGGGCGAACCAGCGGGACAGCCAGAACAGCAGCGGGAAGGCCAGCAGGGTCACCGCGGCCAACGGCAGGTCCAGCCAGAGCAGGATGCCGGCCACCGACACGATCGTCAGGGCGGCCATCACCAGGCTCTCCACGCCTCCGTCGACGAGTTCGGCGATGGAGTCGATGTCGCTGGTCAGCCGCGAGATCATCCGACCCGAGGTGTACCGCTCGTGGAAGGCCACCGGCAGGCGCAGGAAGTGTGCGTACACCCGTTGGCGCAGGTCGAGCAGGACGGCCTGGCCGATGCGGGCGGAGAGGGTGAGGAACCCGCGCCGGGCCCCGTACTCGACTCCGGCCGCGGCGGCGAACGCCACCGCGACGGCCGCCAGGGGGCCCGGGTCGCCGGCCCGTAACGGCTCGATCGCCCGGTCGATGCCGAGCATGACCAGGTACGGCCCGGACATCGCCGCCGCGTTCTGGGTCAGCAGCAGCGCGACCGCCGCGCCCAGCCTTGCCCGGTGCGGGCGCAGCACGTCGGCCAGCAGCGCTCGACTGCGTACCCGTAGCCGGGCCACCGCCTCGGGCTCGGTGTCCTCGGCGAGGCTGCGATCGGCATGCGGATCGGCGGCCAGCCCCCGCCACTGCGCCGGGTCGGCCGGTTCGACGGCGGTCACGAGAGCACCAGCGGGGAACTGCCCGGTGCCGGGCCGGCCGGCGACCGGGGCGGCGGTGCGACGGCCGGCTCGGCCGAGAGCAGCGCACGGTACGCCGGCACGTTGGCCAGCAGTTCGGCGTGCGGGCCGACGGCGGTGATCCGGCCGTGTTCCAGCAGCGCGACGCGATCGGCGAGGGCGATGGTGGACGGCCGGTGCACCACCAGCAGTGCGGTCATGTCGCGTAGCACCCGCTTCAGCGCCGACTCCACCAGCGCCTCGGTGTGCACGTCGAGCGCGGACAACGGATCGTCGAGGACCAGCACCGCCGGGCGTACCAGCACCGCCCGGGCCAGGGCCAGCCGCTGCCGCTGCCCACCGGAGAGCGACAGTCCCTGTTCGCCGAGCCGGGTACGCAGGCCCCACGGCAGGTCGTACGCGAACTCGGCGCGGGCCAGCGCGAGCGCCGCCCGTACCTCGTCCTCACCGGCGTCGGGCCGGCCCAGGGTGAGGTTCTCCCAGACCGACATGGAGAACAGCGTGGGCTCCTCGAAGGCCACCGCGACCAGCCGGCGCAGCGAGGTCAACCGCAGGTCGCGCAGGTCGTGCCCGTCGAGGGTGATCCGACCCGTCTCGACCTCGTGCAGCCGGGGCACCAGGGACAGCAGTGTGCTCTTGCCGCTGCCGGTGGCGCCGACCACGGCGAGCGTCTCGCCGGGCTCGACGGCCAGGTCGATACCGCGTAGTACCGGCGTGGTGGCGCCCGGGTAGCGGAAGCCGACCGCCTCGAAGCGGAGCCGGCCGCGGACCGCCGCGCGGGTCAGCGCGATGGCACCGGGCGCGTCGACGATGGCCGGCGGGGTGTCCAGCACCTCCAGGATGCGGTCGGCGGCGGTGGCCGCCTCCTGCCCGTTGGCGATGATCCAGCCCAGTGACTGCACCGGCCAGATCAGCATCAGTTGCAGGCTGGCGAAGGCGACGAGTTGGCCGATGGTGAGTCGGCCGTTGGCGACCGCTGCGGCACCGGCCACCAGCACGACCCCCAGGGTCAGGTTCGGCACCAGGTCGAGCAGGGCGGCGGTCCGGGCCAGCAGCCGTCCCTTGCCGACCCCGGTGTCGTGCAGGGTCCGGGTGCCGGCCACGAACCGGGCGGCCAGTTGGGGTCCCCGCCCGTACGCCTTCATGGTGCGCAGGCCCTGCGCGGTCTCCTCGACCAGGGTGGCCACGTCACCCTGCTGGTCCTGCATCCGCCGGGACGCGGTGTGGTAATGCCGCCCGAAGCGGCGGGTGATCAGGAACAACGGCACCGCGCTGGCCGCCACCAGCAGGCCCAGCGCCGGATGCAGCCGGACCAGCAGCACCACCACGACCAGGTAGGTGGTCAGGTTCAGGATGAGGAAGAACAGTCCGAAGGAGAGAAACCGGCGTAGCACCGACAGGTCACTGGTGATCCTGGAGAGCAACTGCCCGGAGGGCCACCGATCGTGGAAGCTGGCCGGCAGCCGTTGCAGGTGGGCGTAGATGTCGTCGCGGATGGCCGCCTCCATGGCCACCGAGGACGACGACTGCACCCACCGACGAATGAAGATCAGCAGCGCCTCGACCAGGCCGAGCGCCAGCGCGAGGCCGGCCAGCTGGAACAACCCGGGCAGATCCCGGTCGGCCACCGGCCCGTCGACGACCCGCTGGGCCACCAGCGGTACGGCGATGCCCGCCCCGGTGGCGGCGAGCCCGGCCAGCAGCAGGACGCTGAACTCGACGGCGTGCGGGCGCAGGTAGCGCCGCAGCCGCCACAGGTTGTTCAGCGGATGTCGCCTGGCCTCGCCCCGGTCTGCCGGGCCGCCGTCGCTCCCCGCAGCCACTACCCGACGGTAGCTGCATTCGCGTTCGTCGACAGTCGCCTACCCGCCAGAAGCCACCCGTAATCGCATCCGGTGCGCTCCGAGATCGTCGCGGCGATCTCCACAATCTTGCGCGGCGTCACGCCGTCACGCTCCCAGGTTCGCCACGACTCAGTCGGCAGGCCACAGGCCTCGGCCGCCTCCTTGACGTTGCCCCACTTCATGCGCTGCCTGATCAGCGCCAGCCGGGCTCCGAAGGTCGAGTCGTCGGCGATCCAGCCTTGAAGCTCGCGTCCCTCATCGATCGCTGTCATAGCCACAGGTTACACGGAAGGACACGGAATCCAAGGGGTTGCTACTGGACCTGTGAATTACACGACTTGACATGCGATGCACGGCGCCCTAGATTCCTGTGCATGACACAGGATCCCCTGTTCCTCACGCCACGGCAGGCCGCCAAGCGACTGGCTGCCGCAGGGCTTCAGATCACCGAAGACACCGTACGACGCTGGGCGCGGATCGGGCAGATCGAGCGCATCCGCACGCCCAGCGGCCAGTACCTCATTCACCGCGACGTCGTCGACGGGCTGCTCTCCAGCACCACGGCCGCGTGATGTCGCACCCCATCGGCCCTGCCGGGCCTGCCCCCAGTGGAGGCGCAGGAACCGGCCCGGGACGTCGCGGCGGACCGCCGCAGATCCCCGCGCCGATCCAGCCGTCGCCGGGCGCCCCGCAGCCCAGCTTCGTCCAGGCGATGGTCGCCCACGCCTCCACCACCCGCACCGGCCGGGCCGCCCTCGCCGCCATCTGGCTCGGCCTGCTCATCACCACGGCCGGCATCTGGCAGCTCCAGCGCGAGCTGTCCCGCCACCCCCTGGCGGCCTGAGCACCACCCCGGCCCGATCCCGGGTCCGGACAGCACTAGCGCCCCGCCATCCCGGCAAGGACGTAAGCGGAGCGCCAGATCCCAGGGAGTATCCCATGAACCGCAGCACCACCATCAGCCCCGGCATCAGCGCCGCGATGCGCGTTGGCCGCGAGCTGCTCACCGCCGGCTGGGTGTACGACGGCAACACCCCGATGACCGACGGCACCGTTGAGCGGCTGCTGCTGCACCCGGCGGGCCGGCAGATCGTCGTCACCAGCCGCGACGGCGACAGCCACGACCTGACCATGACCGGCCTGTCGCTGGAGGACGTGGCGGACGCGATCACCGCCGCCGGGCTCACCACGACCGCCGAGGCCGCGCAGGGCGCCCCGGGCGAGCCCGCCGGCCCGCAGACCCTCCAGCACAAGCTGGCCGCCGAACTGATCCACCTCGCCCACGCCGTCGTCCGCCTGGACCTGCCGCTCGGCCGGTGCATGAACCTGGGCATCGGCGTGCTCGACAACCGGGCCGACCTCGACCGCTGGGCCGAGCACCTCGGCAGCACGGTCGAGGTGGACAGCAACGGCATCCCGCACACCACGCACTCGACGCCCCTGCCCGAGGGGCCGTACGGCGCGTCGCTGAACGTCACCGCGCAGGCCCCGAAGGACACCCGATCCGAGGTGGAGCGGCTGCGCGCCCGCGTCGCCGAGCTGGAAGCGCAGCAGTCCACCGGCGGTGCCCGGTGACGATGCCCGACGGCACCCCGCAGGGCCCCTGGCACCCCCGCCAGACCGAGACGAAGACCGTGTTCCCCGCGCAGACCCTCGCCGTCACCGTGCCGGACCTGCCGTGCGGGCACATCCCGGGGGACCTCCACGACGGCGAGTGCGCCTACTGGTGGGGGGTCGCGGCCGGGGAGTACGCCGCCCCGGTGATCACCCTGCCGCCGCACGCCGACATCCCCGCGCTGACCGACCCGGCGCTGCGGGAGGTGGCCTGAGATGGCTCTCCACCCGACCAAGACCCGCATCGCCCTGCTCGACGAGGTGCGCGCCAGTCACATCCGGCGCGAGTACCGCACGGAGTCTCCGGATCGCGACTTTGACATCCAGGCCGAAGTACGGGTGAACGCCCGCATCGCCGCCGCCGAGCAGGCCGGCTGGGTCGAGCTGGAGGAGAAGACGTACTCGACGGGCACTCAGGGACTCCTGGTGCGGTACTGGCGGCTGACCGACGCCGGGCGGAAGGTGCTCGACGGCGAGGCCACCCGGTACCGGGTCGAGTTCGCCCGCATCGGCCGCAAGCACCACGTGGCGCCGTTCGGGCCGATCGTTTCCGGACCGGACCACGCCGAGCGGATCGCTGAGGCGGTGCACCGGTACGCCGGCCGACACCTCAACTCCCGGTTCTTCGACGTGGACGTGGACCTGGCCGCAGGCAAGGGCTGGATCGAGGGTGGCCGGTTCGGCACGTTCACCGTCACCCGGGTCGGTGTCGAGTGACCGCCATCGACCGCCACGACCCGGTCCACGAGGCCCTGCGCGGCCTCGCCGCCCTCGGCCTCCTCCTCCTGACCTGCCTCGCCCTCTGGGCCCTCCTCGCCGCCGTCATCGCCGGCCTGACGTGGGTCCTCCTCCAGCTGACGGGAGCAGCACTGTGACCGACATCGAGCAGGCCCTCAAGGCCATCCGCCAGCGAGAGCACGACGCCACCCGAGGGCCGTGGGCCACCGGCGTCCGGTGGGAAGACCCGTACGACACCTACTGGCTGCCGATCAACACGGCGAGCACCAACGAGGACGAGCCGCACCAGCCCGACCGCGTCGCGCTCATCCGGTACCACGCCGGCGCCTTCCAGTTCCCGCACGCCGACGCGCGGGCGGACGCCGAGTTCATCGCCCACGCCCGGCAGGACATCCCGCTGCTGCTCACCGAACTGGCGGCCTACCAGCCCGCCGTCAAGGGCCGCTACCAGCACTTCATGCACAGCTGCGGAAACGTCGAGCCGTGGGACGAGGCCGCGTACGGGCCGATCAACGAGCAGGGCTGTGACGCCTGCGAGTGCGCGCCTGACGGCACCTGGCGGCCTCTGTACGTCCGCGAGGTGACCCGGTGACCGCCGCCACCGTTCTGCGCCGGCTCACCGGCCGCAACCAGCCCACCGACCGGTACGTGGGCCGGCACCGCGCCGACACCATCCAGCCCGTCACCGCCGACTGGTCCCCGCTACACCCCGCCGACCGGCAGGCCCTCGCCCCCCACCACTACGCCGACCGGCACCTCCCCGCCGGCCCCGACGAGCGCACCGGCCACCTCGACCCCGAGCAGGTACGCGCCGCCAGCACCCAGGGCGGCCCGGCGCAGGCCTGCGGATCCCGGGTGGACGTGCTCGCGGAGATGCGCGCCGACCTCGCCGGACCGGCCGCCGCGCTGGTCGCCGACGCCCTCACCGACAACACCCCGGAGGAGAAGTGATGAGTGACGTCCGAGAGAAGCTCACCGAGCTACCGCCGCGCCTCAACCACGTAGGCACCAAGCTGCTCAACTGGATCGAGCACACCATGTGGGAGCACGGCCACCACGCCGACGAGGCGCTGCTGGCCATGGCCGAGGAGATCCTGCGGCTGCGCGCCCACCTGGGCCGCCGGGAGCAGTACCTCCTCGACGAAACCGCCCTCCACCCGACCCTGCCGGCCCGGAGCGACCTCCAGTTCGGGCACGCCATCCACGCCGACACCTGCACGATGTGCGCCGACGACGCCGGACTGTTCGAGCGCCTTGAGGCGTTGGGGCGCCGCAGCGAGGCTGCCCGGGTCACGTACGTCAGCGGCACGCACGACCTCATCAACCAGCTCGGCCAGATCAAGATGCGGGCCAAGGTCGGAGGCGAGGTGCCGACCACCGCCAAGCTGGTCGACGCGATGCTCAAAGCGCTGGACAAGCTCGGCGCGCGTGCGCGGAAGGCGTTCCAGCAGTGATCACCGCGAAGCCGGGTAGCCGGCTGGACGAGTTGCTGGCGGCGTACGCCGAGCTGAAACCAGCGGCGGACGAGGCAGCAGCGCGACTGAAGACGGTCACCGACGCCATCAAGGCGGAGCTGACCGAGGCGGCGCCGGGCGAGCAGCGCATCGACGTGACGCACGAGGCCCTGGCGCAGCCGCTGCGGCTGTCGTACGTGGAGAGCTGGCGGCTGAACACCAAGCAACTCAAGGCCGAGGCCCCGGAGATCTACGTCCGGTTCGCGGTCAAGGGTGGCAAGTGGGAGTTGCGGGGGATCCAGCCGTGAGCGAGAACAACCGACCCTCGTACGTCGCCCTGGTGGCAGCGCTGCGGAGCGAGTTCAGCCCGCGGGCTCTGGAGGCACTGAAGATCCAGCTGGCCGAGTACCTCCACCACAGGTCGTCGATCAGCACGTTGACTCAGGCCGTCATCGACGCGGGGAGCGTCACCTACAACCCCGGCGATGACGTCCACCCGGCAGTCCGCGGCTGGTTCGACAGCAGCCTGACCGCGCAGGAGTGCACACACGGAGGCGACTGCCTCGTCCACCCCGACGCGCGCCAGGTGCACAACTTCGACGCTGAGCCGGACCGGAGGCCGCTGCCGTGAGCACCGAATACAGGGGCATCATCGGCGCGAGCCTCCCCGAGCGCTGGCCGCAGAACAAGAAAGACGAGCTGTCCGACGCGATCTACGGGGCCCTGGACGAGCACGGGCTGATCCTCGACGGGACCGTCAACACGGTCGAGGTGACCGGTGCCCGCGTCACGGTCGAGACGGTCGAGGCGTACGGGCTGACCATCGAAGTCGACGCCAACGGCAACGCCGTGCAGATCAGCTCCCCGTACGGCCTGGAGATCGTCGGATGACGACCGTCGAGGAGTTCATGAAGGCGGCCCCGGCCCGGCTCGGGGGTAACTCGCCCTGGGCCAGCCGGTACGCCTCGGAACTCCGGCGGGTGGTGGTCGAGCAGGCCAACGGGTCCGCCCGCAACCGGCAGCGGCACCTCGGCCCGAGCGAGCTGGGTGTGCCGTGCGACCGGCAAGTGGTCGGGAAGCTCGCCGGGCTGCCCGCGACCAACCACGTCGTGGACCCGTGGGCGTCGATCGTCGGGACCGCGGTGCACGCCTGGCTGGCCGACGCGTTCACCGCAGCCAACGCGGGGCTGGACTTCCCCCGGTGGCTGGCCGAGCAGCGGGTCACCCCGCACCCGGAGCACCCCGGCACCGCCGACTTGTACGACGCCGTGGAAACCGCCGTCGTTGACCACAAGATTCTCGGCGAATCGTCCATGGCGAAGGTCCGCAGCAATTCCGGGCCACCCATTCACTACCAGATTCAGCTCCTGCTCTACGGCAAGGGCTACCGCATTCTCGGGCTGCCCGTGACGCGCGTCGCGCTGGCCGCCTACCCCCGGACCTCCGCCAGCCTGGACGGCCTATACGTCTGGGAGCGGGCCACGGGGCCGCAGGATGACGCACTCATCGAGGAGGTGTTCAAGCTCACCGACCGACGTAAGGCCATGGCAGAAGAAATCCTCAACGGATCGAAAACGCTCACTGACATCCCTATTACTGCCGACGACGACACCTGCTTCTTCTGCCCCTATTACCGACCGCAATCCAAGCGCGACAACGGCCCTGGGTGTCCAGGCCCGAACAACTGATCAAGGAGTAAGAAATGCAGCCTCAGTACCCGACCCAGCCGATGATGCCGCAGTTCCCGCAGCAGCCCGCCTACCCGGTTCAGCAGGGGTACGCCCAGCCCCAGGCCCCGGCCTACCCCGTCCAGCAGCCCGCCTACCCGGTTCAGCAGGGGTACGCCTCGCAGCAGCCGCAGCAGTACGGGCCTCCTGCCCAGCCGCTGCCGCAGGGCACCCTGGACGGCTTCTTCGAGCAGCCGAGCAGCGGCGGAGGCCCCAGCTGGAAGTTCAACGGCAGGCCGATCGGCACCAGCTACGCCGGAATCGTGGCGCGCACTGTGACCAACGCCGACGTCCGGGCGCAGACGAACAACGCCGGGGTGCCGCAGACCTACAAGGACGGTCGGCCGAAGCTGGTCATGGTCGTGCCGATGCAGGTCCAGCCCTCCCCGGAGTACCCGGACGGCGTGGCCGGGTGGTGGGTCAAGGGTCAGGCGCGTGACGAGCTGGCCCGGGCCATGGCCGAGGCGGGTGCCCCGGCGGGTGCCCCCGAGGCCGGCGCGGCGATCCGGGTCACGCGGATCGGCGAGCGCGCGGTGCCGGGGATGAACCCACAGCTGCTCTACCGGGTGGAGTACGTCCGGCCGGACGGGGTGGCCCCGGTGCCGCAGCAGCCCGGCGCCCCGGTCCAGGCCCCGGTGCAGATGCCGATGCCGCAGCCGGTTGCCCAGGCGGCGCCGGTCCAGCAGCCCATGCCGCAACCCGTCGCGGTACAGCAGGCCCCGCAGCAGCCGATGCCCGCCCAGCAGCCCGCTCCGGCGGCGGCTCCGGCCGGCTTCAACGAGGAGCAGGCGGCCCTGTTCGCCCGGCTCACCGGTGGCCAGCCGGCGGCGGTCTGAGCGGGTGACTGTCCGGCCCGGGGCCCTTCCCCGCCTCGGGCCGGGCGGTGACCTTCCCGGACCTTCCCTGCACCCGACTCCCACCACGGAGGTGACCGTGACGTACGTAGATCCTCCGTCGGCCGCGCTCCACGGTGAGCTGACCGCCGACGGTACGCAAATCGTCCTGATCGGCGTCGGCCCCGACCCGGCCATCGCCCAGATGGCGGACCGGCTCCAGCTCGCCACCCCGCTGATCAAGCCGAGCAACCCGCCCGGCGCGCTCGTGCTCCCGGCGACCTGGGCGGCCGTCGTGCAGCTCTCCCACCTGTTCGGCGCCGTCTGGCGACCTGGGCCGCGTCTGCTCGGCTGGCTGGCCGAGGAAATGCGACTGCGTACCCAGCCCGGCACCGAGCTGACCGTGACCCTGCCCGAGGGGCTGGTGCTCCGCCCGTACCAGGTCGAGGGCGCGCGGATGATCGCGGCGATGGGCCGGGCGCTGCTCTTCGACGACCCCGGTGCGGGCAAGACCATCACCACCATCCTCGGGCTGCTCGAACGGGCCGCCGCCGGGCACCAGGTCGCTCCGGTCGTCGTCATCGCCCCGGCGTCGGTCGTGGACCCGTGGATCGACGCGTGGCGCACCTGGGCTCCCGACTGGCGGGTCAACGCCTGGCGGGGTACCCCGGACCACCGGCGGCGGCTCGCGGCTCGTCCGGCCGGCACGGCGGCGCACGTCGTGGTCGCCAGCTACGACACCGCGCGGATGGACGCCGCCAAGGGCAAGCCCCTCGACCGGCTCGGCGCCCGGACCGTCGTCGTGGACGAGTGCCACCTGATCAAGTCGGCGAGCGCCGCCCGGTCCATCGCCGCCCGCAGGCTGGCGAAGCGGGCCGACAACTTCGTCGCGCTGTCCGGTACCCCGATCACCCACCACCCGGGCGACCTCTGGCCGACCCTGGAGGCCCTCGCGCCCACGGCGTGGCCGTCCGGGGAGCGGTGGAAGGCACGGTACTGCGTGACCATCCCCGGCGACTACAGCGCCCGGGTGATCGGCCTCAACGACGCCGCCGAGCCGGAGTTCCGGGCCACGCTGCTCGGCCAGCACCGCCGGGTCGCCAAGGCCGACGTCCTCACCCAACTCCCGCCGAAGGTCTACAGCGTCCGCCAGGTCGAGCTGCCTCCGGCGTACCGCAAGGCGTACGACCAGCTGGAGCGCCAGATGATCGCGCAACTGCCCGATGGGGAGGAGTTGTCGGTCATGTCGGTGCTCGCCCAGCTCACCCGGCTGTCCCAGCTCGCCAGCGCGGCGGCCGACGTCACCGTGACCCGGGAGCCCGGTCCTGACGGGGAGATGCAGGGGCGCACCGAGGTGCGGCTCAAGGCTCCGAGCTGGAAGGTCGACGCGCTCCTGGAGGTGCTCGCCGAGCGGCCCGGCTCCCCGGTGGTCGCCTTCGCGCCGTCCCGTCAGCTCATGGCCCTCGCGGGCGAGCAGGCCACCAAGGTGGGCTTGCAGGTCGGCTACGTGATGGGCGGACAGTCCATGCGCGAGCGCACCGAGACCGTCGAACGGTTCCAGAAGGGCAAGCTCGACCTGCTCTGCGTCACCACCGGAGCCGGCGGGGTGGGCCTGACCCTGACCGCCGCGCGGACCGTGGTGTTCCTCCAGCGGCCCTGGTCGCTCGTCGAGGCGACCCAGGCCGAGGACCGCTGCCACCGCATCGGCAGCGAGATCCACGACTCCATCGAGGTGGTGGACATCGTCGCCACCGACACCATCGACGCCCGCGTGCGCTCGGTGCTGCACGAGAAGGCGGGCCAGTTGGCCGACCTGCTCAAAGATCCGCGACTCGTCACCCAGCTCCTGGGTGGATCAACCCCTCGAAAGGCGGCCTGATGTACGTCATCGGCATCGACCCGGGCCCCGTAGCGGGCATCGCTCTGCTCATCGGGCAGCCCGCCGACATCGGTGGCGCATGGTTCCCCCGTCTGCTGGGCGCTGAGGCCCTCCAGGTGACCCACGGCCTCACCACGTACGTCCTGGACGGTCTGCTGAACGTCGTGGTGCCGCAGTCCACCGTCGTGGCCGTCGAGCGGTTCGTCGTTGGTCCCCGGGCCGCCCGGTCGGCGCACGCCGGTTCCGGCGAGGTCACCCGGGAGCTGGTCGGGGTCATCGCGCACTGGGCGAAGCGGAACCAGTTGACGTGCCGCGAGCGCTCCGCCGCCGAGGTGAAGCCCTGGGCCACCGACGACCGGCTCACCAAGGCCGGGTTGCTGGACGTGACCAAGGGGATGCGCCACGCCCGCGACGCCGCCCGGCACGCACTGTTCTGCGCCGTCCGAGACTTCGGCCTGGCCGACCCGCTGAGCCGCCGGGCTGGTGCCCTGTGAACCGGGAATCGCCCCTGCCGGGGCAGGTCCTCGCTGTCGCTGACCTTGACAGCGCCTACGACGACGGGCAGCGCGAACTCACCGACGACCTCGGTGTGGCCAACCTCCTGACGTCCAAGGTGTCGGGTAGCGAGATGCACAAGCCTGTACTCGACATCGATCTGCCGGCGAAGTTGCTGCCGTCGAGCACACCCGGACACTTCCACCTGCTGATCGACCGAGAGATGTCGTGGGAGGCGTACCTCCATCTGCTCGACGCCCTGGTGGTCGTGGGTCTCATCGAGCCGGGCTACGCGAACGCCAGCCGGGAGCGTGGCCACACAGCCATCCGCCTGCCATGGATCCGGAAGGCCGGTGACCAGTGACCAAGCCCTACGCCGATGGTGTTGCTGACTACTCCCTCGCGGGGTGGCCGTGCATCCTGCCGGTCCCCGGAGCCGCGAAGCACCCGCCACCGGTCGGGTACACCGGCGCGGACGGACGCGACACCGACCCGCAGACCCTCGTGCTCTGGTCGGTCACGCACGCCGATCACTCGATCGCCCTGCGGATGCCGGACGGCGTGATCGGGATCGACGTCGACCACTACACCAAGGGGTCGGTCGAGAAGCGTGGCGGGGACAGCCTGGCCGGGTACGAGCAGCGGTGGGGCACGCTGCCCGCCACCTGGCGGTCGAGCGCCCGCGCGCTGCCGTCGGGGATCCGGTTCTACCGGGTGCCGGCCGGCAGGTACGCCACCAAGCTCGGCGAGTCCATCGAGATCATCCAGCGGCACCACCGGTACGCCGTGGTCTGGCCCAGCCCGCACCACGAGGTCGGAGCCCCGTACCTCTGGTACGACCCGGCCGGAGCGGTCAGCGCCACCGTGCCGAAGCCGAACGAGCTGCCGGAGCTGCCCGAAGCGTGGGTGGCAGGGCTACGCGAGGGCGCCACCGAGGCCGGGCCGGTCGCCTCGGACATCGGGCGGGGGCAGATGCTGCTGTCCGCCCTGATGGCCGACCAGCGCGCGGCCTGCGCCGAGGTCGCCGACGCCGCCCGCAAAGCCACCGCCGAGCTGGTCGCCGCAACGTCCGGGTCCCGGCACGACACCGCCACCGCCCGGACCCACCACCTCGTCCAGCTCGGCGCCACCGGGCACCCCGGAGCGGCCGGCGCGCTACTGGAACTGCGGGAGCAGTGGGCGACCCTCACGGCTGGAGAGGGCCGTGAGGACGAGTTCGACCGGATGCTGCTCACCTCCGCGCGCAAGGCCGTCACCGTGGTCGGCCCGGTGCCGGTCGACCGGGACCCGTGCTTCGCCGTCGGGGTTATCCCCATGGCCGCCCCCGCACCTGTGGACAACCGGCCGGGCGGCGGACAACCGGGCTACGACGTGCCGGAGCCGATCGAGCCCGACCGCGAGATGCACCCGTTCGAGGTCATCGGCGCGCACGAGTTCAACCCACCCGGCTACCTCGACCAGACCCTCGCCGACGCCGTCCTCGCACGGACCCAGCTGGTGCTGCGGTACGCCCACGACGCCCGGGTGTGGCTGCTACGCGGACCCGACGTCTGGGACGTCCGACACGACCTGTCCGGCTGGGCGGTCGCCCTGCTCGCCGACCGGATGCCCCAGGGCGACCCCGAGGCGGAGAAAGGTAGCGAGCCTCGTAGTCAGGCGGAGCGGCGTAAGAAGTTCATGACCGCCTCGTCGGCCCGGGGCATCTCCGCCAAGATGCGTGACCGCGTGGCCGGCGGCGTGCACCCCAACGCGCTCAAGCTCGGCAACCTCGACCGGGAGCCCTGGCTGCTCTGGGCGGGCGGTACGGCGTGGGACCTGCGCGCCAGCCTGAACGCCCCCGTCCCGGCCTGGGTGGACCCGGGGACACCTCACCTGCACAGCGCCGCGATGGCCCCGGACGTGCGGCCCACGCCGCTGTGGGACGCCTTCCTGGCGGCGGTGTGGCCGGACCCCGCGCTGCGGGCCTGGGCGCTGCGGGTGCTGTCGGTGACCGCGACCGGCTACAGCGACAAAGCCCTGCCCATCATGATCGGCAAGAAGGACCGCGGTAAGACGCAGGTGGTCGCCCTGATCATGTCGGTGCTCGGCACCTACGCCCACGCCGCCGACGCCCGTCTGCTCGGCGGTGCCGACAAGGCCCACGCCTCGATCATCTACGCGCTGATGGGCCGCCGGCTCAGCTTCATCGACGAGGGCCCCCGCGAGGGCCGACTCGGGCAGGAACGGCTCAAGCAGCTCACCGGCGGCGGAGAGCTGACCGGCAACGCGATGAACCAGAACCCGGTCACCTGGGCACCCACCCACACGCTGGTACTCACCGCCAACGACGAGCCGATCCTCACCGACCCCGCCGTCCGCAGCCGGGTCCGGCTCATCCCCTGCGAGGGCGACCCGGAGCAGGTCATCGCCGCACGCGCCGCCATCGGACACCCGAGCGGACGCGCCTGGCGGGCCGAGGCCCCCGGCGTGCTGGCCCAGCTCATGAAAGAGGCCGCGGCGTGGCTGGCCGACCCCGCCAGCGCGCTCACCGTGGCAGCACCCGAGGCGTACCGGTTCCGAGCCGAGGAGATCGCCGCCGAGCAGGACCCGATCGCCACCTGGCTGTCCGAGGAGACCGAACCCGACGAGTACGGCGAGCGCAGCCGGACCCTCTACGAGGCGTTCGTGGCATGGGCCCGGGTGGGCAAGCCCGGTGGGTGGACACCCCCGAGCGAGACGAAGTGGGGCCGCGAGCTCAACGAGCGTGGGTATCCGACCCAGCACACGAGGACAGGCAAGCGGCGCGCGCTCCGTCTCCGGCAGCACGGCGGAGGGTGGTTGCCGACGGTCGGGAACGGGCCGATCGGGGTCCAGACCAACCCGTCACCAGAAGGGCCCAACCCGTCACGCCAGACCCCCAACCCGTCACCGCTGGCCCCCGACCTACCGCCGCAGACGCAGCCGATCGGCCCAATCTCGCCCTCGCGTGACGGGTTGGGCCCTTCTGGTGACGGGTTGGTGACGGGTTCAAACGCCAACCCGTCACAGACAGAACCCCAGGTCAGTACCGAAATTGAGGGGGTCCGTGACGGGTGTGACGGGTTGACCTCCCTCCCTTACACACACGCGCGCACACACGCACAGGAAGGCCCAGGGGGAAAACTCCACCAACCCGTCACACCCGTCACCACAAAAAAACAAACCAAGATCACCAAGGCAGCCCAGAAAGAGGCGGAGCGGGCCGAGGCTCGGCGGGCCGCCGCGGGCGAATCCGTACCACTGCCGGTAGCCGTGGACCGGTCTGGCGTCATCACCAGCCTGACGCTGGCGGCTGCCGGTCCGGTCATCGCCGAGGCCATCACCCGGGCGGGCGCGCTGACCGTGGACGTGGAAACCTCCGGGTACCCGGTCGGTCACGCGGACTACGCGCTGCGCACCGTCCAGCTCGGCGACGAGCAGACCGCCGTGGTGCTCGACCCGGCTGACCCGGCGCAGGCCGAGGTGATCCGGACGGCCCTGGTCGCCGCACCCCGGCTGCACGCCCACTCGGCCACCGCCGACCTGGTCCCGCTGGCGTACGCCGGACTGCTCGACGAGTCCGCGTGGGACCGGATGTACGACACGGTCATCCCCGCGAAGCTCGCCGACCCCAGCAGCACCGGCAGTGACCCGGCACTCAAGCAGCTCGCCGAGGCGGTACTCGGTGCAGCGGCCACCGCCCCGACGGCGGACAAGGCCCGCGCCACCCTGTTCAAGGCGAACGGCTGGCTGACCGACACCAAGCCGCTGACCCCGGTGGAGCGGTCGGGATGGGCGCAGGTCGACTCCTCGTGCACGACGATGATCCGCTACGCCGCCTCCGACGTACTCGACACCGCCGCCCTCGCCGTCAGGCTGCCGCAGCTGCCCGCCGAGGTGGTGGAGCGGGAACGGGCGGTGCAGCGCATCACCGCCCGGGTGACCCACCGGGGCGTGCGGGTGGACAGGGAGCAGGTGTCCCGGCTGGAGGCCGAGCACACCCCGGCCATGCACGCCGCCGCCGAACGGATCCACACCCTGGGTGTGGAGAGCGCCGGCAGCGACCGGCAACTCGCCGAGCGACTCACCGCGCTGGGCGTGACCCTGCCCCGCACCCAGCCGAGCACCCGGCACCCTCAGGGACAACCCAGCGTGGCCGCTGGCGTCCTGGAGGGTCTCAAGGCGACCCCGGGCGAGGCCGGTGACCTGATCGCCGCCGTACTCGACTACCGGCACCACGAGACCGTCCTGTCGACGTTCCTGGAGCCGTACCGGGTGCTCTGCGACTCCGGCGACGGCCGGGCCCGACCCACTGTCTACACCCTCGGCACCGACACCGGCCGCATGTCCTGCGTCCGCCCCAACCTCCAGCAGCTTCCCCGCGAGGGCGGTGTCCGCGCCTGCATCACCGCCGACCCCGGTCACGTCCTCGTCAGCGCCGACTTCAGCGGGGTCGAGATCCGGGTCATGGCCGCGCTCAGTCAGGACCCGGAACTGATCCGGCAACTGCGCGAGGGCGTTGACCTGCACGCCATGGTCGCCGAGATCGCCTTCGGGGCCGGCTGGACCAAGGCCAACCGGTACACCGCCAAGCGAGGCGTGTTCGGATGGGCCTACGGCGGCGGCATCGAGAGCCTCGCCCGCCAGCTCGGGGTCACCGCCGAGGTCATGCAGGCCATCGTGGACGCCCTCCGGCAGATCGCCCCCGACTACGTGGCCTGGGCCGACGAGATGAAGCGCATGGTGCGCTCCGGCGCCACCCAGATGCCCACCTACTCCGGCCGGACCATCCACCTGCCCCGCGAGTACCCGCACAAGGCACCCAACTACGCCATCCAGGGCACCGCGCGAGAACTGCTCGTGGACGCCCTGCTCGCCTGGGACCAGACCCGCTGGGCCGGAGGCGTGGTCCTGCCGGTGCACGACGAGATCGTGGCCATGGTCCCCGAGGCCGACGCCGAGCAGGCCACCGCCGAACTGGTCCGCTGCATGACCCGCGAACTGCACGGCATCTCGATCGTGGCCGAGGCCAGTGAGCCGTCCTTCGCCTGGAGGGACTCGGTATGACCGCCGCCCCGGTTCCTCCCGCGCACGCACAGGTACCGCACGACCCGAGGAGCACCATGGCCCTGACCCCGCACCACTGGCACGCCACCGCCGCCGCCTGGTCCCTCCACCATACGCGCGGCGCCCTGGTCCGCCGCGCCACCGACGCCGCCCTCCAGCGCGGTGAGGCGCTCATCGCCGCCGGGCCGATCTCGTCGCCCACCTACGGCACCCGCCACGCCGTGGGTGGGCACGGCGACCCGGTCAGCGCCACGCTGACGCTCGATCACACCCCGCCGAGTGTCGGGTCATGGGGTGAGCTGATCTCGCGTCTCGACGGCCGGCTGGGCTGGCTCGCCCGACAGGTCGGGGGCACCCCGAGGGTTGTGAGGCCACTGGAGCGGGTCATCGACGTCATCCCGCGCCTGGCGCCCGGCACCGCCCGCGTCGTCCACCGGCACCTCGTCGACGAACTCGCCTGGGTGTCCGCCCTGCCGATCGACTGGACCCCGGTCCGCCGCCCCCTCACCGGCGTCGACTGCCCCGCCTGCGCCACCCGACAACTCACCGTGCAGTGCGCCGGCCCGGTCGACGCCTGGACCGTCGTCTGCGTCTGCCGCTGCACCGGTGTCGGCTGCCGGTGCGGGGTGGTGGGGGCGGTGGAGGGTGTGCCGCACATCTGGCGGCGCGCAGACGTCATCGGCGCGGTCGCCGGAGGTGCCCGGTGAAGAAGTGCGGTGCAACCAACCCGACGCTCGGACTCCGCTGCGACCGCGAGCCCCACCCGCCAGGCACCGCCCACTACCAGGACAACGGCAACGGTGTGCGCGCCTGGTACGAGCCCTTCGTCATCGGCGCGGTCGCGGGGGCCGCGCCCAACCAAGCCCGCATCAACTGACCCGCACCGACCGAAGGAGAGCACCGTGAAGCGTCAGACCCACACCCTCACCATCACCGAGACCGTCGAAGGCGGCATCACCGAGCAGGAGTACGCCGTCCAGTGCCCCGGCGTCACCGACGCCTGCCGCATGTGGCGAGACTGCGCCAAGGACGCGGCGCTGTCGTTCGACCTCGACCAGGACGAGGACCAGCAAATCGTCCACGGCGAAGAGCACCGGCTCATCGACGACCGGTGGATGGTGCGCACCGACGACTGCTTCGTCCGCGACAACGACCAGCTCGACGAGGCCGCCGGCGACCTGGAACTGCCCGCAGGAACCTACGAGGTCGACTTCGACAGCGGCGACGACCAGTGCCACCTGTCGCTCGAAGTGCTCACGCCGTCTGCCGCCTGACCCGACATGGCCCGGGGTGTGGCCGTACACCCTGGGCCCACGACCGACCCGAAAGGACCGACCGATGGCGTGGAACGACGACAGCGAATGGCTCTGCGGGGCATTCCAGGCGCACCCGCCGCGCGAGATGAAGCCGTACCGCTGCACCCAGCCGTACGGGCACGCGGGACCGCATCGCGCGGACCTCGATGGCGAGATGCTCGCCGAGTGGCCACGCAATCCCTGATGCCAACAGAAGTTCCGTTCTGAGGGCATACAATGGAGGGCATGGACGACGAGATGATCCGACAGCGAGTCCGCGAATTCGCCAACCAAGCGGGCGAGACGGGCGAGGAGTTTGCTGCCCGCGTGCAGGCCCGCGCGAGGCTGGCCGGAACCACCGGCGCGGAGGCCCTCGCCGGAGCCGAGTCGGGCGCCAAGAGGCTGCGTGAGCTGCCCCGCCCGGAGCAGCCGTGACCGACCTCGTACCCGTCCAGCGCGACCAGGCGGACCATATCGGCCGCCTGGTCGCCGCGTTCCTCGACGGCCGCCGCTCCCGCCTCACCGCCGAGGCGTACGCCCGCGACCTCAAGAGCTGGCTCACCTGGTGTGCCACCAACACCGTCGACCCGCTCGACGCATGGCCCGCCCACGTCCAGATGTGGCTCACGCACCTCACCAACGACCGGGGCGAGGCCGGCAACACCCGCGCACGCCGCCTCGGTGCCGTCTCCAGCTGGTACGGCTGGCTCATCCGCCACCAGGCCGCCCCCCGCAACCCCGCCCTCCTGGAGCGCGAGGAACGCCCCGTCCGCGCACCCCGCAAAGCGCCCGCCCTCTCCGACCAGCAGACCGCCGCGCTACTCGCCGCCGCCGACCTCGACAGCCGACGCGCCGCCGCCATCGTCCACCTGCTGCTCTACACCGGCATCCGCGTCGGCGAGCTGCTCGGGGCGACCACCGCCGATCTGGGCGAGGACCGAGGCCACAGCGTGCTCCACGTCCGGGGCAAGGGCGGCAAGGCCCGGGTCGCCAGCCTCGTCCCGCCGGTGATGCTGCGCCTGCACGCCTACCTCGCCGAGCGCCCCGACGTCGCCGGGACCGAGCTGGTGCCCGCCGGGCAAGCCGGAGCGGGTGGACCCCGGCCACTCATCGCCACCACCCGAGGCAACCCGCTCGACCGCAAGGAGATCCGGAGATTGCTCCGCCGGCTCGCCAAGGCCGCCGGGCTGCCCGAGGTGCTCGCCGAGCAGATTCGGCCACATTCGACCCGGGCCACGTACGCCACCGCCGCCCTCGACGCCGGAGTGCCGGTGCGGGATGTCCAGTACGCGATGGGGCACGCCAGCCCGGTCACGACGGAAGGCTACGACCGGTCGACACTCAGCCCGGATCGCAGCCCGGCCTACCGACTGATGCAACGGTTCACCGCAGGTAGCGTCGAGACGTGATCACGATCGAGGGCCGCGAGTGGGGCACCGCCGCCGAGCTGGCCGCAGCACTCGGCCCCGACGTCACCGAGGCGATGATCCGCCGGTGGCGTGACCGCAAGGGCCTGACCACCCGGGCCGGCTACTCCCCGCTGGACGAGGCCGCCCGGATCGAGCGGGATGCGCGACTCAACCCACGTGGCCGGCCGCGTCGAGTTGACGTTGGGGCCGCCCTGGTCGCATGATTTGTTCACCTACCGCTACAGGCGGAGTGTGCCCACAGCCCGGACGGAGACCCACAGGGTCCGCCCGGGCTGTCGCGTGTCCGGGGGACGGCCGGCATGCAGGGGCGGGGAGAGCGGGCAGGCCGGAAGTGGTGCTCTGGCCTGCCCGCACCCCGGAGCTACGGCGAAGGTGACGGCGAACCGCCCGAGACGCCCTCCAGGACAGTCGCGGCGAAGCCTGTCGCGAAGCACCCCACGCAACACAGCACGATCAGGATGGCCGGTCCCGCGATCCACAGGAAGATCGCCCACACGCCCATCGCAGTCGCCTTGCTGGGCGGCTGCTGCTGGACGTACACCACCGGCGGCGGCTGTGGCGGGTACTGCTGCTTGTGCGGGTCGTGAGGATACATCCGGCCATCGTGACCACCCTGCGCAATCGGCCGGTACCTCCGATCGGATCGATGCATGTCCCCAAACCTGGCGAGGTGAGCCGCCTGTGAGGTGACCCATGGCCAAGCCCAAGCCCGTCGGCCCCGAGGACTACGCGCTGGTCCGCGAGCTGCACGCCCAGGACCTCAGCCGCAACGAGATAGCCCGCCGCATCGGCCGGTCCGGACGCACCGTCAGTCGGATCGCCGCCGAGCTGGAGCTGAGCTTCGAACGCGGCGAGCAGGTGAAGGCAGCCACCGAGGCCCGGAAGATCGACGCCCGGGCGAAGCGGGCCGCCCTCGCCAACGCCCTCCTCGACGACGCCGAACGGATGCGCCAACAGCTCTGGCAGCCCGCGGACTACGTCGACCACGGCGGCAAGGAGTACGTTCGCGTCGACTGGACGACACCCGAGCCGACCTTCGCCGACAAGCTGAAGATCACGCAGTCGCTCGGCATCATGGTCGACCGGGCCGTCAAGCTCGACGAGTACGACGCCGACCCCGGCATCGACGCCGCGAAGTCCATGCTCGGCGCCCTCGCCAAGGGCCTGGGCGCGGCGTACGACCAGCTCAACCAGACCGACGCCGATGGCGGTTGACCTCGACGCCGTCAGCCGCACCCTGTCACCGATCCACCTGCGGAGCGTGGTCGAGTCCACCGCCCGGATCAACATCTGGCAGGGCAGCGTCCGATCCGGCAAGACCGTCGCGAGCCTGCTGCGGTTCCTGCTGGCCGTCGCCGTCGCCCCCACGTCCGGCCGGATCGTGATCTTCGGCAAGACTCGCGAGAGCATCGCCCGCAACGTGTTCGGCGTCCTCCAGGATCCGGCCCTGTTCGGACCTCTCGCGCGCCTCGTTCACTACAACCCCGGCGCGCCCACCGCCACGATCCTCGGTCGCGTCGTTGACGTGATCGGCGCGAACGACGCCAAGGCCGAGCCGAAGGTGCGCGGCCTGACGCTGTGCCTGGCGTACGGCGATGAGCTGACCACCGTGCCGGAAGCGTTCTTCACCCAGGTCCTCGCCCGGCTGTCGGTGGCCGGCGCGCAACTGTTCGGCACCACCAACCCGGACGCACCCAACCACTGGCTGCGCAAGAAGTACCTCCTCCGGGTCGGCGAGCTGAACCTCCGCACCTGGCACTCCACGCTCGACGACAACCCGCACTTGGATCCGCAGTACGTGGCGGACCTGAAGGTCGAGTACGTCGGGCTCTGGTACAAGCGGTTCATCGAGGGCCGCTGGGTCCAGGCCGAGGGTGCCGTCTTCGACATGTGGGACGAGGACCGCCACGTCGTCCCGGTGCTGCCCGCGATCCACCGCTGGATCAGCCTGGGCATCGACTACGGCACCCGCAACGCCACCGCCGCCCTGGTGCTGGCTGTCGGCGTCGACGGCCGGCTGCACCTGACGCACGAGTGGCGGCACGACCCGGCCACCGCCCGCCGGCAGCTCACTGACTCCAGCCTGTCCCGGGAGCTGCGTGCCTGGCTGGACGGCCTGGAGGCACCCGGCGGCGCAGGCCTGCGCGGGCTCCGGCCGGAGTGGACCGTCGTCGACCCGTCGGCGGCCTCGCTGCGGCTCCAGCTGCACGAGGACGGCATGACCCCGGCCCTCGCCGACAACAGCGTGTTGGACGGGATCCGGCTCATGTCGAGCCTGCTCGGCAACGACCAACTCCGGATCCATGCCTCGTGCAAGGGGCTGATCGACGAGATCCCCGGCTACAGCTGGGACGACAAGGCCGCGGAGCGGGGCGAGGACGCGCCGATCAAGGCGGACGACCACAGCATCGACGCCGCAAGGTACGCGATCAAGACACCCGAAGTGTTGTGGCGCCCGCTTCTGCGGTCCGCCCACGCACTCGCAGCCTGAAGGAGGGTCTGGTGCCGATCCCCACCGGCGGCGCCTGGCCGCCCCCCGCACACGCCCCCGCCTACTCGGCGTACCGCACCTGGGACGCCTGGTACGTCGGCGACCCGGCCGAACTGGTCAAGGTCTACACCGAGCGCCCTACCGCCAAGGTTCGGCCCAGCCAGCTCGCGGGCGGCGTGGTCGGCATGCTGTCCCGCTTCCTCTGGGGCTCCCCGCCGCGGATCGGTCAGCGCGACACCCGCCTCCACGTCCCGGTCCCGGCCGACCTGGCCGCCACGTCCGCCGGCCTACTCTTCGCCGAGCCCCCGACGCTCGCCTGTGACGACACGAAGGCGCAGGAAGCCGTCGACCGGCTCATCGAGCACGGCCTGATGACCGTCCTCCGCCACGGCGCCGAGATCGGCTCCACCCTCGGCGACGTCTACCTCCGCCCCGTCATCGACCGCGACGTCGCTCCGGACCGGGCCATCGCCACCGCAGTGCCGGCCGACGCCGCGATCCCCACCATCCGCTGGGGCCGACTCGTCGAGGTCACCTTCTGGAGCACGATCCACGAGTCGTCCGGCACGGTGCTGCGACTGCTGGAGCACCATGACGTTGTCGGCAAGGTCGGCCGGATCACGTACGCGCTCCACGAGGGCGCCGCCGACGAGCTGGGCCTGGCGATCCCGCTCACCGAGCACCCCGACACCAAGCACCTGGCCGAGCTGCTCGACGAGACCGGATCGCAGCCGACCGGCCTCGACCGGCTCGACGTGGTCCGCATCCCCAACGCCGGCCCCCAACGGCTCTGGCGCAAACTCGGGCCGCTCAAGTACCACGGCCGCTCCGACCTGGACGGTAACGAGCCACTCTTCGACCGGATCGACGAAGTGTGGACGAGCTGGCTGCAGGACATCCGGCTGGGCCGAGGCCGCATCACCGTGCCGGACTGGATGCTCCAATCCAACGGCCCCGGCCAGAGCGCAACCTGGGACGCCGACCGTGAGGTCTACTCGGCCATCAACGCCCTGCCCGACCAGAACGTCGGCCTCACCATCTCGCAGTTCGCGATCCGTCACGTCGAGCACAAGGCCACCCTGGACGAGCTGATGCAGACCGCGATGCGGCATGCCGGGCTCTCCGCGCAGACCCTCGGCGATGAAGGCGACGTCGCGATGACCGCGACCGAGGCCCAAAGCAGGGAGCGGCAGACCTTCGTCAGCCGAGGTGACCGGGTGACCACTTGGGCGCCCGCGCTGGCTGAGTACACCGAGATCCATCTTGCTTTGGAGCGCATCCACTTCGGCGGCCCGGAAGAGGAGCGGCCGAACGTCGAGTTCGGCGACTCGGTGACGGAGAGCCCGGAGCAGGTGGCACGCACGGTGCAGCTGCTCCACGCCGCCGAGGCCGTGTCGGTCGAGACCCGGGTGCGCATGGTGCACCCCGACTGGGACGACAAGCAGGTAGAGGCCGAGGTCAAGCTCATTAAGGGCGACCAGCCGGAGCCGATCGAGGTTGGCGGCGCGCTCGGTGCCCTGGCCGGCAACCAGCCTGAGCCCGAGGGCGACGAGGAGCCACCGCCGGCCGAGGAGTAGTCGATGGCGCTGACCGGGGACCAGATCGAAGCCATCAGCCGCGGCGCCGTCGACCTCTACCGCAACGCCGAGCAGGCCATCCTCGACGAGGTGACCCGCCGGCTGGCCGCCGGCCAGGACGCCCCCGACTGGGCCGTCACCCGGCTCGGTGCCCTCTCCTCGTTGCGGACCGCCGTGGAGCGGATCCTCGGCCTGGTTGCCGGCGAGAGCGCGGAGCGGCTACGGGATTTGCTCGCCCGGGCGTACCGGTCTGGGCAGGGCATCGCCACCCGGGACCTGCCCGCCCAGCTACTGCCCCGAGATCTGGACGCTGCGGCGGCGGTCCGGGCGGCCGGAACCGTACCGCGGATCGCCGTGGTGGAGTCGCTCGCTGCCGCGCTGGTCACCGACATCGAGGCGACACACTCCAGCGTGCTGCGCCGGGTGCTGGACGTGTACCGGCTGGTCATCGCGCAGGCGACCGGGGTCAGTGTGGCGGGCGGCATGACCCGCAGGCAGGCGAGCCAGTGGGCGTACGCGCGGTTCGTCGACCAGGGTGTCGTGTCGTTCACCGACGTGGCCGGGCGTCGCTGGCGGCTCTCCTCGTATGTGGAGATGGCCGTCCGGACCGTCACCCAACGCGCCGCCGTCCAGGGCCAAACGGACCGGCTGAGCACGCTCGGCGTGGACACGGTCATCGTGTCCGACAGTCCGCGAGAGTGCCCACGGTGCCGGCCCTGGGAGGGCAAGGTACTGAGCATCTCCGGCGGCCAGCGCGGTCGCGTGGAGCTGCCCAGCATGGTCGGCGCCAGCACGGTGACCGTGGACATCGCCGGCACGGTCGACGAGGCGAGGGGTGCTGGTCTCCAGCACCCGAACTGCACGCACAGCCTCAGGGCGTACCTGCCGGGGGCGACCCGACGCCCGGCCAAGCCGACGCCCAACCCGCGCGGCTACGAGGCCAAGGAACGGCAGCGGGAGATCGAGCGCGGGATCCGCCACTGGAAGGAGCGCGAAGCCGCTGCGCTCACCCCCGAGGCGAAGGTAGGTGCCGGCGCAAAGGTCCGCCAGTGGCAAGGCGCGATGCGCGACCACCTCGCGAAAAACCCGGAGCTGAAGCGGCTGTCGTACCGCGAGCAGATCGGCGGCGGCAACCTCCCACGCCCGCGGCCTGCCGGCACCCCCGGGTCGGCTCCGCGGCCGCTCAACGACGGGCCAGCGGCACCCGCGCGTGAGGCAACGTCACCGGCACCCGCGCCTGCTGCGCCACCACCAGCTCCCGCGCCGGCACCGGCGGCCCGCACGCTCGCCGAGCAGGTACGGCAACCCGTCACCTCGCGGAAGAGCCTCACCGGTGGCGTCAACAACGCCGGAATCGAGATGGTCGAGTTCGCCGACGGATCTCGGGCCGTGCTGAAGATCGCGAAGTCGGTCGAGGGGACGCCCGCGAAAGTCCAGCACGATGCCGAGGAGCTGCAAGGGCTCCGCTCGGAGTTTGCCCGGCTGGGCCACCTCGACTGGTACGAGCGGATGCTCGCCCGCCTCGACGTGATCGCCGAGCACGCCACCGGCACCCGTAGGAGGCTCACGTGATCGCCGAGTACCTCGTCGTCGCGACCGACGAGGTACTCGACACCATCACCGTCACCGGAGACCAGGTCGAGTACGCGACCGGCGCGGCCAAGGCGGTCGTCGCGATGGAGTCCCGACGGCGGAAGGTCAGCCAGGCCGAGGCTGCCCGCCAACTGGCGGAGGGCTGGGCCAACGGCTACCTACAGATCCGCCGCCGCCCGTAGACCCCCCGGCAAGGCCGGGCCAGCACCACCCAACCGAGCACTCAAGGAGTGGATCGTGCAGAACACCCGTCCCGGCCTCAGCGCCCTCGCCGGCCAGATCATCGGCTACCGCCGCAACGGCCAGCCCATCCATCTCGCCGCAGGCGGCAGCGGAGAAGGCTCCAGCGGTGGAGACGGCGGCACCGGAGGTGGAGACGGAACCGGCAGTACCGACGGCGGCGGAGACCAGGGCGCCGAGGGCGGCCAAGGCGACGACACCGGCACCAAGACGCCGGAGATCAAGGGCGAATTCGACCCCGAGCGGCACGCCCGGGCCCTCGCATCCGCCCGCGAGGCCGAGAAGAAGGCCAAGGAGAAGGCGAAGGCCGCCGACGAGCGGGTCGCCGCGATCCTCAAGGCCGCCGGACTCACCCCCGACGGCAAGGAAGACCCGGCCGAGCAGCTCAAGGCCGCCCGCGAGACGGCCGACAAGGCCCAGCAGAAGCTCCGCGACAAGAGCCTCCGCCTGGCCATCCGGGAGAACGCCAGCAAGGCCGGTGCCGACCCCGTGGCCGTCATCGACTCCGCCAGCTTCCGTGACTCCGTCAAGGAGCTGGACCCCGACGCGGACGACTACGACGACCAGGTCGTGGCCGCCATGAAGAAGGCCGTGAAGGCCAACCCCAAGCTCGCCGCAGGTACCGCCGGCCAAGGGTCCGGAACCGGTCGCCAGGGAGCCGACCACACCGGAGGCAGCGGCGGACGTAGCCGCTCGGCCTCCCTCACCGACGCCGTCAAGCGCAAGCTCGGTGGCTGACCCAACCGGAGGTAGAACCTCATGCCTGTAACCCTGGCCGAGGCGTCGAACAACGCGCAGGAGGACTTCGACGCCACCGTGATCGACGAGTTCCGCAAGGAGTCGACGATCCTCGACACCCTCACCTTCGACGACGCGGTCAACCCGGCCGGCGGCGGCGCCACCATGACCTACGGGTACCGGCGGCTCGCCACCCAGGCCACCGCGGCGACCCGTGAGCTGAACCACGAGTACCAGGCCCAGAACGTCACCACAACCAAGCACAACGTCGAACTGGCCGTGATGGGTGGCGCGTTCACGATCGACCGGGTGATCGCCCGGATCGGTCCGGCCGCATCCGGTGCCGTCGCGCTGAACATGGCCCAGAAGGTCAAGGCCACCAGGACCCGCTTCGCCGACGAGGTGATCAACGGGGACACGAACGTCGATGCCCACGGCTTCGACGGCCTCGACAAGGCCCTGGTCGGCACGTCCACCGAGTTCCGGGCGAACAGCGTGACCAACTGGTCCGACCTGGACACCGACGCCAGCGTGAAGCACAAGGCCCTCGACGACCTCGACGAGTTCCTCAGCCTGCTCGACGGCACCCCGACGATCCTGCTCGGCAACCGGCGGCTCCTGGCCAAGGTCCGGGGCATCGTCCGCCGGACCGGCATGTACGTGCGGGACCCGATCCAGGGGCTCATCGGGGCGAACGGTCGGCCGATCACCCGCGAGAGCTACGGCGGGATCACCTTCGCGGACCCGGGTGACAAGGCCGGATCCAACTCGCCGATCATCCCGGTCGAGACCCGCACCGTGGGCGTCTCGACGACCAACCTAACCGACCTGTACGCCTACCGGGTCGGCCTGGACGGTTTCCACGGCGTCACCACCGTCGGCTCGCAGCTCGTCGCGACGTGGCTGCCCGACTTCTCGACGCCGGGCGCGGTCAAGTCCGGCGAGGTGGAGCTCGGCCCGGTCGCGGTCGCCCTCAAGGCAACCAAGGCGGCGGCCGTCTTCCGGAACATCAAGGTGGCCTGACATGCAGCGATACAAGATCACAGCACCGGTCAAGACGGCCACCGGCACGGTCGCCGGTGTCGCCCTGGTCGACGGCCAGGGCGAGACGGACAACGAGGGCGCTCTCGCGTACTTCCGCCGGCACGGCTACAAGGTCGAGGAGATCGCCGAGCTGCCCGCGCCGGCCATCGAACCTGCACCGGAGCCCGACGGCGGGACTCCCGAGGGCCAGGGCCCCGCGCTTGCCGACCCGCCTTCCCGGTCGGCGTCCAAGGCGGCGTGGGTCACCTACGTCACCTCCGAGGCCGGCGGCAACCGCTTCTCCGTCGAGGACGCTGAGAAGCTCACCCGCGACCAGCTCGCCGAGAAGTACCTCGGCCCGAAGGAGGACTGACCGATGACGGTCCACGGCGAATACACCGGTGTCGTCCGCAACCACCCCGCACTGTCCGGCATGCCGGCAGCCCCGGTCGCCAACGTGACCACCGCGAACGCGGACGGCACGTACGGCACCGAAGAGGCGGCGCTCATCAACGAGCTGAAGACGAAGGTGAACGCGCTGCTCGCCTCGCTGCGGGCTGCCGGGGTCCTGGACGAGTGATTCGTGGGGGCGGTCGGGTCGCACCGGCCGCCCCCGCCAACCCCGGGAGGGAGGCGAGATGGCGTACGCGACACCCGAGCAGCTCGCCGACTACCCGGTGACCGTGCCGGCCGGCTCCAACGCCGAGCTGCTGCTCCGGCGGGCCAGCCGGGATGTCGACCAGGCGCTGCTCTGCGCGGTCTACGACCCGGAGGATCCCGCCGTGGTGACCGCGCTGATGGAGGCCACGTGCGAGCAGGTCGCCGGCATCCTCGACTCGGGCGACCGCACGGGTACCGGCGCCGCACCGCCGACGGCCAGCTTCAGCATCGGCAAGGTGAGCGTCGTGAGGGGCGGGCAGGGCGCTGGCGGCAGCGCCGCCCAGGCGTCCCGGATCGGCCCACTGTGGCCGCAAGCGTGGCAGATCCTTCAGGCCGCCGGGCTGACCGGCCACGGGCCGCAGACGTGGTGATGCCGTGAACTGGGCCGAGTTCATCGCCGCGCACATCCCTGAGCCGTCGACCGTGCTGGTCGAGCCGTACGCGGGGAGCGGGGCGTACGGCGACGTGTACGGCGAGCCCGTCGAGGTGACCCCGTGCATCGTCGAGGAAACGCGGCGGCTGGTGCGGGTGCAGACGCAGGACGCCGCCGGCCGCGAGCAGGTCAGCTCCACCACCGTGTTTGCGCCGCTCGACACGACCTGCCCGGCCGGGAGCCGGGTCACCTGGAACGGCCGCACCGCCCGCGTCCTGGCCGTCTCCCGCGTCGAGGCGCATGGCCTGCCCCTGCCCGAGCACCTGGAGATCAGCCTGGAGTGACCGATGGCTGACGAGGTCCGGATCGAGTGGGACGGTGACAAGGTCCTCGCCGCTCTCAAGGAATCGTCCTTCGAGGGCGCCGAGCTGGCCGCCGAGCACCTGCTCCAGGTCTCCAGCGCGCTCGCCCCGCACGAGGAGGGCGACCTGGAGCGCAGCGGCGAGGTCAGCTCAGACAAGGCCACCGGCACGGTCGCGGTCAGCTATGACCGGCCGTACGCCGTCCGGCAGCACGAGGACCAGACCCTCCGCCACGACGACGGGCGCAAGGCGAAGTACCTGGAGGACCCGATGGGCACCGAGAAGGACACGATGCTCGCGCTGATGGCGAAGGCCGCGGGCAAGCCCCTCGGCGGCACCTGATGGCGGGCGAGGGCTGGACGTCCCGGCTCCTCACCGGCTGGGCGGAGGACATGCAGGCCGCCGGTATCGGCGTGTGGCGACCGGACGGCGGGGTCTACCAGGCCCATGAGACCGGCATCGTCATCCGCGCCGTGCCGGACCGGCCGGATCGGCTGATCACCCTCGCGGCGTACCCGCTCGGCACCGCACTGGCCGGCCTCGCCGACCACCAGCTCGCCGTGCAGATCCGCGTACGCGCCGGCCAAGACCCCCGCGACTGTGACGACCTCGCCGACGCGGTCCACGACCGGTACGACGGCGCTGCGGGCGTGACCTGGGGCGGGATCGCCGTGGTGCAGGTGTGGCGGCAGTCGTACACGAGCCTCGGCGACGACACCAACGGCCGCTGGAGCCGAAGCGAGAACTACTACCTGGACACCATGCGCCCCACGGCGCGGAACAGCGACTGAGGAGTACGCCGTGACCCAGCCAACCGACCGCGCGACCCTGCTGGCCCGGCGACTCCGGGTCGACATCGACCTCGGCACCTATCCCGTCGTGAATTTCCAGGAGCTGCTGGGTAAGCGGGAACTCAACCCGATCTCAGAGACGCGCGCCCAGGACGACGAGAACTACGACGACGACGGCGCGGGCAGGGAAGCGACCACCGGATACAACTGGCGCCTCGAACTCAAGCTCTCGCACTCCACCAACCTCGACGGCAGTTCGCTCAACCCGGTGCACGCCTTCCTCCGGGCTAAGCACCTCGCCGCACAGACGCAGAACGTCGCTGCCGGCGAGTTCCCGGTCCGCTGGTACGACAAGAACGGCATCAGCTCCGGCGAGGAGTTCACGGGACGCTGCTACGTCAAGCAGTGGTCTCGCGACAGCAACGCCAGCGCGGACCTGGAGGTCGTCACCGTCGTCCTCCAGGGCCAGGGCCGGCGTATCCCGATCACCAACCCCAACGCCGACCTCACGCCGGCCATCACCGGGCTGATGCCGGCCACCGGCGATGACGGCGGTGGAGATCTGGTCAGCATCTTCGGCAACCACTTCACCAACGCCACGGACGTGGACTTCGGGGCCAACGCAGCCGACTTCGTGGTGGTCAACGACTCCCACATCGTGGCCATCACGCCGGCCGGCACCGCGGGCACCGTGCGGGTAACCGTGGAGACGCCGGAGGGCGTCAGCCCGAACGTGCCCGCCGACGACTTCGTGTACACCGCCTGATGGCTGCTCGGCTCACCAAGCTCAGCGAGCACTTCAGCCCCGGCCTCATCCTGGCCGACGTGCCCGGCCGGGATGGGGTCGAGCGGGAGTACACCGTGCCCCTCGCATCTGCCGAGCTGGGCCTCTGGTGCCAGACCATCGCCAACGCCACGATGCAGATCCACCGGGCATCCACGCCGGAGGACATCCAGCAGGCCGTCACGCTGATCGAGGATCTGCCCGAGATGGACGACCGAACCTCGCTGGAGCGGCGGGTGCTCGGCGATGCCTACACGCAGATGATGACCGACGGGGTGTCGCACCAGCACATCGCCTACTGCGCGGCCACCGCATACGCCTGGATCCTCGGCGGGGACGAGGCCGCCGAACGTTACTGGACGTCGGGGGGTGTCCCGGGGGAAGCGGTCGGCCCGGCGATGAACCGGGCCGACCGCAGGGCCAACCAGAGGGCCGGATCCTCCCCGACCACGAGTACGGGCGGGGCGACTACGACCCCGCGTCCGGCCTCTGGTCGTACTACGAACTCCCGGAGGGGCGGACGGGGTCGGGGACGTCGTGGGGGGAGATCCTCGACCACTGGGACCTGATCGAGGCCGATCTGCACAGCGAGTACGGCGTCGACCTCGACGAGCCGGGCATCCTCCAGCAGCGGACCTGGCGGTGGCTGTCGACCCGCATCGCCGGCCTGCTCTCTGCGGACACCCGGCTGGCGCGGGCGCTGTCGCCGGAGCCTGAGGTGCCGGAGGGCTGGCGGCGCTAGTCGCCCAGCTTCAGGTCGACCAGCGTCCACTTGTCGTCGCCGTCGGACCGGACCACGCAGGTGTACTCGGACCGGAGTGCCACACCGAGGGCGTTTTCGCTGTCGACCGCCCCGCTGACCGTGTACTCGGCCCCGTTCTTCGCGGTCTGGGTGCCGCTGTACTCGGCAGTCTTCGGTGCCTTCAGTCGGCGCTCGATGAACTCCTCGCACATCACTTCGGCGCTGGTCGACTGGTCGTCGGCGACCGGGTCAACCGGGTCGGCCGAGCAGCCGGCCAGCGCCGCCGCTGTGACGAGTGTTGCCGCGACTCCGGCGGTTGTCCTGCGCATTCCCCCACGTCCTTTCACGTTCGGTCGGTGACCCGGGCACGGTACTGGCCACCCGCAACCCGGACCGTCACTGATCCGACACAGGCAGGTGATCATGTCTCTGAAGCTCGGCACCCTGGTCGCCTACTTGCGCGCTGACGACACCCACCTCGCCCGCGGTCTCGCAGCGATGGACGGGAAGATGCGCCAGGCCGGGCAGAAGGCGCGGCAGTACGCGCCAATCGTCGGTGCCGCCCTCGCCGCCGGTATCGGAGCCGGGTTCGTTAAGGGCCTGGACCTGGAGGAGGCGCAGGCCAAGCTCACCAACCAGGTCGGTGACCCGGCGCTGGCGGAGAAGCTGGGCAAGGTCGCCGGGCAGGTCTACACCCGCGGCTTCGGCGAGAGCGCCGCCGAGAACATGGACGCCGTCCAGGCCGTGGTGAGCGGCAAACTCGCCTCCATCAACGACGCGGGCGCCGTCGAGCGGATGACCGTCCAGGTCCAGGCGTACGCCAAGACGTGGGGCACCGACGTGGCCCAGGCCGCGAAGTATGCGAGCACCGTCCTCGGTTCGGGGTTGGTGAAGGACGCCGAAGAGGCGATGGACCTCATCACTGTCGCGTCCAGCAAGGTGCCCCGCGAGCTGCGCGAGGACGTGCTCGACGCCGCCGACGAGTACAGCCAGTTCTTCCGCACCCTCGGATTCTCCGGCGAGCAGGCGTTTTCGCTGCTCGTGAAGGGCGCAGAGAAGGGCATGTACGGAATCGACAAGGCCGGTGACGCGATCAAGGAATTTACGATCCGCGCAACCGACATGAGCAACACCTCCGTCAATGTGTACGAGGCCCTTGGGCTCGACGCGGAGACGATGTCGAACCGGATCCTGAAGGGCGGCACCACCGCCAAGAAGGCGTTCGACCAAATCGTTGACGGGCTGCTCTCCATCGAGGACCCGACGGAGCGAGCCAACCACGCGATCGGCCTGTTCGGTACGCCGCTGGAAGATCTGAACGTCGCGGATATCCCGGAGTTCCTGCGGTCCCTGAAGGGTGCCGAGGGCGGGCTCGGCGACGTCTCCGGCGCCGCCCAGCGCGCGGGCGAGACCCTGGAGCAGACCAACAAGCAGAAGCTGGAGGCGTTCAAGCGCCAGGTGCAGTCCGCCTTGATCGACAAGGTGGGTCAGGCTGTCCCCTACCTGGAGAAGGTGGGTAAGTGGGCCCTCGACAACGCCGGCACGCTGCTCACCATCGGCGCGGTCATCGGTGGGCTGGCGGTGAGCATCTACGCCGTCCGAGGCGCCATCGCGGCCTGGAACGCCATTACCGTCATCTGGGCGGCTCTTACGAAGGGTGCGATCGCGCTCCAGGTTGCCTGGAATATCGCCATGATGGCTAGCCCCATCGGGCTCGTCGTCCTGGCGATCATCGCCCTTGTCGCCGGCATCGTCCTGCTGTGGAAAAACAGTGAAGACTTCCGTGTTTTTTGGACGTCGGTGTGGAACGGAATTGTCGACTGGGTGATGTGGGCCGCCGACAAGATCGTGGCCGGATTCTGGTGGCTGGTCGACGCGCTTGTCTCGGGGGCGAAGAACTGGTGGGCGCTGTTTTCCAACGTCTGGCGCAAGGTCGGCGACTTGGGCGCGGCCGTCTGGGGCTGGATCTCCGACCGCGGCGAAAAGTTCATGGGTTGGCTGCGTGGCCTACCGCGCAAGATCGGTAACGCGGCCAAGGGCGCCTTTGACGGCTGGAAGTGGGCGTTTCGCTCCGCCATCAACTGGATCATCGGCCGGTGGAACAACCTGAGCTTCCGCATCCCGGGGATCTCGGTCCCAGGCATCGGCCAGATCTGGGGCGGGGCCACCATCGACACTCCGAACCTGCCCATGCTGGCCAACGGTGGCCGGATCATCCGTGACGGCCTCGCCGTGGTCGGTGAGCGCGGCCCCGAGCTGCACCACTTCAAGGCTGGCGCCGCCGTGCAGCCCCTCGGCCCCGGCGGTCGGCTCGGTGCGGCGGCGATGGAGCTGCTGCGGATCGTGCTCACCGGTGAGTTCCGGATCCGGGGGAAGGATTTGGTGCTGGTGCTCCGCGAGACGATCGCGGACCTTGGTGGCGACGTGCAGAAAACGGTGGGGACGAACCGGTGAGCGGCTACGTCGACGGCGACAGCCTGCTGGTCCGGATCCGGGTCGCATGGGGTGCCGACGTGTACGCCGACCCGGACACCTGGGAGTGGACGGACATCACCGAGTGGTGGCACGTGCCCACCGAGGTGACGATCGGCTGGGGGCGCAGTTCCGGCGCCGAGGAGGCCGAAACCTCGACGCTCAGCCTGGGCCTGAAGAACTCCGACGGGCGATTCACGAGCGGGTATGCGATGAGCCCGTACTGGCCGCACGTGCAACCGTGGACCCCCATTGAGTTCGACGTCGACCTCAGCGACGGGGAAGGCTGGCGCAACCGCTACTCCGGTTACGTCAACTCGTGGCCGGTCGCCTGGCCGGGCGGGTCCAGCCGGTACTCCGTTGTCACCATCGCCGCTGTCGGCGAGCTGGGTAAGGCCGGCCGTGGCACCCCTCCGGCCGTCTCACCGATGCGCCGTACCCTCACGCACCTCGCCGCCGCGTACTGGCCGATGGAAGACGGCGACGGGGCGACCATCGCAGGCTCGGCGCTGGCCGGTCACCAGCCGCTCACGATCAAGGGCGGGGCGCTCGCGTTCGCCGATGTCGGATCCGCGCTTACCGCACAGACCTGGCGGTACGGCACCGACCGCATCGCGGACCTGTCCGGGGGCGCCCGTCTGTACGCATCGGTTCCACCTGATGTCACGTTGGCCACCGGCACGGCTCAGGGCTGGTCCGCCATGATCGGCGCGGAGCTGGGAAACAACATGGCCGCGTACTCCGGTGCAGTCGTCCTGCTGGAGGTGGACACTCCGGGCGGGACGTACGCCCGGTGGAGGCTCCAGGCGAACCCGCACCTTGTCGGCCCCGACTTCGGCATGAAGATCTACGGCATCACCGCGGACGGCACGGCGACGGAGATGACCTCGGACAGCATCGCGGGGAACTTCCTGACCTTCAACATCTCCGTCTGGCAAGACGGCGCCAACATCCGGATCGGCTACCAGTGGCGCGGCCCGACGGCGCAGTGGGTCACCACGGTCACGGCGCCTGGCACGGTGGCCGGCGTGACCGGGGTCGGCACCAACACCCTGGGGGCGACCAGCAGCGAGATATTGCCCATGGGGCACCTCGCCCTGTTTGCCGGCCAGCCCTACACGCTGCGGGATACACGGCAGGACGGCTTCCCCGAGTGGCCGGGCGGCCACCGGGGGGCCCGCGACTCGTACTACTACGAGACCGCCCACGAACGGCTGGCGCGGCTGCTTGCCGAGGATGGGGTCAGGATCAGCCTGCCGGCGTTGCCGGCAGGTCAGGCCACTCCACGAATGGGGTGGCAGCCCATCGGGCAGTCCCTGCCGCTCTGGCGGGAGTGTGAGGCGGCGGATGGTGGACTCATCTACGAGTCGGGCTTTGCTGTGGCGTATGTGCCGAGGGTGCTGCGGTACAACCCGGACGTCGCGCTGACCTTGGACGGGGCTATCGGTCAGATCGGTGATGACCTGAACTTGAAGGCCGACGCCCAGCGGCTACGTAACGTGGTCACGGTCAGCCGTGAAGGCGGCGCGTCGGCGGTCGCCGCCGATCTGGACCTGGTGCGTACGCAGGGTCGGATCCCCACGTCCCCGACCCTGAACCTTGCCAGCGACGACGCACTGCCCAGCCGGGCGAGCTGGTTGCTGCGTCTATCGACGGCACGGGAACCTCGATGCGACACCCTCTCTGTCAACCTGAGCAGCCATCGCGGCCTGGCGGCGGCGTGGTGTGACGTACGTCCGGGGGCTCGGGTGCAGGTGCTCAACCCTCCTCCGCAGGCTGGCGGTTTGGACGATCAGCTTGTTGTGGGTGCCGTCGAAACGCTCCAGGGCCGCCGGAGCTGGAACGTCGTGCTCAACGTCGAACCGGCCAGCCCGTGGCTGGTCGGCGCCGCTGATGGCGTCCACCGCGTGGACACCGACGGATCCCGCATCGCCGCCTCGGCGCCGCCGTGGGCTACGGAGCTGCTGGTGGCCGCGTCGGCTGGTGCTGGTCTGCCGTGGACGTCGGATCCTGCCGCGCTGCCGCTGCCGCTGCTGGCACGCGGTGAGCCAGTGCTGGCGACCGCCGTGGCCCCGTTCGGCACGGACGCTTTCGTGCGGTCGTCGGCGTCGACCTGGACGACGGGCCCGGTGGGTGCGTGGACCCACGGAGGTGGCGCCGCCACCGACTACCAGGTGTCGGCGGGTGACGCCACGGTGCGAATCGACGCGGTCGGGTCGTCTCGGCGGTGCCTGCTGCCGCACGTGTGGACGGACATGGACGCCGAGATCACCGTGGTGGTGCCTGTCCAGGCTGTGGGCGAGAGCATCAGCGCCGGGTGGATGCTGCGCCACCAGGACGCCAGCAACTACCTGCAAGTCGAGCTGGAGTTCATCAGCCTGGCCGAGCACGCGGATTCCCGCATCGAGGTGCGGGCGGTCGAGCGGCTCGCCGGTGTCGGCCAGGTGTACCGGCAGGTGGTGATGGCGGTCGGCTGGACGCCGGGCACACCGATCCGGGTGCGCGGCCAGGTGGCCGGCAACCGGCTACGCGGGATGGCCTGGCCAGCCGCCGGCCCACGCCCCAGGGGCTGGATGTACGACGAGCCGGTGACGACGCTGCTCGGCCCTGGCCGGTTGGGTCTGCGCAGCCAGCTCGACACCGGCAACACGAACACGCTGCCGGTGACCGTCACCTACCGGGACCTGGTGGTGCACCAGCCGCAACGCCTGACCGTGACCCGGACTCTGCCGATCCTGGCCCAGCCTGCTGGTGCCCCTGTCCGTCTGCTGCGGCCCGCCCGGGTCGCCCTGTGAGGAGGCGTCATGCCGTGGCCTGACTGGCTACCCGGGGACGTGATCACCGCCGGACGCATGCGCGCGTCGCAGTGGGAGTTCCTCCAGACCTCCGCCGATCAGTCGGTGGCGGCCAGCACGACGTTGGTGCCGGTGCCCGAGCTGGTGATCCCGGTGGCAGCGAACGCCATCTACCTGATCAAGGCCAGGTTGTGTTACGGGGGTCCGCCGGCCGGCGACATCAAGGTCGCGTGGTCGATCCCGAGCGGCGCCAGCCTGCAACGCAACATCATCGCCGCGGCGTCGGGGATCAGCTCGGCCGACAGCGGCTCGGATGTGGTGATGAGGCGCCGTGGCGGCACCACCGAGCAGAGCGCGGGCGCGGTCGCGGCGGGGTTCCTCTCGTACTTCGAGGAGTGCCGCTTGACCACGGTGTCCAGCGGCAACTGTCAGGTGCAGTTCGCGCAGCAGACCTCCGACGCCACGGCGACGATCCTGCGCAGCCTGTCGTGGCTTGAGTGGCTACGGATCGGATAGGAGCGCTATGACGCGGGCACCGGAAAACCTGCTGGCCGTCCGCCGGCTGCTCCTCGAACACCTCAACCGCGACCCGAACCGGGTACGAGACGAGGATCTCGAACCCAACGAGGTCGGCATCGTCGGCGATCCCAACCACCGGGGCGGCTACCACTGCGGCTCGGATCGGGTGGTGACCAACGACTACTCGGTGGTCGAGTCGCCCCGGGACCGCAACGGCCTGACCCTCGACGCCGCCGCCCTCGACGTCGGCATGTTCGAGTGGCGGGATCCGCTCGGCCGAATGCACAACCTCCAGACGTTCTCCGTCTGGTGTGTGGCGCAGTGCACCGCCAACGCCCCGGACACCAGAGACATTCGGGAAATCATCTACAGCCCCGACGGCCAGCGGGTGCTCCGCTGGGATCGGCTCGGCCGACGCAGTACCGGCGACCGGTCCCACCTGTGGCACACCCACTTCAGCTTCTTCCGCGACTCGATCAAGGCGAACCGCGACCAGACGCCGCTGTTCCGCCGCTACCTGACCAGCATCGGACTCATCACGGCCAGCACGGGAGGGGACGACATGTTCTGCCGCAAGGGCGACAAGGGGCCGGCCGTCGAGGCGTTGCAGCGGCTGCTGGCCGAGCTGGGCTACTCGCCGGGGAAGATCGACGGCGAGTACGGGCCGGCGACGGAGGCTGCGCTGTCGGCCGCCCGGAAGGCTGCCGGCAACAGCGTCACCGACGGCAGCGCGTACACACCGGCTGCCTGGCTCACCCTGCAAACGCTGCTGGCCCGCAAGTACGCCGGGCAGCGCGGTCCGGCCGGTGAGCGTGGCCCGGCGGGTCCGCAGGGGTCGAAGGGCGACCCGGGCCAGCCGAACCCGATCGACTACCGGCAGTTGGCCCGGGCTGCCGTCGACCTGGCCGCCGAACAGCGCGCCGGCAACCAGGGGTGAGCCGGGTGCCGTCGCAGCCGCGCCGATGGTCGAGGGTCGCCGGCTACACGATGATGTCCGGCGCAGGCCTCGGCGCCGCCGCGTACCCCACCCCCAGCGTCCAAGACGCCACAGGGAGGCTGGTCTACCTCTGGGCCGCTTTCCTCGCCATGGGTGGCGCACTGGCGGCGTTCGGCGCGGCGACGGACCGGTGGATCGGCGAGCACCTCGGGCTACCCCTGCTGTGGGCCGCGTTCGGGGTGTACGCCGTCGTGCTCGCATCGGCGCTCGCCCCCGCGTCGGTGGTGGCGAGCCTGGCGCTCGGCGGGTTCGCGCTGCTGCTGTTCGGCCGCTGGCGGGATGTTGGTGCGGTCCGGGTGGAGGCGACCCGTCAGGCCGAGTAAGGGGGGCTCGTGTCCACGTCTGAGGTGATCACCGCTGTGATTGCAGCCCTGCTCGGCGGTGGCGGTCTCGCCTTCCTTCAGGCCGTGTTCTCCGGGATCGGAAGCCTGCGCCAGGGCGCGCGGGCGCATGAGCGGGAGTCAGTGCGGGACCTGTCCAAGGCCCGGGACGCTGCCGATGACCGGGCTGCCCGGGCCGAGGCCGACCGGGATTTTTGGCGCAACGTCGCGGGCGGCTACGCCTATCAGCTGCGTCGTGCCGGTGAGGAGCCGATCCCGCCGGATCCTGTCCCGCCGTCTGCGCGGGACCGTGTCGAGAGAGTCTGAGGAGGCTCGTCATGCAGAACAACTACAGCCCCAACCCCGACCAGTCCGAGCCGGTCATGTCGGCTGCCACCATCACTGCTGCGGTGACCGCCGTGATCGCGCTGTTGGTCGCGTTCGGCCTGGAGTTGAGCGAGGGGCAGACGGCCGCGATCCTGGGTGTCGTGGCTGTCGTGGGGCCGCTGGTGGCCGGGTGGTGGGCGCGGCGGTCGGCGTACGCCCCGGCGACGGTGGCGCGACTGCTGCGCCGGTAGACTCCACAGTGCGGTGTCGATGCCCGCGCAGCGTCGGGACCGACCACGTGCGAAGGCCCCCGCTCTCCCCTGGTGGGAGGGCGGGGGCCTTTCTGTGTGCGCGGGAGATGGCGCGAAGGAAAGCGCTTGCCTGAGGTTTCCCCAGCGAGGTGTGGAGGGGCCGGTCACCCGGCCCCTCCACCCGTCACAGCCAGGTGATCCAGTGCTTGTGCTGCCCGCCGATGCTCACCGCTGCGGCCCGCTCCTCGGGGCGGAGGACCTTTTGGTTGCTCTCCGGGATGACGTAGACGTTGGGGTCGTTGCGGACCAGCCAGAGGGCTCCGGCGGTCATGTCGGCGGTGGTGAGGCCGGTGATCGCGGCGATCGCGGCGAAGCTGACGCAGGCGGCCAGACCGGTCTGGCCGTTGCTGAGGGTGCGGTGGGCCCAGCGGATCTCGTCGGCGGCGGTTTCGTCGTTCATCATCCGGATCTCCGTGATCTGCATTTCCTTCTCCCTGTCTCCCTTGCTGTGCCTAAAGTCTAGCACGCATGGTTGACGTTCGTCAACCGGAATTAGCGGGTCAGGGGCACTTTTCTTGCGCAGAGCGAGTTGACGCACGTCAACCGCCCTGTCTATCCTGGACGCATGACCACTCCGCCGCGCGACGCGAAGATCCCCGACCTCGTCTCCCTCCAGGAGGCTGCCGACATGCTCGGCATCAGCAAGCAGGCCGCCCACAAGCGCGCCGAGCGCGGGCAGCTCCTCGGCGCCCGGGTCGGCAGCGCCTGGGTGTTCCGGCGCGCCCTTGTCGAGGCCGCCGTCGCCTCAGGCAAGGACGGGTAGGGGAACGCGCTTTCCTCCGCTGCCTCTTCAACGCCAATGGCCCCGCACCCACCAAGGGTTGCCGGGGCCGCAGCGCGTCTACGGGGGGCTACAGCGCCAGCCACACCGCGACACCAGCGGCAGCGAGCACCAGCACCACGCCCGCGATCCAGCCGGCTGCCTCCCGGGCCAGCCACGCGGCCTCGGACAGCCAGCCAGCCGCCCAGGACCACGCCCAGGCGGCCCGCTCCCACCGCCGAGCCGCCTCCCAGGTGGCGAGCACGCCGGTGATGACCCCCGCTCCGTAGGCGATGACAAGATGCCTCATGACTCACTCTCCGTGATCTGCGGGCGGCTCGTGCGGGCCGTACGGACCGTCCGCACGACTCTCGCCGGGTCCAGATAGAGGGGCGTACGGATGGCGTACGGACGGGCAGCGTACGGACCGTCCGTACGCCATCCGGCTGTCACGGTGAGTCACTGCGCGGGTTCCGGGATGCGGATCCGGTAGACACCCCGGTCGGTCTTCTGGAGCAGGGCACCCGGGCCGGAGCACAGCCGGCGCAGCTCCTTGCCCACCCACGCTGCGGTGAGGCCGGTCGCCTCGATGACGTCGCCCAGCTCCGCCGGCCGGATCTGGTCGGTGCCAGCGTCGTGCAGCCGCAGCAGGTAATCCCGCATCCACGCCCGCGCTTCCTCGGTACCCATCGGCGGGGTGCGGAGCTGACCAAGGGCGAGCCGCGGCATGTCGGCGGGGATGGCGATGGGCTGGCTGGGGTCCACGTCGTCCGGCGGGTCGGTCAGATCAAGCGCACGGTTGAGCACGCGCTCCTCCTGGTCCTCGCCGGCCGGCGGGGTGGCGGGCGGGTCCACAGGGTCCTCCCGGCGGGGGGTGGGCGACGGTCGGTTCGCCGAGGTCTGCCGGTGCTGGGCAACGACCGCCGCCCGGTCGTCCTCGCTGCGGGCGATGAACGCCCTCGCCGGCATCGACCAGCGCTCCTGATCCACACCGGGCAGCTCGGCGTACAGGTAGCCGGGCCTGCCGTTCTTCCACTCCCACGGCGCCGCGCCCGAATCTAGGGTGCTCTCCGACAGGGCCGCCTCAGCGTCGTCGTCCCTGGCCACGCCGAGGCAGACCCGGGCCGAGATGTTGGCCCGGGCGCTGGTCGGGAAGCGGTCGTGAGTGGCGCGCTGTAGCTCGACCAGCAAGAAGATGCCCACCGACCGGGCGGACTCGGTGATGTCCACGAAGCTGTCGGACTCGGACACAAGCCGGGCGGCCTCGAAGTTCACCACCGCCCAGTAGTCGAGCCCGCAACCCTTCACCCACTGCTTCAGGCCGCGCTGGCCGAGGTGCCGGGCCCGCTGTGCGATGACCTGCGGCAGCGACTCGATGAAGTCCTCCGCGCTGACCGCGTCGAGGTGCGTCTCGTGGGCACCCTTCCGTAGCCACTCGGGCAACTGGTCGCCCTTGCGGGTGTCGGTGATGATGAGTCGCACGTCGGTGCGGGTAAGCAGGTCAGCGCACAGGTTCAACACCAACTCGGTCTTGCCCGCGCCGGACATGCCCACCACAGATAGGTGCGCCGAGTTGCGGCCCTTTGAGTGATCGCCGGGGAGCCAGATCTCCAGCGGCTCCCCGTCCTCCATCACACCGAGCCGCGTCGGCGCGTCTGCGATCGACGCTCCGGGCGCGGACGGGCCAGGCCAGTATCGCGTCTCCTTGAGTTGGTCGACGGGCACCACCGACACCGTCGCCCGCCGCGCCGAATCGGGGTTCGGGATAACCCGCACGGCGGTCGGGGACACGTCCAAGGCGGACGCCAGTGCGCCTCGCTCGCCGGCCAAGTCGCTGGCGGTGACGCCGGGCTCCAGGACAACTGGGGCGGTAGCACGCGCCCCGTCGACTTTCGGCTGGCCGATCCGGGCGCTCCGCAGGCTCTTGACGGCCTCCTTGAGGCTGCCGTTGTCGGCCTGCTCGTCGCTGCCACCGGAGCGCATCACCCGCACCACCGCCATGGCGATCGACGCCACGGGCGCGCCAATGAGCCACATGTCCAGCCACGGGCGTTCCCACGGTCCGGCGAGCATCGCGCCGATGGTCCAGGCGCTGCCGGCGACGCAGGACAGGGTGGCGGTGGCTTGGCGGACGATGCCGCGAGCGGCTGCCGCTCGCCAGGTCAGGCCGGTGAGCGCGGTGCCGGCGAGGGTGAGTCCGGCGGCTGCGGCGCCGGCCACGGCGGGGCTGTCCGCCCAGTAGGCGTGTGCTCCGGCGGTGGCCGCCCACAGTCCGACCGCGCTGGCTGGGGTGACCAGGTACGGCCAGAGGGGGATCCGCACGGTGTGGACGGTGGCGACGCCGTCGTATCCGGCGTTGCGGGGCATCCTCGTCGTGGTCTTCGCCATGATGGTGCGCTCCTAGGCCTTGAACTTGAATTCGTTGCGGCGCGGCCGGTGCCCGGCCTGCTCCAGTTCCGGCATGTAGACGGCCTGGAAGCGGGTGGCGGCGGTGACGATGTACCGGCCACCGATCACGAGCGCCTCGCTGGCCTGCTGGATGGGGCGGGCGACTTGGCGGGCGCGGGCACGTCCGGTCATGCCGCCCATCGGTCCGGAGCGGATGGCGCGCAGACGGGCGTCCAGTTCGGACGCCACGATGCCCAGTTCCAGGGCGCCCGCGTGGAGGATGCGCCGGCTGGTCTCGCACCACTCCAGGAGGGCGATGTTGTCGGTGAGGCTGTCGGCGCCTGCGAAGAAGTTCCGGGCGGTCTTCGCCTGCTGCTGGTTCGGCATGTCAGATCTCCTTCACTGCGAGAACGGGGGTGGCGTGGGCGGCGCGCATTTCGCGGATTCGGACGGCGAGTTGCTTCAGCGACCGGGCGGGCGTGGTGACGGTGCGGCCGGCCAGCGCCCGCGCGGGCGAGTCCACGGGCACCTGCCCGCGAACCATGTGGACGGTGGGCATGATGGGTGCCTCCTCTGGGAGATGCGGGCCCCGGCCGGCTGTGGAAGGTGTGGCCGGGGCCCGCTGCTTATCGGGACGGTGGGGCGTTGTCGCGCTTCCACCCGTTGGCGTACGACCGGCTGACGCCGGCCTTCGTGGCCAGTTCACTTCCGGTCGGTGGGCGCCCCAGTTCGGCCACAAGGGCGGCGAAGGCGGCGGCCGTGCGGTCGGCCTCGGTGGCCGGCTTTCGGGTGGACTTCGTGGTCACCCGCCGGCTCGTCTTGGCGACCACGGTGGGGCGCTTCGTGGTCGGCCGTGAAGTGGCCACGGTGGTCGGCTGCGTGGCCGGCGGCGGGCTGGCCACGGCGGGCAGTTCGGGTCGGGGTGCGGTGGCCACGGCCGGGCGCGTGATGCCCGCAGAGTGAGGCCGGTCCGTCGCCGCTGACCAGTGCGTCATGGCATCCGCGAGCCCGATGCGCGCCACCCGGGGGGCGAGGCTCTGCATCGCGGTGGCGGTCTCTCGCTGGAGTTGCCGGCACGCCTGGATGTCGGGGTCGGACTCGTCGACCAGTTCGGCCCGGATCGGCTGGTGATTGCCCTCTCCGGTGAAGGCCTTGGCCGGGTCGGTGGCCGCGAGGACGAGCCTCCGCCATGCCACGAAAGTTGGCCACGGTGCCAAGGCCAGTCGGACCAGCCGTGGGTAGGTGATGGCCACCGGGCCGGGCTGGCCACGGCGGCGCAGCACCTGGCGGCGGACCTCGCCGAGCAACACCTCGAAGGCCAGGTTGGCCACGATCGGTACGCCTCCGGCGAGGGCGATGGTCTGTGGGTCGCCGCCGGACCGCTCCCACGCCCAGGCCACGTTGCTGGCGGCGGAGCAGGCGACGGCGAGTGCGGTGCCAAGGCGGGCGAGGACGGCGGGGCGTGCGTCGAGGCTGGCGGCGTAGGCAACGGCGGCCATGGCCACGGCCATGCCGTCGAGGACGAGCGGCAGCAACTGCGGGATGTGGAAGCCGGCGGCGTTGGCGAAGGCGGTCTGCTCTTCGAAGCTCCAGACCGCTCCGGCGGCCCAGACGGCCCCGATGAGGGTGAGGGCCAGGCCGACGGGGAGGGCGGCGATGAAGCGCTGCCGCTTGGTCGGCCGGGTCTTGGTGCCGGTGCTCATGCCCGCCAGTATGGCACAGTAAGTACGTAGAGCACATTAAGCACGATGAGGGGAGCCCTGGTGTCGATCACCGCCACGCTCGATCCGACCGCTACGATCGGCACGATGGCGAGAAGCGTGGAAGATCTGGAGAGCGCAGCCCGCACCGGCGAGTGGCTGCGTCCCGGCGACGTGGCGCTCGTCCTCGGCGTGTCCCGCACCGCGGTGGTGCGGATGCTCAACGCTGACCCGCCAGCACTCCGCTACCGGATCAAGCCAGGTAGCGGCCGGCACCGTGAGTGCCATCCAGACGACGTGATCGCGGCCCTGGAGCAGCGTCGCCAGGTCCACGGCGACCAGTAGCCCACACACGACTTCGCCCCACCTGCCTCCGGGCTGGTGGGGCGTTTGCTGACCCCCGGTCACCGCGTGTGCGGCGGGATCCACCAGTGCGCGCCGACCAGCCGCAGGTAGGCATACGCGGTGATCAGGGGCCAGCACTTCCACGGCGAATGGCAGATCGGGCACCAGTCCCGGCGGGCGGGCGTCGGCCAGTGGTCGGTGATGATCACCCGCGCGGAGAGGATCAGCCGGGCGCGGACCTGGGCGGCCAGGTCAGCCATCGCGGGCTGCGGCCAGCCACCGCTGCTCGGCCCGGGTGTGCACCGGCCGGGCGCGGGCCAGCTCGGGGCATCCGTGCGGGGTGCAGGCGTCGCAGCGGCCGTCACGGTGTCGGGCGACGATGACGGCGGCGGCCTGCTCTACCTCGATCAAGGGCGGCTCGTCGTACATCGAGGTCATCCGAACGCTCCCGCGATGCCGGCGACCATCACGACCAGGACCAGCCCAGCAACGATCAGCCCGGGCAGCAGCTGCCGCCGGGGCAGGGGTGGGGTGACCGGGTATCTGGCGGTGCCGTCCGGGGTGGGTGGCCGGCCGTGGGCGACAGGACGCGCGAGCGGGCACGGGCCGGGGTGCGGACGCTCATCCATCGGTGCCTCCACAGAGGGATGGACGCCGAGGCGGGGCAGAACGGGGGAACCGCCCCCGCCTCGGCGAGGTGCTCCACCGGTGCGACCCGAGGGGAGCGTCCGTAGGCTACATCGACTAGGTAGACTAGGTCTACGTACAGCGACCAGGTTGATGCGGAGAATCATGGGTGATCTACTCGGGGTGCGACCCGAGGAGAGACTCATGCCCGCCAAGTACGAGCGGGTGGCTGACGCCATCCGTGAACAGATCCGGTCTGGCCAGCTGAAGCCGGGCGACAAACTGCCGTCCCTGTCGCAGCTCCAGGAGCAGTACGAGGTCAGCTACGGCAGCATCCGCGGCGCCATGCTCGTGCTGAAGGCCGAGAGGCTCATCGAAGGCCGCCCCGGCGAGGGTGTATACGTCCGGGAGCGGCCTACAGGTTAGCCGGTTAACCGGTCCACCTGCTCACCGCCGGGCCGTCCGTAGCGTCCGCCGGGTGACGCTCGATCCGCGCTCCGGCATGCCGCTGCACAGGCAGCTGGCTGCCGCGCTGCGTGCGAGGATCGCCGCTGGCGAGTGGCCACCGGGCGCGCTGCTGCCCGCGCAGGCTCGCCTTGCCCACGAGTACGAGGTGGGCAAGGCGACCGTGCTCGCGGCGGTCGCGGCATTGCGCGCTGAGGGGTTGATCGACGTTGAGCGGGGCGTGGGCTTGCGGGTGCGGGAGCCGGCCGACCGGGAGCGGGTGGCGGTGCCGCGCGGTGCGCTGATCGTGTGCCGGCCGCCGACGCCGGATGAGCGAGCGCGACTCGACATCCCCGAGGGTGTGCACGTGCAGGTGGTGACGGTGGGGGGCCGGGTGCGGGGCGTGTATCCGGGCGACCGGGTCGAGCTGTCGACGTCCTAACAAGATCGGCGATCTTGGCGGGTTCGCGTAGTCGATCCCGGTTGCGGTTGCGAGCAGCAATTTGCATATCGCGCAAAGTCACGGCCCCGATAATCGCATCGCAACGGGTCAATATTGTCCGAACCGGGCGCGTGCCTGTTCGCACACCAGGTGCGAAAGCGTTTTCCGTACGTAACCATTGGCGATCTCCACAGTCCCATCACCAGGACCAATGGAGATCGCCAACCGTGGGGGGAGGCGTTCTGGCAGCACCGTGCGCCAACAACACCACCAACAGCTCACTGCGTCGAACCGGAAGGAGCTGCCCATGACCGACCCTGCCCGCCCGACACCTCCCCTGGCCAGCAACGCCTCCTACAGCCAGTGACCAGGGAAGGAACGGGGGTCCGCATGCAGACCGCTCTGATCTACGTAACAGCCGAGAATCTAGACCGCTACACCGATCGTTGCGCAGAATACTGCAACCGGCTCGGGTTGCGCCTCGCCGCTGTCGTCGTCGATGAACTGGACGGCGGCCGGTGGCCTGAGGTGGCCCAGATGCTCATGGACGGCACCGTCCAAGTCGTCGTGGTCGCCGACCGCGACGAGCTGCCGCCCGACCGCACACCGCGTGTCGATGTGGTGGCCGAGCAGCGCCGCCGGCTCGGCACCGGCCGGTCAACGTGCCGGCCACGCCTGATCCGCTGATCCGTACGTAGAGCGGCCCACCTCCAGGAGGAGGTGGGCCGTCTCGCGTCTCCGGTCAGCCGAAGTCCAAGTCGTCGATCGCGGCCTGCTGCCGCTTGCGAGAGATCAGCGTGTACCGGGTCGTCGTCGTGATGGAGGCGTGCCCGAGCAGCACCTGAGCAGCGCGCACGTCATGCCTCTCCTCCACCTTGGTGGCGAAGGCGTGCCTCAGGGGATAGAGGGTGGTCCCGATCCCGACGGTACGCAGGTAGTGCGCCGTACTCTTCGACATCCAGTAGGCGGTGACCCGCTTGCCTGACGGCCTGGACGCGATCACCCCGGGCGGCAGCGGCTCCACCAGCTCGGCAATGAGCGGATGCGTCGGCACGGTGCGCGACCGACCACCCTTGCCCTTGACCCGGATGACCTCGCCGATGTCCTGGCGCCGCACGGTCGCGATCTCGCACGGCCGCAGGCCGGCCAGGGCGGCGAGCCGGCAGTACAGCCGCCACGGGTTGTCGGTGTCGAAGATGCACGCCCGCACGATCTCGTCCGGCGCCGGCCGGGGCAGTTCTGGCGCGGACTTCGGGCGGACCAGCTCTTCGGACGGGTCGAAGCTCATCCAGGGATCGGAGGGACGAGCTGCCCATTTGTAGAGCCGGCGGAGGTGCTTGAAGTAGGTGAGCGCGGTCTCCGTTGACCAGAGCGGATCGGCGAGGAATTCCTCAAGTTCGGTCACGGTGGCCCCGTGCAGCCCTTCGGGCAGCTGGCGGTGCGCCCGGTGCAGCAGTTTGCGCGCGTCGTCGATGGTCCGGGCGGCGTAACGCGCAGCGCGCAGGTAGCGCAGGTGGGCGTCGATCATGTCTTCGGGGGTCGCCATGCCCTCGATCGTCGGCTTGGGCACCACTACCTGCCTATGCCCCGGACGGGCGGAGCAGAAGGGCAGGTCGACGGGTGCTGGCGTCCGGCATCGTCGCCTTGGGTCGGCGCCTCTGGCTGGACGGGGGGCGCCCTGGGCGTGCCCCGTCCGTTCGGGCGACCAGTGCCGGCACGGTCACCCGTTCGGCCGATGCGGGGATCATGCGTTTGGTCGCTCGCCGGTACCCGACGGTAGCGTCAAATTGGAGCATCGCGGATGTCGGCTTCTTGTCAGCTTCGTTGTCGTCGCGCCGTGCCATCCGCCGACGGCGGTCGGCTCGGTGCGAGCAGGCACCCTTTCAGTGCCGGCGCTCGTGCGCGAGCAGCCACTCCTTGACCGGAAGCCCCCAGCGGTAGCCACCGAGCGACCCGTCGGTGCGCAGCACCCGGTGACAGGGGACGAAGAGGGCGGCGGCGTTGCGGGCGCAGGCGGCTGCGGCGGCCCGTACCGCGGCGGGGCGGCCGGACAGCCCGGCGTACGCGGTGTAGGTGATCGGGTCGCCGGGCTTCACCTGACGCAGCACCTGCCACGCGTGGGACAGGAACGTCCCGCCGGTGTGCTGCTCGACCGGGACCACGTCGATCGCGGCCAGGTCCCCGTCGAGGTACCTGGTGACGGCGCTGGTCACCCGGCCGAGTTCGCGACGTTGCCGGGGCTCGCCACGCAGCCTCGGGTGGATCAGCGGCAGCAGGTCCGCCGGGTCGGCGGTGAATCCGGCGGCCCGGACCGCACCGTCCGGACCGGCGAGCACGGTGAACGGCCCGGCGGGGGTGCTGATGGTGGCGCTGTCGATGGTCATGCTGTTCACGCTCTGCTCCAGAGTTGGGTTCACGCTGCTCTCCACAGTCGGATCACCGCGTACGAGCGCCAGGGGCGCCAGCCGGCGGCGTACTCGTCGAGGGTCTTCGGGGTGTCGGGCAGCCCGAGGGCGGCGGCACCCCGGCGGACCGCCAGGTCGGTGGCGAGGAAGACGTCCGGGTCGCCGAGCGCCCGCATCGCCAGGTAACCCGCCGTCCACGGGCCGATCCCGGGGATCGCGGCCAACTGTCGCGTGGTCTCCGCGCGGTCTCCACCCGGTGCCAGGTCGAGCCCACCGTCGGCGACCGCCCGGGCCACCCGCCGGATCGTCTCCCGCCGCCCCACCGGCATCCGAAACCCCGAATCCGGCACCCGCAACACCTCCTCCGCCCCCACAAACCCCCGCAACCCCCGCAACCCCCGCAACCCCCCACCCCCCTCCGCACCGTCCTCCACGCCGTCCTCGGCGCCGTTGATCAAGAGGTTTGCGTCACCGGGGGCGGCGTTTCCGACGGAAACCTCTTGATCAACAGGGGTGGGTGGCGGGATCGAGGCGAGCAGGTGGGTGAGGGTGGTGCGGGCGGAGGCCAGCGAGACCTGCTGGGTGGCGATGGCGCGGACGGCCAGCTCGAAGCCGTCCACCGCGTGCGGCACGCGTACCCCGGGCTCGGCGGCCACGGCGGCGGCCAGCGCCGGATCGGCGCCGAGTGTCTGGTCCACGGCGACCGGATCCGCGTCGAGGTCGAACAGGTGCCGGCAGCGGGCCACGGCGGGCGCCAGATCGCGCAGGTCGGTCAGGCGCAGCACCGCGGTCACCTGCCCGTCGGCCGGGGTGAGGGCGACCTGCGCGGTGCCGTGCGGCAACCGCAACCCCCGGCGGTACGTGCCGTCGCGTACCTCGTCCACCCCGGGCAGGGTGCGCCGGGCGAGGAAGTCGAGCAGCGCGGCGGCGTGCAACGGTGGACGGTACGCCAACCGGAGAGTGATCGTGCCCGCCCCACCGGTCGCCGGCCGGCGACCGGCGCGAAGCTGCGACGGGGGTACCCCGTACACCTCTCGGATCGTGTCGTTGAACTGTCGGACGCTGCCGAATCCGGCGGCGAAGGCGACCTCCGCCAGACCCAGTTCGGTGCTCTCGATCAGCGTACGGGCGGTCTGGGCGCGCTGCGCGCGGGCCAGCGCCAGCGGCCCGGCGCCGAGTTCGGCCCGGAGCATCCGGTGCAGATGCCGTTCGGTGTACCCGAGGCGGGTGGCCAGCCCAGGTACGCCGGCCCGGTCCACCACCCCGTCGGCGATCAGCCGCATCGCCCGGCCCACCACGTCGGCGCGTACGTCCCACTCGGGCGAACCGGGGGAGACGTCCGGACGGCAGCGTCGACAGGCGCGCAACCCGGCGCCCTGAGCCGCCGCCGCGGACGCAAAGAACCGGACGTTCTGCCGCTTCGGCGTCATCGCCGGGCAAGACGGCCGACAGTAGATCCCGGTCGACGTCACACCCGTGTAGAACCACCCGTCAAACCGCTGGTCCCGGCTGTCCACCGCCCGATAACACCGCTCGAAGTCCAGTTCCACACCCCGATCATCCGCCCACCCACCAGCCCTCTGCTGGCGGAATTCGGACCCGAGCCCGCCCCCCCGCCCCCCGCCCGCGCCCCGCCCCGCGCCGATCATGGAGTTCTTGTCTCCCTAAAACGGGTGTAAGCGGACCAATCGGCGACCGCAACTCCATGATCGACGACGCGGTGCGTGGGCCCCGGCGCGGCGCGGCGCGGTGGGCCGGGGGCGCGGGGTGTGTGGGAGGGGGTCGGGAAAGTGTCGGTTGTGGTCGGTAGCGTGCGCGCCAACCAACTCAAGAAGGGGCGCGGCGATGGGGAGCGTGGCGGGTCGGGCGGCGGAATCGAGACAGGGGCACCCGCCGCTGGACGAAGCCGTGGTCCAACGCTTCTACGACCGGATGCGCGCGGTCGCGCCGGCAGCGGTCGGCGCCATCGAGCGGGACCGCGTTGGCGACCCGGGCCGGGCCTTCGCCGACACCGCCTGCGGCCGGCTGCTGCGCTCGCTCGACGACGACGGTGTGCGGGCCTTGGGCATGTGGGTGCACCACTGGTGCATGCGCTTCTACGACGACGACACCCGAGCCGCCCTGCGCCTGCTCCGGGCCATCGCCGGCCGGCCGTCACTCGGCTGGACGGCCGACGAGGTCCACTGGATGATCGGCGAGTCGCACCAGGCAAGCGTCGCGGCCGCCGCACGGTTCACCCTGCCGTTGACCGCCGCCGCCGAACTGGCCCCGGGCGTGCTCTGCGTCGACGCGGTGCTGCCCCGCCAGGCTCGCCCCACGCACGAAAGCTGATCCACCGCTGTCCTGCCAGGCTCGCCCCACCCACGAAAGCTGATCCACCGCTGTCCTGCCAGGCCCGCCCCACCCACGAAAGCTGATCCACCGCTGTCCTGCCAGGCTCGCCCCACGCACGAAAGCTGATCCACCCCTGTCCCGCCAGGCTCGCCCCGCCCACGGCAGCTGACCCACCGCTGCCCGGTGGCGCCGGGCTGCGGCGTAAGCTGGCTCGTCGTGAGTCTCACCATCGGCATCGTCGGCCTGCCCAACGTCGGCAAGAGCACCCTGTTCAACGCGCTGACCAAGAATGACGTGCTCGCGGCGAACTACCCGTTCGCCACGATCGAGCCCAACGTCGGTGTGGTCGGGCTGCCGGACGAGCGGCTGCACAAGCTCGCCGAGATCTTCGCCTCGCAGAAGGTGATCCCCGCCCCGGTGTCGTTCGTCGACATCGCCGGGCTGGTCCGCGGTGCCTCCAAGGGGCAGGGGCGCGGCAACGCCTTCCTGGCGAACATCCGTGACGCCTCGGCGATCTGCCAGGTGGTGCGGGCCTTCTCCGACCCCAACGTGGTGCACGTCGACGGCAAGGTCTCCCCGGCCGACGACATCGAGACGATCAACACCGAGCTGATCCTCGCCGACCTTCAGACCCTGGAGAAGGCGCTGCCCCGGCTGGAGAAGGAAGCCAAGCTCCGCAAGGACCGGGCCGCGGCGGTGGAGGCCGCGCGCAAGGCGGCCAGCGTCCTGGACGGCGGCACCACGCTGTACGCGGGCGCGGCGGCGGCCGGCATCGAGCTGGAGCACCTGCGTGAGCTGCACCTGCTCACCACCAAGCCGTTCCTGTACGTCTTCAACGTCGACGAGGCCGAACTCAACAACGCCGAGTTCCTCGCCGAGTTGCGGGCGCTGGTGGCCCCGGCCGAAGCGGTCTTCATGGACGCCAAGATCGAATCAGAGCTGGTGGACCTGCCCGAGGAGGAGGCCCGCGAACTGCTGGAGTCGATCGGCCAGTCCGAGCCGGGCCTGAACCAGTTGGTCCGGGTCGGCTTCCGTACGCTCGGACTCCAGACGTACCTCACCGCCGGGCCCAAGGAGGCGCGGGCCTGGACGGTCCCGATCGGCGCGACCGCCCCGGAGGCCGCCGGGGTGATCCACTCCGACTTCCAGCGCGGCTTCATCAAGGCCGAGGTCGTCTCGTATCACGACCTGGTAGAGGCCGGTGCGATGGCGTCGGCGAAGGCGGCGGGCAAGGTCCGCATCGAGGGCAAGGAGTACGTCATGCAGGACGGCGACGTGGTGGAGTTCCGCTTCAACGTCTGAGCCGGCCGGTTCGCCCTGCGACGAGTGCGGTGCGCTTGCGGTGCGACCGGGGGCCTACGGTGGCGGCATGCCGCGCATCGAGCTGACGACGGACGTGCAGGCAACGCCGGAAACCGTCTTCGACGCCTGCCTCGACGTCGATCTGCACACCGAGTCCATGGGGGCCAGCGCCGAGCGGGCGATCGGCGGCGTGACGACCGGCCGGCTGACGGCCGGCGATGCGGTCACGTGGCAGGCCCGGCACTTCGGCCTGCCCTGGCGGATGACCGTGCGGATCACCGATTACCGGCGGCCGTACGGCTTCACGGACGAGCAGGTCAGCGGCCCGTTCGGTCGATGGCGCCACGAGCACCGCTTCACGCCGAGCCCGGTCGACTCCTCGGCGACCGTCATGCGGGACGTCATCGAGTTCACCGCGCCGTTGGGACCGGTCGGCGGTGTGGTGGCCAGCGTGCTCCTGCGGCCGTACCTGCAACGCCTCATCGCCCGCCGCAACGCCCATCTCGCGGCCACCCTGGCCGGGCTTGCTCGCGCGGCGGATGAGGAACCGGGCGTGGAGGGAGCCGGTGACGCCGGGGCGTAGTCCCGACAGAAGCCCGATGAGATGGCGCGTCGGGGGACGGGTCAGCCGGTGCGAAGGGCGTCGTGCACGCCGGTCTCGCGCGGGCCGAGGTGCACCGGGTCGCGGCCGGACAGCACGTCCAGCGCCGCCTTCACGCCGGCGCCGTACTCCCTGGCGGCGGCGAACTGCCAGGTCCGGCCGTACTCGCGAGCGGTTTCGTCACCCACGCCGACGGCGTCCACGCCGACGTGCCGGCACACCGTGACCGCGCGGGCCAGGTGGAACTGCTGGGTCACCAGCGTCGCCCGGTCCACCCCGAAGATCCGCTTGGCCCGGGCGCACGAGTCGTACGTGTCGAAGCCGGCGTAGTCCAACACCACCTTGTCGGCCGGTACCCCGTGCTCGATCAGCCAGCGCTGCATCGCTTCCGGCTCGTTGTACTCCTGGCGCATGTTGTCGCCGGAAACCAGGATCGCCTGGACCTTGCCGGTGGCGTACAACTCGCGGGCGATCTCCAGGCGGGCGGTGAGGAACGGCGCCGGGGTGCCGTCCGGCTGGACCCGGGTGCCCAACACCAGGGCCACCGGGGTGTCGGGGACCAGTTGCGCCGTGTGCATCCGCCCTTCGGCGCCGGAGCGGATCCAGCTCACGCTGCCCCAGCTGGCGGCGACCAGCAGCACCGCGCCGACCGCACCCGCCACCGCTGCCCGGCGCCACCAGCGGCCCCGACCGTTCTTCCTGATCTGACGCAGTCTGGCCAGCGCGGCGGCTCGAATCGGCATGTGGATCAGTATCCCAGGCGGCACCAAGCCGGCCGCTGGCCGAGCGTGGTACCTTCCGCCTCAGCGTCGCGTGCCGGTGGCAGGCCGTGTCAGGCATGGAGGCGCCGGGCTGAAGGATGTCGATGATGATCGTCGTACCTTCGTCTCTCACCTGTGGGTGAGGGCGAGAAGACCAGGCTGGTGGCCTGGAGCCATGAGTTACGCCGCGTGCACGACCGGCTGCGCGACGCACTGACCCTGACCCGGGATGCCCTGGCCGTAGGCGTACCGGCAGAGCCGGCAACCCGCGATCTGCTGCTGTTCTGCCACGGGTTCTGCGCCGCCCTGACCGCCCATCACGAGGGCGAGGACCGTGACCTGTTTCCCGCGATCGCCGAGCAGCACCCGGACCTGCGGGACACGCTGTACCAGCTGCGGCAGGACCACTCGATGATCGCGCACCTGTTGGCCGGGCTGCAGGCCGCCGTGCTGCGGGCCGCGCCGCCCGTCGAGTTGAATCGGCACCTGGAGGGCCTGGCGGCCATCATGGAGTCACACTTCAGGTACGAGGAACGACAACTCCTGACCGTGCTGGAAACCCTGGCGCTGGAGGCCGAACCCGACGCCGTGCTGGGGCCTTTGTGACCGATGGTCAAGCGCTCGTCGGCTGCCAGCCGCGACGATCGGCGTCTCGGCGATCTCCGGTCCCGGCTCCGGGCAGGCGTCGGGCCGGGCGGGATGCCGGACCCGGCGCCCTACTCGGATCAGCCGAGCCGGTAGACGGAGATGTGCGAGGTACTGTCCGGGCCGAACCGGGTGCGGTCCCAGTCGGCGTACCGTTCGGCCAGGTGGAACCCGGCCTGCCCGGCCATCTCGTCGATCTGCTCGGGCCACATGTACCGCATCGCGAACGGGTGCAGGTGCACCCCGCCAGCGTCGAAGGTGACGGTCTGCCGGACGAACGTCTGAGCCGCCCGGTCGTAACGGTGCAGTCGGATGGTGGCCGAGTCCTCGGTCACCTCCCGCATCTGGACCTGTTCGTCCCGGTCGATGCCCGCCGGGTCCGGCACGTACGTCTCGATGACGAACGCCCCGCCGGGCGCCAGCACCCGCGCGACGTTACGGAAGCAGTCCGCCTGCCGCTGCTCGCGGACCAGGTTGAACAGCGTGTTGAAGACCAGGTACACCACGCCGTACGGGCCGGTCACCGGCACGTCCGCCATGTCGCCGATGGCCACCGGGAGGTCCTCGCCGCCGGGCTTGGCGCGCAGCTTCGCGACCATCTCCGGTGACGCCTCCACCCCCTCGACGGTGACGCCACGCGCGGCGAGCGGCAGGGCGACCCGCCCGGTGCCGATGGCCAACTCCAACACCCGGCCGCCGCCGCCCAGATCGGCGAGGAACTCCACCGCCAGCGCCGGGTCGGGCAGCCCGCCCGGCAGGTCGTAGGTGTCGGCCCAGAGTCGGCCGAAGTGCCCCGGATCATCGAAGACCGACATCAGCGGCCCCCGTCGGTACTACCAGCGCCGCGCGGCGCCCGGTCCGTTGTTTTCCACGTACGCACAAAGCCTCGATTCGAAGGAGTCGACGGTGATTGCTCGCTGGCCCTGCCTCGCGTGCCTCATGTCGTTGCTCCTTCCGTTCGGCTACCCGCCCAGCCAATCGGCATCAGGGCACCCCGGCAACACTTTTTCCGCGCGGCCTACCGCTCACGTCCGGCGTGCACAGCGTGATCGACCGCGGTTACCTCGGGCTGGATCCTAGGTACCGGCTTGTCGTGAGCCCGCGACTGTTTCGGGCGCGGGCTGAGGCTGCGCGGGCTGCCCTGGGCGCGCTGGCGCGGGCTGTTCCGGGCCGGCTGGGGCTGGTCAGCTGATGTAGTGGAGGATCACGTTGTGTACGTGGTGGCTCTTCTGGTCGCCCCGGAACTCCACCTCGTAGGTGTGCGTGCCGACGTGGATGGCGATGGCGCCGGTGGAGAAGAACGAGCCGCCCCACGACTTGTTGCTGACCACGCTGACGCTGGTGATCTTCGAGTACGGGATGCTGGTGATCGCGTACCGCTTGCCGATGAAGGAGCGGTCCTGAATGATCACGCGCCGGTCGGTCAGCCCGATGAACCCGGTGCCGGTGCCGACGGCGTCGTAGACGGCGATGATCTGTTCTCCGTCGAGCAGGCCGCTCTGGATCTGCTGGAACTGCTCTTTACGGTCGTACGTCGGGTTCGCCATGCGCCACAGGGTAGGAGGCCGCTGCCACCCGCAGCGGGCGCCCGCTGTTCCGCCGGTATGGCGGGGTCGGGGTGCCGGGGACAGCGCCGTTCCGGCGGAAGGGCCTCGCCGTTGACGTCGTGGTCCGCCCGCGCGGGGTCAGGACTCGGTCACCGCCCGGTACGCGTCCTCGATGCGGGCGGCCAGCAGGACCTCACCCTCGGACAGCGGGGTGTTGCCGTGGCCGACCCGGATCTGGGTGTGGTCGGCAAGCCGGCTGATCTCCGGCCGTAGGTGAAGCGCGTCGGCGACCACCTTGACCCGTTCGGTCAACGCGGCGTGCTGGGTGTCGTCGATGACTAGCGTGCGCCGGATCTGTTCGCCCTCACGAGTCCAACCGTTCAGTAGGGTGAGAGCGTCGCTGAGGTAGTCGTGCTTCGCTCGACCGCCGAACAGCGCACGCATCACCGCACCTCCCAGGCTTCGTTGCCGGCTTGTGGCCAAATCGTCGCCGCCCCGTGTCTTGTCGGTGCCTCTAGTCTTACGTCGCACGGATGGTGTGTCCACGCCCACACTTCTGGGTATTCCTGGCCTGATGGCCGACCAAGCTACCCAAACCGCCGATTGATCTGGCACGCTGGACGCCCGTGCGGACCGAACGGGCGAATGGCGGCGGACAGGCCGCTAAGCGGGACCCGAAGGTGATCGTTGGGGCGGCAATCATCGAGGGTGGCCGGGTGCTGGCCTGTGCCCGCTCTGCGCCACCCGAGGTGGCGGGCATGTGGGAGTTTCCCGGCGGCAAGGTCGAGCCGGGGGAGAGCGAGACGGCGGCGCTGGCCCGCGAATGCGCCGAGGAACTCGCCGTACGCGTGGAAATCGGCGAGCGGGTCGGCCGCAACGTCCGGATGGCGCACGGCCGGTCGGTGCTCAAGGTGTACGCGGCCCGCCTGCTGCACGGTGACCGCCCGCAGGCGCTGGAACACCGGGCCCTGCGCTGGCTCTCCGCCGCCGAACTGGACTCCGTCACCTGGCTCCCCGCCGACGCCCCCATCGTCGCCGCCCTCCGCCCCCTCCTAACCCCCTAACCCCACCCCCCACCCCCCCACCCCCCACCCCCCACTGTCCCGCACCACACCCCTCCGCCGGCCCGCCTATCCCGCGTTGATCAAGAGGTTTGCGTCTACACGCCCCCCACCCCCGACGCAAACTTCTTGATCAACCCACTCGGGCGAAGCTGGGCGGGGCGCGGCCCGGTGGTTGGTGTTGATCAAGAGGTTTGCGTCGGGGGGAGGGGTGCTCTCCGACGCAAATCTCTTGATCAACGCGGCTCGGGCGGCGGGCGGGTGGGCGGTGGGCGGTGGGTGGGAGGGGGAATGGGGGAGGGGGCTGTGGCGTGTGCCGCAGCCCCCTCCTCTATTGGGTGGTTAGTGCTTTTCGTCTTGTTCGGGGTGGGCGAAGTTGAGGTGCTCGGGAGGGAGCGGGAAGGTCACGTCGTCGCCGAAGGGGGAGGGGGCGGCGGCGCGGTCGAAGGTGAGCTCCGTCAGGGGGAGCTTGCCGCTGGCGTCGACGGCCGGGGCGGTCGGCTTCGGCACCTCGCGGTGCCAGTTGACGCCCTGCTGGGCCTGCACTTCGGCGGCGGTGTCGTGCGAGCCGCCCGCGTGCGAGTGCACACCGTGGGCCGTGGCGCTGGAGCGCACGGCGCCCGGGGAGTGTTCGCTGGTCACGCTGGTCTGAGGCACCTGACCCCTCCGGAAGATCTTGCTACCGAGCCATACGAGTGGATCGTACCTGCGGTCGACGACCCGCTCCTTCATGGGGATGATCCCATTGTCAGTGATCTTGATGTGCTCGGGGCAGACCTCGGTGCAGCACTTGGTGATGTTGCAGAAGCCCAGGCCCTGTTCCGACTGCGCGTACTCCTTGCGGTCGGTCTTGGCGTCCAGCGGGTGCATGTCCAGCTCGGCGGCCCGGATGAAGTAGCGCGGCCCGGAGAACGCCTGCTTGTTCTCGTCGTGGTCGCGGACCACGTGACAGACGGTCTGGCACAGGAAGCACTCGATGCACTTGCGGAACTCCTGTGAGCGCTCCACGTCGACCTGCTGCATCCGGTAGTCGCCGGGGGCCAGGTCGGCCGGGGGAGCGAAGGCGGGCGTCTCCCGCGCCTTCTCGTAGTTGAACGAGACGTCGGTGACCAGGTCGCGGATCACCGGGAAGGTGCGCAGCGGGGTCACCGTGACCGTCTCGTTCTCCTCGAACGTCGACATCCGGGTCATGCAGCCGAGCTTGGGCATCCCGTTGATCTCCATGGAACAGGAGCCACACTTGCCCGCCTTGCAGTTCCACCGGCAGGCCAGGTCCGGCGCGTCGGTGGCCTGCAACCGGTGGATGACGTCGAGGACCACCTCGCCCTCGTTCACCTCGACGGAGTAGTCCTGGAGGTCGCCACCGTCGGCGTCACCCCGCCAGATCCGGAACGTACGCTTCGTGCCCATACCCTCAGCTCTCCTTTCCGGCGGCGTCGGCGGCGGCGAGGGCGTCGAACTCGGCGAGTTCCTCGTCGGTGAGGTACTTGGCCAGCTCGGCGCGGTCGAACAGGCCGATCAGTTCGGTGCGCATCTTCGGCAGCGGCTTGCGGTCCAGCCGGACGGTGTCGCCGTCGAGCGAGCAGACCAGGTTGACCCGCCGCCACTGCGGATCCATGGTGGGGTGGTCCTCGCGGGTGTGGCCGCCGCGCGACTCGCGGCGCTCCAGCGCCGCCTTGGCGGTGCACTCGGAGACGACCAGCATGTTGCGCAGGTCCAGTGCCAGGTGCCAGCCCGGGTTGTAGCGCCGGCCACCGGCCGCGCTGACCTTCGCCACCCGCTCGCGCAGCTCGGCCAGGCGGACCAGCGCGTCCGCCAGCTCGGCCTCGCGTCGGATGATGCCGACCAGGTCGCCCATCACCGCCTGGAGATCCTGCTGAAGGGTGTACGGGTTCTCGCCGGTGTCCCGCTGCAACGGAGCCAGGGCGGTCTCCACCGCGGTCTCCACGGCGCTCACCTCCACCCGGGGGCGGCCGGCGAGCTGGTCGACGTAGCTGGCCGCGTGCCCGCCCGCCCGCTTGCCGAAGACCAGCAGGTCGGACAGCGAGTTGCCGCCGAGGCGGTTGGAGCCGTGCATGCCGCCGGAGACCTCACCGGCGGCGAACAGGCCGCGCACCGAGCCGTACGCGGCACCGCTGTCCGGGTCGACCTCGACGCCACCCATCACGTAGTGGCAGGTGGGGCCGACCTCCATCGGCTCCTTGGTGATGTCGACGTCGGCCAGTCCCTTGAACTGGTGGTGCATCGACGGCAGGCGGCGACGGATCTCCTCGGCCGGCAACCGGGAGGCGATGTCCAGGTAGACGCCGCCGGCCGGCGTACCCCGGCCCGCCTTGACCTCGCTGTTGATCGCGCGGGCGACCTCGTCGCGGGGCAGCAGCTCCGGTGGGCGCCGGTTGTTGTCCGGGTCGGTGTACCAGCGGTCCGCCTCCTCGGGCGTCTCCGCGTACTGCTTGCGGAAGACGTCGGGGACGTAGTCGAACATGAACCGCTTGCCTTCGGAGTTCTTCAGGATGCCACCGTCACCGCGTACCGACTCGGTGACCAGGATGCCCTTGACCGAGGGCGGCCAGACCATGCCGGTGGGGTGGAACTGGAGGAACTCCATGTTGATCAGGGTCGCCCCGGCGCGCAGCGCCAGCGCGTGCCCGTCCCCGGTGTACTCCCAGGAGTTCGAGGTGACCTTGTAGGAGCGGCCGACGCCGCCGGTCGCCAGCACCACGGCCGGCGCCTCGAAGAGGATGAACTCGCCGGACTCGCGGTAGTAGCCGAACGCGCCTGCCACCCGGTCGCCGTCGAGCAGCAGCTCGGTGATGGTGGTCTCGGAGAAGACCTTGATCCGGGCGTCGTACGAGCCGTGGTCGCGCTGGTCCTCTTGCTGCAACGAGACGATCTTCTGCTGGAGGGTGCGGATCAGCTCCAGCCCGGTCCGGTCGCCGACGTGGGCCAGTCGGGGGTACTCGTGGCCGCCGAAGTTGCGCTGCGAGATCTTGCCGTCCTTCGTACGGTCGAACAGCGCGCCGTACGTCTCCAGCTCCCAGATCCGCTGCGGCGACTCCTTCGCGTGCAGCTCGGCCATCCGGAAGTTGTTGAGGAACTTGCCGCCGCGCATGGTGTCGCGGAAGTGCACCTGCCAGTTGTCCCGGCTGTTCACGTTCCCCATGGCCGCAGCGGCGCCGCCCTCGGCCATCACCGTGTGCGCCTTGCCGAACAGCGACTTGGAGATGATGGCGGTCTTCTTGCCGGCCAGCCGTGCCTCGATCGCCGCGCGCAGGCCGGCGCCGCCGGCCCCGATCACGACGACGTCGTAGTGGTGTCGTTCGATGCGCGTGGTGGCGCTCGTGTCGCGGTGAGAATCGGTAGTCATGTCAGGGGCCCTCAGTTGATGAACCGCAGGTCGGAGATCCACCCGGCGGCGACCGACATGACGTAGAAGTCGGTCAGCGCCAACGTGCCGAGGGTGATCCAGGCGAGCTGCATGTGCCGGACGTTCAGCCAGGAGACGAAGCCCCAGGCCCGGTACCGGACCGGATGCTTGGAGAAGTGCTTCAGTCGCCCACCGATGATGTGCCGGCAGGAGTGACAGGAGATCGTGTACGCCCAGAGCATCACCACGTTGCCGACCAGGATCAGGTTGCCCAGGCCGAACCCGAAGCCCTCGGGGCTGCGGAAGGCCGCGATGGCGTCCCAGGTGTTGATCAGCGAGATGATCGCGGCGAAGTAGAAGAAGTACCGGTGCGAGTTCTGCACGATCAGCGGGAACCGGGTCTCGCCGCCGTAGGAGGCGTGACCGTCCGGCACCGCGCAGGCCGGCGGGGAGAGCCAGAACGACCGGTAGTACGCCTTGCGGTAGTAGTAGCAGGTCAGCCGGAACAGCAGCAGGAACGGCAGGGTGAACGCGGCGTCCGGGATGATCCACCAGCCGGGCAGGTACTGCCCGAAGTGCGACGCCTCCGCGATGCACCGGTCGGTCACGCACGGCGAGTAGAACGGGGTGAGGTAGTGGAACTCCTCGACCCAGTAGTAGTCGTGCATGAAGACCCGGACCGTCGCGTACGTGATCCACGCACCGAGCCCGATGACGGTGATCAGCGGGGCAAGCCACCAACGGTCCGTACGCAACGTCTTGGCCGCGATGGCGGCGCGTGCCCGCGCCCCCCGCGGTCTCGTTGCCGATGATGTCATTCGCGTCGTCTCCCTGACGGGGCCCTCTCACGGGCGGCGGAACACTTTCCGGTCGGCACGCGGACCGGCGATGCCGACCCCGCTTGCCACGTCATGCGCACACCAACGACCGCACCGGGCGTACCGGAGCAGCTAAGTGACACACGTTACGCCGATCTAGGCGGGCCGTCCGCGCAAGGCAGTGTCCCGTGTGTCCCGCCCTTTGGAAACCCTCTCGCCATGATCAATATGCGAGCGTCCGAAAAAGATCGACCAGCGGCGGATGACTGGTCAGCCGGACGCCCCGCCGGTGAAGTTCCAGGAAGCCAGCCGCAACGCCGGCGCCTCCCACCAGACACCGTCCCAGCGGTTCGGCTGGCGGGCCGTACGCCGACCCAGCTCCAACACCGCGCCGGGCCCGAGCGCTCGCGGGTACGACTCGGTGAACCGCAGGTCGCGGACCGCGCGGGTGACCTGGCCGTCCTCGACCAACCACACCCCGTTGCGGGTCAGGCCCGTGATCACCAGACTCTTCGGGTCGAGCACCCGGGTGTACCACAGGTCGCTGACCAGCAGTCCGCGCGGCATCCGGGACACCAGGGCGGCGGTGTCCGCGTCGGGCACCGCGCCGGCCAGCGGCTCGGCGAGCCCGGCCACCGCTGCGGTGCCGCCCGCCGGCCCGGCCGTGCCGACCTCGCCGCCGCCCGACGTGCCCGTGGCCCGGGCCGGCGCCAGGCGCAGGTTGCGCGGGATCGGACCGAAGGTGCTGCTGCCGGTCCAGGCGTGACCGGTGGACTCGCCGCCCACCTCGGCGGCGCTGCGCCGGTCGTGCACCACCGCGCCGATGGTGCCGGCGTCCACCAGGGTCAGTGCGCGGGTCGGTGTGCCCTCCAGGTCGAACGGCAGCCCGGCGGCGCGGAGGGGATCGTCGACCAGGGTCACCGCCGGGTCGAGCTGGGCCACGCCGGGCTCGGCGAAGGACTGCCCCTCGGCGTACCGCTTGCCGTTGAAGCCGTACCAGGCCAGGTTCTCCAGCAGGTCGGCCACGGCGGCGGGTTCCAGCACCACCGGGTACCGCCCGGGTGGCAGCTCCACCGGATCGGTCCCGGCCCGGGCCTTCGCGGCCGCCCGTCGCCCCAGCTCGGCGCCGTCCAGATCGGCCAACCGGTCCGCACAGTCGCGGGCGGTGCCGTCGGCGCCGCCGGCCCGGGCTATCCCGTCCATCGCCGCCTCGACGGTGCGGCCCTGCACGGTGTGTCCGGCCGAGTTCGCGAACGCCGCCGCGCGGACCGCCGTACGGCAGTAGCCGGCGGTTTCCAGGCCGCCGGCCGCGTCGACGAACGCCCGGACCAGGGCGGCCCGGTCGGCCGGCCCGGCCTGTGCCGTGGCCGCATCCCACTGCGGCGAGGGCAGCACCGCGGTGGGTGGGGTGAGCCCTGGCCAGGCCGGATCGCGTGGCGCGAACCGCGCCGCCGCCAGCACCCGCTCCACCAGCGTACGCAGTCCGTCGGGGGTGACCGTGGTGCCGCTACCGGCGGCGGTACGCCCGTCCAGGTGCATCCGCAGCCGGACCTCCACGGCGGACTCCGCGACGTTCTGGTGGATCGCCGAGTTGGCGAACCGGGTCAACGCCAGCTCCGCCCGGCTCACCGTCACCTCGGCCTGCCCGCCCGGCCCGGCGAGCCGGGCGACCAACTGCATCACCTGACCGGCGAGGTCCAGCTCAGTCATGCCCGTACCCCCACTCGGACGTTGCGGAAGCGGGCCGGCGCGGCCGGGTGACCGGTGTGCCCGACCTGGCCGGGTTGGCCCTTGCCGCAGTTCGGGGTGCCCCACGGCACGATCTCCGAGGAGAGCATGTCCATCGAACGCCAGAACAGCGGGCCGATGCCGGTGTACGTCGGGTTGCGCAGCATCCGTCCGCGCCGGCCGTTGCGGATCTCCCAGCCGATCTCGCAACCGAACTGGAAGTTCAGTCGCTTGTCGTCGATGGACCAGGACCGGTTGACGTCCATCAGCACCCCCTCGTCCGTGGCGGCGACGATCTCCTCCAGCGTGTGCGGGCCCGGCTCCAGGCCGACGTTCGTCATCCGGACCATCGGCAGCCGCGCCCAACCGTCGGCGCGTACGCTGCCGCCGTAGTCGAGGCCGGCCATCGCCGCCGAGTCCCGCCCGGCCAGCACGCCGACCCACCGTCCGGCACGCACCGCGTCCCGCTTGACCGCCGGCGAGCCCTCGTCGTCGTAGCCGAAGCTGCCCAGCGCGCCGGGGATGGTCGGGTCGATGGTGATGTTCATCAGCTCGGAGCCGTAGTGCAGCGAGCCGAGCTGGGCGAGATCCAGCCACGAGGTGCCGGCGAAGGCGGCCTCCCAGCCGAGGATGCGGTCCAGCTCGATGGCGTGCCCGACCGACTCGTGGATCTGCAACGCCAACTGCTCGCCGCCGAGGATCAGGTCGGTCTCGCCGGCCGGGCAGAGCGGTGCGGTCAGCAGTTCCCGCGACTCCTCGGCGATCCGTGCCGCGTGCGCGACCAGGTCGAGGGAGTCGACCAGCTCCCAGCCGGTGGTGCCGTACTGGCCGCGGTAGCTCGGCCAGGAGCGGCGTTGCGTCTCACCGTCGCCGATGGAGGTGGCCGAGATGCCGCCGCCGCATTCGCGGATGTGCTGGTCGATCCGGTGGCCCTCGCTGGACACGAACCACTTCGCGGTGTCCCAGACCTGGTAGAGCCCCTCGGCGAGGTCGGCGCCATGGTCGGCCATCGTGCTGGTGGCGGCCACCAGCAGGTCGCCCTTGACGGCAAGGGAGACGCCGAGCGGATCCACCGTGCACGGAGACGACCAACTCGCGGTGCTCGGCGCGACCGGGACCAGCTCGACCCCCGGGCCCGGCACCAGGCCACTCGCGGCGGCGGTCCGCGCGGCCCGATGGCCGGCATCGCGGGCGGCGCGGTCGGACAACTCCGGTACGGCGTGGAAGCCCCAACTCGCCCCGACCAGGGCGCGTACGCCCAGCCCGACGCTCTCGTCCTGGGTCAGCGCCTCGACCTCGCCGTTGCGGGCCGACATCGACTCGTAGCGCCGGTGCATCACTCGGGCGTCGGCGTACCGGGCGCCCGCGTCCAGGGCGGCCTGCACCGCCGCACCGGCCACGTCGAACTCGCTCATGCGCCGACCCTAGGCGAGTCCACCGACAACCGTCAGGGGATGAGATCCTCCGGTCGGATGCTGGCCCGGACGGGCGACTCCAGCCGCAACGTCTCGCCCCGCTTGACGGACTGTTGCTCGACGTAGTGCCGGCCACGTCGCCGGTGCAGGCGCAGGGCGCCAGTCGTCTGCTCGACCAGCAGGTACCACTCGATGCCGGCGGCGGCGTAGTAGTGCATCTTGAGGACGTTGTCCGTGGCGGCGTTGCTCGGTGAAATGATCTCGCAGACGAGCAGCACGTCGCTCGCCTCGATGAACGGGGCGTCCAGGTTCACCGGTGCGGTGATCACCAGATCCGGCACCGGTACCCGTCCTGGCCGAAGCCGGACGTTCACCGCCTCCAGCAGCTCCAGTCCGATGGACTCGGCCGCGGTCTCCAGGATGTTGCCCAACTTGCGAGAGATCCGCTGGTGACGTGGGGTGGGGGCGGGTGTCACGTGCAGGCTACCGTCGAAGAGTTCGACTCGCTGGGAGGTCTCACCCAGGGCGAGGTACTCCTCCTCGGTCCACGGGCCCTCGTGGTCGAACACCGCCACGGTCATGGTCACCTCCACTCGTACCGTCGGGATCCTGATCTGCTGGCCGTCTTCATGGTCGCACCAGTTGTGCGGTGGGTGGGGCGGGTGGCGGTGCTGCTGTAGTTTCCCTTCCTCGGGGCGCGGAGGGAGGCGGTCGTGGACCCTTACCTACGAGTGGACGACCTGAGGGTCAGCTTCGGCACCGCCGACGGGACGGTGCGGGCCGTCGACGGTGTGTCGTTCGCGGTGCCGCGCGGGCGTACCCTCGGCGTGGTCGGCGAGTCCGGCTCGGGTAAGAGCGTCACCTCGCTGGCACTCCTCGGTCTGCACGATCCTCGACGGGCCACCGTGACCGGGCAGATCACCGTCGGTGGGCACCAACTGGTCGGGCGGCCGGAGACGGAGGTACGCCGGCTGCGTGGCCAGGAGATGGCGCTGATCTTCCAGGACCCGCTGTCGGCGTTGCACCCGTACTATCCGGTGGGCCGGCAGGTCACCGAGGCGTACCGGGTGCACCATCCCCGGGCTGGCCGGGCGCAGACGCGACGGCACGTGGTGGAGATGCTCGGCCGGGTGGGGATCCCGCAGCCGCAGCGGCGCTACGACCAGTACCCGCACGAGTTCTCCGGCGGCATGCGGCAGCGGGCGATGATCGCCATGGCGTTGGTGAACGGCCCGGCCCTGTTGATCGCCGACGAACCGGCGACAGCGCTGGACGTCACCGTGCAGGCCCAGATCCTGGACCTGCTGGCCGACCTTCAGGCCGAGTTCGACACCGCGATCGTCCTGATCAGCCACGACCTCGGTGTGGTCGCCCAGGTCGCCGACGACGTGTTGGTGATGTACGCCGGCCGGGCCGTGGAGCAGGGCAGCGCCGAGCAGGTGCTGCGCCGGCCGCAGCACCCGTACACCTGGGGGTTGCTGTCCAGTGTGCCGTCGTTGCACGGCGACGCGGCGGTGGACCTGGCAGCGATCCCGGGCCACCCGCCGAGCCTGATCGACGTACCGGCCGGCTGTGCCTTCCACCCGCGCTGCCGGTACGCCGAACACGCCGGTGGCCGGTGCCGGACGCAGCGGCCCGAGCTGACCCCGGGCGGAACGCCCGGACACCGGATGGCCTGCCACCTTCCCGCCGTCGAGCGCGCCCGGCGGTACGCCGAGGACGTCGTCCGGGTGGGGGTGGCGCGATGACGGCCGGCGACCCTCTGCTGCGGGTCCGGGGGCTGACCAAGCATTTCCGGGTACGCGGCGGTCTGGTGCGGGCGGTGGACGGGCTGGACTTCGAGGTCCGGGCGGGCGAGACCCTCGGCCTGGTGGGGGAGTCCGGTTGTGGCAAGACCACCACCGGCCGGCTGCTGGTGCGGCTGCTGGAGCCGACCGGAGGCCGCATCGAGTTCGCCGGGCAGGACATCACCCACGCCGGGCGGCGGGCGCTGCGTCCGCTCCGATCGCAGCTACAGATCATTTTCCAGGACCCGTACGCCTCGTTGAATCCCCGGCACACCGTCGGCCGGATCATCGCGATGCCGTTGCAGGTCAACGGGATCACGCCGCCCGGTGGCACGCGGGCCCGGGTGCGGGAACTGATGGAACTGGTCGGCCTGAACCCGGAGCACTACGACCGGTATCCGCACGAGTTCTCCGGTGGCCAGCGGCAGCGCGTCGGCATCGCCCGCGCGCTGGCGCCGGGGCCGAGGCTGGTGGTGGCGGACGAGCCGGTCTCCGCCCTGGACGTGTCGATCCAGGCCCAGGTGGTCAACCTGCTGCGCCGGCTGCAACGCGAACTCGGCCTGGCGTTCGTCCTCATCGCCCACGACCTGGCCGTGGTCCGGCATTTCTGCCAGCGGGTCGCGGTGATGTATCTCGGCCGGATCGTGGAGATCGGCGACCGGGACGACATCTACCGGCGCCCACAGCACCCGTACACCCGGGCGCTGCTGGCCGCGGTGCCGGACGTGACCCGGCTCGGCTCGGCCGGGCGGATCCGGCTCGCCGGTGACCTGCCCACCCCGCTCGACCCGCCGTCGGGCTGCCGGTTCCGAACCCGCTGCCCCAACGCCCGGCAGCGGTGTGCCGAGCAGGAGCCGGCCCTGCTCCGGCGCGACGGTGGCAACCAGGCGACCGCCTGTCACTTCCCGCAGAGCGGCCCGCTGGGCGTGGAGCGCGGCGGGGTGCCCGCGTGAGTCTTTCGCCGGTCGACGGGGCGGCGCCGGCCGAGATCGGGGCGAGCGGGTCGGCCGGCGGTGCGGGGCCGGTGGTCGGCCGTTCGCCCGGACAGCTCACCTGGATGCGGCTGCGCCGGGACCGTACCGCCCAGGTCAGCGGCGCGATGCTGGTGCTGTTCGTCCTGGTGGCGCTCGCCGCGCCGCTGATCGAGCTGGCGTACGGGATCGGCCCCCGGGACCAGTTCCAGGGCAAGCTCGACGGGGCCGGCATGCCGCTCGGCTATGCCGGTGGTGTCTCCGGTGAACACTTCTTCGGGCTGGAGCCCGGACTCGGGCGGGACATCTTCATCCGCCTGGTGTACGGCCTGCGTACCTCGTTGTTCATCGCCGGCACGGCGGCGGTGCTCACCGCCGCGATCGGGGTGGTGCTCGGCGCGCTGGCCGGCTACCTCGGTGGCTGGCTCGACGCGGTGGTCAACTGGCTCACCGACCTGACCCTGGCGATGCCCTTCCTGGTCATCGCGCTCGCCCTGACCCCGACCCTGACGTTGCGCTTCTACGGGCAGCGGGACGCGGTGCCGCCGGCCTTCGGGGTCGGCGTACTGATCGCGATCTTCGCCGGGTTCGGCTGGACGAGCACCGCCCGGCTGGTCCGCGGCCAGGTGATCGCGCTGCGCGAGCGGGAGTTCGTGGCGGCGGCCCGGGCCAGCGGGGCGGGGCTCGGTCACATGCTGTTCCGGCAGCTGCTGCCGAACATCTGGGCGCCGATCCTGGTGTCCTTCTCGCTCGCGGTGCCGCAGTTCGTCACCGGCGAGGCGGCGCTGTCGTTCATCGGCGTCGGGCTGACCGAGGACACCCCGAGCTTCGGCCGGATGATCTACCAGAGCCTGGACTACCTCCAGACCGATCCGGCGTTCGTCTTCTTCCCCGGCGCCACCATCTTCGCGTTGGTGTTCGCGTTCAACCTGTTCGGGGACGCGCTGCGCGACGCGCTCGACCCGAAGTCGTCGAGGTAGCCGACATGCTGCGGTTCCTGGTGCGGCGAATCCTCTCCGCCGTGCTCACCCTCTTCGCGGTGAGCGTGCTCACCTTCCTGATGTTCTTCGCGCTGCCGCGCGACCCGGTCAGCGGCATGTGCCCGAAGAACTGCAACCCGGAGCGGCTGGAGCGGGTACGCCAGGAGTTGGGCCTGCGCGATCCGCTGGTCAGCCAGTACGCGGGCTACCTGAAGGGCATCGTCACCGGGCGGGACCTGGGCGGCGCGCAGGGCGGCCGGTGTGACGCCCCCTGCCTGGGCTGGTCGTACGTGAACAACGAGGCGGTCACCGACACCCTGGCCCGGGTCCTGCCGGTGACGCTGAGCATCGTCATCCCGGCGGCGATCCTGTGGCTGCTGCTCGGGGTGGGCCTGGGCATGGTCTCCGCGCTGCGGCCCGGCAGTTGGTGGGACCGCGCGGCGATCGGCTTCTCACTGACCGGCGCCTCGTTGCAGCTCTACTTCGTCGGCGCGGTGCTGCTGCTGGTCTTCGTCTACACGCTGCGCTGGTTGCCGGTGCCGGGCTACACACCGTTGTCGGCGGATCCGCTGCGTTGGGCCAGCGGCCTGGTACTCGCCTGGTGCTCACTGGCGTTCCTGTTCTCCGCGATCTACGCCCGGCTGTTCCGGGCGCAGATGCTGGAGACGCTGAGCGAGGACTTCGTCCGTACCGCGCGGGCCAAGGGCCTGGGCCGGACCCGGGTGTACGGGCGACACGCGCTGCGCGCGGCCATCACGCCGGTGGTCACCGTCGCCGGGTTGGACGTCGGCGCGGCGCTCGGCGGCACGGTGATCACCGAGACGACCTTCGGCATCCAGGGGTTGGGTCGGACGGCGGTCGACGCGGTACGCGCCGGTGATCTGCCGACCATCATGGCCACGGTGCTGGTCGCGGCGGTCTTCGTGGTGCTGGCGAACCTGCTGGTGGACCTGCTGTACGCGGTCATCGACCCGCGCGTGCGGCTCGGCTGAGCGTGGCACGTCGGGCCGGTGGCGGTGGAATTTATCGTTCGCCAGCCCTCACATCGAAGCTTTTCTTCTCTACGATCCTCGGGACGGTGGTGCCGGGCCGGCGGCATCTGGATGGCGGAGGTAGCAGATGAGACCACACGTGGCGACTGCGATGGGTGTCGCGGTCGCGCTGGTGGCGACGCTCGGCGCGTGCTCGGAGAACACCGGTGAGAGCGCCACGGTGGACACTGGCCGGCAGCAGACCGGTGTCATCGCCACCGACCCGAAGGACTCGCTGGGGCCGGCACCGGCGGTGGCGGGTGCGCGGGCCGGCGGCACCGTCACCGTCATCAGGGAGACACCGATCTCCCATCTGGACCCGCAGCGGACGTACTCGTTCGTCGGCCTGATGGTCTCGCCGCTGTTCGCCCGCTTCCTGACCACCTGGAAGGACGACGGCGAGGGCAACCTGGTCCTGGTCGGCGATCTCGCCGAGACGCCGGGCACCGATGTCAACGACGACTGCAAGGTCTGGGAATTCACCATCAAGGACGGGGTGAAGTTCGAGGACGGGCGCCCGGTCACCGCGAAGGAGATCGGGTACGGCATCGCCCGCTCGTTCGACCCGGACCTCACCGGCGGCCCCACCTACCTCCAGGAATGGCTCGCCGACACCCCGCAGTACGACACCGCGTGGGACTTCCGGGCCAACCGCAACGCGCTGCCACCGGGCCTGAGCACGCCGGACGAGAAGACCCTGCGCTTCGAGTTCGCCAAGCCGCGCTGTGACCTGCCGTTCGCGGTGTCGTTGCCGACCACCGCGCCGCTGCCGCCGGACCGGGACACCGGAATCAACCTCGGCCACGCGCCCTTCTCCTCCGGTCCGTACCGGGTGAGCCGCTATCAGGCGGGCGTCGAGGTGGTGCTGGAACGCAACGAGCACTGGGACGCCGCCACCGACCCGGTCCGTCACCAGTACCCGGACCGCTTCGTGTGGACCTTCGGCTCGACCCCGGACGCGGCGGTGAACCGGGTGATCGCCGACAACGGCACCGACCAGAGTGCCCTGTCGTGGGACTACGTGCCCGCCTCGCTGGTCTCCCGGGTCGCGGGCGACGCCGGGTTGCGGTCCAGGACGGTCCTCTCGCCGACGCCCAGCGCCAACCAGTTGTTGATCAACAACCAGCGGGTCACCGACCTGCGGGTACGTCAGGCGCTCAACTACGCCATCGACCGTCAGGGCCTGGTCAAGGTGCTCGGCGGGCAGCACGTGGCCGCGCCGATGAGCACGCTCATGCCGTCCGCGACGATCGGCCACCAGCCGTACGACGCCTATCCGGCGGGCCCGAACGGCGATCTGGACAAGGCCCGGGAACTGCTCGGCGGGCAGACTCCCGAACTGGTTCTCGGCGCGGCCGACAGCTCGGCCGAGCAGCGGCAGGCGACACAGCTCAAGGGGAACCTGGAGCGGGCCGGCTTCAGGATCACGATCCGGAACATCCCGGCCGACGCCAAGCTCGATGAGATCAAGAGGAAGGACAATCCCTGGGACCTGTACCTCGGCTCCTGGGCCGCCGACTGGCCGAGCGGCGCCTCGATCCTGCCGGTGCTCTACGACGGACGCAGCATCAAGGCCACGGGCAACAGCAACCAGGCGTACTTCGACGACCCGGCGATCAACGCCGAGTTCGATCGGATCCTCGCCCTGCCCCCGGCCGAGCAGGCCGCCGAGTGGGCCGAACTCGACGAACGGATCATGCGTGAGCACGCACCCGTGGTGCCCCTCTACGTCGACGTGGCGTACCTGGTCCACGGCTCGAAGGTGGGTGGCGTCTTCGTCTCCAGCGTCTTCGGCTACCCCTCCTTCGTCAACGCCCACGTCAAGCCCTGAGGTGCCCCTCCTCACATCTCCAGGTGGGTGCGGAGGAAGGCGAGTTCCAGACGGAGGAGGCGTTCGGCGAGGCCCCCGGCGGCCAGGTGGGTCGCGCCGGGCAGCGGCAGCACCGAGTGCGGGCGGCCGGTGGCCAGCAGCGCCGCCGACAGTCGCAGCGTGTGTGCGGCCACCACGTTGTCGTCGACCATGCCGTGCACCAGCAGCAGCGGCCGGGCCTCGGCCGGGTCGAGGACCGGCTCGGCGGCCAGCTCGATCAGCGAATGGTGGGCGTACACGTCCGTGCCGTCGTCGGGCAGGCCCAGATAGCGCTCGGAGTACGCGGTGTCGTACAGGGCCCAGTCGCTGACCGGCGCACCGGCGATGCCGCACCGGAACAGCTCCGGGTGGCGCAGCACCGCCAGGCCGGCCAGCCAGCCGCCGAACGACCAGCCGCGCACCGCCACCCGATCCAGGTCCAGATCCGGATGCTTGTCGGCGAGCGCGTTGAGCGCCTCCACCTGGTCGGCCAGGATCACATCCGCCAGCCGTCGGTGGATGGCCTTCTCGTACGACGGTGCGACGCCCGGCGTACCCCGGTTGTCGACGACCACCACCGCGAAGCCGGCGTCGGCCCACCACTGCCGTTCCAGCCAGGCCGCCCGCGCGGCGACCACCTCCTGGTGGCCCGGCCCGCCGTAGATGTCCAGCAGCACCGGCAGCCGCCGGCCGGTGACGTGGTTGTCGGGGTAGAGCACCGCCGAGGGCAGCCGTCGGTCGGTCACCCGTTCCAGCAGCGGCAGCGGGGAGTAGCTCGGGGTGGCGGCCAGCGACCGGAGCGGGCCCACCTCCCGGTCGGCCTGGCGTACCGTCCACCGGATCCCGGCGTGGTCGAGTGAGGCGGTGCCGACGACGAGCACGTCGCCGCCGACCGCGGCGGTGTGCCAGCCCGAGTCGTTGGTCAGCCGGCGGGCGTCCACCCCACCGCCGATGCTGGTGCGGACCCGGAACAGGTGCTGCTCGCTCGGCTCACCGTCGCTGGCCTCCACCAGCAGGTCCGCCGGGCCGCTCGCCGTGGCCAGCCGGCCGACCACCCGGCGTACGTACAGCGAGGGCGGGGTGAGCAGGGTGCCGTCGGCGAAGAGGCAGCGGGCGTCGTACCCGTCGTGGGCCAGTTCGCCGCCGACCAGCACCCGCCCGTCGGGCAGGTGCGCGGGCGTACCCGGGATCGGCTCCACCCAGCGTGGGTCGGCCAGCTCGGCGTGCACCTGGGTCTCGCCGGTACGCGGGTCGACGGCGAGCACCAGCCCGTGCTGCTGGGCGCGGCGTAACACGGTGATCAGCGGAGCGCCCTCGGTCCAGTGCACCGCGGTCAGGTACGGATAGGTTTCCCGGTCCCAGTGCACGTCGACCCAACCGTCGTCGAGGTCGAGCAGGTGCAGGCTGACCTCCGCGTTCGGGCCGCCGGCCACCGGGTACGCGACGCTCACCGGCGGGCTGGCCGGCTGCGCCGGATCGTGCAGGTGCCAGTGCGGCAGCCGGGACTCGTCGACCCGGGCGGCCAGCACCGACCGCCCGTCCGGCGCCCACCAGTAGCCCCGGTGCCGCCGGAACTCCTCGGCCGCGATGTGCTCGGCCAGTCCCCAGACCACCCCGGAGTCCTCGCCGGCGAGGATGTTGTCGGTGCCGTCGGCGTCGACCACGCGCAGTTGCCCCCGGCGTACGCCCTCGGCCGCGTCGGTCACGTACGCCAGCCGCTGGCCGGTGGGGTCGGGTCGGGGATCCAGGACCGGCCCGACGGCCGGCACCTCGATCACGTCGCCGTGCACCAGGTCGGCCCGGAACAGCCGGCCGGCCAGCGCGAACACCGCCACCCGCCCGGCGGCGTCGAGAGCGTACGAGCCGATGCCGGAGGCGGTCAGCCGCAGCCGTTCGCGGCTGGCCCGCTCCCCGGGGCTCAGCGCGGCCGGGTCGGCGTCCGCGCCGAGCAGGGTGACCGGGCAGGCGACCAGGTGCTCCTCGCCGGTGGCGACGTCCAACTGCCAGAGCGCGTCGGCCGGGTCCTCCGGGCCACCGGAGCGGAGGAAGACCACCCGGGCACCGTCGTCGGCCACGGTGACGGCGCGCGGCGCCCCGTGGCTGAACCGGCGGGTGCGGGCGGCCAGCTCGGGAAAGTCCACAGGCCAGATCGTAGGCCGGCACGCAGTGCGATGTGACCGACCTACGCGGACGCGTCGGGGCCGGTGCGGACAAACCGCCGGTTAGAGTGACCGTCGTGACGACGCTGCCTGACCGCCGCCTTCTGCTGGTCCACGCGCACCCCGACGACGAGTCCATCGGCACCGGCTCGACCATGGCCCACTACGCGGCCACCGGTGCCCACGTCACCCTGGTCACCTGCACGCTGGGCGAGGAGGGTGAGATCCACGTACCGGAGCTGGCCGGTCTCGCCGCCGCCGAGGCAGACCAGCTCGGTGGGTACCGGGTCGCCGAGCTGGCGGCGGCCTGTGCCGAACTCGGCGTCACCGACCACCGCTTCCTCGGCGGCGCCGGACGCTACCGCGACTCGGGCATGATGGGCCTGTCCACCAACCAGCATCCCCGCGCGTTCTGGCAGGCCGATCTCGACGAGGCCGCCGGGTACCTGCTGGCGACCATCCGTGAGGTACGCCCCCAGGTGGTCATCACGTACGACGAGAACGGCTTCTACGGCCACCCGGACCACATCCAGGCGCACCGGGTGACGATGCGCGCCGTCGAGTTGGCCGCGCGGGAGGGCCTCGCCCCGGCGAAGGTCTACTGGACGGCGATGCCGCAGAGCGTCCTGGAGGCGGGCATGACGCACTTCGAGGAGGCGTCGGACAACCCCTTCGCCGGCATCTCCGACGCGACGGAGCTGCCGTTCTGCACTCCGGACAAGGAGATCGCGGCGCGGATCGACGCCACCGAGCAGCACGCGGCGAAGGAGGCCGCGATGCGGGCCCACGCCACCCAGATCCCCGCCACCTCATGGCTCTACTCGATCGCCGGCAACTTCGGTGCCGAGTTCATGGGCGTGGAGTACTTCACCCTCGCGGTGGGCACGAAAGGGCCGGGCAGCGGCCCGTACGGTTGGGAGTCGGACCTGTTCGCCGGGCTGGGCGTCGGCGAGAGCCCGCACCTGTCATCGGTCAGCGCGGCCGGCCACCGGTGACGTCGCCCGCCGCGATGTCGGTCGCCCCGCAGGAGCAGCTGCCGCAGCCGCCCCGGCCAGCCCGGGCGCGGCGGTTTCTGGACGTCGGACTGCGGGTGGCCGGCGGGACGGTCGCCGTCGTCGCCGGGGCGGCCACCGCGATGCTGGAGCTGCTGCTCGCCCCGTTGCGGATCGGGGGATACCTGGTCGGGGTCGCGGCGCTGGTGGCCGTGGTCGCGAACATCGCGCTGAGCTGGTTCGCCATCGAGACGGTGGGCCGGCGTTGGGCGGTGGCCCTGCCGGCACTGCCCTGGGTGGTGATCATGGTGGCTGCCGCCGACCGGACCACCGAGGGCGACGTCCTGCTGGCCGGCGACTGGGTCGGGCTCACCCTGGTGGTGGCGGGCGTGATGGCTTTCGCGGTGATGGGGTTCCGGTCGATCGTGGCGGGGCCGTTGACACCCGGCCGGTACTGACGCGGCCCCGTCACGAGTGGTAGATATTCCTGCCAGGAGACCCGCCATCGGGGCGGGCGGTACGGCGGGAGGCGTGCGATGGGTCAGCGGTGGCGCGCGGTCGGAGCACTCACGATCGGCCTGTTCGCGGTCAACGTGGTCGCCCGGTTGGTGATCCGGTTCGGCTTCGACGGTGACGAGGCGGCGGCGGATCGGGTGACCCTCGGGATGTTCGTGGTGATCGGGGTGATCCTGGCCGGGACCGCCGTCGCCTGGGGGCAGGCCCGCCCGCCGGCACAGTGGGGCGCCGAGGTGGCCGCCGCGATCGGTGTCGCCCTCGCGTTGACCATGCTGGTCGGGCCGCTGCTGGTCGGCCAGAACCCGTTCGGTGGCGGCAGCGCCACCTTCTTCTGGCAGATCCTGCTCTACCTCGTGGCGGCCAGCGCCGGCGCGATTCTGGGTCACCTGCTGCTCACCACGCTGGGCCGGGACTACCGCTCGCGGAGCCTGCAACGGTACGCGGAGAGCGGCGCCGCCAAGCCACGGCGCATCGTCCGTCGCTGACGCCGTCGACCCGTACCCCGACCGGGGCCTCCCTGGGCCCGGCGGCTGCCGTGCGGTCGGGTCAGCCCGGGGCGACCCGGGTCCGGTAGGTGTGGTGGGTGACGAAGCCCAGCTTGCGGTAGAGCGCCACAGCGGGCGCGTTGTGCTGCTCGACCTGGAGGAAGGCGTCGGTGGCGCCCGTCGCGTCGGCCCACCGCCCCAGCGCCCGGACCACGGCGGTGGCGTGACCCTGACCACGGGCGGCGGGCAGCACTTCGATCAACGACAGCCCCAGCCAGCGGCCGTGCCCGGTCACGGTGCCCCGACCGACCGCCACCAGCGTGCCGTCGGCGTACGCGTGGGCGAAGCGGACCTGGTCCACGGCGGTGAGCACGTGTCGGGCGGCCTCCGGCAGCCCGCCCTTGCGGCCGGCCGCCACCGCGAGCCACTCGTCGGAGGGACCGCCGTCCAGCTCGACCACGTCCGCCGCCGGTGCCGCCCCACCGGCCGGGCCCGCAGTGGGGGTCTGGAGGGCGGTCAGCGGGGCGGTCTGCACCAGTACCGTGGGGCGGCTGTCCCAACCGCGTTTGTCGAGTTCGGCGCCGACCGGCGCGGCCAGCGGCAGGGGAGTGTTGACAAGTGCCGGCTGCCCCCGGTCGGCGTACCAGCGCTCGACCGCGTCCAGCGCGGCCGGCAGCGGCCGGTCCGGGTCACCGACCGGCAGGGCGGAGTTGGCGCGGCCGGTCCAGCCGTCGGCGGCGCGCAGCAGCCAGTCACCGAGCCGGGCGCGGACGGGAGCGGGCCACGCCTCGTCGGCGGCCAGTTCCAGCTCGACCACGGCGTCGGCGGCCGGCCGGCGGGTCGCCGGTACCCGCTTCGCCCGGTGCACCTGCGCCATCGGCACGCGCAACCGCCCGGTGCGGGTGGTCAACGTGAGATGGGTCTCGGTCAATTCGACCAGCTCGCCGAGGGCATCGGAGAAGACCGGGCGACCGGCGCGGAACCCCACCACGCGGCGGACCACGATCCGGTGTCCTAAATCCTGCTCTCGGAGCACGATCGACCTCCTCCCCAGCGAGATACTAGGCTCTTAGCGTCGCGGGTGATCGCGGCGTGTCTTGCGGAGGAGAAGACCGGTGACCTACATCATCGCCGAGCCGTGCGTGGATGTGCTCGACAAGGCATGCATCGAGGAATGCCCGGTCGACTGCATTTACGAGGGCAACCGGATGCTCTACATCCACCCCGACGAGTGCGTCGACTGTGGTGCCTGTGAGCCTGTCTGCCCGGTAGAGGCGATCTTCTACGAGGACGACGTTCCGGAGCAGTGGAAGGACTACACCGGCGCCAACTACGAGTTCTTCGAGGAGCTGGGCTCGCCCGGTGGCGCCTCGAAGATCGGCAAGGTGGAGAAGGACGCGACCTTCGTCGCCGCGCAGCCGCCGCGCGGCGAGGGGCACTGAACCGGCCCGCGCCGGTCTCGTCACGGCTACCCGATTTCACCTGGGACACCCTGGACGCCGCGGCCGTGCTGGCCGCGGCGCACCCGGGCGGCCTGATCAACCTCTCCATGGGTACGCCGGTCGACCCGGTGCCGGAGGTGATCCGCCGGGCTCTGGCCGAGGCGGCCGACGCCCCGGGATATCCGCTGACGGCCGGCACACCCGCGCTGCGGGAGGCGATCGCGGCCTGGGTGGCCCGAGCCTGCGGCGCCGGGGTGGACGGGCTCGGGGTACTGCCGACGATCGGCTCGAAGGAGTTGGTCGCCTGGCTGCCCACCCTGCTCGGGGTGGGGCCGGGCGACGTCGTGGTGGTGCCGTCGATCGCCTACCCGACCTACGAGGACGGCGCCCGGCTGGCCGGCGCCACCACCGTACGCACCGACTCGCTGACCGCCGTCGGGCCCACCTCCCGGGTACGCCTCGTCTGGGTGAATTCACCCGGTAACCCGACCGGCCGGGTGTTGCCCGCCAGCCACCTGCGCAAGGTGGTGGAGTGGGCCCGGGAGCGCGGTGCGGTGGTCGCCAGCGACGAGTGCTACCTGCCGCTGGGCTGGGCGGCGGAACCGGTGTCGGTGCTGTCGCCGGAGGTCTGCGGCGGGTCGTACGACTCGGTCCTGGCGGTGCACTCGCTGTCCAAGCGTTCCAACCTCGCCGGCTACCGGGCGGGGTTCGTCGCCGGTGATCCCGCCCTGGTGGCGGAGCTGCTCAAGATCCGCAAGCATGCGGGGATGATCGTGCCGGCGCCGGTGCAGGCGGCCATGGTGGCGGCCCTGCACGACGAACGGCACGCCGACGAGCAGCGGGAGCGTTACCGCGCGCGGCGCGACACGCTGCGGGCGGCCTTCACCGGTGCCGGTTTCCGGGTGGAGCACTCCGAGGCGGGGCTCTATCTCTGGCTGACCCGGGACGAGGACTGCTGGGACACCGTCGACTGGCTGGCCCGGCGGGGCATCCTGGTGGCCGCCGGGGTCTTCTACGGTCCGGGCGCCCGCCGGTACGTCCGGGCGGCGCTCACCGAGTCCGACGAGCGGATCGCGTCCGTCGCCGCCCGGCTCGCCCAGCCCTGACCGACGGGCGATGGCGCCGTCGCGCCCGCCAGGTCGAGCCGGGCGAGATCCACAGGTGCGCCCCACCCCGCCGATTCCGGGCTCTTGCTGATGACCACCGGACGGCGGTCGTCCCGGGATCGACGGGGTGGAACGGCGGATCACTCCGGCTGCGCTGACAGCCGGGCGGCAGGTCAGTCCTCGTTGATGCGGGCGAAGACGCGCAGCAGGTTGTCCCGGCTGCGGCGCTCCAGCAGGACGCTGCCGTACAGCTCCTGCATGGCGAGAACGTGGCCGTCGTGCAGGGTCAGTTCGGCCTTGAGCGGGATCTCCCTGGTCACCGTCACCGAGGTCAGCTCCTCGTACGGGAGGAACCGGTGCTGGCCGGCCAACTCGGCGATCGGCGTCGACTCCAGCAGGGCAGTGAGCCGCTTCTCCCCGTTGCCGGCCTTGCCCGGATTGCCGACCAGGATCAGGCCACGGTCGAGGATCAGCAGGTCGTGTTCCGTACCGTCGATCTTCACGTTGCCGATCGCGCCGATCACTCCGGCGTTGTCGGCGCTGGCGCGGGCCTGTACGACGGTCGCCAGAGCGGGGTCGATGCCGAGTTCGGTCAGCCGGGCCAGTGCCTCGTGCAGGGTCTGCGGGTCGACCGCGAGCTTGGCGACCTCGGCGAGGTCCAGCGGTGCGCCGTCGGCGCCGACGAACTGCGCCGGACCGGTCCAGGACAGCAGCCAGCGGGCCTGGCCGGCGCGCACGGCGGCGTTGTTCAGCAACAGTTCCATCGGTCCGGCGAACCGGACCGCCGCCTCCTTGCGGGTGGCGTTGTCGAAGAACTGCTCGGCGAACTCGCCGAGCCGGCGCTGCCGCACCAGGTCGAGGATGGTCGGCAGCCCCGGCTCGGGGGTGCCGGCGAACCGCCCGGCCGCCCGGTAGATCCCGTCGACCTGCCGTTGCAGGCTGGCGGCGATCGACGCGTGGGTGAACTCGGACCAGGGCAGCACCTGACGGTCGCCCTGCTCGACCACGACGCTCTGGAGCCGCCGGCCGGCGGCCAGAACGTCGGTGAGCATGATCGCTGCCGGGCGGTCGTCCGCCAAGCCGGCCCCGGCCGGTAGCTGCGCCATCGCGTCGATCCGGATGCCGATCGGCGGGTGGGTGTCCCAGCGCGACGCCTCCCGTTCGGGCGCCTCCTGCCGAAGCTGCTCGATCTGCTCCCGCCGCCCCTGGAGCAGGTGCCCGAAGCCGCCGAACAGGTCGTCCGGAGCCAGCCCGGCCTGCCAACCGGACTCGACGTACGCGCCCATGTAGAAGTTCCAGGCGGCGTCGAGCGCGGGCAGGCTGCGCAGCGCGGAGGTGGCCGCCTCGTGGCCGGCGAGCTGGACCGAGGCGCGGTCCGCCTCAAGTTCCTGGCGCCGCGAGGCGGCGTTGTCGACCATCAGGTACAGCTTGGCGTAGCCCTTGAAGATCAGCCCGACCGGGTTGCGTGGCTTGATCCGCTCGATCGTGCTGCCGATCGCCACCCGGCCCCGGTAGGCCACCTCGCCGAGGCGGGTGTGCTTGCCCGAGTAGTGGCCCAGTTCGTGGGCCAGCACCGAGCGGAGCTGGTCGACCCGCAGACCCAGCAGCAGCGGCATCCCGACGTACAGGGTGCGCCGGCCACCGACCAGGCCGAGCAGCCGGCTCTGCTCACCGACCGCCGCGTTCACCTCGGGCACCAGCCGAATCTCGTCCGGTGCCCGGGTGCCGACGGCGGTGGCCAGCTCACGGACGGTGGACCAGAGCTGCGGCGCCTCCCGTTCGTCGAGCACCAGGCCGGGCGCCGGCTCGTGCTTGGTCCGGATCGCCTTCCAGAGTCCGACGGCTACCGCGCCCAGCGCGACGATCAGCGGCAGCAGCAGCTTGGTGGCCGCCAAACCGTTGGTCTTGCTGGCGATGAAGTAGAACAGCCCGCCGACGGCGGCGAGCTGGAGCAGCGCGACCACGTAGAAACCGATCAACATGAGCACCGAGGCGAGGGCCCGGTACGTCGCGGCCATGATTGTGTCCTCCCCGTGAGAATCCGCCCAGCATGGCGGTGGCGGAGGCACGCTACGGGTAGATCATCTGACCGGGACATCCCCCGTCCGGCCCAACCTCGGACCGGCCGCGACCGGTGCACCGCCGGCCCTGCCGGCCCACGGCGGCGGACCCGGTGGCACCGGTCCGGGCGATATCCTCGGCCCGACTGTGCGCGGGGCCGGCCGGGCCCGCGCCCGACACGGGACGCCGAGGTACGCGATGGTGGTCAGGACCGGCGCACGGCTGCGAGCGGCGGTGCTCGGCACCGGTTTGATCGGCGGCTCGGTGCTGCTCCGGCTGCACGCCGCCGGACTGGACGTGATCGGCTGGGACCCGGACGAGGCGACCCGCCGGCAGGCTCGGTCGCTCGGCGTACCGATGGCCGATCTGTTGGCCGACGCGGTGGCCGACCGGGCGGTGGTCTTCCTCGGCGGGCCGCTGCCCACCCTGCCGGCGACGCTGGTCGAGGTCGCTGCCCTGACCGGCGAGGACTGCCTGCTCACCGACGTGGGGAGCACCAAGGCGCAGTTGGCCGCGTTCGCCGCGGCGCAGGGCCTCACCCACCGCTTCGTTCCGGGCCACCCGATGGCCGGCACCGACCGGGCCGGGCTGACCGCGGCGGTACCGGAGCTGTTCACCGGCGCCGCCTGGGTGCTCTGCCCCGCCCCGGACGGGCTGGCCGCGTTCCGTCGGCTGGTGGCCCTGATCACCGAGGTCTTCGCGGCCCGCGTGGTGCCGATGGCGGCGGACCGGCACGACGCGGTGGTCGCGCTCGCCTCGCACGTACCGCATCTGCTCGCCGGGGCGTTGGCCGGCGCGGCCGAGCGGTCCTCATTGCGCGACGCGGTCCTCACCCTGGCCGCCGGGAGCTTCCGGGACGGCACCCGGGTCGCCGGCACCCCGCCGCAGCGTACGACGAACATGCTGCGCGGCAACCGGGACGAGGTGGTGGCCGCGCTGGCCGAGGTGGCCGGGTATCTCGACGAGCTCTCCGCTGCCCTGCGGGCCGACGAGCCCGACCTGCTCACCGCCCGGTACGCCGAGGCCGCCGCCGCTCGCCAGGCGTTGGCCGGTCGGCGCTACGACGAGCAGATCCGGTCGTTCCCGGCCACCGGCGAGCCCGCCGACGAGGTGGCCTGGCTGTCTGCGCTGGGGGCGGCCGGTGGACATCTGAGCGGCTGCCGGACGGCTGGCGAAACCGTCTCCTACGTCGCGCACCGTCCGCAGTCCGACTGACCCTGCGGGCGGGCGCCCCGGCTGCTCGTGCGCCCGCATCGGTGGGCGTGGCGGGGGCCTCGCCGCTAGGGTGAGGGCATGGTGGACGGACCGGTGGTGACGGTACGCGGTGAGAGCTACCGCGAGGCCGATCCGGAGATCGCACGGTTCTCGGTCACCGCGCTCGCCCGGGACCGCGATCGGGAGGCCGTGCTGAGCCGGCTGGCCGAGCGGGCCGCCGCGGTCCGGGTGCTGCTGGATTCGGCCGAGTCGTCGATCGATCGCCGGGAGACCGGTGACCTGCGGGTGTGGCCCGAGACGCGGCGTTCCGGCGAGCGGGTGGTGGCCTGGCACGGCTCGGTGGTGACCACGGTGACGGTCAGTGATTTCACCACGCTCGGCGAGCTGATGCTGCGGCTGGCCGATCAGGATCAGGTCGAGGTGGCCGGTCCCTGGTGGTCGCTGCGGCCGGACAGCCCGACCTACCGCGAGGCCCGGCACGACGCGATCACCGACGCGCTGCAACGGGCCCGCGAGTACGCCGAGGCGCTCGGTGCCCAGGTGACCGACCTGATCGAACTGGCCGACGAGGGCGGCACCGCGCAGCCGATGATGGCCCGGATGGCGTTCGACGCCGGGGGTGCCGCCGGCGGTGGGGCCCCGGTGCTGGAGTTCGACCCGCAGCCGCAGGGGGTGCACGCGGCCGTACGAGCCCGGTTCGCGATCACCAGGCCGGTCCTGTCCTGACATGCCCACGGCCGAGGTGTTGCCCGTCGAGCAGTTGCTGGAGCGGGCCCGTACGCTGGCCGCGGCCGGCCCCCGCCAGTTGCTCGGCATCACCGGTGCTCCGGGCGCCGGCAAGTCCACCCTGGCCGCACAGGTGGTGGCGGCGGTCGGTCCGGCCGCCCGGCTGGTGCCGATGGACGGTTTCCACTTCGCCCAGGCCGAGCTGCACCGGCTCGGGCGGGCCATGCGCAAGGGCGCCATCGACACCTTCGACGCCAACGGCTACGTCTCGCTGCTGCGTCGCCTACGGCGCAAGGAGCCGACCTCGGTCTGGGCGCCGGAGTTCCGCCGGGATCTGGAGGAGCCGATCGCCGGGGCGATCGAGGTGCCGCCGGAGGTCCGACTGGTGGTCACCGAGGGCAACTACCTGCTGATTCCGGAATGGCCCTGGGAAGAGGTGCGCGCGTTGCTGCACCAGGCCTGGTTCCTCGACCTGGACGCCGGGCTGCGGCAGCGTCGGCTGGTCGCCCGGCACGTCGAGTACGGGCGCTCCACGGAGGAGGCGCACGCCTGGGCGCTGGGCAGCGACGAGGTCAACGCCGCGCTGGTGGCCGGCACCGCCCACCGGGCCGACCTGGTGGTACGCCTAGCTGAGCCGCCGCCGGGGTGACGGCACCGCCCGCCGGAGCAGCCAGGCGACCCGGGATCGTTCCCGCTGGAACTCGGCAGCCTCCGGGTAGCCGCTGTGACTGCGGATCGGTGGATCGGCCACCTCCCCGTCGCTGGGATGCAGCGCCTCGGGGTCGGTCACCGGGACGTCGCGTTCTCCCGCGCTGACCGGCCAGCCGAGGGGATCGGTGTCCCGCCAGAAGTTCGTCCAGCCGGTCGCGCCGGACGGGCGGGACATCGCCTCGGTCAGCACCGGCAGCCGGTCCGGCCCGAAGTACGCGGGGAAGATCCGGCCGTAGAGCCGGGTCAGCTGGCAGCCGTACGAGAAGAACCAGATCTGCCGTCGCCAGCGTTCCGGCAGCTGGAGCAGGACGGCGGTGCAGATCACGGTGCCCTGGCTGTGCCCGGACAGGATGATGCCCTCCATCCGGCGGGGATCGTGTTCGGCCAACGCGAGCAGGCCGGCGGTGCGGGTGAGCAGCTCGGGTACGGCGCGCTCGGCGTAGCTCGGTGGGGCGAGCGGGTGCGCGGCGCGGGGCCAGAAGGTGCCCACGTCCCAGACCACGCCGACCGACCGCCGGACGGTGTTGTTGCGGTAGACCAGCAGCCCGATGGCGGCGATCGCCACCGGCAGCCAACCGAGCAGTGCGTCGCCCACGTCGGCGAGGAGCTTGACCAGGACGGCGCTGCCGGCGACCGGCTGCGGATGCACGGCGGCCGGGGAGAGGGCGGCGACGCAGCCGAGGATGGCCAGGACCAGCAGCGCGGCGGCGTACCAGCCGATCAGACCCAGCGCGTGTTCGCCGACCAGCCGATGCAGCGCCCGGTGGGTGCTGACGTCCCGGGCCCGGCGCAGGTCGTGCGCGGACAGCGGCCCGCTGGTCGTCAGTTCGACGTACTCCACGCGGCGGAGCCGGCGGAACAGCACGATGGCCCGGACCACGACCACGGTCAGGATCAGCAGCGCGGCACCGAAGAGGAGACCGCCCCAGGTCACCGGCGTCGGTGGGGTGACCAGCGTGCGACCACTGGTGTCACCGCCGTTGAGCCGGTTGGTGACCCAGTAGAGCAGTCCGACGCAGTAGGCCATGCAGAGCAGCCAGCCGAAGCCGGCGATCACGGCCGGGGCCTGGCCGCGCCAGGTCAGGTCGGTGTACGGGCCGAGCGGTTGCTGATCTGCGGCGGTGCGGGTCCGGGGCAGCAGCAGGCCGGTCGCGGCGAGCGGCAGTAGCCCCAGTGCGAGCTGCCAGACCGGCAACGGCGCGGGCGGGACGGCGGGCAGCCAGCCGTGGCACCAGGCTGCTCCGATGGCCAACAGCACCCCGGCGGCGGCCGGTGTGGTGCCACCCCGGCGGCCGGAGCGGGCGGTGCCACCGATGGCGATGAGCAGCAGCAGTTGACCGGTGACGAACCACGCGGCGATCCGGTCGAAGCCGGGCAGCGAACGGTCCTCCAGGCAGCCGGGCAGCGTGGGGACGTCGATGCAGCCGGGTGGCGGGCGCAGCGCGGCGAGCGGGGTGCCGCCGTCGGGCAGGATCAACACCAGGATGGTGCCGGCCAGCCCGGTCCCGGTGAGCATGATGACCGCGATGCTCCACCGGCCGAGGGGGGTGGCACCGTCGCGCCGGGTCAGGTTGGGCCGGGCGAGTGCCACCAACGTGATCACCAGCACTGCGACGAGAACCGCCACGCTGGTCCAGGCGAGCACCGCACGGACTCCGTACGGTGGGTGCAGCACGATGACGGTGCCGAGTGGAATGGCCGCCGCGACCACCGTGCCGGTGCACAGGTGCAGTACGGCGGCCCGCCGGAGCTGTCCTTCACCCCACCAGAAGGTGGGATCCTGCAACGGGTTGGCGAGCGGTCCGGTCGGCTCGGGTACCGGCGCTGGTTCCGGCACCGGCTGTGCCGCCGGTAGGTCGGCGTCGACCGGGCCTGGTGTGTGGTGCACCGGTGGGTCCATCGGGTCGGCGGGCATCACCGCCTCGTACTGGTACGTCCGCCAGGCGACGATGCCGAGCACCGCGATCAGGGCCAGCGGCACGGTCAGGCCGACCGCGAAGGCCCGGCCGCTCTGCTGCCACCAGGCGTTGGCGAGGAAATCCCACCGTCCGGGCAGCCGGTTCAGACAGGCCGAGTCCACGCACTGCCAGGCGATGAGGTCGACGCCGACAGTGGTCAGCGCGAGCACCGGCATGCAGGTCAGGCTGAGGCAGAACAGCCGGATCAGCCAGGCGGTGATACCGGACCGGCTGGCCAGTCGTTCGGTGTTGGGGTCCGGCGGGATGCCGGGGCGCGCGTGCAGCGCCACGTTGGCCAGTGTGAACGGCAGCAACAGCGTCCACAGCGCCCGCTCCACGTCCCGTGCCGTCCGGGCACCTGAGGTCAACTGCCCCCAGCTGTACGCCTCGACCGCGACCGGGTCGAGTGGTGAGGCCGTCGCGGAGCGGTAGAAGCCGGTGACCGGGCCGCCGGCGACCAGCCGTGGCGGAGGGTCCTCGCCACCGGGGGACGACGCCAGTCCGAGGGTGTCGGCGGGCGGCGTGTTGGACACTCCATGTACGCGGAGTTCGAGAATCCGACCGGCCACAGTGACACCTCCCGGTGATAGCTCTGATACCCAGAGTGCTCGACTTTGGGATCGAGTGCCACCCGCCGGGGCGGAGTTTTTGCAGGTGAGGAAGGGTTGGGGGGTTAGTTGATCTGGCGTACCGGGCGAGCGGGGTTACCGACGGCCACGACGTTGGCCGGCAGGTCCCGGGTCACCACGGCGCCGGCGCCGACGACCGTGTTGTCACCCACGGTTACTCCTGCGAGGACGATCGCGCCGCCACCCAGCCAGACGTTGTCACCGATGGTGATCGGCTTGGCCGCCTCCCACTTGGCCCGACGCTGCTCCGGATCGACCGGATGGGTCGGGGTGAGCAACTGCACGTTCGGCCCTACCTGCACGTCGGCGCCGAGGGTGATCGGCGCGACATCCAGAAAGACCGCGTGGTAGTTGACGAAGCTGCGCGGTCCGATCTGGATGTTGTAGCCGTAGTCGCAGTAGAAGGGCGGCCGGATCCCGGTCTCGTCGCCGAGTTCGCCGAGCAGCTCACGCAGGGCGGCCAGCCGGGCTTCGGGCTCGTCGGCGGCGCTGGTGTTGAACTGCTCCATCAGCCGCAGGGCGCGGCGGTGGTCGGCGACGAGTTCCGGGTCGTCGGCGAGATGCGGCTCGCCCGCGAGCATCCGCTCCTTCATGGATCCCATCCGCCGATCATGCCGTACCCGGACTCAGATTCGTCGAATTCTGGACTCCTTTTACATACTCAGTATGCAAGTCTAGGAGTATCGATGTGTCCTACATCGATATAGACGCCTCAAGAGGAGGATCAGTTGCAACGAAGGAGCAAACTGACCGCCATCGGACTGGGGTTGGCGCTGGTGCTCGGGCTACCGGGCGCCGCCACGGCCGCCCCGTCCCCAGCAACCGCGCCGCAGTCCGCCCAGCTCAACGCTCGACCGGCGGCGGTGGGCCAGTCGACCGTCACGCTGATCACCGGTGACCGGGTCACCGTCAGCGCGTCCGGCGCGGCGAGCGTACGTCCGGCCGAGGGCCGGTCCGACATCCGTTTCATCACCCAGCGGCAGCAGGACCACCTCTGGGTGGTGCCGCAGGACGCCCTGCCGCTGATCCGCGACGGCCGGGTCGACCGGCGGCTGTTCGACGTGGCCGGGCTGATCGCCGCCGGCTACGACGACGCCCGCCGCGACCACCTTCCGCTGCTGATGACCTACCCGGCGGGCGCGGCACGCCGCACCGCCGCACCCGACGGCGTGACCGTCACCCGTGACCTGACCGCCATCGGTGGTGTCGCGGCCAGGGCCGACAAGCGGGAGGCCGGTCAACTCTGGGCAACATTGGCCGGCGCTGGTGCCCGGCTCGACGTGGCGGGGGGTGTCGAGCGGATCTGGCTCGACGGCAGGCGACAGCTGACGCTGGAGCACAGCGTGCCGCAGATCGGGGCGCCCGCCGCCCACCAGGCCGGCTACACCGGCCAAGGAGTACGCGTGGCGGTGCTGGACACCGGCGTCGACGCCGCGCATCCGGACCTGGCCGGGCGGGTCGCGCAGGCCCACAACTTCACCGAGGAGGCGAACCCGGGCGACATCGTGGGACACGGCACCCACGTCGCGTCGATCATCGCTGGCAGCGGTGCCGCCTCCGGTGGCCGGCAGCGGGGCGTGGCACCGGACGCGACGCTGCTGTCCGGCAAGGTCTGCGAGGAGTACGGCTGCACCGAGTCGGCCATCCTGGCCGGCATGCAGTGGGCCGCTGTCGACCAGCAGGCCGACGTGGTCAACCTGAGCCTCGGCGGGATGGACACCCCGGAGATCGACCCGCTGGAGGAGGCGGTCAACACGCTCACCGAGCAGACCGGCGCCCTCTTCGTCATCTCGGCCGGCAACAGCGGCCGGGCCGGCAGCGTCGGCTCGCCGGCCAGCGCGGACGCCGCGCTCGCCGTCGGGGCGGTGGACCGGGACGACGAACTCGCCGACTTCTCCAGCCAGGGCCCGCGCACCGGCGACGACGCACTGAAGCCGGAGATCACCGCGCCCGGGGTGGACATCGTCGCGGCCCGGGGCGCGGGCACCCTGCTCGGCGAGCCGGTCGGGGAGCAGTACGTCTCGCTCTCCGGCACCTCGATGTCCGCGCCGCACGTCGCCGGGGCGGCGGCCCTCGTCGCCCAGCAGCGTGGTGACGCGACCGCGGAGCAGCTCAAGTCCATCCTGATGGCGTCGGCCCAGCCGCACCCCGAGCTGACCGCGTACCAGCAGGGAGCCGGCCGGGTGGACGTGGCGCGGGCGATCAACCAGTCGATCGTCAGCGAGCCGGTGAGCGTCTCGTTCGGCCGTACGCTCTGGCCGCATGACGACGACGAACCGGTCACCCGGGAGCTGAGCTGGCGCAACACCGGCAGCACGGCGGTCACCCTGGATCTCACCCTGCAAGCCACCGGCCCTGACGCGGAACCGGCGCCGGCCGGCATGTTCGCGCTCGGCGCCGAGCAGGTGGTGGTGCCGGCCGGCGGCACGGCGTCGGTCACCGTCACGGCCGACACCAGCGTCGACAGCCCGGACGGTCACTACACCGGCCGGGTGTACGCCCGCTCCGGTGACACGGTGGCGACCACCCCGCTGGCGGTCCACAAGGAGGTGGAGAGCTACGACCTGACCGTGCGGCACCTGGATCGCGCTGGCACGGCACCGGACGACTACGCCACCTTCCTGCTCGGGTTGGCGGACTTCAACGAGATCTACGTGTACGACCCGTCGGGCACCGTCGAGGTCCGGGTACCCAAGGGCCGGTACGGACTGGCCAGCTACCTGCTGGATGGGGCGACCGAGAGCGTGACGATGCTGGTCGGCCCGGAGCTGGAGGTGGACGGGGACGCCGAGGTGATCATCGACGGGCGCAAGGCGGGCCCGGTACGACTGTCGGTGCCGGACCGTTCGGCGACGCCGGTGCTGGTCGTCGCCGAGGCGACCTACCTGCTCGGTGACCTCGGTATCGCCGGCTTCGGCGCGCTTGCCGAGGACTTCAGTGGTCTCGCCATCGGCCAGCTCGGCCAGCCCGTACCGGCGGATCGTTTCGTCGGCTCGGTGGCCAGCCAGTTCGCCGACCGGGAGGCGGCCAGCAGTCCGTACTTCTACGGTCTGGCCGAGAATTTCCCTGGCCGGCTGCCCAACGGCCTGGTCAAGCACTACCGCAGCAGTGACCTGGCCAAGGTCACCCAACGGTTCCACGGCGGCTATCCGGGCATGCTCGCCGAACGGCTCGTCTTCCCCAGCTTCGAACCCGACCTGGGCGGCTGGGCAGCCATCCTTCAGGTCGGCGTACCGGGACAGCGGGTCGAGTACTACAACACCAGGCAGGTGCGCTGGGGCACCGAGCTGGCGTTCGGCAAGCCGGTCGAGGACCGGCCGTGGCTGGACCTGGTGGCCGCGTTCTGGTCCGAGCCGACGGCGTACCGGGCCGGCCGGCACTACCAGGAGACCTGGAACGGCGCACCCTACGGGCCGTCGTTCCCGACGCCACGCTGGCCGGAGGACGGGGTGACCCGCCAGGGTGACCTGATCACGCTGGCCGTGCCGATGCACAGCGACGGGGCGGGCCACGCGGGTGTCTCGCTGGCGGACACCTCGCGTACCGCGTTGTACCGCAACGGCAAGCTGGTCGGGGAGCGCCCCGAGCACGGATGGGCACAGTTCGAGGTGCCGGCCGGCGCGGCGACGTACCGGCTGGAGACGTCGGTCAAGCGCAGCTTCACCGACCTGAGCACGGAGGTCAGCACCGCGTGGACCTTCCGGTCCCGGCACGTCCGGGGCGACGATCCGGTACGGCTGCCGGTCAGTGTGATCAGGTTCGCGCCCCGGTTGGACGCGGCCAACTCCGCACCGGGCGGCCGGAGCTTCGTCATCCCGGTGCAGGTGGAGCGCCAGGACGGCGCCCCGGCGGCACGGACCAGGTCGCTCACCGTCGAGGTTTCCTACAACGGCGGGAAGACCTGGCAGCGGGCCAAGGTGCACAAGGCCGGTAGCGGCTGGCAGGCCACCGTGCAGCACCCGCGCGGCGCCGGTCACGTGTCGCTGCGTGCCAGCGCCGAGGACAGCGCCGGCAACACGGTGACCCAGCGGACCATCCAGGCGTACCGCCTGCGGTGAGCCGTACCGGTGGGCCCGGCACGGCTGGCGCCGGGCCCACCGGGGGCACCTCGAATGTTAGGAAGGGGCCCTTCCTATACCGGAGGCGTTAATAAGGTGCCCTTCCTTGCGGCTCAGTCGTTGGCGTGCAGGGCGGCGTTGAGTTCGATGCCCCGGCCGGTACGCGGGCGGGCCTCCAGCGCTCCGGTGACCGAGTTGCGCCAGAACAGCAGCCCGTCGACGCCGGACAGCTCACGGGCCTTGACCACCCGGCCGTCCGGCAGACTGATCTTCGACGCGGCGGTGATGTAGCAGCCCGCCTCCACCACGCAGTCGTCGCCGAGCGAGATGCCGACCCCGGCGTTCGCCCCGATCAGGCTGCGCTCGCCGATGCGCACCTTGTCGGTGCCGCCGCCGGAGAGGGTGCCCATGATGGAGGCGCCGCCGCCGATGTCCGAGCCGTCGCCGACCACCACGCCCTGCACGATCCGGCCCTCGACCATGGAGGTGCCGAGGGTGCCGGCGTTGAAGTTGACGAAGCCCTCGTGCATGACGGTGGTGCCGGCGGCCAGGTGGGCACCGAGCCGGACCCGGTCGGCGTCGGCGATGCGTACGCCCGAGGGCACCACGTAGTCGGTCATCCGGGGGAACTTGTCCACCCCGTACACGGCCAGGTGGCGGCCGGCGGCCCGTTCGATCACCCGCAGCTCGTCCACCCGCTCGGGCGGGCACGGCCCGGCAGACGTCCAGGCCACGTTGGCCAGCTTGCCGAAGATGCCGTCGAGGTTGAGCTCGTTGGGCCGGACCAGCCGGTGGGAGAGCAGGTGCAGCCGCAGGTACGCGTCGCCCGCGTCCTTGATCGGGTCGTCCAGCGAGCCGATCACGGTGACCACCGCGACGGTACGCAGACCTGGCAGCGCCCGGTCACCGAGCGCGCCCGGCGGCAGATCCAGCACGTCGGCCTCGTCCTCGCCGGGCACCAGCGGCAGCTCGCCCAAGCCCAGCTTGCCGGTCGGGTACCAGGTGTCGAGCACCTGGTCATCGGCGGTGACGGTGGCCAGGCCGATGCCCCACGCGGATTCTGTCGACGTCACGTGCTCACCTCTCGTTCCATGCTGCGTTGGCTGCTGCTCGCGACTGCGGGCTCGCAAGCTCACGCCTCGCGCTTCGCCGAAGGGCGAGCGGGCTCGCGTCTCGCGATCACCGGTTTTGACGGTACCGTGCGGACCATGGAGAACCCGCTCACCCCCGAGGTCCTCGCCGATCCGGTGGCGTTGACTCGCGCCCTGGTCGACATCGAGTCCGTGTCCCTCAACGAGAAGGCGATCGCCGACTGCGTCGAGGAGGTGCTGCGGGCGGTGCCACACCTGGCCACCTACCGGCACGGGAACACGGTGATGGCCCGTACCGAGCTGGGTCGGGCCTCCCGGGTGGTGCTGGCCGGGCACCTGGACACGGTCCCGCTGAACAACAACTTCCCGTCGACCCTGCGCGGCGACCTGATGTACGGCTGCGGCACCTCGGACATGAAGTCCGGGGTGGCCTTCGCGCTGCACCTGGCCGCGACGCTGCCCGACCCGCGCTACGACGTGACGTACTTCTTCTACGAGGCGGAGGAGATCGAGTCCAGGTACAACGGCCTCAGCCTGGTGTCCGAGGCGCACCCGCAGTGGCTGGAAGCCGACTTCGCGGTGCTGCTGGAGCCGACGTACGGCGTGGTGGAGGCCGGCTGTCAGGGCACCATGCGGGCGTCGGTGGTGACCACCGGGATCCGGGCCCACTCGGCGCGTTCCTGGCACGGGGTCAATGCCGTGCACGGCGCCGCCGAGGTGCTGCGTCGACTCTCCGAGTACCAGGCTCGACGGGTGACCATCGACGGTTGCGATTACCGCGAGGGCATGAACGCGGTGCGGATCCACGGTGGGGTCGCCGGCAACGTGGTGCCGGACCGGTGCGAGATCGAGGTGAACTACCGCTTCGCGCCGGACCGTACGCCGGCCGAGGCGGAGGCACACCTGCGCGAGGTCCTTGCCGGCTACGAGCTGGTGGTGACCGACTGCGCGGCCGGCGCCCTGCCCGGCCTGGACGCCGCGCCGGCGCAGGAGTTCCTGGCGGCGGTGGGTGCCGCGCCGATCGGCAAGCTGGGTTGGACGGACGTGGCCCGCTTCGCGGCGCTGGGCATTCCGGCACTCAACTTCGGTCCGGGTGACCCGAACCTGGCCCACCACCCGGACGAGCACGTCGAGATCGGCAAGATCCGCGACGGTGCCGCCACCCTGCACCGCTGGCTGGCCGCTGTCTGAGCGGCCCGGATTCAGCGCCTGGCTCGCTTCGTGCCCAGCGGCCCGACCGGAAGGCGGCGGCCGATCCGGTCAGGCGGCGGTGAGCTGGGAGTCGGCGGCGGGTTCGGCGGCGGGCTCAGGGGTGTTCTCAAGCAGCCGAGCGCGGCGGCGCTCGGCCACCACGTCACGGATGCGCCGCTGCATCTGTCGTCGGATCCGGATTCGTTCGTTGTTGGTGATCACGCGTTGTCTCCTCCCCCGAAGCCGCGTGCCCGGGCATACCCGGTATATGAATAGTAAGACGTACGGGAAAGCGATTTGGTTGCACAAGATCACGAAGTGTTTGCCGAGTTCTGCGGCGCCACTCCACTACGGTGGCTCCCATGAGGCAGAGCAACCACCGCGAACCAGGACAGGAGCGGCATCGCGGCGCCGTCACGATGCGCCGGCAGGCGATTCCCGCCAGTACCGCAGACCAGGGGCTGCTGGACTCGCGGGCGCGGGCCGACTGGCGGACCAAGGACTCCTGGCGGGCGCTGCGCATCCTCTCCGAGTTCGTCGAGGGCTTCGACACCCTCGCTGACCTGCCGCCAGCGGTCAGCGTCTTCGGCTCCGCCCGGAGCAAATCGGACAGCCCGGAGTGCCAGCTCGCTGAGGCGCTGGGTGCGGCACTGGCCCGGGCCGGCTACGCGGTCATCACCGGTGGTGGCCCGGGTGTGATGGAGGCGGCCAACCGGGGCGCGAGCGAGGCCGGTGGCCGCTCCGTCGGCCTCGGCATCGAGCTGCCCTTCGAGCAGGGCATCAACGACTGGGTCGACCTGGCGATCGACTTCCGCTACTTCTTCGCCCGCAAGACCATGTTCGTCAAGTACGCCCAGGCGTTCGTCGTCCTGCCCGGCGGCTTCGGCACCATGGACGAGCTGTTCGAGGCGCTCACCCTGGTGCAGACCGGCAAGGTCACCCGGTTCCCGGTGGTGCTGATGGGCGTCGACTACTGGCAGGGCCTGCTCGACTGGTTGCGCGACACCATGGCCGCCGAAGGCAAGATCGGGCCGGTCGACCTGGAGCTGATCTGCGTCACCGACGACGTCGCGGCGGCGGTGCGGCACATCGTGGAGGCCGAGGCCGCGCTCAGCTCCGAGCAGGAGGCGGTACGCGAGGACGCCGTGGCTCGTACCGCCGCCGACCAGCAGGCAGCCGCCAGCGAGTCGGAGCGCTGAGCAGGTGGCGGCGATCTGCGTGTTCTGTGCCTCCTCCCGCACGCTCGACCAGCGTTGGCTGGACCTCGCGGCGGCCACCGGCGCGGAGATCGCCCGGCGCGGGCACACCCTGGTCAGCGGCGGGGGCTGCGTCGGGATGATGGGCGCGCTGGTGGACGGCGCCCGATCGGCGGGCGGCCGTACCGTCGGCGTGATCCCGCAGGCGCTGGTCGACCTGGAGGTGGCCGACCTCGGCTCCGACGAGCTGGTGGTCACCGACTCGATGGCCAGCCGGAAGATCCTCATGATCGAGAAATCGGACGCCTTCCTCACGCTGCCCGGCGGCCTGGGCACGCTCGACGAGCTCTTCGAGGTCTGGACCACCGCCACGCTGGCGCTGCACCAGAAACCGATGGTCCTGGTGGATACCGACGGCTTCTACGGCCCGCTGCTGGACTGGCTACGCCAGCTGACCGCCGAGACCTTCCTCAAGCCCGCCGGCTTCAACCTGCTCCAGCTCGCCGACACCGTCCCCACCGCCCTCGACGTCCTCGAATCCCGCCTCCCCTGACCGCTCGCCCGCCAACGATCGCTTTCGGTTCGGCAGCGGTGGCGCGGCCGGCGCGGTGCTGGGCCGGGATTTCGACGTGAGCTGGGGCTCGGCGAGGGTGTGGCGCGGCCGGGGGTGTCGCAGGGCCGTGATGGGATGTCGGGATGCAGGCGTACCGACTGGTGCGTCGGCCCGCCGGGCCGACCGAGGGAGACGGCCCGCCCGACGGGTTTTCCCCGGGCGAGGCTTCCTCGGATGCCGACCCGGCCCCGAGTCCAGCTGGGTCCGATGCCGGGCAGGCGGAGGTGGTCGCGCACACCAACGGGCCGATGCTGGTCCTCGGTGGACCGGGCACGGGAAAGACGCACGCCCTGGTCGAGGCGGTCACCAGCAGGGTCGCCGAGGGAGTCGATCCGGAACGGATCCTGGTCCTCACCTTCAGCCGGCGGGGCGCCGCCGACCTGCGGCACCGCATCGAGGCCCGGATCGCCGCCGACGGCCAGCGGGTGCTGCGCGAGCCGCTGGTCCGGACCTTCCCGGCGTACGCCTTCGGGTTGTTGCGCCGCGCCGCCGCCGAGCGGGGTGAGCCGTCGCCCCGACTGCTCACCGGCCCGGAGCAGGATCTGATCATCCGTGAGCTGCTGGACGTGGTCGGCGAGGAGCCCGGCGACGACCCGGTCGGCTGGCCGGCGGATCTGCGTCCGGCGCTGCGCACCCGGGCCTTCGCGGCCCAGCTACGCGACCTGCTGATGCGGGCGGCCGAGCGCGGGGTGGGGCCGGTCCAGCTGGCCCGGCTCGGCGAGCGGTTGGGTCGGGCCGACTGGCCCGCCGCCGCGCGGTTCCTGCGCGAGTACGTCGCCGTGCTGGCCCTGCGGGACGTGGCCAACCGGGGTTCGGTCGCGTACGACCCGGCGGAGCTGGTCCGGGCCGCCACCGGGATGCTGCGGGACGATCCGGAGCTGCTGGCCGTGGAGCGGCGCCGACTGGCGTACGTCTACGTCGACGAACTGGCCGACACCGATCCCGCCCAGCTCGATCTGCTGGAGACGGTCGCGGGTGGCGGCCTGCCCCTGGTCGCGTTCGCCGATCCCGACTCGTCCACGTACGCCTTCCGGGGCGCCGACCCGAGTGGCGTGACCACCTTCCCGCACCGCTTCCGGACCGCTTCCGGCGCGCCGGCCGCGCAGGTGCTGCTGACCACCAGTTACCGCTGCGGGCAGCGGCTGCTGTCCGCTTCCGCCCGACTGGCGCGGCGGCTGCGTGGCCCGGCGGCGCACCGCCGGATGCGCCCGCTGCCGGACGCGCCGCCGGGCGCGGTGGAGGTCCGTACCTTCCGGTCGGCCACCAGTGAGGCGGCCTGGCTGGCGCACGCGCTCCGCGAGGCGCATCTGCTCGGCGGGCTGCCCTGGGCGCGGATGGCGGTGCTGGTGCGTTCCACCGGCCGGCAGTTGCCCACGCTGCGTCGGGCCCTGCACGCGGCCGGCGTGCCGACCGTGGTGCACGGCGAGGATCTGCCGTTGCACCTGCAACCGGCGGTCGCGCCGCTGCTGCTCCTGCTGCGGTGCGCGCTGGAGCCGGACCGGCTCGACGAGGAGGCCGCGGTCGCGCTGCTGCACTCGCCGCTCGGTGGTGCCGATCCGCTGGCGGAGCGGCGGCTGCGGCAGGGCCTGCGGGCCCTTGCCCTGGCCAGGGGCGACCGTCGCCCCTCCGGCGAGTTGATCGTCGAGACCTTGCGCGATCCGGCCGAGTTGGCCGGTGTCGAGCGGCGCTGGGCCGAGCCGGCGCAGACCGTGGCGGGGCTGTTGGCCGTGGCCCGGGAGACGGCGGCCCGGCCGGGCGCCACCGTCGAGGACGTGCTCTGGGCGGTGTGGCGGGCCAGTGGCCTCGCCGAGTTGTGGTCGGCGGCGTTGACCCGGGGGCCGGCGGTGGCCGGTGAGGGTGATCTCGCCCGGCGTCGCCGGGCCGAGGCGGCCGACCGTGACCTGGACGCGGTGATGGTCCTCTTCGACGCCGCCGCCCGGTTCACCGACCGGCTGCCCGGCGCGCGTACCGAGGTCTTCCTCGACCACGTGCTCGGCCAGGAGCTACCCGCCGACACCCTCGCGCCGACCGCCGATCGGGGCGACGCGGTCCGGCTGCTCACCGCGCACGCGGCGAAGGGGCTGGAGTGGGATCTGGTGGCCGTCGCCGGTGTGCAGGAAGGTGTCTGGCCCGACCTGCGGCTGCGCGGCAGCCTGCTCGGCTCGGAGCGACTGGTGGACGTGCTGGCCGGCCGGGCCGACACGGCAGGCACGGCGGCCATCCTGGTCGGGCAGACCTCCGCCCTGCTGGACGAGGAGCGGCGGCTGTTCCACGTCGCGGTGACCCGGGCCCGGCGCCGGTTGCTGGTCAGTGCGGTCGCGTCGGCGGCGGTCGGCGGGGACGACCACGAGGAGCAGCCCAGCCGCTTCCTCTACGAACTCGGGCCCACCGACACCCCCACCGACGGTGCGGCGACCGGCGGGGGACCGGGACCCGACCCGCTGGACCAGCCGCCGACCGGCCCGGCGGGCGCGGCGGTTGGCCCAATGGGCCAGGGGCTGCGGGATGGGCCAACGGGCCAGGAGCCCAGCGCCGGGTCGGCGGAGCTGGGGGAGTCCGACGTCGAGCCGGTCGGGCCGCGTACCTTGCCGGTGAGCCGGCCGCCACGGGCGCTCACCCTGCCCGCACTGGTGGCGGAGCTGCGTACCGCCCTGGTCGACTCCGCCGCGCCGCTTGCCCGGCGGCGGGCCGCGGCGGCCGAGCTGGCCCGGCTGGGCGCCGCCGGAGTGTCCGGGGCGCATCCCGACGACTGGTGGGGGCTGCGACCACTGTCCGACGACCGGCCGCTGGTCGACGAGGGGGAACCGGTCCGGGTCACCCCGTCGGGCATGGAGAGCGCGTTGCGGTGCAGCCTGCGCTGGCTGCTGGAGCGGCACGGCGGCAGCGCGTCGGCCAGTACCGCGCAGGGGGTCGGCAACCTGGTGCACGCGGCGGCGATGCTCGCCGAGGACGCTCGCGCCGACCGGGGTGCGCTGCTGGACTACGTGGCGGCCCGGTTCGACGCGATCGAGCTGGCCGCCCGTTGGATGGTGGGTCCGGAACGGGCCCGCGCCGAGGCGATGGTCGACAAGCTGTTGCGCTGGTTGGCTGCCAACCCACGCCGGCTGCTCGCCATCGAGCACGAGTTCGCGGTACGCCTCGACGACCCGAACCGGCCCGTCGACCTGGTCGGCCGGGTGGATCGGCTGGAGGTGGACGAGGCCGGGCGGCTGGTGGTGATCGACCTCAAGACCGGCAAGTCCACCACTGTCACCGAACGTGAGGTGGCCGAGCACCCACAGCTCGGCGCGTACCAGGCGGCGGTGGAGGCGGGGGCGTTCGCCGAGTTCGGCGACGAGTCGGGCGGGGCGGCCCTGGTGCAGCTCGGCACCGGTGCGCGTGACGCGCGGGAGCAGGCCCAGCCACCGGCCACCGACGGGCCCGAGGCCGGCTGGGCCACCGCCCTGGTCCGCCGCACCGCCGATACGATGGCCGCGTCCACCTTCGCCGCGGTCGCCAACTCGAAGTGTCGGGTCTGCCCGGTGCGCACCAGTTGCCCGGTGTCCGGCCAGGGGCGGCAGGTGGTCGAGCCGCCGACCGTGCGTCGACCCGACCGCGAGGAGTGAGCGTGCCAGCCGGCGAAGCAGGCAGCATGACCCAGCCTGCCCTGTTCAGTCCGGGTGCGCCGACTCCCCGGGCGGCCGACTCCGGCCCGCGGTACACCCCGGTGGAGTTGGCGAAGCTGCTCCGCCTGCCGGCGCCGACCCGGGAGCAGGCGGCGATCATCGCCGCGCCGGTGGAGCCGCTGCTGGTGGTCGCGGGCGCCGGCTCGGGCAAGACCGAGACGATGGCCGCCCGGGTGGTGTGGCTGGTGGCCAACTCGTACGTGCGGCCGGAGCAGGTGCTCGGCCTCACCTTCACCCGCAAGGCCGCCGGTGAGCTGGCGCACCGGGTGCGTACCCGGCTCGACCAGTTGGTCCGCCGCCTCGGCCGGCGCGGGCGTGATCCGCTCGACGACCCGCTGGCCGGGGAGCCGACGGTGGCCACCTACCACTCGTACGCCGGCCGGATCGTCACCGAGCACGGCCTGCGAGCCGGCTACGAGCCGTCCACCCGGCTGCTCACCGAGGCCTCCCGTTGGCAACTGGTGGACCTCATCGTGCGCAACTACGACGGTGACATGGCCGAGGTGGACCGGATGCCGAGCACGGTCACCGACGCGGTGTTGGCCCTCGCCGGGGAGCTGGACGAGCACCTGGTCGAGCCGGACGAGCTGGCCGCCTGGACGGGCCGGTTCTTCGCCGACGTGCAGTCCCGCCCCGGCCGGGTCTACGCCGACGTGCGCAAGGCCCTCGCCCTCCAGCAGACCCGGCTGAAGCTGCTGCCGCTGGTGCGCGCCTACGCCCGCCGCAAGGACGACTTCGAGGCGATGGACTTCGCCGACCAGTTGGCCCGGGCCGCCCGGGTGGCCCGCGACCATCCCGGTGTCGGCGAGATCGAACGGGGCCGGTACCGCGTGGTGCTGCTCGACGAGTACCAGGACACCAGCCACGCCCAGGTGGTGCTGCTGCGGGCACTGTTCGGCGGTGGGCATCCGGTGACCGCCGTGGGTGACCCCTGCCAGTCCATCTACGGCTGGCGGGGAGCCAGCGCCGGCACCCTGGACCGCTTCCCGACCGAGTTCGCCCGAGCTGGCGGGGAACCGGCGCGGGTGCTCGGGTTGACCACCAGTTGGCGCAACCGTCCGGAGATCCTGGCGGTGGCGAACGCGCTGGCCACCCCGTTGCGCGCCGCCGGTGCCCGGGTGCCCGAGCTGCACGCCGCGCTCAGTGTCGACGATCCCATCGCGCACCGCAGCCCGCGCGGTGTCGCTGCCGGCACCGTGCACTGTGCCCTGCTGTCGACGTACGCCGACGAGGCCGACTGGATCGCCGACAGCCTGCTGGCGGCCTGGCAGGGGGCGGCCCGGATGCCCGGGGTGCTGCCCGAGCAGATCCCGGTCACCGCCCGCCCGACCACGGCCGTGCTGGTCCGGCTGCGCAGCCAGATCCCGGCGCTTGCCGCCGCGTTGCGGGAGCGCGGACTACCGGTCGAGGTGGTCGGGCTGGGTGGTCTGCTGGACACCCCGGAGGTCCGCGACGTGGTGTGCACGCTGCGTGTACTGGCCGACCCGACCGACGGGGCCGCGTTGTTGCGCCTGCTGACCGGGGCACGGTGGCGGATCGGGCCGCGGGACCTGGTCGCGCTGCACCGCCGGGCCCGGGCCATCGCCACCGCCCGTCGCCAACTCGCCGACGACGGTGACCCGGAGATCGTTCCGGATCGCCTGGACGAGGCGACCCTGGTCGAGGCGCTGGCCGACCTCGGTCCGGCGCAGGCGTACTCGGCCGAGGGGTATGCGCGGTTGCGTGCGTACGCCCGGGAGTTGGGCCTGCTCCGCTACCGGCTGGACCAGTCCCTGCCGGAGCTGATCGCGGACATCGAGCGGACCACCGGCCTGGACGTGGAGGTGGCGGTACGGGCGGGTGGCGACGGCGCCGGTGACGCCGGCCTGGCCCGGGGGCACCTGGACGCGCTGGGCGACGTGGCGGCCCGGTTCAGCGGGGAAACTCCGGGCGCCACGCTCGCCGGCTTCCTGGCCTATCTCGCCGCCGCCGAGGACGAGGAGCGCGGGCTCGCCCCGGGCGAGGTGGAGGTGGTCGAGGGAGCGGTGCAGATCCTCACCGCGCACGCGGCCAAGGGGCTGGAATGGGATGTCGTCTCGGTGGCGGGGCTGAGCAGCGGCGTGTGGCCGGGGCCGGTACGCAACTCCGATCACTGGCTCGGTGGGCTGGGCGTACTGCCGTTTCCGCTGCGCGGCGACGCCGACGGCCTGCCCGAACTGGACCTGGCCGAGGCCGCCGACCAGCGGGCGGTGGCCCGTACGATGGCGGACTTCACCGACGCCTGGCGGGCCCACGACGAGCGGGAGGAACGGCGGCTGGCGTACGTGGCGGTCACCCGGCCACGGCGGCTGTTGCTCTGCTCCGGCCACTGGTGGGGGGAGGGCACCAAACGACCGCGTGGACCGTCGGCGTTGCTGCGCGAGGTGCACGACGCCTGCCTGGACGCCGGGGCCGGTCACCTGGTCGACGAGTGGGCGCCCGAACCGGCGCCCGACGCGGCCAACCCGACCACCGAGGTGGTGCTGCGGGCCGAGTGGCCGGCGGACCCGCTGGGCGTACGCCGGCCGGTGTTGGCCGAGGCGGCGGCGCTGGTGCGCCGGTTCCTGACCGACGGTGGCGATGCCGCCGGTCCGGACGACCCGGCGGCGGTGGACCCGGAGGTGGCCAGGTGGCGGCGGGAGGCCGACCTGTTGCTGGCCGAGCGGGCGGAGCTGAGCCGGTTGTCCGGCCCGATCGACGTGGCGTTGCCCGCCCACCTGTCGGTGACGCAGCTGGTCACGTTGCGTCGGGATCCGGCGGCGCTGGCCCGTACGCTGCGCCGCCCGCTGCCCGCCGAACCGAACCCGTACGCCCGCCGGGGCACCGCCTTCCACGCCTGGTTGGAGCAGCGGTTCGGGGCGGATCGGCTGCTCGACACCGACGAGTTGCCCGGTGCGGCCGACGCCGACGCGGCGCCGGACGAGGCGTTGGCCGAGCTTCAGCGACGCTTCCTGGCCAGCGAGTGGGCCGACCGTACGCCGGTCGAGGTCGAGGTGCCGTTCGCCACGGTGATCGGTGGCGTGGTGGTGCGTGGCCGCATGGATGCGGTGTTCCGCCGGCCGGGGGATCGCTTCGACGTGGTCGACTGGAAGACCGGCGCCCGGCCGACCGGTGCCCCCGCCGAGGTGGCCGCCGTGCAGTTGGCGGTCTACCGGCTGGCCTGGGCCGAGCTGGCCGGAGTGCCGGTCGACCGGGTCGGCGCGGCCTTCCACTATGTGCGGGAGGGAGCCACCGTCCGTCCGGCGGATCTGCTCGACCTCGACGGGCTCACCGCGTTGATCACCTCGGTTCCGGCGCTGTCCTGAACTGCTGACGGTTGGCCGGATCCGTGGTAGAGTGCCCCGCGTTGCAGTTTTGGTTACCAGCTCTGTGTGCGCCTGGCGGATACGTGGCCCCAGGCGCACTTTGTTGTGTCCGGAGTTCTCCGGGCGGGGCGACCAGAAGCGACAGGTGTTCCGGGCAGGTCCGCCCGGCGCATTCCTCTCTCCGACCCCGCAACCGGTGCGGGTTCGACGTTCCGTCAAGGAGACGTAACAAGCATGGCTATTGGCACCGTCAAGTGGTTCAACGCTGACAAGGGCTTCGGCTTCATCACCCCGGACGGCGGCGGCGCCGACGTCTTCGCCCACTTCTCGGCGATCCAGTCCTCCGGCTACCGGAGCCTGGACGAGAACCAGCGGGTGGAGTTCGAGGTCGTCCAGGGCCAGAAGGGCCCGCAGGCGGAGAACATCCGCCCGCTCTGATCCAGAGCGGCACTGCCTGACCGTAGACGGTCGGGTCGCCTCCGGTGAACGTCTGGCCGGAGGCGACCCGACCGTTCGCACATCCGGCGCCATTCGCCGGAACCTGAGTCGGGAATCAGCAGTCCGAGCGTCGGGTGGGCGACTGCCAGCCACCGTTGCGCCGGGGAAGGCTGGGCTCGGGGCAAGTGCAGGGGGGCGGCGCGGTGCGGGGAAACAGGACCATGGTGGGCTCCGCGACGGCACGCGAGCTACTGCTGGTGGTAGCGATGGCGGCCGTCGGACTACTGCTCGCCACGGCTGCGGCCTTCACGCCCTGGCCGGTCACGCCCGGCGGCTCCGCGCCCTCCGGCCTGGTGGACCTGCATGGTCCGCCGGACACCCCCGACCCCGCCGGCAGCACCTCCGGCTGAACGGAAGGTGCCCTTCCTTACGCCTCCGGTGGGTAGGTGGCCGTTTTGGTCGCGTGGAGACGTTAGGGTCGGATCCGTGCCGACGCGCAGAGCGAAAATCCCAGCGACGAGGTATCCAGTCGAGCGTTTCACCCTCGACAACGGCCTGCGGGTGGTCCTCACCCCCGATCGCAGCGCCCCGGTCATCGGGGTGGCGGTCGTCTACGACGTGGGCATACGTTCCGAACCGGAGGGGCGTACCGGCTTCGCCCACCTCTTCGAACACCTGATGTTCCAGGGTTCGGAGAACCTGGAGAAGCTCGCCCATTTCCGACACGTACAGGGCGCCGGTGGCACCTTCAACGGGTCCACCCACCTGGACTACACCGACTACTACGAGACCCTGCCGAGCAACGCCCTGGAGCGGGCGCTGTTCCTTGAGGCCGACCGGATGCGCGGCCCCCGGCTGACCGAGGAGAACCTGCGCAACCAGGTCGACGTGGTCAAGGAAGAGATCCGGGTCAACGTGCTCAACCGGCCGTACGGCGGGTTCCCGTGGCTGACCCTGCCGCCGGTCATGTTCGACACCTTCCCCAACGCACACGACGGCTACGGCTCCTTCGACGACCTGGAATCGGCCACCGTCGCCGACGCCGCCGACTTCTTCCGGCGCTACTACGCCAGTGGCAATGCGGTGCTCGCGGTCAGCGGCGACATCGACGTGGCCGAGGCGACCAGGCTGATCGAGCGGCACTTCGGTGACGTGCCGGCCCGCCCGGCGCCGGAGCGGCCGGACTTCGCCGAGCCGGAGTTGACCGCCGAGCGGCGCACCGCGTACACCGACCAGCTGGCTCCACTGCCGGCGGTGGCGTCGGCGTGGCGGGTGCCCGACCCGGTCGGCGACTTCGCCGCCTATCTGCCGTACGTGGTGCTGGCCGAGGTGCTGACCGACGGTGACGCCTCCCGGCTGGTCGAGCGGCTGGTGCACACCGACCGCGCGGTGACCAGCGTGGGTGGCTACCTCGGGTTCATGGGCGACCCGTTCGACGTACGCGACCCCACCGCCCTGCTGCTCCAGGCGCACCTGCCGCCGGGCGGGGACGTCGACAAGGTGCTGCGCACCCTCGACGAGGAGTTGGACCGGCTGGCCACCGACGGGCTCACCGACGGCGAACTGGCCCGTACCCAGGCCAGGATGGCGACCCACCTGCTGCGTGACACCGACGCGGTGCTCGGCCGGGCGCTGCGGATGGCGGTGCTCGAACAGCAACGCGGCGAACCGGGCCTGCTGGGCGAACTGCCCCGACTCGTCGGCGAGGTCACCGACGAGCAGGTCCGCGCCGCCGCCGCCACCCTGCGGCCGGAACGCCGCGCATCCGTCGAGGTCATCCCCGGAGGTAACCAGTGAGTGCGCGACCGCTGCCGCCGCTCGGCCCGACCCGTCGGCTCAAGCTGCCGAGCCAGGCCGAGCGGACGCTTGGCAACGGACTGACCGTGATCGCGGTACGGCGTACGGCGGTGCCGCTGGTCGAACTGCGGCTCTGGATGCCGTTCGGCCGCGCGCACCTGGCCCGGGGGCACCTGCTCGCGCAGACCATGCTCTCCGGCACGGAGACGATGAGCAGCGTGCAGATCGCCGCCGAACTACAGAAGATCGGGGGTGGCCTGTCCGCCGGGCTCGACCCGGATCGGCTGATGCTCTCCGGCACCGGCCTGGCCACCGGCCTGGATCGCCTGCTGGAGATTCTCGCCGAGGTGCTCACCGGCGCCACCTACCCGGCCGAGTGGGTGGCCACCGAGCGGGATCGCCTGGTCGACGGGATCCAGGTCGCCCGCAGCCAGCCGGCCCACCTGGCTCGTACCGCGCTGCTCAAGCGGATCTACGGCCGGCATCCGTACGCGGTGCAGACGCCGGAGCCGGAGCAGGTCCGGGCCGTCCGGCCGGCGGCGCTGCGTACGCTGCACGCCCAGCGGGTGCATCCGGCGGGCGCGGTGCTCGTGCTGGTCGGCGACGTGCGGCCGGAGCGGGCACTGGACGCGGCGGAGAAGGCGCTCGGCGGCTGGAGCGGCGACGGGTACGCCACCGAACTGCCCCCGGCCCCGCCGTTGGTGTCCGGGCCGCTGCTGCTGGTCGACCGGCCCGGTTCGGTGCAGTCGTCGCTGCGGCTGGCGTTGCCGGCGGTCCCGCGCACCCATCCCGACCACGCCGCGCTGCAACTGGCCAACCTGATCTTCGGCGGCTACTTCTCCTCCCGTTGGGTGGAGAACATCCGGGAGGACAAGGGCTACACGTACGGGCCGCACTCACTGGTCGAGCACTCGGTGGCCGGCTCCCTGCTGGTGGCCGCCGCCGAGGTGGCCACCGAGGTGACCGCCCCGGCGCTGCTGGAGACCCGCTACGAGTTGGGCCGGCTCGCCACCGTGGCGCCGACACCGGACGAGCTGGAACAGGCCCGGCAGTACGCCCTCGGCACGCTCCAACTCGGTGTTTCCACCCAGGCGGGGCTGGCGTCGCTGGTCAGTGCCTACGCCGGCAACGGGTTGCGACTGGACTTCCTGTCCGAGCACGCGGCCCGACTGGCCAGGGCGAGCGTCGATGACGTGGCCGCGGCGGCGGCCCGCTACCTCGCTCCGGCGCGGGCGGTCACCGTGGTGCTCGGTGACGCCGAACGGATCGCGGATTCGCTGGGCACGTTGACGTCGATCGAGACCACGCCGGTGTCGGCATGAGCCCGCGAGCCGCGGCCCGTTCGGACGGCGCCGCCGGTTCGCAGGGCGGTGCCCGTGCGAAGGGCGCCGGGCAGGCCCTGCACGCGCGTGGCGAGGCCGCCCCACCGTTGGCCCGTTCCACGCTCGACCGGGCGGCACACCGGCGTACCGACCCGCAGTGGCTGGCCCAGGCGTGGGCCGGGGCGCGGGTGCTGGTGCTGGACGTCGCGTCCGATGGGCGGGCCCTGGTGCGTACCGACACGCCGGTGCCGACGTTGGTCCTCGTCGAGGCCGACGACGTGCCGCCGGAACTCGCCACCGGGGCGATGTTCCTGGGCGTGGAGCCGGACGGGGTCCCGGTGTTCTGCGTGCACGCCGAGCTGCCGACGGTGCCGGACACCCGGGCGGCGCACCTGCGGCAGGTCGGCCACCTGCTCGGCGACCGGGACGCTGGCCTGTTCACCACGGCACTGGCGTTGACCAACTGGCATCTGCGACACCTGTACCACCCGGTCACCGGCGAGCCGACCCGGGCGGACGAGGGGGGTTGGTCCCGGGTGGACGCCGGGGGCGAGCGGGTCTGGCCGCGTACCGATCCGGCGATGATCGTGCTGGTGCACGACGGTGTGGACGGCGTCGACGGGCGGTGCCTGCTCGGCAACAACGCCACCTGGCCGAGCACCGCGGGGCAGCGCCGCTTCTCCTGCCTGGCCGGTTATGTCGAGCCAGGTGAGTCGGCCGAGGCGACGGTGCTGCGGGAGGTCCACGAGGAGGTCGGCCTCCCGGTCGCCGACGTCACGTACGTGACCAGCCAGGCGTGGCCGTTTCCCGGCTCGCTGATGCTCGGCTTCCTGGCGACCGCCGACCCGACGCACCCGGTGCGGGTCGATTCCACCGAGATCGCCCAGGCCCGCTGGTTCACCCGGCAGGAGATCGGCGCGGCGTTGGCCGGTCGACCGGTCGACGTGGGCGGCGCCGAGTTGCGCCTACCCCCACGGTCGTCGATCGCGCTGTTCCTGATCCACCGCTGGTTCGACGGCCACAGCTGAGGTGTAAGGAAGGGCACCCTATTAACGCCTCGTGTATAGCAGGGTGCCCCTCTTAACACCGTCGCGCCGAGCGGGAGCGCGGGCGGGAGCGGGGGAGTGCGGCCCCGACCCGTGACCGTCGTTGCCGCGGTGGCCACGGGTCGGGGACACGGGCCGTCGTGGTCGGCTGGGTGAGGAACACGGCGGGGGAGCCGGTCGACCACGACGGACGTGTACGGGTCAGGTGCCGGGCCCGTCCGGGCGGGCCCGCCGGGAATCGTCCAGCGGGAGTACCTTGACCCGCTGCTTGCCGGCGCGTACGGCACCGACCGTGGAGAGGGCGCGGGCGAGCACGAGCGCAGCGTCCCGGTCCTCGGCGTGCACGACCTGGCAGCGCGGCTCAGGCCGGGCGGTCTCGTCCCGTAGCCGGCGGCCACCGGCCCAGGCGGCCGTGATGTCGGCGTCGGCGGCGGCGCGGATGCTGGTGCGAACGATCAGGAAACGCATGGGGGTCTCCGGATGTGCCGCGACGGGTGGAACGGTGGAAGTTCCACGTCACTACTCCGCCATCGTACGCCCGGACCGCATCTCAGCAAGTGAAACGCGCGGATCGATGTGCAGGCCCGCCCGATCATCCGACCCCTGCTCATCGGGGTCGTCGAGACTGGACGACGACGGGACCGCCGGCATCGGTGCCGGCGGTCCCGTGGGGCGGTACGCGCCCAGGGCGTGGGTGCCGAAGTCCTCGGCTCGACCGAGGACTTCGACACCGGGCCTAGTTGAGGTCGAACTGACCGTTCTTGGCGCCGGAGATGAAGCCGAGCCAGCCGGCCCGGTTGAACAGCAGCACCGGGCCGCCGCGGTCCTTGCTGTCGCGCAGCGCCACTGCGGCGGGGCCGTTTCGCAGCGGTGCGACCTCGACGCAGTTGGAGGTCTGGCTGCGGGTACTGGTGCGCCAGGGGGCGTTGGCGAGTTGGGCGAGGACGGACGGCGTGTTGCGGATCTTGTGCATCGTTGCGCTCCTGAGGTGAACCGACGGGTACGAGCGGCGGGACACGTCCCGACGGTGTCCGGTTCCGGTCACCGTTCCGTCAGGCGCCCTGCGGAGCCGCGGCGCTGGGTCGGCGCCGTTGCCGAGCCAGCCGCCACGGCGGACGCGGCTACCGCGCTGGACATCCGTCCCGACGATTCCATCAGCCAGGTGAGGGTGTCCGTTGCGGAGAGCGCCGCCGTGCATAGCCACTCGAACACCACTTTATAGCGATTTAGGACGATAACGTCGGTCGACATGACGTCGGTGAAGCCACCTTCGATGGCCAGCGTCTCCAGATCGAGCGGATCGGCGAACCGATAGAGGGAGAACGCCGTCGGCGGCACGTACCACTGGCCGATCGGAGTGTCCCGCAGCAGCACGTGCAGCGTGACGTTCGGCAGCATGGCCAGCTCGCACAGCTGCGTCAACTGCTCCCGGAGCACCTCCGGCGGGCCGGCCCGGTGGCCCAGCGCCGCCTCCTCCAGGACCGCGGTGTAACGGGCTGCGCCGGTCCCTCGATTGAGCAGTGACTGTCGCGCCAGCCGCGCCTTGATCTCGGTCTCGATGTCCTCCCCGGTATCCGGATCGCCGGCCTCCTGGTCGACCTGCCAGGCCGAGGAGATCCGCATCCGGGCATACCCGGGGGTCTGCAACAGCCCCGGCACCAGAACCGGGTTGTACTCGGAGATCTCGGCGCAGCCCGCCTCCAGTTCGGCGAAGCTGCGCTGCTGCTGCGTCATCGCCGGAAAGTTCTTCAGCCAGCCACGGATGTCGCCGGCCTCCTGGGCGATGCCGAGCAGTTCGGACCGTACCGTCTCATCGACGCGGTACAGGTCGAGCAGGTTTTGGACGTCCTGCGGGTCCGGCCGGCTGCGACCGTTCTCCAGCCGGGACAACTTGGATGCGGAGGCCCAGCCGATGTGCTCGATGACCTGGTCCCCGGTAAGGCCGGCGGCCTCGCGCAGTCGGCGCAGCTCAAGGCCGAGCCGGCGGCGGCGCCGGATCGGGCCGGGTGAGGCTGGAGGCACGGTGTCCTCTTTTCCGTCGACCGCCGCGGACGCGACGGTAACTGTATGAAATTCGCCCCCCACGGTCAGTATGGACGTCGCGACCGGCGCCGGAGGTTCCGGCGGAGGGCGTGTCATCAGAAATGCGCAGACCCGACACCGGGTGGGGCCACCGCGACCTGCGTCGCCGGAGCCCGGCCGAGGCGTCTGCCGCGCCCGTCGCGCCACCCCCGGAGGGACCAATGCGCACCGTCCTGAGACACCCGGATTTTCGCCTGCTCTTCGGCGGTCTGCTGGCCAGCATGACCGCGGAGTCGATCCTGCTGCTGGCGCTCGCCATCTGGGTGAAGGACCTGACCGGATCGGACGGCCTCGCCGGCGCCACCATCTTCGTGATCATCGCCCCACGGGCGCTCGCGCCGCTGGTCGGCTGGTTCGTCGACCGGTATCCGCGGCGTCGCGTCTTCGTGGCCACCAACCTCGCCATGGCGCTGCTGCTCACCCCGCTCTTCGCGGTACGCGACGCGGGCCACATGTGGATCATCTACGGGGTGGCCGCGCTCTACGGCCTGTCGAACCTCACGGTCGGCGCGGTGCTCAGCCGGCTGATCCGCGAACTGGTCCCCGCCGACCTGCTCGGTGAGGCCAACGGGGTGCTCCAGACGGTCCGCCAGGGCCTGCGGCTGATCGGCCCGCTGGCCGGCGCCGGACTCTACGCGCTGCTCGGTGGCGGCATGCTGGCCGCCGCCGGGATGGCCGGTTTCCTGATCGCCGCCGCTGTGGTGGGCGGTCGGCGCTTCGCCGCTTCGCCCGACCGTCCGGGCGACGAGTCCACCGCCGCGCGGCGCTGGCCGAGCCAGCTCGTCGCCGGCCTGCGCCACCTCGTCCACGAACGGGCGATCCGGCGGGCGCTGGTCGGCTACGGGCTCGGCTCGCTGGTGATGGGCTTCACGGAGTCGCTCATCTTCGCGTACGTCGACCAGGGGCTCGGCCGGGACGCGGCGTTCGTCGGCGTACTGGTCACCGTGCAGGGCGTCGGCGGGCTGGTCGGTGGGCTGTGTTCGGCCGCCGTGCTGCGCCGGCTCGGCGAGCTGGGCACCCTCGCCGCCGGTGTGGCGTTCTTCGGGCCGGCCGCGTTGGCGCTGGGGTACCCGAACATGTGGCTCGGCTTCGTCGCCGTGCTGATGGCCGGCGTGTCGCTGCCGCTGACCCTGGTCGGTCTGCACACGCTGGTCCAGCGACGCACCCCGCCCGAACTTCTCGGCCGGGTCGCCGCCGCCTCCGAGGCCGTGGTCAGGTTGCCGCAGGCGATCTCGATCGGCCTGGGGGCGTTGCTCGTCGGCGTGCTCGACTACCGGCAGGTGTTCACGTTGGTCGGACTGGCCACCCTGCTCGCCGCCGGCTACCTCTGGGGTGGGCGCCGGCTCAGCCCGCCGGCCGGGCGGCCGGCGCGTCCCCGGATTCCGGCACCGCGTCCGGCCATCGAGGACCGGAAGGACGATGCCGTCATTCTGGCCAGAAACCCGGGCCGCTGACCGCAGCCCGGGCTCCGGCGCGGATGGCCGGAAGACGAGGAGTACGCCGTATTAGACGGTTTGGCGCTGCCCGGCTGTGTCCTCCGCAGCAACCGCCATGACTGCGGCAAACCCGATGATCAGATCCTTTTTCGTCTTTGCCAGGGATTTGAGCGAAATCCATCCGCCAGACGCCGAACATTCGGCAGCGGCTCGCCCGTCCATCGCTGCACATTCGACGGAAGTTGACATCGAGCCTTGACCTGCAAAAACGGCCCTCGTTGAATGATCACACCGCATGGCCTTCCGGTTAGGAAGGCTGCATTCCGGCCAGCCCGCAGCGCGAAAGGGGGTCGCAGCGAGATCTGGCTGGGGTGCTGCCGCGACAAACCTCAGAAGGGACGTCACCCAGTGACCAGACCACGCCGCCGCCACGTAGCCCTGCTTGCCGCGCTGCTCCTCGCCCCCACGGTGGCGCCCGGGGTGGCGAACGCGAACGGGCCGTTCGTTCCGCCAAGCCAAGAGACCGTCAACCGCTCCTCGATGCTCAGCGCCGCGGAGGTCTCCGCCGAACTCCGCTCGTTGGAGGCCCGCAGCAAGGGTGCTCTCCGGGTGGAGGAGGTCGGCCGCAGCGGCCAGGGCCGCCCGCTGGAAGTCGCATACATCGGCACCGGTAGCACCCGGGTCTGGATCCAGGGCCGGATCCACGGAAACGAGCCGTACGGCGCCGAAGCCTCGTTGGACTTCCTGAAGACCCTGGTGTCCGGCGGCAAGCACGCGCGTGAGGTCCTGGAGAACGTCAGCTTCGCGATCATCCCGCTCTACAACCCCGACGGCTTCGAGGCGTACCGGCGGCAGGACAGCATCCACAACATCGACCTCAACCGCGACTGGGGGGTCGACCGCCGGATCTTCGACCAGCTCAACGCCGTCCGGGTCGGCCTTGGCCAAGCCCCGCTGCCCGAGCGGAACTTCACCAGCTACACCCGGCACCGCGCCGTCGAGTCACAGGCATTCTGGTACGCCTGGGCCGACTTCCTGCCGCACCACATGATCGACCTGCACCACCAGGGCACGTACTACGTCGACGACACCGACGAGATGACGACGTTCTCGGTGGGCATCTCGCTCGACCCCGGCATGCTCACCTCCGAGCAGTGGAACACCGTACGCCGGATGGGCGTGGTGGCCGCGGACGCCGCCGGCAAGAGCGGCGTGGTCAACGTGACCCGCTACCCGTACATCAACATTCCGGAGGGCGTCACCTCGGCCTCGATGCTGAACGGGCCCGGCCCGCAGGGTGAGTACGCCAACTGGCGCACCAACGCGATGTTCTTCGAGTCGCGCGGCGGCATCGGCCACAAGAGCAGCGGCTACATCGTCAAGCAGAACGTCGTCGGGCTCTGGGCCATCGTCGACGCGATGAGCGACGGCTCGCTGGCGACCGTGGACGCCGACCGGTGGGCGGAGATCCCGGCGCGGGGCGCCACGATCACCACCTGCATCAAGTTCCCCAACCAGTGTGAGTTCTGATCCCCGGCACGGTTGCTGACACCGCAGTGGCGGTTCACCCCTCTCTCGTCGGGGTGAACCGCCACTGTCTGGTTACGCGGCGATGCTGGCCAGGTGCTGCTTGACCTGGGTGATCGACGGGTTGGTCAGCGAGCTGCCGTCGGCGAAACGCAGCGTGGGGACGGTCTGGTTGCCGCCGTTGACGCTCATCACGAAGTCAGCGGCCGCCGGATCCTGCTCGATGTCGACCACCTGGTAGGCGATCCCCTCCCGGTCGAGCTGCGACTTCAGCCGGTGGCAGTAGCCGCACCAGGGAGTCGAGTACATCGTCAGCATGGTCAGATCCTCCAACGTCGGGCCCGGCTGGGTGCTGATCAGCACAGGCTATCCGCTGCAACGTCCGGGGCAGCTGAGACAATTCCCCGTTGTGGTGGTCAACTCCGCGGCTGAACGCGTGCTCGCCGGGCTCGACCCCGAGCAACGCTCGGCGGTCACCGCCCCCGCCGGGCCGGTCTGCGTACTGGCCGGTGCCGGCACCGGCAAGACGCGGGCGGTGACGTCGCGGATCGCGTACCGGTCGTTGACCGGTGAGATGGCCGCCCGGCATGTGCTCGCGGTCACCTTCACCGCCCGGGCCGCCGCCGAACTGCGCCATCGGCTCGCCCAACTCGGCGTGGCCGGCGTGCAGGCACGTACCTTCCACGCGGCGGCGCTGCGCCAGGTGCGCTACTTCGCGCCCCGGCTGCTCGGCGGGCGGGCCATGCCGGAGCTGCTGGACAGCAAGGTCCGGCTGGTCACCCTCGCCGCCGCCCGGGCCGGGCTGCGGGCCGACCGGACGGCCGCCCGGGACCTCGCCGGTGAGTTCGAGTGGGCCAAGTCCTCCCTGGTAGAGCCGGGGGAGTACGTGGTGGCGGCGGCCAAGGCGCTGCGCGAGACACCGTACGAGCCGGCCAAGGTCGCCGAGGTCTTCGCCGCGTACGAGAAACTCAAGCGCGCCAACGGGGTGATCGACTTCGAGGACGTGCTACGGGCCGCGGTCTGGGGCATCGAGGAGCACCCGGACGTCGCCGAGCAGGTCCGCAGCCAGTACCGGCACTTCGTCGTCGACGAGTACCAGGACGTCAACCCGTTGCAGCAACGGCTGCTGGACGCCTGGCTGGGCGGCCGGGACGACGTGACCGTGGTCGGCGACGCCAGCCAGACGATCTACTCGTTCACCGGGGCGACGTCGTCGTACCTGGTCGATTTCCCGCGCCGGCACCGTGACGCCACCGTGGTCCGGCTGGTCCGCGACTACCGTTCCACCCCGCAGGTGGTCGGCCTGGCCAACGCCGTCATCTCCCAGGCGCGGGGCACCGAGGCCCGGCTGCGCCTGGAACTGGTCGGCCAGCGCCCGGCCGGTCCCGAGCCGGAGCGGCGGATCTTCACCGACGAGCCGGCGGAGGCCAACGCGGTCGCCGCCCGCTGCCGTGCGCTGGTGCAGGCCGGCACGCCGGCCCGCGAGATCGCCGTGCTGTTCCGCACCAACGCCCAGTCTGAGGCGTACGAGAAGGCGCTCGCCGAGGCGGGTGTGCCGTACGTGGTGCAGGGGGCCGAGCGGTTCTTCGAACGGGTCGAGGTACGCCAGGCGATGGTGGCGCTGCGCGCGGCCACCCGATCGATACCCGGCGAGACGCCACTGCCGGTGGCGGTGGTCGAGGCGCTGGCGGCCGTCGGTTGGGCCGCCGACTCGCCTCCGCCCGGCGGGGCCGCCCGGGAACGCTGGGAGGCGCTGGCCGCGCTGGTCCAGCTCGCCGAGGAGTACGCGGCCACACCGCAGCTCCTGCCGCTCGGCGCGGCGGCCACCGTCGAGCGCCCGGTCACCCTGGCCGACTTCACCGACGAACTGGCCCGGCGGGCGGCACAGCAGCACGCGCCGACCGTGGAGGGCGTCACGCTGGCCTCCCTGCACTCGGCGAAGGGCCTGGAATGGGACGCGGTGTTCCTGGTCGGCCTGGCCGAGGGCACCCTGCCCACCACGTACGCCCGCACCACCGAGCAGGTCGAGGAGGAGCGCCGGCTGCTCTACGTCGGCATTACCCGGGCCCGCCAGTGGCTCTGGCTGTCGTACGCCTCGGCACGCTCGCCGGGCGGGCGGGCCCGGCGGCCCTGCCGCTTCCTGCCCCAGCTCTCCCCGTCCGGCCCGGCGGAGCGGGCCGCCGGTACCCGCCCGGCCCCCGGTGCCCAGCGGCGGGCCAACCGGATCGTCTCCTGTCGGATCTGCGGCACGACCCTGCTCGCCGGGCCGGACCGCAAGCTGGGTCGCTGCGCGACCTGCCCCTCCGACATCGACGACGAACTGCACGAGCGGCTGCGTGAGTGGCGGTCCCGGGTGGCGGACACGCAGAAGGTGCCCGCCTACGTCGTCTTCACCGACGCCACCCTGGTCGCGCTCGCCGAACGGCGCCCGGGCCGGGCCGAGGAACTCGTCGCCATCGCCGGGATCGGCCCCCGCAAGCTGGGCCTGTACGGCGAGGCCGTGCTGGCGTTGGTGGGCGGCGCGGCGGTCGAGGAAATCTGCCCACAGAAAAGTTTCTGAATCAGGCCGTTAATTCGTTTGCCCTCGCCCTACCGGCCGGCATAGCCTCAGGACACACCTCGGGAGGGGCCCTGTTCGGGCTGCTCACGGGGGATGTCCGAGTCGACCACGAGTGAACGTCGAAGGAGGTGGCCCCAATGGAGAGCTCCGTCTACCAGCGTCCGATGGCGCTGCCCGTTGCCGTCGCTCCGCTGTCGGCTGCCCTGACTGTCGCCGTGGTTCCGCTGTCGGCTGTCCGGGCGACCGTTGCCAATGCGCGACCGTGGGCTCCGCAGGTGCACCAGGGCGAGGTTCAGGCCGAGCTGATCCTTGCGTCGGCGCCGAACGGGATCCAGGGCACCAGTGGCTTCACGGGTAAGGGCGTCGATGGCGCCAACAAGCGGATGGACGTCCGCGGTGTTCCACCTCGAGGTAGACCGGTCTGACCACCAGACCACCGGCTCACCTTGAGGCCGCGGAACCCGCATACCGGGATCCGCGGCCTTAGTTTTTTGCACCGCCGAAGTACGTCGGACCAGCGATCCACGAGATCGAAATGAGAGAGAGGTGACCGGGAGATGAGTCTGGCGTTGGCCCCGCTCGACCTGAACGTCGAGACCGAGGCGAACCTGCCCTGCCGGAAGTTCGACCCCGACCTGTGGTTCTCCGACTCGCCCACCGACCTGGACGTGGCCAAGTCGCTCTGCGGGGACTGCCCGCTGCGCGTCGAGTGCCTCGCCGGCGCGGTCGAGCGGGCCGAGCCCTGGGGCGTCTGGGGTGGCGAGATCTTCGAGCGTGGCGCGGTCGTACCGCGCAAGCGGCCCCGTGGCCGCCCGCGTAAGGAGGACCTCGCCCGTGACGCCGCGCTGCGGGTCGAGGCCGAGGCGCGGTTGGCGGCCAATGGCCTTGCCACCTCGCGCAGCGCCGTCCGGCTGGCTGCCTGACATGTTCCCGAACCGGACCATCCCCGCCGGTACCGCACCGGCCGAGAGAAAGCAGACCCCCATGTTGCACCTGCCCAGCGGAGTCGCCGAAATGCAACTACTTCACGAAGCGTTGTCGAGGGCTCGAATGCTCCGGCCTCAGGCCGGTCGCATCACCACGAGCACTGAGGCAACCCGATCCGCCCGTACCGTCGCCATGGCCGTCCGCACCCGGTCGGCCCGCGAACTGGGCGCTCTGTAGTACCACCACACCGAACCGGCGGGCGGGGACGTCAAGTCCCCGCCCGCCGACGCGTGTGCAAGGAAGGGCCCCCTGTTAACGCCTCCGGTGGTAAAGGGGCCCCTTGTTAACAAAGTGCTTTTGCGACCGGTCGCGCGGGAAGGTTGGTGGCGCATGCGGCCGGTGGCGCGGCAAGGTCGGTGGCGCATGCGAGCGGTGGCGTCGGCGGGCCGTGGCGGACGCGCCGTGATGCGGGCGAGTGGTGGCGCGGGGCGGTGGCGTGGTCAGCTGACCGCGGCGAAGCCGGGCAGCCAGCGTTCCAGGATGCCGCGATAGGGCGCCTTTGCCTCCAGTTGACACAGCACGCCGATCGACCCGAGGGTCACCCGGTGGATGAGCAGGTACGACGGCGGCAGGTTGAGCTGCCGACCGAACTGGTACGCCGGTGAGCGTGGGTTCGCCAGCCGGGCGGCCTCGGCCCGCAGCCAGGCCCGGGTGAACCGGAACTCGTCGGTGGCGATCGGATCGAGCATCGGACGCAGGAACTCCAGCAGCCCGTGGGCGTCGATCGGAGCGTCGGAGCTGACGAAGCCCTCGGACCGTAGGCCGGCGACCACCTCGTCGGCGTCGCCGCGCAGGGCGAGACCCGCGATGCGGCCGATGGGTTCCGGGGTTCCGTCCGGCATCCGGGCCACCGCGCCGAAGTCGATCACTCCGAGCCGGCCGTCGGGGAGCAGCCGGAAGTTGCCGGGGTGCGGGTCGGCGTGCAGCAATCCGGCCCGCGCGGGTGCCGACAGGTGAAGGGTGGCCATCAGCCGCCCCGCCTCGTTGCGCTGCTGCTCGCTGCCCTCCCGGATGATGTCGGCCATCGGCGTGCCCTCGACCCATTCGGTGACCAGCACCCGGGGCGAGGCGAAGAACACCATCGGTACGTAGATCTCGGCGTCGTCCGCGTACGCGGTGGCGAAGGCGCGCTGCGACTCCGCCTCCAACTCGTAGTCCAACTCCTCGGTGATTCGCTCCCGCAACTCGGCCAGGAGCGGTTTGACGTCCAGCCCCGGCTGGATGGCCCGGAACATGCCGCCCAACCGGGAGAGCTGTTTGAGGTCGGCGAGCAGCGCGTCACCGGCGCCCGGATATTGGATCTTGACGGCTGCGGCGCGACCCGTGCCGTCCGGCATCCGCCACACCGCGCGGTGCACCTGGCCGATGCTGGCCGCGGCGGCCGGGGAGTCGTCGAAGCTCACGAACCGGTCCCGCCAGGCGGGGCCGAGTTGCTCGGCGAGCACCTTGTGCACGCTGGCGACCGGTAGCGGTGGGGCGGCTTCCTGGAGTTTGGTCAGGGCCTGCCGGTAGGGCGCGGCGATCTCTTCCGGCAGCGCGGCCTCGAAGACCGACAGCGCCTGGCCGAACTTCATCGCCCCACCCTTGAGCTGGCCGAGGACGCTGAACAACTGCTCGGCCGTACGCTGCTGGATCTCCGCTGAGATCACGTCAGAGGCGAGCCCGGTGACGCGCTTTCCCATGCCGAGGACGGTCCGGCCGGCGAAGCCGAGCGGCAGAGCGGCGAGCTTGGCGGTCCGGGAGACGGCCCGGCGCGGGATGTCGGTCACCTGGCCATTGTTACCGACTCCGTGGGCCCGCTGCTGCTGTGCGGCCGGGCTGGCCACCAGGCACCTTGGTACGCGAGCACCCGCAGCGGGGATGCGGCGGCCAGTGGCGGCGCCGGAGGTTGCCCGGCGAAATGATCTCGATCGCTGCGCCGAGGGTCTCCGGCGTGCCTCCGTCGAGCTGGTGCAGGGCCTCGCCGACCGCGACCGCGGTGGCCGCCAGCAGCACGCTCGCGGCGCAGCTCGGCGTGACCGGGCGGCTGGCGAGCTGGGCGGCCAGCGTCGGCCAGTCGGGATCACGGTCGGTGCGGTGCAGGTCGAGGCAGCCCAGGCAGGGCCCGTCCGGTGGCCGGACCAGCGGCCCGATCACCGGGACACCCTCCCGAATGTCGACCAGCAGGTGTGGTTGCCGCCGCTGGGCGTGGCCGGCGGCCAGGAGTGCGGCGGGTCGGTCGGCGCCCAGTTGGATCACCAGGTCGGGTCGTGGCCGGCGCGGCGGGTTGGTGCCGGTGCCGGGTGCCGAGCGGTCCACGGCGGCCCGGACCGCCGGGCTGAGCGGACGGCCGATCTCGCCGGCTGCGATGCCGGTGCCGACCAGGTCGATCGGCCGGACCGGGCCGGGCAGGTCGGGGTGGACGTGGCCGACGCCGGCCTGGGCCAGGGCCACGGCAATGGCGGCGCCGAGCGGGCCGGCGCCGGTGACCGTGACCCGGCTGGCCAGGCGGCGACGGAGCACCTGGGCGGGGGTTCCCGGGAGCCGGGCGGCGACGAGCGCCAACGCGGCGGCCTCCGTGGCCAGCCGGGCGCGGCGTGCTCCGGTGAGCTCGCGGGGCACGAGGGTGTGCGCCGGCACCACCAGTCCGGCGGAGCGCAGGGCGTCGAGCAGGGTGCGGGCGTGCTCGGTACGCGCATCCGCCCCGGTCAACACCTGCCGTTCGCTGTGGGCGCCGTCGAGCAGGTCGAGTAGCCCGGCGGCCCGTGGGTCCGCGATCTCCACGAGGACGGCCCGTTCCTGGTCGAGCCCGAGCTGGAGGGTGTGCCGGTCGCGCCAGAGTCGGCTGAGTCCGGGCAACAGGGTGGGGCGGGGGGACGGAAGGGATGACGGCATGGGCACGAATAGTGACCGAATCCCCGCTCTCCGTCGATCGTTGTCCACAGGTGGGCAGCCCCAGATCCAGCGCTGTCCACAGGATTTGCCGAGATATCCACAACCGGCGGGTAACTGGAGTCGGCCGTCCGACAGTCAGCCGGACACGCGAGCGGGGGTGGCCGGTGGCCACCCCCGCTCGCGGAACGCGTACGTCAGACCTTGGCCTTGCCGAGGATGCGGTTCACTGTTGTGCCACACACCGGACACTTGCCCTTGGCCATGTTCATGCCGGTCTTCGAGACCTCGACGCGGCCTTCGAAGTCCCGCTTCTCCTTGCACTTGACGCAGTAACCGTTGTAGGTCTGGGCCTGGTCGGCCACGTTGCCCTCCTCGTCTCGTCCGCCGGTCGATACCGGCCCGGCGGGTTACCGGCGGCGGTCGCGTACGGCGTCCGGCGCTGGTCTTTTCCGCGGCCACCCACGTGACCGCTGGTTGGCGGACCCTACCCAGGTGTGGGCGGTTCCATGTCAGCTGCGCATTGCCACTGTGAGCAAGGCGACGTCGAGAGTGTGCACGCCGAATCGGGCCAGATCAGCCAGTTTCGCGGGGACACGCCGACCGGAGGCCCGCAAATTCGCTGGTCGTGCCCGCCTGGCGGGGCCCGGCGCCCCCGTTCGGTGTCCTGCTGCAATGATCACCTAGCGTGGTGCGTGGCTGGTGTGACAGCTCGTCGGCCCTCACGAAGCGTGATCGTGATGCCGGACGCCGGTCCGGCAAGAAATTTTTCGGGACTCCTGGCGACCAATCACCATTTTCCGGGCGCGTGTCGTGGGGTTGACCCTTGCGGACCCCTGGTCGCAACGCATTACCTTGCCATCGTGACAGCAAACCGAGGCTGCGCGGTCCACTGATGGCTGGGCCGCGGAAGCCGGTCGTCGAGGTACGGCGCAGCCAGCGCCGGCGACGCACGGTGTCCGCCTACCGCGACGGTGAGCGCGTCGTCGTCCTCATCCCGGACCAGTTCTCCCGGGCCGAGGAGAGCGAGTGGGTCGACCGGATGCTCGCCCGGCTCGCCGCCCGGGAGGGCCGGCTGGCCCGCTCGGACGCGGAACTGCTGGTGCGCGCCGGCCGACTGATCAAGCTCTACCTGGCCGAGTACGGCAACCAGGCGCTACCGGCCAGCGTCCGGTGGGTGAGCAACCAGAACGGCCGCTGGGGCTCCTGCACCCCGGCGGACCGGTCCATCCGGTTGTCGCACCGGATCCAGGAGATGCCGGACTGGGTCATCGACTACGTGCTGCTGCACGAACTCGTGCACCTCATCGTGGCCAGTCACAACGCCGAGTTCTGGGCGCTGGTCGGCAGGTACCCGAAGACCGAACGCGCCCGCGGCTACCTGGAGGGTGTGGCGGCCGTCTCCGGTACCCCCTGACCGCCGACGAGCCAGGCAACACCGCCCGCAGCACCGCGCCCGGGTAGGCGCGGCCGGACGGCCCCGGGAGCGCCCCGCCGGTGGGGCACGCCAGATCTGGCCGGCGTAGGGTCGGGGGATGGCCCGACGTGTGGTGGTGGCTCTGCTCGCGCCGGTCACCTGGGCGCCGCCCGGCATCGACCCGGGCGACTGGCGTACGGCGCTCGCCGAGGACGTGGTGGACCTGCTCGCCACGCTCAACGAGGCGGACACCGCAGTGGCGGTCACCCCGGCGGACCGCTGGCTGGCCGACGCGGTGATCTGGCCCGGCACCAGCGTCTACGAAGTGCCCGAACCGACCCCGAACGCCGTGTTCGCCGCGCTGGGTGGCGGTGACGGAGCAGCGCCGGACCCGGGCGACGTCCAACCGGTGCCCGGCCGGTACGAGCAGGCGGCGGTGGTCGCCGGTGACGCACCGGACCTGCCGGGGCTCACCATCGGCAAACTGCTGCGCCCGCTGACCAGCCGTCCGGTCGCGGTCGCACCCGTCGAGGGTGGCTCGGGCCTGCTGGGTGCGGCGGCCCGGCTGCCCGTACCGCGCTGGCTGCCGCCGCTGGATCTCGACGCTGCGGTGCCGGCGGCCGTGCGCGCGGCGGCGCCCCGCCCGGGCGACCTGGCGGTCACGCCGTCCTGGCACCGGCTGCGCGGCCCGGCGGACCTGGCCCGGCTCGACCCCGCCCTGGCCGGCTGGGAGAACACCCGGGCGCTACTGTCCGGCGCCGGCCGGCACGGGATGGCCTGACAGCTGCCCGATCCGGGTTCGAGTGGCCTCGGCGACGCCGCGAAAACCACTCGAACCCGATCCCGCCGGATCCCGCACCCCAGCGGTGATCAGGACGGGGTGCCACCGCCCGGCGGTTCGTCCCGCCGGTCCGTCTCGCCCGGGGCCTTCTCCTCCGGGCCGCCGGGCGCGGTGAAGTCGAAGTTCTCCAACTCGCTCATCAGGTCGACGTCGGCCATGGCGAAGGCCACCGGGTCGGCGAAGTCCTCGTCGGAGGGGAGCAGGTCGGGGTGTCCCCACAGCGCGTCCCGGCCGCCGATGCCCCGGTGCTCGGTGAGCGCCGCCCAGAGCGCCGCAGCCTCCCGCAGCCGGCGGGGCCGCAGCTCCAGACCGACAAGTGCGGCGAAGGTCTGCTCGGCCGGCCCGCCGGCCGCCCGGCGCCGACGGAACGCCTCGCCCAGCGCCACCAGGTTCGGCAGTCGGCCGGCCGCCGCGCCGTCCACCACGTGACAGACCCAGCCCTCCACCAGCGCGAGGGCGGTCTCCAACCGGGCCAGCGACGCCTTCTGCGTCGGGCTGTCCTCCGGAGTGAAGATCCCCTCCAGGGCGATGGCCTGCATCGACTCCGGGTCGGTCGGGTCGACGCGACCCATCGCCTCCTCGATCGCCTCCCGGTTGACCCGGATGCCGGCGGCGTAGGTCTCCACCGCGTTGAGCACGTGCCCGCGCAGCCACGGCACATGCTCGAAGAGTCGCTGGTGTGCCGCCTCACGCAGCGCCACGTAGAGGCGTACCTCGTCCTCGGGCAGTTCGAGGCCCTCGCCGTAGCTGCGGATGTTGGCCGGGATCAGCGCGGCCGTGCCGGCCGGGCCGAGCGGCAGGCCGATGTCACCGGCGGAGAGCACCTCCGCGGCGAGCGAGCCGAGTGCCTGGCCGAGCTGCCCGCCGAAGAGCGCGCCGCCCAGCGTCGCCACCATCGACTGCATCGGGCCGAGCTGGGCGCGGGCCTCCGGCGGCACCAGGTCACCCATCGCGCCGACCATCCGGCTGGCCACCGGATCGCACAGCTTGCGCCAGACGTCGAGAGTCTTGAAGATCCATTCGTTGCGGTTCCAGGCCACCACGGTCCGGATGCCCGAGGGCAGCGCGGAGGCCGGCTCCAGCCAGAGGTCGGCGATGCGCAGCGCCTCCTCGACGGAATTTCGTTCGTACGGCGAGACCGCCGGGTCGCCCGCCGCGGCGAGCTGGCTGGCCGCGACCTGGCGGGCCAGGTCCCAGTTGACCGGCCCGCTTCCCGGCGCGGAGAGCAGGTGCTGCAACTGCGACATGAACTGCTGCATCTGCGCGGGGTCGTTGGGATCGGGCGGCTGCCCACCCGGTAGCGCGAAACCGAACGGAATATCAGGCACGACGTCTACGGTACGCGTGCCGCACCCCAGGTCGCCCGCGCCGCTGTTGCGCTGAGGGCGAAGTCGCCGTCGTGCCGCCCGGACGCTGTGGCCCGGATCGGTACGCTCTGCCGCATGAGACGTCGCGGCGTGACCGTCCTTCTCGGTGCTCTGCTCACCGCTCTACTCAGCATCGGGGTGCTCGGTGCGCCCGTCCCGTACGTGGTTCTCGGTCCTGGTCCGACCGTCGACACCCTCGGTCAGGAGGACGGCAAGCAGGTGATCCAGGTTACCGGCCGGGACACCTCCACCTCCGCTGGTCAACTGCGGTTGACCACGGTGGGTGTGCAGCCCAGCGTCAAGCTGCGGGCGGCCATCCAGGGCTGGCTCGCCGACGACCAGGCGGTGGTGCCACGCGAGCTGGTCTACCCGCCGGGAGAGAGCCGGGAGCAGGTCGAACAGCGCAACGCCGAGGACTTCCAGGTCTCACAGACCAGCGCGGAGACCGCCGCGCTGCGCAAGCTCGGGTACGAGGTGCAGGTCGTGGTCAAGGGGGTGTCCGCCGACGGCCCGGCCGCCGGGGTGCTCCAGGAGGGCGACGTGATCACCTCGGTGGACGGCGAGACCGTGCCGCTGGCCTCCCGGCTGACCGAGCTGATCAGGGCGAAACCGGCGGGCACGGCGCTGCGGATCGGGTACACCCGCGACGGGGCCGCCGACACCGCCACGATCACCAGCCGGGAGATCGACGGCCGCCCCCGCATCGGGGTCGACATCGGGCAGCAGCAGCCGCACCCGTTCACCCTCTCCATCGACCTGAAGGACATCGGCGGTCCCAGCGCCGGCCTGATGTTCGCGCTGGGCATCATCGACAAGTTGACCCCGGAGGATCTGACCGGTGGCCGGGTCATCGCCGGCACCGGCACCATCGACGACGCTGGTCAGGTCGGTCCGATCGGTGGCATCCCGCAGAAGTTGGTCGGGGCGAAGCGCGCCGGGGCGACGGCCTTCCTGGTGCCGGCGGCCAACTGCGCCGAGGCGGTACGCAACCGGCAGCCGGACCTGCCGCTGGTGAAGGTGGGCACGCTCGACGAGGCGCTGGCCGCGCTGGAGACGATGCGCGCCGGCGGTGAACCGACCCATTGCTGACCCGTCCGGTGGCCTGCCGCCCCGGCTGACGATCAAGCCTCTGAGCAGGGATGACGCGGGGCGCGTACCGGCGGCCGGCGGGCCCTCGCGGCAGCAGCCACGCGACCTTGCGCGGATGCGTTCAGGAACACCCCGTACTCTGGGTGCCTGGTCGGTGCCGATCATATCGAGCGTGCGGAGCCAACAGTGGTCATGCGTAGCAGCAGCCCCCTGCCGAGGATGAGCCGACGCGGACGCGTCACAGTCGGCGTACTGATCGGGGTGTTCGTCTTGTTCACCCTGCTTGGCTGGGGGGTGCAGGCCTGGACGGACTGGCTCTGGTTCTCCGAGGTCGACTACACGTCCGTCTTCACCGGCGTACTCCTCACCCGGCTGGTGCTCTTCCTGGCCGCCGCCGCGGGGATGGCGTTGATCATCGGAGGCAACCTCTGGCTCGCCCAACGACTGCGGCCGCGCAACCGGCCGCACTCGCCGGAACAGGCCACGCTGGAGCGGTACCGGATGCTGCTCGGGCCGCGCCTCGGGCTGTGGATCGCGCTGTCCGCGGTGATCGTGGGGCTGTTCGCCGGACTGTCCGCCCAGAGCCGCTGGACCCAGTGGCTGCTCTTCCGTAACGGCGGCGACTTCGGCGTCAAGGACCCGGAGTTCGGTGCCGACCTCGGCTTCTACGTCTTCCAGTTGCCGTTCTGGCGGTTCCTGCTCGGCCTCGGTTTCACCGCCGTGGTGCTGGCCCTGATCGGCTCGCTGGCCGTGCACTACCTGTTCGGCGGGGTGCGCCTGCAGGGCGTGGGTGACCGAATGACCAACGCCGCCCGTGCTCACCTGAGTTCGCTGGTCGCGGTCTTCGTGCTGCTCAAGGCGGTCGCGTACGTGCTGGACCGGCGCTCCATGCTGCTTGAGTACAACGACGGCGTGGGCGTCTACGGTGCCGGTTACGCCGACATCAACGCGCTGCTGCCGGCCAAGGAGATCCTCGCCTACATCTCCGTGGTGGTGGCGATCGCGATCATCGTGTTCTCCAACGCCTGGATGCGCAACCTGGTCTGGCCGGGCATCTCGCTGGCGCTGCTCGGCGTCTCCGCGGTGGCGATCGGCGGCATCTATCCCTGGGCGGTGCAGACCTTCGAGGTCAAGCCCAGCGCCCGGGACAAGGAGGCGCCGTACATCCAGCGCAGCATCGAGGCCACCCGCGCCTCGTACGGGTTGGACATCGCGAAACACTCGGCGTACGCCGCCAACAACCTGACCCCGCCGGAGAGCCTGGCCACCGACACCTCGGTGGTGCCGAACGCCCGGTTGCTCGACCCCCAGTTGGTCAGCGAGACCTACACCCAGTTGCAGCAGGTCCGTGGCTTCTACGACTTCGGCCCGAAGCTGGACATCGACCGCTACACCGTCGCCGGCAAGACCCAGGACTACGTGGTCGGCGTACGCGAGATCAACTACGGCGAGTTGACCGCCCAGCAGAGCAACTGGATCAACCGGCACACCGTCTACACCCACGGGTACGGGGTGGTGGCCGCCCCCGCCAACCAGGTGGTCTGCGGTGGTCAGCCGTACTTCGTTTCCGGTTTCCTCGGCGAGCGGTCGCAGGAGTCCTGCTCCTCGCCGAGCGACCTGATCCCGGCCAGCCAGCCCCGGATCTACTACGGCGAGCGGATGCAGGACGGCGACTACGCCATCGTCGGTAGGCCCAACCCGGACGCCAGCCCGGCCGAGTTCGACCGGCCGGCCGGCGAGAGCGGCGAGGGCCGTGAGTCCTACTACACCTACAGCGGTGAGGGTGGCGTCGAGATCGGCTCGTTCACCCGGCGGCTGCTCTACGCGATCAAGGAGCAGGAGGCGAACTTCCTGCTCTCCGAGGCGGTCAACGAGAACTCCAAGCTGCTCTACGTGCGTAACGCGCGGGACCGGGTGGAGAAGGTCGCGCCGTTCCTCACCCTGGACGGCGACCCGTACCCGGCGGTCGTCGACGGCCGGGTGTTGTGGATCGTGGACGGCTACACCACCTCGGCCACCTACCCGTACGCCGAGCGGGTCAACCTCCAGCAGGAGACCACCGACGAGCTGACCGGCCGGGGCACCATCCAGCTGGCCCGGGAGAACGTCAACTACATCCGCAACTCGGTCAAGGCGACGGTCGACGCGTACGACGGCACGGTCACCCTCTACGAGTTCGACGAGAACGACCCGGTGCTCAAGGCCTGGAACAAGGCGTTCGGTGGCGACCTGGTCAAGCCGCGCGCGGAGATCCCGCCGGCGCTGGCCGACCACTTCCGCTACCCGGCCGACCTGTTCAAGGTGCAGCGCAACCTGCTGACCCGGTTCCACGTCACCAGCCCCGGCGACTTCTACTCGGGGCAGGACTTCTGGCAGGTGCCGAACGTGCCGGACGCGCCGGACAGCGGGGTGAAGCAGCCGCCGTACTACCTCTACACCCAGCTGCCCGAGCAGGACGCGCCGCGCTTCCAGCTGACCAGCGCGGTCACCCCGAACGGCCGGCAGAACCTGGCCGCGCTGATCTCCGGGTCGTACCAGGACGGGCGGCCGACGTTGCAGGTGCTGGAGTTGCCGGACCAGACCCGCGTCTCGGGTCCGGTGCAGGTGCACCAGCAGATGACCAACAACGCCAACATCCGCCAGCAGCTGAACCTGCTCTCCTCGAACCAGGCCCAGGTGCAGTACGGCAACCTGCTCTCCCTGCCGTTCGGCAACGGGATGTTGTACGTCGAGCCGGTCTACGTGAAGAGCAACCAGACCGACGCGTACCCGTTGCTGCAGAAGGTACTGATGTCCTATGGCGACGGTGGTTCCTTCGTGGTGTTGGCCGACAACCCGGCCGACGGCATCAAGCAGCTCGTAGAGCAGGGCAAGCGGGCCGCCGCCGGGAATCCGCCGCCGGCCACGGAGGAGCCGCCGGCCGACGGTGAGGAGCCGACGGCCAGCCCGTCGCCCACGCCACCGGCCGGTGACGCGCCGCCGCTCACCGGCGAGCTGGCGGTGGCCGCCGACCGGGTGCGGACCGCGATCACCGAGGTGCGGGCCGCGCAGACGTCCGGCGACTTCGAGCGGTACGGCCGCGCGTTGAAGGAGTTGGACGACGCGCTGACCGCGTTCCAGCAGGCCCAGCAGGCGGCCAGCGGAGGCGGCGCTCAGGGTGCGACGCCCACGGGCAGCCCGTCACCGAACGGCTGACGGTCGACCCTAAGGGCCTGCGGCCCGGCGATCCCTCGATCGTCGCCGCAGGCCCTTCGGTCTGCCTGGCCCGCTTCGACGCGGCCGTCCGCCGCGTGACCAGCGTCGTTGCGGCATCGCCCGGCGTCGGCACCGGCCGGGACGGAGCTGGCAGCGGCGGGTTCCGGGGGTCGTTTTGCGGCGGCCCGGGGTGGTGCGCTACGGTTGGATCTAGCGACGCGGGGTGGAGCAGCTCGGTAGCTCGCTGGGCTCATAACCCAGAGGTCGCAGGTTCAAATCCTGTCCCCGCTACTGCACGACGATGGCCCCGGACTTCGGTCCGGGGCCATCGTCCGTTTCCGGTCCGCTCAAGGCCGGGGTGTTCTCCGGTACGCCCCGCACGGTTCCGGGCGGCGGACGGCCAGGACAGCCGTCGGCGGCACCGGGCGGCACCGGGCAGCGTGGCCGGCGGCCAGGAGCGCGGCGGGTCGGTCGGCGCCCAGTTGGATCACCAGGTCGGGTCGTGGCCGTCTCCGCCAGTCGCGGACGGGCCTGGTCGGGCGGGGTTCGTGCCGGATGTCGCGGTCGATGACGGGGTGGGTGATCGGTGCGATGGTGGGTGCGGTAAGGTAATTCCACCGACGCGGGGTGGAGCAGCTCGGTAGCTCGCTGGGCTCATAACCCAGAGGTCGCAGGTTCAAATCCTGTCCCCGCTACTGCACGACGATGGCCCCGGACCTTGGTCCGGGGCCATCGTCGTTCCACCAACCACCGCCGACACGAGCCCCATTCAACGGCCCGGGTTGTGCCGGTCGGCGAGGATGAGGCCATGTCTTCGTTCAGCAAGTGGTGGGGGCGGCTCGGCACGCTCCTGGGCACGGTCGTGCTGTCGGTGTTCGTCCCGGTTGCCGCCTGGGCCTCGACCGGCACCGGGGAGTTGGTCGTCGAGGCCGCCCGCCGACGGCGCGGCGGCGGCTTCTTCGGCTTCGTGAGCCTGCTCTGCTGCCTGGTGGTGGTGGCGGTGGTCGTGCTGCTGGTGATCCGGATGACTCGCGGCCGTCGGCGTTAAGAAGGGGCCCCTGCTCTACCGGAGGCGTTAAGAAGGGGCCCTTCCTTTTCGGGGGTGTGCGCGGCGCGTGGTCTACTTGTCGCCGTGGAACTTCTGCATTCGGGCAAGGTGAGGGACGTCTACGCCGACGGCGATGATCTCGTCCTGGTCGCCTCGGACCGCATCTCCGTCTACGACGTGGTGCTGCCGACCCCGATTCCGGACAAGGGCAAGGTGCTCACCGCGCTGTCGCTGTGGTGGTTCGAGCAGTTGGCCGACCTGGTGCCCAACCACGTCATCTCGGCGACCGACGTGCCGGCGGAGTTCGCCGGCCGGGCGATCCGTTGTCGCCGCCTGGAGATGGTGCCCATCGAGTGTGTCGCCCGGGGCTTCCTGACCGGCGGCGGTCTCAAGGAGTACGAACACAGCGGCGCGGTGTCCGGTGTCGAGCTGCCGCGCGGGCTGGTCGAGGCGTCCATCCTGCCCGAGCCGATCTTCACCCCGTCGACCAAGGCGCCGATGGGCGAGCACGACGAGCCGATGACCTTCGCCGAGGTCGTCGACAAGGTCGGCACGGAAACCGCCGAACGGCTGCGCAAACTGACGATCGACGTGTATTGCCGGGGCACCGAACTGGCCGCGGACCGGGGCATCCTGGTCGCCGACACCAAGATCGAGTTGGGGTGGGCGGTGGACGGCACGCTGGTGCTCGCAGACGAGGTGCTCACTCCGGATTCGTCCCGGTTCTGGCCGGCTGAGTCGTACCAGCCCGGTCGGGCGCAGTTCTCCTACGACAAGCAGTACGTGCGGGACTGGGCGGCCGGCAGCGGCTGGAACAAGCAGGACCCGGCGCCCGAGGTGCCGGCCGAGGTGGTGGAGGCCACCCGGGCCCGCTACGTGGACGTCTACGAGAAGCTCACCGGCAACCGCTGGGAGTGACTCACTCCAGCCGGTGGCGGCCGGTGTGCTGCTCGGTGGGGACGGTCGCGGTGATGATGCGTACCGTGGTGCCGGCCGGGCCGGTCTCGACGTCCATCGCGTCGGTCAGTTCGCGGGCCAGCCAGAGCCCCCAGCCGCCGGCCGTGTCGGGCGCGGGGCGGCTGCGGTCGTCGAGTCGCTGATCGCTGATGCCCTGGCCGTGGTCGGAGACCTCGCAGGCCAGCAGACCGGGCTCCACCCAGAGCCGCAGCCAGCCCTGACCGCCGCCGTGCCGCACGGCGTTGGTGATCAGCTCGTTGACGGCGAGCACGAAGTCGTCCAGGCGCTCGTCGCGTAGCCCGGCGGCGTGCGCGCAGGAGGTGACCGAGTGTCGAAGCTCGGTCACCTGTGCCTGGTCGAAGGCGTCGGCGATCAGGAGGGCGTGTTCGATGGGCACCACCGTACGCGGTGTGGGGGGTTCTGCGTTCGTCATGGCCCCGTCCCGACAGGAGATCGCAGAGGTTTACGCGGCATTTACCACCGTACGTCAGGGTTCACTGGGCCGCATTGGCTGAGGTGCCGGCGGACCGCCTGTGGCATCGTGGCGCACGTGCCCGCGCCCGGTGGATTCGAGGTCCCGCTCTGGCGTGCCGTCGCCGTCTTCCGGGTGGCTTCCCTGGCGTACGTCTGCGTGGTCGTGGCCCGCGACGCGGACCGGTACGCGCATCCGCTCGCCGCCGGTGCGCTGGTACTGGCGATGGCGGGCTGGACCGTCGCCACCGCGGTCGGCTACGCGGCACCGGCCCGGCGCGGCTGGCCACTGCTCCTGGCCGATCTGGGCGTCGTGGTGGCCATCCTGCTGGTCACCCCATGGGTGATGGGTCGGGAAGCGCTCGCTGCCGGCCTACCGACGCTGGCGGTGGCCTGGCTGAGCGGGCCGGTGCTGGCCTGGGCCGTCTCCGGCGGGCGGCGCCGCGGTACCGCCGCCGCGCTCGTCCTCGGCGGGACCGACCTCGCGACCCGGGGCATGGTCACCCCGACCGCGCTCAACGGGGCGATCCTGATGTTGCTCGCCGGCGTGGTGGTCGGGCACGTCGCCCGGCTGGCGGTACGCGCGGAGGAGCGGTTGCAGCACGCCGTCGAACTGGAGGCGGCCACCCGCGAGCGGGAACGGCTGGCCCGTGACATCCACGACTCGGTACTCCAGGTGCTCGCCCTGGTGCAGCGCCGGGGCGCCCGACTCGACGGCGAGGCCGGCGAGTTGGCCCGGTTGGCCGGTGAGCAGGAGGCGGCGCTCCGCGCGTTGATCTCCGCTGCCGGCCCCCTGGCGGCCGGCGTGCCGGCGGAGCGGAGCGCGTCGGGCACCGACCCGGCCCGTACCGGGGTGAGCGGCCTGACGCTGGGCCTGCGCGAGCTGGTCTTCCGCGCCGGTCCGGTCCGGTCCGACGGGGTCGAGGCACCGGTGGATCTGCGCGAACTGCTCGGCCGGTACGCCTCGGCCACCGTCTCGCTGTCCGCTCCCGCCAGCGTGGTGCCGTTACCCCCGGCGGTGGCCCGCGAACTGGCCGCGGCGACCGGGGCGGCGCTCGACAACGTGGCCCGCCACGGCGGCGAGCGGGCCTGGATCCTGGTCGAGGACGAAGGTGCGACGGTGACCGTGTCGATCCGGGACGAGGGCCCGGGCTTCGCGCCGGACCGGCTCGCGGAGGCCGCCGCGCAGGGCCGGCTCGGCGTGGCCCAGGCCATCCAGGGCCGGCTCACCGATCTCGGTGGCACCGCCACGATCAGTTCCACCCCGGGCGCCGGTACCGAAGTCGAACTCACCGTGCCGAGGAGAAACCCGTGAGCGGCCTGCGCGTGATGGTGGTGGACGACCACCCGATGTGGCGGGAAGGGGTGGCGCGCGACCTCACCGAGGCGGGCCATCAGGTGGTGGCCAGCTGCGGCGAGGGGCGGCAGGCGATCCGGGTGGTGACCGCCGCCCGACCCGACGTGGTGGTGCTGGACCTGCAACTGCCGGACGTCTCCGGGGTGGAGGTGATCCGTGGGCTGCGCGCTGCCTGGCCGCAGGTCCGGGTGCTCATGCTCTCCGCCAGTGGCGAACAGCAGGGTGTGCTGGACGCGGTCAAGGCCGGCGCCACCGGCTATCTGCTCAAGTCCGCCGCCCTCGCCGAGTTCCTGGACGCGGTGCGGCGGACGGCGGCCGGCGAACCCGTCTTCACGCCCGGTCTGGCCGGGTTGGTGCTCGGCGAGTACCGCCGACTGGCGGCTGCCGGTGGGCCGGCGCCGACCGGCACCGGGGCCAGCACACCCCGGCTCACCGACCGGGAGACGGAGGTGCTGCGGCTGGTGGCCAAGGGGATGTCCTACAAGCAGATCGCCGAGCGGCTCGGACTGTCGCACCGTACGGTGCAGAACCACGTGCAGAACACGCTCGGCAAGCTACAGCTGCACAACCGGGTCGAACTGACCCGCTACGCCATCGAACGCGGCCTCGACGACTAGGTTCAGCCGCGAGATCTTGGTGCGAAATGGCTCCCATGAAGGCCACTTCGTACCAAGATCCGCGAGACAGAACCTAGGGGCGTCACACCGAGTGCGGGGGGCGGGTCTCGTGGATGGCCAACTCCTCGGCGCTGGCCCCGCCGCCGGCGGCACCCGCGTCGTACGCGATCGAATCGGTCTCCTGGTCGGTGTGCGTACCCTCGTCCGGTTCGACCAGCCGACCCACCGTGGCGTCCGCGACGGTGCCCAACTGTCCGTGGTCGTAGATCGAGACCGGGGACTTCGGGTCGGAGGTGGGGCCCGGGTCGATGATGTCGGCGTCGAGCTGCGCCTGCGCGGCCTGTTCCCGGCTGTCCGCCTCGGCCGCGATGTCCGGGTCCACCGGGCCGGCCAGCGGATCGTCCACCGGCAGCTCGAACTGCTCCCGGTTCAGCTTGTAGTCCAGTGACTCACCGTCGAGTTGCTCGTCGGCGGTGGTGCCGAACTCGTCCACGGCGACCGGCACGCGGTCACCGGGCAGCTGGGCGGGGGCCGGTCCGTCCGCCTCCCGGCCGGTAAGTACGTCGTCCCCGGCCGTCGAGTCGTCGTCGGCGGTGTCGGGCAGACCGTCGGCCTCGGGGTCGGACAGCGGAGTCGGGTACTCGTCTTCGCGCATACCTGCTCCACTACCCGCTGCCCCTGCGCCATAACCGGCATCGGCGGGGCGGATCGGCAAGGACCCCGCCCCGGTCAGCGGCTGTCGCGGCGCTGACGGGCCAGTGCCGCGACGGTGCCGACCGCGGTGCCGGCGGCGGCCAGGCCGAGGGCCGCGGTGATCCGGATCAGTTGCCGACGACGACCATGCCAGCCACCCTCCGGTACGCCCTCGGCGGCCGACCGGTAGACGTTCCCGGCGCCGTCGGGGTGGGGGGTGGGGCCGAACTGGGTGCGGTGGGCGTACCAGGCGAGGGCCCGTTCGGCCAGCGCCGGGGCGAGTCGCCACTGCAGGCCGATCAACCGGGCGGCGCCCCCGGCGTACGTCTCGCGCCGGGGCCGGCGCAGCAGCCGCACGATGGTCTCCGCGACCAGCTCCGGCGGGTAGACCGGCGGCGGTGGTGCCAGCGTCCGGCCGCTGTGGTTCGCGGCGTGCCGGAAGAAGGGCGTGTCGATGGCGGCCGGCAGCACCGTGCAGATCGAGATGTTGCCGCGCCCGGTGAGCCGCAACTCCTGGCGGACCGTGTCGGCCAGGCCCCGGATGCCGTGCTTGGCGGCGTTGTACGCGGACTGGTACGGCATCGCCACCTCGGCCAGCACCGACGCGTTGTTGACCACGACACCGCCACCGGCCGCGTCGAGGTGCGGCAGCGCCGCCCGCATGCCGTACGCGGTGCCGAGCAGATCCACTTCCAGCACCCGGCGGAACTCCGCCACCGGGATCTCGTCGAACAGCCCGACCACGCCGACCGCCGCGTTGTTGACCCAGCCGTCGATCCGGCCGCACTGCCCGGCCGCGGTCGCGGCGAGCCGCTCGACCGCCGCCGGGTCGGTGACGTCGGTGGGTACGACCAGCGCCGCGCCGCCCAGCTCGCCGCAGCGTCGGGCGACCGTCCGCAGCGCCAGCTTGTTCCGGGCGGCCAGCACCACGGTGCACCCGCGCCGAGCCAGGGCGTACGCCGTTGCCGTGCCGATGCCGCTGGAGGCACCGGTGATCACCACCGTGGTGTCGCGGAGCGGTCGGGCGAGGGGCATTCCGCACCGATACCCCACCACGTCGCCGGTCATGCCGCCGGTCACATCCCGATCTGCCAGGTTTCGACTCCTGCGGACCCGGTTAATGGGACGCTCTGACCGGAGGACCACCGCCCAATCCCGCATGGAGGTGACCATGCGCGTCGGCCTCGTCTGCGCCCATGCCGCTGCGCCGAGCTCCGGCGACGGAACCGTCGTCGGCACCTACCAGCACATCGCACGGGTGGCCGCCGAACTCGCCGGGCGTGGTCACGACGTGCGCGTCTACACCCGCCGGGACGATCCGGACGCGGCCGACAGCGACCTGGTCGACGGTTACCGGATCGAGCGGGCGCCGATCGGACCGGTGACCCCGATACCCACCGCCGAGCTGGTGCCGTACGTGTCGGAGTTCGGCCAGTGGTTGGCCGACCGGTGGGCGGTCGACTGGACACCCGAGGTGGTGCACGGCCACTACTGGGTCGGCGGGCTGGCCGCCGCGCACGCCGTACGGGAGACCGACATCCCTGTCGTGCAGACGTTCCACTCGATCGGCATGGAGCAACTGCGTCACCTCGGCCCGCAGTACGACGGCCCGGGGACCCGCATCCCGCTGGAGCGGGCGCTGACCAGGGCGGTGGACATCGCGGTGGCCCAGTGCAACGACGAGGTGGAGGAGCTGACCCGGATGGGTCTGCAACGCACCTCGGTGGCGATGGTGCCGACCGGTGTGGACACCGCACTGTTCCACCCCGACGGCGAGGCCGCCCCGCGTGACCAGCGGTCCCGGATCCTCTCCGTGGGCGGCCTGGCATCCGGTCACGGTCAGGAGGACCTGATCCGCGCGATGCGTCTGGTCGGCGACGCGGAACTGGTGATCGCCGGAGGGCCGCCGGCCAGTCAGTTGGCCGGTCACGCCGAGGCCCGCCGGTTGCGTGAACTGGCCGAGCGGGTCGGCGTGGGCGACCAGGTGCACCTGGTGGGTGCGGTGCCGCACGACCAGATGGCCACCTGGTACCGCTCGGCCGACGTGGTGGCCTGCACCCCGCACTACTCCTCCGCCGGCCGGGTGTCACTGGAGGCGATGGCCTGCGGTGTCCCGGTGGTCGGCTACGCGATGGGCGGCATCGCCGATGCGGTCGTCGACGAGGTCACCGGCAAGCTGGTGCCACCGGGAGACGTCCGCACCCTGGGGATGACCCTGCGCCGGCTGATCACCGACAACGCGGGCCGGTTCGCGTACGGGCACGCCGCGGTGGACCGGGTCCGGTGCAGCTACACCTGGGAACGGACAGCGAGCGCGCTGGAGCGGCTCTACGAGCGGGTGATCGGCCGGCGTAAACCGGTCGAGGCGGCCTGAGCCGGCTCGGTCGGCTCGGTGCCGAGCAGCGGGGCCGACGCCACCCGAGGCGTCGGCCGGGTGCCCTTGCCGCCGTCCAGCACGGCGCGGGTGGTCTCCCGGGCCACCGCGTGATGATGTTGCGGCTCGGCGTACCGGGTGAGCCCGATGACCGCCGCGAGGGTGACCAGGAAACCGATGCCGGCGAGCCATTCCCGGCCCGGCCAGATCTTGTCGTTGAGCAGTAGTAGGCCGATGATCGCGGCGGGCACCGCGCCGGCCGCGTCCATGGCGGCCACCGCCGCCGTCGTGGAACCACGCTGCATCGCCAGCCCCAGCAGCAGCTGACCGACGATGGAATGGCCGATGAGCAGGTAGAGCAGCGGATCGGTGAGGAAGGCGTCCCAGGTCGGCGCCGAGGCCAGCGGGCGGGCGGCCACCGCGGCGGCGGAGAAGCCCAGGCCGGCGAGGGAGCCGAGCGCCACCGAGCCGGGTGCGCCGTGTAGCCGCACCGCGAAGAAGCCCAGCACCGCGATCACCCCGAGGGTCACCAGCAGGGCGACCATCCCTGCCGTACCCAGCGGTTTGGACGGTGCCGGCCGGGCGGAGAGCACCAGCGCGGTGATCCCGGCGAAGAGCAACAGCAGCAGGACGACCTCGGACATCGGCAGCCGCCACTTCAGCACGATCACACCCAGCAGGGCGGTGACCCCCAGCCCGGCGGCCACACTCGCCTGCACCAGGAACAGCGGCAGGTCCCGGCGGGCCAGGAAGGCCAGCACGAACCCGGCCACCTGGCAGGCCAGGCCGACCAGATAGGTGCGGTGTCCGGCGAGGCGCAGCAACAGCCCCGGATCGAAGGTGTGGTGCACGGTGGTGCGGGCGGCGGCGACCGACTGCAACAGGTTGGCGATGCCGTACGCGACGATCATCGCCGCCAGAAAACACCAACCTGCGGTAGCCACCTGGCGAGGATAGAGGTTACCGGGCGTCAGCGCGCGGCCGGCCGAGCCAGCCGGTCGAGGATGTCGGAATGCAGCAGCGAGTTGCTGGCCACGGCGCTGGTCTCGGCTCCGGCGGGGGCCGGACGACCGGCCAGGTCGGTGCAGGTGCCCCCGGCCTCGGTCACGATCGGTACCAGCGCGGCCACGTCCCAGAGCGACAACTCGGGTTCGATCATGACGTCGAGTGCACCCTCGGCCAGCAGCATGTAACCGTAGAAGTCGCCGTAGGCCCGGCTGCGCCAGGTGTCCCGCATCAGTTGGAGCACCGGCTCCAGCAGGCCGGCCTCCTCCCAACCGCCCAGCGACGAGTAGCAGAGGCTCGCGTCGGCCAGCTCGCGCACCCCGGACACCCGGATCGCCTCGCCCCGGGTGGCGTCCGGGCCCGCGTACGCCCCGGTGCCCCGCGCCGCCCACCAGCGGCGGCCCAGCGCCGGCGCGGAGACCACGCCGGCCACGGGACGCCCCTGCTCCAGCAGCGCGATCAGGGTGGCCCAGATCGGTACGCCCCGGACGAAGTTCTTGGTGCCGTCGATGGGATCCACCACCCATTGCCGGGCTCCGGTGGCGGCAGTGGCGCCGTACTCCTCGCCGAGCAGGCCGTCGTCGGGCCGCTGCTCGGCCAGCAGGGCACGGATCTCGCGTTCCACCGCGGTGTCCGCGTCGGAGACCGGGGTCAGGTCCGGTTTCGACTCGACGCGCAGGTCGAGCGCGCCGAACCGGGCCATGGAGATGGCGTCGGCGGCGTCGGCGAGCCGGTGGGCGAGGGCGAGGTCGTCGGCGTACCCGGTCATGCGTTGCACCGTAGCGACGTCACCGGCGTCCCACCGGACGGGGGCGACGCCGGCTCACTCCACGCGCCCGCGCGGATCGTGCTCGGTCTCGTCGCGGGGGTTCGTCGCGCCGCGCGGGTCGGTCTCACCGGCCCGGGACGCCAGCAACCGGCGGTACGAGGCCAGCCGACGCGGATCGGCCCGACCGTCGGCGACCCAGGCATCCAGGGCGCAGTCGGTCTCGTCGGCGGTGTGCGGGCAGTTCGCCGGGCAGTCGACGGTGGCCTCGACCAGATCCGGAAAGCCGTGCAGCAGGCTCTCGGCCGACACGTGCGCCAGCCCGAAGCTGCGTACCCCCGGGGTGTCCACGATCCAACCCGGATCGTCCGGCGTGCCGGCCACGGCGGGCAGCCGCAGCGCGACCGCGCTGGTCGAGGTGTGCCGGCCCCGGCCGATCGCGCTGACCGTGCCGACCGCCCGGTCGGCCTCCGGCACCAGACGGTTCACCAGCGTCGACTTGCCGACCCCGGAGTGCCCGACGAGCACCGAGACCCGGCCGGCGAGCAGGTTGCGTAGCGCGTCCAGCGGCGAGTCCGGCCGGATCAGCACGTACGGCAGCTCCAACTCGGTGTAGTAGTCGAGCACCGCCTCCGGGCCGGCCAGGTCGGCCTTGGTCAGGCAGAGCAACGGCTCGATGTCCGCGTCGTACGCGGCCACCAGACACCGGTCGATGAAGCCGGTTCGGGGCGGCGGATCGGCCAGCGCGCTGACGATCACGAGCTGGTCGGCGTTGGCCACCACCACCCGCTCCAGCCGCCCCTCGGCGGTGCTGGCGTCGTCCTCGGCGGTACGACGCAGCACCGACCGGCGTGGCTCGATCCGAACGATGCGGGCCAACGCGCCGGGTGCGCCCGAGGTGTCGCCGACCAGGCCGACCCGATCACCGACCACCACCGACTTGCGGCCCAGTTCGCGGGCGCGCATCGCGGTGACGGTGGGGGCGTCCGGCGCTGCCGTCAGCACGCAGGTGTACCGCCCCCGGTCCACCGCGATCACGAAGCCGTGCTCGGCGTCGGCGTGCTGCGGTCGGGTGCGGGTACGCGGACGGGAGGACCTGCCGGGCCGGACCCGTACGTCGTCCTCGTCGTACTCTCGCCGCCTGGTCGCCAGGGCCGCTCCTGTCTGTCCGCTCAGCTCTTGCCGGTCACCATCGCCGACCACAGTGCCGGGAATTCGGGCATCGTCTTGGAGGTGCACGCCACGTCGTCCAGCTCGATGCCGGGCACGGCCAGTCCGGCCACCGCGGCGGCGTGTGCCATCCGATGGTCATCGTAGGTGCGGAACACTCCGCCGCGCAGCGGCCGGGGGCGGATCTCCAGCCCGTCGGCCGACTCGGTGACGTCCGCGCCCAGCGAGGCGAACTCGCGGTTCAGCGCGGCCAGCCGGTCGGTTTCGTGGCCCCGGATGTGACCGACCCCGGTGAGCATGGACGGGGAGTCGGCGAGCATGGCCAGCGCGGTCAGCACGGGAGTCAGCTCGCTGACGTCCGACAGGTCGGCGCGCAGCCCGCGTACCGTCCCGGTGCCCCGCACGGTGAGCCCTTCGGTGGTCATCGCGACCTGCGCACCCATCTGCTGCAACAGCGAGCGCAGCCGCTCCACCGGCTGGGCACTGCCGCGCGGCCAGCCTTGCAGGGTCACCTCGCCGCCGGTGACCAGGGCGGCGGCGAAGAACGGCACCGCGCCGGAGAGGTCCGGCTCGATCTCCCAGCCGCGGCCGGTCAGTGGGCCCGGCTCGACCACCCAGACGTCCGGGGTGCTGTCGTCGACCGCCGCACCGGCGGCCCGCAGCATCTGCACGGTCATCCGCAGGTGCGGCGCGGAGGGCACCGGTGGGCCGACGTGCCGGACCACCAGCCCACGGTCGAAGCGCGGCGCGGCCAGCAGCAGCCCGGAAACCAGCTGGCTGGAGGCGGAGGCGTCGATCACGACCTCTCCGCCGGTCACCCGGCCGGTGCCGAGGACGGCCAGCGGCAGGCTGCCGGGACCGGTGGTGTCGATGCGTACGCCGAGCGAGCGCAGCGCCTCGATCAGTGGCCCGAGCGGCCGGGTGCGGGCGTGCGGGTCGCCGTCGAAGGTGACCCGCCCCTCGGCCAGCCCGGCCACCGGCGGCACGAAGCGCATGATCGTGCCGGCCAGCCCGACGTCGACGTGTGCCGGACCGACCAGCCGGTGCGGCCGGACCAGCCAGCGCTCGTCGTCGGCGATCGACACGTGGGCGCCCATCGCGCGCAGCCCGCCGGCCATCAGCTCGGTGTCCCGGGCGCGCAGCGGCTTGGCCAGGGTCGAGGGGCCGGCGGCCAGGGCGCTGAGCACCAGGGCGCGGTTGGTCATCGACTTGGAGCCGGGTAGGCGCAGCGAAGCGGTGACCGGATCGCTGGCGGTCGGGGCGGTCCACGGCTGTAGCGGCCGGGTCGCGGTCAGGTTCCCCACAGCTACATTCTGCCGTGTCGGGACCGGGCAGGCGCCCTGCCACCGTCGCCGCTCCCGGTGGACGGGACGTCAGAACGGCTGGCGGCGCGCTAGCGTGTGCGGCATGTGCGGGAGGTACGCCACGACCCGGAGCGCCGGTGACCTGAGCGGACTGTTCGAGGCCACGGACGAGACCGCGGGCGGGCTGGTCGCCGACTACAACGTCGCACCGACCGATCCGGTGCCGCTGGTCCGGCTCAGCGCGCCGGGACACCGCGCGCTCTCGCTCGGGCGCTGGGGGCTGGTGCCGGGCTGGTCCCGGTCGCCCGCCAATGCCGCCCGCATGATCAACGCTCGGGCCGAGACGGTCGCCACCAGCCGGGCGTACGCCCGTGCCTTCGCCCGCCGCCGGGCACTGGTGCCGGCCGACGGCTGGTACGAGTGGGTCCGCCAGCCGGGCGGGTCCAAGCAGCCGTACTACATGACCTCGGCGGATGGCTCGGTGCTCGCCTTCGCCGGCATCTGGTCGGTGTGGGACGCCCCCACCGGACCGCTGCTGACCTTCAGCGTGGTGACCACGGCCGCGCTCGGCGAACTCGCCGAGGTGCACGACCGGATGCCGCTGCTGTTGCCGCCGGAGCGGTGGGCGACCTGGCTGGGCCCGGCGGACGAGCCGGCGGAACTGCTCGCGCCGCCGCCGCTGGACTGGCTGGCCTCCCTGGAGATCCGACCGGTGGGCGCGGCCGTGGGCGACGTCCGTAACGACGGTCCGGAACTGACCGCCCGGGTGTCACTGGCCCCTGCCGCCGAGCCGGCCGACCCGACGTTGTTCTGACCGCACGCCCGGCACATTGTCGGGAGTGATTTGCCGCAGTTGCGGGTGAAAGGTCAGCCGATCGTTTTGCCAACTTCCCGGCAGAGTCTTGTCCCGGTGTCCAGAAGTGCGATAGAACACAGCGCCGGTGGTGGGTGTCGTTTACTCCATGTGAGCGATGCTTATCGATATTGCTGGTCCCACGGGGGAGGTGGGTGGATGACCCGGGCACGTATGCCCCGTCCACATGAGGTGGCCGCCGCGCGGCGTGATCCGCGACTACTGCGGGCGCTGCGGGAACGTCGACAGGATGAAGCCTGGCGTACCAGGGGCACCTGTCAGAGTGTCGACCCGGAAACGTTCTTTCCGGCGCCGAACGAGCCGGCCGACGCCGCAGTCGCGTTGTGCCGTAGCTGTGATGTGCAGGGCTCCTGCCTGGCGTGGGCGCTGGAGGTCGGTGACTGCCACGGCGTGTGGGGCGGCACCACACCACGCGAGCGGCGGGCGATGCTGGTGGCCTGGCGCGACGAGGTACAGCCAGATCCCGACGTCGCCAGCGAGGCGGGCCCGCCGGTACGCGACCAACTACTCACGCTGGTCCCATCCCGCTGACGCGGCCGTGCGCAGACCTCGGTCGCATGGCATGACGCCCGGGTAGCGGGCGTGGCGCGGATGGCGTGAGTCGGCATGGCGCGGGGCCGCAGAATGGTGCTGTGCCAGCTGACGACATCGTCCAGACACCGCGTGGTCCGGCGCGGGTGGACCTCGATCCCCCCGCCGGACCGCCCCGGGCGCTGCTGGTGCTGGGGCACGGGGCGGGCGGTGGCGTCGACGCCCCCGACCTGCTCGCGCTCCGCGATGCCGCGGTGGCCGCCGGACTGCTCGTGGCTCGGGTGACCCAGCCGTACCGGGTCGCCGGTCGGCGTGCGCCGGCACCGGCCGGGCAGCTCGACGAGGCGTGGCGGGCGGTGCTGGCCGTGCTCCGGGACGGCTGCCCCGGCGTACCCCTGCTGGTGGGTGGCCGATCTAGCGGAGCCCGGGTGGCCTGCCGGACGGCGACCACCGTGGGCGCCGCCGGGGTGGTCGCGCTCGCCTTTCCGCTGCATCCGCCCGGGCGTCCGGAGCGCAGCCGGGCCGGCGAGCTGGCCACCGGTCTGCCGACCCTGGTGGTCAACGGCGACCGGGATCCGTTCGGCGTGCCGGAGCCCGGCCCGGGGGTACGGGTCGTGGTCCGGCCGGGCGAGCGGCACGACCTGCGCGGCGACCCGGCCGGTACGGCGGGGGTGGTGCTCGACTGGCTGCGTGGCCAGGGCTGGGCGCCGAGCTGACCGCTGGGCCGGGTCGACGGCACCGTTTCCGCCGGCCGCGCCCGGTCGTTGCACCCGGTGGTGTCGCCCGGACCGGGCGACACCGGGCTCCCAGGCCCTTCCTGGTCCCAGCCGTGCTACCCGGTGGCTGGGACCAGGAATGGAGCGCGATACGCGGAATGCCCGGACCTGCGGCGGGTGTTACACCCCACGGACGAACACTGTGCGAGGGGGGTGAGGCGGGTGTCGACCCAGTTCCGGAACCGGGAACGCGACGAGCGTGAGGCCCGGCAGCTCAGGCAGCTGTTGGCCGGCCCGGAGTGGCCTGCGGTGGTGCCGCCGGCCGAGGTGGCGACGGGCACACCCGTCGGAACCGAATCTTCCGGTAGGTCCGGGCGCGTATCCTCAGCGGGGAAGCATCCGACCCGAGGGGATGTGCGGTTGACCACCGAGAAGACGGACGAGCGCAGGGCCCGGTTCGAACGGGACGCGATGCCATTCGTCGATCAGTTGTACGCGGCCGGTCTACGGATGACGCGTAACCCGGCGGATGCCGAGGATCTGGTCCAGGAGACCTACCTGAAGGCTTACGCGGCCTTTCACCAGTTTGAGCAGGGTACGAACCTGAAGGCCTGGCTCTACCGGATCCTGACCAACACCTACATCAACTCCTACCGCAAGCGGCAGCGTCAGCCGGTGCAGGCGCCGACCGACGAGATCACCGACTGGCAGCTCGCCGAGGCGGAGTCGCACACCTCCAGTGGGCTGCGGTCCGCGGAGACCGAGGCGCTGGACCGGCTGCCCGACAGCGACGTCAAGGAGGCCCTCCAGCAGTTGCCGGAGGAGTTCCGGCTCGCGGTCTACCTCACCGATGTCGAGGGCTTCTCCTACAAGGAGGTCGCCGACATCATGGGCACCCCGATCGGTACCGTGATGTCACGGTTGCACCGCGGTCGTCGTAATCTGCGCAAGCTGCTTGAGGGCTATGCCGCGGAGCGCGGTTTCTCCGCCGCGCCGTCGGCCCGGAGTTCGGCCGCTGCCAGTGGCCGGGAGGTGTGACGTGAGCTGTGGAGACCCGCACGAGACGGATTGCCGTGAGGTTCTCGCCGAGGTCTACCTCTACCTAGACCTGGAGTGCGCGCAGGAACGCCGGACACTGATCCGGCACCATCTCGACGAGTGTGGCCCGTGCCTGCGGGAGTACGGCATCGAGCAGGAGGTCAGGGCGCTGGTGGCCCGCTGCTGCGGAAACGAGTCCGCGCCGGACGAACTGCGTGAGCGGCTGCGGGTACGGCTGAGCGAGCTCGTCGTCTTCGAGACCACCGAGTCGCGCGAACTGGCCGACTGAGCCGACGCCGCGTACGACGACGCCGGTGGCCCGACGGGCCACCGGCGTTCGGTTGTCCGGTCCGCGATGCGAACCGTGCGTCGGCTCAGGAGTTGGGCCGCTTGCCGTGGTTGGCGGAACTCTTCTTGCGGGCCTTCTTCTTGCGGGCCTTCTTCGCCATGCTGACCTCCTCGTGATGGTCGGATCGCCTGGGCACGACCTCGGCGCCGGTGCACCCACCGGTCCTCCCGGCGCCAGGGTCCGACCTGTTGATGTTAGAGGCCGGCCCTGGCGGGCGCGGCCGGGGCTGCTCCTGGCCCATGGGCGAGCGGCGCATGATTTGATACGTCGCAGGCAGTCGTGAGGGAAGGGGCCGGAGATGGCCGAGGAGATCCGTGCCGAGATGGTGGCCAACGTCTGGAAGGTCGTCGCAGCGGCCGGGGACACCGTTTCCGAGGGAGACACCCTGGTGATCCTGGAGTCGATGAAGATGGAGATTCCGGTGGTCGCCGAGTCCGACGGCGTGGTGCAGCAGCTCGCGGTGAACGAGGGCGACGTGGTGCAGGACGGTGACCTGATCGCGGTGATCGGTTGACCGGCCTGCTGGTCCGGCCGGCCGAGCCGGCCGACTTCCCGGCCATCGCCCGGCTGACCGTCGCCGCGTACGAGGCGGACGGTCAGCTCAAGGACGAGGGCGGGTACGCCGAGGTGCTGGCCGACGTGGCCGGCCGGGCGGAGCATGGCGAGATCCTGGTCGCCGCCGACCCGGTCACCGGCCACCTGCTCGGTTCGGTCACCTTCGTGCTGCCCGGCAGCCGGTACGCCGAACTGTGCGGCCCGGGGGAGGCCGAGTTCCGGATGCTGGCGGTGGACCCGGTGGCGCAGGGCCAGGGTGTGGGCGCGGCGCTGGTCGAGGCGTGCGTCGCCCGAGCCACCGAGTTGCACCGCACCGCCCTGGTGATCTGCGTACGCGAGGGCCTCGCCGAGCCGGCCCACCACCTCTACCGCCGCCGTGGCTTCACCCGCGTCCCCGCCCAGGACTGGTCCCCCCACCCCGGCATAAACCTCCTCGCCCTAACCCTCCCCCTCTAACCCCGCCCACCCTTCCGCCTCGATCTTGCACTTTTGGTCGGCGGAATGCCCCTCTTGTCGGCTTTGCCCCGACGGGAAGTGCAAGATCGCGGGGGAGGTTAGGGGGTGGGGGGTGGTGGGGCGATGGCGGTGAGGAGTTCGTTGGCGACTTCCAGGGCGACCTGTTTGCGTTCGGCGTCGGTGATGCCGGGGGTGCGTACGGCGAACCAGCTGCTGTGCACCGCGAACAGGGCCAGGGCGGCACGCAACTGCCCGCCGGGTGAGTCGTCCCCGGCGCAGAGCACGTTGGCCAGCCGGAACATCCGCTCGCGGATCTCGCGGCCGGCGGAGAGGCTCTTGAGCGCCGTCTGGTTCTGCTCGAAGAAGCGCATCACCGAGGGCTGCCCCCCGCTGAACATGGTCTCGGCGTAGCGCTCGATGACCGCGTGGCGGGTGGCCAGCGTGGGCGGCTGGGTCTCCGCCCATGCGATGAGGGCGTCCATCCGGACCAGTCGGTCCTCGACGACGCTGGTGACGATCTCGTCTTTGCTCTTGAAGTGGTAGTAGAGGGCGGCCTTGGTCACACCGAGCCGCTCGGCGACCTCGCGTAACGAGGTGGCCTCGTAGCCCTGCTCGGTGAAGAGCTCCAGCGCGACGGCCTTGATCCGCTCCCGCGTGCCGCCTGTGCTTTGGCTCACCCGCACCACCCAAATCGCTTGACCGTTGTTCGCTGTCGAACTTACCGTCCGGCTAGTAAGGTGGCTAGCCGGACGGCAAGTAAGTGCGCCGTATCTCGGGGGGAGAGCTTACCCATGGCTCAGCAAACACAGGCCGTAGCGCGACCCAACGTCCGCGTCGTGCTCTTCGGTCTGATGATCGCCATGATGCTGGCGATGCTCGACAATATGATCGTCAGCACTGCGCTGCCGCGCATCGTCGGCGAGTTCGGCGGCCTGAACCACTTCACCTGGGTGGTGACCGCGTACGTGCTGGGCACCACGGTCTCGACCCCGATCTGGGGCAAGCTCGGTGATCTCTACGGCCGCAAGGCGGTGTTCCTCACCGCAGTGGTGATCTTCCTGATCGGGTCGGCGCTGTGCGGGATGTCCGGGTCCGGATTCCTCGGCGGTCCGCAGGAGGGCATGGTCCAGTTGATCGCCTTCCGGGCCGTGCAGGGCCTGGGCGCCGGCGGCCTGATGGTCGGCGTGATGGCGATCATCGGCGACCTGGTTCCGCCCCGGGAGCGGGGCCGCTACCAGGGCATGATCGCCGGGATCATGGCCATCGCGATGGTGGCCGGTCCGCTGGTCGGCGGCTTCATCACCGACCACCTGTCCTGGCGGTGGGCGTTCTACGTCAACCTCCCGCTGGGCGGCGTGGCACTGGCCGTGCTCATCGCCACCATGCACCTGCCGAAGTACCGCACCGAGCACCGCATCGACTGGCTCGGCGCCGCGCTGCTGTCGGTCGGCATCACGTCGGTCGTGCTGATCACCACCTGGGGCGGTAACGAGTACGCCTGGCGCTCGCCGCAGATCCTCGGCCTGGTCGTGCTCGCGGCCATCGCGCTGGTGCTGTTCGGGTTCGTCGAGCGACGGGCCGCCGAGCCGATTCTGCCGCTGGCTCTGTTCGCCAACCGGAACTTCGCCCTCATCTCGGTGATCGGCTTCCTGCTCGGCTTCGCGATGTTCGGCGCGATGAACTTCCTGCCGCTCTACCAGCAGACCGTGCAGGGCGCCTCGGCCACCAACTCCGGCCTGCTGCTGCTGCCGTTGATGTTCGGCATGCTGGTGGTCTCGCTGGTCGTCGGCCGGGCGATCACCCGAACCGGCCGGTACCGGATCTTCCCGATCGTCGGCGGTGTGGTGATGGCCGTCGGGCTCGCCCTGCTGAGCCTGCTGGACGCGAACACCGGCAAGGTCGAGTCGTCGATCTACATGATCGTGCTCGGGGTCGGCATGGGCTTCCTCATGCAGACGACGATGCTGATCGCGCAGAACAGCGTCGAGCAGAAGGACCTCGGTGCGGCCAGCGGTGCGGCCACCTTCTTCCGCTCCATCGGTGGGTCGTTCGGCATCTCGCTGTTCGGTGCCATCTTCGCCAACCGGCTGGCCGGATCAGCGGCCGGCGAGGCGTTCGGCGGTGGCGGCGAGGGCGGCGCGGCGATGAACATCGAGGCGCTCAAGGAACTGCCGGCCCAGGCCCGCGAACTGGTGCTGGGTGGCCTGGCGGACGCGATCTCGCACGTCTTCCTCTGGGCGGTGCTCTTTGCCGTACTGGTGCCGGTGCTGGCCTGGTTCGTCCGGGAGATTCCGCTGCGCACCAGCAACGAGCCCACCGGCACCCCCGAGGAGCAGGCCGAAACCGCCCTCGCCCGCACCCCGGCCGCCTGAAAGGAAGGGCCCCCTGTTAACGCCTCGCGTATAGCAGGGGGCCCTTTTAACACTTCCCGGCCGTCGCCCGGCTGACCGTCGCCGCGTACGTGCCGCCCCGCCCGGGGCGGCCGGCGGGCTGGTGCGGTCAGGGCGGGGGTGGGCCGGGCAGGCGCGGCCGGAACGGGCGTAGGAGCCGGCGCAGCAGGGCACGCAGCACGCCACGGCCGGGCCGGGCGGGTACCCGGGCCAGTGTGCGCGCCAGGGCCAGGCTGTCCGGATCGAGATCCGGGGTGGCGAGCGCCAGATGGGCCAGCGAGACGGCCATGGAGACCCGGCCGGCCTGCGCCGCCTCGGCCACCGCCGTCAGTCGTTCGGCGACCACCCGGGCCACGTCGGGCCGCACCGCCGGATCCACCCAGGCGGCCGTCACCAGGGCGAACAGGGCCGCCTCGGTGACCTCCGCCGCCTGGGCCAGTTCCACCAGCACCCGGCGTCGGGTCGAGGAGGCCCAGGGCTCGTCGGTGCGGTGGTGCAGCAGGCCGAGGCAGGTCCAGACCCGCACGCAACGGACCCATAGCGCGGGATCCTGGCCGGACAGCACCCGACCCAGTGCGGTCTGCGGGGTCTCGGGCGGGTGGGCCAGCAGGCCCAGCAGGTCGGTCAGGTCGAGGGTGGCCAGCGCGACCGCCGTGTCGTACGCCGCCGGCGGGTGCGGCCAGGCCGGATGGGCCAACTCGCGCAGCCGGCGGGCCGCTTCCGCCGAGGGGGGCGACGGGACCCGACGTGCCGCCGATCGCACCGGATCGGCCCCGCCGGCCGGCGACGACTCCGGCCGGGCCACCGAACCGTTCGACGGCGAGGCGACGTCCGACTCGGCCGGCGGCGAGACGATCGCCGGGTCGGTCGGCGGCGAGACGAGCGCCGGGTCGGTCGGCGGCGAGACGAGCGCCCGGTCTGTCGGCCGCGAGGCGACGCCGGAGTCGGTCGATGGCGAGGTGGTGGACGGGTCAGTCGGCGGCGAGGCGATGCCGGAGTTGGCCGACGGCGGGGCGAGCGCCGGGTCGGCGGTCGGCGGTGGGGTCAACTGTCCCAACCACGGACGGCCACGGCAGCACTCGGCCAGATCGGCGTGCTCGTGCGAGTCGTCCGGATTGTCGCGGATGAAGTCGGCTAGCGCGACCAGGTGACGTACCTCGCCGTCACGCTGGAAACGCAGCCGGTGCGCGGTGTGTACCGCGCAGTCGAAGGACGGGTTACGGACCAGTGCCTGCTCGATCCAGCCCAGCGCCTCCTCCAGCCGGCCGTGGTCGGCCAGCGTGCCGGCGATGTCGGCGTACACCGCCAGGTCGTCCGGGTCGTGGTCGACGGCGCGGCGGAGCGCGGCGAGCCCTTCCCGGGTCCGGCCGGCGCTGCGCAGCGCGTACCCGAGCCAGACCTCGCCCATCTTCGACGGCGCCGCGCGTACGCCCCGGGTGGCCCAGCGGACCGCGAGCGGCACCTCGCCCACCCGCCGGGCCAGCGCGGACGCCGTGCCCAGCAGCAGGGCGTGCTCGGGGTGGACGGTGACCGCGTTGTGGGCCAGCGTCAGGTACGGCGCCAGGGCAGCCCGGTCGGCCGGCGGCACCGGGTCGGGGGCGGCGGCGCAGACCTGCATCAGCACCCGCGCCGCCTGGTCCGGGCCGATCCGTTCGGCCAGGTCGGGCGAGGTCACCCAGGGCACCCCGGCCCAGTTCGTACCGGGTGCGTGCGCGCTGGCGGCGACCAGCAGGTCGAGACCTTCGGCCGGGCGGCCGGCCGCGGCCAGCAGGTGCGCTCGGGCGACCACCGCCCCGACGAAGGTGTGGTGTTGCAGCGGAAAGAGATCCAACCCGCCGGAACCACTGGCCGTGGCCAACCGGGCGAGCGTCTCGTGCACCTCGGGCATGGTCGGAGCGCGGGCCAGCGCGCCCGCGAGATGGCCGGCCGCGTGCGTGAGGTCACCGGCGTCCAGGGCTGTTCGGGCCCGGGCCAGTTCCTCCGTCACCGGCAACGCCCGATCGTCCGTTCCCTCGGCCACGTCGTCCTCTCACTGGTCGGTACCGGATGGCGGTGAGGCCGGGTCAGCGTAGGTGACGGCATCTAGTTTTGGTGATCAGCTGCGCGATAGTGCTCGTTCAATTGCCTGAATGGATCGAAAGGTGCAAGACTGAGCAGGAAACGCGCGGATATCGCGCAGGGGAGGAGCTTTCGTGACGCGCCCAGGAAGCGGCATGGCCGCCGACATCGACGAGCAGCCAACGGGTTACGAGCGACTGCTCGACGCCGAGTACGCCGCGCCGATCGCCCGCGTCGCGGCGGCCATCGCCGAGCGTCGGCCACGGCACGTGGTGTTCACCGCGCGGGGCACCTCCGACCACGCCGCGCTCTACGCGGCGTACCTCGCCGAGATCCGTCTCGGCCTGCCGGCCGGTCTCGCCTCACCGAGCGCGATCACCCTCTTCGGCGCCCGGCCGGACCTGTCCGACGCCCTGGTCGTCGGGGTCAGCCAGAGCGGTGGCTCGCCGGACCTGACCGAGGTGCTGCGGGTCGCCCGCGACGCCGGGGCGCTCACCCTCGCGGTGACCAACGCACCGGACTCGCCGCTGGCGGCGGCCGCCGAACTCGGCATCGACATCGCGGCCGGACACGAGCGGGCGGTGGCGGCCACCAAGACGTACACCGCCGAACTGCTCGCCCTGCTGCTGCTGGTCGAGGGGATCCGAGCCGGCGACGGGGTGTTGCCCGAGGCGGAACGCCGGGCCCTGGCCGACCTGCCCGAGCTGGCCGCCCGTACGTTGGCCGACCCCACCCCGACCCAGCTCGCACCGCGCTACCGGTTCGCCGGCCAACTGGTCACCACCGGCCGGGGGTACGCGTACCCGACCGCGCGGGAGGCGGCACTGAAGTTGATGGAGACCTCCTACCTGCCGGCACTGGCCTTCTCCGGGGCCGACCTGCTGCACGGCCCGCTGGCCATGACCGATCCGGACGTGCCGGTGCTGGCGGTGGTCGGCTCGGGCCCCGGCGGTCGGGCGATGGGCGAGGTGCTGCCCCGGCTGGGCGAGCGGCGGGCCGACGTGGTCGTGGTCGGCTCCGCCGAGATCGCGGGGGCCACCCGGCTCGCGGTACCCGACGTCGAGGAGCGGTACGCCCCGCTGCTGGACATCCTGCCGCTGCAACGGCTGGCGCTCGCGCTGGCCCTGGCCAGAGGTGAGGACCCGGACGCGCCACGAGGGTTGAAGAAGGTCACCGCGACGATGTGACCGCCCGCGTGGCACCCTGGTCGGCGTGTCCACGCTGCGCGACCTCGCCGAGGAGCACACCCGTCTCCGCCCGGCCGACATCGACCACCTGCACCGCATCGCCGGTGACTGGCAACTGCTGTCCGACCTCTCCTTCGCCGACCTGCTGCTCTGGGTGCCGGTGGACGGCGAGGGCAGCTTCCTCTGCGTCGCCCAGGTGCGCCCGACGACGGCGCCCACCGCCTACCAGGACGACCAGGTGGGGCGGATCGTCGGCGGCCCGGAGGTGGCGCATCTGGAGATCGCGTACGGGCAGGGGCGGATCTGGCGGGAGGGTGACCCGGTCTGGTACGGCGACGTGCCCGCCCGGCACGAGGCGATCCCGGTCCGGCTGCGGGCCGCCGACGGCGAGTCCGGCGAGGTGATCGCCGTGGTGGGCCGGGACACCAACCTGTCCACCGCGCGCACCCCCAGCCAGCTGGAGCTGAATTACCTGACCACGGCCGACGACCTGGCCCAGATGATCGCCGACGGCACCTTCCCGCCGCCCCGGCATCCGGGCGAGACCACCTCGGCGCCCCGGGTCGGTGACGGCCTGGTCCGGCTGGACGCCGGTGGCAAGGTCACCTACGCCAGCCCGAACGCGCAGTCGGCGTACCGGCGGCTGGGTTACGCCTCGCACCTGGTGGGCGAGGATCTCGCGGCGCTGCACCGCCGACTGGCCAACGATCCGTTGGAGGGCACGGAAGCCGCCAACGGCATCCTCGCCGCCCTGCGCGGCGAGGCGCCGCCCCGGCGGGAGATCGACGCCCGCGGCGCGACCATGCTCACCCGGGCCCTGCCGCTGATGCCCGCCGGAGTGCCGATCGGCGCGCTGGTCCTGGTCCGCGACATCACCGAGGTACGCCGCCGCGACCGCGCTCTGATCACCAAGGACGCCACCATCCGGGAGATCCATCACCGGGTGAAGAACAATCTGCAGACCGTCGCGGCCCTGCTGCGGCTACAGGCCCGCCGGGTCGCCATGCCCGAGGCGCGGGTCGCCCTGGAGGAATCCGTCCGCCGGGTGGCGTCGATCGCCCTGGTGCACGAGACGCTCTCCATGTCCAGCGATGAGGCGGTCGAGTTCGACGGGATCGTCGACCGGGTGGCCAGCGCGGCGACCGAGGTGGCGGCGACCGAGGTGCCGGTCGGCATGCGGCGTACGGGAAGCTTCGGCGTACTGCCCGCCGAGATCGCCACGTCGCTGGTGATGGTGCTCAACGAGTTGCTGCTCAACGCCGTCGAACACGGCTTCCCGCCGACCGGTGAGGCCGACGAGGGCGTGCCGGAGCCGGCTCCCGCCCCGCCCCAGCCGGCGGCGGGGGAGCAGCCGCCACAGGTCGTGGTCTCCGCGCACCGGTTGCGCAAGACGTTGCATGTCACGGTCGCCGACAACGGTCGAGGACTACCGGACGGATTCGACGCCGACGGCGGTGCCAAGCTCGGGTTGCAGATCGTCCGAGCGCTGGTCACCGGCGAACTGCGCGGCAGCATCGAGCTGCGCAACGGCGCCGAGGGGGGCACCGAAGCCGTCCTCACCGTCCCGCTGGCCCGCCCCGCGTCCTGAGCGTCACCGGGTGAGCAGGGCGATGGTCAGGCCGGGGCGGGGCCAGGTGCGGGCGACGGTGTAGCGGGTGCGCAGGGCGTCTCCCTTGGGGCCGGGGACGGCGCCCAGCGGGTCGGGTTGACGGCCGGCCACCACCAGCCAGACCCGCTCCGCGTCGGCCAGGCACTCCGCCGGGCGGTCGCACTCGGTGGCCCACAGGTCGCCCCGGCGGTTCTGCTCCTCGGCCAGCAGCGCGTCGCGGGGTGCCTGCCCGCGCAGGTGGTAGCGCAGGCCCAGGTCGAGGAAGAGCCAGCTGTCGCGGGGGGAGTAGACCACCGCGTCGCCGGGGCGCTGGCCGGCCGCGATGAGCTGAGCCGCGCCCTGGTAGTCGACGGTGGCGGTGCGTGGCCATTCGTGCGTACGACGCAGCGCGACCTGGTCCGGCAGCCCGAGCAGTCCGGCCAGGCTCACCACGACGAGCGCCACCGCGAGGCGGGCCGAGGCCAGCGCGGCGCCGGCCAGCAGGCAACCGAAGGGCAGCACGAAGACCAGGTAGCGGGGAACCCACAGCGGGACGACCAGTCCGGCGGCGAACAGCAGCAGCACCGGCAGCAGCACGCAGGCCACCGGGAGCGCCGCGCGTCGGCCGAGCCACCCGGCGCCGAGTGTCGCCAGCGCCACCAGCAGGCCGCCCACCGCCGCGCTCTGGGTCAGGCCGCCCGGAAGTGCGGCCAGGTCGCCGAGCCGGACGAGGTCCACCCAGTCCAGCTGGCGGGAGCGCTGCTGCCGGGCGCGCAGGGCCAGCGGCGTCAGCACCAGCGCCACCGGCACCAGGGCGAGCAGGAAACACCACAGCGGGGCGCGCCGGCTGGGGCTGCGGCCCGCCGACGAGTAGCGGGATGCGGCGTCGGCCGGGGGAGTACGTCGACCGCCCTGGCCGAGCACCACGACGGCGTGCGCGGCGAGCAGGGTCAGCGCGATCAGATGGGTCAGCCCGAGCGCGGCCGTGGCGAGGGCGTACGCCGCCCACCGAACCCAGCCGGGCCGGCGTAGGGCGTCGACCAGCAGCAGGGTGCTCAACACGGCGAGCGCGGTGGCCAGGGCGTACGGCCGAGCCTCCTGGCCGTACCGGGAGGTGGCGGGTAGCACCGCGAACAGCAGCCCGGCGAGGACGCCGACGCGGGCGTCCCACAGCCGTTGGCCGAGTACGGCGATCAGTCCGGCGGCGGCCGTCATCGCCAGCGCGGACGGCAGTCGCAGCGCGGCCACCGAGTCGCCGGCGACCGTCAGCCAGGCGTGCATGAGCAGGTAGTAGGGCCCGGTGGCGGCGTCGATGGTGCCGGCGAGCCGGAGCAGGCCGCCCGCCGGGCGGGCGGCGGCGCTCCAGGTGGCCAGCTCGTCCCGCCAGGGCTGTGCGGCGTCCAGCCCGACCAGCGTGACGATCAGGGTGAGGCCGGCCGGCGCCAGCCACACCGGTACGGCGCGCAGCCCGACTCCGCTGAGCCGAACGCCCACTCCGGCGGCCGGGACCGACCTACCGGACAAATCCCCCATGACGCGAGCCTGCCACACGGCCGGCCCGTCGGTGGCGGCAGCGGCCGCCCGTGATGTGGGATCCCGCACCTGCTCATTGGCTGGCCCATGGGAGGTGTGGCAGCATGGCGGTCATGACTGCCGCTGTGGTCCGCCGCTTCGTGGCTCGCCGCCACGTCGATTACGGCCGCGTGCGCAGCGCCATCTGTCCGGCCCACTGACGACGCCCGACCATTCTGCCTCGGGTACGCAGCGCGCCGGCCGCCCAAGACACCGTTGTCCACGGCCCCACCGGGAGCCGGTCGTCACGTCCGCGTACCCACCCGAGGCACCGCAGACAACGGAGGACGCCGCGATGGCGGTCAGCGACATTCCGGCCCGCACCGGGGACCCCTCGGCGCGCCCCGCACGGGCCCCGCGCCGCGCCCGGGGCGAGGGCCAGTGGGCGCTCGGGCACCGCGAGCCGCTCAACCCCAACGAGCGGATCAAGAAGGACGACAACCCGCTGAACGTGCGGGACCGGATCGAGAACATCTACGCCCACCGTGGCTTCGCCTCGATCGACCCGCAGGATCTGCGTGGCCGGTTCCGCTGGTGGGGCCTCTACACCCAGCGCAAGGCGGGAATCGACGGCGGGCGTACCGCCGTGCTCGAACCGCACGAGCTGGAAGACGAGTACTTCATGCTGCGGGTACGCGTCGACGGCGGGCAGCTCGACCTGGCCCAGTTGCGGACCATCGCCGAGATCTCCCGTGAGTTCGCCCGGGACACCGCCGACATCACCGACCGGCAGAACATCCAGTACCACTGGATCCGGGTGGAGGACATGCCGGAGATCTGGCGGCGGCTGGAGTCGGTCGGCCTGCAGACCACCGAGGCGTGTGGCGACTGCCCCCGCATCGTGCTCGGCAGCCCGGTCGCCGGGGTGGCCGAGGCCGAGCGGATCGACCCGACCTCGGCGATCGACGAGATCGTCCGGCGGTACGTCGGCGACAAGCAGTACTCCAACCTGCCCCGCAAGTTCAAGTCGTCGATCTCCTGGCTGGTGGACACCCCGTACGAGGCCAACGACATCGCCTTCCTCGGCGTCGACCACCCCGAATACGGCCCCGGCTTCGACGTGTGGGTCGGTGGCGGGCTGTCCACCAACCCGATGCTGGCCCAGCGGCTCGGCGTCTGGGTGCCGCTCGGGGAGGTGCCCGACGTCTGGGCCGGTGTGGTCGGCATCTTCCGCGACTACGGCTACCGACGCCTGCGCCACCGCGCCCGGCTGAAGTTCCTGGTCGCCGACTGGGGCGTGACGAAGTTCCGCGAGGTGCTGGAGAAGGAGTACCTGGGCCGGACGCTGCTCGACGGGCCCGCCCCGGAGCTGCCGGACAAGCCGATCGACCACATCGGCGTGCACGCCCAGCGGGACGGCCGCAACTACGTCGGTGCCGCCCCGGTGGTCGGGCGGGTCTCCGGTAGCCAGCTCGCCCAACTTGCCGACGTGGTCGAGGCGCACGGCAGCGGCCGGGTGCGGCTCACGCCGTACCAGAAGCTGCTGGTGCTCGACGTGCCGCCGGAGCGGACCGAGTCACTGGTCGCGGGCCTGCGCGAGATCGGCCTCGAAGCCCGTCCGTCGGCCTGGCGGCGCGGCACCATGGCCTGCACCGGCATCGAGTACTGCAAGCTGGCCATCGTCGAGACCAAGGCGCGTGGCGAGGACCTGGTGGCCCGGCTGGAGCAGCGGCTACGCGACTTCGACACGGACATCTCCATCCACATCAACGGCTGCCCGAACGCCTGCGCCCGCACCCAGGTCGCCGACATCGGCCTCAAGGGGCAACTGGTGACCGGGCCGGACGGCCGTCAGGTGGAGGGCTTCCAGGTGCACCTCGGCGGCGGGCTGGGCATGGCCGAGGGCCAGACCGCCGGCTTCGGCCGCAAGCTACGCGGGCTCAAGACGACCGCCGAGGAACTTCCCGAGTACGTCGAGCGGCTGGCCCGGGGCTACCTGGCCGGCCGGACCGAGGGCGAGAGCTTCGCCAACTGGGTGATCAGGGCCGACGAGGAGCAACTGCGATGACCGAGCGTAGCGAGGTGACGCGATGAGTGAGACCCGTTCCGCGCCGCTGTACTGCCCGTACTGCGGTGAGGAGAACCTACGGCCGAGCGAGACCGGGCACGGCGCGTGGGAGTGCCACGCCTGTGCCCGGGTCTTCACGGTCCGCTTCACCGGCCTGCTGTCGCGGGGGGTGGCCCGATGAGCGCCCTGCTCTCCGCCGCCGGCCTCGGGCTGGTCGGCACCGGCCCGTCCGCTTCCGCCGACCCTACCCGGCGTGACTCGGCCCAACTGCGCGAGCTGGCCGAGCGGGCCGGCCGGGAGTTGGAGGGGGCGCCGGCACTGGAGATCGCCCGGTGGGCCGCGGAAACCTTCGGCGACCGGTTCTGCGTGACCAGCTCGATGGCCGACGCGGTGCTGGCTCACCTGGTCTCCCGGGTGGCGCCCGGGGTGGACGTGGTCTTCCTCGACACCGGGCTGCACTTTCCGGAGACTCTCGCGGTGCGGGACGAGGTGGCCCGGCGGTTGCCGGTCAACGTCCGGTCCATCCGGCCCCGGCTCACCGTCGGCCAGCAGGACGGCGAGTACGGGCCCCGGCTGTTCAACAAGTCGCCGGACGAGTGCTGCCAGCTGCGCAAGGTGGAGCCGCTGGAACGGGCCCTCGCCGGGTACGACGCCTGGGCGGCCGGGCTGCGGCGCGACGAGTCGCCGACCCGGGCCAACACCCCGGTCGTCACCTTCGACCCCCGCCGGGGCAAGGTCAAGGTCAACCCGATCGCGGCCTGGACCCAGGCGGACGTCGACGGCTACATCGCCCGGTGGAACGTGCCGGTCAACGAGTTGTTCCGGCGCGGCTACGGCTCCATCGGCTGCTGGCCCTGCACCCGACGGACCGGGGCCGGCGAGGACCCGCGCGCCGGACGGTGGGCGATGTTCGAGAAGACCGAGTGCGGGCTGCACCTCTGACCGAACGGGCGGAGCCGCCCGGCGGCCTGGTCCGGCCCGGGGGGCACGGGCCGGGCGGGGATCCCGTGCTCCTGGTAGCCCACGGCAGCCGTGATCCCCGGGCGGCCGACGCGACCCGGGCCCTGGCCCGGGCGATCTCGGCCGCCCGGCCCGGCACACCGGTGCTGGCCAGTTGGCTCGACCACACCGAGCCCGGTCCGACCGAGGCGTTGCGAGGGCTGGCTGCCGCCGGGCATCGCCGGGCGGTCCTGGTGCCGCTCCTGCTCACCGCCGCGTACCACCGGCGGGTGGACATTCCTGCGGCGGTGGCCGCCGCCCAGCAGTCCGGGCCCCCGATCCGGGTCGCCGTCACCGACGTACTCGGCCCGGTGGGCGATGAGGTGGACCGGGCGCTCCTGGCCGGATTGCGGCGACGACTGGCCGAGGCGGATCCGGGCCGGTTCGACGCGCTGGTGCTGGCGGCGGCGGGCACCCGCGATCCGGCCGCCCGCGCGTCCGTGGGTCGGGTGGCCAGGGCGCTCGGTGCCGCTCTCGGCACACCGACCCGGGTCTCGTACGCCTCGGCGGCGCCGCCGGCCGTCGACGTCGCGGTCCAGCGGCTACGTACCGCCGGTGCGCGCCGGGTCGCGGTGGCCGCGTACTTCCTGGCTCCTGGCCTGTTCCACGACGCGGTGGCCGCCGCAGCCCGCGCCGCCGGCGCCGTGGCGGTGGCCGCCCCCCTGACGGACGCACCCGAAGTGGTCGACCTGGTCCTGCACCGAGCAACCGCCCACCTTCCGACCACCCGCATTGATCACGCTGGGTAGTGGCGTCGTTGCTCTCGCGTCCGCCGCTGACGGTAGGACCGACGCGCGACGGGGAGGGCGGGCAGCAGAACGCCCCGGTGGGGTTAGCCGACCGGGGCGTACCTGCTTGCTTGTGATGTGGGTGTGGGTTGGGTCAGGCGGAGTGAGCGCGCAGCACCCGGAGGCCGCCGCGCCGCTTGACAGCGCGCCGCTCCTCCTCGCTCATCCCGCCCCAGACGCCAGCGTCCTGACCGGACTCCAGCGCCCACTGCAGGCACTGGTCGGTCACGGAGCAGCGCCGGCAGACGGCCTTGGCCTGCTCGACCTGCAGGAGAGCCGGACCGGACGTCCCGATCGGGAAGAACAGCTCCGGGTCCTCGTCGCGGCAGACAGCATGGTGACGCCAGTCCATGGCGGCAACACTCCTCATTCTGGATGGGTGGCAGATGTTGCTGTTGGTGCTTTTCCTATATGCGTCCGCAATGCCGATGGTGACGGTTTGCGTCCGTCAATTCGGCAGTGCGTGAGCAGGCTCGCTAGCTCCAGGACCTGCCGGAACGCTCAACCTCCCGAGCGTATCCAGGCAATGTCCCGGTAACTCAAGTTCGCTTGTGAATACTTTCACGAACTCACGGAATGTCAAGGGTGGCGCTCGGAAAAACTCCGTGCGGTGAGCAAGCCCACAACCCATTTGTCCGGGTTCTGGATTGCTCCAGGCACCCGGCTTACCACAGTCGAGGATCAATATAGTACAGTCCGCCGGACAATGCTGACATTTCCGGCATGGTCCCGGGGTGTCGCGGTCGTCGCGCGCTGGGGGTCGCGCCGGCCAACTCCGCCCCGTGGTACCGGAGACCTAACAGATTACTCTGAGTGCGGCGGGAACGGAGGTGAATCTGACTTTTTCCCGCTCGCCAAGATAGTCCCCATCGAGCTGGAACGCCTGCGGACGGCTTGCGACCAGCGTGAACTCCGCTACGTCATGTCGGCGTAACACCTGACGTCCTCGCGGATTGGGCGTGTTGGAGAGGAACTGCGTCACGGTACGTGTCGTACTGGCGACGCCAAGCTGGCGAAAGGCCATCACGTCCAGCCCCAGATCGAAGGACGCCTCCGGGTTCGGGTTGGCCTCCCGGTCACCGACGTACGTCCACGGGGCGGTGTTCTGCACGATGATGCTCGCCAGCTCACCCTCTGTCGCCTCGCCCGGCTGTTCCAGTTGGATCGCCGGGTGGCGCCGCTCGGCGCCGAACAGGAACTGCGCGGTGAAGGCGCGGAAGTAGAGCCCCGGCGAGGAGACCCGACCCCGGCGACGGGCCTCCTCGACGCGGTGGATGACCGCCGCGTCGAGCCCGAAGCCGGCACAGAAGGTGAAGTAGCGGTCGTCGGCGCGACCGAGGCCGATCGTGCGGCGCCGGCCCAGCCGCAGCCCCTCCAGGATCATGCTGGCGCCCTCCGCCCACTCCCGGGGTAGGCCCAGCGCCCGTGCGAAGACGTTGGTCGAGCCGCCCGGCACGGTGGCCAACGCGGGCAGCCGGTCGGCGGTGGGCGGCTGGCCGTCGGCGCTGGTCGCCGACATCAGCCCGTTGACCACCTCGTTGACCGTGCCGTCTCCACCGAGGGTGACCACCACGTCGACGCCCTCGGCGGCGGCCTCTCTGGCCAGTGTGGTGGCGTGACCTCGCTGCCGGGTGTACCGGACGGAGAGATCGACCTCGCTGCGCAGCGCCCGGACCAGTACGTCCCGCGCACGCTCGCTGGTAGTGGTGGCCTTCGGATTGACCAGCAGGACGGCCCGCATGGGCGGCACTGTACTCCGCGACGGCACGGGTATCGTGACCGCGTGACCATCGACTCCGACCCGACCCCTGTCACACTCCGTTGGGCGGTTCGACTGCTGCGCGTCGAGGCGGTCGCCGTCGGGCTGGTCGCCGCCTGGCTGGTCGTCGCCGACCTCACGGCCACCACCACGCACCTGACGTCGGCGTTGTTGGTCACCGCCTTCGCCATCGGTGCCGCGGTCGCGCTCTGGGCGTTGGGAAGCGCACTGCTGCGCCACCGGGCCGGCGCCCGGGCGCCCGCCATCGTGCTTCAGCTCATGCTGCTGCCGATCGGCTGGTTCATGATCCAAGGGGGGATGGGCTGGCTCGGCGTACCGCTGATCGCGCTCGGCCTCGGCGTCACCTGGCTGCTGGTGAGCCCGCCCACCACCCGCGCCCTCGGGTTCGAGTGAGCGCGTCCTCACCAGCCAGACGCGCGGCGGGTGAGTAGGGAGATGGTCGCCCGGCCGTCGACCGCGGCCGCCGACGCCGAGGTGGTCAGCGCGGTGAGTACCTTCCACGCGAACGAACTCTCGGCCGGCAGTCTGGCGCCCGGTACGGTGGGCACGGTCACCTCGACGGTCAGCGCATCCTCGGTGACCGCGAAGCGGCAGTCGAGTTCGGCCCCCCGGGGCGCGATCGCGAGCAGCATGGCGCAGGCCTCGTCGACCGCGATGCGCAGATCCTCGATCTCGTCGAGAGCGAACTGGAGACGAGCCGCCAGGCCGGCGGTGGCGGTGCGGAGCACGCCGAGGTACCCGCCGTCGGCGGGCACGGTGAGGTGCACGATGTCGTCGTCGGTCGTCGGTTGGCCGGTCAGTTGAGTCACCACTCATCCCCCCGGTCGGGGACTCTACCCGCTCAGTCGGGCGGACGGTTGGCGCACGTCACCATTACCGACGGTTGCCGCCGGGCAGCCGCCACAGACGACGGCGGCCGGCCCGCCCCGGTCGGGGTGGGCCGGCCGCCGTCGGCAGGCATTCAGCCCTGCTTGGTCTCCCAGAAGATCTTGGAGATTTCTTCGATCTTCTGCAGCAGTTCGTCGGCCTTGGCCGGGTCGGTGGCGCCCTTGGCGCCGGCCGCACCGGCCAGCTTGGTGGCCTCGTTGAACAGCTGGTGCAGGTGCGGGTACTTCTCGAAGTGCGGCGGCTTGAAGTAGTCGGTCCACAGCACCCAGAGGTGGTGCTTGACCAGTTCCGCCCGCTGCTCCTTGATCAGGATGGCCCGGGTACGGAACTCGGGGTCGGTGTTGGCCTGGTACTTCTCGCAGATCATTTTCACCGACTCGGCTTCGATCCGAGCCTGGGCGGGGTCGTAGACACCGCAGGGCAGGTCGCAGTGCGCGCTGGCGGTCACGCGAGGCGCGAGGATGCGTGCAAGTCGCATCAGGATCCTCCATGGGAAGTTTGCGATGATCCAAGACGACATTACTCCTGGAGGTGGGTCCCCGAGGCCGCTGGAGGTGAAACCGGTGTCCGCGCCCTGGCTGCGGTGGCCACTGTCCCCCGTACTCGTCACCGGTCCCTCCATGTCGCCGACGCTGCGGCACGGCGACGCGGTGCTGGTCCGTCGCGGTGGCCGGGCGATCCGCCCCGGCGACGTGGTGATCGCGGTCTTCCGCAGCCGCCCCGAGTTGCTGGTGGTCAAGCGTGCGGTCCGCCCGATCGACGGCGGATGGTGGCTGCACGGGGACAACGATCTGGTCACCGACGACTCCCGGGCGTACGGAGTGGCCGACGTGGTGGGTCGGGTGGTGGCCCGGTACTGGCCGCGCCCCGGCCGGGTGCCGCCCAGACCGTTATGACCCTGCTCACATACTGGACCTACCCACCCCACTATGCTCGGAAGTGCCCGGGTGACCCCCCGCACCACGTGCCGCCGCTCGTTGCCTCACCGTGTGCCCGACCGGCTGGTCCATCTGCTCGCCAGATCCTGGAGTCACCATGCCTTCGTCCACCGTGGACCCTGCTGATCCCGTCTTCCAACTGCACCGGGGCGGCAAGATGGCCGTCGTCTCGACGGTGCCACTGACCAGCCGGGACGACCTCTCCCTCGCGTACACCCCGGGGGTTGCCCGGGTCTGCGAGGCCATCGCCGAGGACCCGACGCTCGCCCACGACTACACCTGGGCGTCGAACACCGTCGCGGTCGTCACCGACGGCTCTGCCGTACTCGGTCTCGGCAACATCGGCCCGCGCGCCGCGCTGCCGGTGATGGAGGGCAAGGCCGTGCTGTTCAAGCAGTTCGGCGGGGTCGACGCGGTACCGGTCTGCCTGGACACCCAGGACGTCGACGAGATCGTCGCGGTGGTCAAGGCGCTGGCACCCTCGTTCGGCGGAATCAACCTGGAGGACATCAGCGCACCCCGCTGCTTCGAGGTGGAACGCCGGCTCGACGAGGCGCTGGACATCCCGGTCTTCCACGACGACCAGCACGGCACCGCGATCGTCGTACTGGCCGCGTTGCGCAACGCCGCCGCTTTGCTCAACCGCAAGCTCGGCGACCTGCGGGTGGCGGTCAGTGGCGCGGGCGCGGCCGGCGTGGCGGTGACCAGGATGCTGGTGGCCGGGGGAGTGGACCCGGACCAGGTGGTGGTCTGCGACTCACAGGGCATCATCTCCGCGTACCGCAACGGGCTGACCGGCACCAAGGCGGAACTGGCCGAGCTGACCAACGCCGACGGGCGGCAGGGCGACGTCGCCGAGGCGCTGCGCGACGCCGACGTGCTGATCGGCGTCTCCGGCGGGCAGATCCCCGAGCACGCGGTCGCCGGGATGGCGCCCGGTGGCATCGTCTTCGCGCTGGCCAACCCCACGCCGGAGGTGCACCCCGAGGTGGCCGCGCGGCATGTCGCGGTGGTCGCCACCGGTCGCAGCGACTATCCGAACCAGATCAACAACGTGCTGGCCTTCCCGGGCGTGTTCCGGGGAGCGTTGCAGGCCCGGGCCAGCCGGGTCACCGACGCGATGAAGGTCGCGGCGGCCGACGCCATCGCCTCCGTGGTGGCCGAGACGCTCACTCCCGAGGCGATCGTGCCCTCCCCGCTGGACCCGCGGGTCGCCCCCGCCGTCGCCGCAGCGGTCGCCGAAGCCGCCCGCCGCGACGGCGTTGCCCGCGCCTGAGGTGTAAGGAAGGGCACCTTCTTAACGCCTCGTGTATAGGAAGGGGCCCTTCTTAACAGGCGGGCGGCTTGTTACCGTGCCGATCATGCGTGCCGCCTTCGCCTCCCGTTTCGACGACGCCGACCCGCTCGCCGCGCTCACCGTCGGTGATCAGCCCGAGCCGAGCCTGCCCGACGACGACTGGGTGTCCCTGCGCGTCACGGCCAGCTCGCTCAACCACCACGACCTCTGGTCGCTACGCGGCGTCGGGCTGCGCGCCGACCAACTGCCGATGATCCTCGGCTGCGACGCGGTCGGCATCGACCCCGACGGCAACGAGGTCGTGGTCTACCCGGTGGTGCCGACCCCGGGCGACCCGCGCGGAATGTCCATCCTCTCCGAGCACTTCCCGGGCACGCTCGCCGAGCGGGTGGCCGTACCCCGGTGGAACCTGCTGCCGCTGCCGGCGGGCCTGGCGGCGACCGACGCGGCGTGCCTGCCGACGGCCTGGCTGACCGCGTGGCGGATGCTCACCACCAAGGGCCGCGTGGCCGAGGCCGAGGCCGTCCTGGTCCAGGGCGCCGGGGGCGGCGTGGCCACCGCGGCGGTCGCGCTCGCCGCCGCGATGGGCAAACGGGTGTACGCGACCAGCCGCGACGCCGCCAAGCGGGAGCGGATCGCCGGCCTGGGCGCGACCGCCGTCGAACCCGGTGCGCGGCTGCCCGAACGGGTCGACGTGGTGATCGAGACCGTCGGCGCGGCCACCTTCGACCACTCGCTCAAGTCCGCCGCTGCCGGGGCCCGGATCGTGGTCTCCGGCGCGACCGCCGGGCACGAACCGAAGGTCAACCTGCGCCGGGTCTTCGCCATGCAACTGGAGATTCTGGGCACCTCGATGGGCACCCCGGCCGACCTGGCCGATCTGCTCGCCTTCTGCGCCGAGCGGGACGTGCGCCCGGTGGTGGACAGCGTGGTGCCGTTCAGCCGGGTCGAGGAGGCCTTCGCCCGGCTGCACTCGGGAGACGTCTTCGGCAAGGTCGTGGTCGACCACACCGCGTGACGCGAGGTGTTAACAGGGGGCCCTTCCTCTACCTGAGGCGTTAAGAAGGTGCCCTTCCTTCGGTTACAGCCGGTTGTCGAGGGTGGCGACGTCGTCGCGGGCGGCGGCAGCGTCGATGCGCTCCTTCGCGTCGCCGTCGCCGTAGAGCGTCCAGCGCAGGAACTCGATGGTGGTGTCGGCGACGACCCGTAGCGAGGTGCCGTTACCCAGCAGGGCCCGGCCGTGGTCGCCGTTGGGCAGGCTCAGCATCGCCTTGGGCCAGGGCACCTTGTCGTACACCGCCTTGCCGGCCGCGTACTGCACCACCTCGTCGGCCTCACCGTGCACGAACAGTTGCGGTGCCGCCGCACCCGCGAAGGCGGTGCCGACGCCCAGCGCGGTGCCGGCGAAGACGATCCCGGCGGCCAGCCGCTCGTCCCGTCCGGCGGTGAACAGCCCGATGGTGGTCACCGCGCCGGCCGAGTGCCCGGCGGCGGCCACCCGATCGGTGGCCAGCCGGCCGCGCAGCAGGTCACCGTCGCGGGTGTCCAGGGCGAGCACCTGGGTCAGCACGTACGACACGTCGGCCGGTTGGTTGAGCACGTCGAGCACGTTGGGCTGGCCCGATCCGGAGGTGTGCGGGAAGGTCGGCGCGGCCACCACGAAGCCGGCCGCCGCCCACCGGGTCAGCAGGGCCTGGTAGTCCGCGGGCCGGCCGCCCAGGCCGTGGCTGAACATGACGACCGGGAACCGCCCGTCGGCCGCCCGGGCCGAGTTGGTGGCCTTTCCGCCGGCCCGTCCGGCCGCCGGGTACCAGATGGTGATCGGCAACGGCCGGTCGCCGTCGCGGTTGCGCTTGAGCTGCCGTACGCCGACCGCGAAGCTCTGTTCCGGTGCGCTACCGGCGGGAATCGTCGGCGCCGACGCGCTGGCCGAGGGCGCCGGAGTGGCCTCCGGTGTGGCGGTGGCACCCGCTGTCGAGGCGGGTTCGGTGTCGCTGGAGCACCCCACCAACGCCCCAGCGGCCAACGCACCAGCGAGCACCAAAGCAGCACCACGACGAAACATGAACCAATCCTCCCTCACCCCCACCCCGCCCCCACGCCGCCCCACCCCCTCCCGCCGCGCCGATCTTGCAGTTCTCGTCGCCGAAATGCACCTTTCGGCAGTAGATGTCGCGGCAGAAAGTGCAAGATCGACGTGGCGGGTGGGGCGGGGGGCGGCGTGGGGGTGGGGTGGGTTAGGGGTGGGTTAGGGGTGGGTTTCTAGGGTGGTTATGGCGGGGGGGTGGGCGTGGGTGGGGAGGCGGCGGGCGGCCTGTTGGTCGCCGTAGAGGGTCCAGCGGAGGAAGTCGGTGGTGATGCCGAGGACCTGGGTGAAGCCGGGGCGGCCGGGGATGAGGTACTCGCCGTGCCCCTGGCCGAGCAGGCTCAGGAAGCTGGCCGGGCCGATCGTCCGGCGGTAGGCGGCCCGCCCGACGCTCAGCGGTACCACCTGGTCGGCGGTGCCGTGCACGAAGAGCATCGGCGCGGGTGGCTCGGCGAAGCCGCCCGCCATCCCGCCACCGGCGATCACGATGCCGGCCCGTAGCCGGGCCGGGCGCCCGCTGGTGAACATGCCCGAGGTGGTGAAGCCGCCGGCCGAATGGCCGGCCGCCGCCATCCGCTGCACGTCGAGGTGACCGGCGAGTGGTTCACCGGCCCGGCGGTCGAGCCGGACCAGATGCCGGATCACCCGCCACCCGTCGGCCGGCTGGTGGCGTACGTCCGCCCGGGAGAAGTGGGCGGCGCCGCGCCGGGTGTGCGGGTACGCGGGGGCGGCCACCACGAAACCGGCGGCGGCCCACCGGGCGGTCAGGCCGGCGTGCAGCTCGGGCAGGCTGGCCAGACCGTGGCTGTAGAGCACCACCGGGAACCGGCCGTCGGCCACCCGGGTGCCCACGGTCGGATACCACACGGTCACCGGCAGTGGGCGGGCCGAATGGGGATCCACGACGAAGGTGCGGACCCCGACCGCGTACGACATCTGCGGTGCCGGCCCGGTCGGTGCCGGCTGCGCGGGCGGGACGCTGGCCGAGGCGCAACCCGTCAGCCAGGCCAACAGCACGGTCATCGTCGACGCGGCGAGCCGCCGCCTGATCCCCACGGCATCACGGTAGAGCCACCGGCCGTCCGCCCGGGTCCGGTTGCCCGGTGGCGTACGCCAGCCGTTCGGCCGACCGTCACGGGCCGTCCGAGCGGTCCAGCTTCGCTATGGTTCCCGGCATGGCTGAGAACTACACCGACCCCAGCGGCAACACACAGGCATTCCGCGCCTTCGCCGCCGACACCACCGAGACACCGGCCGAGTCGTCGTCCCGTACCGGCCTGATCATCGGGGTGGCCGTGCTCGTGGTGCTGCTGGTCGCCCTCGCCGGCTGGCTCGCCGTCAACTGAGCGGCGTCAGCCGGCGGCGACCACCGCCCGGGCCGCGCGAGCGATCTCCCGTTCCTCGTCGGTGCCGATCACGCAGACCGCCACCTCGGCGCCGGCCGGTGATATGAACCGGTCGCCGCTGCCCGCGTTGCGGTCCGCGTCGACGGTGATGCCCAGTCGGTCGAGCCCGGCGAGGGCGGCGGCCCGCACCGGTGCCGCGTGTTCACCGACGCCGGCCGTGAAGGTGACCGCGTCCACCCGTCCGAGCAGGGCGTAGTACGCCCCGACGTACCCGGTGATCCGGCGGCAGTAGACGTCGAAGGCGAGCGCCGCCGCCGCGTCCCCGGCCGCCCGGCGGGTCAGTACCTCGCGCATGTCGTTGGCGCCGGTCAACCCGAGCAGGCCACTGCGGTGGTTGAGCAGGTCGTCGATCTCGTCCACCCCCATCCCGCCCTCCCGGCGCAGGTGGAACACGATGGTCGGATCCAGATCGCCGCTGCGGGTGCCCATCACCAGGCCCTCCAGCGGGGACATGCCCATCGACGTGGCGACGCTGCGCCCACCGGCGACCGCGCACGCGCTGGCCCCGTTGCCCAGGTGCAGGCTGACCGTGTTGACCTGGTCGTACGGACGCTCCAGCAGTTCGGCGGTACGCCGGGAGACGTACGAGTGCGAGGTGCCGTGGAAGCCGTACCGCCGGATGCCGTACCGCTGCGCGATGTCGTGGTCGATCGCGTAGGTGGCGGCGGAGTCGGGCAGCGTGTGGTGGAACGCGGTGTCGAAGACGGCGACCTGCGGCACCTCCGGCAGTGCCTCGCGGGCCATCGCGATGCCGGCCAGATTCGCCGGGTTGTGCAGTGGGGCCAGCGGCACCAGGTCGGTGATGGCGGCCAGCACCGCGTCGTCCACCAGCGTCGGCGCGGTGAACCGCCGACCGCCGTGCACCACCCGGTGCCCGACCACGGTGAGCCCGTTCAGGTCCAGCCCGCCGAGGATCTGCCGGACGGCGGCGGCGTGGTCGGGCGGCCCGCCACCCGGCTCGCCGACCCGCTCCACGGTGCCCTTGGCGAGGACCTGATCGGCGTCGTACAGCCGGTATTTGACCGAGGACGAGCCGCAGTTGAGCACGAGCGCCTTGGTCACGACGCGGCCCCGCCGTCGGCGAGCGCGGCGGCCTGGATGGCGGTGATCGCGACGGTGTTGACGATGTCCGGCACGGTGGCCCCTCGGGAGAGATCGTTGACCGGGCGGCGCAGGCCCTGCATCACCGGCCCGACGGCCACCGCCCCGGCCGAGCGCTGCACCGCCTTGTACGTGTTGTTGCCGGTGTTCAGGTCCGGAAAGATGAAGACGGTGGCCCGCCCGGCGACCGTGCTGTCCGGCAGTTTCGTCGCCGCCACCGCCGGGTCGATCGCGGCGTCGTACTGGATCGGACCCTCCACGGCCAGGTCGGGCCGGCGTTGGCGGACCAGCGCGGTGGCCGCCGCGACCTTCTCCACGTCCGCACCCGCGCCGGAACTGCCCGTCGAGTACGACAGCATGGCCACCCGGGGTTCGATGCCGAACCGGGCCGTGGTGTCGGCCGAGGAGATCGCGATGTCGGCGAGCTGGGCGGCGTCCGGATCGCGGTTGACCGCGCAGTCGCCGTAGACCAGCACCCGGTCGGCGAGCAGCATGAAGAAGACACTGGAGGCGACGGAAACCTCCGGCACGGTCTTCACGATCTCGAACGCGGGCCGGATGGTGGCGGCGGTGGTGTGGGTGGCACCGGAGACCATGCCGTCGGCGTAGCCGGCCCACACCATCATGGTGCCGAAGTAGTTCGGCTGGGCGACGATGTCGTACGCCAGCTCGACGGTGACGCCCCGATGGCCGCGCAGCTTCGCGTACGCCTCGGCGAACTCGTCGCGCCACTGGCTGCTGGCCGGATCCACCACCCGGGCCGCGCCGACGTCCACGCCCAGCTCCCGGGCCCGGCGGGCGACCTCCTCGGGTCGACCGAGCAGGGTCAGGTCGGCCACCCCCCGGCGCAGCAGGATCTCGGTGGCGCGCAGGATCCGTTCCTCGCTCCCCTCGGGCAGCACCAGGTGCCGCCGCTGGGCCCGGGCCCGGTCGATCAGGTCGTACTCGAACATCAGCGGGGTGACCCGCGCGGAGCGGCTGACCCGCAACCGGCTGGCCAGCTCGGCGGTGTCGACGTGCGCCTCGAAGGCACCGAGGGCGGCCTCCACCTTGCGCGGGTTCGCGGTGCTGGGCCGACCTTCGATGCGGCTCGACGCGGCCACCGTGTGGTAGCTGTCGGTGGGCACCGAGAGCACCGCGAGGCGGGCGTTGAGCGCCTCCACCAGCCGCATCGCCCGGGGGTCGGGGGGCACGCCGAGGGTGAGCACCAGCCCGGCCAGTGAGACCTGACCGGCCACGTGCGCCGCACTCGCGGCGACCAGCAGGTCGTCGCGGTCGCCCGGCATGATCAGCAGGGCTCCCTCGGTCAGGTGCTCCAGCAGGGTCGGCACATGTGCCGCGCCGACCACGTAGTCGAGCACGTCGCGGGCGAGCGCGGTGTCGTCGCCGGCCAGCAGGGTGGCGCCGAGCGCCGCCGCCACCTCGGCCACCGTCGGCGCCGAGACGCTGGGCACCTCCGGAATGGCGTACGCGGGCACCGGCAGGCGGGGCAGCGACATGGTGCCCGGCACCCGGTTGGCGAGCACGGCGAGCACGGTCGCGCCGAGGTCCACCACATCGTGGTACGCCCCTCGGCTGGCCGCGGTGATGGCTGCCGGTTGCTGCCCGAAGCCGTCCACCACGGGCACCACGACACTGCCGAACTCCGTGGCCAGCCGGGCGTTGAACGCCAGTTCGCGCGGCCCGGCACTGTCACCGGCGTCGGCGAAGTCGCTGCCCACCACGACCATGGCGGGAAACTGCCGTTCCACGTTCCGGTAGCGCTCGACGATCCGGGCGATCAGCTCCTCGCGCCGGCCGTCGGCGACGAGTGCGGTCGCCTCGGCGTACGTGGTGCCGGAGAGGTCGGCGACCGGCAACCCGACCCGGTACCGCTCGCTGAGCAGGGCGAGAATCGGGTCCGGCCGGCCTGGCGTGACAAGTGGACGGAACACGCCGATCCGGCCGACCTGCCGGGACAGCAGCTCGGCCAGGCCGAGGGCGATCGTCGACTTCCCCCCGCCCGAGCCGACGCTGGTCAGGTACACGCTTCGGGCCACGGGACTCACGCTACAAGATCCAGGTCACTCCCGCCCGGGTCCTCGTACCCGGGCATTCCGGCCGCCCGGCGTCGGTGTCGTCGGCACGCTGGCGGCGGCCAGGGTCGACCCGGGAACCACTGGGCGGACCTGCATTTATGGCCGCTTCGCCGGTCGCGGAGACCGGTCCGGATGACCTTGGTCGCCGTTGATCTGATCAACATCTGGCCGTTCGACCCGGTCGGGATGGGGATCGGCCAGCTCAGGGCGCCGGTGTGGGCTCCTGGTGGACCCGGCGGACGAGCGGATTGTGACGCTCCGCAGCAACCCGGCCACGCGATGATTGTCGGGATGCAAATTGCATCTCGGTCGCCGACTCCGCGCGCAACTCGAACACCCCTCACTCCTAGACTGCCGACCCATGACTGGGGACCGGCTGACCGGCGCTTATGGGGCACCCGGCGCGCACGACGGCCGGCAGCCCGCAGCGCAGGAACGCGCTGCCGATCTCGCGCGGCTGGCGTGGCCGGAGGCCGACGGGGTCGGCCCGGGCCGACGGGTCGTGGACGCCCCCACGGTGGTCCAGCCGGCGACCGCCGCCCCGACGGTGCAGCCGGCGACGGTGGACGCGCCGACCGTGCTGATGGTCCGGGGGGACAGCCCGACCAGCGTGATCGCGGCGATTCCTTCGCCACCACCGGTGTTCGTCGACCCCAGCGGCCGCCGCCGGTCCCGGCTGCGGTGGATCGCGTACGGCCTGGGGCTGGCCGGGGCGCTCTACACCGGGCTGGTCGCGGCGAGCTTCGTCGGCGCTCCGGTCAACTCCGAGACGGTGCTGCCCTTCGTGGAGCCGACCCGGCAGCAGCAGCCCTGGCAGCCGCCCCCGGCGCCGTCGCTACCCGCTGTGGCACCCACGTCGGCCACCCCGACCCGCCCGGCCGCGCCGGTCGTTTCGTCTGGCGGCACCACCCGGGCGTCGGCCACCCCGTCGCGGGCCGTCACGACCGTGCCGAGCCGCGTCGTGTCGTCGCCATCGGCCGAACCTCGCCCCAGCCGGAGCACCCCGGCGGCGCCTCCGCCCAGCATTGAACCGCCGTCCACGGACCCGTCGCCGGTGATCGACCCGCCGCCGAGCCCGGACGTCGCCGCGCGCGTCGATGGCTGAGCCGCGATCGCGGCGGTACCGCCGGCCCGCACTGGGTCGCCGGGTTGTGCCGCCACCAAGTTGGACGCTGCTCGGTGTGCTCTGCGCGGTGCTGGCCGGCGTGCTGCTGGTCGGCGCGTACGCCAACGCCTCCTTCGCCCCGGACCGCGACGAGAGCGACCCGGAACTGGTCGAGGCGCAGCCCGTCCGTCAGGACCAGGTACCGGAATCGGTGATCAGCGGCGGCCCGATCATCAGCACCAGCGGTGACCAGCACCAGTCCTACCGGCTGCCGCCGCGGACCATCGCGCTCACCTTCGACGACGGCCCGGATCCGGTCTGGACGCCGGCCGTGTTGCGGGTGCTGGAGGCGCACCAGGTACCCGGAACGTTCTTCGTGGTCGGGTCACAGGTGGCTCGCCATCCGGACCAGGTTCGGGAGCTGGTGGCCAAGGGCCACGAACTGGGCATCCACACCTTCACCCACCCGGACCTGGCCGCCCTGCCCGGTTGGCGACGTCAGCTGGAGTACACCCAGACCCAGTTGGCCGTGGCCAGCGCGGCCGGGGTGCGTACCGCGCTGATCCGGTTTCCGTACTCGTCGTTTCCCATGGCCATCGGCAACGACGACTGGCCGGTGTTCACCCACGCCGGCGACCTGGGCTACCTCAGCGTGCTCAACGACACCGACAGCCGGGACTGGGCGCGGCCCGGACTGGACCAGATCATCGCCAACGTGACCCCGGCCGGATACTCGGGTGCCATCACGCTCTGGCACGACGCGGGCGGTGAGCGGGCCCAGACCCTGGCCGCGCTCGACCGGTTCATCCCGCTGATGAAGGACCGTGGCTACCGGTTCGTGACGGTGACCGAAGGAGTAAACCTCGCGCTCGCCGAGGCCGGAATCGAGCACCGGGCCGAGGCCAACCAGCCGGCCGGACCGGGGGAGCGCTGGCGCGGCCGGATGCTGATCTGGGCGGTGCAGGGGGCAGACCGGACGCTCGGCGTACTCGGTTGGCTATTCATCGGGGTGGGCGTGCTCACCGTCGGGCGCAGCGTCCTGCTGTTCCTGCTCGCCGGCCGGCACGCCCGTCGTCGCCGCGCCAAGGACTGGGCGTGGGGACCGCCGGTGACCGAGCCGGTGTCGGTGATCGTGCCCGCGTACAACGAGAAGGAGGGGATCGCGGCGGCGGTCCGCTCGCTGGCCGGTGGGGACCATCCGGGCGGGATCGAGGTGATCGTCGTCGACGACGGCTCGACCGACGGGACAGCGGAGATCGCCGAGGCGCTCGGCCTGCCCAACGTGCGGGTGGTCCGCAAACCCAACGGCGGCAAGCCGAGCGCCCTGAACACCGGCGTGGCGCTGGCCCGTAACGAGCTGATCGTCATGGTGGACGGGGACACCGTGTTCGAGCGGGACTCCGTACGCCGGCTGGTCCAGCCGTTCGCGGACCCGCAGGTCGGCGCGGTCGCCGGCAACGTCAAGGTGGGCAACCGCGACAGCCTGATCGCCAAGTGGCAGCACATCGAGTACGTCATCGGCTTCAACCTCGACCGTCGGCTCTACGAGTCGCTGCGCTGCATGTCCACCGTGCCCGGGGCGATCGGCGCGTTCCGCCGCCAGGCGCTGACGTACGCCGGCGGGATGACCGACGACACCCTGGCCGAGGACACCGACATCACCATGGCGCTGGGCCGGGCCGGGTGGAAGGTGGTCTACGAGGAGACGGCGCGGGCGTGGACCGAGGCGCCGACCACGCTGGGCCAGCTGTGGAAGCAGCGGTATCGGTGGAGCTACGGCACCATGCAGGCGATGTGGAAGCACCGCCGCTCCCTGCTGGACAGCGGCGCGTCGGGCCGGTTCACCCGCCGCTGCCTGCTCTTCCTCAGCCTGTTCGGGGTGCTCCTGCCGCTGCTGGCGCCGGTGATCGACCTGCTCGCGCTCTACGGCCTGTTCTTCCTCGACCGGACCGCCACGGCGGTGGCCTGGCTGGTCATGCTGGGATTGCAGCTGTTGACCGCGGTGGTGGCGTTCCGGCTCGACCGGGAGAAGCTGAGCGTGCTGTGGGTGCTGCCGTTGCAGCAGTTCGCGTACCGGCAGCTGATGTACCTGGTCATGATCCAATCGGTGGTCACCGCCCTCACCGGCGGACGCCTGGGCTGGCAGAAACTCCGCCGCACCGGCCTCACCCCCGACCAGTCGGCCAACCCGCACCCGGCGCCGATCCCGCCACGTTGATCGTCGCGCTGCGGTGGGAGACCACACCCGCCTCCCCGGCCGGCAGGGAAGTCCCCTCAGCCGCCCTTTGCTCTGCTTCAACGCAGGCGGCGGTATCGCGCGGAAATCGTTGCGCGGGTTGAAGCAGAGCAAAGGGGTGCGTCGGGGGAGGTGGGGGTCGGGCAGCGCGGTGTAGGCGCCGGCCGGGCCGCCGTACGGCGCGCGAGGTTAAGCGTCAGTCCTGGGTCAGGGAGATGGCGTACTCGGGCCAGAACTCGCCACTGTCCGGCTCGCCGGGTCGGCAGTCGCCGTCGGACTCGCCGGGGAACTTGACCCAGAGCAGCGCGTCCACCCGGGGCAGGCCGGTGTCCGTGGTGGGATCCTCGCCGACCGCCCGGCCCGGCGGGTTGCACCAGCTCGGCGCCCCCTTCACCCGGTCCGCCGGGTACGGGCCGTTGCCGTTGCGGCTGGTGTCGACGACGAAGCGGGTCTCGCCGCCCAGCGCGTCGGAGATCCGGTGGCCGTAGTCGACGGTGTCCTCGGTACGGACGAAGTTGGCCACGTTGAGGGCGAACCCGGCGGCCTCGTCGACGCCGGCCCGGTGCAGTCCCGCCGCCAGCTTCTCGACATCGGAGACCCAGTCCGGGTGGCCCGCGTCGAGGTAGATCCGCGCGGTACCGGTGCTGGCCAACACGGCGACCGCGTCCCGAAGCAGCGCGATGCGGCCTTCGGGGTCGGCCACGCAGCCGGTCACCGCGTCGGGCAGGGCGCCCGGTTCGAGGACCACGATGGCCGGGCGGCCGGCGATGCCGGCGGCGACCTCACGGATCCAGGACTGGTACGCCGTGCCGGAACGAGCACCACCCTTGCCCTGCCGCCCGCAGTCCCGCTGCGGCACGTTGTGCAGCACCAGGACCGGTGTCTGGCCGGAGCGGGTGGCCTGCGCCAGGAAGGCGTCGACCTCGTCGCGGGCCGGTCCGCCGGTCAGCCACTTCGCGCTCGGCCGGCGGCCCAGCTCACGCAACGCCTCCGCGTCGGCCAGGTCGCCACGGGCCGCACGTCGCTGCGCCTCCGCGTCGGCCGGGTTCGCCGGGTCGACGAAGAACTCCGGCGGGGCGGGCGGCAGCGCGGAGCCGGCCACCTCGGGCGCTACCGGCGGTGGCGCGGCCTGGTCGCTGCACCCGGCCAGCAGCGCCAGGGCGAGCCCGGCCGCCGCGATGCCACCGCGCCGCTGGCCGGCGGCCAGCCGGGAAGCCGGGCGGCCCGGTGGGGAGGTACGCACCGCGATCAGTCGTCGTCTTCGTCGTCGAGGCGGGCGAGCCAGGTGGCGAAACGCTCGATCGGCGTCTCGAACTCCGGGTTCAGGTCGACGAAGTCGCGCAGCCGTTCACCCAGCCACTCCAGGCTGACCTGCTCGTCGCCGCGCCGCTCGACCAGCTCCTCGATGCCCCGGTCGGTGAAGTACATCCGCCTACTCGCTTCCTCACCGGTGCCGTACCGGTGAAGCCGGCCGGTCCCGCCCCACCCGAGGGTGGAACGGGACCGGGATGGATCTCGTCAGGATCGGGGAAGTGCCGCCTCGATGAGGGCGTTCTGCTCGACCTCGTGCATCTTCGCCGAGCCGACCGCCGGGGCGGCGGCGGCCGGGCGGGAGATGCGGCGCAGCCGGACCCCGTCCAGGTGCTCCAGCAGATTGAGCGCCACGAACGACCAGGCACCCTGGTTGGCCGGCTCCTCCTGCACCCAGGCGAAGTCCTCCGCGTTCGGGTACTGGGCGAGAGCGGCCCGGATCTCCTCCACCGGCATCGGGTAGAGCTGCTCCAGACGGATGATCGCGGTGTCGGTGACGCCGCGCTCCTGCCGGGCCTGGAACAGGTCGTAGTAGACCTTGCCCGAGCAGAGCAGCACCCGCTTGACCTGCTCCGGAGCCGGCGCCGCCTGGTCGCCGAGGACCGGGGCGAAGGTGCCCGTGGTGAAGTCCTCCACCGAGGAGACGCAGAGCTTGTGCCGCAGCAGCGACTTCGGCGTGAACACCACCAGCGGCTTGCGCTTGGGCGACAGTGCCTGACGACGCAGCAGGTGGAAGTAGTTCGCCGGGGTGGTCGGGATGGACACCCGCATGTTGTCCTCGGCGCAGAGCTGGAGGAAGCGCTCCGGGCGGCCGGAGGTGTGGTCCGGGCCCTGTCCCTCGTGGCCGTGCGGCAGCAGCAGGGTCACCGCCGAGCGCTGGCCCCACTTCACCTCGCCGGAGGAGATGAACTCGTCGATAACCGACTGGGCACCGTTGACGAAGTCGCCGAACTGCGCCTCCCAGCAGACCAGCGCGTCGAGGTTCTCCACCGAGTAGCCGTACTCGAAGCCCATCGCGGCGTACTCGGAGAGCAGCGAGTCGTGCACGAAGAACCGGGAGCGCTCACCGTCGCCGGTGAGCGACTTCAACGGCAGGTAGTCGTCGCCGGTCCGGGCGTCGACGATCGAGGCGTGCCGCTGCACGAAGGTGCCGCGCCGCGAGTCCTGCCCGGCGAGCCGGACGGTGACCCCGTCGTGCAGCAGGGCACCGAAGGCGATGATCTCGCCGAAGCCCCAGTCGATGCTGCCCTCGACGGCCATCTTGGCCCGCCGGTCGAGCAGTTGCTGGATCCGCTTGTGCGGGGTGAAGCCGTCGGGCAGGTTGACGTGCGCCTCGCCGATGGCCTTGACGATCGACGCCTCGGTGGCCGTCTCGACCTGCGGCTCCGGCTCGTCCTGCCGGGCCGGCCGGCTGAGCTGGCGCGGCGTGGTGGCCGCGTCGCGGGTGGCCTTGAAGACCCGCTCCAGCTGGGCCTGGTAGTCGCGCAGCAGCTCCTCCGCGTCCTCCACGGTGATGTCACCGCGGCCGATCAGCTCCTCGGTGTAGAGCTTGCGGACCGAACGCTTCGAGTCGATGATCTTGTACATCTGGGGGTTGGACATCGACGGGTCGTCGCCCTCGTTGTGGCCGCGCCGCCGGTAGCAGACCATGTCGATCACGACGTCCTTGTTGAACGTCTGCCGGTACTCGAAGGCCAGCCGGGCGACCCGGACCACGGCCTCGGGGTCGTCGCCGTTGACGTGGAAGATCGGCGCCTGGATCATCCGGGCCACGTCGGTGCTGTAGAGGCTGGAGCGGCTGTACTCCGGGGCGGTGGTGAAGCCGACCTGGTTGTTGACCACCACGTGCACCGTTCCGCCGGTGCGGTAGCCGCGCAGCTGGGAGAGGTTGAGCGTCTCGGCCACCACACCCTGACCGGCGAAGGCGGCGTCGCCGTGCACCGCCAGCGGCAGCACGGTGTAGCCCTCCAGCTTGAGGTCGATGCGGTCCTGCTTGGCCCGGACGATGCCCTCCAGCACCGGGTCCACCGCCTCCAGGTGCGACGGGTTCGCCACCACCGAGACCTTGACCGAGTGGTCACCGTCGGGGGTGGTGAACTTGCCGTTCTGGCCGAGGTGGTACTTCACGTCACCGGAGCCCTGGGTGGAACGCGGGTCCAGGTGCCCCTCGAACTCCGAGAAGATCTTCTCGTACGGCTTGCCGACGATGTTGGCCAGCACGTTGAGCCGGCCCCGGTGGGCCATGCCGATCACGACCTCGTCCAGGTCGCCCTCGGCGGCGGCCTCCAGCACCTCGCCGAGCAGCGGGATCAGCGACTCGCCGCCTTCCAGCGAGAAGCGCTTCTGGCCGACGTACTTGGTCTGTAGGAAGGTCTCGAACGCCTCGGCCGCGTTGAGCCGGTTCAGCACGTGCTTCTGCTCGTCGGCCGGGGGCTTCTCGTACCTGCGCTCGACCCGCTCCTGGATCCAGCGGCGCTCGGCCGGGTCCTGGATGTGCATGTACTCGATGCCGACCCGCCGGCAGTACGAGTCGCGCAGCACACCGAGGATCTCCCGCAGCCGCATCCGCTGCCGGCCGTTGAAGCCGTTGACCGGGAAGGTGCGGTCCAGGTCCCACAGGGTCAGCCCGTGCTGGAGCACGTCCAGATCCGGGTGCTTGCGGATCTTGAACTCCAGCGGGTCGGTGTCGGCCATCAGGTGGCCGCGCACCCGGTACGAGTGGATCAGCTCGTGCACCCGTGCGGTCTTGTTGATCTGGCCTTCGCTGTCGACCGCGACGTCCCGCATCCAGCGCACCGGCTCGTACGGGATGCGCAGCGAGGTGAAGATCTGGTCGTAGTAGCCGTGCTCGCCGAGCAGCAGCTCGTGCATCACCTTGAGGAACTCGCCGGACTGCGCGCCCTGGATGATCCGGTGGTCGTACGTGCTGGTCAGCGTGATGACCTTGCTGACCGCCAGCTCGGCCAGGGTGGCCTCGCTCATGCCCTGGTACGGCGCCGGGTACTCCATCGCGCCGACCCCGATGATCGCGCTCTGGCCCTGCATCAGGCGCGGCATCGAGTGCACGGTGCCGATGCCGCCCGGGTTGGTCAGCGAAATGGTGGTGCCGGAGTAGTCGTCCATGGTCAGCTCGTTGCGGCGAGCGCGCCGGACGACGTCCTCGTACGCCTGCCAGAACTGCCGGAAGTCCATCTGTTCGCAGCCCTTGATGGAGGGAACCACCAGGTTGCGGCTGCCGTCGGGCTTGGCCAGGTCGATGGCGATGCCCAGGTTGACGTGCTCCGGGCGGACCATGGTCGGCTTGCCGTCGACCTCGGCGAAGGAGTTGTTCATCTCCGGGTGCGCGACCAGCGCCCGGACCAGCGCGTAGCCGACCAGGTGGGTGAAGCTGACCTTGCCACCACGCCCTCGGGCCAGGTGGTTGTTGATCACGATCCGGTTGTCCACCAGCAGCTTCGCCGGCACGGCGCGCACACTGGTCGCGGTCGGCACGGCCAGCGAGGCGTCCATGTTCTGGACGATCTTGGCGGCCACGCCGCGCAACGGGGTGTTCTGCGGGCCGGTGGCGGTCGGCGCGGTCTTCGCCGGCGCGGCCTTGGCCGGGGTCTTCGCCGGCTGGGCCTTCGCCGGAGCCGGCGCGGTACGCGGCTCGGCCTTGGCGGCCGGCGCGGTCTTGGTGGCCGAGTCCGGCTTGGCCGCCGCCTCGGTCTTGGCCGGGGCCGGTTCCTTGCGGGTGGCGGTGGTGGTCGTCGACCGGCCCGCGCCGTCACCGTCGGCCGAGCGGGCCGTGCCCGGGCCGGGCCGGTAGTCGGCGAAGAAGTCGTGCCAGGCCGGGTCGACGCTGCTGGGGTCGGCGAGGTAGCGCTGATACATCTCCTCGACGACCCACTCGTTCGGGCCGAAACCCGCCAGTGGGTTCTCCTGCGAAGTCTGCTGGGTCGACACGGCCGGTAATCGCCTCTTTCACGCGGGTTTGTGTGTCACGCGGGGTCCGCCAGCGCCGGGACGGGCGCACAGGACGGATCCCAGGCTACGCCGTACCGATCGCTAAGGCATTTCCGCCTCCGCCGCGTGGTCCGATTCACAAGAGATGCTAGAAGTTCGGTAAGCGCCGCGTGTCCGGATGCTTGCGGTAACGACCTGATGGGCCCGGTACACCGGTCGTTCGCCGGTGTGCCGGGCCCATCGTGGGCCGTCGAGCGGGCGGTTGCGGCCCGCGAGACGTCAGGAGATGTCGCGCCGCCGGGTGAGTAGTACCCCGATGATGCCGCTGACCAGCGCGTAGCCGATCAGCACGAGCACGCCCACCCACCAGGCCGGCAGCATCTCGTTCTCGCCCGGCGTGATCATGACCTGGGACGCGACGGCCGGCCAGAGCACCTGCCACTTCAGTACGGCCAGGCTGTCCAGCCAGCTCGACAGCATGAAGAAGAGCACGCTGACGACCTGGGTGCCGATCAGGTAGAGCACCGAGGCGGTGATCACCGCGCCCAGCTGGTTGGTGATCAGGGTGCCGATGCCCACGCCGAGCACGGTCCAGATGGCGTACGCCATCAGGTTGAGCAGCAGCGCCCGTTGCACCTCCCACTCACCGAGCAGGGTGCCGTGGTCGTTCAACGTCAGGAAGATGGCCCCGGCGCCGAGGTCGATCACCGTGGTGACCAGCCAGAACACGAACCCGAGCAGGCTGGCCGCGATCAGCTTGCTGACGATCACCGCGGTGCGTCGCGGAGTGGCCAGGAAGGTCGTGGTCGCGGTCTGGTGGAAGAACTCGTTGGTGACCATCAGGATGCCGATCAGCATCACGAACATCAGGCCGAGGTACTGGCCGGAGGTGTAGAGGTTCGCCGCCTGCGCCGGAGCGGACGCCGCGTCGCCGGTGAGCCCGACGTCCTCGGCGTTGCCCTCGACCGCCGTGTTGAACAGCCAGGCGTTGAGCGGGAAGGCCATGGCGATCGACAGGAACGCCCCGATCGCCAGCCACCACCAGGTGCTGGTCGTACGGATCTTGAGCAGTTCGGAGCGGACCAGGTTGCTCATCGAATGCCCGCCTTTCCAGCCGTCAGCTCCAGGAACACACGTTCCAGGTCGGGTCGTTCGGTGGTCAGCTCGTGCAGCTCGACACCGGCGCCCAGCGCCGCCCGGCCGACCGTCGGGGCGTCCACCCCGGCGATCAGCAACGCGCCGTGCTCGTCGGTCTGCACCCTGGCCGGCCCACCGGCCAGCGCACTGGTCAGCGCCTCGGCCTGCGGGGTGCGGACCCGAACCCGGACGCCCTGCGCCATCGATCCGATCACCTGGTCGACCGGGCCCTGGCGGACCAGCTGCCCGGCCGCGATGATCACCACGTCGTCGGCGAGGAGCTGCATCTCCGACAGCAGGTGGCTGGAGACCAGCACGGTACGGCCCTCGGCGGCCAGGCCCTTGAGGAACCCGCGCATCCAGCGGATGCCCTCCGGGTCCAGCCCGTTGGCCGGCTCGTCGAGGATGAGCACCCGCGGGTCGCCGAGCATCGCGGCGGCGATGCCGAGCCGCTGCTTCATGCCGAGCGAGTAGCCCTTGAACTTGCGCTTCGCCGCCGGGGTCAGGCCGACCAGCGCGAGCGCCTCGTCGGCCCGCTGTCGCGGTAGCCCGGCCGCCGCGCTGATCACCCGCAGGTGGTTGATCCCGGTGCGGCCCTTGTGCGCGCTGGACGCCTCCAGCACCGCGCCGACGTGCCGCAGCGGTTCCGCCAACTCCGGGTACCGGCGGCCACCGATGGTCGCCGTGCCGGCGGTCGGAGTGACCAGGTTCAGCAGCATGCGCAGCGTGGTGGTCTTGCCCGCGCCGTTCGGGCCGAGGAAGCCGGTGACCCGACCTGGCTCGACCGTGAACGACAGGTTGTTGACCGCGAGCACGTTGCGGTACTGCTTGCTCAGGCCGGAAACCACGATCTGCGCGTCATTGGTGGGGCGTGACTGCCCGTCGGACATCATTCTCCTCCCGTGGCGCCGGGGTGCGCCGTTGCACAGCGTGACGGTAGAGGTCAACCAAATCAATCGGGCGCGCTCCGGAGATCGTGATCCACCCCAGGCAGGAGTCGCCTCATCCCCAGGTACGACCCGATCGACGATCGTGTCTACACAGCGATCCAGGTGGCGCGGGCGCGGCCGAGCAGGGCGCCGTCCGGTCCGTACAGGCTGGTCCGCACCATCGCCTTGCGCCCCACGACGTCGACCAGCTCGCCGGTCACCACGCACTCGTCGCCGGGCCGGGGCAGCGCCTCGACCCGCGCCGCGATCCGGCCCAGCACGTACGGCCGGTCGGCCTCGATCACCGCCCAGCCGCCGGGGCAGTCCAGGGCGGCCCAGACGGTGGCGGCGGTCACCTGCGCCGGCACCGAGAACGGCGCGGCCGTCCGGCCGTCGGGCAACCGCCCCGGAAAGATCCGGAGCCCGTCGACGCGCTGCGGTCCGCAGACGTAGCAGCCGGGAAACGGGTGCTCCGCCAGCCCCGGGTACGCCGCCGAGGCGGCCCGTGCGGTCGCCAGGTCGACCGGCGCCACCACGTCGTCGAGCTCCTCCGCCGGACGGAGCTGGGCGACCACCTCCCCAGCCGGGTCGTGCACCTGGTCGCCGGTCAGCGTCAGCGGGGTGTCCAGCGGCGGCGGTCGGCGCAGCGTCACCTCGACCTGGCGGTCCCCGCCGTACGCCGAGGCGAAGACACCGGCACTCCAGCCGCCGTTGCCCGAGCCGGGCGGTCCGTTGAACCGCGCCTCGATGATCATCGGAGTCCTCCCGCCGTACCGGCCGTCGCCGGCCACCCCGGCAGCCTCGCACGGCCCCACCGGAGCCCCGCCGGTGGGCCAGCGCCCGATCGCCGGCCGGCGTTCACCGGATCGACACCGCCGCCCACCAGGGCCGGCAACCCGCCGGGCACTACACAGAGGGCATGGCCGCTCTACCCGCCGCGGACGTGTCTCTGACCACCAGCGGCTACACCCTTTCCGTCGCCGATGACCACAGTCAGGTCGAGGCCGCGCAACGCCTGCGTCACCGGGTGTTCGCCGGTGAGCTGGGTGCGACCGTGTCCACGGACCCGGCCGGCCTGGACCGGGACGCCTTCGACCCCTACTGCGACCACCTCCTGGTACGGCAGGAGAGCACCGGCGAGGTGGTCGGGACGTACCGGCTGCTGCCGCCGGGCCGGACCGTTCGCCGCTACGCCGAGGGCGAGTTCGACCTGGCCGCGCTCGACCCGTTGCGCGCCCAACTGGTCGAGGCGGGACGCTCCTGCGTGCACCCGGATCACCGCAGCGGTGCGGTGATCAACCTGATGTGGGCCGGTATCGCCCGCTACCTGCACCTGCGTGGCCTGCGCTGGCTGGGCGGGTGCGCCTCGGTGCCGGTGGCCGACGGCGGTCTGGCCGCCGCCGAGGTGTGGGCCCAGGCCCAGGCCCGGCACCTGGCGCCGCCGCCGCTGCGGGTACGACCACTGCGGCCCTGGTTCGCCGAACCGGGCGTACCCGGGCAGCCGGTGACCGGATCCACCCGGCTGGTCCCCCCACTGCTGCGTGGGTACCTGCGGCTCGGCGCCTGGATCTGCGGCGAGCCGGCGTACGACCCGGACTTCGGGGTCGCCGACTTCTACGTGCTGCTGTCCATGGACCGGATGAATCCCCGCTACCTGCGGCACTTCCTCGGCGGGCAGCCGTGACCACGGCGACGCACCCGCTGTGGCGGCCCAGTTCCGGCTGCGGCCCCGGCTGCCTGCCGCTGCCCGGGCGGTCACCGGCCGTGCCGCTGGCCCGGCAACTGGGGCGGGGCGTGGCTCTGCTGGGCATGCTCGGGCTCGGGATCGGGCTGGCGGCGCTGCTTCCGGTGCTGCCCGCCCGGGAGCGGCACGCCGCGACCCGCGGCTGGGCGCGGGCGACGGCCCGCGCCTGCGGCGTACGGCTGACGGTTCGGGGCCGGTTGCCGCGACGTCGGGCGCTGCTGGTGGCCAACCACGTCTCGTGGTGGGACATCCTGGCGATCCTGACGGTCGCACCGGCCCGGCTGGTGGCCAAACAGGAGGTGGGCCGTTGGCCGCTGGTCGGACTGCTGGCCCGTGCGGCCGGCACCATCTTCGTGGATCGAGCCCGCCCCCGCGAACTGCCCGGGGCCGTCGGTCGGGTCGCGGCGGCGTTGCGTGCCGGCCGGTCCGTCGCGGTGTTCCCGGAGGGGACCACCTGGTGCGGCGAGCGGACCGACTGCCGGCCGGCCACCGGCTTCCGGCCGGCGATGTTCCAGGCCGCGATCGACACCGGGGCGCCCGTGGTGCCGCTGCGGATCGGCTATCGGTGTGCCGCGACCGGCACGTCGACAAGTGTCGCGGCTTTCGTCGGCGACGACACCCTGCTGCGGTCGGTGCGGCGCCTGCTGGCCGCCCGGCAGTTGCAGGTCAGCGTGGAGATCGGTGCCCCGCTGCATCCCGGCGCCGACACCGACCGCCGGGCCCTGGCCCGGGTCGCCGAATCGGTGGTCCATCTCGTGCCGTCGGTGGCGGTATCGTCACGTCCGGCGGCCCCGTCGGCGCCACCCCCGCAACTGCCCACCCAGCCGAGATCGCCGGTCGGTCCGCCCGGTCGCGGGCTTTCCCTGGCAGCCTGATCCAGCTCACAGGCTTTTTTCAGTAACCGCCCAGCATGGGTGCAGCGATGACGCGGATGATGGGCGGCATGGCGGCTACCCAGACCGAGGCGCGACTGCTCGTCGTCGAGGACGATCCCAACATCCTCGAACTGCTCTCCGCGAGCCTGCGTTTCGCGGGTTTCGACGTGGCCACCGCGACCAGCGGCAGCGCCGCGCTCAATGCCGCCCGCGACCACCGGCCCGACCTGGTGGTGCTCGACGTGATGCTGCCGGATCTCGACGGCTTCGAGGTGATCCGGATGATGCGCGAGGGCGGTACGCGTACCCCGGTGGTCTTCCTCACCGCCCGGGACGCCACCGACGACAAGATCCGGGGCCTCACCCTGGGCGGCGACGACTACGTCACCAAGCCGTTCAGCCTGGAGGAGTTGACCGCCCGGATCCGCGCGGTGCTGCGCCGCACCAGCACCGGCGAGCAGGCGCCGGCCCGCCTCACCTTCGCCGACCTGGAACTGGACGAGGAGACCCACGAGGTCTACCGCGCCGGCCAGCGGGTTCAGCTCTCGCCGACCGAGTTCAAGCTGCTGCGTTACCTGATGCTCAACGCCAACCGGGTGCTGTCCAAGGCGCAGATCCTCGACCACGTGTGGAACTACGACTTCCGGGGCGACGACAACATCGTCGAGTCGTACATCTCGTACCTGCGGCGCAAGGTCGACACCGCCGAGCCGCGCCTGATCCACACCCTGCGCGGGGTCGGCTACGTGCTGCGCAAGCCGGCGGCGTGAACGCGTTACAGCAGGGCAAGACCCGGCTGCGCGCAGTACCGCTGCGGGTCAAGCTGGTCGCGGCCGTGCTCGCACTGGTCGCCGCCGCGCTGCTGGTGATCAGCTCGTTGACCACGTTCTTCCTGCGTAGCTACCTGCTCGGCGAGGTGGACTCGGAGCTGGCCGCCCAGGCGCGCAGCATCGAGCAGGTGGCGGCCCTGGAACGGCCCAGCGCGCCGATTCCCACCGACTACCTGCTGGCGGCGACCGACGCCGGGACCGGGGAAGCCGACTGGATCTACTTCGACAACCGGCGGTTCAGCAGCGCCGACCTGCCCCGCCTGCCGGGGAACGCGGCCGGGTTCGACGATCTGGCCGGCGAGCCGCGTACCGCCCGGGCCCAGGGCAGCGAGGTGCGCTGGCGCATCCTCTACACCCAACTGCCCAACGGGCAGCGGGTCGCCATCGCCCAGCACCTCATCGACGTCGATCGGGCGGTCACCCGGCTGGTCTGGATAGACGTACTGGTCGGTGGGGCGGTGCTGATCCTGCTCGCCTCGATCGGTGCGGCGATCGTCCGGACCAGCCTGAAACCGCTTGTCGAGATCGAACGTACCGCCGCCGCCATCGCCGGCGGTGACCTCAGTCGCCGGGTACCGGACCCGGAGCACGGGCAGCCCTGCCCCACCTCCGAGCTGGGCCGGCTGTCCCGGGCGTTGAACGCGATGCTCAGCCAGATCGAGATGGCCTTCACCGCCCGCGCGGCGTCCGAGTCCGCCGCCCGGTCCGCCGAGGCGGCGGCCCGGGATGCCGCCGGGGCGGCCCGCGCCTCCGAGGCCCGGGCCCGCCGTTCCGAGGAACGGATGCGGCAGTTCGTCGCGGACGCCTCGCACGAGCTGCGTACCCCGCTGACCACCATCCGCGGTTTCGCCGAGTTGTACCGGCAGGGTGCCGCCCGCGCCCCCGAGCAGACCGCCGACCTGCTGCGCCGGATCGAGGACGAGGCGGCCCGGATGGGCCTGCTGGTGGAAGACCTGCTGTTGCTGGCCCGGCTGGACCGCGAGCGCCCGCTCTCGCTCGCCCCGGTGGAGTTGCCGGTGCTGGCCGCCGACGCGGTGGCCGCCGCCCGGGCGATGGCACCCGACCGGCGGACCGAGCTGGAGATCGAACCGGGCTCGGGACCACTGGTCGTACGCGGCGACGACGCGCGGTTGCGGCAGGTCATCGGCAACCTGATGACCAACGCGCTGCGGCACACCCCGCCGGAGGCGTCCGTGACGCTGCGACTGCGGGCCGAACCGGGCAACCTGGCGGTGATCGAGGTGGCCGACACCGGCCCCGGGCTCACCGCCGAGCAGTCGGAGCGGGTCTTCGAGCGCTTCTACCGGGCGGACGCCGCCCGGACCCGGCGGGTCGGCGGCAACACCGGCACCGGACTCGGCCTGGCCATCGTCGCCGCGCTGGTGACCGTGCACCAGGGCACCGTCGAGGTGAGCGACACGCCGGGCGGCGGCGCCACGTTCCGGGTCCGGCTGCCGCTCGCCCCGGACCTGGACGACGAGCCCGAGTGACTTTCAGCGAACGCTCAGTTCAGGCTAAGGCGGAACGCAGAGCGATGGGAGAAGGTGAGTACATGACCGAGTACGAGTCCGACCCGCGCCGGCCGGCCCCCACCGACGCCGAGCCGTCGCACCCCGAGCTGCCCCGCGCCGAATACGCGCGGTCCGACTCCCCATCCAGTCCGGCGGTCGGCGCCAGTGCCGATTCCACCGCCGAGGCACCGACCGTCCCGGTCCGTGCCGTCGAGCCGCCGGCCCCCGCCGGCCAGTACGCCGAGCCGACGCTGGCGGGGCTGCCCGTCGCCGGCTCGCCCCCGCCGCCGCACGCCGGCCCGCAGTCGCCCGCCGGCCCGCCGCCGCATCCCGGCCCGCCCAGCTCCGGCCAGCCCGCCTGGGCTCCGGCCGGCCCTCAGCCGTACCAGCCCGGGCAGCGTTATCCCGGTGCGCCCTGGTATCCGGGCCAGTCCGGCTGGGCCGGGCCGCCCCAGTCGAGCGCGCCGGGTGGGCACCCGGGATACCCGGGGCAGCCCGGACATCCGGGCACTCAGTCCACCGGCTACCCGGGCCAGCCGGCGCCGTGGGCGCCGCCGCCGTCCAACGGGCCTGGCCCGGGGCGGGTCGCCAAGTTCATCGGCGCCGGCGTCGCGGTGTTCGCGCTGATGCTCGGCAGCGGCGTCGCCGGTGGAGCACTCGCCCTGGCGCTGTCCGACGGCGGTTCGGTAACCCGCACCTACTCCGCCGCTCCCGTGATCGACGGAGCCGACCTGCCGCGCATCGCCGCGTCGGTACAGGACAGCGTCGTGTCGATCACCACTGGCAGCGGCGAGGGCTCTGGTGTGGTGCTCAGCGCCGACGGTTACGTGCTGACCAACAACCACGTGATCGCCGGGGGCGGTGACACCGTTCGGGTGATCTTCGCCGACGGCACCAACGCCCAGGCGCAGATTGTCGGCACCGACCCGAAGACCGACCTTGCGGTGTTGAAGGTCAACGGGTTGAGCGACCTCAAGGCGGCCACCTTCGGCGACAGCGACGCGATGCAGGTCGGCGACCAGGTGCTCGCGCTGGGCAGCCCGCTCGGCCTCCAGGGCTCGGTGACCGCCGGCATCCTCAGCGCCCGGGACCGCACCATCCAGGCCGGCAGCGGCCAGCAGTTGCCCGGCCAGGGGGTCAGCTCGATCTCCGGGCTGCTCCAGACCGACGCGCCGATCAACCCGGGCAACTCCGGTGGGGCCCTGGTCAACACCCGGGGCGAGGTGATCGGCATCAACACCGCGATCGCCACCGCCGGGCAGGGCAACACCGGCAACATCGGGGTCGGGTTCGCCATCCCGAGCAACAAGGCCAAGGACGTCGCGGACAAGCTCCAGCGGGGTGAGAAGATCACGCATCCGTCGCTCGGGGTGAGCGTGACCGGCGCGGCCGACGGCGGCGCGCTGATCAACGCGGTCAACCCGGGCAGCGCGGCCGAGCGGGCCGGGCTGCAACGCGGCGACGTGATCACCCGGTTCGGTGACAAGGTGATCAACGACTCGAACGATCTCGTCGGTGCCGTACAGGCCGGCAAGGTCGGTGACCAGGTCGAGGTGACCTATCAGCGAAATGGTGCCGAAACCACGGCAACCGTGACGCTCGCCGAAGCGTCATAAGTCAAGACCTGCCTCCCTCCCGGGCGGCGGGTGGCGCGGCCAAGGGGGTTGGTCGCGGCACCCGCCGCCCCTCCTTTTGGTCGCGGCACCCCGGTCCCGTCCCTGGCTCGCGGCCCGCACGTCCCCTCGGTGCGGCGCGCGGGATCACCCGCAGCGGATGAGCCCGGCTCACCCCCTGCCGGGGCAGCCTCTGCGGTGAGACCTCAGGGGGTGACATGGCCACCACCGCATCGGTCTACCGGACCGACGACCAGATCCAGCGTGACGTGCTCGACGAACTCGCCTGGGACGCGCAACTGCGCGCGACCGACATCGGTGTCTCCGTGCGCGACGGCGTGGTGACCCTGACCGGCCAGGTGGACAGCGCCGCCCGCAAGTGGGCCGCGGTGCGCGGTGCGCAGCGGATGCGCGGGGTACGGGCGGTCGCCGACGACATCGAGGTGATCCCGGTCGGGCCGGTCGACATCACCGACGGTGCCCTGGCCATCGCGGTCAGCCGGGCGCTGGAGTGGAACAGCTTCGTGCCGGCGCAGCAACTGGACCTCACCGTCGCCAACGGCTGGGTGATGCTGCGCGGCGAGGTGGAGTTCGGCTGGCAGCGGCGTACCGCCGAACGGGAGCTGCGCCGGATCCGGGGCGTACGCGGGGTGACCAACCTGGTCGAGGTGCGGCCGCCGGCCCGTCCGGATCCCGACCGGACCCGCCGTGCCGTGCAGCGGGCACTGCTGCGGGGGATCGGCACCGAGCGGGTGACGGTCGAGGTGCATGGCGACACGGTGACCCTGACCGGGATGGTGCGTTCCTGGTGGGAACGGGACCAGGCGGACCGGGTGGCATGGTCGGCCGAGGGCGTCTGCGGGGTACGCAACGAGTTGCTGGTGGGCGGTTGAGCATCGCCACGTGTCCGGTTTGCCGGTGCCGGGCACCGGGAAACCGCTTCGATCCCCGGGGCCGCGTAGTAGCTGCGGACCGGGCCGACGCCACCGACCGACGGGGGAGGATTCGTGGCCCACAACCATGCTGGGGGTGAACGGCCGTTGCGGATCGCAATGGTGGTGCCACCCTGGCTGTCGGTGCCGCCACCCGGTTACGGCGGGCTGGAACAGGTGGTGGCCGGCCTGGTGGACGGGCTGGTTGATCGGGGACACGCGGTGACGTTGATGGGCGCCGGTGAGGAACACGGCACGACGGGCGAATTCCTCGCCACCGTCGACGAGTTGCAGTACGACCGGCTCGGTGAGTCGCTGCCCGAACTGGCCCACCTGGCCCGGGTGAACCATCTGATCAGCGCGGCCGACTTCGACGTGGTCCACGACCACAGCACGATCGGTCCCCTGGTCGCCGGGCGACGCGACGTGCCCACCGTGGCGACCGTGCACGGCAACCCGGTGGGGGAGTACGGCACCGTACTCAGTGACACCGACCGCGGCGTTGGTCTGGTGGCCATCTCGCACGCCCAACGGCGGCTGAACCCCCGACTGCCCTGGATCGGTACGGTGCACAACGCGATGGAGGTCGGCGACTTCCCGCGTAAGAGCGCGCCAAGTCACGGACCGGTGCTGTGGCTGGCCCGGTTCAGCCCGGACAAGGGGCCGGATCTGGCCATCAAGGCGTGCCGGGCGGCGGGCCTGCCGTTGGTGTTGGCCGGCAAGTGCAACGAGCCGGCCGAGCGGCGCTACTACGACGAGGTCGTCGCGCCGATGCTCGGCCCGGACATCACCGTCGTGCTCGACGCCGACCGGGAGGCCGTGCTCCGCCTGCTGGTGGAGGCGCGGTGTCTGGTGATGCCGATTCAGTGGGATGAGCCGTTCGGCTTGGTGATGCTGGAGGCGATGGCCACCGGTACGCCGGTGGTGGCGCTGAACCGGGGAGCGGTACCGGAACTGGTCCGGCCGGGTGTGACCGGGTTGATCTGCCAGCGGCCGGAGGAGTTGCCGGCGGCGCTGCGCGAGGCGCCGCACCTGGCGCCCGCCGACTGCGTCGAGCACGTCGCGCGGATCTTCTCCACCGAGCGGATGGCGGCCGGCTACGAGGAGGTGTACCGCCGCTTCCTGGTGGCGGCGACGCCGCGAACCGTGGTGCGGGAACCCGCGCGGATCACACCGGGCTGATCCCCGCCCGCCCGGTCAGACCTGGGCGGCGCTCAGGGCGATGATCGCCGCGTCGAGTTGCTGGGCGTACGCCGGGCTCAGCCCTTCCTCGCGGAGCCGGGTGGCCACCTTCTCGCGCAGCCGGGCCACCCCCGGGCCGAGTTCCCCCTCGCCGAGGCTGACCGCACGGGTCAGATTGCGCAGTTCGTTGCGCAGGTCGAGGCCGACGTCCTCGCGGATGCCGCCGTCGGCGAGCCCGGAGCCGATCACGTCTTCGAGCCGGTTCGCCGCCTCGACCAGGGTGTCCCTCGGTGCCGGCGGGGACGGGGTCCGGCTCGGGCTCGGTGGTGCCGCCGGGCTGGTCGGTGTGGGGGCCGGCGGCTGCGGGCTGGCGGTCTCGGTGGCTGAGGGGGCCGGCTGGGGCGGCTCGGTCGGCCCGCTGGTCGGCAGCCCGGCGGGCGGATCGGCGTCGTCCGGCAGGAACGCCGGCACCACCAGCGCCGCCCCGACGAGCAGCACCAGCACCGCGAGCACCGGGCGTAGCCACGATCGGTCGGCGGTGTCGGTGGGGCGCGGGTCCGCATCGCCGGTCGGGACCGCGCCGACCGCAGCGGGAGAGGATCCCGGTACGGCGGTGACGGGTGCTCCGCCTACGGCGTCCGGCGTCGATGCCACCGCGACCGTCGCGGTGGCCGCTGCCGGCTGGACCGCGGGCAGCGTGACCGTCGGGGCGAGCATGGTGAGCGCCTGCGGGTCGGCGGGCAACATCTGGTCGCGCAGCGCGGTGGCCACCTGGCGGGCCGTGGGCCGGTCGGCCGGATCGCGGGACAGGCAGCGCAGGCAGATCTGGGCCACCGCGGGCGGTAGCTCTGGCACCTCGGTGAGCGTGGGCGGCGACCGGTCGGCCAGCGCGGCGCTGAGCTCCTCCCAGGTCTCCGCCGGGTACGGCACTCGGCCGGTCAACGTCTCGTGCAGCAGCACACCGAGGGAGTAGACATCGGTGGCCGGCTGGGCCGGTGCCCCGTCGAGCCGCTCCGGGGCGACGTAGGCCGGGGTGCCGAAGGTGGCGCCGTCCTCGTCCTCGTCGGGCGCACCGATCCGGGTCGCGATGCCGAAGTCGAGCACCTTGGCCCCGACCTGGGTCATCATCACGTTGGCCGTGGTGACGTCCCGGTGCACGATGCCGAGCCGGTGCGCGGCGGCGAGCGCGTCGGCGACCTGGGCGGCGATCTCCACCGCCTCCGGCCAGGGCAGTGGGCCCTCGGTCAGCCGGCACTCCAACTCCTCGCCGGAGAGCAGCTCCATCACCACGAACGAGGTGATGGTGCCGTCCGGTGACACCGTCTCGCCGTAGTCGTGGACCGACGTCACGTGCGGGTGCACGAGCTGCGCGGCGGCGCGGGCCTCCTCGCGGACCATGTCGCGGAACCGGGCGTCGGCGGCCAGCGACGGGGCGAGCACCTTCAACGCCACCATCCGGTCGAGGACCTCGTCGTGGGCCCGCCAGATCACCGACATGCCACCGGCACCGATCTGGTCGATCAGCCGGTATCGGGTGGCCAGCAACCGGCCGGGCTGCAGTGCTGGCTTCACGGTTCGCACCTGCCTCATAGCTGGGAGCGGTATCAGGTTGCGCGAATGTTGCCTCCCTGTCAACGGCCTCGGGTACCGGTGGTACCGGCCCCGACACGACGGGTGTCGGTGGTGGACCCGGACACGCTGCCGGCCATCGGCGTCGCCGGGCTGGCCGCAGCGCGCCGCCGCGCTCGCCCGAGCGTCGGGTGGCGCTGGTGCTGGCGGGCGTACCAGGGTGAACGGGTTGCGGCCCCGGCGTGCCAGGATGAAAGGCATGGCGCGGGGACCGGTGGCGTTCGTGCTCGGCGGCGGGGGAGTGCTCGGCGCGGTCGAGGTGGGCATGCTGCGTGCGTTGTTCCGGGCGGGGATCCGCCCGGACATGGTGCTCGGCACGTCGATCGGCGCGGTCAACGGTGCGTTGGTCGCCGCCGATCCGTCCGAAGCGGTCACCGACCGGCTGGTCCGGCTCTGGGCCTCGCCGGAGGCGAGCGAGGTGTACGGCGACTCGGTCGCCCGACAGTTGCGGCGCTTCGCCGCCCGTACCCACCTGCACTCGCCTCGACCGCTACGCAAGCTGCTGGAGAGCGAACTGGGCGCGGAGACCACCTTCGCCGACCTGAAGATCCCCTTCCGCTGCTGTGCGGCGAACATCGAACGGGCCGCCGAGCACTGGTTCGTCAGCGGTCCGGTGGTGCCCGCCGTGCTCGCGTCGGCCTCCGTGCCAGGGCTGCTGCCGCCGGCACGCATCGGTGACCAGCACTACGTCGACGGCGGGATCGTCAACTCCATCCCGATCGGCGAGGCGGTCACGGCGGGCGCCAGCCGGATCTTCGTACTCCAGGTGGGTCGGATCGAACGGGCGCTGACACCGCCCCGGCGGCCCTGGGAGATCGCCCAGGTCGCGTTCGAGATCGCCCGCCGGCACCGGTTCGCCCGGGAGATGGCCGCCCTGCCCGCCGGGGTGGAGGTGCACGTGTTGCCGACGGGTGGCCTGGAGCCCCGCGACGACACCCCGTGGGCGTACCGGGACATGGCGGCGGTGGGCCGGCGGATCAGCCGCGCCTACGCGGCGTCCCGGCACTACCTGGCGAACCTGGACCACTGATGCCGCTTCCGCCCAGGTGGCTGCGCCGGCTGCTGCTGGCACCCGGCGTGGTGCTGCTGGCCGTACTGCTGGTGACCACGGTGCCACTGTGGGCCCTGCTGGCGCTGGCCGCCTCGCCGTTCGTACCCGGGCGGCTGCGCCCGCTGCGGTTGCTCTGGATCGGCATCTTCTACCTGCTCTGGGACGCGGCGGCGCTGATCTGCCTGTTCGTGCTCTGGGTCGCCTCCGGGTTCGGGTGGCGGGTGAACGCGCCGGCCTTCCAGCGCGCCCACTACGTGCTGGCCGGCTGGTTCCTGCGGGTGATGTTCTGGCAGGCCCGGTGGACGCTGCGGCTGAGTATCGACGTGGTCGGCACCGACCCGGACACCGCCCTGCCGGGGCGGCCCGAGCTGGTCGTCAGCCGGCACGCCGGGCCGGGCGACTCGTTCATCCTGATCCATGCCCTGGTGAACTGGTTCCGGCGCGAGCCACGGATCGTCCTCAAGGACACCCTCCAGTGGGATCCGGCGATCGACGTGCTGCTCAACCGGCTGCCGAGCCGGTTCATCGCACCCGGGCGGGACGGTCGCGGCTCACTCAGCGAGCAGGTCGGCCACCTCGCCACCGGACTGGACGACGACGACGCCTTCGTGATCTTTCCGGAGGGGGGCAACTTCACCCCGAGGCGCCGGCTGCGGGCCATCGCCCGGCTGCGGGACCGGGGGCACGAGCGGATGGCACTCAAGGCGGAGGCCATGCGGCACGTGCTCGCCCCGCAGCCCGGCGGGCTGCTGGCGGCGCTGGACGCGGCACCCGACGCGGGGGTCATCTTCGTGGCGCACACCGGCCTGGACAAGATGCTCACCGTCGCCGACGTGTGGCGGGAACTGCCGATGGACAAGCAACTGCTGATGCGGTTCTGGTCGGTGCCACCGGAGGAGATCCCGGCCGGGCGGCAACAGCGCATCGACTGGCTCTACGACTGGTGGAGTCGGATTGACGCGTGGGTCGCCGCGAATCGGGACGGCGCCGCGTAGGGTTCGTGGATGGACCAGATCAGCGTGGTGACGACGGTGGTCGACGCGCGGTCGGTCGCTGACCTGCTGGCCGCCGCTGCCGTGGCTGGACGGCTGGCGGCCTGCGCACAGGTGGGCGGCCAGGTGGAGAGCACGTACTGGTGGCGGTCCGGGGTGGAGACCAGCACCGAATGGTCGGTGCAGTTCAAGACCGCACCGGACCGGGTCAACGCCCTGGTGGAGCAGATTCGCGCCAGCCATCCGTACGAGGTGCCGGAGATCCTGGTCAGCCGGGTGGAGTGCGGCCACCCCGAGTACGCCGCCTGGGTGTTCGAGCACACCCGTCCCTGAGTACCCGGGCTCTGGTGCGACTGGACACCCGGGTCGAGGATGACTGCGTGAACGGCTACCCCTGCCCGGCGTGTGGTGCGTCGGCGACCCTTGCCTCGGGCTGTTCCGGCTGCGGCCGGCCGCCGTACCCGGCCGCCGCCGAGGTGATCCAGCTCGACCGGGAGATCGTCCAGCTCGGCGCCGAGGCGCAACGGGCCCGGGCGGCGTACGAAGGGCTGACCGGTCGGCTGGTGGCGATGCAGCGACGGCGGGCCGAGTTGGCCGCCGCGATCCGCACCGAGTTCCCGACGCCGATCGTGGCCCGCCCGCCCGGTGCACCGGGCCACGCCGCCAGCCCCGGCGTCGTACCGCCGGCTCCGGCCCCGGTCGTGCCGCCGGCTCCGGTTTCCGTCGTACCGCCCACCCCGGCGCCGGTCGTGCCGACTGGCCCGGTGCCGGGTGCGGTGGGTTCGGGGCCGGGCGGGTGGCGGGGGATGACGCCGGTCGACCCGGCGGTGGCGTCCCGTCCGGGTGGGGCGGAGACCTCGACACGGACCGTACAGGGTCTGCTCTTCGTCCTGGGTGGACTGTTGCTGGGCACCGCCGCGACGGTGTTCACGGCGGTGGCCTGGGCGTCGGTCGGGGTGGCCGGCCGGGCCCTGATCCTGCTGGCGTTCACGATGCTGCTGCTCGCCGTGCCGTTGGTGGCGCGCTGGCGCGGGCTGCGGGGCACCGCCGAGACGTTCGCCGCCGTCGGGCTGCTGCTGGTGGTGCTCGACGGGTACGCCGCCTGGTCGGTGAACCTGTTCGGGGTGGCCGGCTGGCCGGGCAGCCGGTACGCCGCCCTGGTCGCCGCCGGCAGCGCGGCCCTGGCCGTCGGGTACGGCCGACTCAGCCGGCTGACCGTGCCGTGGTTCGCGGCACTGCTCGCCGGGCAGCCGGTGCTGCCGTTGCTCGCCGCCGAGGCCCGGCCGGAGCCGGCCGGCTGGGCGGTGGTCTTCGTCGGGGTGGCGCTGGTCGACCTGGCGGTGCTGGTGGCGCTGCGGCGCCGGCCGAGGGACGTCGCGGGCGAGGGGGCCACGACGACCTCGGCGGCGCTGCTCGCCGGGCAGGTCAGCGCCGGGGCCGGGTATGCCGTGGCGTTGCTGCTCGCCGCCGGTTGTGCCCTGGTGCCGCTGCTCGTCGGCCAGGCCGGTGGAGTGGTGGTGCTGGCCGGCGTACCGATGCTGCTGGTGGGGTTGGCCCTGTTCGGTGCGGCGCTGCTGCTCGGGGGGTCGACGGCGCGGGCGGTGACGGCCGGCGCGCTGGTGCCGGTGCTGGCGCTCGCGTTGATCCGCCCGGTGGCGGAACTGCGCGGGTCGGTGGTGCTGGTGGTGGCGGCACTGGTGGTGGCGGCGCTGGCCGGCGTGGTGCGGCTGCTCCCGGCGGGCTGGCGGGCCGGCCCACGGATCGGCGCCCTGCTGGTGGCGGCCGGCGCCGCGCAGCTGACCATGCTGACGGCGGTGGTACTGGCCGGTGCCACGGTGGGCCGGTCGTTGCCGCCGTGGCGGGGGGCCACGGCGGCGTCGGTCCTCGCGTGGGGCTGGCAGCTGCCGGTCGCGGTGGCGCTCTGCTCGGCGGCGGTGGCCTGGCTGCTGCCCCGGGCCGCCCGACCGGCGATCGCGGCGGTCGGGGTCGCCGCGACGGCGCTCGCCCTGCCGGCCGCGTGGGCCGCGCCGTGGCCGGCCGTGGTCGCCGTCGACCTGCTGGTCGCCGTGGCACTGCTGGCCGTCGCGGTGGCCCGTCCGGTGGACCGCGCCGCGACGGTGGTGACCTCGGCCTTGGCCGGAACCGCGCTGCTCGGGCACGGGCTACTGGTGGGCCTGGCCGGCGCGGCTGGGGCCGGTGCGGCGTGCGCGGTGGTGCTGGCCGCCGGCCTCGGGGTGGCGGCCGTCGGCCGGCGCGGCGGTCCCGCGCAACGCGTCGTGGCCGGGTACGCGCTGCTCGCGGCGGTGCTCGTGCTGCCGGCCGGTGCGGCGATCGCGCTGATCGGCGCGGGGGCACCGCCGTGGTGGCAGTCGCGGGCCGCGCTGGCCGCCCTCGCGCTGCCGGCGATCGCGCTGGTCACGCTCCGTCCACACTGGCCCGACCTGCGGGCGTACGCCTCGACCGGCCTCGCCGTGGTGGCCGCGCTGACCGGTCTCGCGCCAATCGCCGTACCGGCCGACGAGCCGTTGACCCTCTACGCGGCCGGGGCGGCCCTGCTGATCGCGCTGGCCGGGTTCCGGACCCGACCCTCGGGTGCGTTGTCGGTGGCCGGTCTCGGCCTGGCCGGCGTGGCGGTGCTGGCCGCCGTCCCAGTGGCCCTGACCGCTCTGTTCACCCCGTACGGGCCGCCGCCGGCCAACTGGTCCGGTGCGCCTGCGGTGCAGCCGGTCGCCGGCGCGGTGCCGGTCGGCCTGGCCCTGACGGTGCTGGCCCTGGCGGCGGTGCTGGTGACCTGGCCGACCGACCGGGCCGGTGGGTGGCGCCTCGGCGCGGCGGTGCTGCCGTTCGTGGCCCTCGCCGGGCCGGTGCTGCTGGTGGCCGCCGGCGCGCCCTGGCCCGTGGTACCGGCGGCGGTGCTGCTCGGTGGCGTGGCGCTCCTGCTGCTCGTCGCGGTACGGCCCGCGCGGGCTCCGTTCGTCGCGGTCGGTGTGCCGGTGGGGCTGGTACTGACCGGGGCCGGGCTGCTCAACCTCCAGGCCACCCGGGTCGGGACGCTCGCCGGGCTGGGCCTGCTGGTGGTCGCCGCGACCGTGGCCGGGGTGGCCGCCCGCCACTTCGCGGTGCGCGTGTCCGGCTGGCTGATCGCCGTCACCTCGGCGACCGGCTTCGCCATCGCCGCCCCGCTGGCCGGCGGCCTGCCGCTGCGGGCAGCCGCGTTCGCGGTGCTCGGCGTCGCCGTTGTCGCGCTCGCCCTGGCCGCGTTCGTACCCGGCCGCCGGAACACCACCACAGCCGCGCCCCCTTCCCCGGTCACGCCCCCTTCCCCGGTGGCGCCGGCTTCCACGGCGCCGGCTTTCACGGCGCCGGCTTTCACGGCGCCGGCTTTCACGGCGCCGGCTTTCACGGCGCCGGCTTTCACGGCGCCGGCTTTCACGGCGCCGGCTTTCACGGCGCCGGCTTTCACGGCGCCGGCTTTCACGGCGCCGGCTT
>NZ_SJJR01000007.1 GCF_004331455.1 Micromonospora zingiberis
TGATCGGTGATGACCAGAACATGTATCTGTTCTTCGCGGGGGACAATGGTCGGATCTATCGGGCGAGTATGCCGATTGGGAACTTCCCGGGTAGTTTCGGGTCGAACTACACGACGATCATGACGGACACGACGAACAACCTGTTCGAGGCGGTGCAGGTCTACAGGTTGCAGGGCCAGAACCGGTATCTGATGTTGGTCGAGGCGATCGGTGCGCAGGGTCGGTACTTCCGGTCGTTCACGGCGACGAGTCTGGGTGGGACGTGGACGCCGCAGGCGGCGACGGAGAGTAACCCGTTCGCGGGGAAGGCGAACAGCAACGCGACGTGGACCAACGACATCAGTCATGGTGAGTTGATCCGTACCAACGCCGATCAGACGATGACGGTTGACCCGTGCAACCTGCAACTGCTGTACCAGGGCCGGTCCCCCAACTCCGGCGGCGACTACGGTCTGCTGCCGTACCGACCGGGCATCCTCACCCTGCAACGCTGAACGCGCAACCGGCTGGTCCACGTCCGTGGACCAGCCGGTACCGTTCACGCCCCGCCCAGTGGAGGCGACCGCAGAACCCGCCTCTATGGTGGGCTGATGGCATCAGTCAAGCAGGTCCAGGTCACCTTCGACTGTGCGGAACCCGAGCGCGTCGCGCGTTTCTGGTGTGAGGTGTTGGGCTACGTCGTCCCGCCGCCACCGCCGGGGTTTGCCGACTGGGATGAGTTCGATCGCACCCTGCCGCCGGAGCGGCAGGGCTCGGCGTTCGCCTGCGTCGACCCCTCGGGTGTGGGCCCGCGGCTGTTCTTCCAGCGGGTACCCGAGGGCAAGGTCGTCAAGAATCGGCTGCACCTCGACGTACGGGCCGGCACCGGGCTCGTCGGCGAGGAGCGCGTGGCCGCGCTCGAGGCCGAAGGCGCACGACTCGTCGCCCTCGGCGCGGTGAAGGTGCGACTACTGCGTGCCGACGGCTTCAACGAGTCGTGCCTGGTGATGCAGGACGTCGAGGGCAACGAGTTCTGTCTCGACTGATTGGCCGCAGACCGGCGCCGGCCCGCTAGCAGGCGGCGGTGGCGAGCAGGTTGCCGTCCGGAATGGCGATCGACCGACGCCGGGCCGGCACCTCGACGGCGGCCCGGCGAGCCTGCGCCGGTGCGTGCTCGCGGCGGGCGGTGGCGTAGGACTCGGCGGTACGGGCGGCGATGGTGGCCCAGCCGTACCGCTGCCCGACCATGCTGCGGGCCTGCCGGGCGACCCGGCGGGCGAACACCTCGTCGCCGATGAGTTGTCCGACCGCACTGGCCAGCGCCGGTGGATCACTGTGCGGGAAGGTCACCCCGGTGACGCCGGGCTCGACGATCTCGGCCAGACCGCCCGTGCGGGCCACCGCCAGCGGCGCCCCGGCCGCCGCCGCCTCCAGCGCCACCATGCCGAACGGCTCGTAGAGGCTGGGTACGACGGTCGCGTCGGTGGCGCCGAGCACCGCCGGCAGTTGGGTGTTGTCGAGGAAACCGGCGAAGCGCACGGTCCCGCCGAGCCCGAGTTGCTGGATCCGCTCCTCCAACTCGCCCCGGTACGGTCCGTCTCCGGCGATCAGCACCCGCAGCCCCGGGTGCCGTTCCCGTAGCTGCGGCACGGCGTCCACCAGATGCTGCACGCCCTTCTCGTAGACCAGTCGGCCGGCGTACCCGATCAACGGGCCGTCTCCGGCGAACCGGGCGCGGGCCGAGGCGACCGCGCGGGGGCGGGCCCGCCAGGCCCGGTCGTCGACGCCGTTGGGCACCACCTCGACCTGGTGTTCCGGCACGTCGAACAGGGTGGTGACCTGGTCGCGCATGTAGCCGGAGCAGGCGATCAGGCGGGTGGAGGCGTTGCTCAGCCAGTGCTCGACGCCGTGGATGGTGCGGTTCATCTCCTCGGGCAGCCAGCCCTGGTGCCGGCCGGCCTCGGTGGCGTGCATCGTGGTCACCAGCGGCAGGTGCAGGTGCTCGGCCACGGTGATGGCGGTGTGCGCGACCAGCCAGTCGTGGGCGTGGACGACGTCGAACTCGCCGGTGTCGGCGGCGTGCAGGGCGGTGCGGGTCAGCGTGTGGTTGAACGCCATCGTCCAGGCCAGCAGCGAGTTGGTGGCCAGCGGGAAGGTGACCGGATCCTCGGCGGCGCGCAGGATGCGTACGCCATCGAGGTGTTCCTCCAGCGGCGCCCCGTCGGCGTGCCGGGTGACGACCGTGACCTGGTGGCCGGCGGCGGCCAACGCCACGGAGAGGGCGTGCACGTGGCGGCCGAGACCGCCGACCAGAACCGGCGGATACTCCCAGGACAACATCAGCACCCGCTGCGAACGTACGGGGTTGATGTCGATCACGTCGGCGTTCGGTGACATACGCGCCCCCTTTGAGTTGTCTCCGCGCGGCCGTCGTCCCGCCCCCCGGCGGGCGGCGCTGGTGTCGCGGCTGGATCACGCCCAATCCTGCTGGTAGCTGGATAACCAGCGGAGACATCCCCATTGCGGTGCTGTAAAGCCCGCCCGATGATCCGGTGGATCCTGCTAGGGCGCACTCCTGTCGGGCAGGAATCTGGGCGCGTGCGGAACGGACGCGGCCCGACATTGCGCCCACCGGTGCGACAGCCGTAGGAGTGGGCGGCCCGCACCTCCCACAGCTGTCTGATGACCTGTCCGGGCCCGGTTCGTAGGTTCTATCCCGACGGTGCACCGAGGGGCTCACGGTCCGCGCGCCAGCATCGGCGTGCGGTGGTCGACGCCAGGTGCCTTGGAAGGAGAAGCACGATGCGAACCACGAGGCGATGGCTGGGCAGGGCGGTGGTGGTCGCGGTGACCGCGGCCATGCTGCCCGGGACCCCGGCCCTGGCGCAGCCCGCGTCCACCCCTACCGAACTGGTCATCACCGACGGCGTGACCCAGCCGGTCTTCGGCTACGCCGACGCGATCCGTGAACGGATCTTCGTCACCTCCGATGTCGACACCGACGCCGACGGCGCGCTCGACGTCGTGGCGATGGACATCATCCGCCCCAAGGCCAGCGACGAGGGCCTGCGGGTTCCGGTGGTGATGGACGCCAGCCCCTACTACTCGACCGTGTGCCGGGGCAACGACAGCGAGTGCAAGGCCGACCTCGACGGCGACGGCCTGCTCGACCGGTGGCCGCTGTTCTACGACAACTACTTCGTGCCGCGCGGCTACGCGGTCGTCCTGCTCGACATGATCGGCACCAACAACTCGACGGGCTGCCCGGTCACCGGCGGCAACGCGGACAACATCAGCGCGCCGACCGCCATCGACTGGTTCAACGGCCGCCGCAAGGGCTTCGACGCCGCCGGTAACGAGGTCGTCGCCGACTGGCACAACGGCAAGACCGGCATGATCGGCAAGTCGTACGACGGCACGCTGGCCAACGCCGCCGCCGCCAACGGCGTCGAGGGGCTGGCCACCATCGTGCCGATCTCGGCCATCTCGAACTGGTACGACTACTCGCGGAGCAACGGCCTGGTGACCCGGGCCAACAACTACTCGGGCAGCCTGGCCAACACGGTCACCAACCCGAACCGCCGGGCCTACTGCGCCCCGGTGCGTACCCAGCTCGGCGTGGGCGGTGACGACGTCACCGGCGACTACAACGACTTCTGGGCCGAGCGGGACTACCTGCCGCACGCGAACAAGGTGCGGGCCAGCGTCTTGCTGGTGCACGGCATCAACGACGACAACGTGCGGGCCGACCACTTCAGCAAGTGGTGGTACGCGCTGGCCGAGCAGAACGTCCCGCGCAAGCTGTGGCTCACCGGAACCGGACACATCGACCCGTTCGACTTCCGCCGCGCCGAGTGGGTGGACACCCTGCACCGCTGGTTCGACTTCTGGTTGCAGGGCATCGACAACGGGATCATGAGCGAGCCGATGGTCGACCTTGAGCGGCTGCCGGACGTCTGGGAGACGCACGCCGACTGGCCGATCCCCGGCACCCAGCCGACCCAGGTGTTCCTGCTGCCGGCGACCGACGGCGGCGCCGGTGGCCTGTCGGTGAAGTCCGGCCCCGGGAACCGGTCGGCGACGTTCCAGGACACGCCGACGATGAGCCAGGCCAACGCCATCCGGCACCCGTCGGACCCGCTGGCCAACAAGGACAACCGGCTGGTCTTCCTCTCCGAGCCGCTGAAGGCGCCGCTGCACATCTCCGGCACGCCGATCGTCCGGATCAAGGCCTCGGTCAACGGGACGGACACCAGCTTCGCCGGGCTGCTCGTCGACTACGGCACCCGGCAGCGGTTCAGCACCACCGGTGACGGCATCCGGACCCTGACCACCGAGGACTGCTGGGGCGAGACGGCCAACTTCGGCGGGCACACGGAGGAGGCCTGCTACCGGCAGGTCGTCAAGACGGTGGCGAGCAACCCGCAGGAACTGGTCACCAAGGGCATCATCGACGGGCTCAACCTCGACTCGCTGTACGTGTCGACGCCCCTGGTGCCCGGCCAGAAGTACGGTGTCGACGTGCCGCTGATGCCGGAGGACTACGTGTTCGAGAGCGGCCACCAGATCGGTGTGGTGCTGCTCGGCTCCTACTCGGGCTACAGCAGCCGGGCCAAGCAGACCCGGGCCGAGATCACGGTGCACTTCGACAGCACCCGGATCACCCTGCCGGTTGTCGGTGGCCGCAAGGCCGCCGTGGCGGCGGGCCTGGGCTGAGTCGGTCGGTGGGGTGCCCGCCGGGCACCCCACCGACTCCGCCGGGAGTACGGGCCGGGCCGCGCAGGCGGTCCGGCCCGCACCCGTTAGCGGCGGACGCGCAGCAGCTCCGCCACCGACCAGGCCTGGAACGGGCAGCCGGTGGCGGTGTGCGGGGCCGAGCCGTCGGCGGTCTCGCTGACCGAGCCGAGGCCGTACTCGGTCAGGTGCGCCTCCAGCCCGGTGAACAGCTCGTCGACCGGCAGGCCGGCGCGGCGGCTGGCGTCGGCGTACGGGCCGATCAGCCACGGCCAGACGGTGCCCTGGTGGTAGGCGCCGTCCCGCTCGGCCGGCCCGCCCCGGTGCCGTCCGATGAAGCCGGGGCAGTCGGGGGAGAGGCTGCGTGGGCCCAGTGGGGTCAGCAACCCGGCACCGACCAGCCTGATCGCCCGTGGGTCGGGCTCCAGCGGTGCGTTCGGCAGCGACCAGGCCAGCAACTGGTTGGGGCGCAGCAGGTCGTCGTCGTGGTGGGCGGCACCACCCAGCGGGTACGCCGGGGCGGGCGCGTCGACCACGTCGTGCAGCCAGCCCGCCGGGGTGGGGAAGCGGTCCCGGAACGCCTTGACCGCCCGTTCGTGCAGCCGGTGCAGCCCGTCGGCGTCCTGCCCGGCCAGCTCGGCGAGTTCGGCGACCCCGGCCACCCCGTTGATCCACAGGGCGTTGACCTCGACCGGCTTGCCGTGCCGGGGGGTGACCGGCACCCCGTCCACCCGGGCGTCCATCCAGGTCAGTGCGGCGCCCGGCGCACCGGAGGTGAGCAGCCCGTCAGCCGGGTCGACGGCGATGCCGAACCGGGTGCCGGCCAGGTGGGCGTCGATCACCGCGCACAGCGCCGGCAGCAACTCGTCGCCGAGGTCGGTGTCGCCGGTGACGGTGACGTGCCGGCTGACCGCGTGCAGGAACCACAGCGTGCCGTCGACCGTGTTGTACTCCACCCGGCCGGTGTCGGCGGTGTTGGCCAGCATCCCCTGCGACAGCGTCGCCGCGTACGACCGCAGCAGCTCCCGACCGAGGTCGGCGCGTCCGGTCCGCAGGAACAACCCCTCGTAGGAGATCATCGTGTCCCGCGACCAGGCCCCGAACCACGGATAGCCGGCGACCACGTCCGGCCCGCCGGGGGTCTGCACCACGAACGCGTCGGCGGCCAGCGTCAGGGTCGCCTCGACGTCGTCGGCGGGCTTGGCCGCCGCCACCACCTGCCGGTTACGCCGCCGGGCCGTCGCCACCACCTCCGGACCGGGTGGCGGTTCCTGCTCCAGGTGATCCGCCCAGGCCAGCACCGACACCGTGTCGCCGGGGCGGTGCAGGGTGTCGCGGAACTGGCCCGCGTACCACAGGTCCTCCTCCGGGTGCAGGCCGCGCGCCGCCTCCTCGCGGTGGTACGCGCCCCGCCACCAGTGGCCCTGCGGCGTCCAACCCGGCCCGGACAGCCGGTACGCCCCCTCGATCACCGTGCCGCCGTCGACCGGATCCATCCGCAGCGGCGGCCCGTCGGCCCGGCGCTCGCCGTGCGCGTCCCGCCAGGTGCAGGCGGCGGCCAACTCCAGCTCGACCGGTCCGCCGCTGACCAGCCGGTGCACCACCGCCACGCACGAGCGCCCGGTCACCATGGCCAGCTCGCGCTCGATCACCACGTCGCCGATGCGCCACCGCCAGCGCGGCAGCCCGTCGGCCAGGTCGAAACGCTCCAGCAGCTCGAAACCGCGCGGGTCTGCGTTGCCGGAGAGCCACTCGTGCGCGCCGAGGCGGATTCGGGCGCCGGAGGGCAGCAGCACCGCCGGGTCGAGGCTGGCCAGTCCCACCTTTCGGGAGGCCGGGGTTTCTCCCGGGACCACCAGCAGCCCGTGGTACCGGCGGGTACGCAGCCCGGCGATGGTGCCCATGGCGTACCCGCCGAGGCCGTCGGGTACCAGCCACTCACGGCTGGCGGCGCTGGTCAGCTCGCCGCAGACCTGCGAACCGAAGCGAATCTCGATCAACTTTCCTCCACCGGCGGCGAGGTGTAACACGACACGACGACAATGGTCGCTGTGGTGAAGTACCCCAGCGGTGTCGAAGATGTAAAGGTGATCATTGACGGTTCGCCCTCCGCCCCGGCCCCCGACGCCGAACGAGTCCGGCTCGCCCAGGCAGATGCCGGCGAGCAGGACTGGCGCGCATGGGGTCCCTATCTGTCCGAGCGGGCGTGGGGGACGGTACGGGAGGACTACAGCGAGCACGGTACGGCCTGGGACTACTTTCCCCACGACCACGCGCGATCCCGAGCCTACCGGTGGTCCGAGGACGGCATGGCGGGCGTGTGTGACGACCGGCAGACCTTCTGCTTCGCCCTGGCGCTGTGGAACGGGCGCGATCCGATCATCAAGGAACGGATGTTCGGGCTCGGTGGGGACGGCGGCAACCACGGCGAGGACGTCAAGGACTACTGGTGGTACGAGGACTCCACGCCCACCCACTCGTGGATGCGCTGGCGCTACCACTACCCGCAGGCCGCCTTCCCGTACGACGAACTGGTCGCGGTCAACGGGCTGCGCGGCCGCGACGACACCGAGTACGAACTGGTCGACACCGGCATCTTCGACGACGACCGGTACTGGGCGGTCACCGTCGACTACGCCAAGGCCACCCCGACGGACCTGTGCATCGTGGTGACCGTGGCCAACCGGGGGGACCGGGCCGACCGGCTGCACGTGCTGCCACACCTGTGGTTCCGTAACACCTGGGCGTGGGGGCTACCCGGCACCGACCGGGTGCCGTGCCTCGTCGGGCAGGGGGGCCGGCTGGTCGGCGAGCACTGGATACTCGGGCAGATCGTGCTCGACGGCGACGGCGACCCGACGCCACTGCTCTGCGACAACGACACCAACGCCGAGCGGCTGTGGGGGCTGCCGAGCCGCACCCCGTACCCGAAGGACGGCATCAACGACCACGTGGTCTCCGGTGCGGACACGGTGAACCCGGAGTTGACCGGCACCAAGGGGGCGCTGCACTACGTCCTGGACGTGCCGGCCGGCGGGCAGCGACAGATCCGGCTGCGGCTGACCCGTACCGCACCGCCGCCCTGCGACGGCGACCCGCCGCCGGCCGACCTGGGTGACGGCTTCGACACGGTGGTGTGGGCGCGCCGGGCCGAGGCGAACCGGTTCTTCGCCGGGGTGATCCCGGACAAGGCCAGCGCCGACGAGGCGTTGATCGCCCGGCAGGCCATCGCCGGGCTGATGTGGGGCAAGCAGTTCTACCACTTCGACGTGAAACGGTGGCTGGAAGGCGATCCGGGTTCCACGCCCCCGGCCGGACGCCGGCACGGGCGCAACAGCGCCTGGTGGCACATGACCAGCTTCGACGTGATCTCCATGCCGGATCCGTGGGAATACCCGTGGTACGCCGCCTGGGACCTGGCCTTCCACTGCGTGAGCATCGCCCGGGTCGACCCCGGCTTCGCCAAGGAACAACTGCTGCTCCTGCTGCGCGAGTGGTACCTGCACCCCAACGGGCAGATCCCGGCGTACGAGTGGGCCTTCGGTGACGTGAACCCGCCGGTGCACGCCTGGGCGGCGCTGAAGGTGTTCGAGATCGACGGCAGCCGGGACCACGACTTCCTGGCCCGGATGATGCACAAGCTGCTGATGAACTTCACCTGGTGGGTCAACCGCAAGGACACCGGCGGCAACAACGTCTTCGAAGGTGGCTTCCTCGGGCTGGACAACGTCGGCCCGTTCGACCGGTCGGCGGCGCTGCCGGTGGCCGGGGTGCTGGAGCAGTCCGACGGCACCGGCTGGATGGCGATGTACGCGCTCAACCTGCTGGACATCGCCATCGTGCTGGCCGAGCACGACCGCACCTGGGTGGACACCGCCACGAAGTTCTTCGAACACTTCACCTATATCGCGGCGGCCGCGTACGACCAGGGACTCTGGGACGACGAGGACGCGTTCTTCTACGACGTGCTGCGGCTGGCCGACGGCACGAAGGTGCCGCTGAAGGTACGTTCGGTGGTCGGCCTGCTCCCGCTGGCCGCGGTGACCCGGCTGCCCGCGCGTACCCTGCACCGGCTGCCCGAACTCGGTGCCCGGCTGCGCTGGTTCCTCACCAACCGCCCCGAGTACGCCTCGGTCGTCGGCGCCCGGCGGATCGGCCCCGACGGTCGCCAGCAGCGGCTGCTGTCCATGTGCGGCCCCGAGCAGGTGGTCCGGCTGCTCGCCCGGATGCTGGACACCGACGAATTCCTCTCCGAGTACGGCCTACGTACGCTCTCCCGCGCCCACCTGGACAAGCCGTTCGCGGTGACCCTCGGCGGGCAGGAGTTCTGTGTCGGCTACGAGCCGGCCGAGTCAACCAGCGGCCTGTTCGGCGGCAACTCCAACTGGCGCGGCCCGATCTGGATGCCGACGAACTTCCTGCTGATCAGCGCGCTACGCGACTACGCGGCGTTCTTCGGCGACGACCTCCAGGTCGAATATCCGACCCGCTCCGGGGTGAAGAAGACGCTCGACGAGATCGCCGACGACCTCTCCGCCCGGCTGATCGCGCTGTTCACCCGGGACAGCTGGGGTCGCCGGCCGATCTACGGCGCCGCGCAACTGTTCCAGACCCACCCGGACTGGCGCGACCTGATCGCCTTCCCGGAGTACTTCCACGGCGACAACGGCGCCGGCCTGGGTGCCTGGCACCAGACCGGCTGGACGGCCCTGGTCGCCGACCTCATCCTCACCCTCCGCCGCTAACCGGCACCCGCCCACGCCCGGCCAGCGCCCGTGCCTGGGCGTCGGGCCCGTGCCTGGGCGTGGGGCCTGTGCCTGGCTGTGGGGCCTGTGCCTGGGCGTGGGGCCCGTGCCTGGGCGTGGGGCCCGTGCCTGGGCGTCGGGCCTGTGCCTGGGCGTGGGGCCTGTGCCTGGCTGTGGGGCCTGTGCCTGGCTGTGGGGCCTGTGCCGTTCCGCCGGAACGGTGGTTTCCGGCCGTGCCCGATACCGCCGTTACGGCGAAACGGAGTCGATCATGTCGACGAGGTGCGGAAAGTCGCCAATCCGTCGCGAGGCGCTCACCTGGTCGCGGCGCAACTAGGCTCGGCGGGGTGTCCGGAGCAGAGCACGGAGACGTGGAGCCGGGCGGCGATGCGATCGTCACCACCGCCTGGCAGTTGGCCGAAGCCGAGGGCTGGGCGGCGGTGACCGCCCGCCGGCTGGCCGAACATGCCGCTGTCGATCTCGGCGCGCTCTACGAGCGCTTCGCCGACCGGGACGCGGTGGTCGCCGCGGTCGCCGTGCGCGGCTTCGCCGACCTGGCCGCCGCGCTGACCGCCGCCCGCACCGCCGCCGACTCCCCGGCCCAGGTGTGGCCCGCAGTGATGGCCGCCTACCTAGACTTCGCCTACACCAATCCCGAGGTGTACGACGCGATGTTCGCCCACACCCCCGACCTGACCCTCGGCGCCGAACAGGCCCCCGAGACGGTCGCGGCGACCTTCGACGAGCTGCGCGCGGCGCTGGCCCCCCTGTCCGCCGGCCGGGATCCCGACACCCTCGCCGAACTCGGCTGGAGCCTCCTGCACGGCATGGTGATGCTCACCCGCGGCGGCCGACTCCGCCCCGAAGCCCAAGACCAACGCGAATCCCTCCTAACCACCCACCTCTTCCCCCCTCTCTAGCTCCACCCCCACCCGCCCCTCGACTCACCCCAGTCTGGCTCCCGCCTGGTCTGGCTCCCGCCTGGTCTGGCTCCCGCCTGGTCTGGCCTTCGCCTGGTCCGGCTCGCCCCGGCTCCCGCGCGCCGATCTTGCACTTGTGGTCGCCCGTAAGCCTGCTTTGTGGACGTATGTGAGGGCAGGAAGTGCATGATCGGCGAGGGCGAGGGCGAGGGCGAGGGCGAGGGCGAGGGCGAGGGCGAGGGCGAGGGCGAGGGCGAGGGCGAGGGCGAGGGCGAGGGCGAGGGCGAGGGGTAGGGGTAGGGGTGGGTTGTGGTGGGTGGGGGTGGGGTGTAGGTTCGCGGGCACGCCGTTGGAGGAAGGAGGTCAGAATAATGTCCGATGTTCTGCGTCCCTTCCGTGGCCTGGCGTCCACGCGGATCTGACCTGGGGGCGTTCGCTCCTGGAGGATTGATCCATGACCGATCTGGTCATCCGTCCGCTCGTCGCGGGCGAGGAAGAACTGTTCGACTCGATGCCCGATCCGCTGCCGCAACTGCGGCAGGTCAGCTATGCCGACGGGATTGCTGGCGGCGGCTACCGTCCCGAGCGCACCTGGGTCGCGCTGCGTGCCGGCCAGGTGGTCGGCCGGGCTGCCTGGTTGCTGCCGCCGGGCTCCGTTGGTGATCCGTGGCTCGAACGGTTCGATCTGACCGCTGAGCCGTCGGTGGGTGCCGCACTGCTGCATGCCGCGCACGAGGCGCTCGGTGGACCGAAGGCGTACTACGCTGCGGCACCGGCGTACTGGCGGTGGCAGCCCCAGGTGCGCGCGGTGGTCGAGACGCCGAAGGCGGCGGCCCGTCTCGCCGGCCTGGTCGAAGGGGACGAGCGGCTGCGCTGCTCGTGGACGGGCGGACCCTTGCCAGCCGGTGCCGGGCGTTTCTCGTTCCGTCCCGCCATCAACCCGGCGGAGATCAATTCGCTGGTCGCCCGGATCGGCGATCCGGAGCTACTGACCGGCGCCGAGACCGCCCGAATGGTCGCCGGGGTGAACTTGGCCCACGATCCGCTGGCCTGGCTGACCGGTCCCGCCCATGACTGGCGCGTCGCGCTGGACGACGGTGAGCCGATCGGACTCGCCGCGCCGGCCGGAGACGCTTGTTATCCGATGATCGCCTATCTCGGGCTGCTCGACGCGGCGGTGCTGAGTGAACTGCTGGTCGACGCGGTCGCGACATTGACCGCAGGTGGCGCGTACGAGGTGGTCGCCGACGTGGACGCGCACCGGGTGGCCGTGGTCGCGGAGCTTGAACGGACCGGATTCCGCCGGGTGCGCTCCCGGACGGCCTTCACCCCGGCGTGACGGCCGCCCCGGCCGGATCGCACCCACCATCAATCTTGGGCAGTTTCCGTTACCAGCTAACGGAAACTGTCCAAGATTGGTCGCGGTGACTGCGGTCATGGCGGCGGCGGGCGTGACGGCGGTGGTGGCGGTACGCGCTGGCAAGCGTCCGGCGGCGGAGGGCCGTGTGCGGGGGTCGCGGTGGTGGCGGTACGCGATGGCGGGTGCCGCCGTGGTGGCGGTGCGCGGTGGCGGGGGTCCGGCAGCGGGAGGCCGTGTGCGAAGGTCGCGGTGGCGGCGGTACGGGGTGGCGGGCGTCGCCGTGGTGGCGGTGCGCGGTGGCGGGGGTCCGGCAGCGGGAGGCCGTGTGCGAAGGTCGCGGTGGCGGCGGTACGGGGTGGCGGGCGTCGCCGTGGTGGCGGTACGCGGTGGCGAGGGTCCGGCGGGAGGTGGTGGCGGGGGTCTGACTGTGGGGCGGGGCGGATTATCGGGTCGTCGGGAGGCGCTGGGTTTCCTAGAGTCGCAGCGTGACTGCCGATGCGATGGTGGTCGAGCCGGGCCGAGTGCTCGTCTTCGACGCCGACGACACGCTCTGGGAGAACAATGTCGTCTTCGAGCGGGTGATCGACGACTTCCTGGCCTGGGTGGATCATCCCACCCTCGACCGGGCGCAGATTCGGGCCGTGCTCGACGACATCGAACGGGCCAACGCGGTCGCCCACGGGTACGGCAGCAAGGTTTTCCTGCGCAGTCTGCGCGAGTGCCTGGAGCGGCTGCGGCAGCGACCGGCCAGCGAGGCGGAGCGTCGCGAGATCGATGAACTGGCGGTGGCGCTGGTGAACCATCAGGTCGAGCTGATGCCTGGCGTGGCCGACGCGTTGGACGAGCTGGCCGGCCGGCACGAGTTGCTGCTGCTGACCAAGGGCGAGCACGAGGAGCAGCAGCGCAAGCTGGACGCCTGCGGGTTGTTGCACCATTTCAAGGCCGCTCACATCGTGCCGGAGAAGAACGTCGAGACCTACCGCTGGCTGGTCCGCGAACACGCGGTCGACCCGGCGCGGGCGTGGATGATCGGCAACTCGCCGCGATCGGACATCCTGCCCGCTCGGGCGGCCGGGTGGCGCGCGGTGTTCGTCCCGAACGCCAACACCTGGGTGTTGGAGCACGACGAACTGGACCTGGCGGACGAGGGTGTGCTGCACCTGAACGCCTTTCCGGAACTGCTGCACCACTTCTGACGCTGTCACCGCTCCTCGGCGGCCGGTGCCGACGAGGGCGTGGCCCCGGGCGGCCGGTGCCGACGAGGGCGCGGCCCGGGCGGCCGGTGCCGACGAGGGCGCGGCCCCGGGCGGCCGATGCCGACCATGCCTTCGACAGCCGGTGCCGACGATCGCGCTGCCGGCGGCCTGGCGGATGCCGCCGGGCGTTTCTGCCCACCGGAGAGCCCACCGCACTGCCGGCGGGCCAGCTCGTGCTGCCGGCGGGCCAGCTCGGTGCACGCTGGAGGAGTCCAACGGGTCGTCGCCGCCGGGGATGTGCAGGAAGCCGGGACACTGCTGTGCGGCCAGGCCCGATCGCAGCGCCACCTGAGTCGGGGCCGAGGCGTCGGCTGCAGCCGTGATCACGCCTGCTACCGGCCGGGCGGGAGCGCCAGCAGGCGGAGAGCGCAGTGGTGATCTGTGCTCGTCCGGGTGCGCCGGCCGATCCGCGTGTCGCGGCTATGAGGTCCGATCTTGATCAGCGTCGGTGGCCGGCGCGATGTTACAGCGGCCTGCCGTTTTTCCACCCTGCTGGTAATCATCCGGTCCAGGGAGCGTCGGCTGTTGTCCGGCCATCCGGGGCCGCCTAGCCTCGCCTTCGGCGCCGCGGCTCGCCGGGGTGGGCTGCGGCGTCGAGGTTCGGTGTGGGGCACCGTGGAGCTGAGTGCGGGCGGGCCGGCTACCGTGCTGGGGCTTGCCGACACGCCGCAGCAGCGCTTGGCCTGGCCCGCTGCCACGCCGAACCGGGGTCAGGGCCGGGGCGTGCGGGCCCGGTCCTGACCCGAGACCACACCTCAGGATGGTCGGCAAGGATCGCGGTTTGTCGGACGTCTCGTCTAGCGTGGGCCGCACATCGAGCCGACGGGGGAGTCGTGACCATTTTCGAGAACCGCCCGCACACCGCGCTGCTTGTCGTCGACGTGCAGAACGGTGTTGTCGCCGGGGCGACCCGACGAGACGAGGTCGTCGCCAACATCGCCGGGTTGATCGAGAAGGCTCGGCAGGAGGACGTCCCGGTCGTCTGGGTCCAGCACTCCGACGACGGGCTGGCCCAGGGCAGCGACGACTGGCGGTTCGTTCCGGAGCTGAAGCGGATCGACGCCGAGCCGCTCGTGGAGAAGAACTACGGCGACTCGTTCGAGGCGACTGAGCTGGAAACGGTCCTGTCGGGGCTCGGCGTCGGGCGGCTCGTGGTCACCGGCGCGCAGACCGACGCGTGCATCCGCTCGACCTTGCATGGCGCGCTCGTCCGTGGCTACGACGTGATCCTGGTCGGTGACGCGCACACCACGGAGGATCTCACCGCCTGGGGTGCGCCGCCGCCGGCGCAGGTGATCGCCCACACCAACCTGTACTGGGCACACCAGTCCGCGCCCGGCCGCACGGCCGGCACGGTCACCACAGCCGACGTCAACTTCGCCGCAGCATCCTGAGGACCGGAGTCGTCCCCTACGGCGGTACGGACCAGGCGGCGCTGCGGGCCGCGACGGCGCCGGCCTGCTCGCCTCCGCCCAGAAACGCGCGGTGTGTCAGGTGGCTTCGCCGCGCACGATGGCGACTGCGACCCGGCAGAACTCGTCCATGTCGGGTTGGAATCCGGCGGCGATGTCGGGGTGTAGGCCGGCGCGGGTCTCGTCGAGCAGCCGTTGGCAGACCTGCTCGACCGGCTCACCGGCGTACTGGTGCCGGACCCGGTCGGCGGCTGCTTGAAGCGCCGAGGTCAGCTGCTCCTCCAGCGGCCCGCGCAGTTTCTCCTGCACCGGGTCACGGGGCTCCAGCGTGACATGTGGCTCCGACATCGGTGCTCCCTTCGTCGGCGGCTGCGGTACCCCACCGCGGCCGTCGGTCAAACCGCCTGTGGTACGGCCGCGACGCGAACCTGGTATGAGAATTCCTCGGCCGGCTCCTCGACGTACGACAGCCGGCGGATCTGCTTGTCGTCGTCGTAGACGGCGACGTCGACCAGGACACCGAGGTGGGCCAGCCCGATGTTGGAGACCCGCTTCTTGTCCTGCAACACCGCGCACACCCCGCCGAGCAGGGTGCTCGCGTCGGAGGTGCGGTGCCCGGGCGGGCAGCGCAGCGTCAGGTCCACCTCGATCGGTCCGGACAGCGGGGTCCAGCCGGTGCGCTGTGCCGCCGCGCAGGCGGCTTGCAGCAGCGCGCGTACCCTCGTCGCCTGCCGGTGCCCGGCGGCGAAGATGGACAACGCCTCGGTTTTTACCGGTGGCAGGCCGCTCACCTCGAATGTCAGGGCGAGAGCGCGGGTGTCCTGCGCCACGACGGCACCTCCTCGTTGCAGCTGATCCTGCCCAATCAGTGGACCGGTGACGCGCTGTTCGCGGGAGAACCAACCGATCGGGCGGATCGGGGTCGGCCGGTGGCGTATCGACGGCGACGGCGTACGCGCTGACGGCGATGCTCGTTCAACGCTAGTCCACCTGACGGCGTCGGGGTAGCATCCCGCGCCTACATAGTGGGACGCGGCGCGAACGCGCAGAACTCGTTACCTTCCGGATCGGCCAGCACCCACCAGCTTGCCGCGTCGTCCGGTTCGCGCAGCAGGGTGGCGCCGGCCCTGATCAGGCCGGTCGGGTCGGGGTCGGTCAGGTCGACGTCCCAGTGCATCCGGTTCTTCACCGTCTTGCGCTCGGGCACCGGATCGAACACCCAGTAGTCCCATGGAAAACCGGCCGCACCGACGAGCGAGGCCGTCCCGTGGTCGCTGGGTTCGGCCCGGCCACCGAGGATGGCGGCCCACCAGGCGGCCTGTGCGGCCGGGTCGGCCGAGTCCACCACCAGTTCGAACGGGCCCGGCCCGGAATCGTCGCCGGGGGCGAAGGCACAGAACTGGTTGCCCTCCGGGTCGGCCAGCACCCACCAGTTGATTTCCGCGTCCGGCTCGCGGACCAGCCGCGCACCGGCGTCGAGCAGCGCCGTCGGGTTCGCCTGGGCCAGCCGAAGATCCAGGTGTACGCGGGTCTTCCCGGTACGCGGCTCCGGCACCCGGTTCACCCAGATCGACTCGGCGGTGGAGCGACCCGGGCGCCGGTCCACCCGGGTGTCACCGTCGCCGGTGTCGACCAGCCCGCAGTCGAGCATCCGGGCCCAGAAACCGCCGAGGACGTGCGGGTCGCGGGCGTCGAGGCAGAGGTCCTTGAAGCGTGCCAGCATGGCGCCGATCATGCCGGGCGCCAGCGACATCCGCCGGCCGGGCGTGGTCGCCGGTCAGTGTCGGCCGCGTTTGACCTCGTGGAAGGCAGGCATCCGCAACAGCGGGAGCAGGTTGTCCCAGAGGGTCAGCGCGTCCTCGCCACCGGGTACCTCGGTCAGGATGGGCCCGTGGATGCCCCGTTCGGCACCGGGCACCATGAGCACCGGCGAGCCGATGTCGGGTCCGGCCGAGGCGTACGCCAGGGCGTGTGAGGCGTGTACGGCCTCGTCCCAGCGCTCGTCGTCGAGGGCGGCTGCCGCGTCGTCGAGCCCGGCCGCCTCGACGGCCGATTCCACCAGCTTGCCGCTCGGCGGGTTGCCGGCGTCGTGGGTACGGGCACCCAGCTCGGCGTAGAACCGGCCGGCGTCGGCGTGGCGGCCCTGGGCGCGTAGCGCCTCGACCAGGCGCAGGGCCCGGCCGGAGGCGGTCATCGCCTCGGCGTACTCCGGCGGGATGGCGCCGCCGTTGAGGATGCTCAGGCTGAACGCCCGCCACTCGATGTCCAGGCCACGGGCCTCGGCGACGGCCACCAGCCAGCGGGAGGTCCGCCAGGTCCACGGGCAAACGGGGTCGAAGAAGAAGGTCGCGTCCACCGCACGAGGGTAGCGCCGCCGGTAGGACAGCACCGCGTGTGTGACCTGGGCCACAAAGATCGGTGTTTAGGTGTCTCACCTGGTCAGGTTTCGCGACTTCGCAGGTCGGGCAGTGTTGCTGCCACGAAACGCGGGGCCCGGAAACCGGCAGGTCAGGGGCTCTGGTCGTCTCGCCGTGCGCCGGGGCGCGGAAGCCTCCCCTGGTTGTGGGGCGACGTGGAGAAAAGGGGGAGGGGATGCCGACATGAGCGACCCAGACGAGGCCCGAAGCCGGCGCCGACCTCGGGTACGCGTGGCGGCGACGGCCGCGGCGCTGACGTTGGTGGCGCCGCTGGCAGCCTGTGCCTCCGGCGATGACACCGGTGTGCCCGTGATCAACCTGTACTACCCGCCTGAGCAGAATCTCCAGCAGGTGGTCGACGAGTGCAACACGGCGGCCGCCGGTCGGTATCGGATCGTCAACCGGGTGCTGCCGCGGGAGGCCGACGAGCAGCGGGTGCAGCTGGTACGCCGGCTCGCCGCCGAGGACGACGGCATGGACGTGCTCGGTCTCGACGTGACGTGGACGCAGGAGTTCGCCAGCGCGAACTGGATCCTGGAGTGGACCGGCGCCGACCGTGCCGAGGTGGAGGAGGGCACCCTCGACGGCCCGTTGGACACCGCCCGGTACGAGGACAAGCTCTACGGGGCGCCGAAGAACACCAACGTCCAGTTGCTCTGGTACCGCAAGGATCTGGTGCCGGAGCCGCCGGCCACCTGGGACGAGATGATCTCGATGGCGCAGCGGCTCAGGGAGCAGAACCAGCCGCACCAGGTGCTGACCATGGGCGCGCAGTACGAGGGACTGGTGGTGCTCTTCAACACCCTGGTCGCCAGTGCCGGCGGCAACCTGCTCAACGCCGACGGCACCGAGTCCGTGGTGGACGACGGCGCGGTGCGGGCGCTGGAGGTGCTGCACAACTTCGCCACCTCGGGCGTGGCCTCGCCGTCGTTCAGCAACGCCACCGAGGATCCGGTACGGCTGGAGTTCCAGGCCGGCACCGGCGCGTTCCAGGTGAACTGGCCGTTCGTCTACCCGGCGATGCAGGAGGCCAACCCGCAGTTGGCCGAGCAGGTCGGCTGGGCCCGGGTGCCGGGGATCGACGCGGGTACGCCGAGCCGGGTCACCATCGGTGGGGTCAACCTCGCCATCAGCCGGTACTCCAAGCACCCGGAGGAGTCCTTCGACGCGGCCAAGTGCATCCGCAACGCGGAGCACCAGAAGTTCTCCGCGATCAACGACGGGGTGCCGCCGACCATCGAACGCGTCTACGACGACCCGGAGATGGACGAGGCGTACCCGATGAAGGAGACCATCCTCGAACAGCTGCGGGATCCGGCCGTCCGGCCGCTGACTCCCGCGTACCAGAGCATCTCCACGGTGACCTCGGCGATCCTGTCGCCGCCGGCGGCGATCGACCCGCACGCGACCGCCGACGAGCTGCGCGAGGCGATCGCCGACGCGCTGGAGTCGCGGGGGGTCCTGCCATGAGCCAGCGAAACCACACGGGGGTGAGGGCATGAGCGCCAACGCCACCCCGGCGGGCGCGGACGTGGCCGCCGACGGGACCGACACCCGCAGCACCGGTCGGCACGCCGCCGTGCCCGCGCAGCGGAACAACCGGCGGCGCAAGGCGCCGTTGAGCGAGAACAAACGGGCCGAACGCCGGTTGGGTCTGCTGCTGTGCGCCCCCGCCGCGCTGGTCATGCTCGCGGTGACCGCGTACCCGATCCTCTACTCGGTGTGGTTGTCGTTGCAGCGCTACGACCTGCGTTTTCCCGCTGAGCGGGAGTTCGTCGGCCTACAGAACTACGTCACCGTGCTGACCAACGAGTTCTGGTGGACGGCCTTCGGGGTGACCATGCTGATCACGGTGGTCACCGTGGCCGTGGAACTCGTGCTCGGCATGGGCCTGGCGCTGATCATGCACCGTACGCTGGTCGGCCGGGGCATCGTCCGGACCTCGGCGCTGATCCCGTACGGCATCGTCACGGTCGTCGCCGCGTTCTCCTGGCGGTACGCGTGGACGCCCGGCACCGGGTACCTGGCCAACCTCTTCTCCGACGGGGCGCCACTGACCGAGCGGGCCAGTTCGCTGGCGATCATCATGCTGGCGGAGATCTGGAAGACCACGCCGTTCATGGCGTTGCTGCTGATGGCGGGTCTGGCCCTGGTGCCGGAGGACCTGCTCAAGGCGGCCTCCACCGACGGAGCCACCGCGTGGCAGCGGTTCACCAAGGTGATGTTGCCGGTGATGAAGCCGGCCATCCTGGTCGCGCTGCTGTTCCGCACCCTGGACGCGTTCCGGGTCTTCGACAACATCTACGTGCTGACCGCCGGGGCGAACGACACCTCGTCGGTGTCGATGATCGCCTACAACAACCTGATCCGGGGCCTCAACCTCGGCATCGGCTCGACCATGTCGGTGCTGATCTTCATCACCGTGGCGATCATCGCGTTCATCTTCGTGAAGCTGTTCGGTACCGCTGCCCCGGGTAGCGACGACGGGGAGAGGCGCTGACATGGCTGACACCACCACCCGAGCAAAGCTGCGCTGGGGCCTGCTGGATGTCGCCGTGGTCGTCTTCGCGCTCACCCCGGTGCTGTGGATCATGTCGTTGTCGTTCAAGACGCCGGCCACGCTGACCGACGGGAAGTTCATCCCCCGCGAGTGGACGCTGGAGAACTACCGGACGATCTTCGCCACCGACCAGTTCGTCCGGGCACTGATCAACTCGATCGGCATCGCGTTGATCGCCACGGTGATCGCCGTCGTGCTCGGCGCGATGGCCGCGTACGCGATCTCCCGGCTCGATTTCCCCGGCAAGCGGGTGCTGATCGGCGTCTCCCTGCTGATCGCGATGTTCCCGCAGGTGTCGCTGGTGTCGCCGCTGTTCGAGATCGAGCGGCAGTTGGGTCTGTTCGACACCTGGCCGGGCCTGATCCTGCCGTACATCACCTTCGCGCTGCCGTTGGCGATCTACACGCTCTCGGCGTTCTTCAAGCAGATCCCCTGGGACCTGGAGAAGGCGGCCAAGATGGACGGCGCCACCCAGGCACAGGCGTTCCGGCGGGTGATCGCCCCGCTGGCCGCGCCGGGGCTGTTCACCACGGCCATCCTGGTCTTCATCTTCTGCTGGAACGACTTCCTGTTCGCCATCTCGCTGACCTCCACCGAGCGATCCCGCACGGTGCCGGTGGCGCTGTCGTTCTTCACCGGCGCCTCGCAGTTCGAGGACCCGACCGGGGCCATCTGCGCCGCCGCCGTGGTGATCACCGTACCGATCATCCTGTTCGTCCTCTTCTTCCAGCGCCGCATCGTCTCCGGCCTGACCTCCGGCGCCGTCAAGGGATAGGTGGGTTTCTCATGGCTGACATCGTGCTCGACAAGGTGAGCAAGAAGTTCCCGGACGGCACCACGGCGGTGCGGGACGTCGACCTGGAGATCGCCGACGGCGAGTTCGTCATCCTGGTCGGCCCGTCCGGCTGCGGTAAGTCCACCACCCTCAACATGATCGCCGGGCTGGAGGACATCAGCTCCGGTGAGCTGCGCATCGACGGGAACCGGGTCAACGACAAGGCGCCCCGGGACCGGGACATCGCGATGGTCTTCCAGTCCTATGCGCTCTACCCGAACATGACCGTGCGGGAGAACATGGCCTTCCCGCTGCGGCTGGCCAAGCTGGATCGCGCCACCATCGACCAGAAGGTCGAGGAGGCGGCGAAGGTCCTGGAACTGACCCCGCTGCTGGACCGCAAACCGGCCAACCTCTCCGGCGGGCAGCGGCAGCGGGTGGCGATGGGCCGGGCGATCGTCCGGCAGCCCAAGGCGTTCCTGATGGACGAGCCGCTGTCCAACCTGGACGCCAAGCTGCGGGTGCAGATGCGTACGGTGGTGTCCCGGTTGCAGAAGCAGCTCGGCACCACCACCGTCTACGTCACGCACGACCAGACCGAGGCGATGACCCTCGGCGACCGCGTGGTGATCATGCGAGGCGGTGCGGTGCAGCAGGTCGGCCCGCCGCAGGAGCTGTACGACCACCCGAACAACCTCTTCGTGGCCGGCTTCATCGGCTCGCCGTCGATGAACTTCCTGCCGGCCGGCGTCGAGGAGGGCAAACTGCGTACCGCCCTGGGTGACGTGCCGATCGGTGACCGGATCCGCCGCGAACTGGAGGGCGCCGACGCGCCCCGAGAACTCATCCTCGGCATCCGTCCCGAACACTTCGAGGACGCCGAACTGGTCGACGAGGAAACCCGTCGCCGGGGCACGGTGTTCGAGGCGCCGGTGGACATCGTCGAGTCGATGGGCTCGGACAAGTACGTCTACCTGACCGTCGAGGGCGGCCGGGCCTCCGCCGCCGAACTGGAGGAACTGGCCGCCGACGCCGGGGCCGCCGACTTCGCCGGAGCCGGCTCGAACCTGGTCACCCGGCTGTCGGCCGAGTCCACGGTGACCGAGGGGGAGAACCGGCGGGTCTGGTTCAACCTGGAGAAGATCCACCTGTTCGATCCGACGAACGGCCGAAACCTCACCCTGCACGAAGGCCGCTCAGCGGGCGCCCTGGCGGACTGACGCCGGGCGGACGCTGTGGCCGGCGTCCGCCGGGCGGAGCCGGGGCATCGAGGGTGGACGCCCTGAGGGAACCCGCCCCGCGCCTGCGACGGGGGGATGTCGCGGGAGCGGGGCGGGCGTCTTCACGTCGCGGGGCGGACGGGGACCCAGTCCGTCAAGCGCTTGTCCAGGTCTGCCGGGGACGTACCGGAGTCCAACTCGGCAAGCTGCGCGGTGGCCTCCTCGCGCAGCGTCACCAGATAGATCACGAGGGCCGGCTTGTCGTCCTTGTACTCGGCCAACAGCCGCAGCTTCGCCGGGGAGCACGGCCACGGAATCCCGCACGCCGCGCAGCGCCACGTCGGGCGGGACGGTATGTGCGCTAGCAACCGGCCACTTACCCGGTCACGTTCGCGGCGGCGGAGCGCGGCGGGCCGCGACGTCCGTAGGGAACGGGCGGTACGGTCACCGGGCGTATCCCCGCCGGCATCAGATACAGGGCCCGGCGCTGCGTCGCGTCGCCGTGCCGGTCCAGCTGATAGACGTCCACCCAGGCCCACCCGTGGTACGTCGGCCGGTCCAACGTCCGGATGACCCGTACCAGAACTGGCTGCGAGAACTGCGGGGACGCATCCCGGCTCAGGAGGTACACGCCGGGGGAGACCCGGGGCGGCGTCACCGGACACGGGCCGGCAGGACGTCGGCGAGGTCAGGCCGGATCTGCGCGTACCGGCGCCGGATGCGAAGGGTGCGATCCTCCTTCACCTCGTGCCCGTACACCTCGATCCACACGTTCCCGTCGCGCTCGGTCCGGCCGACCACCTCGGCGACGTACAGCCTCAGCTCGCCGGTGCCGGGCAGGTAGGCGTCCTCGGATACCCGGATCACATCCCCAACGGCGAAGCCCGTACGCGGAGCGGGATGACCCCAACGCGAAGCCGGGACGGCGTTCGCGGGCTTGGACACGGACACGGGCGCCTCCTCCGTAGACGGTGGAGGGGGTCGCCCTGAGTGCTCGCCCACGGGCGACCCCCGACGGCACGGCGAGCGGGTGTCGTCCCAGGCCCGCCATGCCGTCTAAGTGACACGATTGCCGAGCGGGTATGGACGGCTACACCCTGTAGGCATAAGTTCTGTAGACGTTAGGGACGTCTTGTGGGAGGCAGGCATGAATCAGGCCCTGCGGGCAGCTATCGCCGACACAGGAGGGACCGTCGAGAGTCTTGCCGAGCAGGTCGGTGTGGATCCGAAGACAGTCGCGCGGTGGGTTAGGCCGGGGCGTGTGCCTCACCCCCGCCACCGGGCGGCGGCGGCTGCGGCGCTCGGGCGTTCGGTTGAGGACATTTGGCCGGACGTATCGAGACGTCATGAACCAGCGTGGCTCCGGCCGTGGGTGGAGACCGAACTGCAGGCGACTGCCCTTCGGTCCTTTCAGGTCGCCGTCATCCCGGGTCTGTTGCAGACACGCGAGTACGCCTCGGCGGTTCTCAGCAGCGGGTTGCTTGGGCCCGACGAGGTGATCGAGTACGTCGAGACCCGAATGCGTCGACAGGTAGCGGTCCTTGAACGACGCAAGCCGCCACTCTTCGTTGCGGTTATCGACGAGTTTGCCCTGCGGCGAGGTGCACCGGACATCATGCATCCGCAGCTGGATCACCTGATGAACATGGCGGAGCGGTCCAACATCCTTCTGCATGTGCTGCCTCTGGACGCCGGCCTCCATGCGGGGCAAGCCGGGCCGTTCGTCATCGCTACGACCGATGACGGCGATATCGCCTATCTGGATGACCAGGCGGCCGGCCGGCTGACGAACGACACAGCCGCCCTTTGGGCCATTTGGGATACGCTGCGATCAGTGGCACTTCTGCGCCGCCAGACCATCGACTTTCTAGAGGCACGATCATGGCTGACCTGACCGGCGCCGATTGGCGCAAGAGCACCCGTAGCAGCTCGAACGGCGGTGACTGTGTCGAGGTGGCGGACAACCTTGCTGGCGTCGTGGGGGTGCGGGACTCGAAGGATCCGAGCGGCCCGGCGTTGGCTTTCGGCCCGACAGCGTGGCGGGCGTTCGTCGCCCATGTCGCCGGGCGGGTCTGACGCAGGCTCGCGAAGCCGCCCGCCCCACATGGGGCGGGCGTTTCGTTGCGCGCCGCCTGGTGGGTCGGGGTGGGTACGGCATCGGTTGAGATCAATCTTGGACAGTTTCCGTTAGTAGCTAACGGAAACGTTCCAAGATCTCGCGTCGGCCATGCTCGGCACGGCGCGGTTGGTCCTGCGAGTGCGGTGTGTCGGTACCTGACTGCGAGGCGATGCCACTGGACCGGGCGGCAGCGCTTCCGGCGCGTTCTGTCTCGCGGATCTTGGCACGAAACGGCGCCCATGGGGGCCATTTCGTACCAAGATCCGCGGCCAGCAAGCGCTGGCGCGACCAGGCGGCCAGGTACGACATGCTCGGTACCGACTTTTACGCCTTGCTCGACTCGTCGAACTTCGATCGGCCTACCCGCCGTCCCCGACCAACAAGATCCGCGAGACGGAACTTAGCGGGCGCTTCTGGGCGACGCGCGGCTACCCAGGCGCGCCAGGATCGGTTGACCGTCCTCGCCGGTGGCGAGGAAGCCGGTGGTCAACTGTTTCGTCAGCCGTTACAGGCAGTTTGGGGCCGTTCTCCGTCGCCGAGCGCGCCGATCCCGACCGCTGGAGGCACGCGAGGGCACGGCCGAGGTCGCCGAGCTTGCGGTAGCACTCACCCGGGTCGAGGTGCAACGACGGGTGTCGAGCGGCCACCGACATTGGTACCCGGCCTGTGCCGCCCGGTCGCCGCTGAGCGCGGCTGCTTTCGGGCTTGACCCTGACGCAGCGTCAACCCCGCATGCTGTCGCCATGTCCGAGCAATCTCAGATCACCGAGCGGGCCAGCGGGCCTGCGATCCAGGTGCGGGGCCTGGTGAAGTCGTACCAGAAACTGCACGTGCTGGGCGGCGTCGACTTCGACGTCGCGCGGGGCAGCATCTTCGCCCTGCTCGGCTCCAACGGGGCCGGTAAGACGACCGTTGTCAGGATCCTGTCCACGCTGCTCAGGGCCGACGCGGGTACGGCCAGTGTGAATGGGTTCGACGTCGCCACGCAGGCGGCGAAGGTGCGGGAGTCGATCAGCTTGACGGGACAGTTCGCGGCCGTCGACGAGATCCTCAGCGGGCGAGAGAACCTGGTGTTGGTCGCCCGGTTGCGGCATCTGCGGAACCCGGGCCGGATCGCGGACGAGCTGCTGGCCCGCTTCTCACTGACCGACGCGGCCAGGCGGAGGGTGTCGACGTATTCGGGGGGCATGCGCCGCCGCCTCGACATCGCGATGAGCCTCATCGGGAGTCCGCCGGTGATCTTCCTCGACGAACCGACGACCGGGCTCGATCCGCAGGCGCGGCTTGAGGTGTGGCAGGCCGTCAGGGAACTCGCCCGGCAGGGCACGACGGTGCTGCTCACCACGCAGTACCTGGACGAGGCCGAACAGCTCGCCGACCGGATCGCGGTCCTGCACCGGGGGCGCATCATCGCCAACGGCACCCTCCCCGAGCTGAAGCAACTGCTCCCGCCCGCCAAGGTCGAGTACGTCGAGAAGCAGCCGACCCTCGAAGACGTCTTCCTCGCCATCGTCGGCGCTGACGGCGCTGACGGCGCTGACGGCGCTGACGGCGCTGACGGCACCGACGGCACCGACGGCACCGACGGCACCGACGGCACCGACGGCGTTGACCGCACCGACCGCAACGAGCCCACCGACGGCACCGAGCGCACCGAGCGCACCGAGCGCACCGAGCGCACCGAGCGCACCGAGCGCACCGACCGCAACGAGCCCACCGACGGCACCGGCCGTAGCGAAGGCGTCGCCAGTCCCACCGGTACGAGCAACTGAGGACCCTCGATGATCAAGCACTTCTTCGGCGACACGATCGTCCTGCTGGGGCGGTCTCTGCGGCACATCAGCCGCAGCCCGGACACCATCATCACGACCGCGGTCATGCCGATCGCATTCATGTTGCTGTTCGTCTACGTGTTCGGCGGTGCGATCCAGACCGGGTCGGACAGCTACGTGAACTACCTGCTGCCCGGCATTCTGCTGATCACTGTGGCCTCGGGCATCTCCTACACCGCGTACCGCCTCTTCCTGGACATGAGGGGCGGCATCTTCGAGCGGTTCCAGTCCATGCCCATCGCGCGTCCGTCGGTGCTGTGGGCGCACGTGCTGACCTCGCTGGTCGCCAACCTGATCTCACTCGTGGTGGTGGTGCTGGTCGCGCTGGTGATGGGCTTCCGCTCGGGCGCCAGCGCGTTGGACTGGTTGGCGGTCACCGGCATCATGATGCTGTTCACGCTGGCCCTGACGTGGCTCGCCATCATCCCGGGCCTGACCGCGAAGTCCGTGGACGGGGCGAGCGCCTTCTCCTATCCGCTCATCTTCCTGCCGTTCGTCAGCTCGGCCTTCGTACCCACGGAGAGCATGCCCGGCCCGGTGCGCGCCTTCGCCGAGCACCAGCCGGTGACCGCCATCGTCAACACGATCCGCGACCTGTTCGCCCAGCAGCGCGTCGGTGGCGACATCTGGATCGCCCTCGCCTGGTGTGGTGGTCTGCTCGTCGTCGCGTACGGCGTCGCCATGGTCGTGTACCGCCGCAAGATCAGTTGACCCTGCTACCACCGGATCAGGTGCCCATGTCTCCTTCTTGTGCAGGATGACACCATGCTGACGATCGGACGGCTGGCGTCCTATGCCGGAGTGACCATCCGCGCGGTGCGGCACTATCACCAGATCGGGCTGCTTCAGGAGCCGGAGCGTGACGCCTCCGGCTACCGAACGTACGACGCGGCGGCGGTGGTGAGACTCATCCGGATCCGGACGCTGGCCGAGGCCGGCGTGCCGCTGGCCCGGGTCCGCGAGCTGCTCGACGCGGACCCCGAGACGTTCGCCGCCGCGACCGCCGACATCGACCGACGGCTACGCGGGCAGATCCGCACGCTACAGGAGCACCGGCGGCGAATCGCGCGGCTGGGCGGCGGCGATTCCCTGGCTGTCCCCGAGGAGGTGGTCGACTACCTGGAGCGTCTTCGTGCCGTCGGCGCGCCGAGCGTCCTGATCGAGGGTGAGCGCGACGCGTGGATCCTGATGGCGGCCCGCTGGCCGGAAGCGATTCCGGTGATGATGGCCGAGAAGGTCGCGCAACTGGCCGACCCGAAGACGGTCCGGCTCTATCACCTCTTCGGGCGTATCGCAGAGAGTGGGGCAGACGAGGAACTGCTGCGCGAGACGGCCGACCTGATGAGCGACCTGTTCGAGCAGGCGTCGGCCAGCGGTGAACTGGACCGGCAGGACGAGGTCATGCCTGACGCGGCATTCATCGGCCTGGTGGACGCGTTCGCCGATGCCGCCCATCCCGCCATTGGGCGGCTACGCGAGCTGATCGCCGAGCGTGGTTGGACCGGGTGGACCCGGGTAGCGAAACGCGAGGCCTGAGCCGCCCCGCCGTCGCTGGCCACGGCCCACGGCCGCAAACTCACCCTGCGCGGGGGCCGCGCGGCCGGCGGGGGTGATGCGATGATGCGGCCGTGTCTTTAGCGACTCCCGCTCCGGTTGATTTCCGTGGCGTACGACGTGCCTACGACACCGTGGCGCAGGACTACGCCGCCTACTTCCCGGACACCCGGGCGGAGGCGTCACTCGATCTCGCCATGGTCGACGCGTTCGCCGAGGCGATTCCGGCCGGCGAGGACGCGGGGGTGCTCGACGCCGGGTGCGGCACTGGCCGGATGAGCCGGTACCTCGCCGACCAGGGCTGCCGGGTGCAGGGGGTGGATCTGTCGCCGGGCATGATCGCCATGGCCCGCAGGGACAATCCGGACCTGGCCTTCGCCGTGGGCTCCGTGACGGATCTGCCGTACCCGGACGACCGGTTCGCTGGCGTACTGCTGTGGTATTCGATCATCCACACGCCACCTGCCGGCCAGTCGCGGATCTTCGCCGAGGCCGCCCGGGTGCTCCGTCCGGGCGGGCACCTGCTGGTCGGGTTCCAGTCCGGCGAAGGCATCCGCGACGTGGCCCCGGCGTACCGCCAGTTCGGCCATGAGATCCAGCTTGAGCGCCACCGCTACCTCGCCGACCAGGTCGTGGCCGAGTTGGCGGCGGTCGGGCTGCGCGAGGTGTGCCGGATGGTGCGACGTGCCCGGGACACGGAACGGGACGATCACGCGGTGGTGCTGGCCGAAGCCCGGTGAGCTGACGCTGGCCGACCTCGACACGCCCTCATGGCCGAGGGCATTCCGGCGGAGCCATTACGGCACCATCCAGCTCAGCACCGGGGTTGCCTGCAAGCCGACCAGCAACGCCATCGCGCAGATCAACACCACGCTCCAGCCGAACATGCGGCGGAACAGGTCGCCCTCGCGGCCACTGAGCCCCACCGCGCTCGCCGCGATCGTCAGGTTCTGCAACGAGATCATCTTCCCGACCACGCCGCCGGAGGCGTTGGCCGCGGCGAGCAGCACCGGGTCCAGGCCGGCGCGCTCGGCGGCGGTGACCTGGAGCGCGCCGAACAGCGAGTTGGAGGACGTGTCCGAGCCGGTGAGCGCCACACCCAGCCAGCCGAGTATCGGCGAGAGCAGCGCGAACAGGCCACCGGCGCCGGCCATCCAGGTGCCCAGCGTCGCGGTCTGCCCGCTGCCGTTCATCACGAATGCCAGCGCCAGCAGTCCGCAGACGGTCAGGATCGCCCAGCGCAGCGAGGCCAATGTCTGCCCGTACGTGACGAGCGCGGTGCGCGGGGTGATCCGCAGGATCGCCATCGTGACCAGGCCGGCCAGGACCAGCAGCGTGCCGGTGGAGGAGAGCCAGTTGAACCGGAAGACCGGCAACGACGACGGCGTCCCGGACACGGTCAGCAGGTGCAGTCCCGGCCAGTTGAAGGTCACGGTGACCGCGTTGAGCGCGTCCGCGATCGCGGGTACCTGCGACAGGCCGAAGATCGCCACGATCACCAGGTACGGGGCGTACGCCCGCCAGACCTCGACCGAGGTGTCCGGCGGGTGCGGGGCCACCGCCGTACGGCTGGCGAGGGTGACCCCATGGTCTGGTCGGCTGCCCGGCCCACCGGCGCCATCAACCCCGCCGGGCCCAGCCGGCGCACCGGGCCCGCCCGGCGTGGGCGTCGCGGAGAGTCCGGCCGATGCTCCCGGGGACGTGGCCTCGGTCGGCTGGTCCTCGTGCCGCCGTGGCGGCCAGATTCGCGCGGTCACGGCCACGACCACGGCGCTGACCAGGCCGGCGACGATGTCGGCCAGGGCCATCGCCAAGTAGTTCGAGGTGAGGAACTGTGCCAACGCGAAGGACACGCCGCAGGCCAGTGCCACGTGCCAGGTCCCGCGTAGCGCTCGGCGACCGCCGACCATGCCGACGAGGAGCAGTGGAATGAACAGCGCGATCACCGGCACCTGGCGTCCGGCCATCGCGCCCAGGTCGCCCGTCGGCAGGTCGGTGACCCGTGCCAGGGTGGTGATCGGTAGGCCCAGCGGCCCGAATGCGGCCGGCACGGTGTTGGCCACCAGCGCCACGGTGGCCGCCTTCATCGGACCGAACCCCAGCGCCAGCAGCATCACCGTGGTGATCGCGACCGGGGTGCCCTGCCCGGCCAGCCCTTCGAGTAGCGAACCGAAGCAGAACGCGATCACCAGCGCCTGGACTCGCTGGTCGTCGCTGACCCGGGCGAACGAGCGGCGGAGCACGTCGAAGTGCCCGCTCGTAACGGTCATCCGGTAGATCCAGATGGCGGTGCCGAACGTCCACACGAGCGGGAACAGCGCAAACGTGGCGCCCTGACTCGCGGTGAGCAGCGCCTGCCCGGCCGGCATCGAGTAGGCCACGATGGACACCACCAGGGCGACGGCGAGCGCGCCGAGCGCGGCCACCCAGGCCCGTGCCCGCACCACCCCGAGTAGCAGGAACAGTGTGACGATCGGCAGCGCGGCGACGAGGGCGCTCAACGCGAGCGAGTCGGCGAGCGGGTCCAGGATCGGGCGGTACACGCGCACCTCCGAGGAGCAACACGTCGGCCGGCCGGTCGCCGTACGAGAGTGCGCTCAGTGTGCCGAGCCGGTCACGCCGGCACCTCTCCAAAATTGCGCTGTTTCCGCCCGTCGTGCAGTGGTGGCCGGCTCGTCGGCGGGGCCACCGCGTTCAGGCCGCGCCGGCCAGTGCGGCGAGTAGTTCGGCTTCCCGAGCGGCGCTGAGGCCGGCGCGGCGCTGCCGGTGCAGCCCCGCCTCACGCTCCCAGGCGAGGGTGTCTGCCAGCAGGTCAGCGCGGGGGCGGTGGCGCAGCCCGGTGCCAGCCGCCGCCGCGCCGCTGCGGGCCGACCACCCTTCCCAGCCGGGCTCGACGAGCCACATCGCCAGTGACTCCGGGCCCATGTACTCCGTCACGCCCTGGGCCACCAGCCAGGCCGGATCGGCGTCGATCACGGGTCCGGTGTGTCCGCCGACGGCACGGCACTGGGCGATCCACTCGCCGAACGGCACCACCGGTCCCACCGTGTCGTAGGTGCCGGTCGTCCCGGCGACAGCGCCGTCGAGCAGCCAGGCCGTCAGGTCGCGTACGTCGATGACCTGGGTCGGCAGGTCGGGGGTGCGGGGTACCAGCATCGGCGCGTCGGGGTCGCGGGCGGCGCGGGCGACCCAGTAGCCGGAGCGGTCGCTGTGGTCGCCGGGGCCGCCGATCAGCCCCGCGCGGGCCACCAGCAAGCGGTCGCCCAGATGGCTGGCGGACAGCTGCTCGCAGGCCACCTTCGCCGCGCCGTACTCCTCGCGACCGACCGTGTCCCGAGCGGTCGCCGGCAGCGTGGGCGTCGACTCGTCGGCGCCGGGTGTGTCATGGCGGGCGTAGGCGCTGACCGAGGAGACGTAGCTCCAGTGCCGGGCCCGGTCACGCAGCGCCCGCAGGGCCTCCCGGACGAAGCCGGGCTGCCACGACACCTCGATGACGGCGTCCCAGTCATGGCCGCGCAGCGCGTCGTACGCGGTGGGATCGTTGCGGTCGGCGCGGACGAGGGTCGTGCCGGGCGGTACCGCCCCGCTCTCGCCTCGGGCCAGGCAGGTGACTACGTACCCCCGCGTGACCGCCTGCCGGGCCACCTCCCGCCCGAGCCATGCCGTCCCACCCAGTACCAGCAGCTTCATGCCCACCAGCGAAACAGCAGCCGTACGCCGCGGCCAAGGATCTTCGCCGTGGGCAGAACGCCGGCGCCCGCGACCTCTTCGCGCAGCGAGGTGAGCCGCTTCTCCGCCTGGTCCGGCCGATCCAGCCCGGCCGGATCAGGCGCCACCTGTCGACGGCGCCCGATGGTGAGTGCTGTCCGTCAACACGTCCCGGACGGACTACCGTGAGGCCGTGTGGGGCGGCGATGACCCACTACCGCGTGCATCTCGTCGGCCTGATCTGAGGAGACCGAGCATGACCGATCCGCAGGTATGGGTAGGGCAGACCTACGAGCGGCTCGCGGATCTGCTCGCCGCCGCGCCCGTCGAGACGTGGGATGCGCCGTCGTTGTGTGAGAAGTGGCTCGTACGTCATGTGGTCGCGCACGTGACGATGCCGGCGCGGCTGACCGTCGAGCAGTTCGGGGCGGAGATGGCGGCGGCCGGTGGTGACTTCACCGTGCTCTCCGACGCGGTGGCGGCGCGGGACGGATCGCTGCCGACCGCTGTCCTGCTCGACCAGCTCCGGTCGCCGATCCTGCACGCCTGGCAACCGCCGGGTGGTGGTGCCGCCGGGGCGTTGAATCACGCGGTGATCCATTCCGTGGATGTGACAGTGGCGTGCGACTGGCCTGCGGCCGCGCCGACGGAGGCGGTGACCGCCGTCCTCGACCAGGTCACCGCCGCCAACGGTGCCTTGTTCGGGGTGGACCTGACCGGCCTGCGGTTCGCGGCTGTCGACAGCGGCTGGAACTGGGGGAGCGGTGAGCCGGTGCGGGCCGACGGTGGCTCGCTGGTGGCGCTGCTGTCCGGTCGCGCGTTGCCTGACGGTCGGGCCCTGCCCCGGCGCTGACCCGCCGGCCGAGGCGTCCCGGGCTCACGCCATCAGGGGTTCAGGTCGCGGCGGTCCAGGTGACGGCCAGGGGCAGTCCGAGGAAATCGGCGTACCGTCCCAGCGCCGTCTCGACCTGCCCCCGGACTCCGGGGGTGAGGTCGACCAGGGGTCGTACGGCGATGCTCACGCGGGTCTTGCCGAGGCTGCGTTTCCAGGTGCCGACCACCCGCCCGGCGACCACGACGGTGGCCTGGAAGACGCCGTTGCCGCCGGGGATGATCGCCTGCTTGTGCTCGGGGTCGAGCATCAACGTCCGGTCCTTGAAGCCGAGCAGGTATTCGTCGAAGCCGGGCAGCGCCAGCGCGTCGTCCGCCGGTGCGCGGGGTGCGTCGAGCAGGGGCGTGTGCAGCACCGCCTCGGTGCCGTCGACCTGGACGGTGGTCAGGTCGTCTCCGGCGGCGGCGATGCCTCGTTTGGCGTCGGTCGCGGTCAGGCCCGTCCAACCGGCGAAGTCCTGCCGGGTGGTGGGGCCGTGGCTGCGGAAGTAGCGCAGCGCCAGAGTTGCCAGCGCCTCGTCGCGGTCGGGTTGGTGCTGACCGGGCGCCCACTCGTCGAGCAGCGCGAAGGTCTGCTCAGCACCGACGTTCGCGGCGATGCAGGTGACGCCGCGCTGGGCGGCGTACCACAGCAGGTGGTAGCCACGCTGACCGGCGCCGTCGATGCCGGCCTCGACCAGCGTGGCGACGCACTCGGTGCGGGTCAACCGGCCGCCGCCGGTCAGGGCCTCGCCCAGCACGTCGGCGGCGCGGTCGGCCTCGGCCTCGGACAGGCCGAGGAACTCCCGCCGTCGGACCGCGCCGGCCAGGGCGCGTACCCCGGTCAGCTCCAGCAGCCAGCGGGCGTCCCGGGCGGGAACGAGGTGGATGGTGCCGCGCATCGGCCAGGTCCGCAGGGCCTCGCGGCGCTCCAGCGCGTCGTGCACGTCGGCGTGGGTGGACCCGGGTAGTCGTACGCCCAGCGACCACATCCCGCTGGCCAGGTCCTGTGCCTGCATGGCGCCGAACCACTCCACCACCTCGGCCACCCGGGAGAGCGGGGCGGCGGTGGGGTGGGGGCGCAGCCGGAGGCTGGTCATCCGCAACGCGAGCGCCTCGGCACCGGTCAGCGCCGTCGAGCCGGTGGGTGCCACGAGCCTGCCTTCCGTCGGTCTCCGACGGCAGCATAGGGACCGGCACCGACACTCGGTGCGGATTCTGCCCGGAGGCGCCAGAGGCGGCCCCTGATCGCGCTGCGCCAGCTCCGTTGGTGACGAAGCGCGATCCCCCGTTCAGGTTCGCCGGCGCGGGGCGGCGACGAATCGCCGGCGCCGGTACTTCCTCAGGATGGCGCTTGCCGGTCGGTCGGGGAAACTGTGACCGGGGCAACTTGCGGATAACTTGAGCAAAGCCGATCGCGGTCAACCCTGGCGGGGCTGTGGTACCCGTACCGCGGCCATGCCGGCGGCGGTGGCCGCCTCGATGCCCAGGTCGGCGTCCTCGAAGACCAGGCAGGAGCGCGGCGGTACGCCGAGCAGGTCGGCGGCGCGGAGGAACGGCTCCGGGTCGGGCTTCGGGCGGGTGTAGTCCCCGGCGCAGACCAGCACGTCGAACCGGTCCAGGATGCCCAGCGCGTCGAGGGAGGCGGTGACCGCCTCGCGGGTGCTGCCGGAGACCACCGCGAACGGGATCCGCCCGTGCGCGTCGTCGATGTGGTGCAGGACCCCGGGGATGCCGACCGCCGTGGGCAGCAACTGCTGGAACAGCGCCTCCCGGCGGGCGGTCACGGTCTCCAGCGGCATGTTCAGCCGCTGCTGGTCGTTGAGGGCGGCGACGATGTCGGCGGTCGGCCGGCCGGCCCAGGCGTAGAACAACTCCTCGGGGAAGTCGCAGCCCCACTCGTCGAGGGCCTGCCGCCAGGCCCGGTAGTGCTGGGGCATGGAGTCGACGATGGTGCCGTCGCAGTCGAACAGGTACGCCTGGAAGTCACCGGCGGGCAGGGGCAGCATCACCGGCCCAGGCTATCCGGCCGCAGGGACACCGCCGAACCGGTGGTCGTCCGGCCGCACGGCACACCGATCAGAGCCGCTGGTACATCACGAGCAGGTCGACGTAGCCCTCGTCGGGGTGGCGGAAACCCTCCGGGATCCGGCCGACCACCTCGAATCCGAGCGACCGCCACAGCGACACCGCACGGGTGTTGCTGGCCACCACGGCGTTGAACTGCATCGCCCGGTAACCGTCGGCGCGGGCCAGGTCGAGCACGTACCGGCCGAGGGCGCGGCCGATCCCGCGTCCGGCCGCCGACGGGGCGACCATGAAGCTGGCGTTGGCGACGTGGGCGCCGGGGCCGAGCTGGTTGGGGGTCAGCTTCGCCGACCCGAGCACGGTGCCGTCGGTGTCGACCGCGACCACCGTACGACCCGGCGGGGGCACCAGCCACATGCTCCGGGCGCGTTCCTCGCCGACGTCGCGCGGCCAGGTGTACGTCTGACCGGCCGCGACGATCTCGCGGAGAAAGGGCCAGATGCCCGGCCAGTCCTCGGCCGTCGCGATCCTGATCTCCATGACCGGGAGCATGCCAGCCGGCTGCCGGTCCGGGCCAGCGGGTTACTCGGGCTCACAGCAGGCCGGCCGCCATCGCGGTGGTGACCGCGGCGGTCCGGTCGGAGACGTCGAGCTTGGCGAAGGTACGCAGCAGGTGGGTCTTCACGGTCGCCTCGCTGAGGTGCAGCTCACGGCCGGTCTCGGCGTTCGACAACCCCCGGCCGACCCGCCGCAGCACGTCTTCGAGGCTGGGCCGGCTGACGCTCAGCCCCGGCACGGTGCGGGCCTCCAGGATCTCGATGGTGCTGGTCTTGCCCGCGCCGTTGGGGCCGAGCAGGGCCACCACCTCCCCGGTGGCGACGTCCAGGTCGAGGCCGGCGACGGCGGGGGTGTCGCCGTACGTTTTGCGCAGTCCGCGTACGCGGATGGCGGGGTTCGGGGTCATACCTCGATCGTCGGCGAACGCCGTCCTGGCGCGGGACGACCGGTGGACGGAATGCGGTTGTCCGTCGATCGGTGGACGGCGTCGGTGTTTGCCGGCGCAAGCATCGGGTAGTCGCCGAAGCTAACCCCGAGGCAGGAAGGACATCACATGGCGGCACAGGTCAAGGTGGCGGTGATCTACTACAGCGCGACCGGCATCACCTACCAGATGGCCCAGGCGGCGTGCGAGGCCGCGGGCGACGCGGGGGCGGAGGTACGCCTGCGCAAGGTGCGGGAGCTGGCGCCGGACGAGGCGATCCGTTCCAACTCGGGGTGGGAGGCGCACCGGCTGGAGACGCAGAACGTCGACGAGGCCCAGCCCGACGACCTGAGCTGGGCCGACGTGGTGATCTTCGGCTCGCCGACCCGGTACGGGCTGATCGCCGCCCAGCTCAAGCAGTTCATCGACACCACCGGCCCGCTGTGGGCGCAGGGCGCGCTGGCCAACAAGGTGTACTCGGCGTTCACCTCCACCGCGACCCACCATGGTGGGCAGGAGTCGACGCTGCTCTCCCTGTTCCACGTCTTCTACCACTGGGGTGGCATCGTGGTCGCGCCCGGCTACACCGACCCCAGCCAGTTCGTCGCCGGCAACCCGTACGGCGCGTCGCACACCAGCAACAACGGCGAGACCGCACCGGATCACGTCGCGCTGGCCGCGACGGCGCTGACCGCCAAGCGGGCGGTGCAGATCGGTGCGGCGCTCAAGCAGGGCCTGGCCGGCTGAGGGCGGACAAACCAGTGGCCCGGGCGGGGGCTCTCAAACCCGCCCGGGCCACCGGCCGTCCACAGCGCTACCCGGGATCGGCGCGGCTATGCCTGCGCGGTGGGGGAGAGTTCACCGGCCGGCGCCGGCAGCAGGTCCCGCAGCAGATCGACCAGCACGGCCAGGCCGTCCGGGCTGAGCACCGACTCGGGGTGGAACTGCACCCCGGCGAAGCCGCGACCGCGTAGCGCGTGCACCGCCGCGTCGGTCTCGTCGCGCGCCAGCTCGACCGGACCGTACGGGCTGTCCTGGCGGTCGGCGGCGGCGCGGGCGGTGAAGGTGGCGTAGAAGCCCAGCCGCCGGGGCGTGCCGAACAGCGGGACCGTGCGTTGCAGCCCCTGGTACGGCGCGGCGCGGCGGTCCACCCGCAGCCCGAGCAGCCCGGCCAGGAGTTGGTGGCCGAGGCAGACGGCGAGCGTCGGGTGGCCGCCGTCCAGCAGCGCGCTGAGCAGGGTCCGCAGGGTCCGCATCTTCGGGGTGTCGCTGTTCGGGTCGCCGGGGCCGGGCCCGACCACCACCAGGTCGTACCCACGGACCGGCACGTCGGCATGCCAGGGCACGACGGTCACCGCCAGGCCCAGCGCGCCCAACTGGTGCGCCAGCATCCCGGTGAAGGTGTCCTCACCATCGACGATCACGGCCCGGCGGCCGGTCAGCGCCGGTACGGCCAGTGCGCCCGGGGGCCGCTGGTCCAGCCAGAACCGGGCCAGCGGCGCGTTGCGGGCGGCCAGCGCCGCGCGTACCTGCGGATCGTCGGCCAGCCGGCCCGTCGGGCCGGGGTCGGCGGCCGGTGCCTGCGGGCCCAGGCCGAGGGCGGCCAGCACCCCGGCCGCCTTGGCGTGGGTCTCGGCGACCTCGGCGGCCGGGGTGGAGTGGCGGACCAGGGTGGCACCGACCGGCACCCGCAGGGCACCGTCCGGGGTGATTTCGGCGGTGCGGATGAGGATCGGTGCGTCCAGGGTCTGCCGGCCCGCGTCGTCGTGACCGAGCAGGGCCAGCACCCCGGCGTAGTACCGGCGACCGGTCTGCTCGTGCCGGGCGATCACCCGGCAGGCGTTCTCCATCGGACTGCCCGTCACCGTCGGGGCGAACATCGTCTCTCGCAGCACGTCGCGTACGTCCTTGGAACCGCGACCGGCGAGCAGGTACTCGGTGTGCGCCAGGTGCGACATCTCCTTCAGGTACGGCCCGACCACCTGGCCACCGTGCTCGGACACCGTGGCCATCATCTTCAGTTCCTCGTCGAGGACCATGTACAGCTCCTCGACCTCCTTGGTGTCGGCGAGGAAGCGCAGCAGCGCCGCCCGGTCCGCGGCCGCGCCGTGGTGCCGGAAGGTGCCGCTGATCGGGTTCATCATGACCAGCCCGTCGTCGACGCTGACGTGCCGCTCGGGACTGGCGCCGACCAGTGTGCGGGCGCCGGTGTGCACCACGAACGTCCAGTACGCGCCGCGTTCGCGCAGCAGCAGGGAACGCAGCGCGGCCAGCGCGGCGGTCAGCGGCGCGCCCTGCACCCGCGCGTGCAGCGTGCGGCGGATGACGAAGTTGGCGCCCTCACCGCGACCGATCTCCTCGCCGAGCACCCGGGCCACCGTGGCGGCGTACTCGTCGTCGGAGCTGTCGAAGGCCGCGCCGGTGGTGCGTACCGGCTCGTCGGGAAGGGCGTCGAGGACGTCGGCCAACGGCAGTCGTACCTGCCGGTCGATGCGCAGGCACTCCAGCGGTACGCCGTCGTCGACGCAGGCGAAACCCCGCTCGGCGACCTGCCGGAACGGCACCAGCGCCAGCGTGGCGGGGCCGGCCGGGCCGGCGGGTAACGGAACGTCGGCGAGCCGGTCGACCGTGCCCACCGTGCCGGTGAACAGATCCAGGTGCTCGGCGCCGTCGCGGCGGACCAGGGCGAACGGGCCCGGATCGGCGCCGGCGGCGAGGGTGGTGAGTAGTGCGGTCAGCGGGTTCATCGGTCTCCTCGGGCCGGGTGCCGCCGTCCGGGGGCGGCCCACGGGCCGGGAAATGACCGGCGGCCGCCTCGTCGGGCGGCCGCGTGCGGGTAGCTACGCGCGGGGGTGGGCCGCCGGGTCGGCGGGCCACCAGCAGGACAGTCGCGCGGGCATGGGCTCACCTTACGTGCCGGGCGTACGGCGGGGAAGCCGATCGGCGTACCCGGGCGCGCGGTGAGGTTGTCGGCCCCGGCCCACCGGGTACGTTGACCCGCGATGAACATTCTCGCGCTGGACCTGGGCACCTCCTCCGTGCGTGGGCTCGTGCTGGACAGCGACATCCAGGCGGTGCCGGGCGCGTTGGCCCGGCGCCGGGTGGAACTGACCGTCGACGACGACGGCACCGGCACCCTGGACGGCCGTGGCTACCTGGCCTGCCTCATCGAGTGTCTGGACGAGCTGAGCGAGCAGGGCTGGCTGCGCGAGGTGGAGCTGGTGGCGATCAGCGCGCAGTGGCACTCGGTGCTGCCGCTCGGTGCCGACGGTGAGCCGCTCGGTCCGGTGCTCACCTGGCTGGACACCCGGCCCGAGCCGCTGCCCGCGCAGGCCGGGCCGGCCGACCCGGACGCCTTCCACCAGCGCACCGGCACGTGGTGGCACCGCTGCTACTGGTCGGTGCGGCTGCCCTGGCTGCGCGCCCACAGTGGTAGTCCGGTGGCCCGGTTCACCGGCCTGGTGGAGTACGCGCTGAGTCAACTGCTCGACGACGCGCCGATGTCGATGTCCCAGGCGTCCGGTACCGGGCTGCTGGACCTGCGCACCCTCGACTGGGACGCCGAGGCGTGCGCGTTGGCCGGTATCGAGGGCGATGAGCTGCCCGAACTGGCACCGGCGGACTGGCGGGGACGGCTGCGTCCGGCGTACGCCCGGCGGTGGCCGACCCTGGCCCGGGTGCGGTGGGCGGCGCCGCTCGGTGACGGCGCCGCCTCCAACGTCGGCTCCGGCTGCGTCGACCAGACCCGGGCGGCGGTGACCGTGGGTACCTCCTCGGCGGTGCGGCTGCTCCAGCGGATGCCCGCGTACGCGCCGCTGGCGCCGCTGCCGGCGCAGCTGTGGCGGTACCGCGTCGACCATGACCACGTGGTCACCGGGGCGGCGTACTCCTCCGGTGGGAACCTGTTCGCCTGGGCCGACCGGGAACTGCGGCTACCGGCCGGCCCGGCGTTGGAGGCGGCGCTGCGGCGGCTGCCGCCCGATGGCGGGCGACCGGCGAACATCGGTTTCGGTGGCGACCGGCCGCCCGGAGACCGCCGTGCCGGCTCGGGTGAGCTGCGCGGGTTGAGCTTCGGCACCACCGCCGTGCAGTTGCTGGCCGGACTGATGTACGGGGTGTGCGAGCAGGTCGTCGGTGACCTGGCGGCGCTGGAGTCGACCGTCTCCTCGCCGGTCGAGGTGGTTCTCGGCGGCGGCGCGATGGCGGCCTCACCATGGTGGCGCGGCGCCTTCGCGACGGTGCTGGCACCCCGGCCGGTGCGCTTCGGTCGACATCCGGAGATCGGGGCGACCGGTGCGGCGCTGGTGGCCTGTGGCCGAATCGGCGACGCCGTGGCGTTGGCCGACATCAGCCAGACGGATGATCAATCATCGGCGGCCACGGCATAGGGTGACGCCGGCAGTGCCCTCGCTGAACCATCCGTAAGGCCAGGGCGTTGACAGTGCTCCGGGGCCTGGTTGGATGGACGGCGCTCCCCGGGTCGCGGCGGACGCGTGGGAGGAGGAACTCGTGGCAACAGGACCGGACCCGGCCCCGACGGTGTCGCAGCATCGCCGGCGTCGGTTCGATGTCCGGGTGGTGCCCCACCGGCGCCGTTCGCCGCTTCGCCTCCAGGACTGGCGGATGCGCACCAAGCTCGCCACGGTGCTGGTGATCCCGTCGGTCGCCTTCCTGGTGTTGGCCGGAGTGCAGACCCAGAGCCTGGTCGGCCGGGCCACCATCCTGGCCGACTTCGCCGCGCAGGTGGGCATCGGGCAGGAGGTCGCCCAGCTGGTGCACCGGTTGCAGCAGGAACGCGACCGTACGGCCGGCGAACTGTTCTCGTTGCGGGCCGCCCGCAACGAGGCCGCCAGCGCGAAGGTGCTCGCCACGCTCCAGCCCTACCGCGACGCCTCCGACGAGGCGGCGCAGGCGTTGCGGCGCGCGGCCGAGCCGTTGGCCGAGGAGAACGCCTCCTGGGAGGACACCTTCTCGGTGGCCTTCCAGGCGTACCAGCAGGTCGACTACATGCGTAACGTGATGGCGACCGTGGTGTTGAGCAACGACACCATCCTGGGTAACTACCATCGCGCCGTCGACGCGTTGCTGACCCTGCTCGCCCAGCCGTCGCCCGGCGCGGACCGGCCGGAGCTGTCCGACGCGGTGCTGCGTTACGTGCAGTTCGCCCGCGCCAAGGAACTCTCCTCCCGGGTCCGCGCGGAGCTGTACACGGCGGCCCGCACCCGCGAGTACGCCGACGAGGACCGGGCGCAGCTGAACGACCTGCGGTCCCGGCAACTGACCGCACTGGGCACCTTCCGCATCGCCGCGACCCGCGCCCAGGTGGCCCGCTACGACCAGATGAGCCAGGACCCGACCTTTATCGAGGCGGCTCGGATGGAGGAGCGGGCGCTGACCCAGAACCCGACGGCGCTGACGGTGCTGCCGGCCGAGGACTGGTGGACGGCCAGCGAGGCCCGGCACGAGCTGCTGCGGGTGTTCGAGACCGAGGTGTTGGCGGACTCGGCCGGCGAGGCGGACGAGGCCAGTGAGACCCAGCTGCGCGAGACGCTGCTGGTCGTCGGTGTGATCATCACAGTGCTGCTGGTGGCGGTACTGATCTCGGTGCTGATCGGTCGTTCACTGGCCCGGTCGATCCGCCTGCTGCGCTCGCAGGCGTTGCGGATCGCTCAGATCGAACTGCCCGAGGCGTTGGCCCGGCTGCGATCGGTGTCCGGCGGCGTGCCGCACATCGACGTTTCCCCGGCGGTGGTGCGGTCGCTCGACGAGATCGGTGAGCTGGCCGAGGCGTTCGTCGCGGTGCACCGCAGCGCGGTCGGGGTGGCCGTCGAGCAGGCGAACATGCGGCGCAACGTCAACGCGATGTTCGTCAACCTCGCCCGTCGTAGCCAGGTGCTGGTCGAGCGGCAGCTGGAGCTGCTCGACGACCTGGAACGCGAGGAGAGCGACCCGGACCAGTTGGAGAACCTGTTCAAGCTGGATCACCTCGCCGCCCGGATGCGCCGTAACGACGAGAGCCTGCTGGTGCTCGCCGGTACCGAGTCGACGCGCCGGTGGAACCGACCGATCGGGCTGGGCGCGGTGCTGCTGGCGGCGAGCGCCGAGATCGAGCAGTACCAGCGGGTGCGGCACGAGGCGGTGGCCGACCTGTATCTCGTGGGGCACGCCGTCGGCGAGTTGGTGCACCTGCTCGCCGAACTGTTGGAGAACGCCACCGCGTTCTCGCGCCCCGACACGATCGTGCAGGTGATGGCCCGCGCGGACGGGTCCGGCGCGACGATCGAGGTCGCCGACCAGGGCCTGGGCATGAGTCCGACGGCGCTGGCCGAGGCCAATGCCGTACTGGCCAAGCCGCCGGCGGCGGACGTGGCGACGGTCGAGCGGATGGGTCTGTTCGTGGTCAGCCACCTGGCCGCCCGGCACGGCATCGAGGTGCGGTTGCACGGCGGCGCCGGTGGGCTGGTGGCCCGGGTCCGGCTGCCCGGCTCGCTGCTGGCGGTGGCGCCGCCGCCGAGCCTGGATCCGCCGCCGTCGCCGCGGGTGTTGCCGGGCTCGGTGGCCCGGCCGGACCGGCCGGTCGATCCCGGGCCGGTGGACCTGCCGGTGGCCGGTCGCCGGCCGACCACGGTGCCCCGGCAGGCCCAGCCGGTGCCGGTACGCGCCGAAGACGTCCTCGCCCCGGCGGGCACGCCGGCCGACCCGGGCGGCGGCTGGTGGTCGCGGGAGGGGCCGACGTCGGCGGTTTCGACGACCGGCGCCGGGATGCCGGCACCACCGGCGGTGCCGGTGACGGCGGGTACCAACGAGCGGGGACTGCCGGTACGCGTACCGATGGCGCAGCTGAGCGCGGTGACTCAGTCGGCGCGTCCGGAACAGCAACAACCGGCCCGGCACGACCCGGACCCGGAGGCGGTCGGCGGCATGCTGTCGAGGCTGTACAGCGGTGTGCGGCGGGCCGAGGCCGAGGAGACCAGAGAAATACCCGTGTCGCCGCCCGGGGTATGGAGTGAAGGGGGACGAAGGTGACCACGTTGTCACAGGAGGCGCGAGACCTGAGCTGGCTGGTCAGCGCGTTCGCGGAGCGGGTGCCGGGAGTGGCCCACGCCGTGGTGGTCTCCTCCGACGGACTGTTGGTCGCCATCTCGGCCAACCTGCCGCGGGACCACGCCGACAAGCTGGCCGCGGTGACCTCGGGTCTGATGAGCATCACCGCCGGTGCGGCGCAGATGTTCGACGGCGACGTGGTCAAGCAGACCGTGGTGGAGATGGGCCGTGGCTACTTCCTGGTGATGCAGGTACGCGACGGTTCGATCCTGGCCACCCTGGCGGCGGCGGACGCCGACATCGGTGTGGTGGGTTACGAGATGGCCCGGCTGGCCAAGCAGGCGGGGGAGATGCTCACCCCGGCGCTGCGCGCCGAGTTGCAGCAGGCCCTACCCCGGTAAGGAAGGGCCCCCTGCTAACGCCTGCGGTAGTAGCGGGGCCCCCTGTTAACATCTCGGTCAGCCCAGGCTCAGGGCGCCCGGAGCGGCGGGTCGGGAGGCGAGCCACCAGGCCGCCGTGGCGGCCACGGCGACGGCGCCGCTGAACACGAACGGTGCCCCCAGGCCGACGTGCGCGGCCAGCGCCCCGCCGGCCAGCGCACCCAGTGCGGTGCAGCTGTAGGTGACCAGCCGGGACGCGGCGATGACCCGACCCAGCAGCCCACCCGGCACCAGGCGTTGCCGTACCGACAGGGCGGCGACGTTGAGCACGGCGAACGCCGCGCTGGTGGCGACCACCACGACCACGGCCACCGCCCGGTCGGCCACGACGGCCAACAGCACCGGTACGCCAGCGGTGACGGCCATCGACCAGGTGAGGACGGTGCGGTGGCGGAACCGGCCGATCAACCGGTCGGCGGTGAACGAGCCGAGCAGGCCGCCGGCCGCGCCGGTGGCCAGCAGCAGACCGAAGCCGAACGCGCCGAGGTCGAGGGCGTCCCGGGCGTAGAGCACGAAGATCGCGAACCAGGCGGTGTCGGCGGCGGCCACGGCGGCGGTGACCAGTACCAGGGTGCGCAGCATCGGTTGGCGTACCAGCCAACGCAGGCCGGCGAGGATGCCGTCGCCCGCACCGGCGGGCGGGTCGTCGGCGATGCGGGGCCGGTGGGCCAGGGTCAGTGGCAGGGAGAGCACCAGCATCACGGCGAGGGCGAGGGCGGCGCCGTTGACGGCGAACGGGATGGCGGCGCCGACGACGAACAGCAGCGCGCCCACCGGTGGTCCGACGAACTCGTTGCCGACGATCTCACCGGCGACCAGCCGGCCGTTGGCCTTCTCCAGCTGGGCGTCCGGAACGAGTCGGGGTACGGCGGTCTGGGCGGCGGTGTCGCGGATGGTTTCGCCGACGCCGAGCAGGAACGCGGCGGCCACCACCAGGGCGATGCTGGCCCATCCCAGGGCGACGGCGGCGGCGAGGGCGCCGAGCACGACGACCCGGCCGGTGTCGGCGGCGGTGAGCAGGCTCCGGGCGCCACGGCGGTCGGCGAGGGCGCCGGCGAGCAGGCCGGAGACGAGCCAGGGTAGGAACTGGGCGGCGGCCACGGCGGCGACCGCCAGCGGGTTGTCGGTGAGTGCCGCGGCCAGCAGGGGGAACGCGGCCACCCGGATGCCGTCACCGAGATTGGCCAGCGCGGCGGCGCTCCAGAACGTCCAGAACGGTCGGCCCAGCGATCGGGGATTCTGGTTCATGCCGGGAGCCTAGAGCGCCGCGCGTGGTGTGGGCGACGCTCGGGGTCGATCCCGCCGGGTGGCCCGGACCGCCGCCGGGCCCGGGCCGGGTCAGCTCCCCAGGCCCTGGTCGGGGGGTGGGATCGGGTCGTCGTAGACGCCGGGCCGCCCCGAGTGGCGGCGGCCGTTCAGGTACGGCAGGCCGTTGGCGGTGCAGCCGTGCAGTCCGAGGGTCTGCTGCTGCATCACCGGTGCCGGCCGTCCGCGCCCCGGACACAGTTCGTGACCCATGCCGAGGCGGTGACCGACCTCATGGTTGACCAGGTACTGACGGTAGTGGGCGAGGTCGGTGCCGAAGGCGGGTGCTCCCTTGACCCAGCGGGCGACGTTGAGGACCACCCGGTCGCCGTTGCGGCAGGAGGTGTAGCCGTCGGGGGTGTCCTGGCACAGCAGGTCACGGGTGCGGGGGGTGGCCAGGTAGATGGTGAAGTCGTGGCGCTGCCCGGCGCCGACCCGGCGCAGGCGCCACTGCCCGCCCGCGGTCCAGCCCTGCGGATCGGAGAGGATCTCGGTGACCTCGGCGGCGAAGTCGGTCGGTGGGATGCCGTCGATGTCGCGCTCGATGGCCACCCGGTAGCGCAGCAACCGACCCGATCCCGACCCGGATGCCGGCTCGCCGTCGGCGATGTGCCACCGGTTGCCGCCTTCGGCCGGGTAACTGATGGGTGGCGGTGACGCGACAGGTTCGACGGCCAGCGTCGGCCCGGCGGTCGGTGGCGCCGGCACGACGGGTGCGGCCGGCACGGTGGGTGCGGCCGGCGCGCAGCCGGCCAGCAGTACGGTGACCAGCGGTACGGCCACCAGCCGGAGCGGGGTGCGGCCGGCGGATACCCGAGGGGTGGGTGAGGTCATGGTTCTCCTTCTTCCGCCCACCCCTGGTCGGGGCAGGCGGGAGAAGGACGACCGGCGGCGGTGCAAAGTTGATCCGTCGACGGCTCAACCTTTGCGGGGTCCCACTCGTCCAGATAGCTCGTGAGGCAGGTGAGAGGTGGCGATGGCCAGGGGTGACGCCGAGTTCGTCGAGTTCGTCCACGCGGCGTCCGGGCGGCTGGCGCACGCCGCGTACCTGATGACCGGTGATCACCACCAGGCGGAGGACGCCACGCAGACCGCACTGGCACGTACCTACGCCTCGTGGTCGCGGGTGCGACGCGACGATCCCTACGCGTACACCAGGCGGGTAATGGTCAATTACATTGTGGACAACTGGCGGCGCCCGATTCGGGAGTACCCCACGGACGAGATTCCGCACCGGCATCGAGACGACGTCGCGGACGAGGTGACCGCCCGGCGCTGGCTGCAGATCGCGCTCGGCACCCTGACCGCTCGGGAGCGGGCGATCGTCGTGCTGCGCTACCTGTTCGACCTTCCGGAACTACAGGTGGCCCGCGAACTGGAGGTCTCCGTGGGCACGGTGAAGAGCACCAGCTCCCGCGCGTTGGGCAAGCTGCGTCAGACCCTGGTCGAGCTGCCGAGTACGCCGGGAGGGCAGCGATGAACGAGACGGACCGCCTGCGCGCGGCCATCCGGGCCACCGAACCGGAGGGCTGGGGCCAGTTCGACGTCGAGGCGATCATGCGGGAGGGGCGACGGCTGCGCTATCGGCGACGGGCCGTGGCGGGTGCCGGGGTGATGCTGTCGGTCGCGGTGGCGGCGGTCGGCGTCCTGGTCGTGCTCCGGCAACCCGGCCCGGTCGAGCCGGGTGTCCCGCCGGTGGTCACCGCGACGGCCACCACGCCGGGGGCGGGGTCCACCGTCGACCCCACGGGGCCGCCGGAGAAGCCGGCGCTCGGCGAGGTCCTGGGGACCGGGATCTGGTACGGCGGCGACGAGCGGGTCTTCTATTTCGTCCCGGTGGAGGTGCCCCGGGCAGCCGGGGTGACGATCGGGTTGGTCGCCGGCCGGCGTTCCCCGGATGGCAGGCTGACCGCGGACTTCCTGCTCAACGACTTCGAGGGCAGTGACCGTCGGCCCGGCTTCCACCAGATCGGGTACGAACCGTCGGCCGTGGTGGTGCCCGCCGACCCCGTGCCCACGTTCGGATACTTCGTGGGACCGGCCGCGCGAATCGTCGGCAGCGTCGGCAAGCGTCCCGTCGCGGCGCAGCTGTCCCGCTGGAGCGAGGACTCCGACGTGGTGATCTTCTGGTTCCACCCGAAGTCGCTGCCCCCCGGACAGCGCCTGGACGGCATCCTCGCCTGGGACGCGCAGGACCGGCAGCTCTGATGTCGATTCCGGTGCGGCGCTGCGCACGGTGCGCCGGTCGGGTCTGCCACGCCATGGCGTGGAGACTGGCCGATGGTGCGAGTGTCGACCGTTCTCGGGCCCGGGGGTGTGGGCACCCCGGGCCCGAGTGTGGCGCGTCCCGCGCGCCACCGGCCGTCGGCCCGGCAGTCAACTCCTGGGCTTTCCGCGCCTCCCCGCGCGGGCCCGGCCGGGCCTTTCCTCAAAGGGCGTTGTCGGCGATGACCTGGCGGTACCAGTGGGCGCTGCGCTTGAACACCCGGCGTTGGGTGGGGTAGTCGATGTAGATGAGTCCCCAGCGCTGGTCGTAGCCCTCGGCCCACTCGAAGTTGTCGAGCAGCGACCAGACGTGGAAGCTCTCCAGCGGCACCCCGTCGGTGATGGCGCGGTGGGCGGCGGCGAGGTGGTCGCGCAGGAAGGTGACCCGGCCGGTGTCCTCGACGGTGCCGTCGGCGGCCAGGACGTCGGGCGTGGGCAGGCCGTTCTCGGTGACGGTGAGCGGGATCGGCCCGTAGTCGCGGGTGACCCGGGTCAGGATGTCGTACATCCCGTCCGGGTAGATCTGCTGCCACGTCGCCTCCGAGGTGGGCCAGCGGCGTACGGTGCCGCCGGTGGCGGTGACGTAGATCGGGGTGTAGTACTGCACCGCGAGCAGGTCGATGGGGGAGGAGATGATGTCCAGGTCGCCGTCGCGGATGCCACGGACCATCCGGCTGTCCGGCCCGAGGTCGGCCAGGACGTCCTCCGGGTAGCTGCCCTTGAGGGCCGAGTCGAGGTAGAGCCGGTTTTCGTAGCCGTCGTACAGCCGGGTGGCCTCGGCGGCGCCGGGGGAGTCGTCGGCCGGGTAGCAGGGGTGCAGGTTGAAGGCCGGGCCGATGCGGCCGTTGGCGCCGTCGGCGCGCAGTGCCTGGACCGCGAGGCCGTGGGCGAGTTGCAGGTGGTGGGCGACCAGGTACGCGGCGTCCGGGTCCCGCCGGCCGGGGGCGTGGTGGCCCTGGAGGTAGCCGTTCTGTACGACGGTCTTGGGCTCGTTGATGGTGAGCCAGACCGGTACCCGGTCGCCGAGCGCGTCGAAGAGGGTGGCGGCGTAGTCGGCGAAGCGGTGGGCGACCTCGCGGGACTCCCAGCCGCCGGCGTCCTGCAGGGTCTGCGGCAGGTCCCAGTGGAACAGGGTGGCCATCGGGGCGATGCCGCGTTCGTGCAGGCCGTCGACGAGGCGGCGGTAGAAGTCGAGGCCACGTTGGTTGGCGGCGCCGGTGCCGTCGGGCTGGATGCGCGGCCAGGAGATGGAGAACCGGTAGCTGCGCAGCCCCAGGTCGCGCATCAGATCGAGGTCTTCGGCGTAGCGGTGGTAGTGGTCGGCGGCGACGTCACCGGTGTCGCCGTTGCGGGTACGTCCCGGTGCCCGGCTGAAGGTGTCCCAGACCGATTCGCCCCGGCCGTCCTCCTTGGCGGCGCCTTCGATCTGGTAGGCCGAGGTGGCCGCGCCCCAGCCGAAGTTCGTGGGGAACTGCAACCGGGCGGCAGCGCTGGCCGACGGGTCGCTCGGTGCTGCGGGGTCACCGGGCTGACAGCCGGTGAGGGCGGTGGCGGCAGCCGCGGTGGCGGCCGTGCCCAGGACGGCGCCGGCCGGGGTTGCGGCGGTGGCCGACAGCGCCGCGCGGCGCAGCAGGTGTCGCCTGGTGAGCATCGACATGGGTTCTCCTTGTGGATGGGGTGGCCGCCCGGAGCCTCGGGAGCGCTCCCAATACAGCGTAGAGGGTGGGCGGCCGCCGCCGGGGCCCGATCGTCGCAGATCACGAACGGTCGTGGCGGCGGGGGTGGCAAGGGTGAATGGGGGGTTGGCGTCGGCCGGTCGGGCAGCGGGTGTGGCGGGACCGGGTACGCCGAGTTCCGCGGGCGGACCGGCGGCGTGCTCCCGGGGTGGTCGGCGGGGCAGCGCACGGTCGGCGGGCGGGGCTACTGCCGTGCGGGGCGCGCGGGTGATGCGCGTCTGACCCGTCGGCCTCTTTTCCCATCGTGAACGGGGGTTTAGTGTGGGGACGGGGGAGGGCAACCCCCGTCCCCACCGTGTTGCGGTACACGCACGTGCGGATTGGCGTCCCAGTCGTGCGTGTCGCGCGGGAGCCGGGCCACGCGAGTGGCTTGAGGATCCACCTCCCCTCACTGTCGTGGGGCGACGGCTGACGGCGGTGTCCGGGCTGGCCCGCCGTCGGCCTGCGGTCTTCGTACCCGGTGCTGTGGGCACAGCGCCAGGTAATCCATTGCTTGGAACCTTGTCGATGGAAGCGCTCCCATCGACGTTGTTGCGACTGTAACGCCCGTCACGGCTTTGTGAAAGCCCCAAAACGAGATCGAAACAACCGGCTGGTTCCGGAAGTGGGATCCCTGGTGCTGGGAGCGCTTCCATGGCACACTGTCGATCGACCGCGTGGAGCCAGGTATGCGTGAGCGCGGGGTCGCCGAGGGCTTCCGGTGCGTCCGGTACGGCACCCTGAGTGCAGTGGGTGTGGCGCCGTACCCGACGGCGACCTGCTGCGTTTCCGGCCGATCGGCCGGTTCACCACCATCCACTGACGTCTCGCGTCCCTGTCGTGGGCGAGGCGTCCCGCCGGGGCGGCACCGTCCCCGGCCCGGTTCGAGGAGACACCGCGCAGATGAGAAATCTGGCAAGACGTCGCCGCCTGGCGTGGCTCGCCGCCGCGGCGCTGGCGATCGGCGGGGTGACCGTACCCGCCGGCGCCGCACAGGCCGCGCCGGCCTGCGATGTGGTCTACACGACCAACGACTGGAGCAACGGCTTCACCGCCAACGTCACCATCAGAAACATCGGCGATCCGATCAACGGCTGGACGTTGCGGTTCGCCTTCCCCGGCAACCAGCGCGTCACCCAGGGCTGGTCGGCCCGGTGGAGCCAGAGCGGCAACCAGGTCACCGCCGTCAACGAGTCGTACAACGGCAACCTCGCCACCGGCGCCAGCACCACCATCGGCTTCAACGGCTCCTACACCGGCAGCAACCCGAAGCCGACCTCGTTCTCGGTCAACGGGGTCACCTGCGGTGGCACGGCCCAGCAACCCCCGACGGTGAGCCTGTCGATCCCCGCCGGCCCGTTCGTGGCCCCGGCGACCGTGCCGCTGACCGCCACCGCGAGCGACCCGGACGGCACCATCGCCCGCGTCGAGTTCTACCGCAACGGCCTGCTGGTCAACACCGACACCACCGCGCCGTACGCGTACACCCTGGAGAACCTGCCGGCCGGTGACTACACCGTGCAGGCCCGGGCGTTCGACAACAGCGGCCTGTCGGCGATCGCCGAGCGGGCGTTCACCGTCACCGCCGCCACCTCGCCGGCCCTGGTGGCCACCCCGACCGCGCTGAGCGTGGCAGAGGGCGGCAGCTCGACGTTCAACCTCAAGCTGAACCGGGCGCCCACCGCCAACGTCGCGGCGACCCTGGCCCGTACCGGCGACACCGACATCACCGTCACGCCGACCTCGGTGACGCTGACCCCGAGCAACTGGAACACCGGGGTCGACGTGACCGTCCGGGCCGCCGAGGACGCCGACACCGTCGGTGGTACCGCCACCGTCACCGCCTCGGCCTCGGGCTACACGCCGGCCACCGTCACCGTCACCGAGATCGACAACGACGTGCCCGGTGGCGACGGCGAGTACGTCCAGCGCTTCCTCACCCAGTACGGCAAGATCAAGAACTCGGGGTACTTCAGCCCCGAGGGCGTGCCGTACCACTCGATCGAGACGCTCATCGTCGAGGCGCCCGACCACGGCCACCAGACCACCTCCGAGGCGTTCAGCTTCTGGCTGTGGCTGGAGGCGTACTACGGCCGGGTCACCCAGAACTGGACGCCGTTCAACAACGCCTGGACGGTGATGGAGCGCTACATCATCCCGTCCACGGCCGACCAGCCGACCGCCGGCAGCCCCGGCGACGCCAGCTACGCGGCCGAGAACGACCTGCCCAACCAGTACCCGTCGCAGTTGGACTCCAACGTGCCCGTCGGCCGCGACCCGCTGCGCGCGGAACTCCAGCAGACCTACGGCACCGGCAACATCTACGGCATGCACTGGCTGCTGGACGTGGACAACGTCTACGGCTACGGCCGCTGCGGCGACGGCACCACCCGCCCCGCGTACATCAACACCTTCCAGCGGGGCACCCAGGAGTCGGTGTGGGAAACCGTGCCGCACCCGTCCTGCGACACCTTCCGCCACGGCGGCCAGTACGGCTACCTGGACCTGTTCATCAAGGAGTCCGGCGCCCCGGCCCGGCAGTGGAAGTACACCAACGCCCCGGACGCCGACGCCCGCGCCGTGCAGGCCGCGTACTGGGCGCTGACCTGGGCCAAGGAGCAGGGCAAGGCGGCCGATGTGGCGGCCACCGTGACCAAGGCCGCGCGGATGGGTGACTACCTGCGGTACGCCCTGTTCGACAAGTACTTCAAGCGGATCGGCAACTGCGTCGGGGCCAGCGCCTGCCCGGCCGGCAACAACCGCGAGTCCGCGCACTACCTGCTGTCCTGGTACTACGCCTGGGGCGGCGCGTACGACGCCAGCCAGAACTGGTCCTGGCGGATCGGCTCCAGCCACAGCCACTTCGGCTACCAGAACCCGTTCGCGGCCTGGGCGCTGACCAACGTCGACGAGCTCAAGCCGCGCTCGGCGACGGCGGCGGCGGACTGGACCAACAGCCTCAACCGGCAGTTGGAGCTCTACACCTGGTTGCAGTCGGCCGAGGGCGGCATCGCCGGTGGCGCGACGAACAGCTGGGGCGGGCACTACGGCACTCCGCCGGCCGGCACCGCCACCTTCTACGGCATGTTCTACGACGAGGACCCGGTCTACAACGACCCGCCGTCGAACCAGTGGTTCGGCATGCAGGCCTGGTCGATGCAGCGCATCGCCGAGCTGTACCTGGTCTCGGGCAACACCCGGGCCAAGGCGCTGCTGGACAAGTGGGTGCCGTGGGCGATCGCCAACACGACGCTGGGCACCAACTGGTCCATCCCGTCGGACATGAAGTGGACGGGCCAGCCCGCCAACTGGAACCCGAGCAACCCGCAGCCGAACAACAACCTGCACGTCGAGGTGACGGTCAAGGGTCAGGACGTCGGTGTCGCCGCGGCCTACGCCCGTACGCTCATCGCGTACGCGGCCAAGTCGGGCAACACCGCGGCGAAGAACACCGCCAAGGGGCTGCTGGACGCGCTGCACGCGGCCAGCGACGCCCAGGGTGTGTCGACGGTGGAGAAGCGTGGCGACTACCGGCGCTTCGACGACGTCTACGACGCCTCCACCGGGCAGGGCCTGTACATCCCGCAGGGCTGGACCGGCCGGATGCCCAACGGTGACGTGGTCGCCCCGGGCAAGAGCTTCGTCGACATCCGGTCGTTCTACAAGAACGACCCGGCGTGGCCGAAGGTCCAGGCGTACCTCGACGGCGGGCCGGAGCCGGAGTTCCGCTACCACCGGTTCTGGGCCCAGGCGGACGTCGCGATGGCGTACGCCGACTACGGAAAGCTGTTCCCCAACGGCTGAACGACGCCCTCCGGGTGGGCGGTGACCCACCCGGAGGCTTCGGCCGGACCTCGGGGGTAAGAGGCAGGTCCGGCCGGCGGCCTGACTCCCACGGTCAGGCCGGGGTGGGTCGGCCCTCTGGCCGACGCAGCGGAGCAGCCGGCCCACCCCACCGCCGACTATCCGATGGGCCACACCACGCAGATCGCGAAAAAAAGTGGCCGCCCCGGGATCACAACACCGCCGGGGACGGAGTAACGTACATCACCGGAGAGGCCGCTCCCCCCGTGGCGGCCTCTCCCTTTATGTCTGAAGCCCGGTGGCTATGCCTGCGGCCCCGTGTCCGGATGCCGCAGCCCCGGATGCCCGGCCGGCAGCGACCGGCGCACCACCGCCCAACTGACCGCCAACGCCGTGGCCACCAGCGGCCAGGTGAGCCCGACCCGGGCCGCGGTCAGGGCGAGCACCTGACCGCCCAGGTACAGCGGCACGAACACCGCCACCCGCACCGCGTAGGTGGCCGTCCACACCCAACTGCCCCGGGCGTAGGCCCGCAGCAGCGCCGGGTCCCGCCGCCACCGACTCCGTTGCCCGAGGGCCGCGCCGACCACCACCCCGAGCAGCGGCCACCGCACCACGATGCTGACCACCCAGACCAGGGCGCTGGCCGCGTTGGCGAGCAACTGCACCAGGAAGAAGTCCTCGGCCCGTCCGGTGCGGGCCACCACGATTGCGGCCACGCAGACGGCGAGCAGCCCGAGCAGCACCGACCGGGGCCGGTCCCCACGACGCAGTCGCCATCCGGCCACCGCGGCGCCGACGGCCAGGGCGGCCAGTACGCCGGCCGTGATCGACCGGTCGGCCAGCAGCCAGCCTGCCGTGAAGGCGACCGGCGGCAGGGTCGCGTCGACCGCTCCCCGCCGCCCGCCGAGCAGGTCGGCCAGCGACTCCGGTCGCTGCACGCTCGGGGTGTCACGCTCCGACGTACCGGTCACCGTCGTCCTCCTTCACCAGTGCCCAAACCTATCCCGACGCGGTCGGCGGGCCACCGGTCGACTGGCAGAGGCGGGCCGCTAAGTTGTGCGGGTGCGCGTGACGCCGAGGGGTGGGACTGCGGTCTGGCTGGTCGTGTTGGCCCTCGTCCAGACGGTGGCCTTCATCGTCGTCTGGCGATTCGCCCTCTACACCGACGTCGGGCAGTGGATCGACACGGTGGCGCTGACCGGCAACCGGATCGGCCGCGACCACATCGTGGATCCGGTGAACCGGATTCTCAACGCGATGTCCGTGGTCTCGCTGCTGGCGGTCACCGTGATGATCGGGTTCATCGCGTTGATCCGGGGCCGGGTGGCCCTCGCCGTGGCGGCCACCCTGCTGATCGCCGGGGCCAACGTCAGCACCCAGGTACTCAAGTACGGTCTGGTGCGGCCGGACTACGGCATCGACCCGGAGCGGGCCGACGTGGGTAACAGCCTGCCCAGCGGTCACACCACCGTGGCCGCCTCGGTGGCGGTGGCGCTGGTGCTCGTACTGCCGCCCAAGGGGCGGGCCTTCGCCGCCCTGGTCGGCGCCGGCTACGCGGCGGCCGCCGGGGTGGCGACCCTGTCCGCCGGCTGGCACCGACCCAGCGACGCGGTGGCCGCGTTCCTCGTGGTCGGGGTGTGGGCCGCCCTGGCCGGCCTGCTGCTGCTGATCACCCAGCGGGAGCGGGCGCAGGTGGCCTCGGCCGACGCGCACCGGGGCAGCGCACTGCTGCTCGGCATCGGCGGGCTGCTGGCGATCGCGGCCTGCGCGCTGGCATTGACCTGGCTGGTCGGGCTGCGCGCCACCGCGCCGGCCGAACTGTCCCGGCAGCCCCTCTTCGTCGGGTACGCCGGCAGTGCCGCCGGCATCGCCGGCACGATGGGGGTGGTGATGGCGCTGGTCCTGTCCGCCGTGCACCGGATCGTCCCCCGCCACCAGGGCTGACCCCACGCCCTCGTCGCCCCGCCCGCCTGAGCGCGATCATGAATACTGGGGCGGTCGTGGCGGCGATGGGGGACGGAGACGGTCGATGTCCGGTGAGCGGTCCGCGGAGCAGTCAGCCGAGTTGTCCGAGTCGGGGGAGCGGGTAGGGGACCTGGACCTCGTCCGGGCGGCCTTCCGGGACGAGTGCGCACGGCTGACCGAAGTGCTGGCCACCCTCGATCCGGCTGACCTGGACCGGCCCACCCGCTGCGCGCCGTGGACGCTGGCCGAACTGCTGGCACACGTACGCACCGGCGCCGGCCGGCTGGTCGACATGCTGGCCGCGCCCGCGCCGACCGGCGCGCTGGTCGACGCCGCCGGCTACTTCGGCGCCGCCAAGTTCACCCCTGACGTGGACGCCGCCCGGATCGGCGCCGCTCAGGCCGAGGCGGCCCGGGTGGAGTCCGCCCGGGCCGAGACATCCGGGATCGACGCCGGCCAGGTCGAGGCTGGCCGGGGCCGGGTCGAGGGCCGAGGCTGGGGCCAGGGCCGGAGTGGTCCTGGTCGCCCATGGTCGGGCGGCGGGGCGGGGCCGGGCGTGGACTTCGAGCGGGCCTGGCGGGCCACGCTCGCGGCGGTCGACGCACACCCACCGGAGCGGGTGGTACGCACCCGGCACGGCGACGCGATGACGGTGCCGGAGTTCCTGCGTACCCGGGTGGTGGAGGTCGGGGTGCACGGTCTGGACCTGGCCGCGGCGCTGGACCGGCCACCCTGGTTGACCGCGACCGCCAGCCGGGTCATCGCCGACCTGCTCACCGGCGGGCGTCGCCTGCCGGCGGAACTGGGCTGGGACCGGCTGACCCTGATCGCCAAGGTCACCGGCCGTGCCGGGTGTAGCCGGGCCGAGCAGGCGGTCCTCTCCGGCGTCGGCCTGCCACTGCTCTCCTTCGGCCGCTGACGACCACTATCGACGACGCCTGTCCCGCCCGCGTGCCGCAGCGGCCTCCGGCGCCTGCCGGCCCGCCGCGAGCGGCGGTCAGGCGGCGGATCGAGGTGCGGGTACGTGGGGCACGGCAGCGCGCAGGTGGGCCAGCACCACCGGGTCGATCCGGCCGGGCGCCAGCCGCTCCTCCAGGTTCTCCAGACCGGCCCAGGCGACCAACGCGTCCTCGGGCTCGGCCGGGTCGGCCGGATATCCGAGCGCGGTGAGCAGCCCGGCCACCTCGACGGCCACCGCACCGGCCAGGTCGAGCAGGGTGGCCGGATCGGGACGGCTGAACATGAGGGTGTGTACGGCCAGCAGCCGGTCGAGCTCGGTGATCGGATCGGGATGGTCGTCGACCCGCAGGTCGATCATGACGTCGCCGGTGCCGCCGTACCCGCCGCCGCGACGGACCACGACGAGCCCGGCGCTCTGCTGGCCACGCCGGTCGCCGCCGGCCTCCTGCCCGGCGCGCAGTGCGGCGAGCAGCCGCTGCGCGAAGGGCAGATCGGTGCCGGCCAGCCAGGTGTCGCGCAGCGCGTCGACGACCTCCGGGCCGGTCAGGATGTTGCCCTGGGCGGCCCAGCCGTCACCGGCCTGCCCGCCGGCCCAGTCGCGGCAGTGCGCGCCGGTGTACGTGGCGCCGGGGCCGGTGGCGGCCACCACACCGAGTTGCCGGTGGTCGCGTTCCGGGTCGGCGGCGACCAGTCCGGCGACCACCCCGGCGGCGGCCACCCCGGTACCCAGCAGGGCCAGTCCCTGCGGGCGGTAGGCCAGGTTCACGTGCGCCTGGGTGGCGATCGCGCCGATGTCGGCCTCGGCCGCCGGGACGAGCGCGCCGGCGGCCAGGAAACGGCTGGCCACGGCGACGCCGTGCAGGCGGCCGTCGGCGGAGCGGGCGACGAGCGAGAAGGTCACGCGGGAAAGGTTAGCGCTGGTCGCGGCCCGGTTGCCGGTCCCGCGCGGTCAGAACGGCGGGGCCGGGGCCTCCGGTGGGCCGTTGCGGGCCCGGCGGGCGTCGGCCAGCGCGACCGCGCCCAGCACGACCGCGACCAGGGCCTCCGACCAGAGCGGCGGACGGTGGACCACCACCGGCACCGAGACGGCCAGCACCAGCGCGGCGATCCACCGGGACGGGGAGACCCGGTTGAACACCTCGTACTCGAACCGGGCGCGGCCGATCAGGAACAACACCGGCCCACCGACGATCATGGCGATCCAGGCGTTCTCGGGGCGATCCATCGGATGCTGGATGGCCAGGTCGTAGCCGATCGCGATGGCGGCCAACCCGATCACCATGACCAGATGGGTGTCCGCCGCCGAGCGGCCGATGCTGGCCGGCCGGCGGGCCTCGGCGACCGCCTCGGCGAGAATCTGCCCGGCCCGCTGGACGTAGATCCGCCACAGCAGGATCGTGATCGTCATGGCCAGCGCGAAGGTGGCGGTCCGGGCCGCGCCGTAGCCGCTGTCGCTGTAGGAGAAGCCGGCCACCAGGATCGTCTCGCCGAGCGCGATGAGGAAGAACTGCTGGTAGCGCTCGGCCAGATGCCGGCCGGCGATCTCCCAGCGGGACACCATCGAGCGGCCCAGCCCAGGAATCGGAAAGCCGAACCGGCCGGCGACGTACTCGACCCCCAGCGCGCAACTCCAGAGCACCACCCGGGGGTTGGTCGGCAGCAGGGCGCCGACGATCCACAGCACCCCGGTGACCGCGTAGGTGATCGCCGTCCTGATTTTGAGGAGCCGCTCCGGTGTCCCGACGGCGAGCAGGGTCAGCGGTCGGGTGAGCTGAGCGACCACGTACGCCACGGCGAAGGCCAACCCGGTGGCGGTGAACGCCCGGGGGATGGCCACCCCCATCACCATGCTGCACACCAGCGCGGTGATCACGATGACTTGCAGCCCGGAGTGGTACGGATCGTACCGGCTGGTGGACCAGGCGGTGCCCTGCCAGACCGCCCACAGGGCGAGCAACAACAGCAGCGTCTTGGCGCCCCCGGTCACCGGCGTCCACCCCGTCGCGCCACCGGGCTCCAGGGCGAGGTCCTCGAAGGCCCGGGCGGAGATCCGGGTGAGCGCGAACACGAAGATCAGATCGAAGAACAACTCCAGGAACGTCGCTCGCCCCGGGTCCCGGCTGACCGGCGTCAGCCGACCGGCGACGCGCGCCACGGTCAGCGATCCCGATCAACAGTCCGGCCCATCCCGTTGTCGTAACACCACCGGCTGCCCTCGTGGCGGGTAACCCGGAAACCGACAAGATCTTGCTCGGCGGGCCGCTCGGCGGGCACCATCGATCGATGACGACGCGATGGGCGATGACGGTGCCGCTGGACGGTATCCCGCTGGCCGACCACGCCGCCGGGTACGCGGCCATCGCCGAGGCCGGCTTCACCGACGTGTGGTCCTCCGAGGTCAACGGTGCCGACGCGTTCACCCCGTTGGCGTTGGCCGCCGCCTGGCAGCCACGGCTACGGCTCGGTACCGCCATCGCCGGGGTGTTCAACCGTGGCCCCGGCCTGCTGGCGATGAGCGCCGCCGCGCTCGCCGACGTCGCTCCCGGCCGGTTCTGCCTCGGCATCGGCGCGTCGTCGCCGATGCTGGTGTCGGACTGGAATGCGGTGGAGTTCACCGCGCCGTTGCGGCGTACCCGGGACATGGTGCGTTTCCTGCGTGCGGCGCTGCGCGGGGAGACCGTCGACGGTGCCTTCGACACGTTCGCGGTGCGCCGGTTCACCCTGCAACGCCCGCCGGCCGTACCGCCGCCGCTGCTGCTGGCCGCGCTGCGTCCGGGCATGCTGCGGCTGGCCGCCGCCGAAGCCGACGGGGTCATCCTCAACTGGCTCGCCGCCACCGACGTGCCCCGCGCGGTGGCCGAACTCGGCGAACGTCGCCCGCACTTCGAGGTGGTCGCACGGATCTTCGTCTGCCCCACCGAAGACGCCCGGCACGCCCGCACCCTGGGCCGCCGGATGATCACCAGCTACCTGACCGTGCCCGCGTACGCGAAATTCCACCGCTGGCTCGGCCGTCAGGAGGCGTTGTCCGCGATGTGGCAGGCATGGGCGGCCGGCGACCGGCGGGCCGCCCTCGCCGCCGTGCCCGACGAGGTCGTGGACGCGCTGATCGTGCACGGCTCGCCCGAGCAGTGCCGGGCCCAGGTCCACCGGTACACCGAGGCCGGGGTGGACGTACCGGTGCTGGCCCTGCTGCCCACTCCCGAACTCGCTGCCGGGGACCCGGCGGCCCTGGCCACCATGCTCGCCCGGCTCGGGCCCCGCGCCCGGACACCGGCCTGAACCGCACCGACCGGGGTTGGTGTCACGGCGGGACCGCCGTGCCGGTCAGTCACCGCCGCCATCACCGGCCGCGTCGCCGTAGGCGGCGTTCTCGATGATCGCGTGTCTCAGCGTCGCCAGCGCAGCGGGCCCGGATGCACCGACCAGAGCAGCCGCCGCCACCGCGACCGGGTGGCACGCAACGCGCCGATGTAGCCGGTGGCCGCGTCGGCGGCGGCAGCGGCCTGCCCGTCGGTGACGCCGCCCGGAGCGAACCCGACCTGGTTGACCAGCCGAGCCAACTCGTCCACCGCGCGGTACGCGGCCACCCCCGACCCGTCAGTGTCGGGTTCGGCCGGTTGCTGCCCGGTCGGGTGTCCGCCCGATGCCGGCGGCGACGCGGCGGTCAGAGCGCGGCGGGCCACGTCGGCGACCTCGGTGGCGGACAGGTCGGCGGCGACCGGCTGCCCGGCCAGCCGCAGCGCGTCGGTCAGCTCCCGCCAGGCGCCGGCGACCCGGTGCTCGGCGGTGCCCCGACGCAGCCGGTTGCGGGTCTGCGCGCGGCGCATCCCGGCCAGGGCGACCAGCGCCGCCACGACCAGCAGCAGGAACCCGCCGGTCGTGCCGGCGGCCAGCACCGGCGTCGGCACACCGCCACGATCGGCGCCACGATCGGGCGTGGCCTGCGGCGGCGGGGAAGCGGTCGGCTCCAGGGTCGGCTCCGGCTGCTCCGACGGCGGCGGGTTCTCCGGCTGCGGCCGGAAGTCCTCCTCCACCGGCCGTGGTTCGTCCTCGGGCCGGGGCAGCGGGTCGAACGGCACCCAGCCCAACCCGTCGAAGAGCACCTCCGGCCAGGCGTACGCGTCGGCCGCCCGCACCGGCCCGTCACCCGGGGCGGCGAACCCGACCACCACCCGTGTCGGTAGCCCGGCCAGCCGGCCCAGTACCGCGAACGACGCCGCGAACTGCTCCGAGGTACCCCGCTGCCCGCCACCGTTACGCGGCCCGAACAGGAAGAACCCCAGATTCGGGTACGCGTGGCCACTGGGCGCGTCGGCGACCAGCCGGTAGTGCTCGGCCAGCCACTGCTCGATCGCCGCCGCCCGAGCGTAGGGGGCACCGTTCTCCTCGGCCAGCTGGGCGGCGAGCCGACGCAGCTGCTCGGGTGCCCCGTCCGGCACGTGCAGCACCCGGGCCACCTCGTCACCGGCCGGGGTGTTCGCGGTCGCCAGCAGGTTCACGTCCGGACGTTCCCGAGCCGAGACCACCGTGTAACGCAGCCCCGGGCTGAGCCCGTCGGGACGGATCAGGGTGCCGGTGCCCGGGTCGTACGCCACCCGGGCACCGGTGACCTCACGCGGGGTGGCCACCGCCGGCAGCAACCGTCCACTGAGATCGCCGACGGTGAACTCCTGCCGGACCGTCTCCACCGTGCTGTGGGGTGCCGGCTCCCCGGCCGGCAGGATCCGGCCGGCGTTGCGGTACGTGGCGCCGACCCGCCAGGTGACCCCGTCGTAGTCGCTGAGCACCGCCAGCCGGATCCGCGTCCCGGCAGCGGACTCGGCCGCCGTGCCCCGCGCAGTGGCCACCTGGAACAACTCCTGGTCGGGGTTCAACGCCCAACCGGAAATCCGGATCAGCGGGTTCTCGTCCAACGTCTCCACCTGCGGCGGCTCCACATAGCGGCGCGGGTCCACCGGACGGGCGTCCACCAGTGCGGCCACCGCCGGGCCGAGCAGCGTCGCCGCGCCGACCACCACCGCCGTGCCGACGGCCGAGGCCACCGCCAGGCGGGCCCGCACCCCCGAACGCACCGCCGGCGCCAACCCGTCGACCGGGTCACCGCCGCCGGGCCGCGCCGAGGCCGCCAGCCCGAGCCCCGCCACCACCACCAGCGCCACGGTCGGACCGGTCGCCGGCTCGGCATTCGGCCCGACCACGTACACCGCACCGGCGAAGAGCAGCACCGGCGGCAGGTAACCCAGCAGCACCCGCCCGGCCCGCAACGCCACCTCCGCCCCGGCCAACCCGGCCAGCCAGGCGCCCACCAGCGGCACCAGCACGGTGTCCGGGGTCGGCTCCACCGGGATCATCGCGGTCAGCAGCCGGGGGATACCGTTCGCGGCGGCATCGCCGGCCACCTCGACAAACCCGCCCGGCAGACCGGCCCGGTTCGCCGTCAGCCGCAGGCACCACGCCGTCCAGGCCACCATCGCCAGCACCGACACCGGCGCGACCAACCACGACGGCAACCGCCGCGACGCCACACTCACCAGCACCGACCCGAGCGCCGCACCGCCCACCAGGACAGTCAGCACCGATCCCGCGTACACCCGGTCCAGCGTCACCCCGGCCAGGACGACCATGCCGACCAGCGCCGCCGGCACCACGGCCGCCCGCAGCAGCCTCACCACCGGCGTACCCCGTCCCACTCGGCGGCGAACGCCGCACCGTCGGCGGCGTCCACCACGACCAGCCCGCCCGCGCCCGGCGGCGTCGGATCCGCCGCCCCGAACACCCCGACCACCACCGACGGGTACGCGCCGCGCAGCGCGCCGACGTGCCCCAGGTCGTCGCGGCCACCCGGCCCGGTCAGCACGACCAGGGTGTCGCCGAGCCGGTCCCGGCGCAGCCGTGCCGCCGCCGCATCGAGCGTGCCGTCGTCGGTCAGCGACACCGCCGCCAACCGGTCCAGCGGCCCGGTCGGCCCACCGGCGTCGGCCACTTCGCCGGCGGTGTCGACGGGATCGGCTGCGGCGACGAACAGCAGCACCACCGGCAGATCCTCCCGCACCGCCGCGGTGACCACCGATGCCGCCGCCTCACACGCCGCCTCGAACGACTCGGCCACCCCGTGTACCCGAACCGGATGCGCGGCGGCCCGATTGTCGAGCAACACCACGATTCGCGGCAGGCTGGTGTCCACGTTCTCCCGCACCATCAGCTCACCGACCCGGGCACTGGTGCGCCAGTGCACCCGACGCAACTCGTCGCCGACGACGTACTCCCGCAGCGAGTCGAAGGTGATCGAGCCGTGCGGTACCGCGTCGACCCGCCCGTCGAGACTCCGACCGGCGCCGGTGGGCACCGCGCTCAACGGATGGATCCGCGGATGCACCCACACCGGCACGCTGCCGCCGTACGCCCGGGCCAGCACGACCAGGCCGAGAGGATCACGGCGGGTGACCCGCAGCGGACCCACCGGCACCACCCCACGGCGGCTGGTCGGCACGTCGTAGCGGACCGAGGTGTCCGCGCCCGGACGCAGCCGCAGCACCGGCACCGGCACCACCTGGTCGCCGCACCGGTCGGCGGCCAGCAGATTCGCCGACCGCAGTCGACCGGCGTTGCGGACGGTCAACGTCATCGCCGCCGGCTCACCCCGGGCCACCCGGTCCGGATCGGCCTGGCGGTGCACCTGCAAGGTGGGCCGCCAGGCCGCGGTGACCACCGCCACCGCCAGCGCGACGCCGGCAGCCGCCCCGAGCAACGACAACTCCGGATACCCGAACCGGAAACCGGCGCCGAGCAGCAGCACCGCGGCGACGAGCAGACCGATGCCCCGGGCGGTGATCCCCACGCCGGTCCTCGCCGCTCAGGGGTGCGCCGGAGCCGGCTGCCCCGACGGCAGCGGCACCGGCACCGACGCGACGGCCTGGCGCAGGACGTCCCCGGCGGTCACGCCCCGCACCTGAGCATCGGGGGTGAGCAGCAGCCGATGGGCGAACACCGGCTCGGTGAGAGCTTTCAGATCCTCCGGCATGATCCAACCCCGGCCGTCGATCAGCGCGTACGCGCACGCCGCCCGGGTCAACGCGATCACCCCACGGGGGCTGACCCCGACGCGGACCTGCGGGTGGGTACGGGTGGCCGCCGCCAGCCGCACCGCGTACGCGTACAGCGGCTCGGCGATGTGCACCCGGCGGGCCATCCGGACCATTTCCCCGACCGTGGCGGTGTCGGTGATCGCGGCCAGCGCCTCGGGGGAGCGGACCGTGGCCCCGCGCAGCACCTCCACCTCCACCGACTCGTCCGGGTACCCGACCGACAACTTGACCAGGAACCGGTCCAGCTGCGCCTCCGGCAGCCGGTAGGTGCCGTCCATCTCCACCGGGTTCTGCGTCGCCACCACCAGGAACGGCTGCGGCACCGGATGGCGTACGCCGTCCACGGTGACCGTGCGCTCCTCCATCACCTCCAGCAACGCCGACTGCGTCTTCGGCGACGCCCGGTTGATCTCGTCGGCGATGACGATGTTGGCGAACACCGGACCCGGATGGAACTCGAACCCCCGGGTGGCCTGGTTGAAGATGGTCACCCCGGACACGTCCGACGGCAGCAGGTCCGGCGTGAACTGGATCCGCCGCCACTGTCCCTTCACCGTGGCCGCGATCGCCCGCGCCAAGGTCGTCTTACCCACCCCCGGGACGTCCTCCAACAGCACGTGCCCCTGGGCGAACAGCGCGGTCAACGCCAGCCGGACCACCTCCGGCTTACCGAGCACCACCGCGTTGACGTTCTCGGCCAGCCGGGCGGCGAGGGCGGCGAAGCCCTGCACCTCCTGGTGGTTGAGGGGTTCCTGGCTGTTCACGGTGGTGCTCCTCGGCTGGGATGGATCAGCAGGTGGGCAGAACGTTGATGTTGTCGCCGCCCTCCAGGTTCAACCAGGCCCACGGGATGTAGTTGCGCCCGCTGTACTCGACCCGCACCCACCAGGTGCTCTTCTTGTGGTCGTTGTAGACGAAGGCGTACACCTCCTCGCCGCGGATCTTGCACAGCGCGGTCAACCGGGTGCCCGGCCTGGCCCAGCCGACCTGCCGGTCGTTGTCCTGCCGAGGCACCGAGAAGATCTCGTTGCCGTTACGGCCGTCGACATCCCGGTCGCAGTAGGTGCGCTGGTCCGGGTCGCTGCCGTTGACGCAGGTGGCGACGCCGATCAGGGCGTCGGTCGCCTGCGCCCGCGTCGCCGTACCCGAACCGGCGGCGTTGGACGCCGTCACCGTGAACGTGTAACCGGTGCCCGGCGTCAACCCATTCATCGTGATGCGCGAACACGGACCGCTCGTGGCCGGCTGACCCGACCGGGTCAACGTGCACGTCGCCTGCCCACCACCGGCGTCCACGGTGAACACCACCGTCGCGGACGTCGCGGTCGCCGACGACCCGGTCACCGTCACCCGAGGCGCCGCCACCGTACGCGCCGTCGTCGTCGCCTCCGGACCCTCACCGGCCTCGTTGACCGCCCGGACCCGCACCGTCACGTTCTGCCCGTCACCCAGACCACCCACCGTCGTCCGGGTGTCGGTGACCTCGCTGCTCTTGCCCGCGACATCCACCACGTACCCGGAAACCGGCCGGCCGTTGGCCTGCGCCGGCGCCCACTGCACCGACACCGTCCCCGGCTGATCGGCCACCGTACTCGCCCGCAACTCCACCGGCTCACCCGGCACCGTGAACGGCACCACCGTGTCGCTGACCGGAGACGCCTCCGACGCCGCACCCTTGTCGTTGACCGCCACCACCGTGAACGCGTACTGCGTGCCGTACTCCAACTCACCGGCGGCGATCACCAGCTCGGTGCCCTCCGACTCACCGGCCGGGGCGTTCGTCCCCGCCGAGGTGGCCGTCACCGCGTACCGGGCGATCGTGTTGCCCTGCCCATTCGCCTCCGGCCAGCTCACCACCACCGTGCCGTCCGGCCGGGCCTGCGCGGAGACGCTGGTCGGCGCGTCCGGCACCTCCGCCGTCGGGGTCACCGGATTGCTCCTGCGGGACGGACCCGCCCCCTTGGCGTTCACCGCGTGCACCGAGAACGTGTACGTCTCCCCGTTGGTCAGCTCCTTGACCTCCACCGACCGCTGGTTCGCACCCACCTCCAGGCGCTGCCCGGCACCCTCCACCACATACCGCATGATCTCCGCGCCGTTGGCCGCCGCCGGCCGCCAACTCACCCGCGCCTGCGCGTCACCAGCCGCCGCGGTCACGCTGCGCGGCGCACCCGGCTTGTTCACCTGCGGCTTCTTCGGCGGCGGAGGCGGCGGCGGAGGCTCCACCGGCGGGTCACCGCCGAGCACGTCGTTGGCGTACTTGTCGACCTCCCGCACCTCGTGCCGGTCGTTGACCACCCGGGCGGTCGCCGCGTCCGGCGCGTTGATGAACAGGTGGTTCTCCCGTACCTCCAGCTCCAACGGCCCGCCCCAGCGGCCCCGGATGGTCTCCACCAGCTGGCCCGCCGCGTCGAACGCGTACACCACGCCCGCCGCGTCATCGGCACAGTAGAAACGACCCGCCCACGCCACCGCGGCACCCAGCCGGTCACCCTCACCCGGCACCGTGAACGACCGCACCTCGCCACCGTCGGTGATCGCGTGCACCTGCCGCTGCCCGGCCACCGTCACCGGCACCACCGGCCCGCTGGTGCGTACCGGCAACATGCCCGGCCCGGTCAACTGCTCACCCAACCCCGTACGCCGCGTCGTGCCCCGCACCACCGTCACCAGCGTCCCCGCCGTGCGGTCCAGCACCGCCACCCCGTCGTCCAGCGTGGAAACCACCAACTCGTGGCTCGGCTCGGCCACGTCATGGGTCTCCACCTGCCTCGGAGCCACCGCCGCACCCGCAGCCGGCGACGACGGCAACTCGGCCGCGGTGATCGCCGACACCGTGCCCTCGGCCGGCACCGCGATCCACAGCCGACCCTGGCCGTCGAACGTGCCACCGGTGATCCCCGGCGGGTACCGCACCGGTTCACCCACCGGCGCCAACGACCGCGGGTCCAACTGCCGCACCACGCCCTGCACCGCATCCACCACGAACGCCGCGTCCTCGTGCAACGCCACACTCACCCCAAGACCAGGCGCGGTCGGCGTGGTCGCGGTGATCTGAAGCGTGGCCAGGTCCAGCGCGCTGATCTGACCCGTGTGCAGATCACGCAGGACCAGCACCCGGTCGGTCTGCACCACCTGCATCGGATGCCGCCGCGCCGCCGGCACCTCCACCCGGGTGTCCACCCGGGCGGTCACCCCGTTGACCCGGGCCAGCTCACTGCGCGCCGCGCTCCACAGCCAGGAACTCGCGTCGTAGCTGGCCACCGCGTTGTCCGCCGAGCCGAGACCGAGCACGGTCAGACCCATCGCCGCCAGCAGCGCCAGCACGGTGCCCACGGTGACCAGACCACCCCGCAGCCGGGACCGGGACCGGGTCGTGCGGGTCGGAACGACCTCGTCCATGCTCGCCACAGCCGGCGCCTCCCGTGTCGTCCTGGCAGGTGGCGCCCCTCACGGCGACCCCTCCCCTGAGCCGGGAGCCATCATATGGTCACGCTGCGGACCCCGGGAACCCGCACCGTCGGGCTGTGGACACCCAGCGTGGCGTGTCGTCGGCGTGTCCCCTCACCACTGTCGGGCCGCGACACTTGCCCCGTTCCCGGTCAGTTCGGCGGGTTGCCACCCTCCCGCGACGTGCACACCTGCCCGGAGGTGGCGAACTGATCGGTGCCGTAGACGGCGAGCACGGTGAAGCAGTAGTCCACCCGGGAGTTCAGCCCGTTCACCGTGTAACTGGTCTGTCCCGGACCCACCGTGGCCATTACACCCAGCGGCTGGCCGGCACGCCCACCGGCCACCATGAACGGCACCAGCCCGTCCGACGGATCGGCCCAGGTCAACGTGATCGTGGTCGTGTCGTCGCGCAGCTTCAGCTCCTCCGGCGGCGCCCCGCCCTGCACCGGCGCCGACGACTCGGGCACCGTCGGCGGCGGCGCCGCGGCTCGCCGGTCCAGCAGCAACAGCCCGACCCCGACCACCGCCGCGAGCGCCACCACCACCGCGACCACCGCCACCACCACCGCCGCCCGGCTACGCCCCGGTGCCGGCTCCACCGCCGGCATCACCAGAGCACCCTGGTACGGCGGGGCGACCGCCGGCCGCCCCGGCACCACCGCCGAAGGCTGCCCGGCCGGCTGCTGTCCCCACCCCGCCGCCGGGTAACCCGGCGGCGCGGGCGGAACCTGCGGAGCCACCCCCTGCGGATACCCGCCACCGAACCCGCCGTGCTGCTGCCCGCCAGCCGTCGGACCGTAGCCGACCGGTGGGCTGCCGCCCGGGCCGTGATGCGGCGCCACACCGTACGGCGCTGTGCCGGCCGGCGGGTTCGTGATTGACGCGTTCGTGATCGGCGTGTTCGTGATTGGCGTGTTCGTGGTTGGCGTGTTCGTGGTTGGCGTGTTCGTGGCTTCCTGGCCGGGCGGCGTGCCGGGCGGACCGAACGGATACGGCACCTGACCCGGCGGCCCGCTGGTCGGTCCCGGCTGAGGCAGCGGTGCGGTCAACTCGTGCGCTGCCGGAGTCGTCAGCGAGGGGTATCCCGTGCCGCCTAATCCCGGCACCTGGTGCGTCGGTAGCTGCGGCAGGTACAGATCAGCTGCTGGAGCGCTGGTGGGCGGTCCGCTGCTCGGCAATGCGCTGATGGGTGGTCCGCTGATGGGCGGCGCGCTGGCCGGTGGTCCGCTGATGGGCGGCGCGCTGGCCGGTGGTGCGCTGGCCGGTGGTGCGCTCATTGGTGGTGCGCTGGTGGGCGGCGGGGTGTCGGTGGCCGGCGCCGTAGCTCTCTGAGGAGGGCCGAGGCGGGCGGCCTCGTCGGCCAACAGCGGCCCGATCTGCTGGACCGGGATCGTCGGCGTCGCCCACTGCGGATGCTCCGGTGCCGCAGTTCGACTGACGGCCTGCCCTGCGTCGGCGGGACGAGGTCCCGCCGACATGCCGGTTACCTCGGTGTCCGGCATCCCCTGCGAGGCAGCCGCGGACGTCGGTGCCTGCGGTGACAGTGTCTGGTCTGGTGATGCCTGCGGTGACGGTGCCTGGGGTGGTGCGGCGGGTGAAGTGGGCGGCAGGCCGATTGGCGCCGGGTGGGTGGTACGGGCCATGGCGCCAGCCGGGTCCGTGGGGGGCGTCGGCAGCGGCAGGGCCGGTCCGCCGGACGGGGCGGGCTGGTCGTGGAAGGCAGCCCTGGGGGGTGGTACCACCGGAACGGGCGGCACTCCTGGGGCGGGGCGACCCGTAGCGGGCGGCCGGCTGGTGACCGGCGGAGCCACCGGGAATGCCGCTGGTGGGCCCGAGACCGGTGGCGCCGCTGGCATGGCCGGTGCGGGAGGCGGTATCACCGGCGGGGGCGCTGCATACGGAGGAGTAGCCGGCGTGAGGGCTGGTGGCACCGGCAGGGACGGCGTGGCGTGTGGTGGCGCTGGCAGGGATGGCGTGGCGTGTGGTGGCGCTGGTGGGGCGGTCGGCGGGGTTGGCGTGCCGTGTGGTGGCACGGGTAGGGCGGTCGGCGGGGGTGGCGTCACGTGCGGTGGCACCGGCGGGATGGTCGGCTCGGGGGCGGGCGGCATCGGTGCGGCAGCCGGAGCGGTGGACGGCGGCATGGGCGCGACGGTCGACGCGGAAGCCGGCACCATGGGTGCAGGGGGAACAATCGGGGTGCCCGGCGCAGCCGGTGCCGCCGAGTGGAATGGCGTCGCAGCGGTCGACGCGTCGTGCGGTTTCCAGGCGGTCGACAACACCGCCAGTGACACCGTCGGCTCCGCGAGTGCGTCATGAGGCGACTGGCCGGTGAGCGGCTGACCGGCAGAGGGCACCGGCGGCTGAGGGGCGGGCGCGGCATCGCCGAGATACTCCCGTGCGGTGCGTACCGCCGGATGATCGACGCCGAGCACGGCGGGGCCGGCGGCCGCGACGCGGGTGTAGTTGCGGCGGGCCTCATGGCGGTTGCCCAGTTCGTCGGCGACGGAGCCCAACTCGTAGGACAACGCCAGCATCAACGGGTCGGACTGCGGCCACGTGCGCTCCCCGGCCGCGAACGCCTCCTCCAACACCCGACGGGCGGCGCTCGGATCGTCCGCCTCCCGGTGCAGCCTGGCCAGCAAGTGCGCGGTGCTGAGTACGTCCGGGTGATCCTTGCCGAACGGCGGCCGGGCAGACTCGATCGCGTCGCTCAGCAGGTCGCGGGCGGCAGCGAGGTTGCCCGCCCCACGAAGCGCAAGGGCACGCTGCTGGAAGACGGCCAGGGGAGAGGCATGGGGCACGTGGCCCATGCTGCCGGGTGCCGCCGCCGTGCCGCCACCCGACCCGCGTACGCGTCACACAAGCGTCCAGAAACCGCCTTTCAGGTCGGCCGGCGCCGGCGGCGGATGCCGATGTGCATGATCCATCTGCGGCGTGTACAGTAACTCCCCGTGCGGCCCGCCGGGCGGCCTTCGGATGGTGGACCATCGAGGCCGGCAGGGTAGGCTGGACAGAGTAGGTCCGGGTGGCGGAATGGCAGACGCGCTAGCTTGAGGTGCTAGTGCCCGTATAGGGCGTGGGGGTTCAAGTCCCCCCTCGGACACGTACAGTTACCCCACAGTAATCAGCGTCAGGCTTAGCCTCGACGCTGATTTTGTTTTGGCCGGGTTGTAGGTGAGGGCGAGTCGTAGCTCGCGGTTAGACGTTGCTCTTGTCCTGGTAGGGGTTGCGAGACGTCCCTTGGTGCAAGACCGAGACGGAACGCGACGACCTGGTTCAGCGGGACTTCACCGCCGGCGGCCCGAACCGGCTGTGGCTGTCCGACATCACCGAGCACCACACCGCCGAGGCAAGCTCCACCTCTGCGCGATCAAGGAGCCCTCAACCGCCACCACATGGCCGGATCGATGGGCCGCGTCGGCGCCGCCGGCGACAACGCCGCTAGGGAGTCCTTCTTCGGCCTCCTGCAGAACAACGTCTCACGCCGTGGCGGGCCGCCTGGCCGGTTGATCTGGCGCTACGGTGCGGTGCCCGCGATCTTCGGCTGGCTGTAGAGCGGGTCGTCCAGCGGCGGAGGCCCGGCCGCGAGCCGGTCCAGTTCCGCGCGGATGGTCCGCAGCGCCTGACCGAGTCGGGCGTCCGGAGCGGTGAGGGCCAGCCGTACGAATACGTCCATACCGGAATATACGCGGCCGGAGGAGACGACGACTCCGCGTGCTCGCAGCGCGTCACATACCTCGTCGCTGGTGTGACCGGTCGACCGCACGTCCAGCCACAGGTAGAAGCCGCCGAGTTCGTCGGTGGTGGCCGACGGGGCCCAGGGGCCGAGCACGTCGACGGCGCTGCGGTGCCGTTCACGGTAGATGGCGGCGAGTTCGCTGCCCCGGCCGGACAGCGAGCGTAGTGCTTCCATGGCGGTGACTTGTGCCGTGATCGGCGCGCAGCCCGCGACCGTGCCGTGCAGCGCCGCCACGTCACCACGGAACCGGGGTGGGGAGATCAGAGCGCCGACCCGCAGCCCCGTCATCGAGTAGGTCTTGGAGAAGGTGCGGGCGCAGAAGGTGACGTCGGGTCCATGGCTCAGCGGCGATGGGGCTCGGCCACCCGCGTACACGATCGACTCGTATGCCTCGTCGGACAGCAGGTACGCGTCGTGGCGGCGGACCAGGTCCACAAGCGATCGCAGCGCGTCGCCGGAGGCGACGGCGCCGGTGGGGTTGGCCGGCGAGTTGACGACGACCAGCCGGGCACCGGCGCGCAGACCGTCCTCGATGCGGGCCAGGTCGGCGAAGCCGGCTCCGCTGCCGCCCTGCGGGTAACTGTGCACCGGGATGCCCAGTCGCGTCGCGAGGATCCGGTAGTTGGGCCAGGCCGGGTCGGGAACGACTATCCCGGTTGCGGGGGAACTGGCCGCGGCCAGGGCGACCGCGACCGCGCCGGTGCCACCAACGGTGATCACCACGTCGTCGGTCGCCGGCCGGTGGCCGGTACTCGTCGCCACGTCGTCGGCGACCAGTTCGCGCAGTTCTGGTAGGCCGAGTTTGGGTGTGTAGCCGGTCCGACCGGTACGCAGGCTGCGGACCGCGGTCTCGACCAGGATGTCGGGCAGCGCCTGGTCGGGCTCGCCGATGCTCAGGTCGATCTCCCCGTCGGCGACCGCTCCCGCCATGATCCGCCGGACGGCCGTGTCCAGCGCCGGCCGGTTACTCTCCGCTACGCCCGAGCTCACTCGGTCACCTCTTTCCCGTGCGTCGGCGACATGTCGTCAGCGGGACCGCCGCCGACTCCGCAGCCAATGCTAGGCGCGGTTTCCTGTCGTGAGGATGTCGTCCTGGCGTGGTGGAAACCGCCGTCGACCAGTTGTGAAATGCGTCGGTAACAAGCTCCGTTTTTCATTCAACATGTCGCCGTCGCCCACGGATGGCGGCAACCAGGTCACGATCAGTGCCGCGATTTCGAAATCGGACAGAAAGTACGGCCCAGCCTTCTTGTCGAAAACGGAGTTCCCATGCGCAAACCTCGCTCCCGATCCCTCGTCGCCGGATTTGCCGCTTCTCTGTTTGCCCTGTCCATCGCCGCGTGTTCAGCCGATACGACGGACGGTGGCGCGGATGGCGCGGCTGCCGTCACCCTCGTCGCCGCAGCGGATCCATCGCTGCTGCCATACAATTTCCTCGATACTGACGGGAAGACCTGGAAGGGTATCAACGTCGATCTGGCGGCGGCGTTGTCGGAGAAGCTCGGTAGCCCCATAACCTTTCAGAGCGCGGGATTCGACACTATCGTCCCCGGGCTCGCCGCCGGACGTTTCGACCTGGCTCTGACCGGGATGTTCGACACACTGGAACGGCAGAAGACCGTCGACTTCGTCGATTACCTGGCGGCGAAGAACAACTTCCTCACGCTGAACACGTTCCGTGACGTGGCCTCGATGAACGACCTGTGCGGCGTACGGGTGGGCATCCCCGGGGGCGCGCTCGAATCCACTCTGCTGGCCGACGCCTCGACCGAGTGCGTCAAGGCCGGCAAGCCGGCTGTCGACGTCAACGAGTTCGCCGACCTCGACGCCACCGTCCTGGCCCTGCGCTCCGGCCGGATCGACGTGACCCCGAACGACTCCGCGGCGAACGCGTACATCAACTCGCAGAACAAGGACACGATGAAGGTCTCCGGCGGCTACCTCAACGAGGGGTACTTCGCGGCGGCCTTCCCGAAGAACAGCGAGCTGACGAAGAAGGTCGAGGCCGCGTTCAGCGAGATCATCGATGACGGTACGTACGCCGAGATCCTGCGCGAGTGGGGCGTCGCGGACCGGGGGCTGGAAGCGCCGATCATCAACGGGGCCACGTTCTGATGACCGTACTACCGGCCAACACGACGCGGGACGAGGACAGCGACGTCGTCGTCCCGCGCCGGCGCCCGTGGCGGTGGGTCGGCACGGTGGTGTCGGTCCTGATCGTCGCGGCGGTGGCCAACTCGTTCCTCACCAATCCCAACTACCAGTGGGACGTGGTGGCGACCTACCTGTTCGACCCACGCATCCTCGACGGTCTGCTCACCACGCTCCAGCTCACCGTGGTCAGCATGGTGTTGGCCTCGGCGCTGGGTCTGCTGCTCGCCGTGATGCGTCTGTCACGTGGTCGGCTGCCCCGTGGCGCGGCCGGCGTCTACATCTGGTTGTTCCGCGGTACGCCCGTGCTCGTGCAGCTGATCCTCTGGTACAACCTGGCGATTCTCGTACCGTCGGTCAGCATCGGGATTCCGTTCGGCCCGACCCTGTTCTCGGCCCAGACGAACACCATCATCACGCCCTGGACCGCGGCCATCCTGGGCCTGGCCCTCAACGAGGCCGCCTATCTCGGCGAGATCATCCGCTCCGGCATCGTCTCCGTGGACCGGGGACAGACCGAGGCGGCGAACGCCCTCGGTCTCAGCCGGGTCGACACCTTCCGGCGGATCGTGCTGCCCCAGGCCCTGCGTGTCACCGTCCCGCCGGCCTCCAACGAGGCGATCGGGCTGCTCAAGTACTCGTCGGTGGTCAGCGTGATCGCGCTGCCCGAGTTGCTCTACTCGGGCCAGCTCATCTACGCCCGCACCTACGAGACCATCCCGGTCCTGCTCGTCGTCTGCATCTGGTACCTCGTCGTCGTCACCCTGCTGACGCTGCTGGAGCACTGGCTGGAGCGCCGGCTCGGCGTCGGCTTCCGGACCGGCGCCGGTGGCGACGCCAATCCACGGAAGGGCAGGTGGGCCCGATGGTGGTCCGGCAACCACTGACACCGACGGAGCAGCCGCTCGTTCAGCTGCGCGGCATCCGTAAACGGTTCGGCAGCCACGAGGTGCTGCGCGGCGTCGACCTCGATGTCGACACCGGCCAGGTCCTCTGCCTCGTCGGTGCCTCCGGCAGCGGCAAGTCCACCCTGCTGCGCTGCATCAACCACCTGGAACGGCCGGACGCGGGCCGGGTGCTGGTCGGCGGTGAACTGGTCGGCTACGTCGAACGCGACGGCCGGCTGCACGAGCTGCCGGAAAGTCGCATCCGTGCCCAGCGGGCCGGTATCGGCATGGTGTTCCAGCATTTCAACCTCTTCCCGCACCTGACCGTGCTGGAGAACGTGGTGACCGCGCCGATGCGGGTGCTGGGCTACTCCCGGTCCGCCGCCGAGGCGACCGCCCACGATCTGCTCGCCCGGGTCGGCCTCGCCCCGAAGGTCGACGCCTACCCCCGCAGCCTCTCCGGCGGCCAGCAGCAGCGGGTCGCCATCGCCCGCGGCCTGGCGATGCGGCCCCGACTGATGCTCTTCGACGAGCCGACGTCCGCGCTCGACCCGGAGCTGGTCGGCGAGGTCCTCGACGTCATGCGAGGTCTCGCCGCCGACGGCATGACGATGATCGTGGTGACCCACGAGATGGGATTCGCCCGCGAGGTGGCCTCCCAGGTGGCCTTCATGTCCGAGGGCCTGATCGTCGAACAGGGACCGCCCCAGGATCTGCTCGTCGCGCCACGGCACGAGCGCACCCGCGCCTTCCTGTCGAAGGTGCTCTGACCCGATGGCGCCCACGTCACCCCCCATTGACCAGGCGATCGGCCGGCTGCTGCGCCCCCGCGACGCCGCGCTGATGAGTCCCGCCCTGCTCTGTGGCGAGCCGGGCTCGACCGCCGCCCGGCTCCAGGTGCGGGTGGGCCGGACCAACTGGCCCACCCTGGTACGCCAGGACGCCACCGGCGCGGTGCAGGCGGCGACCGTACGCGACACCCGGCTGGTTCTGGTTGGCGGGCGCTCCTTCGGCTGGGTGCACCAGGCGGTGCGCACACTGCGGCCGGCCGGTCGGTTCCCGATCGCGGTGCTCGCCACCGACGTGCAACCCGAACAGGTGCTGACCCTGCTCGACGCGGGTGCCAATCTCGTTCTGGAGAGCCACGCCGGGGCTCGGGAGGTGCTCGCCCGACTGCTGGCGCTGTGCCGCAGCTCGCTCGGTGACTCCGGCGGGCAGGTGCGCTGGTTGCACGCCGGCGAACTGCGTCTCGACCTCGCCGCGCGGCGCTGCGTCCTCGCCGAGACACCGATCCCGCTCGGCCACAACGAGTTCGACCTGCTCGCCTACCTGATGGGCAGGTCGCAGCAGGTGGTGCCGCAACACGAGATTCTCCAGCAGGTCTGGGGCTGGCGACAGGGCGATGGCAGCAACACCCTGCGCATCCACATCGGGCGACTGCGCCGCAAGCTCGGCGACACCGCCGTCCGGCCACAGTGGATCGGTTCGGTACGCGGCGTCGGCTACCAGTTCCTGCCGCCGGTGGCCGAACTCGGTGACGACCGGGGCTCCGACCGGCTGCGGGAGTCCATGGCGTTGCTCAACGCCCAGGCCGACGCGCTCAAGGCACTCGTCGACGGTGTGACGGCGGCGGCGGACGAGACAGCCGTCGCGGAAACCGTGGTGCAGTGGGCGGTCGATCGGGGGTTCAGCGACGCGGCCACCGTATTCCGATTCGACCTCGACCAGACTGATCCCCTCCGCCGGACCGCCGGAGCGTCCCGCCTGGTCGCCTCCGCCGGCATGTCGGCCCGGTGGCAGCAGTCCATCTCCACCGGCCACCCGATCAGCGACGGCTTCCTCGGCGCCGAGGTCTACAGCAGCGGCAAGGTCGTCCAGCTGCGGGACATGAGTGGCCTGGCCAAGCGTTTCCCGTTCACTGCCCGCATGTCCTACGACGAGGACCTGCACGCCTGCGTGCTGTTCCCGCTGCACGTACATGGTCTGATCTGGGGCGACCTGGCCTTCGTCTCGCGTACCGACCGGGCCTTCACGCCGGCCCGGACCGCGTTCCTGCGCACCGTCGCCGGGGTGGTGTCGCTCGCGTTCGCCGCGCAGGCCGGCCGACCAGGGGCGCACGATGCGTGAGTACGACGACGCCCACGTCGATCGGTGGGTCGACCGGGCGGCCCTCGTCGCCGAGGTGACCCGCTGCCTGGCCGACCTGGGCCGGGGCGAGGCCGAGCAGGCACCGAAGCAACTACTGCCGATGGTCGGTGGCGGCTTCTTCCTCACCCTGGCCGGTGTCGTGCCCCGGCTCGGTCTCGCCGTGGCCAAATGGGCGTCCTACCGGCCCACGGCCGACGGCGCCGCGAGCCGGTCCACCGCCACGATCCTGGTCAGCGCCGCCGACCGGGGCGACCCGTTGGCGCGGATCCACGGGATGCGGGCCACCGAGGCACGCACCGCGGCCACCGCGGTGGCGGTGGCTCGGGCGGCCCGGCCGGACACGGTGCTGCGTCGGATCGGCCTGCTCGGCTTCGGGCCGACCAACCGGAGCGTCCTGGACACCGTGCTCGCGACCCTCGACACGGTCGAGGAAGTCCGGATAGTGGTCCGTACGGAGCGCACCGCCCAGCTCGTACGCCGGCAGTCGACCCGGCGCGGGCCGACGGTCAGTGTCGGCACCGACCCGGCGGCGCTGGCCGGCGTCGACCTCGCCGTGTCGGCCACCGGTGCCACGGCGGCGGTGGCCGATCTCGACCTGATCGCCCCCGACGGTGTCGTGGTATGTCTCGACGGCGCGCACATCTGGCGGCACGGTGGCGCGGCGGAACTGCTCGACGACCGGGTGGTTGCCGGACGGGTCCCCAGCGTGGCGCGAATGTTCTGCGGCGTCGAACCGCCGGCCGGTCGGCTGCTGCTGGACGTGGCGGGCAGCGCCGTCGCGGACGCCGCACTGGCATCGCTGTTGTTGCGTACCGCCGACCCGGGCCGGCTCACGCCGCGCGGTGCGGACCCCCAGCCGGACGCGGCGTCGCCGGGGCGGCTGTCATGACGTACCGACTCGGCCGGCCGGGCCGGCTCGGCCCGATAGTCGTGGCGCAGACCGCCGCCGCCGGCTTCTCCAGCTTTCCCAGCCCGTTCTACCACCGGATCGCCGGCGCCACCGGTTCGCCGTGGACCACCACCCTGCTCTTCGTCGCGCACGGTACAGCCGCAGCCGCGGCGATGGCGCTGCTGACCCGCCCGGCCCTGGCCGCGCGGGTCACCCGGCTCGGGCCCGGCCGCCTGATACCCGCCCTGCTGCTGATCGACGCGGCCGGCGCGGTACCGCTGATCCTCGCACCGGAGCCGGCGGGAGTCGGCCCGTTGCTGCTCGGCCGGATCATCACCGGCGCCGCGATGGGGGCACTGACCCCGCTGACCACCACCGTGCTGGCCCAGCACCGGCACGGCACCGTCCTGGCCACCGGCGCCATCTTCGGCGGCGTCGGCGGCGGTGCGCTCATCGCCGGCGCACTGGCGGCATCCGGCCTGCCCCGGGAAGCGGTCTTCGGCATCGGCGCGCTCGGCCTGCTCGCCGCGGCCGCCGCTGCCGGACGCCGGCAACCCGACGTGCACCGGCCGGCCGCCGAGGACCCCGGCGGCGACCGCCCTGTCGAACCGGTTCGCCCCGAGGCGCCGGCCCCGCCGCCGAGGGCGACCGGCGGCGGGAACACCCTGATCATCGGCGGCGCCGCACTGGCGTTCACGGCCAACGGCGTCCTCGGGCTGTTCAGCTCGACCCTGCCCGGGCTGATCGCGGAGCGCTCCGGCGGGTCGGAACTCGTGGCCGGGGCCAGCGCCGGACTGGTCCTGCTCGCCGCCGGCGCGGCCCGGCTGGGCGTGACCCGGGCACCGGCCGCCGTGGTGCGTGGGGTCGCCCTCGCGGTCGCGCTGCTCGGCACCGTCATGTTCGTCGCGGGCCTGCGCGCCGACACGGTGCCGGTGGCGCTCACCGGCGGGATCCTGCTCGGTGCCGCCGCCGGGATCGGCTACGACACCGCCCTGGCGGTCGCCACCGGACACCGTGCCCAGGTCCGGCTGATCGCCCGCGTGCAGTACGCCGGTCAGCTCGGACTCGTCCTGCCCGTGGCGGCCTACCCGCTTGTGGTGCCGCCGTGACCGTACCCGCCGTTTCGTACCCCGCCCGTCATCGAGTCCAAGGACACCAACCATGCGAGTGAGTTTCGACATCGGCGGCACCTTCACCGACCTGGTCCTGCTGGACGAGCGATCCGGCCGCGCCTGGCTGGGCAAGTGCCTGACCACCTACGACGACTTCAGCCGCGCCATCGCCCAGGGCATCCGTGAACTGCTCGGCACCGGCGACCTCGGACCCGCGGACGTGGACCACCCGGTCGTCGGTGCGACCACCCTGGTCACCAACGCGCTCATCGAACGCCGGGGTGCCGACACCGCCCTGATCACCACCCGAGGCTTCGGCGACACCGTCGAGATCGGCCGGGAATGGCGCTACGACCTGTACGACCAGCAGCTGCAACTGCCCGATCCGCTGGTGCCTGTGCGGCAACGGTTCGAGGTGACCGAACGGCTGCGCGCCGACGGCGCCGTCCACACGCCCCTCGCTCTCGACGAGATCGGCCGGATCGCGGACCGGATCGCCGAGAGCGGCGTCGAGTCGGTGGCCGTCTGCCTGCTGCACTCGTACGCGAACTCCGCGCACGAGGAGGCGGTCGGCGCCGTCCTCGCCGAGCGACTGCCCGGCGTGCCGGTCACCCTCTCCAGCCACCTGGTGCCGGTGATCCGCGAGTACGAGCGCACCGTCACCACGCTCGCCAACGCGTACGTGCGGCCGGTGGCCGGCGAGCACTTCGCCGATGTGGAACGCGCCATCGGTCAGGTGGGCATCGCCCAACCGCTGGTGTTGATGCAGTCCAACGGTGGTGTCGTCTCCACGGCGACGGCCCGGCAGTATCCGCTGCGGCTGCTGGAGTCGGGGCCGGCGGCCGGCGCGATCGGCGCCGCGTACGTCGGGCAACGGCTCGGCCTGGACCGGCTGATCGCCTTCGACATGGGCGGCACCACCGCCAAGGTGTGCGTGGTGGAGAACGGCACCCCGGCCGTGCACCACGGCTTCGAGGTGGGTCGGGTGCACCGGCTCAAGCCCGGCAGCGGACTGCCGGTGGCCATGCCGGTGGTCGACATGCTGGAGATCGGTGCCGGCGGTGGTTCGATCGCCGCCCTGGATCCACTCGGGCTGCTCAAGGTCGGGCCGCACAGCGCCGGATCCCGCCCCGGCCCCGCCGGGTACGGCCTCGGTGGCGAACAGCCGACCGTCACCGACGCCGACCTGGTCCTCGGCTACCTCGACCCGGACTACTTCCTCGGTGGCCGGATGAGCCTCGACGTCGATGCCGCCCGGCGGGCCATGCTCGCCCACCTCGGGCCGGCCTTCGACGACGACCCGGTCGCCGCAGCGGCGGGCATCGTCCGGGTGGTCGACGAGCACATGGCGCTGGCGATGCGGGTGCACGCCACCGAACGCGGACACGACCCGAGGACCTTCACGATGCTCGCCTTCGGCGGCGCCGCGCCGGTGCACGCCGCCCGGGTGGCCCGGATCCTCGGCCTACGCCGGGTCGTGATCCCGACCGCCGCCGGGGTGCTGTCGGCGACCGGTCTGCTCGTCGCGCCGCCGATGGTGGAGACCTCACGGACCCGGCTGACCGAACTCGCGCAGTGGTCGGACGCCGCCGTCGCCGAGGTGTACGCCGGGCTGGTCGGCCAGGCCGCGGCCGAACTCGCCGAGCCGGTCGACCGGGTCGAACGCTTCGTCGACATGCGCTTCGTCGGCCAGGGGTTCGAGATCGAGGTGCCGGTGGCCGACACCGACGGGCCGGAGCAGTACCTGACCCGGTTCGCCGCCGAATACCAGCGGGTCTACGGCGTCCGTCCGGACTACCAGCGGGCGGAGGTGGTGACCTGGCGAGTCCGCGCCTACGGCCGCTTCACCCAGCCGGAACTGGTCCGGACCGCGCCCGACACCCGCGCGGCGGCGGACGCGCCGCGTACCCGGCAGGTGTGGTTCCCGGAGACCGGCCTGACCGAGGCGCCGGTGCTGCGGATGCTGGCCCAGCCGCCGGGCACCCGGGTCGTCGGCCCGGCGATCTTCCAACTGCCGGAGAGCACCGCGGTGGTGGGCCCGGGGGACCTGGCCGAGGTGGACCGGGACGGCAACCTGCACATCATGGTGAACCTGCCCTCGGCCAACCAGGACATTCGGCGCAGCGAGGTGGCGGCATGAGATCCCTCGACTGGCTGGACCGGATCGGGCTGCCACCCGGTGACCCGGCGCAGCCGGCCACCAGCACCGGCCGATTCGCCGACGGTGGCTGGTACAAGTGGGAGGTCGCCGGGGCGCTCGACGCGGCCTCGGTGCGCCGGCTGACCGAACTGCTCGCCCCGCACGGGGTACGGCTGCACCAGGCGACCAACACGGTCGGCACGATGCGCTACCTCGACGCCGAGGTGGTCGACCTGGTGCAGACCTGCCGGGAACTGGGCGTGCAGCTGCGGATGGCGGTCGGCCCGCGGGGCCTGTTCGACATCGGCGGACAGAAACTCGCCGCCGGCCCGGTCGCCGCCGCCAGCGCCTACCGGCTGCGCGGCACCGACCAGCTCGCCCAGGCCGTCGAGGACGTGGCACACGCCGTCGACCTCGGCGTACGCGGCTTCCTCGTCTTCGACGAGGGACTGTTGACCGTGCTGGACCGGCTCCGGGCCGATGGGGTGCTGCCGGCCGAACTGCGGCTGAAGGCCTCGTCCAACATGGGCGCCGGCAATCCCGCCCACGCGAGGCTGCTCGCCCAGCTCGGCGCCGACTCGGTCAACCTGCAACGTGATCTCGACGTCCGCATGCTGGCCGCGGTTCGGGCCGCCACCGACGTGGCACTGGACCTGCACACGGACAACCCACCCGGCACCGGCGGTTTCGTCCGGGGCTACGACGTGCCGCAGATGGTGCGGGTCGCCGCCCCGGTCTACCTGAAGACCGGGAACGCCGCCCAGGACTTCTCCGACGAACCGCCGTCACCACGGCAACTCGCCGCGATCACCCACCAGCTGCTGCTCGACCAGCAGTTGGTGACGCGACTCGAACCCTCGGCGACCCCATCCGACCAACCCGAGTTCTAGGAGCCCCGCGATGACGACCTGGGATGCCGCGACACTTCAGATCTGGTGGCAGCGGCTGATCTCGGTGGCCGACGAGATGGCCGCCGTGCTGCTGCGTACCGCCTTCAGTTCGGTGGTCCGCGAATCCAACGACCTGGCCTGCGCGGTACTGACCGCCGACGGCGAGCTGCTGGTGGAGTACGGCCGCTCGGTGCCGGTCTTCACCGGCTGCGTCTCCGGCACGGTACGGGCGATGGTCGAGCACTTCGGGGCGGAGAACCTGCGCCCCGGCGACGTGATCGCCACGAACGATCCCTGGTACGGCAACACCCACCTACCCGACCTCACCGCCGCCACGCCGGTGTTCCGGGACGGCCGGATCGTGGCGTACGTCGCCAGCATCTGCCACCTGTCGGACATCGGCGGCGCCTCGGAGGGCGCGTTCGCGCAGGACGTGTACGAGGAGGGTTTCTGCCTGCCGCCGGTCAAACTCGTCGACGCGGGTACGCCGAACCAGCTGGTCCGCCAGATCCTGGCCCGCAACGTACGGGTGCCGGGCCAGGTGCTCGGCGACGTCGACGCCCTGATCGCCGCGAACGCGCTCGGGGAACGACGGGTACGGGCGATGCTCGACAGCGATCCGGAGCTGGATCTGGGTACGGCGGCCGAACACATCTGCGGTGTCACGGAGCGGGCGGTCCGGGAGTCGATCCGGCGGATCCCCGACGGCCGGTACGCCGCCGAGGTGGATCTGGACGGCTTCGAGGAACCCAAGAAGATCGTCGTGACGGTAGAGGTTGCCGGCGACTCGCTGGTGGTCGACTACGAAGGCACCTCCCCGCAGAGCCGGTTCGGCATCAACTCGGCCGCACCGACGTACGGCTACACCCGGTACGGGCTGGCCTGCCTGCTGGCCCCGGACGTGCCGAACAACGAGGGCGCCCAGCGGCCCATCACCATCCGGGTGCCGAAGGGGTCACTGCTCAACCCCGACAAGCGGGCCGCGGTGAGCGCCAACTTCCCGGCCCACGCCATTCCGGCGGTGCTGTCCCGGGCGTTGCTGGAACCTCTGCCGGACCGGGTCGCCGCCGCGGCGGGCACCCCGTTCTGGGTGGTCGGCATCCGGGGCACCGCCGCCGACGGCAGCTTCGCCTCCCTGCTCTGCTTCAACGGCGGGCAGGGTGCCTCGGCCGGGCAGGACGGCCATCCGACGTTGAGCACCCCGAGCAACGTGTCGAACACCCCGGTCGAGGTGGTGGAGAGCCAGGTTCCGGTCCTGGTGGAGAGCAAGCGGATCGTCCGGGGCTCCGGCGGGGCGGGACGGTGGCGCGGCGGCGACGGACAGGAGATCACCATCCGGTCCGTGCATCCCGACCCGCTCGACATCATCTTCCTCACCGAACGCATCGAGCACGCCGCGCCCGGCCTGGCCGGCGGCCAGGACGGGCAGGTCGGCCTGCTCCAGGTCGACGGGGTCGACGTCGCGGAGCCCAAGGGCCGCACCGCGTTGCCACCCGGCTCGCGGATTCTGCTGCGTACGCCCGCCGGGGGCGGCTTCGGCCCGGCTTGATCCATTCATTCAGGAAGGAACGAGATTTCGATGAGCGGTACGCACACACGGTGGGCGAGCCCGGGCACCACAGTCCTGGCGCCGAAGGGCCGGCTGGCGCTGCGGGTGCGCCCCGGCCAGCGGATCACCGTCACCGACCTTGAGGGACAGCAGGTGATGGACTTCATCGCCGCGATGGTCGCCGACCCGGACGAGCGACTGTCGGCAATGTTCACCCGGGTCAGCTCCGGGCGGTGGGATCTCCAGCAGGGCCACACCATCTACAGCGACAAGTGCCGCCCGATGCTGAAGGTCGTCCACGACGACAACGGCATCCACAACATGACCGGCGGATACTGCACGAGGTACTCCAACGCCTTCCGGTACGCCGTCCAGGACACCTGGGGTTGTCTGGACAACCTGGCCGGGGACTGGGCCGAACTCGGGCTCGACGTCACCAAGATCAACCCGGATCAGTGCATATCGCTGTTCATGAACATCCTGCACCATCCGGACGGGCGGATGGAGATCGTCGAGCCCACCACCAAGCCCGGCGACAGCATCGTCTTCGAGGTGCTCGACGAGCTTTACCTGGGCTTCTCCAACTGTCCCGAGGAGCACAACCCGTGCAACGCCTTCAACCCGACCACCATGTCGGTGACCGTCGAACAGGCATGACAGGTTCCCGGGGATCGGTCCGGCCGGGTTGCCGGACGCGACCCTCCGATCTTCGGCTGACGTGCGAGGCGATCTTCGATCTCGTCGCCGGTAACGCGCACCGCGCCCTGCAGGACCTCCGCGAGGCCGCCGTGGAGAAGGTCCGAGCGCGTCTCAGTGTCCCTCGGTGCCGTCGAGCAGGGCTTGGCGCAGCGCCAGTCGGTGCTCGCGGCGGATCTGCGCCTCGCGGTAGCGGCGTCGGTCGCCGTCGGTCTGGGGTAGCAGCGGCGGCACCGACCGGGGTTGGCCCTCGTCGTCGACGGCGACCATGACCAGGTGGGCGGTGGCCACGTCGGTCGGTGGTACCGCTCGGTCCCACCGGTCGGCGGTGACCTTGACGGTGACCTCCATGGAGCTGCGTCCGGCCCAGGTGATGTGGGCATCGACGTGGACGACGTCGCCGACGCGGACCGCGCGGAGGAAGGCGGTCTCGTCGATGGCGGCGGTGACTGCCGGGCCGTCGGAGTGCCGGGCGGCGACCACTCCGGCGACGGAGTCGATGAGGTTGAGGATCCGGCCGCCGTGGACTGTGCCCATCAGGTTGGTGTGGTGCTGGTCCATGATCTGCGACAGGGTCAGGTGGGAGGCCGACGGTGGTCGGCCGGCGAGCGTGGTGTCGTGCATGGGGCGTCCGTCCTCGGGAAGGATGCCACCGATCCGTGGGCGCGCACGTCGAGGAACACGCTGTTTCGGCGCGTCACCCGCCCGACCCGCCCTCGAGGTCGACGGCTGCGCACACACCTTGTGTGCGCAGCGCGGGCAGGTCTTCGGACTCGTGGGCGGGACCGGACTCGGCCGGTCTCCTACTGGCCGTCGCTTCCCAGGCCTTGCGGCCCAGTGCGTGGTGACGGCGGTCGTTCCCACTCACCGCTGCGGGGCAGTCCCGGATTTCCACCGGGTTCCCTCTTACGACGCTCGACCGGTAACAGTCGGGCGAACCAGCGCCGTCGGCCAGCCTATCCTGATCTGGTCAGACGACCGGCGGGCCAGGGGTGCCTGCGGTGGGTTGTCTCGATCTCTCCGTCGCCGTCCGCCGGTCTTGGCCGTGGATCGTGGCCGCGATTGGTCGACGGCCGTGTCGCCGTTGCATACCGTGCGCGGTTGGTCGCGGATTGACAGTGGCTGTGTGGGGGGCGAGACTGGCGCGACAACTGAACAACCGCGTGTGCGTGCGGGGGAAGTCCGGTCGAAGTCCGGCACTGGCCCGCAACGGTAGGTCGTTGGGTGCAATCCCGGCGGCGAGTCCGAATACCTGCCGTACCCGCGAGTTTCTGCTCCTCACCCGTCGTGGCCCACGGGTCGGAGGCCGGCCAGCCGCGCCGTTGCCGGGCGGGCCGGGTTTCTGACGACCGCCGGGCCGGAAAGGCGCTTCCGATGGTCGTTCGCCTGAGCCGGCACCGCCTGCTCGCGCTGTTCTGCGGTGTACTCGCCGCTCTCACTCTCGCCACACCGGCGATCGCCACACCCACGCAGGTCGGCGCCGTCCGATCCGATGCGGCCGCCGGCTGGTTGGCCCGACAACTTGTCGACGGGGAACGCTTCGAGGCTGTCTTCGGCGGCGTCGCGTACCCGGACCAGGGGTTGACCCTGGATGCGGTCTTCGCGTTCGCCGCCGGCGGTGTCGCCGAAGACTTCGGCGCTCGGGCCCTGGCGTGGGTTACCCGGCCGGATGTGCGCGACGGCTACCTCGGTGACGGTGTCACCGAGGCGTACGCGGGCGCGACCGCCAAGCTCGCTCTCGCCGTGGCGGTCCGCGGCGGTGACTCGACCGACATGGGCGGTGTGGATCTCATCGCCCGGCTGCGGTCGCTTCAGTCGCCTGGCGGCCGGTTCACCGACCGGTCCGCGTGGGGTGACTTCAGCAACGCGTTCAGCCAGTCCTTCGCGATTCTCGCGCTGGACCGGACCGCGCACGGCGTGCCGGCGGCCGCCGCCGGCTGGCTGGCGGGTACCCGGTGCCCGGACGGCGGCTTTCCGCTGCTGCCGGCGCAGCCGGTTTGTGTCTCCGATGTGGACGCAACCGCCATCGCGGTGCAGGCGTTGCGGGCCGCCGGCCGCAGGGCTGATGCCGCCGCGGGACTGCGTTGGCTGGTCTCCGTCCAGCGCGCCGACGGCGGGTTCACCAACGCGGATGGCGTCGCGAACGCCAACAGCACCGGGTTGGCAGCCCAGGCGTTGCGTGACGGTGGACGGTCGCTGGCCTGGGCGCGGGCCCGGGTGTTCCTGGCCGGTCTACAGATCGGCTGCGCCGGCCCGGTCGCCGACCGGGGCGCGGTGGACTTCGACGGCGGCCTCTTCGATTCCAGTACCGCCACCCGCGCCACCGCCCAGGCGCTGCTCGGCCTGACCGGCACCGGATATGCCCGGCTTTCCACCACCACCGCGACCACCGGCGCACCCACCTTGCCCTGCCACTGACCGGCGACAGATTCCGTCCCATCCCAAGGAGTACTCATGTCCCAGGTCCATGATCCCGTCCGTCGATGGCTCGCGGGCCTCGTGGTGGCGGCTGTCGCCGCCGTCGGGCTGATCGCTACCGAGCCGTCTCCACGGGCTGCGCAGGCCGCCGCGTGTACCGGCACGTCCGGAGTCACGGTGGTGGTCGACTACGGCCCGCTCGGCGGCGGCGTCCAGGTCGCCTGCGCGCTCGGTGACCCCGCCACCGGGCTGGCCGCCCTGCAGGGCGCCGGTTTCACGGTGGCCGGTACGCAGCGGTGGGGGTTGGCCTTCGTCTGCCGGATCAACGGTCAGCCGACCGCCGCGACGGAACCCTGCATCAACACCCCGCCGGCCAGCGCGTACTGGTCGTACTGGCACGCGTCCGGCAGTGGCGCCTCCTGGACGTACAGCACGCTCGGGGCGACCAGCTACAACCCGGCGCCCGGCACGGTCGAGGGCTGGTCCTTCGGCTCCGGCACGGCACCCAGCATTACCGCCCCCTGACCTGTGTACCCTGCATGAGCCGTTGACGTGCCGGGTGTCGCTCGCCACGCTGGCGCCGAGAGGCGACCGGGCGGTACGGTGACGACACCCGGTGCGCCGGGTGCACAACTGAATACGTCCTGTATGGGGGGAAGCCGGTAGAAGCCGGCGCTGACCCGCAACCGTGAGCGAGATCTGTCTCGCGAGCCGGAATGCCCCGCACAGGACGAGCGGCTTCCACTGTCGAGGTCTACAGGGTGGAGTCCGGGCAATCGAGCTACGGCATTTCCTCGCGGCCACGCGAGCGGATGCCGCCGCCGGTGCCTTCCGGAGCTTTCACCGACCGCTCTGCGAAAGGCACCCCCTTGCCCACGTTTGCGCTCCGGCGCGTCGGCGCCGTCACCGCCACCGCACTTGTCGTACTCGCAGCCACCCCCCTCGGCGTGGGTGCCGCGCCGTCGCCGACTCACGCCGTTGCCGCGCGTGATGCCGCGACCTGGCTCGCGGGGGAGTACGCCGACGGCGTGCTGCCCGGCCCGTTCACTCCCGAGGACTGGGGGCTGAGCATCGACGGAGTGATCGCCCTCACCGCCGCTGGTGTGGCTGGCGCAACTCGACAGGCGGCGACCGCGCAGATTGCCGCGCACGTACGGTCCTACAACAGCTACGACGACTGGGGCATCGAGGGCTTCACCGACGGTGGCGCCACCGCGAAACTGCTCTACGTTGCCTCCGCCGCCGGCGCCGACCCCACCGACTTCGGCGGCTGGGACCTACGCGCCGAAACCCTGACCCTGCTCTCCGGGACGGGCACCGGTCACCAGCACGGCCGGATCACCAGCCGCACCACCGAGGCGACCGGCCCGGACCCGAGCAACACCTTCGACCAGTCCTTTGCCGTGCTGGGTCTGGCCCGCAGCGGCGGCACGCCGCAAGAGGCCGTCGACTTCCTCATCCGGCAGCAGTGCACGGCCGGCGGCTTCCGGCTCTACCCCGATGCCGACGGCGCGCCGTCGGCCTCCTGCGATGCCCAGGGCAACGCCACCCTCGACGTCGATTCGACCGCCATGGCCGTCCAAGCATTGCTCGCGGCCGGCGCCACCGCTGCGGACGAGGCCGCACAGCGCGGCGCGGACTGGCTGGTGGCGCAGCAACGCGCCGACGGGTCGTTCGGCGGGTCGGGGCCGACCAGCGGCGCGAACTCCAACAGCACCGGCCTGGCCGGGCAGGCCCTCGCTGCGGCGGGGCGCGACGCCGAGGCGGCACGGGCCGCAGCGGCCCTGGCGGCGCTGCAGCTCACCGCCGCCAACGCTGGAGCCGCGGCGGCCGACGCCGGCGCCATCGCCTACGCCAGTGACGCACTGACCGAGGCGGTCCGCGACGGGATCGCCGAGAACTTCCGGGACCAGTGGCGCCGCGCCACCGCGCAGGCGCTCCTTGGACTGGCCCAAATACCGCTGGGCCGGATCGGCCTCGATCTTCCGCCCTCCGGCGAGCCCACCGCGTCGCCAACCGGGCCACCGACGCCAACCGCGCCACCGTCGCCGACCAGGTCACCCACGCCTACCGCCGTACCGACTCTGACCGTGTCGCCCACACCGAGCACCTCGCCCACCGGCGGTCCGACGCCGAGCGCCGTGCCGTCCACGCCCACGCCCACGCCTACCGTGACCGCGCCGACTCCCACCTCCTCTGCCACCAGTCCCGCCGCGGGCGGGCCGGGTCGCCTGCCGACCACCGGAGTGGCGATCGGCGGGTACGTGCTCACCGCGCTGCTGCTGCTCGGTGGGGGAGCGGTGCTGCTGGTGCTCGGCCGCCGGCGGGCCACATGAGGACCCGGGCGGCCCGGGCCTCGCTCGTTCTCGCCCTGGCCGGCGCCAGCGTCCTGGTCGGACCGGTACCGGCGGCGGCTGCCGGCAGCGCCGGGTACTGCCCGGACAGCGGCGGCGTCACCGTCGTGGTGGACTTCAAGGAACTCGGCGGCGGCACGGTCGTCCGATGTGCCCCAGGCGACCAGGCCACCGGCCTCGCGGCGTTGAAGAACGCCGGCTTCCAGATAGCCGGCACGCTGCGCTGGGGCGAGGGATTCATCTGCCGGATCGAGGGCAAACCCTCGGCCAGCGAGGAGAAGTGCGTCGACACACCTCCGGCCAGCGCCTACTGGTCGTACTGGCACGCACCCAACGGCGGCAGCTGGACCTACAGCGACAAGGGTGTGCTCAACCGCAAACCACCGGCGGGCAGCTTCGAAGGCTGGTCGTTCTCCCTCAACCGCAACACGGACAACGCACCCCGACCAGGGGTGGCGCCCACCCGGCCGGCACCGCCACCGCGCACCACGCCACCGGCACCGCCACCGCGCACCACGCCACCGGCACCGCCACCGCGCACCACGCCACCGGGGTCCCCACCCCGTCCTTCCTTGCCACCGACCGCCCCACCACCGGCCGCCGGTGGACCTGCCGCGCCGTCCGGAAACACACCGACCGGCATGGCCGGGCCGCCGTCAGCTACCACCGCAGGTGGCTCGACCCTGGCCGGCAGCCCGCCTGTCCCCACGGCGGAGGCACCGACGACAGGCGCTGGTGTCCTGCCGCCCGGGGTCGCCCCCGCTACACCTCCGGACGAGTCGACGAACGCGTTCCCACCGACCGAGGTCAGCGCCACCCGTGACGCCGGTGGGCTTCCGGTGGGCACCCTGGCCGGGCTGCTCCTGCTGGTCGCGCTTGCCGGCGGTGGGATCGTCGCGGCCCGCCGTCGGCGAAGCGTCGAGCCGGATGACTGATCGGAGCCCCGCCGGCAGCGGCGTTTCCCCGCGGCTGGCGGAGGCACCGCAGGACGCCCGGTCCGCCATGACGGGGACCGGGCGGCTACCCCGGGCGTTGCATCCGGGCGCGTGGTGGCTGTGGGCGTTCGGCCTGGCGACCGCGGCCAGCCACACCACCAATCCGCTGCCGCTGGCGCTGCTCATCGCCGCCGCCGCGCTGGTGGTCGTCCGCCGCCGCGGTAACGCTCCCTGGGCGTTCGCGTTCCGGCTGTACCTGGTGCTCGGTGCGGTGATCGTGGCCATGCGGGTCGTGTTCCGCCTCGTTTTCGGCGGCGGACAGGGCGAGCACGTCCTGCTTCACCTGCCGGAGATCCCGCTGCCCGCCTGGGCGGCCGGCATCCGATTGTTCGGCCCGGTCGCCGCCGAACAACTGCTCGGCGGCTTCTACGACGGACTGCGCCTGGCGGCGATGCTCGTCTGCCTCGGTGCCGCCAACGCTCTGGCCAACCCGAAACGCCTACTCAAGGCGGTCCCCGGTGCCCTGTACGCGGTCAGCACGGCAGTGGTGGTCGCGCTGTCGGTCGCCCCGCAGCTGGTCGAGAGCGTGCTGCGGGTACGCCGGGCACGACGGCTGCGTGGCGCCGCCGGACAGGGTCTGCGTGCCCTGCGGGGGATCGCTCTGCCGGTGTTGGCCGACGCCCTGGACCGCTCCCTGGCCCTGGCGGCGGCGATGGACTCACGCGGCTACGGCCGTACCGCCGCGATCCCGGCCGGCCAGCGTGCCCTCACCGGCGGGCTGGTGCTCGCCGGACTGGTCGGTGTCTGCGTCGGCACGTACGGGCTGCTCGATGCCACCGTGCCCGGCTACCTCGGCCTGCCGATGCTGCTCGCCGCCCTGGCAACGGCCGTCGTCGGGATGCTGCTGGCCGGCCGTCGGGTCCACCGTAGCCGCTACCGGCCGGACCGCTGGCGGATCACGGAACTCGCTGTTGCCGGCTGCGGGGCGGCCACTGCCGCAGCGATGATGGCGGCCGGATCCGCGGACCCGGACCGGCTCTACCCGCCGGTCAGCCCGCTCACCTGGCCCGAGCTGACCCCGCTGATGCTCCTGACCATCGTGGTCGCGGTGGCCCCGGCCTGGCTGGCGCCGCCGCCGGCGCTGGCGGCGAAGCCCGCCGTTGAGTCGGCGCCCAATCCACCGGACGGCACGACCCGCAGCGCGCCGAGGCGCGACACCAGGCAGCCGGAGACACCACGATGATCGAGTTCGATCGGGTCACCGTCCACTACGCCGAGGCCCGCGAACCGATGCTGCGCGAGGTGGACCTGCACATCCCCGAGGGGGAGCTGTGTCTGGTCGCCGGCCGTACTGGCGCCGGCAAGTCGACCCTGTTGCGGGCCATCAACGGGCTGGTGCCGCACTTCACTGGCGGCACCCTGTACGGCAGCGTCACCGTGCAGGGGCGCGACACCCGCAGTCATCCTCCACGCGACCTGGCCGACGTCGTCGGAGTCGTCGGCCAGGACCCCCTCGCCGGCTTCGTCACCGACACCGTCGAAGAGGAACTGGCCTACGGCATGGAACAACTCGCCCTGCCCGCGTCGGTCATGCGTAAGCGCGTCGAGGAAACCCTCGACCTGCTGGGCATCGCCGAGCTGCGGGACCGCCCCTTGCGGACACTGTCCGGCGGGCAGCAGCAGCGGGTCGCCATCGGCGCGGTGCTCACCAGCCACCCGCAGGTACTCGTCCTCGACGAGCCGACCTCCGCCCTGGACCCCACCGCGGCGGAGGACGTGCTGGCCACCGTCACCCGCCTGGTCCACGACCTCGGTGTCACCGTCGTCGTCGCCGAACATCGTCTCGAACGTGTCGTGCAGTACGCCGACCGGCTGCTCTACCTTCCCGGCGACGGCACGGTCGTCGACGGAGAACCGGCCGCCGTCCTCGCCGACATCGACCTCGCCCCACCCCTTGTCGAACTGGGCCGTGCCGCAGGCTGGGCACCCTTGCCGTTGTCCGTCCGCGATGCCCGCCGCCGGGCGGCGAACCTCCGGCAGCGGCTCGCTGACGCCACTGCACCGCCGACGGCGCCGGCACATGATGGCCCCCCGGCGCTGACCGCCCGCAAGATCGTGGTCCGCTACCCCGGCACCGTCGCCGTGGCCGGCGTCGACCTCGACCTGCCCGCCGGCCAGGTCGTCGCGCTGATGGGCCGCAACGGTTCCGGCAAGTCCAGCCTGCTCTGGGCGTTGCAGGGCAGCGGCCCCCGACAGGTCGGAACGGTCACCGTCACCGGCCCCGACGGCGCCATCGACCCGAAGACACTTCCCGCCGGCCGCGCCCGACGACAGGTCGGACTGGTCCCGCAGACTCCGGGGGACCTGCTCTACCTGGAGCGGGTGGACGCCGAGTGCGCCCAGGCCGACCGCGAGTCCGATGCACCCGCAGGCACGTGCCGGGCACTGCTGGACCAGCTCACCCCGGGGCTGCCCGGCGACCAGCACCCGCGTGACCTGTCGGAAGGGCAGCGGCTGGCCCTCGCTCTCGCCGTTCAACTCACCGCCGCACCACCGGTCGTGCTACTCGACGAGCCCACCCGGGGACTCGATTACCTCGCCAAACGGCAGTTCGCCGCCGTTGTCCGACGGTTGGCCGGCGAAGGCCGGGCGGTCGTGGTCGCCACCCACGACGTCGAGCTCGTCGCCACGCTCGCCGACCGGGTCGTCGTCATGGCACAGGGGGAGATCGTGGCCGACGGTACCGCCGCCGAGGTCATGCTCGCCTCACCCGCGTTCGCCCCGCAGGTTGCCAAGGTCATGGCACCCGAGCCCTGGCTGACCGTGGACCAGGTCACCACCGCGCTGGCCGACGCCGGAACACCGGGATGACGACCGCCCTGCGGGTCGCCCCGCGCACCGCCGTCGTCCTGGCCCTGGCCTCCGTCGCCGCGCTGGCCACCTTCAGTTGGCCGTTCTTCGTGCCCGCCCAACCCGAGAGCATGGCCCGCACCACTGAGGCGCCACTGGTCTTCATCGCCGTACTACCGGTCCTGCTGGCCCTCGTCCTGGCCGAACTCAGCTCCGGCGGTATCGACAGCAAGGCCCTGGCGATGCTCGGCGTGCTCGCCGCCGTCAACGCCGCCTTACGTCCACTCGGCGCCGGCACCGCCGGGATCGAGACGGTGTTCTTCCTGCTCGTCCTCGCCGGCCGGGTGTTCGGGCCCGGCTTCGGGTTCCTGCTCGGCGCCATTTCGCTGTTCGCCTCCGCCCTGCTCACCGCCGGTGTCGGCCCCTGGCTGCCGTTCCAGATGCTGGCTGCCGCGTGGATCGGTCTCGGTGCCGGCCTGTTGCCCGCTCGGCTGCGGGGCCGGGCGGAGATCGCCGTGCTGGCCGGCTACGGCGCGATCGCCGCCTACGGCTACGGGCTGCTGATGAACCTGTGGTTCTGGCCGTTCAGCACCGGCGCGGACACCCAGCTCTCCTACGTTGCCGGGGCGCCGGTGCTGGAGAACCTGCACCGCTTCGCGGTCTTCACGGCCGTAACCTCCACCTTCGGCTGGGACACTGGCCGCGCCATCACCACCGCCATGGCGATCGTCCTGGTCGGACCCGCCGTCCTGGCCGCACTTCGCCGCGCCGCCCGCCGCGCCGCCTTCGACGCACCGGTCACCTTCGCCACGACACGCGGGCCCGCACCGAGCGCGTCCGGGACGGATGTCGGGTCCCGCATGCGACTGCGGGACACCGGACAGCAGCCTCGCATCGAGGGTGATCCCTCGCCACCCCCCTCGCCGGCCGGGCGGTAGCCGACAGTTTCGCGCTCTGTGCCCGGCGCGGGCCCTTGGCGACCGACATCGGACGACCGCCTCACCACGTCACGCCGCCGCCCCCTTCCGCTAGCGGCTGCGCGGCACCCCGCGACTCCGCCGAGCGAACCGAAGCCGAGCGAACGGAAGCCGAGCGAACGGAAGCCGAGCGAACGGAAGCCGAGCGAACCGAACATGAGGGCCGAGAAGCGCTGCTGCGGGGGACCGCGGCGGCTGGCAGCCGGTCATCTGCTCGGCCGGCGAGGTGCAGGGGTTTCCTGCGGGCCGAGCTGGCTGATGTCGTACCCGTTGGGGTAGGTCTTGGTGGTGATGCCGTCGGCGAACAGTGGCGTGGTCGGTGGCGTGCCGAACCAGCGTTGGAGCCGTGAGCGGGTCTTCAGCGCCAGGTGCAGGCCGGCCCGGATCGGCCAGGCCGGTGTGTCGACGCGCATGGCGCGCCGCAGTGGGGCGTCGTACATGGCGCTTACCAGTGCGTTGCCCAGTGGGGCGAGGGGTGTGGGGATCCGGTTGAGCATCAGCATGCGGGTGGCTCGCTCGATCGCCGCGGCGTCGTCGTTGGGTTGCAGGTGGACCGCGTCGTGGGTGTCGAACCAGGTATCGAAGTCCTGGTAGGAGTCGGGGATGTCGGTGATGCCCATCCGCCGGCCGAGTTCCCGGTAGAAGAGATAGGTGGCCCGGATCTCGTGGCAGCAGGGGCGGCGCCAGCCGTACTGCTGCAGCCAGCGGGTCGGGATCACCACCAGGCAGCCGAGGACGTAGAGGTAGTCCTCGTTGTCGATGTCGTACGGGCGGTGGATCTGGTTGACGCGCCGCAGGGCGTCTCGGCCGCGTGGTTGGTCGAAGCCGTTGAGGACCATCTCGTACATCAGGAGGCCGGTGTCGTCGAGGCGCTTCTGGGTGTGTTCGGTCAGCTCGCCGGTGGCGGTGTGTACGGCGGCGATGGCGGGGATGGAGAAGGACCGGTTGAAGGCGAGGTTGAAGCCGAGCTTCATGTCCCAGGCAAACTCGTAGCGCAGCATCGTCTGGTAGATCGTCAGGTAGTCCTGCTCGGGATCCAGGGCGCGGGTACGGGTCAGGTTCTCGTAGCGGCCTCTCATCGGCGGGCGTCTCCTGCCGTGGGTTGCGGCGGCTGCTCAGCGGCGAGTGTCTGAGCCACCACGGGTGATCGGGCGTAGGCGTCGGTGACGAGGGTCAGCCACGCGACCTCACCTGCGTAGCCGCCGTCCGGGCGGTGCACACTCATGGGCGGGCTGCGGGTGTGTGGCCACGATACCGGCGTGGCGTCGCGTCGCGGATCCCGGCGAGTCGGCGGGTCGGCGCGTGGTCGATATCGCGCAGGGCGGTAAGGGGGAGGGGCCTGACCCCGGCAGGACTATCGCCCGCGGGTGGTGTCGGTCGACAGGGTGGCGCGGTCGGCGGCCTGCCGACCGGACGTCCAGCCCTCGTGGCTGTCCACCCGGGTGGCCCGGGCACGGACGGTGTGGGGGAAGACCCGCCGCATGGTCTCGCGGATCTGTTCGTCCCGGGAGGCGAGTACCGGCAGCAGGTCGGCCGGTTCGCTCTCCCCGGTCTCGCCGCCTCCGGTGGCCTGCGCGAATGCGAGCTGTGCCGCGCTGGTGAGTCGTTCGTCGATCCGGGCCGTGAACGCCACCAGGAAGGACTGGCGGAACGCTCTCAGGCGGCTGCGGCCGGCCTTGCCTCCCGGTGGTTCGACCCGGGCCATCGCCCGGTGTGCCTGCACCAGCAGTGAGGTGTAGAGCAGGTCGACCGCGTCGATGTCGGTGTCGAAGCCGAAGACGGTGCTGAACGCCAGTTCCGGTGACCAGACCGTGTGGCAACGGTTGGCCTGGGCGATGGCCTCCAGGAGGGCCGCCTTCTCGCCGTCGTGCGGGTGGTCCAAGCCGATCCGCCGCGCGTACGGCATCACCGGCGCCGCGTCACCGCTGCGGGCGGCGAGCAGCGCCTCGTCCAGGCTGTGTCGGGTGACCAGTTCCTGGGCCTTGGCGGTGTACGTCTCCGCCTCGGCCGGGAAGGTCGTGGACTCGGCCTTGGCGAGCAGGGCGCGTACCCGGTCCAGTTGCCGGGCGTCGATCCGGGACGGCGTGACCGCGCTCGCCCCGTCGGCCGGCGCTTCGGCGGACCCGGGCGGGGCAATGAGCATTTCGATCGGCGGGAGCGTGGCCAGGATGGCGAGCAGGCCCAACAGCAGATCGAGGACGGCCACCCGGTCGAGCCGCCAGCGGGTCGCGAGTTCGTGGACGTACGTGGCGTCGCCGGTCCACCAGATCCGCGCGCCGAGGACGTCCGCCTGCGCCTGCCACCGCTCGTCGACGGTGGCCCGGGGAAACTGTCGCAGGTGCGCGGCGATCGCGTCGGTCACCAGGTCGGCCTGGTGTGGGCGGCCCCGTCGGGTGACCACCCGGTGCAACTCGGCCGGTTGCCATCCGCCGCGCCACAGCCGTGTGAACGCCTCGTCCTTCGCGGCCATCAGTTCCGGGTCGACCTCGGCCGACGGGGTGACCGTCAGCGCGTCCAGCGCCGCCTCGTAGTCGACTGTCCCGGCGAGAACCGCCCTGATCCGCTCCCGCACAGATGTCACCGGCACAAGGCTACGGAGTCCGGCCCAGGAGTATCGGCGGTGGCCCGGAGGACCACCCGTTTGATCAACTCAGTTCCGGCGGAGTGGCGGGCTTCTGGCGGCTGGGATACCGCCTTTCCGCCGAAACGGCTCCGGCCCGGCCCGTACGGGCCGGGCCGGAGCCGGGTTCCTACAGCCGGGGCGCGGTGCCGGTGAAGGTGCCCGCGTCGGCTAGGTACTGGGTGGAGATCCGCCCCTCGGCCAGTGCCTGCCGGACCGCCGCGACGGCGGCCTGTCGCTGCTGGCGGACCTGCTCCGGGTCGCGGTGCAGCGAGGCGTTCTGGCCGACCAGCGCCGCCTGCAACCGCGGCACGTCGACCTTGCGGGGCTCCACGCCGTCGAGTGCCGCGACCGCGGCGGCGGTCCCGGCGGCCTGGCCGATCCCCATCACTCCGCCCTGGGTCCGGAACGAGCCGTGCGCCTCGTGCGTGGCCGAGATGGCGCGGCCGGCGATGACCAGGCCGTCCAGCCGGCGCGGCACCAGGCAGCGGTACGGGATGTCGTACGAGTCGTCGAGGTCGCCCCAGGTGCCCTGGTCCGCGTCCGCGCCGTACCCCTCCTTGCCCTTGAGGTTGTGGATGTCGATCGGGAAGTAGCCGCGCGACACCACGTCGGTCACCTTGGTGCCGCTCATCACCTCTTCCCCGGTGAGCACGTGCTCGCCGAGGATGTGCCGGCTCTCCCGGATACCGATCTGTACACCGGTGGCGATGAGCCGGGCGTCCGCGAAGCCGGGTACGTTCTTGATCAGGTACTCGCTGAGCGACATCACCTGGCGGCGGCCGTCGATCTCGCCGCGGGTCAGGCTCTCCGCGTCGGTGCCGTCGACGCCGCTGATCCGGGTGCTGTTGAAGTGCAGCACCCCGGGGTGGGTGGTGGTGAGGAACAGGATCGTGTCCCGCCCGAGGTAGAGCTCACCGGAGTCCAGGCCCTGCCGGATCAGAGACCTGAAGCCCTGGCCGACGAAGTGGTCCTGGGGCAGGCTGGCCGCGTACGGCTTGACGGCGACCAGTTCGGAGGCCCACTCGAACTCCTCCGGGTGGGCGTCCATGTAGTCCTTCACGGCCCGGGTGTCGACGCCGGCCATGTCGAACATCATCGTGCCGGGCTGGGCGACCTGGTCGTCACCCCGGCCCAGCACGAACTCGGCGCCGGCCAGCGCCGCCACGTCGCCGTCGCCGGTGGCGTCGACGACGACCTTCGCGTGGTAGTCCAGGTTGCCCGACTTGTTGGTCACCGTGACGCCGACGACCTTGTCGCCGTCCTTGAGTACGCCGCTGACGAACGAGTGGAACAGCGGCACGACGCCGGCCTCAAGGGCGAGCGTGAGGGCCGCCCACTTGTATGCCTCACGGTCGTAGAAGCACAGGTAGGCGCCGCTGCCGTGCGGGTTGGTGGTGCGCAGGTGACCGGTGCTGCCGCCGATCGACATCATCCGTTCGACGAACTCCTGCGGAATGCCCTGCACGACCTGTTCGTCGCCGAAGTGGAACGGGGAGATCGGGCCGAGTGCCGCGCTCGTCGGCATGCCACCGAGGAAGCCGTACTTCTCCACCACGAGCGTACGGGCGCCTTGTCGGGCGGCGGCGATCGCGGCGATGAAGCCGGAGGGTCCGCCTCCGACGACGATCACGTCGTACGAGCGCTGCGGATCGGGCTGAGGCATCCGGATATCCACCGGTCACTTCCTGTTCTGGTTGTACTGGTTCTGGACCTCGGTCAGCCCGGCGGGGATGGCTGCACCGTCGAAGACCATCTTTTGGGCCGCCTTGACCAGGTTGGTGCTGAGTTCGCTGTAGTCGGGCGGGTAGACGGAAACCTTTCCGTCGGCGGCCAGGTAGTCGCGCCACTCCAGGAGTTCCTTGGCGTTGCTCGCCTGGGCCACCGCCGGCTGGTCGTAGACGCTGCGGAGCACCGGCAGCACCCCGGCCGCGGCGAACTTGGCCTGCGACTCGGCGCTGAGGTAGTACTGCATGAACGCCCACACCTGCTCGGGGTGCTCGGTGTTGGCGCCCATCGCGAGGGTCTGTCCGGCGACGGCGGTGGGCAGCCGGCGCCCCGCGGTCACCCCCGGAACCGGGCTGGTGACGAGGTTGTCGCCGACACCGTCGGCGGAGCGGGTGGCGGCCACCCGGAAGCTGCCCGCGATCGCCATCGCCACGGTGCCGGCCTTGACCCCGTTGACCACCTCGTCGGCGCCCATGGTGAGCACCTCCCGGCCGAAGGCTCCGGCGTCGGCGAACTTCTTGACCATCGCCATCGCCTGGACGCCGGCGTCACCGGCGAAGGCCGCCTTGCCGTCGGCGCCGATGACCGCGCCTCCGTAGCCAGCGGTCAGCGGGTCGAACTTCTCCATGAAGTCGGCGCCCAGGGACTGCTCGGAGAGGCCGATCGCGAAGCCGGTGACCTTGTTACCGGACGCTTTGCGGACCGCTGCGCCGGCCGCCACCGCCTCGTCGAGAGTGGTCGGCGGGGTGACGCCGTACTTGTCGAGGATGTCCTTGCGGTACCAGAACAACCAGACCCGCGACTCCCAGGGCAGGGCCATCAGCTCACCGTCGATCTTGGCGCTGTCGACCGGGAAAAGGTAGTCGGACCCGGCCTGGGCCAGCCAGTCCTTGGCGAACTCGTCGATCGGCTGGACGCTGCCGCCTTCGACGTGCTGGGCGAGCTGCGGGAGGTAGATGTTGACGATGTCAGGGCCGCCACCGGTGTTGGCCGCCCGGATCACCTCGCCGTCGATCTTGGCGTAGTTGATGCTGGTCACGGTGACCTTGGCGGCGCTCTGGCTGCCGTTGAACCCGTCGACGATCTCCTGGAGCGCCTTGCCGCGCGGGTCGGTGCCGGTCGGGTCGAGGAAGGTCCAGAGTTGCAGGTCGGCGACTCCGTCACCGGAGGCGTCGTCGGAGCCGCAGCCGGCGAGGCTGCCGGTACCCGCGGCGGCGATGGTGGCGGCGCCCAGCATCAACAGCCGCCGCCGGTCCAGACGAATGCTCATTGTGGTCTCCAGGGGCTCGGGGCTGAGTGAGGTTCAGCCCTTGCTGGCGCCGGCCGAGAGGCCGGCCACCAGGCGACGTTCGAACAGGACAAAAGCGATGATCATCGGCAGCAGGGTGACCATGACCGCGGCGGTCAACTGGCCCCAGACCGTGCCGTACTGGGTGAGGTAGGTGTAGAGGCCGACGGAGATCAGCCGCAGGTCCGGATCGCTGACGAAGGTGCTGGCGATCAGGTAGTCGTTCCAGACGTAGACGAAGGTGATGATGGCGGCGGCGCCGAGGCCGGGTTTGGCCAGCGGCAGCACCAGTCGCAGGAATGCGCCGGCTGCCGACATGCCGTCGACCCGCCCGGCCTCCTCGATCTCCACCGGGATCGACTCGAAGAAGCCGCGCAGGATCCACACGATGGTCGGCACCTGCCAGGCCGAGTAGATGACGATCATGACGAGGTAGGTGTCGTAGACGCCGAGCTTGACGGCGAGGTAGTAGAGCGGCACCAGGACCGCGATGCCGGGAACCATCGAGGTCATCAGGATGAAGAAGAGCAGCCCGGCCTTGCCGCGGAACCGGTAGCGGGCCGCCGAGTAGGCCGCCGGCACGGCGATGATCAGGGTGACCAGGACCGTGACGACGCTGACGATCACGCTGTTGAGCAGGTTCAGCGGGATCTGGGAGTGGAACAGCACCGCCTCGTAGTTCTCCAGGGTGAGGTGTTCCGGGATCCACCGCACCGGTGTGGCCAGTACGGTCGACTCCGGCTTGAGCGAAGTGCTCAGTCCCCACAGCAGCGGCAGGACGGCGAACCCGGAGGCAGCCAGCAGGCCGAGGTAGATGCCGGCCCGCCGGACCCGGCTCGGACGGCGGGCGGACCGGGCGGCGCCGCGCGCCGCGCCGACGCTCGGCGTGGAGGCCCGGGTGCCGGCTGGGGTCGCGGTGCCGGTCAGGGTGTCAGCCATCGTTCTTCCCCTTGAGAACCCGGATGTACGCCACACCGAAAACGATGTTGAGGACGAAGAGCACGACGCTGTACGCGGCACCGACGCCGATCTTGAAGAACTGGAACGACTGTAGGAACGCGTTGAGGCTGAGCACCTGCGTGCCGGAGAACGGTCCACCGCCGGTGAGCGTGTAGACCAGCGTGACCATGTTGAAGTAGAGGAGGGTCAGCATGATCACGAGGATCAGCAGCGTCGACCGGATCGTCGGCACGATGACCTGGAAGAACGACTGACGTGGGGTGCAGCCGTCGACCCGGGACGCCTCGATCTGCTCGGCCGGTACGGTCTGTAGCGCGGCGAGGCAGAGGATCGTGGCGAGCGGGTAGCTGAGCCAGACGTTCACCACGATCAGTGACGCCATCGAGCCCCACGTCGACGAGAGTGGGCCCTCGCCGCCGAAGAGACCGTGCAGCGGGCCGTACTGGCCGTTGAGTAGCCACTTCCAGAGCAGGGCCGCGACGGTCTGGGAGACCACCCACGGCAGCAGGATGACCACCCGGAACAGCCGGACGAACCGGACCTGCTTGTTGAGCAGGACCGCCAGCGCGAGCCCGAGCGGCACGGCCAGCAGGAGGGAGGCGACGACGTACACGAAGGTGCGGGCGATGTCGGCCCAGCCGGCTGGCCCGAGCACCGTGGCGAAGTTGTCCCAGCCGATGAACTCGACCGTGCGCAGGGCCCGGGTCCGGTAGACGCTGAGCCGAAGCGCGTAGGCGATCGGGAAGACCGAGACAAGCGCGACGAGCACCAGGGCCGGCAGGTAGAGCGCCACCGGGCCGAGTCGGCGTCGGCGGGCCGCGTTAGCGCCCTCGGGTGGTGGGGCGGCCGACGGTCGGTGATCCGTGCCGGCCGTGACCACTGTGGACGTGGCGCTCACCGGCGTGCACCCGACCGGTGAGCGGCGACCAGACCACCGGTGACCAGGGTGCCGACCGTGATGGCGATCGGAGCCCCACCGGTGGGCGGTGGCTGCGGGAGAATGGTGACCACTGAGGAGTACCTCCTGAACGCGCTGTGGGGTACTATCTTGGAATCGATTTCAGATTGGTTTCGCAAGAGTTAACGCCCCCGGTCAGGGCCGTGTCAAGAGGCGATCCTGACCGCGTGCGAGCAGAGCCCTCGGTGGCTCGACGAACCAGAGGGGTACCCGATGGCCAACATCTATGACGTGGCGAAGGCGGCCGACGTCTCGCCCGCCACCGTCTCCCGGGTGCTCAACGGCGGCAGCGTCAGCCCCGAGCGCGCCGCCCGCGTCCGGGCCGTCTGCGAAGAGCTGGGGTTCCGGCCCAACCGGGTGGCCCGTGGCCTGCGCAGACAGCGCAGCGACGTGCTCGCTCTGATCATCTCCGACATCGAGAACCCGTTCTTCACCGCGCTGGCCCGAGGTGTGGAGGACGTGGCCCGGGCCAGCAATCTCTCGGTCGTGCTGTGCAACGCCGACGACGACCCGGAGAAAGAGGCGGAGTACCTCGACGTCGCCCTGGCCGAACACATGGCGGGCGTCGTCATCTTCCCGGCCTCGCTTGCTGAAACCGATGTCACCGCCCTCCTGGACCGGGGCGTTCCGGTCGTCGCGGTCGACCGATCCCCGGAGTCGGCGACGATCGACACCGTCACCGCCGACGACGAGATCGGCGCGTACACCGCCACCCGGCACCTCCTGGACGAGGGATACCGCCGGGTCGCCTGCATCACCGGCCCGCGCGCCTCGTCGGCGGCGATGGTGCGGCTACGCGGCTTCCTGCGCGCCCACCGTGAGGGCGAGGCCCCGCGCCGGCGGCCCCGGGTGATCTACTCCGACTTCCGGGTCCGGGGCGGCTACCAGGCGATGAGTGAACTGCTCGACCTTGCCGAGCCGCCGGACGCGGTGCTGGCCACCAACAACCTGATGGCGGCGGGCGCCCTGGAGGCGCTCTACGACCGTGGCCTGCGACCGCCGACGATCGGCCTGGCCGCCTTCGGCGACACGTTCTGGTCGCACCTGGTCCGGCCGGCCTTGACCACCGTGCATCAGCCGGCGTACGAGATCGGCCAGGCCGCCGCCGAGTTGCTGCTCAAGCGGCGGCACGCGCCCGACATCGAGCCGCAACGCCTCGTGCTGCCGACCCGGCTGCAGATCCGGGGCAGTTCCCGCCGCACCGCCGAGGCGGAACCGACCCCGACCGCCGCTCCGGCGACCTCGGCCACCGGTTCGGCGTCGGCCGATGGTCGGACGGTGCCGACCGGAAGCCGGGCGAGTGCGGCGGACGCGGTGGTGGGCGCCAAGCAGTCACCCCGCCTCGGCCAGCCGCCGGTCCGGGAGCAGGCGACCGGCCAGGCGCGTGCGACCGGGCGCGGCAGGTTGACCCGGCCGCGCCGGCCGGGCGCCACGACGTGAACCCCCGCGCGGTGAAATCGATTTCTGGCGTGCTTCCGGTCTGCGCCCTCCAGAGCTGATGTCGCCTCGTGTCCGGGTAGCCGACAGGTCAGTCCGGCGGCGACCCGGCGGGGCCGTTCTCGACCGTGGCCAACCGCTGGAGCCGGGCCAGCGCGTGTACCTCCTGTCGGCTGCTCGGATACAGCGAGGTGTAGTGCGGAAAGAGGGCATCGTAGGTGGCCTGGTTCGCCGGGTTCGGTTCGACGAGTCGCCCCGGCACCGTCCAGTCGGTCTCGGGCGGCACCAGGCCCGCCCCGATGGCCGCCAGCAACGCGTCGCCGTAGCTGGCCCCGATCGTCACCCGGGGTACCTCCTGGCGGCGTCCGGTCACGTCGCTGACGATCTGCGTCCACAGCCCGCCCTGGGTGCCACCGCCGACCGCGACCAGCCGGCGCACCGGATTGGCCTCGGTGTCGAGCAGGTCCAGGATCTGTCGGATGCCGAACGCGATTCCCTCGTACACCGCCCGGAACAGGTGGCCACGGCCGTGCCGGAGGGTGAGCCCGGCGATGACGCCCCGGGCGTCGGGGTCGAAGATCGGCGTCCGTTCACCGGCGAAGTACGGCAGCACCAGCAGCCCGTCGGCGCCCGGCGGGATTCCGGCCGCCTCGTCGACCAGCGTCTCGAACGGCACCTCACCCACCAGGTCACGTAACCAACTGGTCAGGCTGCCGGAGGTGGCCATTCCCGCCGCCAGGCAATGGTCGCCGGGCGCGACGCCGGCGGTGTTCCAGAGCTGCGGATGCCGGGCCGCCTCCCGCAGCATCTGCACGAAGAACATGGTCGAGCCGTACATGAGCATCAGGTCGCCGGGCGTACGGACGCCGACGCTGACCGCCTCCGCCCAGGCGTCCACGGTGCCCGCGCAGACCGGCGTGCCGGCCGGCAGACCGGTGGCCTCGGCCGCTGCGGCGGTCACCGTGCCGACCACCTCGCCTGACCAGGCCAGCCGGGGTGCCGGCAGGTCGGCCGCGATCTCCTCGTACCACGGTTCGTGCCACCGCCGGGCCGTGACGTCGTACCAGGGCACGCACTGGCTGGCGGTGTGGTGGTCGATGACGTACTCGCCGGTGAGCCGGCCGACCACGTACGAACTGGAGTTGTACCAGCGACGCGCCCGTGCCCACACCTGCGGTTCGTGCCGGCGGACCCAGAGCGCCTTCGGGCCGACCGCCTGGGTGGTGATCGGCGCGCCGCACCGTTCCAGGACGGCGTCGGCGCCGTACCGGTCGGTCAGCTCGTCGATCTCGGCGGTGGCCCGCATGTCGACGCCGTACAGGATCGCCGGCCGCACGGGCCGGTCGTCGGCGTCGCAGAGCACCAGGCAGGGGCCGACCCCGCTGACGCAGACGGCGGCGATCGGCGCGCCACCCGCGCGGCCGGTCAACTCGGCCGCGATCGAGGTGACGTCGGCCCACCAGACCGCCTCGGCGTCGACCTCGGCCCAGCCCGCCCGGGGCATCGACATCGACCTCGGCCGGGGCCGCACGGCCGTGGCCAGCACCCGCCCCTCGGGATCGGTCAGGACGCCCTTGCTGCTCCCGGTGCCCAGGTCGATGCCGATCAGCAGCGGGCCCATCAGATCCGCACGTCCCCGCACAGGTGCACGACCACGCCGAGCGCCTCGAACATCGCCGCCTTGGCCAGCAGGGCCCGGTCGGCGCTGGCCGCGTCGAGCCCGTACGCCACGTTGAGGTGGTTGGCCTTGTGCCGGGCCATCAACTGGTCGCGGCCGACCCCGTGCAGCACCGCGTGCATGATCGGCCACTGCGGAGTGGTCGCGTCGAGACGTCGGCGGGTCTCCTCCTCCGGCAGTTCGACGACGGTGCCCCGACCGAGATCGACGTGCAGCACCCCGTCGGCGATGAAGACCCGGGACCAGACGATCTCGCCCGGCCTGGACACCCCGCTGAGGGTCCCGCCGCCGAGCGGGAAGTACATCGGCGGTTGCCGCATGCTGTAGCTGCGGTGGTAGCCGCCGTTGTGCGACGCGGGCACCGAACCGGAGATCTCCATGACCCAGACGAAGCGCCCGTCGTGGTCGTCGCCCCACCGGATGTCGTGCAGCGTGGTCGCCGGGTCCAGCCCCATCGCGGTCCAGATCCGGTTGGTCACCAGCGAGTCGACGGCCACGCCCTCGTCGACCTCGTTGAAGTGCGGCAGCGGCTGGCCCGGGTAGAGCTCGCGGGCGCCGTCACGGCTGCGCACCGGCGGTCGCTCGACGTTGTTGAGCAGACCCTCGGCGAGATCACTGGCGGGCACGGTGTCCTTGAGCCCCTGCTGGTACTGGATGCCCACGGCGTCCAGGCCGAAGTCGTCGGAGATCCGCAGCGCGGCGACATACATGCGGAACTGGCTGAGCAGCTGCGCGTCGGTGAGTTCGCTCGCCTCGTCGGTACCGGTGTGGAAGGTCATCCCTGCGGCGTCCAGCCAGTCGCGCACCGCCTGTGCCTCGTCGTCGCCGACCCGGGCCATCTCGGCGACGAGTGCGCTCTGCGACAGCCGCTCCTTGTAGATGCCGAGCGGGTTGAGCAGCTCGTCGTCGATGATCGCGTTGTACATGCCCATGCAACCCTCGTCGAAGACACCGATGATCGCCTTGTCGCGGCGCAGTTGCGCGGCGAGGGCCCGACCCAGGTCCACCTCCGGGGCCGCCGGAAGCTGCGGCAGGTCGCGTACGTGGCTCAGGTCGTGGGTCAGGATCCCGGTCGCCAGCCAGGTCCGCAGCCCGCGCACCGCCCAGTCGTCGGTGAAGTCCTTGCTCCACAGGATGGAGTGCGCGACGTCGGCCTTGGTGAGGCTCGCCGTCAGGTTGAGCAGGCCGACCAGACCGGGGAACTGGCCGCTCCAGTTGGCTACCACGAGGATCGGCCCCCGGTGGGTACGCAGCCCGGCGAGCACATGGTGGCTGTACTGCCAGACCGCCTCGGCGACGATCAGCGGCGCGTCCGGCGGGATGGTGCGGAAGACCTCGATGCCCTGGCGTTGGCTGGCGATGAAGCCGTGCCCCTCGCCGGTGTCCTCCGGGTGCGCGCGCTGGACCCGCCAGCCGAGAGCGTCGACCGCTGCCGCCAGGTCGTTCTCGAACTGCCGCTGCGCCGGCCAGCAGGTGACGTTCGCGGACTGGCGCAGATCACCGCTGGCCACCGTGTAGACGACGCCAGGTTCGGCGCTGATCTCCTCGGCCGGCGGGGGAAACAGGTAGGTGCTCACGAGGGGTCTCCTTGCGGGACGGGCAGGGGGTGGGGTCACAACAGGTCGGCGACGTCGGCCGCCAACGCACGGCGGTCGGCCGGCGAGATCCCGTCGAGCGGGGCGCGTAGGCCGGAGGTGGCCACGCCACGCAGCTCCAGAACCGCCTTCAGATGGGCGAGGTTGCCGTGCCGGGTGGCGGCGACGGCGCGTCGAGCCCGTTCCCGGGCGACCCGCAGGGCCACGGGGTCGTCGGCCCGCAGGGCGTCGCGTACCTCCAGGAAGGGAGCGGGGAGCACGGAGCTGACACCGGACACCACGCCGGTCGCGCCGATCCCCACCACCTCGGCGAACTCAAGGTCCGCGCCGGAGTAGACCTCGATCTGCGGGTGGGGCAGGGCGGCGAGGTACGCGGCAACCGCCGCGCTGCCCTCGCCACTGATCTTCACACCGGCCAGCCCGGTCCCGGCGAGTCGACCGAGCAGCTCCGGCGAAACCGAGGTGGTGGTCCGCTCGGCGAACACGTACCCGTACACCGGTATGCCGGCGGCCCGGGCCACCACCGTGTCGTAGTACCTCAGCAGCGCGGCCTCGGTGGCGGGGAAGTAGTAGGGGGTGAGCGCCGCCAGCCGCCGGGCACCCTGGTCGACCGCTGCCGCGGTGAGCTGCCCGGCCTGGTGGGTGGAAGCGGCCCCGACGTGCCAGTAGGTCCGCTCCGGGCCGAAGACGGCGCCGGCCACCGCGCAGACCGCCAGCCGCTCCTCGTCGCTGAGGGTGGTGAACTCGCCGGTCGTGCCGGCGACGAAGACGCCGTCCAGCGGCGTGTCGGCCAGCCCCTCGTAGGCGGCCTTGGTGGCATCGAGATCGACCGCGCCGTGCTGGTCGAAGAGCGTGGGCAGCGCGCTGATCAGGGCCGCCTGGGGGTACGCGGTCACAGTGTCGAATCCTTCGTTGAGGTGGCGGGTGCCGGGGCCGTGGCCTGTAGCCGCGCGCAGGTGGTCCGTAGGTGCCGGTGTAGTTCGGTCTTGACCGCCGTCACGTCGCCTGCGGCGGCCAGGTCGGCGAGGTCGTGGTGCTCTCGCGCCGACGGGGCGAGATCGTCGAGCCGTTTGCCGGAGGCGTGCAGCAGTCCCTCGATGGTCGGGCGGAACTGGTGCCACAGCACGTTCAGCCGGGTCAGTCCGGCGACCTCGAAGAAGGCGCTGTGGAACCGCAGGTCCGCACTGGTGAAGGCAGCCGCGTCGGGTACGGCCACGGCGGCGTCCATCTCCGTCAGGGCGGCCCGCAGCGCGGCGGCGAGGACCTCCCGGTGCCCGGCGATGGCCCGCTCCGCGGCGAGCAGTTCGAACGACTCCCGTAGGGCCATCAGCTCGTCGATGTCCGCGGCGCTCAGCGAGCGGGTCACGGCGTACCGGCCGGTGCCGGTGACCAGCCCTTCGGCCCGAAGGATCTTGATCGCGTCCCGGACCGGTCCCCGGCTGACCTGGAAGGACTCGGCCAGCTCCTCCTCCACCAGCCGGGTGCCGGTCGGCACGTCCCCGGCGATGATGCGTCGCCGCAGCTCGGTGGCGAGTCGCTCACCGAGCGACTCCGTCCGGATCGGCCTACCGTCGAACACTGTCACCTCCTGAAAACTGTTAACAGTTAACACCCCGGGTGCGAGGACGGTCAACGGGCAGCGTGAGACGCCCACGGTTGATCATCACGGCACCTGAACCCGTGGGCCGGCTACGGCTCGTCAACGGGCGCCTTCGCAGCGATAAGCCCCGGCTGCGGGCACCTCGGCGTATCCGTACGCGGCGCCGGTCTAGGTCGTGTCGGTCGGTGTGTGGGCGCCGATGTGTTGAACGGTGTGGGAGCCGGTGCGGACGGCGGTGGTGATGGCGTCGGGTAGTGGGATGTCGCGGGCGAGGTCGAGGGCGAGGCTGCCGAGGAAGGCGTCGCCGGCCCCGGTGGTGTCGACGGCCTGGACGGTGGGTGCGGGTGCGGTGCCGACTCCGTCGGGATGGGCGTAGGCGGCGCCGTGCTGGCCTGCGGTGACGATGACGGCACGGGGGCCGAGGCGCCGTAATGCGACTGCGGCCATCACGGGATCATCGGTGGTGTTCCGGAGGATGGCGGCGGCTTCGTGCTGATTGACCACGAGGATGTCCAGGCGCTGCAGGACGCTGTGGTCGAGTTGGGGGTGGGGAACGAGGTTGCCGATGACGATCGGTGCGCGGCGGTGGCTCAGCAGCGTGGTTACGGGTTCGGGCGGCAGGTCGAGTTGCACGACCACTGCTTACGTCGTGAGACTGGCGACGGCGTGGTCGATGTCGTCGGCGGTGAGTTCGGTGGCGGGTGAGAGGGCCAGGCTTGAAGCAGCGGATGCGGTACGAGGACAACCCAGCCGAAGCCAGCCCTCGCCTTCCTGCGCGCTGACGTATGCGCCCCTCGCAGTCGACCAGACCGGACTCAGGGTGGCGTGCGGGCCGTGCCGCCGGCGTCGGCCGAAGCGCAACCTCGTTGCGTCGTCCATTGCTGCCATGGTGGTGGCGGGCAATCCGACGGTCAAGAACATCCGCTGCGGCGTGGTCGCCGACCCCGCCTCGTTTTGCTGTGGTCCGGCAGCGGCGCATCATGTGTGATTGCACGGGTTTCCTCATTGCACTGTTCTTGCAATAGCACCGTTGTCGCATTCGACTTTGCCGAATATCGTCCTCCTGGCAATCGCTGCGGGAAAGGTGACCGATATTCCGTGCGTGGATTACTGGGCAACAGAACCTACCGGCGGCTGTTCGCTGCCCAGGTGATCGCGCTCGTCGGCACTGGTTTGGCGACGGTGGCTCTCGGCCTGCTCGCGTACGACATCGCGGGGGCGCGGGCTGGCGAGGTTCTCGGGACCGCGTTGGCGATCAAGATGGTCGCGTACGTGTGCGTATCGCCACTGGTCGGAGCAGGGCTGGACCGGGTGCCGCGTGGCGTGGTGATGGTGGGCGCTGACGCGATCCGGCTCGGGGTGGTCCTGCTGCTGCCGTGGGTCGACGCGGTCTGGCAGGTCTACGTCCTCATCGCCGTACTACAGGCCGCGTCGGCCACGTTCACGCCCACCTTCCAATCCGTGCTCCCCGATGTCATCGAAGACGAGGACGACTACACGAAGGCGGTCTCCGCGTCGCAGGTAGCCGTTTCGGCGGAGAACATCGCCAGCCCGGCAATCGCCGCCGGACTGCTCCTCGTCATCGACTTCAATTTTCTTTTCGTGGGGACCGCCGTAGGGTTTCTCGTGTCGGCGCTGTTCGTGAGCGCAGCCGTGGTTCCCCGAGCACGACGCAGCAGCCGCATCCGGTTTGCTGAGCGACTGTTGGCGGGACTGCGCGTGTTCGCGGCCACCCCGCGCCTACGGGCGGTGATGGCACTGAACATGGTGGTCGCCGGCTCGGGCTCCATCACCGTCGTCAGCACCGTCAACGTCGTACGCGACCTGCTGGACGCCCCCGAATCACAGGTCCCACTCCTGCTCGCCGTCGCCGGCCTCGGAACGGTCACGGCGGCCTTCGGAACGCCGCCGCTGCTGCGCCGGCTTCAGGAACGACGCGCACTACGTGTCGGGACCACCACGGCCTTGGTCGCAATGCTGGGAGCACTGTTGCTGTCTGCGGTGCCGTCGTGGCCCCTCGCGATCTGCGTGTGGCTCCTCATCGGCTTCGCGGGCGGCCTCATCATGGTCACGATCAACCGGATCCTGCGTGCATCGTCGGCCACCTCCGACCGGCCAGCCCTGTTCGCAGCCCAGTTCTCACTGTCCCACTCCGGCTGGCTGATCACCTACCCCCTCACCGGCTGGGTCGGAGCAACCGCAGGCTTCACCGCAGCGTGGACGCTCCTCGCGGGCATGGTGCTCACGGCCGGATTCATCGCCGCCCGACTCTGGCCAGCCGGTCTCACCGTCACCGTCCGGCACAGGCACGGCGCTGGCACTGACCACGAGCACCTGGACGACGCCACGTGGGACGGGGCCGCGTGGGTCCACACCCACCGCGTCGTGATCGACGGCCACCACACCCGATGGCCACAACCCGCATGAACACGATCGCCCGCACTGCCCCGGCGTGGATCGCTTGGTCGCACCAGTGCGTCGCCGTAGTCGAGGTGAGGTTGCCGCAGGGCGACCGAACGTCAGGACGATTCGTCCGGCGGAGGAACCCAGGAGGGCATGGTCTTGATGACCACGTCAAGCAGTACGCGTAGTCGCTGGTAGTCCTCGTCGCCCAGCGAATCGCGGATGTGGTTGTCCAGGTGCAGCATGAGCCGGTCGGCTCTGGCCGTCTCGCGGCGTCCGCTGTCGGTGAGGTGCAGTTCCTGGATGTTCGCGTGGCGCGGGTGGGTTCGGCGTTCGATCAGGCCGCGTTCGACGAGTTTCACGACCAGCGGTGTGATCGCCTGCGGCGTCACCCCGACCACGCGGGCCAGTTCGGCGCCGGTCAGGCCGGGCGTCACTCCCAGGTTGGCCAGGAGGGCGTAGAGCGAGCCTGACACGCCGATCTTGCGTAGCGGCGGCTCTTTGGCGGCGAGTACGGCGAGGTCGGCCCGGCGCAGTGTCGACGCGACGCGGCCGAGCATCTCTTCGCGATCGAAAGTCACTGCCGTTTCGTCGGTCACGGTCAAGGAGCTTACCGCACCTTGATCTGGATTCATGCCTTGCGCCATATCAATGTCTTGATACTCTCGTCATGCGGGTCGATGCCGTCGACCTCACCGACGCTCCATCCACTCAAGCGAGCTGAGCACGGAAGGGGATCATGGACATGCACTGGACGCAGAGGGCGAACCCAACACACCGGAGATCCCGCCGCACGCTGATCGCCACGAGCCTCGCCCTCGGCCTGCTCACCGTCGCGGGTGCCTGCGGCACCGACGGCGAACCGGCCGAGACAACCGAATCGGGCCTGACCCGACTCGTCATCGACTTCAGCCCAACCGCCAACAACGCGCAGCTCTCGCTCGGCATCGACCAGGGAATCTTCGAACGGTACGGCTTCGAGATCGACCAGGTGCCGGGCTCCGGAGCCAGCGCCAACAGCGTCGCACTGCTCCTCAACGGACAGATCCAACTAGCCGTCAGCGAGATCACCGCAGTGCCGGCCGCCGTCGCCGCCGGCTTCCCGGTGCAGATCGTCACCTCACTGGTCACCGACTACGAGTCGCCGGAGGGCGACGCGTTCTCCCTGGTCGTGCCGGAGGCCAGCGACATCCGGTCGTTCGCGGACCTGACCGGCCGGACCGTCGCCGTCAACGGCCTGGAAAGCTTCTTCGACCTGACCGTCCTCGAAGCGGTGCGCCGGGCGGACGGCGACCCGAGCGCGGTCCGGATCCTCGCCGTGCCCTTCGAGGACCAGGTCGCCGCGCTGCGGCAGGGCCGCGTCGACGCGATCAGCACCCTGGAGCCGTTCGCCGGTCAACTACTCACCGGCGGCGGGTTCCGTTCCCTCGGCAACCCCGCCACCAGTGCGCTCGGCCCGCGCAGTGTGCCCAGCATCCTGATGGGCTCCCAACGGTTCGTGGACCGGAATCCGGACGTGATGCGCCGCTTCCTCCAGGCGTGGGGCGAGGCGACCACGTACGCCAACGACAACCCGGAAGCGGTCCGGGCGACGATCGTACGGACCACCGGCGCACCTCCCGAGGCGGTGGCGGAGCTGCCACTGCCCTGGTACGTCAGCGGGATCGACCGACGCTCGGCGGAACTCATCGCCCGGCTGATGGTCGACTACGACCGGATCGACACGGCACCGGCGCTGGACGAGTTCACCTGGTCGGAATCGCCGGACGCGCACGACCTCGGGACGCCCCCGCGCGGGCTCCGGGTCTCGGAGTAGGCGATGAGACCCACCCTGCTGCTACCCGTACTCACCACGGCGGCGCTGCTCGGCAGCTGGGAGGTGCTGTCCGGCACAGGCGTTCTCCCGGCCGAGGTGCCGCCGGTCTCCGACATCGCCGCCTGGCTCTGGGCCAACATCGGCACCGCCGTTGTCTGGACGGCCGTGTCGCAGACGCTGGCGCACTGGGCCGTCGCGCTGATCGTCGGTGTCACGGTCGGCGTGCTCGTCGGCGCCGCCATGGCGAGCGTCCCCGTGGTCAACGAACTGCTGCTCGGCATCGTCGAGTTCCTCCGTCCGATCCCGGTCGTGGTCTACCTGCCCATCATGTTGCTGCTGCTCGGCGCCAGGCCGGTGGTGGTGGTCGTACTGGCGGCGGTGGCGGCCCTGTGGCCGATGCTGCTCCAGACGCTCTACGGCGTGCGGGACGTCGACCCGGTCACCACCGACACGGCACGGGTGTTCGGACTGACCACACCGCAGCGGCTGGTCTGGGTGACGGCCCCGAGCATGCTGCCGTACTTCTTCACCGGCCTGCGGATCGCCTCGACGATCACGCTGCTGGTGGCGATCGCGATGGAACTCATCGGCGCCGTACCCGGCCTCGGCAACACCCTGGCCACGTACGCGGGCAACGGCCTGTACGACGCGACGTACGGCGTCATCGTCATCGCCGGCCTGCTCGGTGTCGGTCTCAACGCCGTCTTCGAGCGGCTGGAACGGCGGGCGTTGCGCTGGCACTCCGCCTACCGGACGCAGCAGGCATGAGGAGGTCACGCGTGATGAGAATCGTCCTTCGGCTGCTCGTACCCGTGCTGCTCGTGCTGCTCTGGTGGACGACCTCGGCGGGCAGCACGTCGCCCTTCTACCCGCCGCTGCGCGAGGTGCTGGCCGCCTTCCAGGAATCCTGGCTGTTCACACGCCTCGGCTCGGATCTGGTCCCGAGCGTCACCCGGCTACTCGCCGGCCTGCTGATCGCGACGGTCGTCGGGATCGCCGTCGGCGCGGCGCTCGGCCGCAGCCGGCTGCTCATGCAGGCCCTGAACCCGGCGGTGCAGTTCGGCCGTTCGCTACCCGGCACCGCACTGATCCCGATCAGCGTCGTCCTGTTCGGCATCGGCGACGGCTCGAAGATCCTGGTCATCGCGTTCGTGTGCCTGTTCCCGGTGCTGTTGAACACGGTCGACGCGGTCCGTGGGGTAGACCCGCACCTGGAGGACGTGGCCCGCTCGTACCGGCTCACCCCGGCGCAGCGGCTGGCCTTCGTACTGCTGCCGGCGGCGGCACCGCAGATCTTCGCCGGCATCCGCACGGCGCTGGGGATCGCTTTCATCATGATGGTCGTCACCGAGCTGTACGCCGCGACCAACGGCGTCGGCTTCGTCACCCTCAGCGCCCGCAATTCCTTCGACGTACCGCAGATGTGGGCCGGCACCGTGCTGCTCGGCCTGCTCGGGGTGGCGCTGAGCGCCCTCTTCCTCGTCCTGCAACGACGCGTCCTGAGCTGGCACATCGGCATGACGGAAAGGAACTGACATGCTCTCGGTAACGAACCTGCGTAAAACGTACGGCTCCGGCGGCCAGGCCGTCGAGGCGATCCGCGACCTGACCCTGACGGTCGACAAGGGGGAGTTCGTCTGCATCGTCGGGCCGTCCGGCGCCGGCAAGACGACCATGCTGAAGTGCCTCTGCGGCCTGCTGAAGCCGTCGTCGGGCACGGTCACCCTCGACGGCGCCCCGGTCACCGGGCCGCCGAAGGAGATCGCCTCGGTATTCCAGGACTACAGCCGCTCGCTGATGCCCTGGTTCACCGTGCAACGCAACGTCGGCCTGCCGCTGCGCAACCGGTACCGGTCGGCGGCCGACCGCGCCGAGCGGGTCGCCACGGCGCTGGACGCGGTGGGCTTGAGCGGGTTCGGCGACCGCTACCCGTGGCAGCTCTCCGGCGGCATGCAGCAGCGCGTGGCGATCGCCCGGGGTCTGGCGTACGCGCCGGAGATCCTGCTGTTGGACGAGCCGTTCGCCTCGGTGGACGCCCAGACCCGCGCGGACCTCGAAGACCTGATCCTGCGGGTACGCGACGACACCGGCGTCACCATGCTCCTCGTCACGCACGACATCGACGAGGCGGTCTACCTGGCGGATCGGGTGGTGGTGATGTCCGCGCGTCCGAGCGTCGTGCTCGAAACGGTGCCGGTCGACCTTCCCCGCCCGCGTGACCAGGTGACCACCAAGCGCCTGCCCCGATTCGCGGAGCTGCGCGCACACGTACTGACGCTGATTCGGCGCACCGCCCTCGACGGCGCGGCGCCCACGCCTGACCAGCACTCGACGATCGGGGCACGACGATGAGCACGCAGATCGGGAACAGCACGACCCGGGACGGCGACCCGGCCGCCACCGGCGCAGAGGTGATCACCCTCGACCAGAGCACCGGTCGGGAACTGGCCCGCTACCCGGCGGCGGGTCCGGAGCAGGTGGGTGCGGCGGTCCAGGTCGCGCGGACGGCCGCCGGGCCGTGGTGGGACCTCGGCTTCGAAGGACGGGCGGTACGACTGCGTGCCTGGCGCCGGGAGATCGCCCGGGGCGGGGAGGACCTGGCGGCGCTGATCCACGCGGAGAACGGCAAGTCCCTGGAAGACGGCCGGGCAGAGGTGCTCTCCGTCCTCGGGCACCTGACCTTCGTGCTCGACAACGTCGAACGGGTCCTCGGCCGCCGCGAGGTTCCCCCGTCGGCCTCGATGCCGAACCAGCGGGCGTGGGTGGAACACCTTCCCTACGGCGTGGTCGGCGTGATCGGGCCGTGGAACTTCCCGCTCGGCACCCCAGGAGCGATCGTCATCCACGCCCTGGCCGCCGGCAACGCCGTCATCCTCAAGCCCAGCCCGATCACCCCCGGAGTCGGCGTGTGGCTGGCCCGGTCCTGGCGTCGGGCCGTACCCGACCTGCCCGGCGCCTTCCAGACCGTCGTCGGCTTCGCCGCCACGGGTCAGCACCTCACCACCGGCGTGGACAAGATCGCGTTCACCGGCAGCGTCCGCTCGGGTCGGGCCGTGGCCGCGGCCTGTGCCCCGCGCCTGACCCCGATGCTGCTGGAACTCGGCGGCAACGACGCCGTCGTGGTGGCCGGGGACGCCGACCTGGACGACGCCGCCGCCCACATCACCTGGGGTGCCCTCCAGAACGCTGGCCTGGGCTGCATCAGCCTCGAAGTGGCCTACGTCGTGGACGCCGTGCACGACGCCCTGGTGGAGAAGATCGCCGCACACGCCGGGCGGGTGCATGCCGGCAGTGGCGACGACGACCTGATCGGCCCGGTCCCACTGCCCGCCCAGATCCCGGTCATCCGCCACCACGTCGCCGACGCACTCCAGCGGGGCGCCACCGCCGTGGTCGGCCCACCGGCCGACGGGACCACCGACGACCGGTACATCCAACCCACCATCCTCATCGACGTCCCGCCGGACGCCCTGGCCGCCACCGAGGAAACCTTCGGGCCGGTGCTGTCGATCGTCCGGGTCCGCGACACCGAGGAGGCGATCACCCGGATCAACGCCAGCCCGTACGGCCTGGGCAGCGCCGTGTTCAGCCGCGACCGGGGCGAGGACATCGCCCGCCGCCTGCGCGTCGGTATGACCAGCGTCAACGACGCGCTCGCCTTCTCGCAGCACGCCGGGCTGCCGTTCGGCGGGCGCGGACACAGCGGCCACGGCCGCAAGCACGGCGACGAAGGACTCCTCGAATTCGTCTACCCGCACGCCATCACCGTCAAGACCGGTCCCGCGCCGGCACCCACGACCACCTTCGCCCGTCCCCTCGGGGCGATGGCCAACGCTCTCGCCGCAGCCCGTGCGCGTCTGCTCGGCGAGGACGACCGCAAGGAAAGGAGCTGACCACCATGACCGAGGTACGACAGGCGCCGGCCGAGGACCGGATCGCAGACCTGCTGAACCGGATCGCGGCCGGATTCAGCTACCCACCCCGCTCACCGGTGCTGCGCTCGCCGGGCGAACTCGGACTCGACGTCGAGGACGTCACCTTCCCGTCCCGCGACGGAGTGCCGCTGGAGGGCTGGTTCCTGCCCGCGCCCGGCGCGACCAGGCTGGTCATCGCGAACCACCCGATGGGCTTCACCCGCGCCGGCCTGCCCACCCACCTGGAGCCCTGGCACTCGGCCTGGGCAGCCAGCGGCAACGGATTCGAGGTCGACTTCGTACCCGACTACCGGATCCTGCACGACGCCGGCTACCACGTCCTCGCCTACGACCTGCGTAACCACGGTCTCAGCGGCGCCGGCAACGGCGGCATCAGCTCAAGCGGCCTCTTCGAGGCCCGCGACGTCGTCGGCGCACTCACCTACGCCCGCCACCGCCCGGACACCCGCGACGCGGCCATCGGCCTGTTCAGCCGATGCCTCGGCGCCAGCTCCACCTTCGCTGCCATGACCCAGTTCCCCGAGGCGTTCGAGGGCGTACGCTGCCTCGTCGCACCGCAGCCGGTGACCGCGCGGGTCATCATGGAACGCCGACTGGCGATGCTCGACGCGGCGGGCCGGCTCGACGACCTGGAACAGCTCATCATCCGGCAGACCGGCATCGGCTTCGCCCGCCGCAGCCCGCAGGAATGGGCTCGCAGTGTCCGCGTCCCCACCTTCCTTTACCAGGTACGCGATGACATCCTCACCGACCCCAGCGACGTCCAGACGATGTACGACAACATCCCCATCACCGAGAAGAAGCTGCACTGGATCGAAGGGACGACCGCGCGCTGGGACGGCTACCTGGAGTTCCAGCGCCGCCCCGAGCCCATGCTCGACTGGTTCGCAAAGTACCTGTCCTGACCGGTGTTCGCTGTTCGGCAATGACCGGACATGCGCCATCGCGACCAGGGCAACGTGTTTCCTTTGCCCCACCTGCTTCCTGCGGGCCGTTCGGGGCTGGTGGGGTAACGGGGGATTAGGATCGAAGCTCGGCGAGGGCGTTGGTGAGGATTCCGGACAGCGATCGTTGTGCGACACTGTCGCGAAGCGCTTGCCAGTGGGGATAGTAGTTCAACATCCGACCTGGGTTGGACGGATCCGGATAGCCGGCGAACACCCCCCAGCGCCACAGCGCGTACTCGTGCCGGGTGGCCATCGGTCCGCCAGCATGTTCCGAGCAGTAGAAGTAGCCGGGGATGAACAATTCCGGGTAGATCTGCCAAACCTCTTCCTCGTTCGGGATTGGCAGGAAGAACCGGTCGAAGTACATGTCGCAGTACACCTGGAACGTCGACTGGATCTTGGTGAAGGCGGCGATCAGGTACGCCTCCAGTTGCGCGGTCTGCAGGTTCGCCTGGGCCCGCGCCGCCAACGCCACCGGCCCCAGCGTCGCGATGAGGATGCCGAGGTCACGCATTGCCGCGAAGTTGAAGTTCTGCGCGACCACGTCGTAGCGGACGCTGATGGCCGTAACGCAACCAGTGGCGTCTTGCGCGAATCGTTGCTTGAGGCTGAGCGAGAAGTCCTGACTCTCGACGAACTCCAGCATGGCGTGCTCGGTGCAGCCTCGAACCTCGGCGACGGTCAGCGCGTCCATGTGATTCTTGATCGCTTGCTCGGAGCGCCGCACCTCACTGATCATCATTCCGACTGCCTGCTCAAGCGTCAGCTCACCGCTTTTTGACCCGCTGTAGAGGGAGTACGCGGCGTAGGCGAACTGTGCCACTTGGATGATCGTGCCCGGGTCCACCGCCTGCGCCGGCCGTGGGGCGGCCGGCACCGCCGCCCCGGTGGCCACCATCACGGCGACCAACCCTCGTACGGCGATCCGCTTGATCCTGGTCGCCATCCTCAGATCCCTCCGTTGTTCATCCGTTGCAGGACGTCCTTGGCGACCACCCAGCTCGTAGCGGCCCCGGCGGCGGCCTTGAGCGTCGCCTCGGTCCATGGCCCTTCCTGCCAGTGGCCGTTGACCTGGTAATCCTGGAAGGTGCGGTCACCGTAGGGCGTCCTGCAGGTGTGCACCACGTGGTAGATCGACGGGTGGTAGTCCATGTCGCCCTCCCGGGAGGAGCACTGCGGCTCCAGCCGGTTGACGATCGCCTCCATCGCCGTTCGATAGTTCGGCAGATACGTCGTCGTGCCGAGCCCTGCGGCGATCCTTGCCTGAAGTCCGACCGCGTAGAGCGATGCGACGGCAAAACCGAGATGATCGGCCTCAGGGCCGAATTCGACCGCGTCGAAGACGCTCTTGGCCTGACGTGCGTGCAGCGCTACCTGCAATGCGTAGTCCTGCAGCGGGTCCTCGGCGAGGAGCGGAAGGGAAGGCACCTCCAGGATCGCGTGCTGGGCGGCGCCGACCCAGGGGGCCGCCGCGACCGCGTCCAGATGCGAGATGATTTCGCTCTCGGCGTCGCGGACAACCCCGACAAACTGCTGCAACGCCTGAATGATCTGCTGCTCGGTCAGTTCACCCTGGCGGCTCTGCAGGAGGAGCCCGAAGGCGACCTCACCCACCTTCTTGATCGCGTCGACGCCGGCCGCCCGCGCTGGCGTCGCCGCACCCGGTAGCGTCACCACCACCGCGAGCGCCGCCACGGCAACGCCACGAATCACCCTCGCTACCAACCTGGGACTCCCTCCTGCCACTCACTGCTTGTCTGGCGTCACGGACCCCCGCGGCCATGACCGCCCGTTCTGATCTGCTTCCCTGTCCTTCGTGTCGGAAGGTGCCGAACCGATGCGCCGCACATGGTGCGGCGGTGTTCTTGGTGAACCAGGACGATCAGCCGACGTCGAAGTTCGAGTGGGTGCTGAGCAAAGGGTTGTCGAGGCAAGACGTCTGAGACGAGCGATGGGCATCAGCATTGCTCGTGCCCGCTGGCGTCACGTCGACTGTCAGCGGAACCGTAGCGCCGCATAGATATATTGACGCCCACCGTTTGGTTGTACGTCAAGAGATCAACCGACAACACCTGTACGCAGCTGCGCCTGGCGCTTTCGTCCGTCGCACCGAATGACTCGCGTCTCGTCATCGGGCGTCACCTTGCCAAGGAGGGTCACTCGACCCAAAGCTCCCGCGTCGGCCTGACCTCTACGCCGTACTCCGCGAACTCCAAGCCCTCCTGGCCAGACTGGCCGGCGCATGCCCCACCTGCAAAACCCGCTTCCCACAAGACGAAGACCCCGAGGCCCGTCTCCGATCATGACAAAGCACTACTAGTCGGCGAATGTGATGGTTTGTAGGCCGACGTATCCTTCACCGCTGGTGATCTTGCCTTCGTTGACTCGGATGACGGTCTTGGGGCCGTGCAATTCGAACTGCCCGGAGTCTCCGGCGGGGTACACCTGCCAGGTCTGTGCTGCGGACCCGGGCTCACAGGTCTGAAGCTTCAGCACGCCCGGCGCGGTGTCGGTGACGCACTGGCCAGGACCGAGATCCTCGTTGTAGAACGGCGGCGCGATGACCACCCGGTTCTTGGTCTCGTCGGTGCGGCTAGGGACCCGCGCCGGCTTCAACGCCATCATCGTGTTGTCGGTCCTGCTGGTGCCGGTGAAGTCGACCACACCGTTCGGGCCCACTTCCATGTACCGGTCGAGCCCGTCGTCAGCCACATCGATGAGAACACCAACGTTGAATTCAACGCCGAGCCTCTTCAGAACAGACACGTCCGAGGAATACAGCGGCGGTCCCTGGGAGCCGGAACTTGCGCCGGGTTCTGGTGTCCTGCTGCTCGGTGAGGATGTGCCCGACGGCGAGGCCCCCGTACTCGGGCTGGCATCGGATGGCCTGCTCGGGGTAGGGGCAGGAGGGGTCGGCGTGGACGATGGTGGTGCTCCAGCAGTTCGAGTAACGGCGAAGCCGAGGCCCAGCATCCCGACCAGGACGAGTCCGAAGGTGGCGGTGACGGCCTTGCGCTGTCTACGTCGGCTGGCGAGTTGGCGGATCTCGACCGGTGTGGGCAGTCGACCCACGCCGTGCAGGTGAGCGGCATAGTCGTTCAGCTCATCGGCAAGGTGATCGTCAGACATCACGAACTCTCCTCGCCTCGTACGTGCCCTCGTCCGACAGATGTGCGGCAAGCGCGTGGCGGCCACGAGAAAGCCATGACATGACGGTGCCGGGTGCGGCGCCCATCTCCTGCGCGATCTCCGCCACGGTCAACCCGACCAGGTGGTGCAGCACGACGGCCCGCCGGTGATTGGCTGGGATGTGGCGGAGCGCGGTGACAAGCGCTACGTGGTTGGGGTTCAACGCTTCCACCTCCTGCTCCGTGGTGTCGCGGTGGTGGGCGCGCAGCCGGTTGACGGCTCTGCGCCAGGTGCTGACCGCGTGACGGTAGGCGACCTGACGTACCCATGCTTCTGGACTGTCGTACTGCCGGATCCGGTTCCACCGGTTCCATGCCTTGAGGTACGCCTCTGCGACCGCGTCTTCAGCGTCGGCCTGGCTACCCACCATGGCGCAGACGTGGGCGAGGACCCGGCGCGACGACGCGCTGTAGAAGGCGTCAAAGTCCTCAGAGGTACGCACTGGCGGCGAGGCTCCTGCTACGTCGTTCGGTCGTCGACCAGATGCCGACGGGGATCCGATGTCCGCTGGGCGGACAGTGCGCGGTGACGCTGCCACGGCCGGCGCTTCGACAACTGTTGCGGCGGCAGAGGATCTTCTCATGCTTCTCCAGTAGGCGCTACTCGCGACGCCACGCGTGCCATCCGGTCGGGGTGGCCCGCGTAGGCGAGCGCCCCGACCGCTCCGAGGCCTGTCAGTCGGCGAACTTGATGGTTTGTAGGCCGACATATCCTTGACCGCTGGTGATCTTGCCGTCGTTGACTCGGATGACGGTCTTGGGGCCGTGCAATTCGAACTGCCCGGAGTCTCCGGCGGGATAGATCTGCCAGGTCTGCGCGGCGGACCCGGGCTTACAGGTCTGAAGCTTCAGCTGGAGCGGCGCCGTGTCGGTGACGCACTGGCCAGGACCGAGATCCTCGTTGTAGAACGGCGGCGCGATGACCACCCGGTTCTTGGTCTCGTCGGTGCGGCTAGGGACCTGCGCCGGCTTCAACGCCATCATCGTGTTGTCGGTCCTGCTGGTGCCGGTGAAGTCGACCACACCGTTTCGGCCCACTTCCATGTACCGGTCGAGCCCGTCGTCAGCCACATCGATGAGAACACCAGCGTTGAAGGTAACGCCGAGCCTCTCCAGGACAGACACATCCGAGGTGACCGGGCGGCCTGCTTTGGCATCCGGGGATCTGCCGGCGTTCCCGGCCTCCCCCGCCTGCGGCGAGGTCGGCGTCACCTGCGGCTGAGTGTCAGTCGTGACAGGCGTCGGGGGTTCGGTCGTGGGACTGTCGGCCGGTCCTCCGGCGGCGCACGCCGTCGTCGCGACGGCACCGATCATGAGGGTCACGCCGAGGAACAACCGCTTTGCCGTACGAGACATGGTGTTCGTCCTTGTCTTGTCCACCCGGACAGCTATGTCGCCGCTGACGTCTCCTGAGCCACTGGCGATCCGATGCGACGTACACGCGCCAGCAATCCACCCCATTGCATGCCAGAGGTAACAAAGAGATAACGACGGTGAGTGTCCACACCGCACCGACCCATCCCGAACCGCGGACATCGCAACGACCGCCCGCCTGGCGTCGCGCGACAGCACCGGCGTCACCGACCGGCGCGACGTCGCAGCCTCGGGTGGCAGTCGGGTATCGCGGCTATGGAGCGCCGTCAGTTCGTCGGGATGAGGCCAGCGAGCAGGTGCTCGATGCGGGCCTTGATCTCGTCGCGGATGGGGCGGACGGCCGCGATGCCCTTGCCGGCCGGGTCTTCGAGTTTCCAGTCCTCGTAGCGCTTGCCGGGGAAGACGGGGCAGGCGTCGCCGCAGCCCATGGTGATGACGATGTCGGAGGCTTCGACGGTGTCGTACTCGAGCAACGTGGGCTTCTGGCCGGTGATGTCGATGCCGACCTCGCGCATGGCCTCGACGGCGGCGGGATTGATCGTCCCGGCGGGGGCGGAGCCGGCGGAGCGGACCTCGACGGCGTGGCCGGCGAGGTGGCGTAGCCAGCCGGCGGCCATCTGGGAGCGGCCAGCGTTGTGGACACAGACGAACAGGACGCTTGGCTTGTCGTTGGGCATGAGGGCTTTCCTTGTCGCTGTCGGGGTCGATGCCGATCTCGGAGAGCGCGGCTGCGGCGGCGCAGGACACTGTCGCGGGAACAGGCGCCGTCGCAGGGCGAGGCTGACGTAGACCAGGGCGACCAGCGCGGGCACCTCGATGAGCGGGCCGACGACGCCGGCGAGGGCCTGTCCGCTGGTGACGCCGAACGTGCCGATGGCGACGGCGATGGCGAGTTCGAAGTTGTTGCCGGCGGCGGTGAACGCGAGGGTGGTGGTGCGCTCGTAGTTCAGGCCGATGGCCCGGCCGAGGGCGAAGGAGCCGGCCCACATGACCGCGAAGTACACCAGCAGTGGCACGGCGATCAGCGCGACGTCCCACGGCTGCGAGGTGATGGCGTCGCCCTGGAGGGCGAACAGGATGACGATGGTGAACAGCAGCCCGTAGAGGGTGACCGGCCCGATCGTTGGCAGGAATCGGCTCTCGTACCAGGTGCGGCCCTTTGCGCGTTCGCCGAGGTGGCGGGTGAGGTAGCCGGCGAGCAGGGGGATGCCGAGGAAGATCAGCACGTTGACCGCGATGTCCCACCCGGACACCTCCAGTCGTGCGCCGGACAGGTTCAGCCAGTCCGGCAGCGCGGAGAGGTAGAACCAGCCGAGCAGGCCGAACGCGAGGACCTGGAACACGGAGTTGAGGGCGACGAGGACGGCGGCGGCTTCGCGGTCGCCCCGGGCCAGGTCGTTCCAGATGATGACCATGGCGATGCAGCGGGCCAAGCCGACGATGATCAGGCCGGTGCGGTACTCGGCGTGGTCGGCGAGGAAGATCCAGGCGAGGGCGAACATCAGGGCCGGGCCGAGGACCCAGTTGAGCAGTAGCGAGGACAGCAGTAGCCGCCGGTCGCCGGTGACGGTGTCGAACCGGTCGTAGCGGACCTTGGCCAGCACCGGATACATCATGATGAGCAGGCCGAGGGCGATTGGCAGGGAGATCCCGCCGATCTTCACCGCCTCCAGGGCGGTGTCCAGGCCGGGGATGAGCCGGCCGAGCAGCAGGCCGGCGGCCATGGCCAGGCCGATCCACAGCGGGAGGAACTGGTCGAGGCGCGACAGCCGCGCGACGACCGCCGGCGGCGCGTCGCCAGCGGTGGTGGTGTTCGTCATGTCAGCAGGTCTTGAAGTTCTGGGAGTGGGTCCGGGCCTGCGCGGCGAGGTCGGCCAGGTGCAGTGCCGCGCCCTGCAGGGCGTCGGGGCTGAGCCGGTAATAGGTGAAGCGTCCGCGTGGCTCGGCGGTCACGACGCCGGCCTCGCGCAGCAGCTTGAGATGACCGGACACGTTGGGCTGCTTCGCGCCGGTGTCGGTGACCAGGTGCGACGTGGTCGCGGGGCCGTCGGCGAGGATCTGCACGATCTTCGCCCGCAGCGGGTCCGCCAACAACCGCACCACATCAGGATTGGCTGATATCAGCGTGTCCTGATTCAAGTCGGAGTGGGTGTCCGGCGCCGCGGATACGGTGCGGGGTGGCGCGTCGGTGTTGCTGGTCAGCAGGTTGCCGAGCAGGTCCAACGCCTCCTGGCGCACCCAGTAGTAGACCCAGGTGCCCCGGCGCTCGCAGCCGACCATGCCGGTTTCGCGGAGTACCCGCAGGTGGTGCGAGATCGTCGCCCCGGTCACGTCGAAGGCATCGGTCAGGTCGCAGACGCAGACCTCCGTGGTGGAGGCGATGAGCGACAGCAGTCGCAGCCTGACCGGGTCGCCCAGTGCCTTGAACAGCGGCGCCAGCTCACCGGCGACCTCTGGTGCGAGCGGCTGCACCGACAGGGGAGGGCAGCAGCCCTGCGCCGCCGCGGCGTCCAGCACGGGAAGAACCGACATGCGCCTAGCTTGACAGTCGTCTAGCTAAGATGCAAGGTGGGGTCGCCGGTTCGACAAGAATCGAGATGACCGATCAGTGGGGGCTGATGCGCCCTGGACCGCACCGAGGTCACGGCTGTCGACCGACCGGCGTGATCGCCGCTGGGCGCGGTGTCCGGCGGGTCGCGTCGCCCCACGTCAGGAAGCAGGGAGAGTCATCATGAGCGAGGACCAGACCGTACCGTGCTGTGCCACCACGCGGGCTGCCGCCTGCGGCGACCCGGGTGCGGCGACCGGGGTGGTCGCTGCGGGCGCGAGCTGCTGCGGCCCCAGCGACGCATCAGTCACCGATGATGACACCGTGGCGGCCCAGACGGTCGGGGTGGCCGGTCAGGCCGGGCGGGTCGACGGGCCGCACCCGGTCGTGGTCATCGGCGCCGGCCCGGTGGGGCTGGCGGCGGCGGCACACCTGCACGAGCGGGGACTGCCGTTCACCGTGCTGGAGGCGGGGCCCTCGGCCGGTGCGGCCGTGGCCGAGTGGGGGCATGTGCGGCTGTTCTCGCCGTGGCGGTACAACATCGACCACGCCGCCCGCCGCCTGCTGGAGGCCGCCGGCTGGGCCGCCCCCGATCCCGAGACGCTGCCCACCGGCGCCGACCTGGTCGAGGCGTACCTGCGCCCCCTGGCCACGCTGCCGCAGCTCGCGCCGCACGTGCGCTACGACGCCCCGGTCACGGCGATCGGCCGCGTCGGCGTGGACCGGGTCACGACCGCCGGCCGTGAGAACACGCCGTTCGTGGTACGGCTGGCCACCGGCCAGGACGTGCTCGCCTCGGCGGTGATCGACGCCTCCGGCACCTGGCGTACCCCGAACGTGCTCGGCGCCACCGGGCTGCCCGCGCACGGCGAGACCGACCCGCAGACCGCGATGCTGATCGAGGGCGCGCTGCCCGACGTGCTCGGCGCCGACCGCGACCGGTTCGCCGGCCGGCACACCGTCGTCGTCGGTGCGGGGCACTCCGCTGCGAACACGCTGCTCGCGCTCGCCGAACTCGCCGAGCAGGAGCCGGGCACGACCATCACCTGGGGCACCCGCGGCGGCTCGATCGACCGGGCGCTCGGCGGCGGGGACGCCGATGCGTTGCCCGGCCGCGGGGCGCTGGGCACCGGGATCAAACTGCTCGTCGACTCCGGTCGTGTCCAGTTGGTCACCGGCTTCGCCGTGCACACCGTCGCCGCCGCCGGCAGGCACGCCGAGCTGACCGCCGCTGACGGGCGCATCCTGACCGCCGACCGGATCATCGCCGCCACCGGCTTCCGACCCGACCACACCATCGCCGCCGAACTGCGTCTCGACCTGGATCCCGTGCTGGGCTGCACCCGGACCCTCGCGCCGCTGATCGACCCGAACGAGCACTCCTGCGGCACCGTCCGCCCGCACGGCGTCGACGAACTCACCCAGCCCGAGTCCGGCTACTTCGCCGTCGGCATGAAGTCCTACGGCCGCGCCCCGACCTTCCTCATGGCCACCGGCTACGAGCAAGTCCGCTCCATCACCGCCGCCTTCGCCGGGGACTGGACCGCCGCCCACGACGTGCAGCTCGACCTGCCCGAGACTGGTGTCTGCTCCGCCACCCGGGGCTACGCGGCGATGCTCGACGACGCCGCCGCCCGCTACGGCCTCGCCCCGGACACTCCCGGCCAGCTCATCTCCGCGGCCTTGCGCCACCTGCCGCTCGCCGGCACCGTCGCCGCCGCCACCCGCGCCGCCGCCGCCGAACTCGGCCTCGATCCGGATGTCGCACTGCAACTCGCCGCCCTCGCTGGCGACCAGTTCGACACCGTCGACCAGGACCCGGCGGGCGACGGCCGCCCGCGCGCCGAACTCGGCCTGGTCACCGTCTCCTCCGGTGGTGGCTGCTGCGGGTGACCATCCGCTCCGCCACCGACGTCCCCGCCGGCCACCCAGGTCGGCGGGGACCAGTGGGCCACCATCCTGGACAAAGGCACGCCATGCCGGTCGTGCCTGCCCGGAGCAGTGCAGCGCGTTCAGCCGTCCATGCCGCTGATGGCCACCTGCACCCACAGGATCGAGGCTGCGGCGATGCCCAGGAAGGTGAGCGCCGACAGTCCCGACGCGGCGGCGAGGCTCAGGCGCTTGCGGCTTGCGACGAAGACGGCTGCGGATGCGGCCACTGCGAACAGTGCCAGGTAAACCGTGAATGCCATGTTTCTGCTTCTCTCTGCTAGGCGTACCGCAGCACCGAACTTTTCTTCAGTCAGGTGAGGTCGTTCGATGCCGAGGGGGATGATCCGATGTGGTGCAGGACGGCGACGGCGCGAATACGTGATGGTGGGGCGCAGGCTGTGGACGCAGCTGGCGTCGACGAGAAGACCAGCTGGTCGAGCGTCACTGGGCGTACGGCAGGACCTGCAGGCCGGTGTCCCTGTCCCCGGAGGCCGTGATGCGGCCGTTCTTGACGCCGATGACGCCGTACGCGCCGTGTAGTTCGAACAGGCCGGAGTCACCTGCCAGCTGCACCCGCCAGACCTGCGACGCCTTACCGTCCTGGCAGTTCTCCAGCTTCAGCGCGGCACCGGCGGTGTCCGCGACGCAGTATCCGCCGCCGACCTCCTCGTTCCAGAACGGCGGCTTGATGACCACCCGGTTCTTCGCCGACACCGCGGCCGGGTACAGGGCCATCATCGTGGCGTCCGTCCGTTCGGTCCCGGTGAAGTCGACTCCGCCCTGGCCCACTTGCAGGAAGCGATCCGCGTCGTCGCCGGCGACGTCGATCAGGACGCTCTTGCCGGCCTTGATGCCGGTGATGCGGAGCCCGGACAGGTCCGACGTGGCCTTCGCCCTGGTCGTCGGCTTGGCCGGGGTGGTGCCGGTGCTGCCGGTTGGCGCGGCAGAGGCCGGCGCGGTCGACGGCTCGGCGGGGACCGCCGGAACGGACGACCCGGCCGGCGTGGACGTGACGGGTGCGGGCGTGCCCGACGGCGCGGCGGATGTGCCCTGGCTGTTGGCGCAGCCGGTGAGCAGGGTGGTGGCGGCGAGGACAGCCCCGATGACGAACGGACGGGTGTGACGCATGCTCTTCTCCTTCAGGAGAGGGATTGGCGGGTATGTGCGGTGACGGAGACCGGGTGGGCCATCCGGCGTGCGGCGATCAGGCGGGCCGGCACCGGGCCGCGTGTCGGGCGTTGACGGCAGAACCGCGACAGTGCCGACGCCACCAGCCGTTCGGGCCGGTGGCCTGGCCTTGTACCGCGGTGTCGGGTTCATGTCGTAGAGACTGCCGAACGGAGGCGGCGGCCTCTTCCGTCCGCGAGCCGGCGTCGGCTCGGCGCTGGGCGGATATCAGGTGCCGCGCCTCGTTCGAAAGGTGGAGGCGACGTCACCGCGCCGACCGTGCCGATGAGCGAGATCTCCTGCTCGGCAGGACGAGTTCGGGGTGCTCAACGGCCGACCAGGCGCCTTGCTCCCGGATGGGGGAGCTGTCAGGCGTCGACCAGCCCGGCTCGCCATGCCCAGGATGCGACCTCGACCCGGTTGCGTACGCCGAGCTTCGACTGCGCGGCAGCCAGGTGGGTCTTGACGGTGGACACCGCCACGAACAGCTCGTCCGCGATCTCCTGGTTGGTCAGTCCCCGGGCCACCGCCCGTACGACGTCGTTTTCCCGGTCCGTCAGGGCCTCCACCGGTGCGGTCGTCCGGACCTGCGGCCGGTGCCGGAAATGACGCAGCAGCCGGACGGTGACCTGTGGCGCCACCAGGACGTCGCCGCGGACGGCCGCTCGGACCGCCTCGACCAGCAGGGCCGGTCCGCAGTCCTTGAGCAGGAACCCGCTCGCCCCGGACTGTAGGGCGGTGTCCACGTACTCGTCGTCGTCGAACATGGTGATGACGACGACGGCGATCGGATCGGCCACGTCGGGACCCGCGAGCAGCCGGGTGACCTGTAGTCCGTCCAGGCCCGGCATCCGGATGTCCAGTAGGCACACGTCCGGGCGCAGGCGACGCGCCGCCTCGACCGCCGCTCGCCCGTCGGCGACGTCGGCCACCACGGTGATGTCCGGCTGGGCTTCCAGGATCATCCGGAACCCGACCCGCATCAGCTCCTGGTCATCGGCGATCAAGACCCGCACTGGCTACCGTCTCCGTCCATCCCGCCCATCGGGCACGAATGATACGGGTTGGTCGTAGCGCCGCCCCGGAGCCGCCATGTGTTGCCCGGTCCGCCGTTGATCCCGGTGCGGCGACGATGGACATCGGGCAGCCTGGGACCGGCGCTCTCCGCCTGCTGCGGGTTGTTCGGCGAACAGCACTACCGCTCGGCCCGGTGCAGCGGCAGGTCGGCGATCACTCGCCAGCCGCCGCTCGTGCGGCCAGCGGTGAACCGGCCGCCGAGCAGGCGCACCCGCTCCCGCATGCCGACGAGTCCGAAGCCACGGCGACGTCTGCCGATCGTCCGGGTCACCCGCCCGTCGTCGTGGACCTCGACCCGGACGTACCCCTGCTCGGTCCGTACCGATGCCACGATCTCCCGTGCCCCGGCGGCATGCCGGCGGGCATTGGTCACCGACTCCTGTACGAGGCGCAGCACCGATGTCGCGACCTCGTCGGCCACCGGTTCGGCGAGATCGACTGTCACCCGGACCGGCGGACTGCCGGCCGACGTCATTGCCCGCAGGTCGGCCGACAGGTCGGTGGTCCGGGTCAGCGGTGCCGACGTCCTGCCTTCGCCCGGTTCGCCCTCGCGTAGCGCGGCGACCAGGTGACGCATCGAGGACAGCGCCTCGATTCCGGAGCGTTCGATCACCGGCAGGGCGTTGGCTGCCGCGCCGGGGTCCGACGCGGCGCGTTCCTGTGCGGCCTGTGCCTGCTCGATCATCGCGCTGACCTGGTGCGTCACCACGTCGCGGAGTTCCCGCGCCAGGCCGAGCCGCTCCCGCTGCTGTACCGCGATCACCGCGGCCCGGCTCGCACGGGCCCGTTGCCGGTCACGACCCCGCAGATACCACCCGTACGCCACCGGCAGCACCACCATCGCCATTCCCGACAGCGACACACTCCACCATGGCTCCGGTTCCGACCCCGCCGGTAGCGACCAGTACTGCGGCCGTAGTTGCGCCGCAGTCACACCGGTGGCCAGGAGCAATCCGATGAGGCCGGTCGCGACAACCCCGGGAACCTGCCGGACCACTGCCACGATGACGATCGCCAGGGCGGCGACCTCGGTCATTGCCAGACCCGCCAGCATCTCGGCGCCGACCGCCCGCAGTACCCCGGTCGAGACGACGAGAGTTGCCGCGGCACCCAGCGCCCCGGCAACCGGCCGTACCTGTGCCAGCAGCGCCATGGCCGCCATCGGAACGACGCCCAGCACCACCCATCCTCGGCCCGCCGTTTGGAGTTCCCCGGAGATCTGCACGTCGAGCAGGGCCAGGACCACCAGCGGAACAGCCCACGGACACAGTCGCAGCACCAGCGCCCACACCACCGTCTGCTCACCATCCCGCGCAGCGCCTCCACACTCGCCGGGAGGACACCGGAGACAGTACGGGTCGGGGTACGGTTCGTCGTTACCGGAGCGGAACGCCTGCCCCACTATCGTCACCGGCGGCCCCCGGATTCGGACCGATGCGAGGACTGCTGTGGTGGCGGCGTGAAGATCGACTGGCGGGCTCTGATCACCTGGGACTGGCCGTTGGCCGGGCTGCTCCTGCTTGCGCTGGCTCTGGACGGGGCGGCGCGAGCGAGTTGGGACATTACGACCAGCGGTGGGAGCTGCCGGGCTTCCTCGCGGTGTGTGCCCTCGCGTTGCTGGCGTCCCGTTGGCCGGTTGTCGGGGGCGTAGGTGTCGTGGTGGTCCTGCTGGTGTGGTCGGTGGTGCTGCGGCTGGCCGGCGTCGCGGTCCCCTCCGCCGCGGGTGGGCTGGGGGCTGCCGAGGTCGTCGCGGTCCTGGCCGTCATCGTCGCTGTGGTCCGCCGGTCGGCCAGGTCCACCGCCGCCGGCCTGGTGGGGCTGCTGCTGCTCAGCTGTCTGCTGGTTGGTGTGCTGAGGCCGGAGCACCCAGGCGCTCCGCAGGATCTGGGTTGGTCGGGGATCCTGCCGGTGGCGGCCATTCTCGCCGGGTGGTACCTGCGGGTGCGCGACGCCCGGCAGGCGCGGGAGATGCGGGCTGTGGTGGTCGCGGCGCAGTTGCAGGAGCGGGTCGCCCTGGCACGGGAGCTGCACGACGTGGTGGCACACCACATTGGCGGCATGGTGGTGCAGGCCCAGGCGGCGCAGGCGGTGGCCGTACCTGATCCCGGCGCTGCGGCGCGGGTGCTGCCGGTGATCGAACGTGCCGGCGGGGACGCCCTCTCGGCGATGCAGCGGATGGTCGCCATGCTGCAGGACGTCGACGGGGAACCGGCGACGCCGACCACGGACCTGCTCGCCGACCTGCGCGCGGCGACAGCCACTTCGGCAGGCGCCACGCCGGTCCGGTTGGCGGTGGACCTCGCCGAGCCCGTACCGGCGGTGGTCGCGACCACGGTGCTGCGGCTGGTCCAGGAGTCGGTGACGAACGCGCGGCGCTACGCCGTCGGCGCCCGTGAGATCACCGCGACGGTACGGGCCGGCGACGGGACGGTCCGCGTGCAGGTGCGCGACGAGGGTCGACACACCGACCAGCCGAGAAGGTCCGGGGGCGGCGGTTACGGCCTGGTCGGTATGCGGGAACGGGTGCACCTGCTCGGCGGACGGTTCGAGGCGGGCCGAGTGCCCGGTGCGGGCTGGCAGGTGCTCGCGGACATGCCGCTGCGGGCTGAGTAGGCGACAGCACCGGAGCGACCACACACCTCTGCGTGATGCCCATCGCCATCGCGACGGCGGTTCGTTCGGTACGTCACGGCTGCGGGGCCAGATCCAGGTCCTCGTCGTCTGCCACGTCGGCACAGGGCACGACCCTGACGGAAGCTGCGTTGGCCCGCAGGTAGGGCCGAGCGCCGACGTCACCGACGGCCAGCGCCGCCACGCCCGCCCAGTGGTCCCGACCGAGTAGCACCGGGTGGCCGGGCCGGCCGCTGTCGTATCCGGCCGTGACCAACGCCGCGGGGCCAGCTCCGGCGGTGACCCGCCGTACCGCTGCGGCCGTCACGCCGGGCATGTCGACCAGGGTCACCACGACCGCCACGGCGTCGGTGTCCGCGAGCGCGGCCAGCCCGGCTCGCAGGGACGATCCCATGCCGGTGGCCCAGTCGGAATTGTCGATGGCCACGACCCCATCGAGGGCACCACGAGCCCGAACATCGTCGGCCGCCGCGCCAAGGACCACGACCACGGGGTCGCACGATGCCGCGCGGAGAACGGCGATCGAGCGATCGAGCAGGGGCCTTCCGTGGTGACGAACGAGGGCCTTCGGCATGCCGTAGCGGCGTCCGCCACCGGCGGCGAGCACCAGCCCGGCCAGCACTTCGTGCATGCTCCACTTCCTGCTGCTTATTTCGGTTTGTCAGCATTTAGTCGTGATAACGGTAGTCTGGTCCGGTGCGAGATAGCGGGAAACGGGCGGAAGGCGGGCGGTCGTCCACCGTCAGCCTCACCGTCAACGGCAGCGGTCATGACCTGACTCTGGACAACCGGACCACTCTGCTGGACGCACTGCGGGAGCACCTCGCCCTCACCGGGAGCAAGAAGGGCTGTGACCAGGGGGCGTGTGGGGCGTGCACCGTGCTCGTGGATGGCAGGCGGGTGGTGTCGTGTCTGATGCTGGCGGCGCAGTGCGATGGCCGTGAGGTGACGACGATCGAGGGGTTGTCGCCTGATGGTGTCCTGCACCCCGTGCAGGAGGCCTTTGTCCGTCACGATGGGTTGCAGTGTGGCTATTGCACGCCGGGTCAGGTCATGTCGGCGGTAGCGCTGCTGGCGGAAGGACGCGCGGGCTCTGACCAGGAGATCCGCGAGTTCATGAGTGGCAACGTGTGCCGTTGCGGGGCCTACCCGAACATCGTTGCCGCCATTCGAGAGGTCGCGGCCTGCGATGCGGCCGTTTGAGTACATCCGCGCCGACGACGTGGCCTCGGCGGTGGGATTGGTGAGCAGCGACCCGAAGGCGCACTACCTCGCCGGCGGGACGACCCAAATCGATCTGATGCTCAAGGACGGGGTGCTCGAACCTGAGCGCCTGGTGGACATCACCCGTCTGCCGTTGCGCGGGATCCGCCGTCACGGTGACGTGCTGCACGTCGGAGCGTTGGTCACGATGGAGGAACTGGCCGCCGATGTCACGGTCACCGAGCAGCTGCCGCTCGTGCGCGAGGCACTGCTCGGGGGCGCCTCGACCCAGCTGCGCAACATGGCCACGATCGGCGGGAACCTCCTGCAGCGCACCCGCTGCCGATACTTCCGCGACCCGACCGTGCTGTCGTGCAACAAGCGTTCGCCCGGGTCGGGCTGCGCCGCCATCAGCGGGGCGGCTCGCATGCACGCGATCCTCGGTGCCAGCATGCACTGCATCGCGGTGCATGCCTCCGACCTCTGCGTGCCGCTCGTCGCGCTCGACGCCGTCGCGCACATCCAGGGCGTCGGCGCGCAGCGCAGAATTCCGTTGGCCGACCTCTACGTCCTGCCCGGTGACCGTCCGGACGTCGAGAACGTGCTCCAACACGGTGAGCTACTCACCACGATCGAGATTCCGCTGCTGCCGGCCGGGACCCGGTCGGGCTACCTGAAGATCCGCGATCGTTCCTCCTATGAGTTCGCGCTGACCTCGGCCGCCGTCGCCCTGGCGATCGACGACGGGGTGATCACTCACCCGCGGGTGGCGTTCGGCGGGGTCGGCACGATTCCGTGGCGTTCGCCGGAGGCCGAGGCGGTGCTGCGTGGTGCATCGGTCAACACACAGACGTTCCGAGCGGCGGCCGACGCGGCCATCCACGACACGTTCACTGTCACCGGAACCGCGTTCAAGGTTGAGCTCGCCAAGCGCACGCTGGTACGAATTCTGCAGACCCTCACGGAGGCCGGCTGATGACAATGGCCGAGGCCGTGCCTGCGGCCCTGGGTCCGGGTGTCGACCGGGTCGACGGGCGCCCGAAGGTCCTGGGGGCCGCGCACTACCCCTCCGACGTCACCCTGCCGGGGATGGCACACGCGGCGCTGGTACGCAGCACCATCGCCGCGGGCAGCATCGTCCGCCTCGACACGGCCCGCGCCGCGGACATGCTCGGCGTGCTTACGGTGATCACCCACGAGAACGCCGGCCGGTTGCAGAAGGGCAAGCGCAACCTGTTCTTCCCGCCCCCTGCGGCGCCGCTTCAGGATGCGAGAATCAGCTATCACGGCCAGTACGTCGCGGTAATCGTCGCCGAGACGCGGCAGCAGGCCGCAGCGGCGGCGCGGCTGATAGAGGTCACCTATGACCGCGACGAGCCGGTGCTCACCCTTGACGACGCCGCCGCCAGCTCGCAATCGAACCCGTACTTCATCGACATGAAACGCGGCGACGCGAAGGCGGCGATGGCGACAGCGGAGGTGACGGTTGAGGGCACCTTCACGACGTCGCCCGAGACGCACAATCCGCTCGGGCCCTTCACCACCGTCGCGCAGTGGCACGGCGACACGCTCACCGTCTACGACTCGACGCAGAACCCCTTCCATGTGCGTGCCGTGCTGGCGGCGTCGTTCGGGCTCGCCGAAGACGACGTGCGGGTGCTGTCGCCCTACGTCGGCGGCGGTTTCGGCGCCGGGCTGCGGAGCTGGCCGCACACGATCCTCGCCGCGCTAGCCGCACGCGTTGTCGCACGGCCGGTCCAACTCAGCCTCACCCGGCCGGAGATGTTCACCGGCGTCGGGCACCGACCGAGCACGATGCAGCGCCTCACGATCGCCGCCACGCGCGACGGCAAGCTGGTGGCGATCGACCACGAGGGCACCTCCACCGCCTCGATGGGGCACGAGGCGCCGACACGCAAACCGCCGACACGGAAGGCGCCACTGCAATCGCTGTTGAAAGCGCCCGATGAGCAGCCGTATCCCATCACCGCCGGCACGGCTGCCGCGTACGCCTGCCCGAACGTGGCCGCCCGCGACAAGCGCGTCCGGCTCAACATCGCGCCCATCGCACACATGCGGGCACCCGGCGAGGCCGAAGGCAACTTCGCCATCGAGTCGCTACTCGACGAGCTCTCCTACGAGCTGGGCATGGATCCGATCGACCTGCGGTTGCGCAACTATGCCGAGGTCCAGCCCCAGACCGGGCTTCCCTGGTCCAGCAAGGCCCTGCGCGAGTGCTACACGGTGGGCGCGGAGCGGTTCGGCTGGGCCCAGCGAGATCCGACCGTAGGCGCGATGCGCGACGGTCGCTGGCTGGTCGGCTACGGCATGGCCGGGGTGACCTTCAACCACTACCAGGCCAAGTGCCACGCCCGCGCCACGGTGCACCGCGACGGCACCGCACATGTCTGCAGCGGCGCGACCGACATCGGCACCGGCACCTATACCGTCATGACCCAGCTCGCGGCAGAGGTGCTCGGGCTGCCCGTGGATCGCGTCGAGTTCGAGCTCGGAGATACCCGGCTCCCGCAGGCTCCGCAGGCCGGGGGATCGGGTCTCACCACGGCACTGGGAAGCGCGGTCCACAACACCTGTGTCGCACTCGTGCAGCGCGTCCTGACGCTCGTCTCCGACGACGCGGACTCACCGCTGCGGGGCTGCACGATCGAAGACGTCGTCGCCCACCAGGGCCGCCTACAGCACGCCGACGATGAATCGCGCGGCGAAACCTATTCCGAGATCCTCGGGCGACACGGGTTGAGCGAGCTCACCGTGGACGGTGACAGCGCCCCGTCGCGCGCGGAGGCAGGCGTCATCGTGGGGTCGCTCGTCGTGTCCCGGCTGGGCCGGTTCGGGCGCAAACTCGTCGGTGCCTCGCACGCCACCGTACCCGCCGGCGGCTTCGGCGCGCGTTTTGTCGAGGTCAGAGTCGACCCCGAACTCGGTGTGCTGCGCATCGCCCGCATCGTCTCGGTGAACGACGCCGGCCGAGTCGTCAACGAGAAACTCGCCCGCAGTCAGATCATCGGCGGAACCGTCGGCGGCATCGGCATGGCCATCTTCGAGGAGACCGTCCGGGACCCGGACAGCGGCCGGGTCGCGAATGCGACCCTCAGCGACTACCTCATCCCCGTCAACGCCGACGTGCCCGACATCGATGTCGTCTTCGTGGGCGGGCCCGATCCCGCCAACCCCATCGGCGTCAAGGGCGTCGGCGAGATCGGCCTGGTCGGAGTCGCCGCCGCGATCGCCAATGGCGTCTATCACGCCACCGGCCGACGGATCCGCTCGCTGCCGATCACCATCGACAAGCTTCTCTGAAGTCGTTGGCGACTGAGTCGCCGCATCAGGTCACATCGCTGGTCGGCCTCCCGGTCCCAGCTGCGGACCTTGGTACGAGACGGCCCCCATGGAGGCCGTCTCGTACCAAGATCCGTGAGGCAGAACCTTCAGCCGGTAGCGATGATCTTCCATTGCTGGTTGATGCTGCCGGTGTCGACATACTGAGCGAGAACGGCGCCGTTGCTGCTGTTGCCCATGCCGTCGATGTACATGCCGGTGGCCCGGTTCCTGATCCGTACGTTGTTCGCGGCGGTCAGTACCGTCCACTGCTGGTTGGCGCTGGTGCTGCTGGCGTACTGGCCGACGGCGGCACCGTTGGTGGTGCGGCCCATGCCGTCGAGGTAGAGGCCGGTCGCCCGGTTTCTGATGCGCACATAGGTGCCGCTGTTCTCGACTACCCACTGCTGGTTGGCGCTGGTGCTGCTGCCGTATCCGGCCGCGTTGGCGCCGTTGTTCGTGCTCCCCATGCCATCGACGTAGCTGCTGGTACTCGCGTTGCGGATTCGGACGTACGTGCCGCCGCCGTCACCCACCCCCCACGCGTACCGGAGCCGGGTCAGGCCGGACGGGTTCACCAGCGAGAGGCTGATGTTCGCACCGCTACCGCTCTTGCTGGTCATGCTGTACCAGTCACCGTCGCGCAGGCCGGGCCAGAACACGCTGCCCATCCCCGTGCTGCGCAGGTAGCTGCTCACGCCGCGCAGGTAGTCGGCGAAGAAGGAACCGCTCGGGACGCTGTAGTCGATCGGGTCGTACTCGACGCCGTCCTTGACACCGCGCCGCATCGGCCCGCCCCACTCGGTCGCGACGGTGCGGCTCGCGTACTGCCCGACGTACCCGGCGATGTGGTTCGCCCACGACGTCTCGTCCTCGAACGGCGGGGTCACGTTCATCGTGTAGTCATGCACGCCGAGCAGGGTGCCGTTCAGTCGAGTGTCGTTGCCGACCACCACGACGTTGGTGGCGAATCCGGTGCCGTCCAGGATCACTCGGCCGCGTGGCACGTTCGGGTATCGGTTCAACCAGGTGTAGTACATGTTGTTCAGGTCGGTCGCGTTGTAGCCCCACGGTTCGTTGATGACCTCGAAGTAGGCGTTGGGGTTGCTGGCGTACCTCGCCACCACCGTGTCCCACATCTGGTGGAAAGCGGTCGTGTTCGAAGGCCGGCCACCGCTGTGCGCCCAGTACGCCAGGATCACCTTGCCCTTGCCGAGCGCGTTGTCGATCGCGCCGGTGTAGGTGCCCCAGTAGCTGGAGACGGTCGGTTCGTTGATCGGCATCCGCACCGTGTTGGCGCCCGTGATCGCGTACATCTGGCCGACCACCCGGTCCGCCACGGTCGAGGCCGAGGTGTACGTGTCCGACGAACTGAGCCCGGAGACGTAGAGCACTCCGTTGACGAAGTTGTCCCGAGAATCGGCCCAGTTCACGCCCCTGAACTGGCTGGTGGACGCCTCCGCTCGGCCCGGGCTCGGGACCACAACGCCCGCGGTGGCGAGCACCGCCACCAGCATCACCCACACCGTCGTGTGCCAGCTGCCACGACGTCCGACTAGACCCATGAATGCCATCGCCCGCTCCTGTTGGTGACACGGCGGTAATAAAATCGAAGCATATCGCTGAATGCCTGACGTTGGTGGAAGCTCGCCCCGGCCCACCCGCCGGTCCGTGAAGCGCGGCTGGCTATGTAGGCGGACGCGACGGTGCGGTGGCCGGGTCCTGGGCGGGACGGTACGAGCCGAGGTCGGTCTCGGCCCGACCGTCCGGCTGCGCGTCCTTGGTCGGCGCAACGTTCGCGCCGCCGCTGGGGCGGTGATCGAGGCCGTGTGTCTGGCCTTGGCCGTTGACCGTGAACCGGATCAGCGGTCCGGTGTCGGCGCGGCGGAGTCCGTCCTCGGCGTAGGAGAGCGCGTCGGGCAGGTCGCCGCTGTAGAGGGCAACCAGACTCTGGATGGTGCGGGCCCATGCCTGGGTATCGGGTTGCTGGGCGGAGTGGGCGAGGTCGAACGCTTCGGCGGCATAGGCGTGCGCGATGCGGTAGGCGCGTTGGTCCAGGGCGAGGGCGGCGAGCAGGCCCGACAGGTGCGCGGCGGCGGTGTAGAGGCGGGCGCGCTGCGGTGGGTGTTGCCGGGCTGCCATGAGCTGGTCGACGCTGACCCGCAGCGGACGTAGCCGCGCCAAGAGACTCGCGGCGGGGCATCGTCCCTGATCTGCGATCGCCTTCTGGAGGTGGTGTTCCAGGTCGGTCAGCTGCGCGTCGTCGCCCATGGTCGTCAGGACGAGTCGGCGGGCGTTGATGCGGTCCTCGTTCTCCCACAGCGTCTCGCCGCCGGCGAGCGGGGGACTGGTGTGGGCGGGGCGGACGGCGTGGCGGCGTCGGTGGTCCAGGTCGGCGATGCGGTCGTACTCGGCGGTCAGCACCGCGCCCGTGCCCAGCACGGTGTCGCAGCGGGCCCAGAAGGACCGCTCGGGGTGCTGGCGGCCGGTTTCGGTGTTCGCCACGGAGCTGCGGCCGTACTGCACGAGCCGGGCCAGGCCGTGTTGCGTGTGACCTGCGGCTTTGCGTAGGTGGGCGAGGCGGCGGCCGAGCGCACGGCGGGCGGCGGTGAGGTCGTCGTGGTCGCTCATCGCTGCCACCCTCCGGTCGCTGCGGTCACGCTGAGCGGACACCATAGCCGCCCCCTGTGACAGTCGGCGAGGCGCGAAAGACCCTCTGGCCCGGCTGCCCGCCACGCGGTGATCGCCCAGGTAACGGCGGCGTCCCGACACCGTCAGCACGCTGTCGCGGCGGTGTCGCAATCTGCCGACAATGTCGGCGCACGGCGTTGCGGGCGTGTCGACCCGGCCGCGTCCTACCGTCCCTGCATGCCCTCCGAACGCCGCGACGCCACCGCTGGTCTGCCCCGTGCGCGGATGGCCGACCGGACCACCTGGCCTGACCGACCGACCGGGTGGAGCCGGCGGTCCGACCGCTGACCATCCGCGGTCCTCGGGCCGAACGCCCGGCGCCGACATCACCGGCGGGCTACGTCCGCATCGCCGCCCACGCACCGCCGCCATTGCCGTACGACGCCCTTCTCGTCTTGGGAGGTACCTCCATGCCCACCACAGGCCACCCTGACCGCACACCCGCCTCCGCCGACGCCGGGCGGCGCGATTCGGTGTTGCCGGAGTTGCGGGAGATGTGGTGGGAGACCGGTGTACGGGCGCGGGCGCAGGCCGGCCTGTTCGCCGTGTTCTCCGAACTGCCCCGCCTGGTCTGGTCCGCGCTCGTGGTCAGTTGGCGTGCCGACCGGCTCCGCACGTCGATCGTGGCGAGCACGACGGTCGGCGCGGGGGTGATGGCGGCGTTCGGGCTCCTCGCCGCGCAGCGGGTGCTGGTGGAACTGTTCGCCGGCGGGCCGACCGCGGACAAGGTGCTCGCCGCCCTGCCCGCTCTGGTCGCCCTGGCGGCGGTGACCGCGTTGCGTGCCGGCGCGGCGGCGGCGATGGGCTATGCGCAGAACGGCCTCACCCCGAAGGTCGACCGGGAGGTCGAACGAGGTTTGTTCGAGGTGACCACGGCGGTGCGTTTGGAGGCATTCGACGCCGACGCGTTCGCCGACGACATGGAACGCGCCTCCCGTGGAGCGGACTCGACCACCGGCCTGGTGCAGGCGTCGATGAACCTGCTCGCCGGCCTGGCCGGCGTGCTCGCCGTCGCGGTCGCCGTCGTGGTGGTCCATCCGTTGCTGCTGCTGGCCTTGCTGGTGGCGACCGTGCCGAACGGGTGGGCGTCGCTGCGGGCCGGACACCTGCGGTACCGGACGTATGCCGCCGGGTCGGTCCGGCGGCGCCGGTTGTGGCTGCTGCATCGATTGATGGCCGAACGGGACTCGGCGCCGGAACTGCGCTCCTACGGTCTGCGGGGTTTCCTGCTCGACCAGTACGACCGGGTCATGAGTGTCGAGACCGGCATCCAACTCGCCCTGGCCCGCCGAGTCACCACGACCACGACGGTCGGCGCGATGATCGGCGGGATCGCCACCGCCGTGGTCTACGTGCTGCTCGGGCTCCTGCTCATCGACGGGCAGATCCCCCTCGCCGCCGCCGCGACCTGCGTCATCGCCGTGCAGTCCGCGCAACGGTCCCTGGCCGTGGTCACCTTCCAGATCGACCGCGTCTACACCGAGGGCCAGCATTTCCGTGACTACACCGGCTTCATGAGCCGCGCCGTCGACTACCTGCCGTCACCCTCCGCCGGCCCGGGCCGCACCGAGCCGCGCCAGCGGCTACAGCAGCTCACCGTCGAGGCGGTCAGCCTGCGCTACCCCGACCGTGACACCGCCGCCGTGGACGAGGTGAGCCTGTCCATCGAAGCAGGGCAGACGGTGGCGTTCGTCGGCGAGAACGGCTCCGGCAAGTCGACCCTCGCCACCATGATCGCCACCCTCCGGACCCCCACCGGCGGCACCATCCGCTACAACGGACGGCCCACCGAGGACTGGGACACCGACACGCTGCGGGCCAGGATCGCGGTCGTCACCCAGGAGTACCACAAGTGGCCATTCACCGCCGCCACGAACATCGCCATCGGCGACATCACCACCACACCCGGGCAGGACCGCATCGAGGCCGCCGCCGCCCGCGCGGTCGCCCACGACATGATCACCGACCTGCCCCACGGCTACGAGACGCTGCTCGACCGCACCTTCGCCGGCGGCCAGGACCTCTCCGGCGGGCAGTGGCAACGCATCACCGCCGCCCGCGGGTTCCTCCGCGACGCCGACGTACTCATCATGGACGAACCCTCCTCCGCCCTCGATCCCCGTGCCGAGGACGCCCTCTTCCAGGGCATCCGCGACCGGCAGGGACACGCGATCACCATCCTCATCACCCACCGGCTCGCCAACGTCCGCCACGCCGACCGCATCTACGTCCTGCACCACGGCCGCCTCGTAGAGGCCGGCACCCACGACGAACTCATGACCTCAGGCGGCCGATACGCCGATCTGTTCACCCTCCAAGCCGCCGGCTACGACACCACCCACACGAGCGCCGCGCCGATGCCCCGCCAACCCGCCTCCGCCTGAAGGACCCACGGCATGCCCCGGGGTGTACGGGCATCACGCGACGGTCAGCGGGTCGTGTCGAGGTGCTCCGCGGTCAGGCCGGGATGCCCGGACGGGCGCCGCCACGAAGCGCGGAAATCCGGCCAGGCGTCGCGCAGGTAGAGGCTGAACGGCAACCACCAGATCAGGTCGTTTGTGATGATCATGATGACGGTGTCGATCGGCCAGACGCCGGTGACGATGAGCCAGGCCAGGCCCAGGGGGCCGAGGACCTTGCCGGTCAGACCGACGGCGGCGACCAGCCAACCGTGCTCGGGCCGCCGAGCCACCTCCAGGTAGAGCAGACCATACAGGCCGAGGACCATGCCGAGGCAGGCGAAGATCTGCGGCGAGTTCGACAGTGGCAGCCTGGTCAGGCGGAAGAACCACTGTGGGTCGAGGACCGTATAGCAGCCCCAGATGATGTTGTACGCCCCGGCCGCGACAAACGTCGCCCGGTGCAACCTTCGACGTCGGATGTCCGCTCCTCCGCTTCAGCCCGCAGGGAACACGCGCTTTTCAGTGCGCGACCCCGATCACCTGGTGGACCGTCTCGGGACGGTCGAGCACGTCGAGCATGTGGTGGGCGACGTTGGCGCGAGAGACGAACATCCCGGCACGGACGTTCTGCCCGTACGCCGTCCGGTACCTCCCGGTCGGGTGTCCACCCACGAGCCGGGGTGGACGGGAGACCGTCCAATCCAGGCCACTGTCGCGCAGGGCGTCCTCCATCAGCGCCAGATCGACGTAGTGCCGCCGGAACGCCGCCTTGGCCAGCGGCGCGGCCAGGTGCCGCATGAAGAATCCGTCGCCGGGATTGTGCCGCGGCGGGTTCGGCCGTCCCGGTGACGGTACGGTGCCGACGGACGCGGCACTGACGACGACGATCCGCCGTACGCCGGCGGCCCCCATCGCCTCGATCAACGCCCGGGTGCCCCGGGATGCGACACCCGCCTCGGCACCCGAGCGCGCCCCGAGCCCGGACAGTACCGCGTCGGACTCGTCGACCGCCGTCCGCAGCACTGCCGGATCAGGCGTCGCGAGATCGGCCGTGACGACGCGTACCGGTAGGTCGGGAAGCCGCGCCGGATTCCGTACGACGGCGGTTACCTGGTGGCCGGCGGCGACGGCCTGGGTGAGGAGCTGCCCACCGATCCCGCCGGTTGCCGCCACGATCGTCAGCCTCACGTCGCCACTCCCGCACTCGCACGGATGGATTGCCCACCCGACGCTACCGAGTCGCAACACCGCCCCTCGAAGCCCACCCCGGAAAGCCTGCCGCCCAATCCCCGGCATCGGGCCGCACCGTTGTGCGGGCGGCGTGCCGCACCCTTCGATGCCTACTCCTCGCAGGGTGTGGCTGTGCCCACGACCGGTACTGATACTCGATCCATGGACAGCAGACGTCAGCTCGGTGCGTTCCTGCAGACGCGCCGGTCCCAGCTGCGACCAGAGGACGTGGGACTGGTCGGACACGGCGACCGTAGGCGCGTACCCGGACTACGCCGGGAGGAACTCGCTCTGCTGGCCGGCGTGAGCGCGTCCTACTACGCCCGGCTGGAGCAGGGCTACTCGCTGAACGCGTCGCCCGAGGTGCTCGACGCGATCGCCCGGGCGCTGCGGCTCGACGAGGCCGAGCACCGCCATCTCTACGACCTGGCGGCCGGCACCCGGGTCCGGTCGGCCGCGCGCCGGGCGGCGCCGGAGCGGATGACGGCCGAGTTGGCGCAGTTGGTGGAGGCGCTGGGGGAGACCCCGGTGCTGGTGATGGGCCGGCGCAGTGACGTGCTGGCCTGGAACAGGACCGGACACGCCCTGTTCGCGGGCCACCTCGATCCGGCTGGCCCCGCGACGCCGCGGGACCGGCCGAACATGGCCCGACTGGTCTTCCTGGACCCGCACACCCGCGACCTCTATTTGGATTGGCCCACCAAGGCGCGAAGTGTGGTCGGCGCCCTGCGGCTGGCGGCCGGGCAGCACCCCGACGACGCGGCGATCTCGACGCTGATCGGTGACCTGACGGTCCGCAGCCCGGAGTTCTCCGACATGTGGGCGGCGCACCGGGTCAAGACCGCAGGTGACGCCACCTACGAGATGCGGCATCCGCTGGTGGGAGCGATGACCGTGACGCAGCAACTCCTGCGTACCGAACAGGGCCGCACGGTGGTGGTCGCCACCACCGAGCCCGGCTCGTCGTCGCGAGAGGCGATGTCCCTGCTGACGCACCTCACCTCGGTCACCGCCGACCCTCGACCGACGACGCCGGCCGCAGCACGGCACCGGTAACCGCCACTGCACCCCTTCTCCGCCGAGACTCGTCGCCGACGTTCGTACTGCCCGTGGTCGACCCGGTGCTCGGTAAGACCTCTGCCGCGCCCCGAGCCGGCCCCGGCCGGCTTCCTCGGCGCCAACGGCCTCAAGCCGCGCGATGGCGCGCGGCCGCCACCAACCCGTTGCTGACCGGCATACCGCGCCGGTCCTGACACGAAAGCAGTGAAACCATGACCGAGATCAAACTGGGTGACGTCACCGTGACCAGGGTCGAGGAAATGCACGGCCCGATCATGCCCACCGACGCGTTCTTCCCGTCGATGCCCGGTGAGGCGTGGCGACGCCACGAGGCCGACCTCGCCCCGGACCACCTCGGCGCCGGGATGGTGCACGTGGCCATCCAGACCTGGGTGCTGCGCAGCGAGGGCCGCACGATCCTGATCGACACCGGCGTCGGCAACGACAAGGCTCGGCCGGCGGCCGACGCATGGGACCACCTGGGCCTGGACTACCTCGGCAACCTGGCCCGGGCCGGCGTTCGCCCGCAAGACGTCGACCTGGTGGTCAACACCCACCTGCACGTCGACCACGTCGGCTGGAACACCCGCCTGGTCGACGGCGACTGGGTGCCGACCTTCCCGAACGCCACGTACCTGATGCCCCGGGCCGACTTCCTGTTCTGGGACCCGGCGAACAACGCTCACCTCGGCGGCGGCGTCAACGAAAACGTCTTCGAGGACAGCATCGCCCCGGTACACGCTGCCGGCCAGGTCCTGCTCTGGGAGGACAGCCACACCATCGACGCGAACCTGCGCCTGGAAGCCGCGCCGGGACACACCCCGGGATCCAGCGTGCTGAAGCTGCGTTCCGGCGGCGACCTGGCACTGTTCGCCGGCGACCTGATCCACACGCCGCTGCAGGTCATGGAGGCGGGCCACAACAGCTGCTTCTGCGAGGACCCCGCCGCCGCCGTCGCCACCCGCCGCAGGTTGCTCGGCTGGGCCGCGGACCGCAACGCCCTGGTCCTCCCGGCGCACCTCAGCGGCCACGGAGCACTGGAGGTCGAGCACCACGGCGAGGGGTTCGCCATCACCCAGTGGGCGCCCTTCACCCGGCTCTGACCGTCAACCGCCCCGGGAGACCGCCATGGAGATCGTCACCACCTCCGGCCCGGTCCGTGGTCGGCACACCGCGTACGGCACCGCTTTTCTCGGCGTGCCGTACGCGGCCGGGCCGACCGGCGCCGCGCGGTTTGCCGTACCCGCGCCGCCCCCGCCCTGGACCGACGTTCGGGACGCCACGCGTCCCGGCCCGACCGCACCGCAACCGACGCGTACCGCCTTCGGCACACTCGACATGTCGCCGTACTTCGGTCCCGGCTGGCAGCGTGGCACCGAATACCTGACCCTCAACCTCTGGACCCCACCGGCGCGGGCCGAGCCGGTGCCCGTCATGGTGTTCGTGCACGGCGGCGGCTTCGTCGCCGGCTCCGCCAACTCGCCGCTCTACGACGGCACCGCGTTCGCCCGCGACGGCGTCATCCTCGTCTCCGTCAACTACCGTCTCGGCATTCCCGGTTTCCTGCACCTGCCGGACGCTCCGGACAACCGTGGTCTGCTCGACGTCCGGGCGGCGCTGCACTGGGTACGCGACAACATCGCGTCCTTCGGTGGTGATCCGGACAACGTCACGCTCTTCGGCCAGTCCGCCGGCGCCATCATCGTCGGCGGGCTCCTCGCCGATCCCACCTCGGCCGGCCTGATCCGCCGCGCGATCGTCCAGAGCGGCAGCGGCGTCGGCGCGTTCACCCCCGAGCAGGCCGCCGTCGTCACCGCCGCCGTGGGTCGGGAGCTGCACGTCGAGCCCACCGTCGGCACCCTCGCCGAAGTCGACGACGCACGTCTCGTCGCCCTGACCCCACGGTTGTCCGGCCTCGACCTGCGGATCCGGGGACACCACGATCCGCTCGGCGGCATCACCGCGTTCAGCCTGGTCCTCGACGAACAACCGGTCAACGCCGTCGGCGCGGGCCGGGGCGGTGACGTCGACCTGCTGATCGGCACCAACCGCGACGAAGGCGCGCTCTACCTGGCACCGGTCGGCCTGCTCACCGGCAGCACCGACGCCGACGTGTACGCCACCGCCGCCCGATTCCACACCGACCCCGACGGCGCGGTCAGGGCGTACCGGCAGGCCCTGCCGGACGCCTCCGCCGTCGACCTACGCACCGCGATCCTCGGCGACGGCCTCTTCGGCACCGGCACCCGGAAACTGGCGGAGGCGCACGCCACCCACGGGCCAACCTGGGCATACCTCTTCACCTGGCGGTCCGCGGCCCTGAACGGCCAACTGGGCGCGAGCCACGTCATGGAGTTGCCGTTCGTCTTCGATCGGCTGCACCTGCCGGCACTGCACGGACCCCAGAGCCTGCTGGGCGACACCGCGCCCCCCGGCGAACTCGCCACCAGCATGCACGCGGCATGGATCCGCTTCGCCACCACCGGAGACCCAGGATGGCCCCGCTACCCCGAGATCCACCACCTCGGACCAGAAGTCTGACATCGGCCTGGTGGATGTCGATCCCGGTACGTGTTTCTCCCGGCAGCCCGCCGTTGCCGCGCTCGGCCGCGTTGCCTACCGAGCCGCGTTCGACGCGCCGGTCACCTTCGCGTCGGCACCTGTCCGCGCGGACGCCGACCGGGCCGGTGCGCTGGCCGTGTCTGCGCCGGTGATGCCTACACGGGGTCGCTTCCGGCTCACGTCGATTGGCCGTAGCCGGCGACGAGGGGGGTGTCGACGCCGATGACTCCGGTGTCGCGGGAGCCGCCGGGGAGGCCGAGTGGGGCGTCGCGTCCGGGGAGCGTCTCGGTGAAGAACCGCGCGTTGTCGGCGATGAACTCGCGGCCGTCCTCCGGTACGTCGTCGGAGTATTTGATCGCCTCCACGGGGCAGGCCGGTTCGCAGGCGCCGCAGTCGACGCACTCCTCGGGCTGCACGTACAGCTTGCGCTCGCCTTCGTAGATGCAGTCGACGGGGCAGACTTCGACGCAGCTGCGGTCCATGGTGTCGATGCAGGTGCCGAGGATGACGTACGCCACGATTTCTCCTTGTGCTGGTGCTGTCAGTCGGTCGCCGCGCCGAGTCGGCGCAGGGTCGACCAGTCGGTGATCTTGCTGCGTTCGCGGCTGGTGGTGTGGCCGAGTTCGATCTCACCCGCGTCGATGCGCAGCCAGCCGTGGAAGTCCACGACGTGGCGCCCGCGCGAGGCGAGGATCCGGTCGATGGGGTGGGTGTTCGTCGGTGCCGTGGGCGGCCGGGTCGTCAGGTCGTCGAGCAGGTGCTGGACGGTCTCCACCGCGCAGGCCCGGTTGGTGCCGACCACTCCGGACGGGCCACGCTTGACCCAGCCGGTCACGTATCGGCCTGGCCACGGTCGTCCGGTGTCGTCCAGGATCCGGCCACCGTCGTTGGGAATCACGCCGCGGGTGGCGTCGAACGGCAGTCCGGGTAGTGCGGTGCTGCGATAGCCGACCGCCCGTACCACCATGCCGACCGGCAGTGTTTCCCGCGTACCGGTGCCGCGCACGCCGCCGGTGGCGGTGGGTTCGGTGCCCTCCAGTCGCAGTCCGGTGACCGTCGTGGTGCCGATGATCGCTGTCGGTCGTTGCCAGAAATGCAGGTGTATGCGCCGTGGTCGGTCGTGTCCCGGTCGGGCCGCCAACTGTCGCAGGACCGCGAGGTTGCTCCGCACGGTCGGCGGTAGCTCCGCGTCGCTCTCGGGCAACTCGTTGCCGTCGATGACCACTCCGGCTGCGTGCAGGTCACCCAGTTCGCGTAGTTCCTTTGTGGTGAACCGGGCGTGCTCCGGGCCGCGGCGGCAGATGATGTGCACGTCGCGTACCGCGCTGCCGGCGAGACATTCCAGCACGGCGGTGGGCATGTCCGTCGCGGCGAGTTCCGCGGGCGTCTTGACGAGCAGCCGGGCGACGTCGAGGGCGACGTTTCCCGCGCCGATGACAGCCACCGACGATACGTCGAGGCTGATCGTGGCGGCGCTGTCCGGGTGTCCGCTGTACCAGGAGACCAGTTCGGTCGCCGACCAACTCCCGGGCAGTGTCTCGCCGGGGATGTCGAGTGGCTGGGCGTGCGCGGCGCCGGTCGCGTAGACCACGGCGTCGTAGAGGTTGTCGAGTTCTTCGGCGGTCACTGTCGTGCCCAGCTCCACGTCGCCGAGGAAGCGCACCCGGTCGTGCTGGAGTACCCGCTGCAACGTGCCGGTGATCGACTTGATGCGTGGGTGGTCGGGTGCGACGCCGTAGCGGACCAGCCCGTACGGCGTGGGGAGGCGGTCGATCACGTCGACGTGTACGCGCAGGGCCTCGGCGCGTACCAGGGCGTCGGCGGCGTAGATGCCGGCGGGGCCGGATCCCACCACCGCGATCCGGGCGGTTCTCACGCGCCCGTTCCCTGCTGGTGTGCGTGCGTCCCGGTGGTGGGTAGGCGCCGTAGGAGTGCCTGGGTGGTCGACGCGGCGCGGCGTGCCGCGTCGATGCTGGGCAGTCGGGCCAGGTCGTCGGAGTAGACCTCGACGGAGATGGGCGCGTCGAGGCCCGGCCGGTCCAGGAGGTGGAGGAACCGTTCGAGGTCGAAGTCTCCCTCTCCCGGGCACCTGCGGTGGTGGACCGCGTCGAACATCCGGTTCGGGGTGGTGGGTGTGGCCGGGCCGTCGTTGACCTGGATCATGAAGATGTCGCCGGGGTCCACTGCGGCGAGGGCGTCGAAGTCGGCGTTGCCTCGGAAGAAGTGCCAGGCGTCCACACAGAGGCCACCGTTGGCCCGGCCGGCGGCGGTGAGGATGTCCAGGGCGGTGCGGAGGTCGGGGATGTTGGTGTAGGGCACGAACTCCAGCGCGACCCGTAGCCCGTGCGCGGCGGCCCGATCGCACAGGGCCGTGAACGCGGCGGCAACCTGTGGTCCTACCGGTTCGTCGCCGAACGTGCCGACCGCCTGGACCCGTCGTGCCCCGAAGGCGTCCGCCATCCGGAAGGCGGCGGCCTCGATCTCCGGGTCGGCGTAGACGAGGCCGGGACGCTCGGGCAGGTTCGCCGGTCCGGGTGGCGCGCAGAAGCCGAAGATGACCTCCACCTCGTCGATCGTGACGCCGTGCTCTGTCAACACCGCGCTCATCCGCTCGTCGGTCCAGCCGGCCTTGAGCAGTGCCAGATAGTCGGGGACGGCCATGCCGATCGAGGGGAAACCGGCGTCGGCGGCGGCCCACACCCGGTCGGGGAACGACGCTGCCCGTACGGTGCCCCAGGCCAGGACGAGACGGGCTGCGGCAACGGATGAGCTGGTCATGTGGACCTCCGGAGGTCAGGTAGCACTCGTCGGTCGATCAGGGTCCGCAGGGACCATCGAAAGGTGTCCTCGGTGTCCCGTACCTCGGTGAAGCCGGCCTGTTTGACCTTGACGGTGCTGACCAGCGCGGGTGGTGGAGGTTCGGTCAGTCCGGTGCCGAAGGTGTAGTCGGCGTACAGATGGGACTGGCCGAGGACGTCGTCGAGGGTCATCGGGCGCAGGCCGTACCGGTGGACGATCCGGGTCCACTGATCGCCTTTGGTCGCGAGTAGCGGCCCGAGTGGCTGCGGGTGTGGCTCGTCGACCTGCACGCCCATGACCTCGCCGAACAGTGGCCAGAGCTCCTGCCAGGAGAAGACTTCGCCGTTGGTCAGGTTGAAGTGTCCGCCCCAGGCGGCCGGGGTGTCCGTCGCCCAACGGATGGCGTCGGCGACCAGGCGTACGTCGGCGGCCTGCTTGACCGGGAACGTCGCGCCGCCGGGAAAGCCGAAGGGCAGGCCCTCCTCGTGGCAGATGGCGGCGAGTACGCCGATCACCGGGGGAGTGCAGTACGCCACCCCGTACGCGGGGCCTACCACCTGCACGGGCCGGAAGATCGTCCAGGCGAGGCCGTGCCGTTCTGCGGTCTCCCGCAGCAGGTCCTCCTGGAGCCAGTAGAAGTTCGGGTGCTCGTCGCGGGGGTGGCGTTCCCGGGCGGGGAGCGGGATCGGGTGCAGGTGTACCCCGTACGCTTTCGTGCCCTGCATGAGGGTGACGTGCTGCAGGCGGGTGTGGGTGACGAGCGGGCGGAGGACGTTGTCGAGCATCGTCCGGTTGGTGGCCATCTGGTGCGGGTCCGACCAGCCGGCGACGAGCGAGGACTTTTCGAATGCGGCTGCGTAGACGAGGTGGCTGACCTCGGGTAACGCCTGCAGGGCTGCGGTGGTGGCCGGCGCGTCGGTGAGGTCGACGGGTAGGTGCCGGAACGGGCGCTCCGAGATGACTTCCGGCGGGCGTCGGGAGACCGCCACCACGTCCCAGTCGTGGTCGAGGAACGTGTCGACCGAGGCGCGGCCGACGAGTCCGCTCGCACCGACCACGAGGACCGTTCGTTTCGTCATGGCGTTACTCCACGTCGGTTTCGATGGTCGGGTCGGGGTCACGCAACTCGGCCTGGGAGACGAGTTCGCCGGTCTGGGCCCGGACCTGCGCGGCGGGTCCGGGGCGATGGCCGGAGGTCAGTCGCCGGATCTCCAGCCGCTGTGCGCCGATTGCCGGCGCGAGGAGGCGGTAGTGCAGGGACCGTCCGAGGAGTTCCACGCCGGCGCGGCGCAGGAAGTCGGCCATCAGCACCACCTGTAGTGGACCGTGGACGACCAGGTCGGCGTAGCCCTCGGTGGCGGCGTACCGCTGGTCGTAGTGGATCCGGTGGGTGTTGCCGGTCAGCGCGGAGAACCGGAAGAGTACGACCGGGTCCACCGTGAAGTGGGATCGGTCCAGCGGTGGCGGCTCGTCCTCGCTGGGGCCGGGGCCTGCGCCCGCTGGTCGGCCCTGGCCGGCGGCTTGGGGCCGGTAGACGATGTCCTGCTCTTCGAGGACGGCCAGCTGCCCGGATTGGGTGATCGTGTGTCGGACGGTGACGAAGGACAGTGGTCCTGAGCGGCCGTGCTTGTCCTGTCTGCTCACCACGGAGGAGATCTTGGTGGCGGGGCGGCCGAACCGGAGGGGTCGCAGGTGTGTGGTTCGGCCGCCCGCGAACATCCGCCGGACGCCCGGCGCGGGCGGGGCGGGCACGCCGTGGCGGGGATGGCCGTCGGTGCCCAGTTCGCTCTGCCGCCAGGCGTCGAGGAGATACACCCAGTGCCACATCGGTGGTACGGCGGAATCCGGCTCCGCCGTCAGTGGCACGTCCAGGAGGGCGGCCAGGGCCTGGGACGGGTACGGATCGACCGTGCCGGTGCGATGCCGGACCTGCTCATCCACTGCTTCTCCTGCGGGGGTGTCAACGACGGTACGGGTCAGAACGGGGGTAGGAGTTGGATGTCGGTGCCGGCGCTGACGAACCAGCGGGTGACCGTTCGCTCCGCGAATTTCCAGACACCGTTGCGGCGTTCGTACCTGTCGTCGTAGGTGCCGCCGACGAGACTGATCAGGTCGTTGTGGTGTTTGCATATCGCGAAGACATCGCTACGCCCGACCGCCCGGTCCTTTGACTCGAATTGGACGGTGTGGTTGGTCGTCCAGTGGTATGTCTCTTTCCATGCCTTCGCGATCACCGTCTGGGATTCGCGGATCTGTGCTATGCCGTGGAAGTTGCCGCGGCCGCCGGGAATGAGGTATGCGGCGTCGTCGTGCCAGAGGCCGACGAATCGTTCCACGTTCTGGCGGTCGACCCCTTCGCAGTATCCGGCCACCAGTTCCCCGATTGCGGTGCGGCTCTCGATCTCGTCGATCCGGTCCTCCAGGGACCGTTCATCGGAGGTGGTCATGTTGTCGAACCCTCACTTCTGGGTGCGGAACTGGGCCGGGTAGTTCTCCGGCAGGTCGGTTTCGGCGAGCGGCTCGATCTGGTGGCAGAACACATAGCGGTCCTCACCTTTGGCCTTGCCGTCCTCGTCGAACTCCCAGAACACCACGGTGCGGGCGGAGAGCAGGTAGTGGCTGCTCAGGTCGGTGGCGTCCGGGTCCACGAATCCCATCTTCACGGCGACGGCAGCGGTGAGGATCTGGCGGAAGGTGCCGTCCGTGACGATTTCGTTGTCGGCGACGACGACCCGGTTCTTCTTCGACTCGATGACGTAGGACCCGTTGTTCACCATCTCGGTGTAGTTGGCCTTCACCGCCTCCAGGCCCTTGGGGCCGGTGTCCTCCAGCGTGCCGGCGAAGACGCCGTACTCGTGGTATCGCGGATTGTCCGACAGGGTCGGCAACACCATGTCAAGATCTGCCAGGACCTCTCCCTTGGAGTGGTGTACGACCGTTTCGAGGTGCTCCTTCTGCTGTGGCGTGGTCGCCTTGTGCATGTGCGGCTCGAAGCTTGTGTAGGTCAGTTCGGGTCGGAAGTCCTTCATGGCTGCTCCTCGTTCGCTGGAACTGTGGGGGTGGCGCTGGCAGAATTATCTAACCATGTAAACTACCTTGGCTCGGCGTGGTGGACAACGGTCAGAATCCGCGCCGGTAATGATTGATCCGCATGAGGGCTGGACAACGGGTGCGCCGACCGCGCACAGTACGTCCGGCAGGGTTGTCAGGACCCGCCACGTTCGAACGGACTTTGGGGAGATCATGAGCAACCCGACCCCGGTGAGCCGCACGTCCGAGTCCATCTCGCGGGAAGAACTCACCCGCCTGCGGATGACGCTCGGCCGGCTGGGCCGGGTACTGCGCCAGCAGAACGACGACGGACTGAGCTACGCCCTGATCTCTCTGCTGTTCAGCATCGGCCGTAACCAGCCGACGACCGCCGGGGAGTTGGCCGCGGGCGAGGGGGTCACGCCGCCGTCGGTCACCCGCTCGCTCAACCGACTCCTTGAGCTGGGCCTGGTGAAGCGGGAACGCGACCCGGTCGACGGACGGGCCTCCAGGATCTCGCTGACCGCCGCCGGCGTGGCGGAGCGCTCGCGGCTGCTGCGCAGCCGCGAGGTGTGGCTCTCCGAACACCTGGACCGGCTCACCAGGGAGGAACTCGACCTGCTGCTCGTCGCCCTGCCGGTACTGGAGCGGCTCTGCGACCCCGAGTTGGACATCACCCCGGGCGACTAGCTCAGACATCGCGCAGCCCTCGCCGGGAGGTCGACAGCGCCTCGTCGACCCCGTTGTCGCGCAGGTCCCGCAGGAAGTTGTACTCACCCGGCTGGAAGTGGATGTTGCTCAGCGACGCGCCGACGACGGTGGTGGCGGCGAACGAGTGGCCGATCCCCATCTTGTCCAGCGAGGCGAAAACCGCGTACTTCTCGGTGACGATGCCGTCCCGCATGATCGACGCGCTCATGTTCGCCAACTCCTCTACCTTGGCGGCGACGTCGTCGGCGACGTAGTCGACGAGACCGTAGGCCAACGCCGTGCGCGCGGACCACGCCACATCGCAGAACATGAGCTCCTTGGCCCGCTTGAGTCCGACCGTGGCGAACAGCAGGGCCATGTCGCCGTCGACTCCGACGTTGCGCCAGCGCGGGCAGGCGAACCGGGCGTCGGCCCCGGCGACCACGAGGTCGCAGCAGAGTGCGAAGTAGAGGCCCGTCTCGAAGCACTTGCCGCGGGCTTCGAGCACTGTGACCTTCCGGCACCGCAGCAGTCTGGTGTAGAGACCTCGCGGTCCCCACCAGTTCTCGTCGGCGGCGATGAGGCGGGCCCGCTGGCTCGGGTGTTTGCGGACCGACCCGCCCGGTGCGTCGAGGTACTGCCGCCAGGCGTCCTGTGGTTCCCAGCCGGCGCAGAGATGCTCGCCCTCGCCGGAGAGGACCACCACCTTGATGTCGTCGTCCTGCTCGACGACGTCGAGGAAGTCGCAGATCTGCGTCGCCATCGCGGTGGTCACCCGGTTCTCGGCCGCCGGGCGCCGCAGGGTGATCCGGGCGGTGTACCGCTCGCGGTCGATGCTGAACTCGACGTGCTCGTGGCTGCTCATCCCTGCACCGTCCCCGCGTTCAACCCTGCCCACCGGTGGATTGCGTAGTGGTCCGCGAGATCGAACTCGCGGCCCACGCCGTGCCCGTCGAGGACCGCCTGCAACAGCATCTTCGACATGGTGATGCCGTCCAGCGGCATGCCGGTCACCGAACGCGCCAGTTCCCGGGTCGTCGCCGCGAGCTCGTCTGCCGGTACGACCTGGTTGACCAGACCCACCGACACCGCCTCCGCGGCCGGCATGGTCGACCCGCGCAGCAGCCACGACTTGGCCCGGTTGAGTCGCATGGTCAGCGCCGCCAGGACGAAGTTCGCCTCCGGCAGATCGGTGAACGGAGACGCGAAGGTGGCGTTCTCCGCGGCGACCGTCAGATCCGAGCAGAGCACCAGCATGCTTCCGGCGGCCGAGCAGTGCCCGGCCACCTCGGTCACCACGACCTTTTTGGAGAAGCAGACCGCCTGGTACACGGCCGAGGAGGCGGCGAAGTCACGATGCCAGGTGGTCAACACCTCGGTCGTGTCCACCGGCGGCGGGGTGCCGGCGCCGGCGAAGTCCCCGTGCGTCGTCCGCAGCACGATCACCTTCACGTGGTCGTCGTCGGAGAGGTCGACCACGGCCTGGCGCAGGGCCCGCGCGAACGGCGCCTCGTGGCGGCTCAGCGGACCGTAGTCGGCGGCCTCGATGACGCCGCACCAGTTGTCGACACTGGTCGTGATCATGATCAGCTCGTCCCTTCCGTACCGGCCCGTGGATCGACCGCGCCTGTGCGCTTCTTGTCGGCGTCCAGGGCGCCCCCGACGCCCACCTGTCGGGCGGTGCGCCAGAAATCCATCTCGTCCGGCGCGGATTGGAGGAAGTGGGACACCAGCAGTCCGGTGATCGCGGGCACGCTGGTGTCCATCACGGCCTCGGCGGCCCGTAGCCGTGCCTTGAGGTAGAGCAGTTGACCGGTGGGGGTGGCGGCGATCTCGGTGGCGAGGGCGAGGGTCGCCTCGGCGAGTTCGTCGCGGTGCGCCAGCCGGGTCACCAGGCCCAGTTCCCTGGCCTCGGGGCCGGACATCGTCATGGCGGTGAAGCCGGTACGGCGGGCGGCCTTGGTGCCGAGGATGCGGTTGATGTGCACGCTGGCCACCGCGCCCGCCGGCCCGAGGAACCGGGCTTCCAGAGCGCCGATGCGCGCGTCGTCGCTGGCGACCACCAGGTCGCACTTGCAAGCGATCATGAAGTACGCGGCCGCCGCGCAGTACCCGTGCAGTTGGGCGATCGTCACCTTCGGCGACCGCGAGATGGCCTGGCTGAAACCCAACCGTCCCCAGGCCATGTCGGCCCCGTACCGGTAGCCGACGGTCAGGGTGCGCCGTCGCTCGTGCGGCCGCCGCTGCCCCCACTCCTCATTGATCTCGTTGCCGCTGCAGAAGGACTTGCCGACACCACGGAAGACGATGACCTTCACGTCGGGGTCGATGTTCGCCTCGTCGACCAGGTCGATGATGCGGTCGCGCATCGGCACGCTCATCGCGTTGTGCTTCTCCGGCCGGTTCAGCGTGATGTAGGCGATTCCTGGGTCGCGTTGCACCTCGTACCGCACCTGGGTCGAGGCGGCTGCGATGCTCTCCGGGGTTCCGTACCGCGCCATCGCGTCACGTCCTCTCTGCCGGCGCCTGCTCGACCACGCCGTCGTCGATCAGCTGCGCCACCTGTGCGGCGGTGAAACCCAGGGCCAGCAGCTCCGACTCGGTGTCCTCGCCGAGTTCCGGCGTCCAGTCACCGACCCGTGCGGGGGCCAGGCTCAGGTGGAACGGGTGCCCGACGGTGGTCACCTCGCCCCACCGGCGGTCGGTTTGGCGGACCAGGTATCCGTTGGCCAGCACGTCCGGGTCGTCGGCGAGGTCGAGGAAGGAGTTGACCGGCGCGACGGGGACGTTGTGCTGCTGCATCCGGGCCACCCAGTCGTCCCGGTCGCGGGTCAGGAAGATCTGCTCAAGAAGTGGTTCGAGTACGTCGCGGTGCTGTTCCCGTACCCGGCTGCGGTGGAACCGCTCGTCGGTGAAGAGGTCATCGCGCTCCAGGGCCAGGGTGAGGTTGCGCCAGAGCTTCTGGTCGGTCGCGCCGATGACGACCCAGCGGCCGTCACCGCAGCGGAACGCCCCAGACGTCGAGGTGACCCGTCCCGGTGGCCGGTGCACCTTGCCGTCGCGCAGCGCGATGGTGATCTCCGCGGCGTGCATGCCGAGGCAGGCGCCGACGAGGGAGGCGTCCACCCGTTGGCCGTGGCCGGTGCGTTCCCGCATGAACAGCGCGGTCAGGACGGCCATGGCCAGGAACATGCCGCCCGCGGAGTCCGCCATGCCCCGGGTGGCCAGCCGGGGCACGCCCTCGCTGCTGCGCATGAAATCCGAGACGCCGGAGACCGCCTGGCCGACCATGTCGTACATGGGTTCCCGGTGGCGTGGGCCGTGCGGTCCGTACCCGGAGGCACCCGCGTAGATGATCCGGGGGTTGGCGGCCTTGAACTTGTCGTAGCCCAGGCCGAGGCGATCCATGACGCCCGGCCGGAAGTTCTCCACCACGACATCGCAGTCGGCGGCGAGCCGGAGGACGATGTCGCGACCGGCCTCGGTGGTGATGTCCACCGAGACCGAGCGCTTGCCCCGGTTCAACGCGTGGAAGAACCCGCCGAATCCGTCCGGGGCCAGCCGCAGCCGGCGGTCCCACTCGCCGCCGGGGCGCTCCACCTTCAGTACGGCGGCGCCCATGTCAGCCATGATCTTGGTGGCGTACGGCCCCTGCATGAACCGGGTGAAGTCGAGGACCCGGATGCCGGCCAGTGCACCGGGCCGGTCGTCGGCCACCGCGTCGTCTCGCGGGTCACTCACCGTCGTTCTCCTTTCGTGGGCGGGTGGTGACCAGGACATCGAGGGCCTCGATACCGGCGGCGGAGATCCGCAGCGGGTTGACCTCCAAGGTGTCCAGGGCCGGCCCGACCGACAGGGCGGCGTGGCAGATGCCGACCACCACCTCGCTGAGTGCGTCGAGGTCGACCGGGTCCGTGCCGCGTGCTCCCCGCAGCATCGCCGCGCCGCGCAGCTCGCGCAGCATCTCCTTGACCATGGTGGCGTCGACCGGGAGGACGCGCAGGCTGCTGTCGCCGAGCACCTCGACCCAGATGCCGCCGAGTCCGAGGGCCAGCACCGGCCCGAAGATCGGGTCGACGGTGACGCCGACGAGGAGTTCCGGTCCGGGCCCCCGTAGCGGTGAGATCAGGACGCCTCGTACGTCGGCCTCCGGTACGCGCGCGGCGATGGTCGCCACCATGTCCCGGTAGGCCGCGGCGGCGGCTTCGGGGCCTTCGATGCCGAGCACGACCCCGCCGACGTCGGACTTGTGGGCGATGTCCCGGGAGCAGATCTTCAGGGCCAGTGGGCCCGGCCAGGCGTTGGCCGCCTCGGCCGCCTCGGCGGCGGAGGTGACCAGCCGTGCCGGGACCAACGGCACCCCGACGGCGGACAGCAGGTTCCGACCCTCGTCCTCGGCCCAGGTGCCGGTCGGTGCCGATGCCGGGGCGGCCTGGCTCTGGTGGCTGGCGAGCGCCGGGCGGGACAGGATCCGCTCGCGCTGGTCGACCCAGCGCATCATGTGCCCGATCGAGGACATCGCGAGGTCGGCGCCGGGCAGCAGGTACAGGCCGTTGTCGGCCAGCAGGCGGCGTGGGTAGTCCGCCACGTCCAGGCAGGTGTTGGAGGACAGGAAGATCGGCACTGGTGCCGCCTCGACGATCTCACCGATGATCTTCATGCGGCTCTCGATGAAGTCGGGATCAGCCGGTGGTGCCGGTGGCAGGGGGGTCATCATGCTGAACATGAAGTCGATGCCGGGGTCGGTCACCGCGATTTCCATCAGGTCGTCCTCGGCCTTGGTTGGCCGGGGCCGGGCCCGGGCGTGACCGAACCCGGTGGTGTCGAGCGGGTTCAGCACCGAGGCGAACTCCGGCAGGTGCTCGCGCAGTTGGGTGACGGTCTCGTCGTGCCAGGCGGGTAGCGCCAGGTCGTTGTTCTGGGCCAGGTCGGCGATGATGTTGCAGCCGCCACCGGAGGAGGTGACCACTCCCATCCGGCGCCCCCGGGGCAGCCGTCTGCTGTGGCCGAGCAGCCCGGCGGTGGAGACGAGTTCCTCGATGCTTTCGACCCGGACGATGCCGGCCTGCCGGAACGCGGCGTCGACGATGGCGTCGTCGGTTGCCACGGCACCGGTGTGTGCCATGGCCGAGCGCATGCCCTCCTCGCTGCGGCCCGCCTTGTAGGCGACGATCGGCTTGCCCGCTTCGAGGGCGCGGCGGCCGAGGGTGAACAGTCGGTCCGGTTCGCGGACCGTTTCCAGGAACAGCGCGATGGCCCGGGTGCTCTCGTCCTCGATCAGGTATTCGAGGACGTCCAGGCTGGTGAGTACCACCGAGTTGCCGACCGAGGCCCAGATGCTCGATCCCACCCCGTGTGCCTGGGCGAACTCGTAGGTGGCCCGGGCCATGGATCCGCTCTCGAACACGGCACTCACCGGTCCGACGAGCGGTGGCGCGTGGGAGGCCACCGCCCAGGGGGAGATGCCGTCCACGGCGTTGATGAAGCCGATCGTGTTCGGTCCCATGATGGTCAGGTCCAGTTCGACGGCGCGTTCACCGAGTCGCTGCTGCCGTTCGCGTCCGTCCGCGCCGGTCTCGCCGTAGCCGGCGGCGAGGACCACGACGTTCTTGACACCCGCCGCGCCGGCGTCTTCGAGGATGTCGTCCACCCGGTTCGGTCCGACCATCACGTACGCGAGATCCACCGGCTCCGCGAGATCGCGCAGGGTCGGAATCGTCGGCCGGTCGAACAGTACGGAGTACTTGGGGTGCACGAAGGTGAGGTGCTCGACGCCGCCACCGAGGCGAAGGCTGCCGAGCAGGTTGAGTGCCCAGCTGGAACTGCTCGACGCGCCGACGATGGCAATGCTCCGGGCTCCGAAGAATGCGCCTACCCGCTGCGGGGTCACCACCTGGCGCCTTAATGAGTAGTCAACGGTCACCATCGTCGAGTAGCTCCTATGGCAGGTTCGGAAACGAGTTACTTAACCACGCTAAATATAGGGTTCGGGGAGTGCTGTGGGGAATATATTTCGCGTGGCTAAACATGTGATCGGGGTCATCGTGCCGGTGCGGCGCCGTCGAACACCGCCGGTCCGGCGCAGGGGTCGTGCCGCTCCGACGACCCCTGCGCCGACCGCTACTGGTTCGCCTCGACCGGACGCTTGTCCTTCAGGACGAACACCGTCAACGCCTCCTTGTAGGCGTTCTGCGAGTCGGCGAAGCTGATCGCCTTGCCCGCCTTGCCCGCCGCACCCTCGAAGGGCGCGAGACCCTTGAGCGCCGCGACCAGCGCGTCACCGCTGGTGTCGCCCTTGGTCACCTCAAGCGCCTGCCGCAGCGCCTCGAAGCCGTCCCAGGTCTGGGCGGCACCCTCGACCAGGGTGGCTGCCGTGGTGGCCGCGTCGCCGCCGTACTCGGTCGCGTACAGCTGCGCGAACTCCTGCATCTTCGGCTTCGACGGTTGGGTGTTGGCCAGCGTGTAGACCGGGAACTGGTCGTAGGCGGCACCACCGATGTTCAGCGCCTCAGCCGAGATGAGGGACCCGAAGCCGAGCACGGGAAGCCGGACACCCTGCTCCGACAGGGTCTTGAGGACGAGCCCCGCATCCGCGCCGGAAGAGCCGATGTGGATGATCGAGTCCGGTTGCTGGCTCTTCACGGCCTCGATCGCGGTCGACACGTTCGTGGAGTTCAGCGTGAAGGCGATCGGCTTGCCCGGGGTCAGCCCCTCGTTCTGGAGCGCCTTCACGATCGGCTCGAACAGGGTCGAGCCGGTGGGACCGTCGTCGTGGATCACCGTCGGCTTGGTGAATCCCAGCTGCTTGTAGAGGGCCGCCATCTGGACCGGGTAGTCGCCCTGGTCGTGCGCGGCCCGGAAGGTGTAGGTGGCGCCCTGGGTGAGCTGGGGAGAAATCGTCGAGGTGGCGATGTAGACGATCTTCCGCCGCTCGACGACCTCGCGGATCGCGAGGCCCTCGATCGAGGTGTACCCGCCCAGGATCACCTCGGCGCCGTCCTGGGTGATGCTCCGCTGGGCGACCTTGGCGGACTCGTCCGCGGTGAGCTTGTCGTCGTAGACCTTCAGTTCGAGGGTCCGGCCGCCGGCACCGCCGTTCTCGTTGATCTTCTTGACCGCGAGTTTGGCGGCGTTGACCATCTGGTCGGCCGCGGTCTTGTTACCGCTTGTCAGGGGTACCGGAAAGGCAATTGTCAGCGGCTTGCCGGAGTCACCCGAGGGCGATTCGGTGCCGCCGCAGGCGCTTGCCGCCAGCACAGCGGCGAGCGTGACGGTAGTTGCGAGAAGTCGCCTCATGACTGCTCTCCTTCTTGCGGGGGTGGGGTGGTCGGCGGTCAGCCGAAGTAGGCGTGGTGCAGCCGCGAACCCTGCAACTCGGCGGGCGGTCCCGCGGCGGAGACCTGGCCGTCGCGCAGCACGATCAGGCGGTCGCAGGCGGTGGAGACCCGCTCGCTGTTCTGTTCGACGATGAGCATCGAGATGCCCTGGTGGCGCAGCGAGTCCAGCGACTGGTAGATGCGGTCGATGATCAGTGGGGCGAGCCCGAGTGAGGGCTCGTCGAGCAGGAGGACCCGCGGGTTCTGCACGATGGCCCGGGCGAGGGACAGCATCTGCTGTTCGCCACCGGAGAGCAGCCCGGCCAGCTGGGTCCGGCGTTGTTCGAGGATCGGAAAGAGTTCGTACACCAGGGCCCGTACCTCGCGCAGCCGGCGGCGGACCCGGCCCCGCCGGAGGGCCATCGTGGCGATCTCCAGGTTCTCGTCCACCGTCAGTGGTCGTAGTACCCGGTGGCCCTCGGGCAGCAGGACCAGCCCGCGTCGGGCGAGGTCGGCGGTGTTGACGCCGCCGATCGGCTTCCCGTCGAAGTGGATCGTGCCGGAGCGGGGACGCAGGCTGCCGCTGAGCGCCCGCATGAGGGTCGTCTTACCGGCGCCGTTCATACCGACGACTCCGAGGACCTCGCCGGCTTCGAGGGTCAGAGTGATGTCGCGCAGGACGGGTTCGCGGTTGCCGTAGCCGACGGCGAGGTCGGTGACCTGCAGCAGCGGTGTGCTCATCCGGGTACTCCCAGGTAGGCGGAGATGACCTGTTGGCGTGCGAAGACCTCCGCGGGAGGGCCGTCGGCGATGAGCCGACCGCTGTCGAGCACGTAGACCCGGTCGCACGCGGCGTTGATCAGCGACAGGTTGTGGTCGACCAGGACCACGCCGATCTGGCGGTGACTCAACGCCCGGACCACCTCGGCCACCTCGGCGCGTTCGAACTCGGTCAGGCCCGCGCCGGGCTCGTCGAGCAGCAGGAAGGACGGCTGGAGCATGAGGTTGCGGGCGATCTCGACGAGCCGTTGCACGCCGTACGGCTGGTCGCCGACGAGTTGATCAGCGCGTCCGGCCAGCGACAGGTCGTCCAGCAGCGCCATGGCCCGCTCGCGCGAGCGCCGGTCGTGCCGGATCGATCCGGGGGTGCGCAGCACCTCGTTGACCCAGCCCGGACCGTCGAGTCCGTCGCCGGCCAGCATGACGTTCTCCAGCAGGGTCAGCTCGGGGATCACCTTGGGACTCTGGAACGTCCGGCTGATGCCCATCCTGACGATGTCCTGCTGCCGCCGCCCGAGTAGCCGGTCGCCATCGAGACTGATCGCCCCGGCGGCGGTGGGTACGTCCCCGGTGACCGCGTTGAGCAGGGTCGTCTTACCGGCGCCGTTCGGGCCGATCAGCCCCACCACCTCGCCGGTGGCGAAGGTGATCGACACGTTGTCCACGGCGCGGGTGCCGCCGAAGGACACCGCCAGGTCGGTGACCGTCACCTGCCGTCGTGGGCCCTCCTCGGCCAGCTGTTCGGCCACCCGCTGCGGGTTGCGCTGCTCGCCGGATCCGCTGGCGGTGGTGAGTGGCCCGGACCGTTGACGTGCCGGGGTGAACCGGGCCACCAGTCGTTGGAACGCCCCGGCGATGCCGCCGCGGGTCGCCACCACCAGCACGAGGATGCCGACTCCGTAGATCAGGTCCTGTGCCTGGCTGGTCACCAGCGACAGCTCGTCCATCACCAGGATCGCGAGCACCCCGAACACCGGTCCGAAGAAGTAGCCCGCCCCGCCGAGGATGGTGGCCAGCAGCAGCGCCACCAGTCGGTGGAAGCTGAACGTGTCCAGGTCGATGACCAGCTGGAAATGTGCGTACAGCGCACCGGCGAGGCCGGCGAGCATCCCGGAGAGCCCGAACGCGACCAGTCGGGCCTGCCCCGGTGATACGCCGACCGAGGCGAGGATGCGCGGTCCCTCGCGCAGCGCCACCAGCTTGCGGCCGGTGCCGGAGCGGTGGACGTTGCGCATCAGCTGGAAGGTGAGCAGCGCGAAGACGGCCGTCAGCCAGTAGAACTCCTGGTACCCGCCGATCAGCTCCAGGCCGAAGAGGCTGGGGGAGGGGATGATGTAGATGCCGATCGTGCCGCCGCTGAACTCCTCCCAGCTGAGCAGGATCTCACCGAGGGCGAGGGCGAAGGCCAACGTCTGGATCGCGAGGAACAGTTCGCCCAGGCTCTTGCTGGGTAGTGCGACCAGCACCGACAGCGTCGAGGTGACCACCACCGCCACCAGCAGCGCGAGCCAGAACGAGACGCCGTAGTGGACTTCCAGGTAGACGCTGGTGAAGGCGCCCAGGCCGTAGGTCATGATGATGGAGAGGTTGAAGATGCCCGCGTAGCCGTAGATCAGGTTGAACGCCGCGGTGAGGATGTAGGCGATTCCCGCCGCGGTGGCCAGGTGCAGGTAGTAGTCGTTGCCCGCGGTGGCCAGCCCGACCACGACCAGGACCACCGGTGCGGCGAGGTGTCGTACGACCGCGGACGCGGCGACCTTCTGCATGGTGTTCATACGCGCTCCGCCGTTCCACGGAAGGTGAACAGCCCGCTGGGCCGCACCAGCAGCACCAGGGACAAGATGACCAGAAGGGTCGTGAGGTGGAAGCCGGGTGCGATGAACTGGTCGGTCACCGTCATCGCGAGTCCGGCCACGAGTGCTCCGCCGACGGCCCCGAAGAGACTGCCCAGGCCGCCGATCACGGCGCCGACGAGGGACAGCACCAGCAGGGTGGGCGCCACATCGATGGAGACGCTGGCGACGGTCGCCTGGAAGATGCCGCCGATCATCAGGCAGACCCCCGAGACCACCCAGGCCAGCAGGCGGAACCGGCTGCTGCGGACGCCGTAGACCGCGGCGAGCTCGTGGTCGTGGGCGACCGCACTGAGCGCGCGTCCGATCAGGGTTCGGTCGAACAGCAGGTAGAGGCCGATCAGCAGGAGCAGCGACAGGCCGATGATGAGCAGCCGCTGCCGGGCGGTCTGGAAGTCGCCGAGTTGCACCGAGCCGGTCAGCCAGGGCTGCACGATCGACGGCTGCCCGCCGAACTGCTGTCGCGTGACGAAGTTCAGCAGCAGACCGAAACCGAGGGTGGACAGGGTCAGGCCGATCACGGGTACGCCCTTGCGCTGGGCGGGCAGGATCGCGGCGGCGTAGGTCAGCCCGCCGAGGACGGCTCCGGCCGCGAGCGTGAGGACGACGCCGAGTAGGGCGTTCTCCGCACCCCAGCTGGCGCAGGCGGCGCCGGCGAAGACGCAGAAGTATCCGGCGCCGAAGTTCACCACCCCGCTGACCCGGAACACCAGGCTGACCGACACCACCAAGGGGATTAGTACGGCGGTCAGCGACAGGCTGGTTACGATAAGTGACAGCATGTGCATTCCTTCTGCATCCGAAGGTCGCGGGTCGCAGGAGAGGATCTTTTACGTGGTTAACTAATGCATGAGACTGGCGTCACACGCACCTGCTGTCAAGAGTTTTCGACGTCGCAATCTCGCGGCAACGATTCTGATGTGCGTGGCCTGCTCGGCCCCTGGGCAAGATGGTTAGCCTGGTGTAATATCCGCCCCCAGACTCCGAGGGAGGAACCCATGGCTCAGCCCCTTCTCCGCCTCTATCACACCGGCCTGATCGTTGACAGCCTGTCGAACGCAATGCAGACGTGGGGGGCGGCCCTCGGGCTCGACTGGGCGCCACCGAAAACGTCGACCGCGCCGATGCTCTGCCCGGACGGGATCGTCGACCGCGAGGTCCGCTTCACCTACTCGCTACAGGGCCCCCATTTCATCGAACTTCTTGAGCAGGTCGATCCGACGCCCTACCTCAACCTGACCGGCGGGCGGTACGTCCACCACCTCGGCTACTTCACCGACGACCTGGTCGCCGCGTCGGCCGACCTGGAGGCACGCGGGTTCCGTCGGGAACTGTCCGGTGTCGCCGACGACGGACAGATCGCCCGCGCGGCGTTCCACTACAGTCCCGAGTCGCCCGGCATGTGGATCGAACTGGTCTCCCACGAGATCGCCGAGGAGATCGGCAACTGGCTGGCGACCGCGGCCGCCGAGCGGGGCATCCCCTTCGTCTCCCCGTTCCGCTGAGCAGCACCGTGGCCACCACGACGAGCGGGAGCACCGGCCCCCTGGCCGGCCTGCACATACTCGACCTGTCCACCTACGTCGCCGGCCCCTCCGCCACCATGACGCTGGCCCAGCTCGGCGCCGACGTGGTCCGGATCGACCCGATCGGCGGCGCGCCCGACGTGCGGCGACTTCCGCTCGCGCCGGACGGTTCCAGCCTCTACTGGGCCGGTCTCAACAAGGGCAAACGGTCCGTCGAGGTCGACCTGCGCGGCGAGGCAGGTCGAGACGTCGTCCGGTCGCTGCTGCGGGCCGGCGGCGAGGGCCACGGCATCCTGCTCACCAACGCAGTGGGGCAGCCCTGGCTCGACTACCAGCAGCTCCGCACACATCGACCCGATCTGATCATGGTGCACATCGGCGGCCAGCCGGACGGCAAGCCGGCCGTCGACTACACGGTCAACTGCGAGGTCGGTCTGCCCTGGCTCACCGGCCCGGCGGACTCGACGGCGCCGGTGAACCACGTGCTGCCGGCCTGGGACCTGCTGACCGGCCTGCACGCGGCGCTGTCCGTCCTCGTCGCCGACCGGGCCCGCCGGCACACCGGCGAGGGACAGTTCATCCGGATCAACCTCGCCGAGGTCGCCCTGGCCACCATGGGACACCTGGGTTTCGTCGCCGACGTGGCGGTCAACGGCGGCGGCCGGCGCCGGGACGGCAACCACCTGTACGGCAGCTACGGCTGCGACTTCGCCACCGCCGACGGTCGCCGGGTGATGGTGGTCGCCCTCACCAGCCGCCATTGGCAGAGCCTGATCGAACTCACCGGCCGTCGGGAGGTCGTCGCCGCCCTTGCCGAGGCGATGGGCGTCGACTTCGGCCGCGAGGAGACCCGGTACCAACACCGAGAGGTGATCACGGCACTGCTGGCGCCGTGGTTCGCCGAGCGCAACCACCGCGACGTGGTCGCCGCCCTCGACCGGGGGCAGGTCCTCTGGGGCGACTACCGGACCGTGGCGGAACTGGTCGACGCCCCGGACGGGCTGCTGGCCCGGTCGGGCCTGTTCACCCAGGTCCGACAGTCCGGCGCGGGGACCTTCCCGGTGCCCCGCCCGGTGTCCAGGGCCGAGGGCTGGGGCGATGACACGACCCTGCTGGCCCCCGCTGTCGGCGCCGACACCGACGTGGTGCTCCAGCAGTGGCTGGGGCACGACCTCGACACCGTGCGGGCGCTACGCGCCAGCGGCATCGTCGGCGGACGGTGAGGCGGGTCGCGCGGCACGTCGGGAGGCCCGGGACAGCGCCGCCAACACCAGGCTCAACACCAGCGCGGCGAGACAGCTTGCGGCGCAGGCCAGGCCCGCCAGGCGGAACCCCCACTCGGTGGGTAACCCACCCGGCCCGGGATGGGCGCCCAGAATCGCGGCGGTACCGGCGCTGCCCAGCGCTCCACCGACCGCCCGCAGCAGCAGGTTGAGGCTGGTCGCGCTGCCGGTCTGCGCCGGATCCACGGCGGCCACGATCAGGTTCGCCATCATCCCGAAGGTCGCTCCCGACCCGAAAGCCGACAGCCCGATCGCCACCACCAGGGACCACAGCCCGGTGCTGCCGAGAACGAGCGTGAGGGGCCCCAGGGCGGCGACGAACGCGCCGATCGCCAGTGCCGCGTACGGCCCCCAGCGGGCGGCGAGGAACACCGACGACCGGCTGCCCAGCAGTCCGCCGATGGCGATCGGCATCATCACCAGGCCCACCGCGGCCAGCGGCAGCCCCGCACCGTAGCCGCTGCTCGGCGGAGCCAGCGCCAGGCGGCTGATCAGGACGGGCAGGGCGTACAGACTGATACCCATCAGCACGGCCGTGCCGTTGGCGATCAGGACGTCGTGATGGGCCATCAGGCGTAGCTCCACCAGCGGATTGCGCTGGCGCAACTCCACCGCCACCCACGCGACGAGCGCCAGCAGCGCGGCACCGCCCAGCGCGAGCAGCCGGGCGTCGGTCCAGCCCCAACTGTTGCCCTGGCTGATCCCGAGCAGCCCGAGCCCCGTGCCGATCACCAGTAGCAGCGCGCCGACCACGTCGAGGCCACGGGGACGTGCCGCGTCCACCATGGCGGGCAGGCCCAGGATCACCGCCAGGGTGATGAGCACGCCGAGCCCGGCCGCACCGCCGAAGGCCGCACCGAGTCCGTACCACTGGGCGACGGAGGTGGTCACCGGGTAGCTGAGGCCGGCGCCCACGGCGGTGGTGACGGAGAGCAGAGCGACCAGGCGTACGGCACGAGCGCCGGAGGCGTGGTCACGAGCCGTCGCGATGGTCATCGCGACCAGGGCCACGCCGAGTCCCTGCAACGCCCGTCCGGCCAGGAACAGCCCGTACGGCCCCGGGACGGCCGACAGCACGCAACCGAGCGCCACCAGCAGGCATACCGCGATCATGGCCGGTCGCCGTCGGCGACCGTCGGCGAGCCGTCCGAGCACCGGCGTCAACGCCGCACCGGTCAGCAACGTGATGGTGTACGACCACTGCGCCGCTTCCTCGGACAGCCCGAAGTGGATCCTGACCATGGGCACCAGCGGGGCGCCGAGGGTCACCACCGCGGCCGAGACGAGCGCGGCCGCCACCAGGACAGGTGCCAGTGGCGGGCGGCCCACGAAGCGGGTGCGGACCGTCGGTGCTGCCGGAGTGGACACCGCCGCGGTCAGAGTGTGACGAGTAACTGTTCGACCGCGCGCATCTTCAGGCCCTTCCAGTGCGGTTGGAAACCGTCGGCGAGGCGCATCTGCGGAAAACGGTCCAGCAGCACGTTGCTCGCCTGCAGCAGCTCACTTCGGGACAGCATCGCGCCGAGGCAGAAGTGCCGACCGAACCCGAAGGCGAAGTGTTCCCCCGCGGCACTGAACGCCTTCTCGTGATCCAGGTCGTCTCGACCCGGATCGAAGCTGTCCGGGGCCCGGAAACGACGTTCGTCACGATTGGCGGAGGCGATGAGCAGCATGACCAGCGACCCCGCCGGAATCGTCACGCCTTCGACTTGGACGTCGGTGGTCGTCTGCCGGCCGTTCATTTGCGAGGGCGGAGTGAACCGCAGGGTCTCGCTGATCGCGGGCAGCAACTGGGACCGGTCCGCCCGCACCGCCTCGAACAGTTCGCGTTGGCTCAGCAGGTGGGTGAACAGGCTGCCGAGAGCCTTGCCGGTGGTTTCCGACCCGGCGTTGAGCAGTTGGGTGATGTGCGTCTTGATCTCGTCGTCGGCCAGCGACTCACCATTCACCTCGGCGGTGACCAGGGCGGAGATGAGATCATCGCCGGGGTGCCGGCGGCGGTCATGGATGACCGGTGTCAGGTAGTCCCAGAGTTCCTCGGTCGCCTGGCGGCCCCGTGCGGCGATCGTCGGGTCGCGGTGCAGGTTGCCGAGAAAGTCGATGTGGGCGCTGTACCAGGCGACGAAGCGATCGTAATCGTCGTGCGGCAGACCGAGCATGTCGGTGATGACATACACCGGCAGGTAGTAGCAGAACTCGGTCAGGAGATCGACGGTGGCGCCGGGGCGGAACTGGCGCACGAGATGCTCGCTGGCCGAGGTCACCGAACGGTCGAGGATGCCCGCGATGTTGCGCGCGATCACCGGCGCCCACATCTCCAGACCCTTACCGCGGAAGTACGGGCTGACCAGGGCGCGCTTGCGGCTGTGCTCGGCCCCGTCCATCTGCAACAGCGACCGGCCGAACACCGGTTCGAGGTGCACCTCGTAGTTGCGGGTCGAGAAGGCCGGGCTCTTGTACGCGGTGGCCACGTCCGCGTGGCGGCTCAGCAGGTAGCCGCCCAGGCCCTCGTCCCAGTGGACCGGGGACTCCGCGCGCAGTCGCCGGTAGTACGCGTACGGATCCTCCGCGACCTCGCTGGACAGGAAGGCCGGCCACGCCGTCGACGCCATCACACACCTCTCTCGTCGGTGGCCGCGGAGTTCGGGACGTATCCGCTGATACCCGCGGCTACCGGCATCAGCGACAACGAAAGCCCGCCGTCGACCAGGAGGTCGACGCCGGTGATCTGGGATGCGCGCGGGCTCGCCAGGAAGATGATCGCCTCGGCGACCTCCTCGGGACCGCCGATCTTTCGCAACGGGATGAGTGCCTCGCGGTACGCCCGGTTCGCCCGTGCGGTGTCGTTCACCCCGGCGCCGAAGGACTGCCGGGTCAGGCCCGTGTCGGTCGGTCCGGGGGAGACGCAGTTGCAGCGGATGCCGTCGGGCCCCCACTCCAGGGCCAGCTGACGGACCAACATCACGAGCGCGGCCTTGCTCGCGCTGTACGCACCCAGCGGTGGGGTGGGGTGCTGCGCCGACATCGACGCGGTCGCCACCAGCGCGCCGCGGGTCTCGCGCAATGTCGGGCGGGCTGCCTGAGCGAGCAGCCAGGTGGCCTGGGTGTTGATCGCGAAGTTACGTTGGAACGCGTCAACGTCGAGATCGGCCAGCGGACCTGCGGCGATGGTGCCGGCGTTGCTGATCACCGCGTCCAGCGCGCCCAGCTCGTTCTGCGCGACCTGCACGGCCCGGCCCGGTGCCTCGGTGTCGGCGAGGTCGGCCACCACGGTCACGCAACGTGCGCCGAGTGCGGTCAGTTCCTCGGCCACCTCGTCCAGCGCCTCCTGGTTGCGGTCCACCAGGGCGAGTCCGATGGTCTCGCCGGCCTCAGCCCGCGTGACCGCCAGGCGAGCCACCGCCCGGCCGATGCCGCTACCGGCACCGGTGATCAGATACCTCATCGATTGCCCCTCCATCGCGGGACGGTGCCCCGCTGCGCTCGGAAAGCCCGGGACCCGGCATGTATTTAGCTAGGTTAAGTATGTGTGATGATGTCGGCGTAACCGCCGCAGGTCAAGGGGACTTTCCGGTGGATCGTTCCTCAGCGCAGCGCCACCGGCAGCCGGTGCGGCGTACGCAGGGACCGCCCGCCCCATTCGAGGTTGTCGTCGGCGAGCCGGAGGTCGGGCAGCCGTTGGGCGGCGGACCGGAAGAGCATCGTCGCCTCCATCCGGGCCAGCCCGGCACCCAGGCAGAAGTGCGGCCCGAGGCCGAGGGACACGTGATGCCTGCTGTCGCTTCGGTCGAGATCCAGCCGATCGGGATCGACGAAGACGTCGGGATCCCGGTTCGCCGCGGCCAGCACGCCGATCACCGTGTCACCGGCCCGGATCGGCACCCCGGCCACCTCACGGGACTCGGCGGCGACGTACTGGAGGAAGTGCGCCGGGGTGACGAACCGCAACAACTCCTCGACCGCCACCGGCGCGCGTTCCGGGTCGGCGCACAGGCGCTGCCACTGCTCGGGTCGGCGGAGCAGTTCGAGCAGCCCGACGGCGAGCAGGTTGCTGGTCGTCTCGTGGCCGGCGAAGATCATCAGGGCCAGCATGCCCATCAGCTCCTCGCGCGACAGTTGACCCGCGCTCTCGGCATCGAGCACGGCAGCCACCAGCCCGGTCTGCCTGCCGGTGGCCCGCTGCTGTGCAACGAGGTCGTCGATGTACGTCAGGAGCGCCGTGTACGCCTCGTCGGCCGCCACGGCCTTGGCCTCGGAGTCGGCGTTGAGCTTGTTCTCGGCGATCTTCTGTGCCCACGAATGCACCATGTCCAGCTCGCCGAGCGGAATGCCGAGCAGGTCACCCAGCACCTCCAGGGGCAGCGTGTAGGCGAAACGCTTGAAGTCCACCACGTCCTGGCGCTGCGTGAGCAGCCGATCGAGGTTCTCGTCCACCCGCCGGCGGACCGCGGCCTCCATGTCCCGGGCCAGGCTGCGCGCTGAGAACGGTGGCAGCACCACGCGCCGGACCCGCGGGTGCCGGGGTGGGTCCATCCGGACGAGTTGATGGAACTCGTGGCCGAGTACCCGGTCGAACGCGGCTCGACCGGGCGGGCTGAACCGCTCTCGTGCCTGTTCGTAACGCGTCGAGTGTCGGGTCGCCGCGCGGCTGTAGAGGATGTTGTTGTCGCCGAGCAGCTGTTTCACGTCGGCATGGCGACTGAGCACGACGACGTCGTCCAACCGCCATACCGGATGCCGGGTGCGCAGTTCGTTCCAGGTGGGGTACGGGTCGGCCAACAGCTCCGGGTCGCCGGCGAAGAGGCGCCGGACCCGGTTCTCCAGCGATCGTGATTCGGCGAGCCGCATACCTGCCTCCAGCGGAGCGTGGGGCAACTTCCTTAACATGGCTAAGCTTCACGCATCGCTTAGCCTAGTTAAATATCTGCTCGCGTCAACCCGCTGGGTCGCCTCACGTTTCCGACCGCGCCAGTTCAGCCCCGCTGCGCCTGCCCGTCACGCTCCGCGCCCGCCCGGCGCAGGACCGCCTCCGCGCGCCGGATCACAGGTGCGTCGACCATCTGCCCGTCGACCCGTAGCGCTCCGCCGGCACCGCTCGCCGCCACGACCCGCCGCGCCCACCGCACCTGCTCGACATCCGGCGTGAACGCCCCGTTGACCGCCTCGACCTGCGCCGGATGGATGCAGAACTTGCCGGTGAATCCGAGACCTCGCGCCCGCTCGGCATCAGCGGCAGCCCGTCCCGGGTCGGTCAGATCGGTCGTGACGCCGTCCACGGGACCGGGTAGCCCGGCGGCCCGCGCGGCGACCACCAGAGTGGAACGGGCGTATCGCATCGCCTCGTCCGACGTCGCGGCATCGATGTCGGCCGCGAAATCCAGGTGACCGAAGGCCAGACGCGTCACGCCGGTAGCCCCGGCGATCTCCAGCGCCCGGACCATGCCGACGGCCGTCTCGATCAGCGCCACGATCGCCACCTGCGGTCCGAACCGCTGGTGTAGGGCGACCAGCGCTCCGGGGTCCTCCGCCATCGGCACCACCACGGCTCGCAGCTGCGGCAACCCCGCCAGAGCGCGCACGTCGGCGGCATGCTCGGACGCGCCCACCCCGTTGATCCGTACGGCGGCCGGCCCCACCGTGTCGACCCAACGCGCCGCTTCCTGCCTCGCCGCGTCCTTGTGACCCGGCCCGACGGCATCCTCAAGATCAATGATCACCAGATCGGCCCGGGTCGCGCTCGCCTTGGCGAACCGTTCCGGCCGGTCACCTGGGACGAACAGCATCGTACGGGCGTCGGCCACGCCAGCGCCGTTGATCACAGTCATGGGAGCATGATCTCCTTGCCATGTCAGGCTGAGCGCACACCAGTGCCGGGCCTTCATCCGAAGACGGCTTCCGAACGCCGCAGATGTGCCGCTGATTGTGCAGCGCTCGACGGCTGACGCGCACCGTGTGGTTCGTCATGCTCTCGCTTCGCCGCGCCCGGGAGCCCCGCATGGCCGGCGCTGGCGGACGTGGCCGCAGGTCGTCGCTCACCGCCCCGACGAACGGGGACCGTGACCTGCGGCCCGCCGAGGACGTCAGCAGCCGAGTTGCAGGCGCGCCTTGAAGCGCAGCGTTCCCATCGGTACGACATCTCCGCACCGGACGGTGCCGACCTCGATGTTGTCGAAGGTCGTGTACGTCTGTGTGCCCTCGCGCACGACGTTGTAGGCAACTCCCAGCGGGCCGAGGTCGTGGCGTAGACACCTGAACCAGGTGTATTCACCGGAGACGGCCCGGGTGCCCTTGTACAGGCCGTAGTAGCCGGGCTCGTTGAAGCTCCAGCGCATGCTCGTCGTCTCGGTGTCCGTGCTGGCCCTGGTGTTCTGCACGGAGAACCCGACCTTGACCGAGACCTTCGTGAAGATCGCTCCGGCGGAGCTGCTGACCTCGACACTGCCACCGATGGTCGTGCTCACCGAACTGACCTTGGTCAGGGTCTCGGTCCGCTCACCTGTGGTGCCCGGGGCGATGTTGAGGCTCATGAAATGGGTGAGTGTCGGGTTCACCTCGGAGGCGAGGATCTCGTACCAGGGGCCGCCGGTGGTGTGTGGCCCGCACCAGCCACGAGGCGGCCAGATGAAATCGGCTCTGGCCGGGGCCGCGATCGCCAGTGTCGAGAGCAGGATGAGAACGGTCACGATGCCGATACGCCGAGCGTGTCGCGCTATTGGACCGACAAGTTTCACAGAGCCTCCAAGCCGAGGGGATTACGAGGAGTATGGAGGCCGACCGATGGAGTAGCCATCGGCATGATCATTCAACATGTGCACAAAGCAGCAGAGCGCAGCGAATCGGTTACCCGGTCGACCAACTCCGGCACCCACTCGACGTACTCGACCTCGGCCCCACCAGCATGCCGGGCGTACAGGAAACGGCCGGTGGGGCTGGTCGCCTCCGGGGTGGTGACCTCGCCGCCCGCGGCGGTCAGTCCGGCGACGACCGCGTCCAGATCATCGACGATCACGGTCGCGGAGGCGTGCGCGTAGCGGGCTCGTTCCTCGGGTGGGCCAGCGATCACCAGGAAGTCACCGATCGCGGCCAACTCGATCGAGTCGAACGCGAACCGCAGATCCGGCTCCGCGCCAACCAGGGCCCGCAGCGACGGCAGCGAGGCGTCGAGGTCATCAACCCAGAGCCGGGCGTACGTCTTCAAGATGGCCATATCCACTCCTGTACGTTGAGATTGCCGACCAGACCGTAAGGCGATAGCTGCGGATGGGGTAAGTACGCACTTTTCGGTAAGCGGCGCATACGAGGAGGAACGGCGAGTGGACGAGCCGTTTCCCGGCACACCGACGGCGACGCACATGGCGCAGGTGCACCTGGTGGCTCGCGAGGTGTTCGACGTGGTCGGCAGCAAATGGGCGGTGCCGGTCATCGAAGCCATCGGCACCGACACCCGCCGCTTCGGCGAACTGCACCGGCAGGTCACCGGCATCAGCCACCGGCTGCTCACCGCCACCCTGCGACAGTTGGAGCGCAACGGAGTCGTCCATCGGACGCTCCATCCCACCGTGCCGCCACGCACCGAATACCGGCTCACCCCCGCCGGCCGGGAGCTCCACCACACGATCAACGGTTTCTGCCGGTGGAGCCGCCACCACCTGGACGAGGTCCTGGCCTCACGCCGCCGCTTCGAGCAGGAACGCAAGATCCCTTGACGTAGGGGCGCGAATCCGGCGAGGCCGCGCTCCGTGGTATCAACCGCGTCATGAACATCGAGCACGCCCATCCGGACGACCTCGCCGAGCTTCGTGCCGCCTTCGGCGTAGATGACGCGGGCGAGTCGGCGTTGGGCTGGGAAGAGGTGAATGCCTTCGAGGCAGCGCACGGCGTGGTGCTGCCGGAGCCGTACCGGACGTTCGTCGCCGAGATCACCGACGGTTCCTTCTCCGGGCCGCCCGACCACGGGTTGGTCGGCGTCGCGGAACTGCCCGACGACTGGGGTGACGATCGTCCGGTCCGCACCCTCAGCGCGCCCTTCCCGCTGACCGAGGCGTGGCTGTGGGAAGACGACCCCCGGCCGTACGAGGAGATCGCGCCGCTACTCGCCCCGGTCTTCGATCATGGATCGGTGGTGCTCGGCACGGACGGCTGCGGCATGTACTGGCACCTGATCGTGACCGGCCCACACCGAGGGCATATCTGGAACATCAGCGGCGAAGGCGCCACCCCGTACGGCGCGGAGTTCGGTCACACCACCGCCGACTCCGGGTTCATGGGCTGGGTAAGACACTGGTCGGCAGGCAAACCATGGTTCGACGCCTGACACACGAACACCGCCAGACCACGAAGACCGGCTCGCCGAAAGTAGCGCACTTGCACCTGCTTCAGTGCAGATGGTCAGCCTTGCTGGCCATCCCCATGGCGCTCGTTGGCTTCGGCAATGAGCTCGCGAATCGTCCGGATCAGCTCGGTTGCGCCGATCTTCTCGGCGGCAGCCAGGCTTTCTTCGAGGACCAACCTCGCCTGTTTGCGCTCTTCCCAAGCTAGTAGGAGCTGTCCTAGCACGTTTCCTACGACCGCAATGCCGTCGGGACGATGCAGTTGTCGTAAGATTTGAAATGACTCAACGAGCTGCGGAAATGCGGCCTCGTAGTTTTCCTGGATCAGGTCGATCTGGGCCAACCCCCACTTGGCGGCAGCGATTCCGTCGAGGTCGCCCATCCTCTCGTTCGCACGTAACCGCTCGGTCTGCAGCGCAGCAGCTTCCGTGTAGTCGCCGCGTTGGTAGAGGATGTCGGCGATCTTGCCCCAGGTGATGGCAGTCGAGCGGGTGTCTCCGAGTCGGTTGTAGACCGGCAACTCGATTTCGCGGTGGATGCGGAGGGCTTCGTCGTAGTCGCCGTGTTGGTGGAGGATGTCGGCGATCTTGCCCCAGGTGATGGCAGTCGAGCGGGTGTCTCCGAGTCGGTTGTAGACCGGCAACTGCACTTCGCGGCGGATGCGGAGGGCTTCGTCGTAGTCGCCGCGTTGGTGGAGGATGTCGGCGATCTGGCCCCAGGTGATGGCAGTCGAGCGGGTGTCCCCGAGTCGGTTGTAGACCGGCAACTGCACTTCGCGGCGGATGCGGAGGGCTTCGTCGTACTCACCGCGTCGGTAGAGGATGTCGGCGAGGGTTCCTCGGCAAATGGCGGCTTCCTGTTCGGATCCTGCGCTGGTGAACAGTTGGTGGGCTTGCTGGAGGAGTTGTTCAGCTTGGCGCAGTTCACCGCGGCCGATCAGGTAGGTCGCGTGTTCGGCGGTGACGCGGGCACGGTCGATGGTCGGCACGGAGTCATCGACCTGTACCTGTTGGACGGCTCGCGTGAACAGTTGGCCGGAGGTGTCGCCGTCTCCGCTGGTTCTCGCGGCGTCGGCGACGCGCCGCAGGAGCAGGACTGGTACCGGGTGCTGGTGACGGTCGAGCAGAGCTATCGCCTCCTGCCCGAGGTGTAACGCGTCGGCGGCGGGCCCGGACCGTAGCGCCTGCACGGCGTCGGCGGCGCAGGTGGCGGTGACCTGCGGGTTGTCGGCGTGCAGGGCGATCCGGGTCAGTTGCAGGTCCAAAGCCCGGTCCCGGCGGTTATGTCCGGCGGTGCCGCCCCAGGCGACGAACAACGGCTCGGCGATCAGGCCGGCGAGGTCGGTGATTTCGGCGGCGTCGAGTGGTTCGAGGCGCCCCGCGGCCAGGGCGTTGGCGGCCAGCGCCGGCTGCTGCGAGTCGTACCCGTCTGAAAACACGTCGACCAGTCCCAGCCCACGGAGCCGGGCTGTCGACCCTCCGGTGCGCTGGGCCAGGGCATCTGCCACCGGCTCCGGTACCGGCAGGTCGAACACAGTGAGGTCGCGCAGTAACGCACGATGGGTCGGGCCCGCCTGGTCGATCAGCGTGTCGAGGGCCAGGTTCTCCAGGAAGTCGCGGACCTCTGCCTCCGACGGTGGCTCGCCCTGGCGCAGGTATGCCTCCATCCCCGCGACCGCGGCCTCGGCTCGGTCGGTGTCGACCTGGTCGCTGTAGACCAGACGAAGTCCGATGAGGTCCTGTAGGCCCGGGTTGCCGCGGCTGACCGTCACCGCCCGCTCGGCGAGTACGGCCCGCTCGTCCCGCCACTGCGGGCTGACCTGCGCCCGTTGCCGATTCAGCAGCTTACGTTGGGCGACCGCCGACAGCGGACGCAACGGCACCTGCTCCAGCCGGCCCTCCACGCCATCGAGGGTGAACTGGAAACGGCTGGTCAGGAGCAGACGGCTGTCGGTGTAGGCCGGGTCAAACGACCGCAGGACACCTGCCAGCACCGGTGCCACCCGCGGATCCACCCGATGCAGGCCGTTTGGATCCGGTCGCAGGATCTGTTCGAGGTCATCAATGATCAGCAGCAACGGTCGATGCCCATCGGCGGGCTGAGCGCAGGGCCCGCTCAGCAGGTCGATCAGCAGCTCCTCCAATGCCTCCGGCCGATCACGTACGTCCGCCCGCCGCCGCTTGATCAGGTCACGGGCGTCCGGGTTGGCGCGTACCGCCTCAGCGATCACGTCCAGAATCGCGGCCGCACTGTAGTCACCGAAGACCACCGCAGGGACCAGATGCGGGCACCGGTCCGCGATCCGCGCCGCCAGACTCGACTTACCGAGCCGACCCTGCCCGTGCAGCAGTACCCCCGCCCGATCCTGCGAGCGTAGCGCCCGCAACGCGTGCTGCAGCTCGGGGCGGCGACCAACGAACATGTCCGGTGCGGCAACCGGCACATGATGCTTACGGTCAAGGAAAACCTTGGTGCCGTGCACCGCCGACACCCGCGATCGTCGCCTTGCTCCGGCCACCAGCCGTCCACCACCAGAGGGACCCAACCACAGCCTCGCCAGATGCCAGTCCGCACGCAACCCCGACTCGGCGGAATTCAACAGCACGCGGCGAGCATCGCCGACCGCGACGGCAAGGTCCGCCCGCGTACTCAACTGCTGGTACAAATGCTCGGCGAACGCGATCGCCGCCACGTCGCCCACGGAACCGTCCCAGCCGAGCACCGCCGGTACACCTGCGGACACCAACGCCGTAGCCATCGAATGCGCCAGCAGAACATCCCCATCGCCGCCGGAATCCGTCGGGCCACGGCGCCCCGCACCCGCCGGCAAATACCCGTCCGCGTCTGCCGCCGTCGCCGTCAGGCACGCCGACACGAACAGCAACCGGGGAATCGAGGTCATCATCCTGACCAGCTCAGCAGCCGTGGTCGGCAGATCATCACCGACCTCGTCCTCCATCATCAACACCGGCACACCCGGCTGGCCAGGCCGCACCGGCCACCTGTTCACCCCGTGACAAGACAGGTGCACCACCGGCATCCCACCCACATCCGCCAGCCGCCGCCCCAACTCCACCGGATTACCCGTGTCCTCCACCACCAGATCAACCCGGCTGTCGTCCACAGCCTTCAGAATCGCCGCTTCCTCAGCCTCGAAGTCCAACTCATGCTGCCGCCGCGGCGACGACGCCATGAACGCCAGACCCAACCGGAATCCATCAGGCTCCGGCAACGCCCCAGGCACACCAAGCCGCCGCACCACACAGAACCGCAACGCCTCCGCGGCCAGAAAGCCCTCACCCGGACGCGCCAACAACTCAAACGGTGCCCGCAACACCGCCCATGCCCGGCCCGACGGCGACCTCGGCCCCCGCACCTCGAACACCACCGGCGCCGGCGCCCTATCCAGCAACGCCGTCAACTGGCCCTGATCACCGTCCAACCAGGACCACAACTCCCGACCCAACCCCACCAAAACCTCGTCAGCCGCCCCGGCGTGCACCGCCCGCACATAACGCGCCCCAAGATCCGCCAAACGCGCCCCGTCGGCCTCGGTCAACGCCCGCCGAGACCCGATCCGCTCCCCACCGACCAGAACCTCGAAACCCGAATCGTCAACCACCAGACCCGTCACACCAATCGCCCCTCACCCAGAACGCCCAGTCACCAGACCCTAACGACCTTCAATCCCGAGCCAAACCCCAGAACCCCACTCCCACCCACAACCACCCGATCATCCGACCCCAACCACCCAAATCAACAGGCATCACAATCACATGACGAGAACAACCCTCCCCACGACTAGCGACGAGCCCACGCAAACGCACTACCCGCTCCAAGCAGAATTTGCAAAGACGGAAGCCCGACAGGGCGCTCCCGAATGGAGCAAAGCGACTTCAGCGAGTGGCCGATGACGTGGGATAAGAGCCGATCCAACCGAAGTGCCAACAGTTGCACATCACACCACAAGAGCCGGGTACCAATCTCATGCCGCGAAGCGCGCGACCTACGGTGACCTCCGTGCCGGTCGCCGACGATCGGATGCGGCGATGAGGGGCGAGCTTCGGTCGTGAGTACAGCCCTGTTGTGCGCTGGCGCAAAACGGCCGGCCGGCGGCAGCGACACCCCCCCCGGGCAGTCCTGCCGCCGGCACCCTTCCACATATCGCCCCGAAGATCGTGATCGCGTTTCGCGATCTCGACTACCACCGACGCGGCTCGACCGCGTGCGTGTCCTGACAACGGGATCCACCCCGGCAAGCGCTACATGGCCCAGCAAGCTCGACGCCCTCCGTCTGATGGGACCGATGCCCGTCGCCACGTCTCCAACTTCGCCCCGTCGGCCCCAGTAGAGTGATCGGATGCGCCGATGATCTAGGAACCGGTAGTGCTCGCGGAAACGCGGGGAGGCTCGAACCAGGAAAGGCGGCTAAAGCTGGCGAATCGGACGCTGTAATAGCAGGTAGCGCATCGTCAATGCACTATATTTGCTGCTCCTGTGCTGCTGCGCCTGGCCATCGCGTCGGGCGAGGATCGCAACCTCTCCGACCAGTTCGGCGGTGCCGGCATCGTTCAACCGCTGCGCCCGGCCATCGCGTCGGGCGAGGATCGCAACCGCTCCTGGTGGATCGTGACCTGGTCGCCGGGAGCTACCGGCTGCGCCCGGCCATCGCGTCGGGCGAGGATCGCAACGTCGTAGGGCTCGGGCCAGTCGGGGCGGGTCACAAGCTGGCTGCGCCCGGCCATCGCGTCGGGCGAGGATCGCAACCCGGTGCATGCACGACCAGTCCCACACCCGCACCGGCTTGCTGCGCCCGGCCACCGCGTCGGGCGAGGATCGCAACCTTGTGGCCGGCAACCCGACTGACCGGGATCCCGAGTCGCTGCGTCCGGCCACCGCGCCGGGCGAGGATCGCAGCGACATCGGGATCCGCCTGGCCGCCACCGCGAGCGTGCTGCGCCCGGCCATCGCGCCGGGCGAGGATTGCAACGCCCAGCAGGCCGTGGGCGCGGCCGTTGGGGAGTGGTTGGCTGGCTTAGCCGGCGGCGTGCAGGTGAACCAGGAACCGGCAACCGGCTCCGGCGTTCGTGACCTCGACCCGGCCGCCGTGCGCCTCGACCAGGCCACGGACGATCGCCAGGCCGAGCCCGCCGCCGACCGGACCGGAGCTCGGCCGGGCCGGTGCGTCTGCACCGGTCGGGCTGCGCGCCGGCTCGCCACGGAACGCCACCTCGAACACCCGGGGCAGGTCGGCATCGGGGATGCCGCCGCAGGTGTCGGCCACCGCCAGCCAGGCGCGGTTGCCGTCGCGGCCGGCGGTGATCTGTACCATCCCGTCGTGCGGGGTGAATCGGACCGCGTTGCGCAGCAGGTTGCCGACGATACGGGCCAGTTCCGGCTCGCTTGCCACGACCGCCGGCCAGCCGAACTCGGCGGCGACCAGCCGGATGCCACGCGCCCGCGCCAGTGGCGCGGCGGAGGCGAGCGCGTCGGAGACCACTTCGGCCAGCGGGACTGGGCGCAGCGAGAGTCGCAGTGCGCCGGCGTTGATCCGGGACAGTTCGAACAGGTCGTCGACGAGCTGCGTCATCCGGTCGGCTTCGACCCGGATCCGTCGGTGGTACTCGGCGGTGGTGGCCGGGTCGGCGACGACGCCGTCCTCCAGTGCCTCGGCCATCGCCCGTAGCCCGGCCAGCGGGGTACGCAGGTCGTGTGACACCCAGGCGACGAGTTCCCGCCGGTTCGCCTCGGCCTGGCGTTCGCGCTGGCGCAGTTGGTCGGCCCAGACCGCGTCGCGGGCCAGTCGGCCGCCGAGCCACCAGCCGACGCCGAGGCTGACCGTCCCGGAGCCGGCGACGACCAGCAGCACGACGTCACGGTCGTGGGCGGACAGGAACATGGCTTGGGCGGCGCCGACCACCCCGGCGAGCACCGCAAGCACGGTAATGGTGAGCAGTACGGTGACGTGCACGGTGATGGTGCGACGGCGGGCGATCCGTAGCGCTGCCGCGCCGGGCAGCCCGACCAGCAGCGAGGCGCCGAGCCCGACGGCGAGGACCGCGATGATGTCGCCCGGTGGCAGGTCAAGCATTGCCGGTCGCTGGCTCGTAGCGGTATCCGACGCCCCAGACGGTGACGATCCGGCGGGGCTGTGCCGGGTCGTCCTCGACCTTCTCTCGAATTCGGCGTACGTGGACGGTCACCGTGGACTGGTCGCCGAAGTTCCACCCCCACACCTGGGTGAGTAGTTCGTCGCGGCGGAACACCTGTGCGGGGTGCCGGACGAAGTGCAGCAGCAGGTCGAACTCGCGGACGGTAAGTGCCAGGTCGGTGCCGTGACGGCGGGCCAGCCGACGGCCGGTGTCCAGGCTCAGGTCCCCGTCGATGATTATCGGGTCGGGGCTCGTCGGGTTGGTGCCAGACGATTCGTTGGCCGTGGCGGTGCCGACCCGGCGCAGCACTGAGCCGACCCGCAGCACCAGTTCGCGGGGCGAGAATGGCTTGGTGACGTAGTCGTCGGCGCCGAGTTGCAGGCCGAGAATCCGGTCGGCCTCCTCACCGAGCGCCGTCAACATGATCACCGGTATGGTGGCCGTCCGTTGCCGGAGCCGCCGGCACACCCCGAGCCCGTCCAGCCCGGGGAGCATCAGATCGAGCACCACCAGGTCTGGGGGCGACCGGTCGACCGCCGCCAGTGCGGTGAGCCCGTCGGCGGCCTGTTCGACCAGGTAGCCGGCCCGTTTCAGGTATCGGAGCACCACGTCGGAGACGGTCGGGTCGTCGTCGACGACGAGGATCCGGGCGGGTGGGCCGGTGGTGGCGTTCATCGTGGCCAGATGCTCCGAGTGAGGTCAGGCGGTCAGGTCGGCGGCGCCGAAGGAGACCGAGAACCGCTTGCACCAGATGGAGACGCTGGTCAGCTTGGCCAGGTCGACGTCGTCTGGGATGTCGTACACCTGGTTGCCCTGGTTGCCTTTGAGCCGGTCAAGCTCGGCCCACTGTCCGTCGTCGAAGACGTGCCAGCCGGCGCGGCCTTCGAGCACCGGCTGATCGGAGAGCCAGACCCGCAGGTCCGGGCCGTTGGAGGTGGCGAAATCGCGCAGCACGAGCTGGCGACGGCCGTCGCCGAGCTGGATCACCTGGGCGGTGCCGGTGGTCTCGTACTCGTGGGAGATGAACTGGCCGGACGCGAGCAGTTGGTTCCCGGCCGGGCTCGGGCTCACGCTGGGGCTCGTGCCCGGGCTCGGGTCGTCGGTGGCGGTTTGTTGGATCACGGGGACGGACTCGTCGACGACGTTGTCGGTGACGAGTTTCCACGGCTGGAACCAGTAGCCGCCGAAGAGCACACCGGCAACGACGACGACGGTCAGAACCCAGCTCAACGGGCTGGAGTAGCGGCGCTTCCACACGTTGATCAGCGTACGGCCGGGAGGGTTGCCACAGCGCTGGGCAAATTGTTGTGGAACTCTTACGGCCGCTCAGCTGGTCGCGACGCGGAGGCGAGCGCCAGCAGGGCGGCGGTGAGTGCCGCCGCCCCGAGCACCGTCGGTGTGTCGAACGACCACGTGCCGGCTCGGCCGATCGCGGCCAGCCACGACGGGCCCGTTCTTGTGCCTGCGCCACGGTGCGCGTTGGATCCAGTCGTGTTAGTTTTGGATCCCTTACTGTCTTCCGGGGAGGGACTGCCATCAACCACGATGTATGGCACGACGGGGCCGCGACGCCGACGCCGGAGCGGCGACGATGACCGTCGCCCTCGCCGCCCCGCACCAGGAGGCTGTCCGCGCCGGCGAACGCGCGGTCGCGGCGGGTGGCAACGCTCTCGACGCGGCTCTTGCGGCCGCGTGCACGCTCACGGTGGTGTACCCGCATCAGTGTGCGCTCGGTGGCGACCTCGTCGCGCTGGTCCGCTCGCCCGACGGGGTGACCACGGCGGTCGTCGCCGCCGGTACGGCACCCGGTGACATCGGTCGGCTGTCGTCGGGATGGTCGGCCATGCCCCGGGCGGGGGCGCACTCGGTGACCGTGCCCGGCCTCGTCGCCGGCTGGCGGGAACTGGCCCGCCTGGGCGCCGCGCTGCCACTCGACGGCATGTTCCGCGACGCGGCGGCTGTCGCCGAGGAGGGCACCCGCGTCAGCGCGGGCCTTGAACGAGCGCTCGACAGCCGCCGCGAGGCGGTACTGGCCGATCCGGGACTGCGGGCGGTTTTCGCGCCCGAGGGTGCACCGCTACGCCAGGGGGCGCTGCTGCGTCAGCCGGCACTGGCGGCGACGCTGCGACGGCTCGCCGTCGATCCGCGTGACCTGTACGCGGGCGAGACGGCGCAGTCGATCGTGGGCACGTTGCGGGCCCACGGTGGCGCCCACACGCTTGCTGATTTTGCCGGATACCAACCGGAGACGGTTCCGGCCGTGACCAGGGAGATCGGTGGACGGGCCTGGTCGGTGGCGCCACCGCCGTCCGTCGGAGCGATCCTGCTGGGCGTCGTACAAGCGGTGGCCGGCCCCGGTGACGTCGAGCCGGATCCGACCCGGGTGCTCGACGCCAGCCTGGCGGGCGTTGCCGCCCGTACCGTGTACCTCGGCGACCCTCGATCGGGCGGAGCCGACCTGGAGGCGATGCTGCGCCTGGATGCCGGTCCCGCCGCCGGTCGCCGGCCTGAGCCGCCCGCGCACGGCGACACGGTCGCGGTGGTGGCCAGCGACGACGCCGGTTGGCGGGTCGCGCTCGTGCAGAGCGTCTTCCAGACCTTCGGTGCGGGCCTGCTCGACCCTGGCACCGGCGTGGTGCTGCACAACCGCGGCGCGGCGTTCAGCCTGGATCCCGCCTCGCCGGCCCGGCTGGCACCGGGGGCACGTCCGCCGCACACGCTCTGCCCGGTCATCGTGCACTCGACCGAGAGCACGGTCGTCGCCGGCTGCCAGGGCGGCCGGGCCCAGCCGTGGATCCTGGCGCAGTTGCTGTCCGCGATGACGGACCCGGCGCAGTCGCTCGACGACGTCCTGGCCCGGCCTCGTTGGGTGGTCGGCGACGTCGACCTGGGCCACGCCGGGCTCACCCTTGTCGCCGAGCCGGGCGTCGGTGACGAGGTGCCGGCGGCGGCGCGGGCGCATGGGCTGCCCGTGGCCTGGTTCCCGGCTCGGGCCGACTCCGCCGGTCACGTCCAGGTCGTGCGTACGCGCGGCGAGCGCAGCGGCGTGGTGTTCCAGGCCGCCAGCGATCCCCGCGCCGACGGATCGGCCGTCGTCATCCCGTCCTGAGCGCGAACAACCCACAACCGTCATCCGGAGGATCGCGATGCCTGTTCACACCGTCCTTGGACCGATCGAGCCGGCGCAACTCGGGCCGACCTCCATGCACGAGCACCTGCTCAGCGACCTGAGCATCTGGGCGAAGCCGCCCCGGGAACTGCCGCCGGCGGACGTGCCGATGGGTCCGCTGCTCGGCGCGTACCTGCGGTGGAACGCGCTGTCGCTCAAGGAGAACCTGATTCTCGACGATCCGCAGGTCGCCGCCGAGGAACTCGCACACGTACGCACGGCGGGTGCCTCGGCGGTCGTCGAGTTGACCCTGGAGGGGATGGGCCGGCGTATCGAGGAGTTGCCGGAGATCTCCCGCCGCGCGGGTGTGCACGTCTGCGTCGGTGCGGGCTACTACGTGGAGGAGACGATGCCCGCGTACGTGCGCGAGGCGGGTGTCGACGACCTCACCGAGATGCTGGTGACGCAGCTGACGGACGGCATCGGCGACAGCGGCATCATGCCCGCCCTGCTCGGCGAGATCGGCACGAGCTGGCCGATTACGGCCGCCGAGTGGCGGCTGGTCCGGGCGGCCGGCCGGGCCGGGGCGCGGACCGGTGCGTCGGTGTACATGCACCTGTCCTTCCGTGGCACGGGTGGGACGGCCGTGCTGGAGGCGTTGGTCGAGGAGGGTATGCCGGCGGACCGGGTCGTCATCGGGCATCTCGACGAGCGGTGGGACCGCGGGTACCACCGGGAGGTCGCCCAGGCGGGTGCCGTCCTCGGCTACGACACGTTCGGCTCGGACTTCTACTACGGCTCGCCGGCCCTGCGGAATCCCACCGACGCGGAGCGGTTGGAGATGGTCGAGTGGCTGTTGAGCGAGGGTTTCGGCGGGCAACTCGTCATCGCCGCAGACGTCTGGTCGCAGGCGAACCTCCGTCGTAACGGTGGCAACGGCTACGACCACCTGTTCCGGCGGATCGGTCCGGCGATCACCGATCTGGCCGGTGGTGACGAGACCGTCGTCGAGGCCATTCTCGTCGGCAATCCCCGGCGGTTGTTGGATCGGCCGTGACGGTCGATGGCGGCGGGCCGGCATCGGTGCACTGTTGACCGACGGCGGCCCGCCGTCACCTGTCACCGGCGGGTGTCAGCGCTGCCGGCCGGTGCGCTGCGGATCGTCGTGGGCGAACAGGGCGACGGTGGCCAGCGCCACCAGTTGCAGCCCGGCGACGAGGAGGAACGCCCAGACCGTCGATGCGGCGGCGATGACGGCACCGCCGACGAGGGCGCCGCTGGCGTAGCCGAGACTGGTGAAACTCGCGAACATGCCGAGCCCGAGGGCCTGGTTCTCGCTGCGCAGGCCGCGGGTGGCGAGCATCGTCAACGCGGGGTACAGCGGGGCGAAGCCCACACCGATCAGGACCTGGGCCGCCGCGGCGACCCAGAAGTCGTGGGCTATGGCGAGGATGCCCAGGCCGGCCGCGAGCGCGCAGAGCGAGATCGCGGTGGCGCGTACCGGTCCGATCAGGTCGGGCAGGTTCGCCAGCACGATGCGCGCCCCGATCACGCTGACGGAGAAGACCGCGAAGACGGAGGCGGCCCCGGTGAGCCCGCTCGCCGGTACGCCCCGGCTCGCCAGGTGGACGATGAGGAAGCCCAGCATGAGTCCCTCGCCGCACCAGGCCGCGGCGGCCACGACCCCGGGTACCCACACGGTGCGGAACGCGTGCCAGACCGCGACGAGGTTGCGGGCCCGGGTGGCGGCGGGTGCCGGCGGCCGGGTCGGCCGGGGTAGGCAGGCGATGAGCGCGGCGGCGGTCAGTTCGAGGACGACGCAGAGTGCGAACACGGCGTTGGGGCCGACCGCCTGGTTCACGACCACGCCGATCTGCGGGCCGACGGCGAGGCCGATCCAGATGCTCAGGCCGAAGATGCTCAGCGCCTTGCCGCGTTGTTCATGGGGCGCAATCGCGATCAGCCAGGCCATCAGCAGTGTCATGGCGGCCGCGTCGCCGAGGCCGAAGAGCAGGCGGGCCGGGCCGGCTCCCCACAGGGACGGCACGACGGCCAGCAGGAGCATTCCGAGTGCCGCCGTCGCGCCCCCGGTCAGGGCCACCACCCGATAGCCGCGCCGGTCGCCGAGCATTCCGGCCACCGGCATCGCCACCGTCGCGGCGACCGCGCTGAGCGAGATGATCAGGCCGGACATCGTCGCACCGCCGCCCAGGACGCCTTCGACGTAGTCGGGGATGATCGGTGTGCTCGCGGAGTTGGTCATCGCGGCGAGCGTCGTGGCGGCGAAGATGAGCCAGAACGGGGCGGTACGGGTGACGTCTCGGGGCGGCGTCATGGGGTCGGTGGTTCCGACGCGCACTCCAGGCTGAGCCAGAGCTCGAAGCAGTTGTGCCGGGACAGTGCCGTGGCGCCGACCGATGCGCGGCCCAGGCTGCCGATCTCCTCGCCGAAGACGTCGAGGAAGAGGTCGGTCGCGCCGTTGGACACCTCGTGTAGCCGGTCGAATCCCGGCGGGCACACCACGAAACAGAGGGCGCGGGACAGGCTCACCACGTTGTCGAGCGAGCCGATCGCGTAGCGGATCATCCCGAGCGTGTGGATCGCGGTCAGTCGTGCTGCCTGGTAGCCCTGTTCGATCGTGACGTCGACGCCGACGACGCCGGGGTGCAGCCGTTCACCGGCGCGGTTCTCGGGGGTGAGTCCGCTGAGTTCGAGCAGGTTGCCGATGCGGTGGAAGGGTTTCAGGCGTCCGTAGCGGCGTCCGTAGGGGGGATCCGCGTAGTCGGGTATGTCGAGGGCGAGTTCCCGAACCCGGTGTTCCGCACTGGCCACGAACTCCCCTGTTCTGTATCCGATATCCCTTGAAGTGGATCCACCCTAGCGTGATCCTGGTCCGTGTGGCCCGACCCGGGGCGGCATTTGGGCGGCGCGGGGTCAGCAGGCCGGGACGTCCCGCGTCAGGCGAGCGCCCGCACCAGGAGCGCGACACCGACGGCCGTACCGAAGGTGATGATGACCGTCCGCAGTACGCGGGGTGGCAGCCGTCGGGCCAGGCGGGCGCCGACGTAGCCGCCGATCATGGTGGCCGGCACGAGCACCGCCGTGGCGGCCCAGTTCACCGGGCCGAACACGCTGTAGATCAGGATGGTCACGGCGCCCACCGTCGCGGCTAGGGCGTTCTTCAGTGCGCCGACCCGGCGTAGCGGCTCGTCGAGGACCAACGCCAGCCCGGCGATGAGCAGCACGCCGAGTGCGGCGTTGAAGTAGCCGCCGTAGAGGGCGCACAGGAACACGGCCAGGTGCAGCGTGCCGGTGGCCCGGTGGGGAGAGTGTGCCCGCGTCCGGCCGGCGAGCGTGCGCAACTGGCTGCCGAAGGCCAGCGTCGCGGTCGCGCCGAGCACCAGGAAGGGCACCACGAGATCGAAGACCGCGCGCGGGGTGGACAGCAGCAGCGTGCTTCCGGCGACGGCTCCGAGCACCGCCGTCGGTATCACCTGGCGAAGCCGCGTGCCCTGGCCGGTCAGGTCGGCTCGGCTGCCGAGGACGCTGGCGGCGTACCCCGGCGCGACGGAAAGCGCGTTGCTGACGTTCGCCGACACCGGTGGCAACCCGATCGCCAGCAGTGCGGGGAAGGTGATCAGCGAGCCGCCGCCGGCGACGGCGTTGATGGCACCGCCGGCCACGCCGGCGACGGCGAGGAGGGTGGCCTGGGTAGGTGTCATAATTGGTGCTCGCGCATTGGATCCAATGTCATATAGCATGGATACACTATTCGGGCTCGGGAAGCTAACCCGCCCCCCGGGCTGGCCGGCGGGTCCCGCGGACCGGCCCTGCCCTCGACAGCCCCGGCAATGCCGTACGGAGAGGATTCCGATGGGTCAGCACAGCGCACCGCAGTGGCACGTCCCGAACCCGACCGTCCTCGGCACCCGGCACGCGGTCTCCTCCGGGCACTATCTGGCCAGCTCGGCGGCGCTGGCGATCCTCGACGCGGGCGGCAACGCCGTCGACGCCGGCTGCTGCGCCGGCATGGCACTCGCGGTGCTCCACGCCGACGAGGTCAACTTCGCCGGGGTCGCGCCGATCATGATTCGGATGGCGGACGGGACCACCGTCAGCATCGACGGCCTCGGCGTCTGGCCCGCGGGAATCCCCGCCGACCTCTTCCGGCGCGAGCACGGCGGCACCATCCCGCGAGGACTGCTGCGGACCGTCGTGCCGGCCGCGCCCGACGCCTGGATCTCCGCGCTGCGTGACTACGGCACGATGACCTTCGGCCAGGTCGCCGAGGCCGCCATCCGGCTGGCACGCGACGGCTTCGCGGCGTTCCCCCTGCTCGTCGAGGGCATCACCGCGCGGCAGCGGGGCTACCGGAACTGGCCGGCGAACGAGGCGATCTACCTGCCCGAAGGCCGACCGCCGAGGGTCGGGGAGCGGTTCGTGCAGACCGATCTCGCGCACAGCATCCAGCTTATGGTCGACGCCGAGGCGGCCACCGCCGGTGGCCGGGAGGCCGGCCTGGAAGCGGCTCGGGCGGTCTTCTACGAAGGCGAGCTGGCCGAACGCATGGTGGCGTACCACCGGGAGCACGGTGGCTACCTGACGGCGACCGACCTCGCCGAGTTCCGCTGTCGCCACGAACCGGTACTGAGCACCCGCTGGCGCGACTTCGAGGTGCTGACCTGCGGCGCCTGGTGCCAGGGGCCGGCGTTGGCCCAGACCCTGCAGATCCTTGAGGCGTACGGGCTGGACGGCCTGACCCACAACTCGCCGGAGTACGTCCACCTGGTCGTCGAGGCACTCAAGGGTGTCTTCAGCGACCGTGAGCACCTCTACGGCGACCCGGCCTTCGTGGATGTCGACGTCGAGCGGCTCCTGTCCGCCGGGCACGCGGCGGCCCGCGCGGCGGGCATCGACCCACGGCAGGCCCACCCGGGCCTGCCCGATCTCGTCTTCGGCGTCCCGCAGCCCCTTCCCGAACCCAAGGACTACGACGAACTGCCGGTCGTCGGCGAGGGGGCCACCTCGTACGTCTGCGTCGTCGACGCCTGGGGCAACGCCTTCTCGGCGACTCCGTCGGACGGCGCCTCGACCTCGCCGGTGATCCCGGGGACGGGGTTCGTGCCGTCGCTGCGCGGCATGCAGTCGCGCCCCGACCCGGCACATCCGTCCGGGGTGGCCCCGGGCAAGCGGCCCCGACTCACGCCAAACCCGGCGATCGTGCTCCGGGACGACGGATCGGTCATGCCGTTCGGTTGTCCCGGCGGTGACATGCAGGTGCAGGCGATGGTGCAGTTCTTCCTGAACGCCTTCCACTTCGGCATGCCGTTGCAGGAGGCGGTCAACGCGCCGCGCTTCTCCACCTGGAGCTTTCCCAACTCCTTCGCACCCTTCGACTATCTGCCGTCCCGGCTCTTCGTCGAGGACCGGTTTCCCGCCGGCACGCTCGACGCGCTGCGGGCCATGGGGCACGACGTGCGTACCTGGCCGGCCTTCACCCGCGACGCGGCCGCGGTCGAGGCGATCTACCGCAACAGCCGGACCGGCTTTCTGGAGTCCGCCGCCGATCCGCGGCAACCAGCGGCAGCCTACGTGTCCTGAAGTCGTTCCCCGTTGGTTCGGTGAGGAGATCGGGTGAGTTTTCCACCTTCGTACGTGGTCGTCGGGCGGATCCACACCATGGACCCGGCGCGTCCGGCGGCCGAGGCGATGGCCGTGGCCGGGGATCGGATCCTGGCCGTCGGGAGCCGAGCCGAGGTGCTCGCGGCCTGCCCGGACGGGACACCCGTCGAGGATCTCGGCGGTGCCGCGGTGGCCCCGGGCCTGATCGACACCCACCTGCACATGCAGCGCGGCGGTCTCAAGATCATGCACGATCTCGGTGCCGGGGTCCATGATCTCGATCTGGTGATCTCGACGATGCGGGAGAAGGGTTTCGAGTCCGGGTGGGGGTCCTCGCCCCCCACCCTCGACGACCGCACCGCCGCCCTGCGGTTGGTGCAGCCGTTGATGCATCAGCTCGGTTTCACCGGGGTCATCGACCCGGCGGTGACCGCCGAGGAGATGCGCGGCTACCAGGAGAGCCGGGGCCGCGGCGAGCTGACCATGCGAGTGGTCGCCATGCCCTACCCCGACGTGGGCGACCTCGACCATCCGGACGTGGACGGGGCGATCGAGCGGCTCAGGGGCGTCGGTGTGCGTACCGGCTTCGGCGACGACCGACTGCGCATCGGCGGCATCAAGGTCTACTTCGACGGTGAGGCGATGAAAGGCGAGGCGTTGCGCCGTACGCCCTGGCCGCACAGCGGCTCGACCGGCCACCAACGCCTACCCACCGCCGACTTCCAGCGGCTGGTGGACTTCTGCGCCACCGACGGGTGGTCAGTGGGGGTGCACGCGGTCGGCGGTGCCGGCATAGCCGCGGTGCTCGACTGCTTTGCCGAGGCCGATCGCAAGCGCACCATCGCGCACCGGCAGTGGCAGATCATCCACGGCTACCTGGAGGTCGAGCCGGAGTCGATCGCGCTCGCCGCGCGGCTTGGCGTCGTCCTGGCCGCACAGCCCTCGATCAGCCTGCGTAACGCCGCCGGCCTCGTCGCGCAGCTCGGTGCGGGAGCCGAACGGATGAACCCGCTGCGCTCCTGGCTCGACGGCGGTGTCCCGGTGGTGCTCGGCTCCGACGGCCCGTACTTCCCGTTCGACCCGCGGGAGCTGATCTGGTCGGCGGTGACCAGACGGGTTCGCGGCCGGAGCGACGCGCTCGCCCCGCAGGAGGCGATCACCGTGGCGGAGGCGTTGACGGCCTACACCGCGACCGCGGCCGTGGCGGCCTTCGACGGCGAGCAGCGTGGCCGGCTCGCCCCCGGCCGGCTCGCGGACTGGGTCGCGTTCGACCGGGATCCGTTGGAGGTGGCCCCCGACGATCTGCTCACCCTGCGGGTGCTCCGCACGGTGGTGGGGGGCCGGACGGTTCACCAGGCGACCGGGTGAACGCGCGCAGGGCGCGGATCGCCGCTGACGACGGCGGTATCCAGCTGTTTACACGTCGGCAACACGCGTGGGACGATCCTGGATCCATAAAGCAATACTGTGGATCCAATGCTGTTCATGTTGTTCCCTTCGGTGGGAGGAAGACCGGATGACTCATCGGCCGCAGCCCGATAACGCCGCCTGCGTCGGCGCGATGCCGGCAACGGGCCGGAGCGTGCCCCGATGGCAGTGAACGGAGCACTCGCCGCGCCCAGCGCCAAGCGACAGCGCCGTCTGCTGGCCGACGGCAGCAACGTCGAGCGGCGGTGGCTGCTCTGGCCGCCGCTGGCCTTCTTCCTGCTGACTGTCGCCGGCCCCGTCGTCGCACTGGTGCACCAGGCGTTGTCCGGCGAGGACAACGCCTTCGCCGAGGCCCTCCAGTCCGAGGTCTTCGTCGCCTCAGTGGGCCGTACGCTGCTGCTCGCGGTGGTGGTGACCGCCGCGACGGTGCTGGTCGGCACCATCTACGCGCTCGCGATCGCGGTCGGACCGGTATGGGTCAAGGCGCTGCTCATGGGCGGCCTGTTGATCTCGCTGTGGACCTCGGTCATGGTCCGCACCATCGGTTGGATGCTTCTCGAACTTCCGACCGGGGCGATCTTCTGGCTCCTGAACAAGCTGCAGTTGCGCTCGTCGCCGATCGAGATCTACCAGACGACCGCCGCGATGTACCCGGCCATGATCGCGGTGATGCTGCCCTTCGCCGTGCTGCCCATCCTGGCGGCCGTCCTCGCCTTCGACCGCGAGCAGCTCAGGGCCGCCACCATCTTCGGCGCGGGACCGCTGCTCACCCTCGGCGCGGTCGTCCTGCCGACGATCCGGCAGGCCATGATCAGCGGCGGTGTCCTGGTGTTCGTGATGAGCATGGGTTTCTACGTGACCCCGATGCTGCTCGGTGGGCCGGGAAACATGACCGTGTCCGGGATCATCAACGCCCAGCTCAACACCGCGAACCGCGCCGACGTGGGCGCGGCGATGAGCCTCCTGCTGGTCGGCGGCACCGTGGCGATCTACCTGGTCGCGGACCGTCTCTTCAAGGTCAGCGAGAGGTGGGGCTGACATGACGGACTCTCCGCTGCGTCGCAGCATCGGCTGGTACCGGATTCCGATCCTGATCGTCGCCGTGCTCACCTGCCTGCTGTTCTACCTGCCGTTCCTGGTCGTGGTGGCCACCAGCTGGACCGGCACCTCGTACATCATCTTCCCGCCCGAGGGCTTCTCACTGCAGTCCTACATCGGGGTGCTCGGCGACGTGGAGTGGATGGACGCGTTCAAGATCTCCCTACGGGTGGCCGGGATCGGCACCGTGATCGCGGTGCTGCTGGGCACCCTCGGTGCGCTGGCGCTGACCCGGCTGCGCTCACGGGCGGCCCGTCGGTGGATCCGCACGCTGTTCATCGTGCCGATGGCGATCCCACCCGTGGCGTACGCCGTCGGGCTCTACTCGGTGAGCCTGCGGGCCACCGCACTACAGGACAACCTCGGGCTCCTGATTCTCGGTGAGGCGCTGCTCGCCGTGCCGTACGTCTTCGTGATGGTCTCCTCCGGACTCAGTCAGGCCGACCCGGCGCTGCGCCCGGTGGCCAGCACCCTCGGTGCCGGTTGGCCGATGATCGTCTGGCGGGTCGACCTCCCGATGATCGCCGGCCACATGCTCGCCGGTGCGGTCTTCGCCTTCGCCGTGATCTTCGACGAGGTGGTCCTGTCGGTCTTCCTCACCCCGGTGGGTGTCAAGACCCTCCCGTTGCAGATGCTCACCGCCTCACAGGAGGAGCTGTCGCCGCAGCTGACCGCCGCCTCGACCCTCGTCTCGATGGCCGCCGTCCTGCTGCTCGGCGGCTACAGCCTGTTCTCCAGCCGCCGCGCGGCCCGCGCCCGGCGCCTCTCCCGAAAGGCCGCGACCGTATGAGCATCGCGTTGTCGATCCAGGACGTCCGCGTCACACTTGGCCAGTTCGAGGTCCTCCGCGGGGTGAGCCTGGACGCCGCACCGGGCACCTTCGTGACCCTGCTCGGCGCCAGCGGCAGCGGCAAGACCACGCTGCTCAACGTCATCGCCGGGCTGCAACACATCGACAGTGGGCACGTGCTGTTCGACGGGCAGAACGTCGAGAGCCGGCCACCCCGCAAGCGCAAGGTCGGCGTCGTCTTCCAGTCCTACGCGCTGTTCCCGCACATGACCGTGGGCGAGAACGTCGCCTTCCCGCTGCGGGCCGCGCGCCGGCCGACAGCCGAACGACGCAAGGTCGTCCAGGAGATGCTGGACCTGGTCGACCTCGGGACCATGGTCAACCGTTCTCCGGCGTCGCTGTCCGGAGGCCAGCGGCAGCGGGTGGCCCTGGCTCGCGCACTCGCCTCGGATCCGGGGATCCTGCTGCTCGACGAGCCGATGGCGGCGCTGGACAAGCAGCTGCGCGAGCGCATGCAGGTCGAGATCAAGCGGATCCAGCAGCAGGTCGGCATCACCACCGTCGCGGTCACCCACGACCAGGCCGAGGCGATGACGATGTCGGACCTGGTCGCGATCATGCACGAGGGTCAGCTCGTGCAGATCGACTCGCCCGAGAACCTCTACCGCCGGCCGGTCGACGAGTACGTGGCCGGCTTCCTCGGCGAGGCGAATCTCTTCCCCGCCGACCGGCAGGGCCTGCTGCCACCGGGCACCGGCGACACGGCGGTCGGTACCGCGGTCATCCGCCCCGAGGACCTGGTCGTGGTCGACCCGGCTCAGGCCGCCGGTCACTGGCAGGTCAAGGGTGTGGTCCGCCTGGTCAGTTTCCAGGGCAGCCGCTTCCGGCTGGAGATGACCACGCCGAGCGGGCAGAGCGTGGTCTGTTCGTTGCCGCCGCACACCGACGCCAGCGTCCTGGTGCCCGGTGCCGAGGTGACCCTCGGGTGCGTGGATCCGGACCGGATCCACGTGATCCGGCCGGCGCAGGCGGACCAACCACTCAAGTTGGTCGCGTGAGGGCCGTGCGGAAACCGGGACGGCAACGATGATCGAGACGGTGCTGGGGCCGGTGCCGGCAGCCGTAGTGGGCCGGGTCAACATGCACCAGCACCTGCTCAGCGATGCCAGCAGCCTGTGCCGCCCCGGCCGGGAACAGACCCCCACCGATCATCGGGTGACGATCCGCAACCTCGGCTTCCTCCGCTGGAATGCCCTGGCGCTGGCCGACAACCTGCGCTTGGACGATCCGCACCTTGCCGTCGCGGAGTTGCGGCACGCCGCCCGTGGCGTCGATCTGGTCGTCGAGGACACCAGCGTCGGCCTGGGACCCGACCACGCGGCCCTGCCGGCGGTGTCGAGGGCCGCGGGCGTACACGTCGCCGTGGCGTACGGCCTGTACGTGACACCGACCCTGCCCGGATGGGCGCGCGACCTCGACGAGGACGGGGTGTACCGACACCTGCTCGGTGCGTTGACCGACCGGGTTCCCGGTACCGACTACCGGGCTGCCCTGATCGGGATCATGGGAACCACCGCGGAGTTTCCCGCCGTCGAGCGGGCCCGGCTGCGCGCCGCGGCCGGTGCGGCCGGCCAGACCGGCGCGAGTGTCGGGGTCCGGCTCGACGGCGACGTCCGAAACGGCGTCGAGGTGGTGGCCGAGATGACCGGTGCCGGGCTGCCGGCCGACCGGATCCTGCTCACCAATGCCGACGAGTATCTCGACCCGGGGTACTGGAACGACCTGATCGACACCGGGGTGACGCTCGAGATGTGCTTCGGCACCGAACTACAGCACGTCGGGCGGATGCGGAACCCGTCCGACCCGCAGCGGCTGGACTTCTTCGAGTCGTTCCTCGCCGGGCGGGCCGACGGCCGGTGGGTGCTCGGCGGTTCGGTGTGGACCAAGACCCAACTGCGCCGCTACGGCGGCGAGGGCTACGACCACCTGACCACCCGGGTGCTGCCCGAACTGGTCCGTCGGGGGGTCGCCGTGGACCGGCTGGAGGCCATGATGACCACTGAGCCGCTGCGGCTGCTGGACCGGTCGTCCGCCGGTGACCGTTCGCCTGCCAACCTGACCAACACCTCGGTCGAGGAGATCCGTGATGCGTGCTGACCTACCTGCTCTCGCGCCCAGCCAGTCGCTGTTCGTCGACGGTGCGTGGCGACCCGGCGGTGAGTTGTTCGAGGTCGTGGACCCGGCCACCGAGGAGGTGCTGACCCGAGCGGTGCAGGCCACCGCGGCCGACGTGGACGCCGCGGTCGAGGCGGCCCGGCGGAGTCTGACCGAGCGGCGCTGGACCGGCCTGCCGCCGTTGGAGCGGACCCGTGTCCTGAATCGGGTCGCCGACCTGATCGAGGCGGAACTGGAGGACCTCGCGGTCCTGGAGACCCGCGACAACGGCAAGCCGATCGAGCGTTCCCGCGCCGACGTGGCCAACGCCGCGCGTACCTTCCGGCACTTCGCTGGTGCCCCCAGCCGGCTGCTGGGCAGCACCGTGCCGATCGACCCCGGTGCCCACCACGTCTACACCACCCTCGAACCGGTGGGGGTGGCCGCGCTCATCCTGCCGTGGAACTTCCCGATCATGACCGGCGCCTTCAAGATCGCACCGGCCCTGGCGGCCGGCTGCTCGGTGGTGGTCAAGCCGGCCGAGCAGACGCCGTTGACGATGCTCCGGCTGGCCGACCTGCTCAGCGCGGCGGGTGTGCCGGCCGGCGTGTTCAACGTGTTGACCGGTGACGGCCGGGTCGGGGCGGCCCTGGTCGAGCATCCCGATGTCGACAAGGTGTCCTTCACCGGTAGCAGCGCCGTCGGTCGGCTGGTGGGGGAGACCGCCGCACGGCGGTTCGCGCGGGTCACCCTGGAACTCGGCGGCAAGAGCGCGAACATCGTGTTCGGCGACGCCGACCTTGACGCGGCCGTCGCCACCGCGGTGCGGGCGTCCTTCGGACACTCCGGGCAGATGTGTACGGCGGGCAGCCGGTTGCTGGTCGAGCGTGGCGTCCTCGCGGAGTTCACCGCCCGGTTCGCCGAGGCGGCCGCCCGGGTGCCGATGGGAGACGGACTTTCCGGGGGGATCTCGGTGGGTCCGCTGGTCTCCGCGGAGCAGCGCACGCGGGTTCTCGGCTACGTCGAGCAGGGGCGGCGCGAGGGCGCGGAGATGGTCGTCGGTGGCGCGACGAACCTGCCCGAGCAGGGCTTCTACGTGGCACCCACGGTGTTCACCGGCGTGACCAACGACATGGTCATCGCCCGGGAGGAGATCTTCGGGCCGGTCGTCGGCGTGATCGCCTTCGACGACGAGGCCGACGCGGTGCGGATCGCCAACGACTCGACGTATGGACTGTCGGCGGGGGTCTGGACCACCGATCTGAGTCGGGCGCACCGGGTCGCCTCCCGGCTGGAGGTCGGGACGGTGTGGGTCAACACCTACAACGTGTTCGATCCCGCGCTCTCCTTCGGTGGCCGTAAGGACTCGGGCCTCGGCCGCGATCTCGGCGACGAGGCGCTGCACAGCTATCTGGAGCCGAAGGCAGTCGTCGTCAGCCTGTAAATCGTATCCATCACAAGTTGGATGGTATCCATCATGTTGTTCGGGCTTACGGGCTTGGCGTATCCTGGGATCCATATCCAACAACTTTGGATCCAGGACTCGAGGCAGGGGAGCGGTCGACGGTGGACCTCTCGGTGAACGCTGACCACGTGGACGTCGACCGGCTCGATGTCCGCACCCGGGCCGTGGACGTGGCCCGGGAACGGGCACAGACCGTCGGCGTTCGTCACGCGCACCACCTCAACTCGGCCGGCTCCGCGCTGCCCACGGTCGCGGTGGTCGACGAGGTCGTGGCCCACCTGCGGCGGGAGGAGACGGAGGGTGGCTACGAGGCCGCGGCGGCGGCCGCCGCCCGCGTCGAAGCGGTCTACGCCGGCGCGGCGCGCCTCCTCGGTGCCCGCCCGGAGGAGATCGCGCTGTCGGACAACGCGAGCACCGGGCTGCGGGTCGTCGTGGACGCCCTCCGGCTGGACTCGACGGCCCGCATCCTGGTCGCCCGCTCGACCTACGTCAGCCACGCCCTGCACCTGCTCAGCCTGGCCAACGAGACCGGCGCCGAACTCGTCCTGCTGCCCAACGACAGCCACGGTTCGGTCGACCTCGACTACCTGGAGCAGGCGCTCACCGGCGGCCCGCGCGACATCGTCTGCGTCGCCCAGATACCGACGTCATCGGGGTTGGTCGAGCCGGTCCGAGAGATCGGCGACCTGACCCGCCGCACCGGTGCGCTCTACCTTCTCGACGCGACGCAGTCGGTCGGACAGCTGCGGGTCGACGTCGACGCCATCGGCTGCGACGCCCTGGTCACGACCGGCCGCAAGTTCCTCCGCGGCCCGCGCGGCACCGGCTTCGCCTACCTGCGCAGCAGCCTGCTCGAACGGCTCACACCGACTGCCCCGGACGTGCGGGGTGCGGTCTGGACCGCAGCGCGGGAATGGAGCCTGTCGCCGACGGCGCGCCGGTTCGAGACCTGGGAATCCTCGGTGGCGGGCCGGCTCGGTCTGGGGATGGCGCTGACCCAGCTGCTCGACCGGGGCATCGACGCCACGGCGGAGTACCTGGTCGCCTCCGGTGCCCGGCTGCGCCGGGGGCTCGCCGCCATCGACCGGGTGACCGTGCAGGATCCACCGGCCAGCCACTCGGGCATCGTCACGTTCACCGTCGACGGCCTCGCCAGCGACGTGGTCAGCCGCCGGCTGGCCGTACGCGGCGTGCGGACCGTGTCGGTACCGGCCAGCCACGGCCAGTGGGACCTCGGTCTTCGCGGGGTGGCCTCGGTGGTCCGGGCCTCGGTGCATGTCTACAACAACGACGCCGACCACGAGGCGCTGCTGGGTGCGGTCGCCGAGATCGCCGGGGGAGTGAACCCATGAGTGACGAGACCGAGATCGACGTCCTCGTCGTCGGGCTCGGCGTCCAGGGCACGGCCGCCGCCTACGAGCTGGGTCAGCGCGGCGTGTCGGTCATCGCGATCGACCAGTTCGCCGAGGGCCACCACCGGGGCTCGTCGCACGGCCGGACCCGGATGATCCGGCGGGCCTACCCCAACCCGGCCTGGAACCACCTGGTCGCCCGGGCGTTCGCCGGCTGGGAGCGTTGGGAGCGGGCCAGCGGGGAAACCCTGGTGCACCGCACCGGCGGCCTCTACGCCCATCGCGGCGTCTCCCGCCTACAAGGACCCGGATGCGAGGTCGTCGAGGACCGGTCCCGGATGCGCGAGCTGATGCCCTCGTTCGTCGTGCCCGAGGGCTACCAGGCCGTGTTCGACCCGTCCGCCGGTGTGGTGGAGGCCGAGAGCGCCCTGACGGTCGCCCGCGCCGGGGCCCGCGCCGCCGGCGTGGAACTGGCTTACGGCGAACGCATGCTGGGCTGGCAGGCGGTCGGCGAAGGTTGCCTGGTGGAGACCTCCGCGCGCCGGATCCGGGCCCGGTCGCTGGTGCTGGCCACCGGCGGCTGGGTCGGTCGGGTCGTGCCCCGGCTCGCCGACCTCTTCGAGGTGTGGCGGATCGTCACCGTCTCGCTGCGGGCCGACCAACCGGTTGCCCGACCACCGGGGCTCGGGGCCTTCTCCGTGGACCGTCCGGAAGGGCTCGTCTTCGGCATCCCGGACGCCGCCGGCAACGGCTTCAAGGCGGGCGTCGACGTCGGTGAGGTATGGGATCCCGGCCAGCCGGTCGCGCCGCCCACCGACGGCGAGATCAGCGAACTGTGCCGGCTGATGGCGCAGTACGTCCCCGGCGTACGGGCCGACCCGGCGCGGGACGTGGCCGAGGCGGCCGCCTGCCTGTACACGATGACCCAGGACCGGCGCTTCGTGCTCGGCCGGCTGCCCTGGGCGCCGTCGGTGGTGGTCGCCGCCGCGTGCTCGGGGCACGGATTCAAGTTCGGCCCGGCGATCGGCGAGGCGGTTGCCGACCTGTGTTGCGGCGAGGAGCGTCGCGACCTCGACTTCGTCGGCGTGCAGCGCCGGCTCAGCCAGTGATGTCCCTGTCCCCGCCGACTCCGGCAGCAGCCGGCCCGGCGCCGTCCGTCGACCGTAAGCCGCACGCAGTGGAGAAGTCATGACGAGCGCAGTGCACTGGAACGATCCGCTCACCGAAACCGAGATCGCCGAAGTCGTCGCGTTGGTCGGTGCCGACCCGCGCATCGGGGAACGACCGCGCTACTGGGGGATCGCGGTCGAGGAGGGACTGGCCCGGGCCCTGGCCCCGGGGCAGGGCCGACCGGTGCGGCTGGTGGTGATGAATCCCGACGAGCACGCCGCCTGGGAGGTCGGTGCCTGGACCTCGGGCACCGACCGGGCGGCATCGGTGGCCTCGTGGACACCCGTGGACTCCGAGCGACCCGGTGTCTCCAGCGAGGAGGCCCGGCTGGTCGCCCAGGCGTGCCGGCAGGACGCCGCGTTCCAGGCAGCGCTCGCCAAACGCGGCATCACCGACCCGTCGTTGATCTGGGTCGACCCCGAGTCGATCACCGGGTTCGAGCCCGAGGACCTGGCCGGTCGCCGGCTGTCCTGGGGCACCGTCTGGCACCGGTTGAGCGAGGACGACAACGGCTACGCCCGGCCGGTGGCCGGACTCGTTCCGATCATGGATCTGGAGACCCTCGAAGTGGTCCGGATCGAGGACCACGGGGTCATCCCGATGGCATCCGAGACCGGGAATTACCGCTCCGGCACCTGGGGACCGGACCGGCACGTCGCGCCGTTGGAGATCATCCAGCCGGAGGGGCCGGGCTTCACCATCGACGGGCAACTCGTCACCTGGCAGAACTGGTCCTTCCGGGTCGGGTTCACCCACCGCGAGGGTCTGGTGCTGCACGACATCACCTACCGCGACGGTGACGAGGTGCGGCCGGTGCTGAAGCGGGCGGCCGTCAGCGAGATGTACGTGCCGTACCTGGACAGCGACCCGACCGCGTACCGCAAGAACTTCTTCGACTGGGGCGAGTACGGTGCCGGCCCGCTCACCGCGTCCCTGGAACTGGGGTGTGACTGCCTCGGGGAGATCCGGTACCTCGACGCCGCGGTGCTCAACGGTCACGGCCAGGCGCGGACCATCAAGAACGCGATCTGCATGCACGAGGAGGACTTCTCGATCCTCTGGAAGCACGTCAACACCCGTACCGGCGAGGCGGACGTGCGGCGCAGTCGCCGGATGGTGGTCTCGTTCTTCGCCACCGTGGCCAACTACGACTACGGCTTCTACTGGTCGTTCTACCAGGACGGCATGATCGACCTGGAGATCAAGTTGACCGGCATCCTGTCGGTCTCCGGTATCGACGACGGTCAGACGCCACGCTACGGCCGTATGGTCGCCCCCAACGTGCAGGCCCCGAACCACCAGCACTACTTCGGTCTGCGGCTGGACATGGGGGTCGACGGTCCACTGAACCGGCTTTCCGAGATCCACGCCGAGGTGGAGGAGGACGAGGAGCTCAACCCGTACGGCAACGCCTGCCGGATGGTGCGGACCCCGATCGCCAGCGAGGCCGAGGCGGCGCGCAACAGCAACCCGGCGCGGGCGGTGCACTGGTTGGTCGAGAGCAGCGATCGGACCAACCGGTACGGTGACAAGACCGGCTACCGGCTCACCCTGCCGAACACGGCGCGACTGTTCGCGCGGCCCGGCAGTGTCGTCGAACGCAAGGCGCCCTTCGTCGCCAAGCAACTCTGGGCCACGCCGTACGAACCGTCGGAGCGGTTCATCGCGGGGGAGTACCCGAACCAGGCGCCACTCGGCGAGGACGGCATCACGGCCTGGCAGCAGGCGGGCCGATCCCTCGACGGTGTCGAACTCGTGCTCTGGCCGGTGGTCGGCGTGCACCACGATCCTCGTCCCGAGGAATGGCCGATCATGGCGGCGCACCGCATCGGCATGCGGTTGGAACCGGACGGCTTCTTCGACCGCAACCCGTCGCTGGACCTGCCGGCTCCCCGTCGGCACGGTGCCACCTCCGACGGCTGCTGTCACTGAGCGCGGCGCATGGACCAGGTGTGGTCGGTGACCGGGCCGCTCGGCCCGGCGGATCTCGGCGTGACCCTTCCGCACGAGCACGTCTTCGTGAACCTGACCCCGACCGAGTCCCGGGACGGGTTCATGACGGTGTGGGAGGAACGGGAGCGCGACATCCGGCGATTCGTCGAACGCGGCGGGTCGACGTTGTGGGACGTCACCAACGGTGAGCTGAGCGACCACGCGGCACCCGTCTACTACGACCGGGATCCGGCCCACCAGGTGCAGAATCCGGTCACCGGGTCACGCTCGGTCGCCAACGTGCTGGCGACCAGGGAGATGGCGGAGCGGACCGGTGTCAACGTGGTCCTGGGCACCGGTCACTACTTCGAGGCGTACCTCGACCCGGGATGGTGGGAGCGCAACACCACCAACCAGATCGCCGACTATCTCGTCGCGGACCTGCTCGACGAGATTCCGGGCACCGGTGTGCGCGCCGGGCTCATCGGGGAGATCGCCTCTGATCGCCCGAGGATCACCGCGAATGAGGAGCGGTCGTTCCGGGCGGCGGGGCGGGCGGCGGTGGAGACTGGTGCGCTGGTGAGTACGCACGCGCCGACCTTTCCGACCGGCGAGGCGCAGATCGACATCCTCACCGCCGAGGGCGTCGACCCGGAGCGGATCATCGTCGGTCACACGGACACGGTGAAGGATGTGCGGTACTCCCTCGACCTGCTCCACCGCGGCGTGTACGTCGAGTACGACTGCATGATGGCGTGCAAGGTCGGTGGACAGGTGGTGGATGCGGAGCTTCGGCGGCGGGTCGAATACCTGAAGCACCTCGTCGACCGTGGTTTCGCCGCGAAGATCCTGCTCTCCCAGGACGTCAGCCAGCGCTCTCACCAGGCGGCGCAGGGCGGCCCGGGGATGTGCTTCCTGTTCGAGGAGTTCACCGAGTACGCCGTGGCCGTCGGCATCGATCCCGATGTCATCGCCTCGATGACGTTGGACAATCCGCGGCGGGCGATGTTCGGTGAGTGAGCCGGGGCGGTAGGACGCGGCGGTGGCGGGGCGCCTTCGGGCCCCGCCACCGGCACGGGTGGGTCAGCCGGCGGTCGGCTTGCCCGCGGCCAGCCAGTCGAAGACGTGCTCGCTGGTGACCAGGGCGTCGCGTTGGAGGTACGCGATGGCCCGCAGGGCGGCGTCGTGCGCCTCCCGGCTGGAGCCGCCGATGCAGTCGGTCAGTACCCGGACGCGGTAGTCGTGCTGGTGCGCGTCCACCGCCGTGTAGTGGATGCAGACGTCGGTGAGGCCGCCGATGAGCAGCACCGTCTCGGCCTTGTACGCCTTGAGCACGATCTCCAGTTCGGTTCCGAAGAACGCTGAGTATCGCCGCTTGCGGATCAGGAACTCGTCGGGGCGGGGCCGGACCCATGGTGCGAGTTCCGTCTCGGGCCACCCCTCGACGCAGTGCGGGCCCTCGGCACCGTCGAGTTCGCGGCCGATGTCGACCAGGCTCGGCTTGTGGACCTCCTGGATGAAGACGACGGGCACGTCGTGTTCGCGGCAGGAGTCGATGAGGCGCTCCACCCGGTCCGCACGTTCCCGCCGCCCACCCATCTGGGCGATCTCGGAGCGAGACTCCTCGTCGGGTACCTGGCCGCCCTGGATGTCGACCACGATGAGTACGGCGTTGCCCACGACGGCGGGCGGCACTGAGGTCGTCATGCCGTGAACACCACGTAGACCTTGCGCAGCGTCTCGTGCACCGTCCACGTGCCGCGCCAGCCGATCGGGAAGTACGCGGTGGTGCCGGGGGTCACCGTGGTCGGTTCCGCCCCGTCCTCCTGGACCGTCATCCGGCCGGAGACCACGTGGATGATCTCGCCTCGGGTGAGGAACTCCCAGCGCGACGAGCCCGGTTCGCACTCCCAGATGCCCGAGATGACGGTGCGGTTGCCGTTGGTGAAGTCGACGCGGCTGCGGACCAGGATCTCGCCGCTCAGCGGCTGCGCGCTCGGTGGCCCGAGTGGCCTCTCCTCAAGGCCCGTGGCGGTGCTGGGGAAGGTGGTGAGCGTCATCTGACCTCCTACGAGCGGGAAGCCCAGGTTAACGCATTGGATGCCATGCGGACTAGATTGGATCCAAACTCATCCGCGGAAGACGGTGGACGAGCGGAGTTCGTACCAGCGGGCCAGCTGCTCGCCGGCCTTGATGACGTGTTCGCGCATCTGGTCGGCGGCCTGCTGGGCGTCGCCGTCGGCCAGTGCCTGCAGGATCCGCTCGTGCTCGTGGAAGTTCTCGTCGCGGTGCCGGCTGTCGTTGACGACCAGCTGGGCGGAGACGTTGCGCGGGAAGGTCTCGTTGATGTCGCTGATCGCCTTGCTCAGCCGGGCGTTGCCGGAGATGCTCGCGATCAGCGTGTGGAAGATGTCGTTGCTGCGCCGGTGATCGTGCTGGGCGGGCACGGGGTGGCGCCCCGCGGAGTGGTCGTACATCTCCTGGTTGGCCACCCGCAGCTGCTCGATCTGGTCGCGCGTGATCCGGGGAACGGCCCGAGCGGCGGCCAGCGCCTCCAGCTCCGCCCGGACCTCGTACGCCTCGCGGACGTCCCACGGCGCCGGCACGCTGACCACGGCGCCCTTGTTGGGCAGCACCTCGATCAGGCCGCTGGTCTGCAGCTGGCGCAGTGCCTCCCGGACCGGCGTGCGGGAGACGCCGAAGTTGCTGGCCAGCTCCGCCTGGCGCAGCTGGGCCCCGATCGGGATGGCGCCGGTCATGATCCGGTCGCGGATCTGCTCCGCGAGGTCGTCGACGAGGGCTGCGCCGGTCTTCCTGGTTACCGCCGTTTCCGCGGGCTCGCTGGTCACCCGGCCACTCTCCTCTAGCTCGACGACGACGCGGCACGGGCTGACGTTGACTGCTGAGGTGCGGCGGCGTGGGGAACGCCCGCCAGTGCCCAAACCTGCCCGTTGAGTCACATCAAGATAGCAGGCCGGTGGTTGCGTGGACGCAGTTGGGGTGAACTTGGGTATCTTTGCTTCCGCTCAGGATCCGAAGCCATTAACATTGGATCCAATGAGAGGGGAACTGTGTCTGTAGAGCTACCCTTCGTCGTTCGCGCACTCCGGCTGGAGGCGGTCGGCGTGATGTCGGTCGAACTCGTCCCGGACGCCGGTGTGGTCGTTCCGGACTGGGCGCCCGGCGCCCACGTCGACCTGGTCGTCGGCGACGGCTCCACCCGGCAGTACTCCCTGTGTGGCGATCCCGGCGTGCCCGTGTGGCGGATCGCCGTCCTGCGTGAGCCGGCCGGCCGGGGTGGCTCGGCGTGGGTCCACGACGAGCTGCGCCCCGGTGACCGGGTCCGGCTCCGCGGGCCGCGCAACCACTTCGCGCTGGAACCCGCCGCCGGGTACGTGTTCGTGGCCGGCGGCATCGGCATCACACCGTTGCTCCCGCTGCTGGCCGAGGCGAGCCGACGGGGTGCCACCGGCCAGCTGCACTACTTCGGCCGCGCCCGGCCGAACATGGCCTTCATCGACGAGCTGACGCCGTACGGGGACCGGGTCCGGGTGTACGCGGAGACCGACGGTCCCCAGCCCGCCCTGCGGACGCTGCTCGACGAACTGCCTTCCGACACGCTCGTCTACGCCTGCGGCCCGATCGGGATGCTGGACGCGCTCCGGGCCGCCATGACCGAGGCCGGCTGCCTCGACCGGCTCCGGACCGAGTTGTTCGCCGCGCCGGCGGCGGTCCAGTCGTCGCCGGAGGACGGCTCGTTCACCATCCGGCTCGAACGCAGCGATGTCGAGCTGACGGTGCCCGCCGACCGCTCCGGGCTGGACGTCCTCCTGGAGGCCGGTGTCGACGTGGTCCACGACTGCCAGGAGGGAATCTGTGGCAGTTGCGAGACCCGGGTGCTCGGCGGAGAGATCGACCACCGGGACCACATCCTCACGCCACAGGAGCGGGCCGCGGGGGACTGCATGATGGTGTGCGTCTCCCGCGCAGCCGGTGAGCGGCTGGTCCTGGACCTGTGAGCCGACGTCGCGTATTGCCGGTGCCGTCCGCCGCCGATGGGCGCCGGGCACCTGCTTCCCGCTCCACCCTCGTCCTCGAACCGCGGAGGTAAGCAGTGCTGCGACAGGAAGACAACGACAAACTCACCCAGACCGGAGCCGGGACCCCACTGGGTGGCCTCATGCGGGCCTACTGGCAACCGGCGGGCCTGGTGTCGGAAATGCCCGTCGATCGTCCGGTCAAGGCGATCCGGCTTTTCGGCGAGGAACTGGTGCTGTTCCGCCGGGGCGACGGCTGGGGACTGATCAGCCGCTTCTGTGCCCACCGCGGGGTCGACCTCTCCTACGGCCGACTCGAGGACGGCGGGCTGCGCTGTCTCTATCACGGCTGGCTCTACAACGACGAGGGGCGCTGCGTGGAGCAGCCCGCCGAGCCCCCGCACAGCCAGTTCCTGGACAAGATCCGGATCGCCAACTACCCGTGCGTGGAGCGTAACGGCATCATCTTCGCCTACCTGGGCGCCGGCGACCCGCCGCCCTTCCCCGCGTACGACTGCTTCACCGCGCCGGACGCCTACACCTTCGCCTTCAAGGGACTCTGGGAGTGCAACTGGCTCCAGGGTCTGGAAGGTGGGATCGACCCGAGCCACGTCTCGTTCCTGCACCGGTTCGTCGGCGAGGACCCGCGTGACGTCTACGGCCAGCAGTTCAGCGAAGTGGTCGAGGGCACCGGTACGAAGCTGTCGAAGCTGGTCGGTGACCACTACCGTCCCGACATCGAGGTGGAAAGCGCCGAACACGGGCTGCGACTGTTCGCCATCCGCCAGCTGACCGAGGACATCAAGCACGTCCGGGTCACCAACCTGATGTTCCCGAACGCCTTCGTGGTGCCCTTCGGCAACAGCAAGGTCTTCACCCAGTGGCACGTGCCGATCGACGACGAGAACCACTACTGGTACATGATCTTCTACGACTTCGCCGAGGAGACCGACAAGGAGACGCTGCTGCGGCAGCGGCTGGAGGGCGTCTCCCTCCCCGACTACCGGCCGTTGCGCAACCGCTCCAACAACTGGGGCTTCGACCCGGCCGAGCAGCGCGACCTCACGTACACCGGGATGGGGCTCGACATCAACGTCCACGACCAGTGGGCGGTGGAGAGCATGGGACGGATCCAGGACCGGACGGTCGAGCGGCTGGGCGTCTCCGACCGCGCCGTCACCGCCAACCGGCGGATGCTGCTGCGGGCGATCGACACGTTCCAGGCCGGCGGCGCGCTTCCCGCGCATCCGCTGGACGAGGCGTCGGCGTCCCGGCTGGTCGGCCCGCTCGCGGTCGACCTGGTCACGCCCAGCGAGGGCTGGCAGGACCGGTGGCGGGAGAAGGAAGCCGAACGCCGTAGCCGGTCGCCGTGGTGCCAGGCGCAGCCGGAGTCGGCCGATGCGTAACGTCGACGAGCGGGACGTCGCCGAGGGTGGCGGCGGGGCCAGCGCCCGGCCGATGCTGGCGAAGGACCGCGGCGGCTTCGTCGACCGGCACGACCTGTGGACCGAGACGCAGTACGCCGCCGCGGCGCAGATGCGCCGGGTCATCGACGAGCTCGGCATCGAGATGGTGCGCTTCGGTTTCGTCGACCAGCACGGCATCGTCCGCGGCAAGACCATCGCCCGCTCCGCGGTCGCGGCGGCCATGCGATCGGGCCTGACCGCCCCCAGCTCGCTGCTGCTCAAGGACACCTCGGGCCAGTCGACGTATCCGGTCTTCGCCGCCGACACGGGTGTCGGGGTGGCCGGCTTCGCCGGTGCCGGCGACATCGTGTTGGTGCCGGACCCCACCTCGTTCCGGATCGTGCCCTGGGCCGACCGGACCGGCTGGATCCTGTGCGACGTGCGCTTCCCGGACGGCTCGCCGGTGCCCTTCTGCACCCGGAGCCTGCTCCGGGAGCAGCTGCGGAAGATGGCTGATCGCGGCTACCAGATGGTCGTCGGTGCCGAGTTGGAGTTCCACGCCTTCCGGGTCGTGGACGCGGGGTTCGCCAGCGACCGGGTCGGTCGGCCGGGAGCGCCTGGCGCTGCCGTGTCGGTCGGCCCGACGACGCCCGGTTCCCAGTTGCTGCACGAGGAGACGCTCGACGGTCTCGACGAGCTGGTGCAGGCGCTGTACACCGGGCTGAACGCGCTCGACCTGCCGCTACGCTCGATCGAGCTGGAGTTCGGGCCGAGTCAGCTGGAGTTGACGATGGCGGCGGCGGACGCGGCGACGACCGCCGACGCGGTGGTCGTCTGCCGCAGCGCGGTCCGGCAGATCGCGCGTAGGCACGGTTTTCACGCGACCTTCATGTCCCGGCCGCAGGGCGCCGAGTCGGCCTCCACGGGATGGCATCTGCACCAGTCGCTGACGAGTCTGCACACCGGGCGGGGCGCGTTCGTGCCCGGGGAGCAGGACAGCGGGCCGCTCTCGGTCACCGGTCAGGCGTACCTGGAGGGGCTGCTCTGTCATGCCGCCGGGGCGTCGGTGTTCGCGACTCCGACGGTCAACGGCTACAAGCGCTACCAGAGCTTCTCGCTAGCCCCGGACCGGGTCGCCTGGGGGATCGACAACAAGGGGGCCATGGTCCGGGCCGTCGGTGGGCCGGGAGATCCGGCCACCCGGCTGGAGAACCGGTGCGGGGAGCCGGCGGCCAATCCCTACCTGTACATCGCCGCGCAGGCGGTCAGTGGGCTCGACGGTGTCGCCCGACACCTGGAGCTGCGGCCGCCGACCACGAGCCCGTACGACACGTCGGCGCCGCTGCTGCCCCGGTCGCTCGGTGACGCGGTGAGCGCCTTGGAGTCCGACGAGGTGTTCCGCGCCGCCTTCGGCGACGTGGTGGTCGACTGGTACGCCCACCTGAAGCGGACCGAGTACGAGCGCTACCTGCGGCACGTCTCCGATTGGGAGCAACGGGAGTACTTCGGCTTGTTCTAGGGCTTTGACCTGGGTGGGAAACGCCACCGTAGCAAAATCGAGACCCGGGTTTTATGGATGCACATCTTGAGGTTGGGATCCAATCTGAGATTCAATGGATCCACGGCGGCGGGGTGCCGGTGTCACGGCTGTTGAAGGCACACGGAAGCACATGGAGGAAGGTTGCGCACACTCCTGATCAACCCGCGTCGGCGGATGCGCGCGGCGCTCGTCGCCGGCACAGCGCTGGCACTCGTTCTCGGCGGCTGCACGTCGGCTGAATCCGGTGGCGACTCGGACGCCTCCGGCGGACTGAGCGGGCAGGTCGTCTGGGCCGACTTCGGCGGCCCCACCAACAAGGCACGAAGCGGCAGCTACTTCGACGACTTCACCAAGGAAACCGGCGTCAAGGTCATCTCCGAGGTCGAGGGCGACGCCATCGTGAACACGATGCTCACCGGCGGCAAGGGGCCGTACGACGCGATCCACGTCGGCCTGGACACCGTCTACCAGCACAAGGCCAACATCGCCCGGCTCGACGACTCGGTCGGTCGGGACATCAACCTGCCCGAGAACATCCGCGACTACGCCTTCGGCACCTTCATGGTCGGCCACGTCCAGGCCTACCTGACCGAGACGTTCCCCAACGGTGGGCCGAAGAACTGGGCCGACTTCTGGGACGTCGCCAAGTTCCCCGGCAAGCGCGGCTGGATGGGCAGCCCCGGCAGCTTCGACAGCGCCTGCGAGATCGCCTCGCTGGCGGCCGGCGTCGCACCCGACAAGCTGTACCCGCTCGACCTGGATCTCTGCACCAAGAAGCTCGACGAGCTGCGACCGAACATGGTCTTCTACACCCAATACCCGCAGATCCAGCAACTCCTGACCTCCAAGACCGCCGCGGTCGTGGCCGGGCCCTCCGGTCAGGCGACCGCCCTCAAGAACCAGGGCGTGGACGTCACCATCTCGTTCGACCAGGCGCTGGTCAACCCCAACGTGATGACGATCCCGGCCACCGCACCCAACATGGCGAACATCCAGGCCCTGGCCAAGGTGTTCAACGACCCGCAGCGCCAGGCCGCGTTCGCCAAGCTGACCGGATACGGCCCCGGCAACCCCGAGGCGTTCAACTTCATGGACGAGGAAACCAAGGCGAAAATCGTCAACTCGCCCGCGAACACCAGTGTCATCCCGTTGAACGCCGAGGAACGCGCCAAGGCGAACGACGAACTGCTGGCCTGGTACACCAAGTGGCTCGCAGGCTGATCACGGACGGGGCCGCGGGAAACCGCGGCCCCGCGCCTGTCGCGTCCTGGGGCCACCGGTGATGCCCGCCGTCGTGATCGGCGAGCGGCGCGTGCGGCTCCCACGCAAACCCGACGAGGAGACCCGATGACCTACGCCGCCGGCTACCGGCACGACGTTCCGGGCGGCGCGGCCTGGTCACTCACCCTGGCCCGCGGCAGCACGCTGCGCATCGAGGCGCAGGGCACCGACGCCGTGGCCAGCATGCTGATCTACGCGGCGGACCGGCAGGAGCGACTCAACGTGCCGGACACGCTCAAGGCGCAGATGTCGGCGCGGATCCACCCGCCGATGGTGCTGATGTCGGACATGGGCAAGGCGTTGGTCTCGGTGACCGGTTCCTCCTCCGACTGGCACGACGCGATCACCGGGCACAGCCTGGACGGCGACCTGACCCGCTTCGGCCCATCGGACTACGGCCGGGACCGCAACGACTGGCGTCGCAGCGCCCGCAGCCTGCTACTCGACGAGCTGTACGTGCACGGCCTCGGCGAACGGGACCTGCACGCCACGGTCAACTGGTTCGTGAAGGTACGCCCCGGCGGCGACGCGCGGGGCACCCTGACGTACGAACCCGGGCACACCCGCGCCGGCGACTGGGTGAGCCTGCGAGCCGAGCAGGACCTACTCGTGGTGCTCAGCACCGCGCCGCACCCCCTGGACCCGTCGCCGCAGTGGCAACCAGCCGGGGTACGGGCGACCGTGACCCCGGGCGAGCCCGCGCCCGCCGACGACGCCAGCCGGACGTTCCGCGCGGAATCGGGCCGCGCATTGGCCGCCACCGAGAGGAGTGTGCGGTGACAGTCGTACCGCAGGCACTGTTCGACGTGACCGTCGCCGCCGGCGACGGATGGCTCGGCGAGATACCGGCCGGTGGTCGGCTGCGCATCGTCGACCTGCACGGAAACCAGGCCGTCGACACCCTGCTGTACGACGCGCGGGACACCGCCAACCGGTACAGCGCCGTCGACACCATCCGGGCACAGGGCTCGGCGTACCTGACCACCGGTTCGGTGCTGCGCAGCGTACGCCTCGATCCGCTGGCCACGATCGTCGACGACAGCTGCGGCCGGCACGACACACTCGGTGGCGCCTGCGCCAAGGAGAGCAACGTGGTGCGCTACGGCGAGCACACCCGGCACCAGCACGCCTGCCGGGCCACCTTCCTCCGGTACGCGGTGGCCGGTGGGCTGACCAAACAGGACCTCACCCACAACATCAACTTTTTCATGAACGTGCCGCTGACCGAGACCGGTGGACTCACCTTCGCAGACGGGGTCTCGGCGCCCGGCAAGCACGTCGAACTCCGCGCGGAACGCGACATCCTGGTACTGATCAGCAACTGTCCCCAGTTGAACAACCCGTGCAACGGCTACGACCCGACCCCGGTGCGACTGCTCGGATGGGCGTCGTGACGCCGCTTCCCCCGACCGGTGGCAGCCCACCGATCGGCGAGGCGGTGTCGACAGAGGCCGCGCCGCACGTCTGGATCACCGAGTTCTCCCGGCAGGAAGTGACGCGCCTCGCCGCCGAGGCCCCCGACGGACCGTTGACCGGCGTACGGTTCGCCGTCAAGGACAACCTGGACGTCGCCGGGTACCCGACCACGGCCGGCTGCCCCGATCTGGCGAACCGGGCGGCAGCCACCTCCGCCGTCGCGGTGAGCCGGCTCGTCGAGGCGGGCGCGGTGCCGGTCGGCAAGACGAACATGGACCAGTTCGCCACCGGGCTGGTGGGCACCCGTAGCCCCTACGGTGCCTGCCACAGCGTGCACAACTCGCAGCACGTCAGCGGCGGGAGCAGCTCCGGCAGCGCCGTCGCCGTGGCCACCGGCCTGGTACCGCTGGCCCTGGGCACCGACACCGCCGGCTCTGGCCGGGTGCCGGCCGCCTTCAACGGTGTCGTCGGGGTCAAGCCCACCCGTGGCCTGGTGTCCACCCGTGGGCTGCTGCCGGCCTGCCGGTCGCTGGACTGTGTCACCACCTTCACCCGGTCCGTCGCCGAAGGCGTCGCCGCCCTCGACGTCCTCGCCTGGCCCGACCCCGAGGATCCATGGTCACGTCCGGCTCCGCCGACGCCGCCCCCGGGCGTGGCGGCACGAATGCGCACCATCGCCGTACCCGCCGGTGACCTCGACCTCGACCCGGCACACCGGGTGGCCTGGGCGGCGGCGCTGCATCGGCTCGGCAGGGTCGCCACCCAGGTGGTACCCGTCGACATCGGGCCGTTCCTGGCCGCCGCCGCGCTGCTGTACGGCGGACCGTGGGTGGCCGAGCGGTGGGCGGCGTTCGGGGCGTACCTCTCCGGGACCGGCGTGGACCCGACCGTACGGGCCGTCGTCACGGCTGGCCGCGACGTCACCGGCCCGGCCGTCTTCACCGCGCTGGACCGCCTCGCCGCACTGAGGCGACAGACCGAACGAATCTGGCTGGACGTCGACGCGCTGCTGCTGCCGGTCACGCCGGGACACCCGACCCTCGCCGAGGTCGCCGCCGACCCGGTCGGGGTGAACAGCCGGCTCGGGACGTACACCAACTTCGTCAACCTGCTCGACCTGTGCGCGGTGGCGGTGCCGGCCGGCACCCGGGCCGACGGACTGCCCTTCGGGGTGCAGTTCGTCGCGCCGGCCTTCGCCGACCGGCCACTGCTGGACCTGGCCGCACGTTGGTGCGGTGAGGACCGACCCGGCGGAGGTGCCGACCGGCCGCCGGCGGGCACCGCGCTGGTCGCGGTCGTCGGCGCACACCTGACCGGCATGCCGCTCAATCCGCAGCTCGTCGGGCTCGGCGGACGGCTGCACACCCGCGCCCGCACGGCCGCCGGGTACCGCCTGTACCGGCTGCCCGGACCGGGTGTCGCCCGGCCGGGGCTGATCTTCACCGGCGACGGACCGGACGGCGGCATCGCGGTCGAGGTGTGGCAGCTGCCGCACCAGGCAATCGGCGCCCTGCTCGGCACCATCCCGGCGCCGCTCGGGCTCGGCCCGATTCGACTGGACGACGGCAGCACGGTGATCGGCTTCCTGGCCGCCGAACACGGCATACGCGGGGCCCGTGACGTCAGCGCCGCCGGTGGCTGGCGGGCGGCGCTGACGACCCCGGTCTGACCGGCCGGCCGCTGCGAGCCGGCCGCCCGGTCAGGGCGTCGGCAGTCGGCTCAGACCATCGCGAGCAGCATCAGACCCATCACCATCCCCATCGCGGCGTGGCAGATGCCGTCCGCCCGCGCTCCGGACCGGGACTCGGGCGGCTCGGATCCGCCCGGTTCCTGCCAGCGCGGTGTCAGGCGTAGGCCCCGGCTGGCCCACCATCCCGCGCTGAGCAGCAGGTATCCGCCCAGCGCCAGACTGACCACCGGTGACCACCAGGAGGTCGCCTCCGGCATGCCGCCGTGATGCCCGCCGGCCCGCACGCCGTGCGCGGCGGCCATCCACACCATCGCCGCCGTGGAGACGGCGAAGTACGTCGCCACCGCTCGGGAACCGTGGGGCAGCCGATCCCGGGACCGGGCGGCGCGGACCGTGAACCAGACCGCGATCGGCGCGAACAGCGCGATCCACACCTGCGCTGGTATCCCGATCGGCCAGACCATGGCGACCATCGAGGTCGCCATGAGCAGATGGGGAAACTCGCGCATCCGGGACCAGCCGGCCGGTGCCGGGCCGGTGCCCGGCTGCCGACGTGCGGGATGCAGCAGCCGGCTCGTGAAGTACGGCACCACGACCATCAGCGCGAGCGTCATCGGCCACCGTAGCGCCGGGCTCGTCATCGGGTCGATCCAATCGTCTGCATCCGGTGTATCCGGTCATGATTCGCGGGATGCGGTCACTCTTTCACCTTCCCCGGCGGCCGAAAAGGCCCTGTGGCGAAGTCGGTACGCAGCAGCGCGCTGGCCGTTGACCTGCGGCGTTACAGGTCAACGTCGTGCACCTCGGGCCACCGGCCGGCCTTTGCCCCGTGCCCGGGCGTAGCTCCAACGCGATGGCGCTGATCAGGACCGGCGGATCGGCCCGGGGGAGTGGGCGTCCCGGATCATGCCAGGTGGTCGTCATCGTCGATGCTCTCTCCTGACCCGGGATGCACGATGCCGCTGAGCAGCAGCCCGCTGATGCCCTGTCCTGCGGTGTCTGCCTGTCGGGACCGCGATGACGCGTACCGCTGCGGCCTGGGCTACTGATCACCGGCCACGTCATGATCGATCCGCAGGCGCTGGCCGACCGATGTCCGCCCAGCAGATCGAGCAGACCGCACGCCGATTCGCCGCCACCGCCGCGCTGGCCCGCGACGCGGGCTTCGACGGCGTCCAGGTGCACGCCGCGCACGGCTACCTGCTCAACCAAGCGGACTTCCAACGCGGCGGCTCCGCCGAGGACGATGCCCACCAGGTGATCGGCATGCTCGCTCAACACGGCACCGACCCTGGTCGAGCTCTCCGGCGGCCCGGTAGAGAGCCTGGCCGTACACGGACACACCGCAGATGGGCGCACGCTCGCCCGCGAGGCGTACTTCTTGCAGGCCGCGTCCGAGATCCTCGCGGACGCGCCGCTGCCAATCATGCTCACCGGCGGGATCCGCCGCCGCACGGCCGCGCTCCGCGTACTGGACGGCGGCGCGGCCGTCGCCGGCGTAGCCACCGCGCTAGCCGTCGACCCCACCGCGCCCCACCGATGGATCGACGGTCAGGACGCCCCCACAACCCCGGTCCACATCCATCGGTGAAACAAGACGCTCGCGGTGCGCTTTACGTTGCCGAGCGGTCACCGTACGGTCTGGTGGCGCCGGGACTCATGACGTAGAGTGCGGTCTATCTGACGGCGGGGGCGCGAGTCGGGCAGTTTTGTCGACTCTGCATCAGAGCTCTGCGCCGCAGCACAACGGGGGAAGGGCTGCTGTGGGCAAGGTTTCGTCATCTCTGGTTGCCATAGTCGCGGGCGGCGTCACGCTCGGCCTAACAGTCGTGATAGGTGCGGTGGCTACAGCCGCCGGTGGAGCGAGTCCGGACCGCGCGACGGAGCCCGCTGTGGCGCAGCCGGGCGCCGCGGCCGACCAGCCGGGCTCAATTGTGGAGGATTTCAGCTACCCCGGGGCCGCCGAGGTGTTGGAGCGGCGCGGCATCACGCTGCATAAGGGCGACGGGCGGATCATGCTGGTGGGATGTGGCTCGGACCCGAATCGCCCGCCGGCCGATCTGATCCTCGTACAGACCAACGACCTGACCCTGCCAGGGGGCCCCAACTTCTGCTTCAAGGCGACGGGCACCTCGGGATACCTATCGATGGAGATCCCCAAGGTCTACTTCATCCGGGGCGACAACAGTCGTACGACGTCCGCGACGCTCGAGGTGCTGCCGGCTGACGAGCAGAGCGAACCCGCCGAGATCAAGACGGAAAAGATCGACCCAGGCGAGTGGCAGCCGGTCGGTGTGGGCGCCAGCGAGGGCGAGGCGATCCTGCTGGAACTGCGCTACCCATACGCCGCTTCCTGACGGCTCTTCTCACCCGCCCACCGGGGCGCATCTCAACGGGCCGTACCTCTATACCGCGCCTGGTCCGTCGGCGCGAGACGCCCGACCATCGTCGCGGCTGCTGCCGCCACTCGGTTAGAGAAGTGGGGACCTCATGAACGTGTCTCGTTCGCGGCGGCTGCGGGGCGTCGGTCCTGGGCTCAGGGCCGTGTTCGCCGGCGTGCTGGCAGCGGTGATGGGCGTCGGGCTGCTGGGCGCACCAGCCCGGGCGGCAGACCTGGATGACGACGCCCGGGCCGACCGGTACCAGGCACTGCTCGCCATGCGGTTGGGCGACAGCAACGTGGCCCGGGCCGCCGAGGCGGCGCTGGCCGGTACCGACGCGGACGTCGCCCGGTTCCTCGAGTCCGGATACGGCGAGGCGTGGGCCCAGGACGACCTGGTCCGCGTCGAGGAGTACGGCGCCGTGGGCGGGCCGACAATCAAGCAGGCGGCGCAGGCGGCGCTGGCCGGCTCGGCCGAAGATCGCTCGGCCTTTCTCAGCGGCGGCTGGGAGACGGCCTGGGTGCTCGATGAGCGAGTCCGGGTCGGTCAGCTCATCGCGGTAGGCGGCGCCACCACAAAACGCGCCGGTCAGGCCGCGCTGAACGGCACCGACGAGGACGTCACCGAATTCCTCTCCGCTGGTCAGTACGCGGCACGGGAGACCGACGACCGGATCCGGGTGGGCCAGATCCTGACGGCCGGCGGCCCGGCTGTGAAGGCCGCCGCACAGACAGCGCTGAACGGCAGCCGGGAGGACATCCGTGAGTTCCTGCTGCACGGGCAGCACGTTGCCCGCGCGCAGGACAACGAGACCGAGACCATCACCCAACTTGTCGACCTGGCCCGGGAGGCCGGCGCGCTCGCTGCGCAGGAGACGCTGCAGGCGGAGCAGGCCTCCGCCCAGGCGGTCGAGTCGGCCCGATTGGCGAAGGAGGCGGCGGAGCGGGCCGCACGGGAGACCAGGGAAGCTGGCCAGGACGCTCGGCAGGCGGCCGCCGCGGCCGGCCGGGCGGCGGACGCGGCCGGACGGGCCGCCAACGCGGCGCAGCGCGCGATCGGCGCCGCGAACGCCGCGAGTAACGCCGCGCGGGTGGCGTCCAGCGCCGCGGCGCGGGCCGGGCGGGCCGCTGCCCTTGCTGGCAGCGCGGCCTCCCGGGCGAACACCGCCGCGTCGGCTGCGGCGGCGGACGCCACCAAGGCGCAGCAGGCGCGAAACGCGGCGCAGGTGGCCCGGAACGCGGCAGTTCAGGCGCGGCGTGCCGCCGAGGCGTCCGAGGCCTCGCAGCGTGCTTCGGCGGCGGCGGACCAGGCCGTACTCGCCGCAGCCGGTGCGGCGGGCAACGCGTTGCTGGCCGCAGCCGCAGCCGAGGAGGCGGCGGGACAATCGGCCGTCTCGCAGGCAGAGGCGGCCCGGGCACGCCAGGCGGCGGCGCTGGCCCGGCGGAAGGCAGGTGAGGCGCAGCGGGCAGCGAACGAGGCGGCGAGCGAGGCCCGTCGGGCCGCGACGGCGGCGGGCCAGGCCGCAACGGCCGCCCGTGGGGCAGCCACCCATGCCGACAACGCTGCGGCGGCCGCCGACGAGGCCGCGGCGCATGCCGGCGATGCGGCATACGCGGCGCAGAAAGCGCTGGAGCACGCACGCAACGCGCTGACTGCGGCGGACACTGCCGCGACCGCAGCCGACCAGGCCCGGCAAGTGGAGGAGGCGGCCCGCGAGGCGGACGCGCAGCGGCTGGCGGCGCAGACGGCGGAGGCGTTGCTGGAGGCTGAGGCCGCCCGCCGGGAAGAAGTCGCAAAGCTCGCCGGGGCTGCCTGGGATGACGCCGAACAGGCGCGTCGGGACGCCCAGGTTCGGCAGTGGCTGGCCGAGGCCACCGCGCCGGACGCCAGCCCGGAGGTGGTCGTCCGCAACGGCCGGCAGATCGCCGTCCGGCTGCTGAAGACCGGCGGCTCCTGGACCCGCGTGGCGGCCGAGGATGCGCTGCTCGGCACCGACCTTGACGTTCGGCATTTCGTCACCACTGGGCTGGCACTGGCAGCGGCGCAGGACAACCGCGCCATCGTGGCGCATCTGGCCGACACGGCCGCCAAGCCGGCGATCAAGGAGGCTGCGGAGGCGGCGCTGTTCGGTTCCGATGCCGACGTGCAGCGATGGCTGGAAACTCGTGAGTATGTGGGTAAGGAGCAGGACGACCGGATACTGATCGGTCAGCTCATCGCCGATGGCGGGCCGACCATGCGGGCGGCGGCGCAGGCGGCATTGAACGGAACCGCTGCGGACCAACTGGAGTTCCTGCGCGAAGGCCGGTTCGCCGCGGCGGAGCAGGACGACCGGATCGCGACCGCGCAGGTCATGACCGCTGGCGGGCCGGAGGTGAAGGCGGCAGCCACGATTGCGCTGGCTGGCACCCGCGCCGCGCTGCGGCACTTCCTCGATGTGGCCCAGCACAAGGCTCGTGAGCGGGATCAGGCAAGCGCCGCACACGTGGCCAAGATGCGCGTGATGGTGGCCGAGGCGGCCGGGGTGGCCGCGCAGGCGCGGGTGGACGCTGCCCGCGCGGCGGAGGCCGCCGCCCGGGCTCGAAACGCCGCGACCGACGCTGCCGAGTACGCCCGGCAAGCCGTCGCGTCGGCGAACCAGGCTGCGGCGTTCGCGCAACAGGCGAGCCAGTCGGCGGCGCAGGCGCAGCAATCGGCCGCTGCGGCGGCCGCCTCAGCGCAGCGCGCTGCCGCAGCGGCAGCGTCGGCCAAGGCGTCCGCCCAGTCGGCCCAACGCTCCGCGGCACAGGCGACCACGTCGGCGGCGCGGGCTCAGCACTATGCGGCCTCGGCGGCCGACGCGGCGGGCCGGGCCCGCAAGTCCGCCGAGGACGCCGGCAAGAGCGCCGCCGAGGCGCGGCAGCTTGCCACGGAAGCGTTGCAGGCGGCGATCGAGAGGCAGCGGGAGGAGGCCGAGGCGCGTCGGCGGGCGAACCAGCCGGACCCGCAAGGTACGCAGTGCAATCTGGCGCTGTACCTGCACGGGGCCTGTAATGATCCGCTGCTGGACGCGATAAACCGTGGCGACAACTGGTGCACGCTCCAGTTCGGCCACGGGCCGGTCTGCGACGGCGTCATGGAGCACTACAAGGAGCAGAACGAGCAGGACAAGCGGGTCGTCCAGCTCGTCCTGACCATTTGCGGGTTCGTGCCGGTGGCGGGTGAGGGGTGCGACGCATTGGATGCGGTCATCGCCTTCTTGGAAGGCGATGTCGAAGGTGGCTTCACCTCACTGTTCGCGATGATCCCCGGCATCGGCTGGGTCGCTGGCGGAAAGCGCGGCGTGGACCTGCTGCGCGAGCTGCGCAAGTTCGGTAAGAAGAGTGATGCCTGCCCGGTTCCGGGAGGTCGGGCCGCCAGCAGGTCGGCCGATGGTGAGCGGGTTGGCGTGCTGGCGGCGCCGGGCGATATGGATCCGCTGCGGTTCGTCGGCGACTACACCGGCCGCTTGGACCGGTACCTGAGCAAGGGTGGTCAGGCCAGCTTCGAAATTCACGTCTATTACCAGGGAAGGGAATACGGGTTCTTCGGTAGCAACGGGTGGTTTCCGAAGCATGGCCTTTCCATTCCCAGCAACCCGCCCAAGGAGCTGGAAAATATCCTCAAGGGATACGCGGTCGACTACATGCGTCGCAGCGGCCAGCTCAAAAATGGTGATAGCGTCAAGGGTGACGGGTGGAAGCGGCCGCGAATCGAGGCTTGTTAGTGAAGTACGTGAAGGTCGACTGGACGGGTACCGGGTACCTGCACGACCCCACCGCGTACCTGGACTGGCTTGAGCAGCACCCGGGGGCGCTGCCCCCGGGTGCGACCAGCTTCGCTACCGATCCCGGGCACTACGACATCCACAGTCCCCGGTGCCCCAAAGACCTACGGCCATCCCGCATGAGCGCGACAGACCAGAACGACGAACTTACGCTGGAGCTGTTCTTTGCTTTGCTGAACGACGACACCCCAGACGAGGGCCTGCGCATCACCTACTTCGACGTCGTCGACTTCCATATTTCAGTGACCGCTACACGAGGGCGGTGGGTGGAGCCGACGATCCGGCGGCTGGGCAGGTTCCAGCTCGATGAGCTGCTGCCACACGAGAAAGGGTGCAGCCACGAGATAAAGATGATTGGCGGCCTCATCACAGTGATTTCCGCCGACCTGTCCGCGCAGTGGACCGCAGACGTGCCCAGCTCGGCCGACCGGCCAGCCGACACCTGAGGCCGTGTCACAGGCGCGGGCGACGCCGGTCGGTCACGAACCGGAGGTAGGCCAAGGCAGACGGCCGAGAACCCGGCCTGGACCAGCACCCGCCACCAGCCCACGCCGGAACTCAACATGACGGCCCCGAGCGCCGGCATCACCAGCAGGTCTGGACCCGCGAGCAGCCGCATGATCGGTCCTGGCGCGATCGCCCCGCCCGAGGTCTCCACCAGTGGTAGGTCGTTGCGGACGTGCCCTGATCGGGCCCGGTGCAGCGCAGCGGCCCCGACGGACGTCAGGCCGGACCGCTTTCGTTCGGCGTTTCTACGCCGCGGCACCGTTGATGGTCAGGTTACGTAGGGTGATGGTCAGTCGGCGGGCGGCGCCCGGGTCGAAGCCCGGGCCGGTGACGTCGATCGGGCGGCGTGCCTGAAAGGCAGACAGTGCGGGCTCGGGTGGGGTGTCGATCCGTTCGACGATCGGCTGGATCGCTCTGTCGACTGGTGCGGCAAACAGCTTCGCGATGATGCTTACTGCCGTGCGGGTCGGTTGCCGGAATGGTTCGGCAAGTCCGGTGTTGACGAACAACGGGTTGTGCAGCACGTACCGGACAGGGCTGTCGGGATGTTCGACGGTGAAGGCGACGCCGAGCAGGTCGTTGGCGCGGGCGCCCTGCATGGTGGCGGCGAAGGGTCGGTAGCGTCTGCGGAGTTGGAGGTCGTCCCAGCGCAGCCGACCGGCTCTGCTGCCGGTGCCGCACAGGTTCACGATGACCGGGTGGGGCGCTCGTTCGAGCGTGGTGCGTAGTTCCTCGGCGAGCAGATACCGGCTGAGCACGTACAGCGCCAAGGTGCGCTCGATCCCCTCGGCGGTTTCCTGACGCTTGGTCTGATAGCGGAAGGCACCGAACACGAGGGCGTCGATACGCGGGTGCTCTGTGCGTAGCCGGTCGGCGAGCCGGATAGTCATCGTCGGTGAACTGAGGTCGGCGGACAGAAAAGAGCACCGGTCGCCGGCGCTGAGCCGATCGGCTTCGGTGAGTAGCGCTTCACCCTTGACCTGGTTCGTTCCGACGGCGATGACTTGGTCGCCTCGGCTCAGATAGTGCAGAGCCAGCGCCCTGCCGATGCCCTGAGTTCCACCGGTGATGACCAATGTGCGCACAGGTCGTCCCCTTCCACTTGCCGGTACGCTCGATCTTCGGCTGACGGTGAGGACGGCGAAAGAAGGAACATCGATGTCTCCACTTCTGTCGGTGCCGGTTACGGCGCAGGACCGATCCTTGTGCACGGCGACGGACGTGCTGCGGCGCACCGGCGACAAGTGGAGCGTGTTGCTGATGGCGGTGCTCGCGCAACGGCCGTACGGGTTCAACGAACTCGATCGGGCCGTGGACGGGCTGAGCCGGAGGATCCTCACCTGCACGCTGCGGGGGTTGGTACGCGACGGGCTGGTAGACCGGACACCACACCCCGGCCCTGCTGCGCGCGTTGACTACGCTCTCACCGACCTGGGTCGATCGCTGTTGCCACTCATCATTGAGGTCGGCCGCTGGGCGGAAGCCCACGAGCACGACATCCGCGCCGCACGCGCCCGCTACGACGCCGACGCTTGCTGATCTCGGTTCCGCATCTCGGTCGGACGGACGGTGTCCGCGAGGCCCCGCTACGGCGATAAGCTGCACCGATGCGCCTGGCCGTTCTCGGACCACCTGGGTCCGACCGGGAGACCCTCGCCGGCACCATCGCCGCGCGTGTCGGCGTTGCCTCCATCAGCCTGGCCGACATCTTCAAGGCCGAGACTCAAGCGAACACCCCGGCAGCGATCCAGGCCCTACGGCACATGAACGCCGGGGAACTCGTGCCTGACCATGTGCTCCTGTCCATGATCCGCAGCCGTCTCGCCCAACCCGACACCACCGCCGGTTTCGTCCTCAATGGCTTCCCCAACCACAAGATCACAGCGGCGGCACTCGACACGATGCTGTCCGACCTCGGCGCACCCATCGACCGTGTGATAGACCTCGTCCTGCCCGACGCCGAGGTCCTACGCCGGTTGACCGGCCGCCGCACCTGCCGCGACTGCGGCATACCCTGGCACACCGAGTTCGCCGCCCCAGCCCGCCCCGACATCTGCGACCGCTGCGGAGGCGAGCTGTTCCGGCGCTACGACGACAGCCCTGAACGCATCACCGCAGGCCTGCGGTCCTACCGACCAGCCGCTGAAGCCACACTCAACCACTACCGCTCACTTGACAAGCTGACATCTATCGACGCGACCCTCACACCAGCGGAGGTCACGGCGAAGGCCGTCCAATGACCGGCTACCGTGCGCCGCCGACCACGGCCCAACTCGCACGTCGCTGATCTCTTGGGCGGCGGTAGTCGCCGTTCGCAGCCGTACATCAGTCGGTGGCATGAGTCCTCGGCGGATGTCGCACGCCGCCTGGTCGGGATCACCGTGCCCTGGTATGTGGCGGCAGGCTGGGCGCTGGATCTGTTCCGCGGTGAGCAGACCCGCGAGCACCACGACATCGAAATCGCTGTGCCAGCCGGACGATTCCCGGAGATCCGCGAGCGTTTCGCCGAGTTCACGTTTGACGCGATTGGCGCCGCTCGGATCTGGGAATCGGCCACGCCAGAGGTGCTGACTGCCACCCGGCAGACGTGGCCGCGCGAGCCGGAGACGGGACGCTACCTGCTTGACGTCTTCCGTGAGCCGCTGGCGGCCCCCACGGCACCCTGCAGCAACAATGACCCAACACGGCCTCTGCCACCAGATTCACTCAAAATGGTTTCAGGTGGCTTGTCTCGTGGGCCATAGGACAGCGAATGCCGGAATTGACGGCGACCTCGTACAATCTGATCCTCGGTGTCGTAACGACGGGGGTCGGTGATGCGGGCAGGTAAGATCATCTGGTTGACGGCTGTTGCCTCGCTCGCCGTGCTAGCGCTCGGCTGCGCGGCCCCAGGCACCCGAGACGGCGACGTGCCGGCGGTACCCACGAACACGCCGGCCTCGTCCGCAGTGGTGGCGGAGCCGACCGGTCCGCAGGCAGACGCACCCCCCAACCACGCCGACAACAACGGCTGGAAGCAACGGCACGAACTCTCCGCCGCAGACCAGCGCACCGGGCAGAAACTCGCCGCGCGGATCCGGCCCAAGCTCGAGGCACTACGCGCGGCTGGAGACTTCGCGCCGGCGTCCACTCAGCGAGAGCTGCTCGAACTGGGCATCAAGGCAGCCGCGATCGAGGTCACCGCCATGCGACCGCCGACCGGACAGGAGACCCCCCCGCCGGGTGCGGTGTACGCGGTCCACTTCGCGAACGTGGGCTGTGTGATCGGGGACGTGCGGCCCGACCGGGTCATGGTCGAGGTTACCGGCTCGGCTTCCGAATTCGGGTGCCTGGAGCCGTTCTCGCATTGACCCCATCGGGCGTCATCAGACCCGGGTCCGGATGGCCCGGCGGAGACGACCGGACCAGCCTCATCCTGACAATTGCTATCGGATGTGTGACCTCGGTGCCCTGGCTGGCAGGTGCGGCGAAGTCAGGTGGTGCCGAGAAGATCCCACCGGAGGCCGACGCCGCAGCGCGCAACACGAGTTCACCGGCTATGTTCCGGTGGCCATGTAGACGGCGAGGATGTAGTTGCGGTGGCGGTCAATCACGCGGACCTGGAGACGCTACTTACCCAGATCCGGAGGACGCGGTGGCGCTATCTCGGTCGGCGGCAGATCAGCGCACAAGCGGTGGCCGGCAGTTAGCGCTGTTGGGCGAGGCTTGCGCCGGCCGGATTGTTTGCCGTTGTGGGCTACGGTCGTTACGTGAACGGCGAACTTGCCCAGTACTTCGCGCTCGCCACGCACGGCAGCGCCTGGTTGGACGGGCGTACCGCGTCGATTCCCGCGCGGCCGGAGCAGACTCACCGCGCGTTTGAGGGCGTCGGCGCCGTGACCTTCGGCGACACGGACAGCGTCCTGGGTTGGCTGCAACGGCTGTCGGCCGAACGTGTGGACAGGCTTTGGCTTGCCATGCCCGACCTGCTTTCAGGCGACGGCACCAGTCCCTTGCCGTGGCACCATCAGGCGGCGTTCGCAGGTGGCCTCCCCGCAGGCCTGCTCGCGACGAGCAGTTCAGGCAATCAGCTGTGGCGCGCATCATGGGACGTCGGCGATCGCGACGCGCCAGACCACCGAATCTGGCAGGTCACTTACCACAACACGCCGGTTTCCTTCGGTCCCCAACGCCCTGATACCGACCAGGCGGCGGCCACTCTGATCGCATCGCTCGAACGGGCGCAAGCGTTCGCCACGCGGTACGACCTCTACCCGTGGCACGGAGTCTTCGCTCGCGCTCGACAACAATGGTTCGCCCGCGACGCTGAGCCGGCCTACCACCCGGACCTGTTACCGGACGGTTGCTACGACGATGCGAGTCGACGACTCGCATCGATGGCACACGCGGCTTGGGTCTTCGGAGGAATGGGATCATGGAACGATCTCGGCTTCCCGGAGACCAAACGTCATGCAGAGTATGAACGGATCACCCACGAATTGTTCGCCGCGCTCATGTACGCCCTCCTGGCCAGCGCCAACGCGGACCTGACAGCCACCTGACCGCCACATCGTCCGGCAACCAGCGACGAGAACCAGGGCGGCATCGCACCGGGTGCTTGACCGAGCATGGTCCCTGTTTCGAGCAAGCTCGCGCCGAACTCGCACCCGGTCTGCGGCAGGCCGGTACGGTTCGTCTTCGTGTTAGGTGAGCCGGTCGCGCAGCAGGCCGTGTCTGAACTGGTAGACGCCGCCGGCTTGGCGTAGTACGCCTCGGCGATGGGCGTCGGCAAGGAATGCCATAAGCGGCCAGGGCAAGTCGTTTCGAATGCACCACCATAGTCGCGCATATTGGAGTGCACCCCATGAGGTCGTCAAGAGCCCGACCGCGAGCCCGACTGTGAGCCCGAGCGTGACCCCGAGCGCGAGCCCGAGCGTGAGCCCGAGTGCGATCCCGAATGTGAGGCCGAACGCGAGCCCGCACATCAGCCCGAACGCAAGCGCGTTTGCCAGCGCTCGACGCCGGTCGTTGCGTAGGAGTGCGAGCGGGTCAGAGGCGGTGACTTCGGCGTCGCCGCTGCGGAAGGAGGTGCTGACCTCCAAAACGAGCAAAGCTATGAGCCCTACTGCGAGCGCCGCTGCCACGCGTCCGTCCGAGAGCCCTACCACGAGCCCGCCCACGAGCCCTACCACGAGTCCGCCCAGGAGCCCGGATCCGTTGCGACGGATGAACGACCGGTCCGACCGTCGCCAGCGTATCTGCCGTCGGGATGGAGTTACGTGCCCGAACGCAAGCCCGTACGTGAGCCCGCCCTCGACCACGAACGCGACCACGAACAGGAGCCCGAACGCGAGCCCGAACAGGAGCCCGAGCCTGAGTCCGAACGCGAGCCCGAACGTGAGCCCGAACGCGTGACCGATCGCGAGCCCGAACGTGAGCCCGAACGCGGGCCCGAACGCGAGTCGTATGTGGCGGGGGAGCGTGTGGGCGAGTTCCCACCAGGCGAGGTCGTGGGTGTTGCGCTGGTGCATGTGGTGGGCGATGTTGCGGAGGTATCGGTCGGCGTCTGCGCGGTGCCAGGTGCGGCCGGTGGGGTCTGGTTCGGGTGGGTCGGGGTAGGCGGCGGGGATGAGCCGGTCGAGGAGGTGGGCGTGGACGGTTTCGGTGTCGGGCAGGTCGAGGAGTTTGCCGGGTTGGTTGTCGGGTTGGTCGGGGTCGGTGTGGGTGATGCGGGCGAGGTCGATCCACAGGGGTGCGTTGAGGGCGGTGGCGAGCCGGCCGCCCTGGTGTGTGGCGTCGCGGCGGAAGGCTGCCTCCCAGTCGTCGGGGCGGTTGGTGGTCCGTTGCAGGTATGCGCACGCGACATCAGCGGGGATGGTGGCGATTTCCAGGACTGTGGCGGCGGCCATCGTGGTGCGGGGCAGTCTGGTGAGGGTGTCGAGGTATTCGGTGGTGCGGCTGGTCAGAATCAGTGGTTGGTCGGGGTCGAAGGTGTTGCTGATGGCGTGGACGGCGCGTGCTCGGCGAGGAGCGGGCATTTCGTCGAGACCGTCGAGCATCGGGAGAAGTTGGTTGGTGGTGATGGGCCTGCGGTAGCCGTACTCGGTGGTGAGTTGGCTAATGATCCATTGTTCGAGGGTCTGTTCGTCGGGGTTCCAGGTGGGTAGGCGTAACAGCACCGGCACCCGGTCTTCTGGGTTGCGTGTCTGGAGGAGGCGCAAGGCCTCGCGTAGTAGTAGCGAGGTCTTGCCGGCGCCGGGTTCGCCGAGGATGACGACCCGGCCGCGTAGCCGCTTGTCCGTCAGGACCTGGTGCAGGGCGTCGGGGTGATGCAGGTCGAGGCATCCGTCGAGGTTCAGCGGCGTCGGTTCACCGTCGCTGCGGATGTTGCTCCAGTGGTCGGCGATCGGCGGGCCGATCGTGGTCCAGGCAACGGGCAAGGGATGCGGGTTGGCGAGCCGGCGACGGCCCAACTCTGGACGCCACACCTGCTCCACCGCGGCGGCGAGTCCGCCCAACCCCGACAAATCCGCATGCCCGTTAGGAGTGCCGGCAGGACCACCAGCAGACCGCACCGCCTGGACCGCCAAGGCGAGCCCGAGGAGGCCGGACATGCCCCCGATGACGCTGAAGACCTTGTCGAGCCCATCCAGCACGTCATTGTCGTGTAAGGACCGGGCCAGCAGGTAGAGCACCATACCCAGCATCACAAGGCCCGCACCCCACGCAAGGCGCCGCCCTCGGCCACCGACCCGATTGCCAGCCACCACCACACCCTACCTACCGTGATCAATGCGTCACGCCGATGGTCGTCGGTCACGCCATCCGCTCATCGGTACGAGCGAGTGGTCAACCCACCGCGCCTCATCTGGCAGGGCGGAGGGCGGCAGCTGGGTGTGTGCAGGGCATCATCAGTACTTGTCGGTATCGGGCCGGGTACTCGTTGGGTACAGCGACTGGCGGCGCGGGGATGGGTCGGACCATCGGGGAGCCTGTCACGGGAGCCGACCGCCTGGGCTGCCGTTCCGGGAGGGACGCATGCCGCCCTCCCGGGAACGCTTGGGGTGACGCCCAGCCTCGCCCATCACGGTATCCCCGGCGTCGGCCGGGAGGTGGTGATCGTCCCGATGCTGTCCACTTTGATCAAACTGTTTTCGCGGTGTCCACGTCGTGATCGGAGCGGCCGGGCGATCGGCCGTGATGACTGCCCATGAACGCGGTCCGTGCGCGCCGCCCACTTGGTGTGGACGGCGCGCACGGTGAAGGGGCGAGGGTCAGAACCTGCCGGCCTTGATGTCGGCCACCGTCACACGGGAGACCTCGAAGGTTTCCACAATGGTGGTCTTCAGATCCGGATAATCCAGCACGGACCTGATCGGCACCCCGTTCTGGGCGTTGATCGTCAGCACCTGCTGGCCGTCGTTCCCAAACACCCTCGCAGTGAGGGTCAGGGTGGGCTGCCCGCCGGTCGTCGATTCCGCGACGGTGACATCGGGAATGGTGGAGATCAGGCGAAGCACGCCTGCCCGTACCTTCGGGTCGCCTCCCCCCGCGGAGAGCACGATGACGCTGTTGACCCAGAGGTAGTTGTTGGCGGCGAACTTCTTCTGTTCTTCGGTAACCGGCGGCGGGCTGGTGACCCCCAGCTGTCGAAGGATCTCCGTTCGGTCCTGCTCAGCAGTAGGGGGCTTTCCCTCGTCGTACACGGAGTTGATCATTTGCTCTCGGGCCTTGGCAAGGTCACCGGTTGCCGCGTACCGCGCCGCCGCCACCCCACGGGTATTGAAGCCGTTACCGAGGTTCTCACCACGAACGACCACCCGTGGGAGCTGGCGCCGGGCCTCCGTGAAGTAGTAGTCGCCGCTGTCGGTGTGCAGGTGGTACCGGGTACCAGATGGCACGGTGCCCCGACGGACATCGACCTTCTCGATGATCAGCGACGCGTCACCTGGCAGTACGGCGTTGTCTGCTGCGAGGCTGGCCGCCAGGGACACGAGCTTGATGTCGCCTGCCGGTGCCGGGGAGACAGGCCCCGCCTGATTGTTCGGGCCGGTCGGAGCCGGGGCCGTACCGGATCCGATGGCCATCGGCAGGACCAGCGCGAGCGCGGCCACGGCCGCGACACCACCACCGGCGGCCACGCCGATCACGTGGCGCTTGCGCCGCCGCGCACGGCCGCGCTGCTCGATCGCCTCGACCGGACGATCCATCTGTACGTCGGAAAGGGTCTGCTTCACCGCGTCCCACACCTCATCGTCGTTCATGAGCGAATCTCCTAACAGGCTGCGGGCACGAGCTGCGCCCGCAGGGTTGCGGTGGCACGGGACAGATGGACGGCTACGGTTTGGGCGGAGATGCCCAACACCGCAGCCACGGACCTGGTGTCCAGGTCGAGCCAGATACGTAACACGACCACCTCACGCTGCCGCCGCGGCAGCCGGCGAACGGCGGCCAGGAGGGCGTCGTTGGTGTCGAATTCGTCCCCGATGAGGACCGCCCGGTCGTGGCCGTCGAGGGCCACCTCCCGCCGGCGTCGCCGCCACCAGGACACCCGGACGTTGAGGGCGGTGCGCACCACCCACGCCGCCGGTGCCGGATGCTGGCTCACCTTTGGCCAGGAGGCCCAGGCTCGCGCGAACGCCTCAGCGACCAGATCCTCCGCCAGCGCGCGATCGCCCGTACCAGCTAGTACGGCACGCAGGCAGTTGTCTCGAAATCGCTGATAGAAGTCCGCGAAGTCCTTCCGTTCTCGTTCCACACGGGGTTCACGCATCAGCGCCCCGATCCATTTACCCCCACGGAAGAAATTTTCCGTTGACCATCACTGCCGGGGACGAGCGACTGCTGCCGCCACGCTCCGTGGCCGGACGTCGGCCCGGCCGACTTCCCCGAACTGCCGATGTGAGCGAGCCGGAGCACTCACGTCACGTCGGTCATGTCGATGGTGCCGGTGGCGAGGAAGTAGGGCGATGGCACAGCGATACGCCGTGCGTGGGCCATCCGTAGTCGGGTGGCCTGCCACCAGGAGTCGACGTCGTGGGTGCCAGTGAGGAAGACGATCCGTCGCCCGTCGGGAAGCGGGATGACCGAGGGGCCGCAGACTCCGCGGGCCATCCACGATGGGGTGCCGGGTGCAGCGGTGTCGAGCACGCGTTCGGGCGTTGACCAGGCCGCGCGGTCCGGCGACGGGGTCGCGGCGCGCATCACCCACAGACCCTGGTCGGGGTAGGGCGTGGTGCCGTGCAGGTTGGTACCGCGCGCCAGTGTCATCTCCCACCCGTGCGAGGTCGGGTAGACCGCGTTGTCGAAGAAACCCTCCTCACATGTGGCGAAGCGACGCGAAGGCTCCCACTGGATACCGTCGGCGCTGTCAGTCACATGCAGTTCGAAGTTGGGCTGTTCACCGGGGGCGACCTCGTGTGGCGTGGCGAGAAACCACATTCGGTAACCGGTGTCGACGGCGATGACGAGCGGTTCGAGCACGCTGGGCCGGCCTGGCCATCCGCACAGAACCGGCGCCGCGTTTCGCGCCCACTGCCCTCGGGAGTTCCGCGTGAGGACACCGATCGCGTACGCGCTGCCCCGGCCGTAATGCCGAGCGCCGACGCGACCGGCGTAGTAGATGCGCGCACTTCGTTCGCCGTGAGGTGGCACGTAGCTCGGGGTGTGCATGCCGCCCGCGTCCCACGCCCCCTTGGGCGGGTCGTCGATGATCGGACGCCGGTCGAGTAGCCAGCCGGCCTGATCCGGTCCGGCACCGTTGGGCAGCCGCGCCTGGTAGAGCCGGTTCCGGAAGCTGGTGGAGAACCCGCCGACGAACATGAACCAGCGGCCGTGGATCAGATGGACGTCGGGGTCGCTCAGCCCGAGGATCCCCCTCGGCATCGTGGTACCGAGCATGTCCCAGATCGGCTGCCCAGTGACCGGACCCGACGAAAATGGCATGGCGAACTCCTCAGCGAGCGCGCGTCAGCGCGGACTCCCCTGAGCGCCAGGTAGGTCACCATCAGCATAACGGTTCCAGGGAGTCACGCTCGTGGTGGCCACAACTCAGCGTTTCGGCCACGCAAATCACCAACGCCGGCTCCGAAGGCACCAACCGCGTCATCGAAACCATCGCCCACGACGCCTACGGCTTCCGTAATCCCGACAATCAACGGCTACGCACGGGTGGACGCTTGCGGAGCGGGCTGGGCATGGCTCGCCGGATGGGTCGCAGGACGCGCGGCGGACTCCGATCCGGACGGACACCCGGATTCCCGCCGGGCCAAGAAAGGTCACGCCGTGCCTGAACCCGTGGCGCGTCCGTCCGTAGTGTCAGCCGACCGCCCCGAACCCCGGGGGTGGCTCCGGCCCGGACCGGTACGCCACGCGACCATGCAGCCCTCGCGCTGAGGCATGTTCAAGGAGCACATCGATGAAGATCCCGATCCGGCGACCAGGCCCGAGTGGCCGGTCGCCGGTGCGGCGGACGGTTCTCCGCGCCGTGCTGGCCGTTCTGCTGCCCCTGTCGGCGACGACCGTGGTGATGGCCTCGACGGCCTCACCCGCACAGGCCGACGACTACTACAACAGCATCACCGACGCCTCGCCGGAGAACCGGAACTGGATGAGCCGGGTCCCGGACGACACCAAGCTTTCCGCCCTGTCGGTTCCGGGCACCCACGACAGCCTGTCGCTGTGCGGGTTCTCCGGCGGTGGTGGCTGTGAGAGCTTCAGCACTTCGGTCACCAAGACCCAGGAGGATCACGGCTACTCCGGCCAGACCCTGACCACGCAGTACGAGGCCGGTATCCGGGCGATCGACATTCGGGTCCGGGTGGACAAGGGCGACGCCGGTTTGAGCTTCACCATCCACCACGGCGTGTACTACCAGCACGCCAACTTCACCGACGTGCTGACCAAGACCCGGGACTTCCTGCGTGCCAACCCGTCGGAGACCGTGCTGCTGAGCCTCAAGGCCGAGTGCTCGGGCTCCGGGGCGTTCACCTGCTACGACGCCGACGGATACGGCACCACCGACTGGCGACTCAAGGTCTTTCGGTCCTATCTGGAGGGACGTGCCTACACCGGCGACGGTGACGAGTACGAGCCCGCGACCGCCTGGCGGGAGCTGTTCTGGGCGGACTCGGTCACGGGCAACCAGAAGGCGGCGGTCCCCACCCTGGACCAGGTCCGGGGCAAGATCGTGCTGCTCGGCTTCCGGGGGCCTCGGGGCGGTGTCTACAACGGGTACGGGGTGCTGCCCACCTTCGCGTCGGACACGTCCTACACCGAGTACGTGCAGGACAGCTTCCAGGTACCCAACCTCTGGGACATCGCACCGAAGTGGGAGAAGGTCCGTACCCACCTGCGTAAGACCAACGGGGTGTGGGACGGCAACCGGGGGGAGCAGACCGCGCACCCGCACCGGCCCGACGCGATCTACGTCAACTTCGCCAGCGGCACCGGTGACACCGTTCACCCCCTGATGGTGGCCGGCGGGCAACCCGGGGTGACCGGGGTCAACAACTTCCTGCTCCAGTGCCTGCGTGAGCGCAACAGCCGGTGCCCGGAGTTCTACCCCGACCGGGGCGACAACTTCGGCGGCCGGCAGAGCATGGACCGCACCGGCGTGTTGATGATGGACTTCCCGGGTGGCGGCCTGATCGACGAGATCATCGCCCGTAACCCGGAGGGCGGAGACGGTCCGGGTGAACTTGAGCCGGGCACCCTGCCGCCGTACCGGGGCGGCACCCCCCGGCCCCAACTCGACGGCGAGCTGCTGGAGAACACCGACTTCGCCGACACCACCAAGCCGTGGTGGGTCAACGCCGGGATGACCGAGCGGCTCAGCGGCGGCGCCTTCTGCGTCACCGCTCCCGCGAGGACCAACCCGTGGGACGTGATCGTCGGGCACAACAGCATCTACCTGCCCGGCGGCAACTCGTACACGTTGCGGTTCCGGGCCCGCGCGAGCGTCAGCCGGCAGGTCGTCGTACAGCTGGCGCCGTTCGACAACCCCACCAACGTCACATACCTGGCCAAGTACCCCACCCTGGGTGACGGGTGGAAGACCTTCGAGTACACCTTCGACACCACCTTCGCTCAGCCGTACGTCCTCGCGCAGCTCCAGTTCCGGCTCGGCGGGGCCAGCGGGTCGTACGAGTTCTGCATGGACGACGTCTCGCTGGCCGGGCGGGAGTACGTCTACACCGCGAATCGGGGGCCCCTGCTGAAGGTCAACCAGCACGGGTACGCACCGATCGGACCCAAGCGCGCGACGATGGTGACCAACGCGACCTCGGCGCTCAGCTGGACGTTGCGTCGCGTCGGCGGTGGCACGGTGGCCACGGGTACGACGAAGCCGGCGGGCTTCGACGGCTCCGCCGGCACCGGCGTGCACACGATCGACTTCAGCCAGGTCACCGCCACCGGCCGTTTCGAACTGGCGATCGGCAACGAGGTGAGCCACCCCTTCGACATCCGGTCCGACCTGTACGCGTCGCTGCGGACGGACTCGATGCGATTCTTCTACTCCAACCGCAGCGGCATCGCCATCGACGGCGGCATCGCCGGAGCCGGGTACGCCCGCCCGGCCGGGCACGTGGCGGCCTCGCCCAACGGCGGGGACACCAACGTGGCGTGCCAGACGCCGAAGTCCTACGTCGACAACTGGACCTGCGACTACCGCCTCGATGTGACCGGCGGCTGGTACGACGCGGGCGACCACGGCAAGTACGTGGTCAACGGCGGCATCGCCACCTACCAACTACTGTCGGCCTGGGAGCGGGCCGTCGCGGCGGGCACCCAGGCCCAGCTCGGTGACTCGACCCTGGCGGTTCCCGAGCGGGGCAACGGCGTGCCGGACATCCTCGACGAGGCCCGCTGGAACCTGGAGTTCATGCTCAAGATGCAGGTTCCGGCCGGCAAGCCACTGGCCGGCATGGTGCACCACAAGGTGCACGACGAGTCGTGGAGCGGCCCGCCGATGCTGCCGCACCAGGCCAGCAAGAAGCGGGAGTTGCACCGCCCCTCCACGGCGGCGACGCTCAACCTCGCCGCCGTCGCCGCCCAGGGCGCGCGGGTCTACCAGAATTTCGACGCTGCCTTCGCGAACCGGCTCCGGGTGGCCGCCGGGTACGCCTACACCGCGGCGCGGACCAATCCCACGCTGTACGCCCCGCGCGCGGACCGCGTCGGTGGCGGCCCCTACAACGACGACGACGTCACCGACGAGTTCTACTGGGCGGCGGCGCAGCTCTACCTGACTACGAAGACCAGCACCTACCTCGACGACCTGCGGTTGAGCCGGCACCACGCCTCCGGGGTGGCGTTCAGCCAGAGCGGGTTCTACTGGGGTTCGGTGGCCGCGCTCGCCCAACTCGACCTGGCCCGCTTCGGCACCGACCTGTCCGAGCGGAACCAGATCCGGTCCTGGGTCACCACCGCCGCCGACCGGCTGATCTCGTTCCAGCGGGCGGAGCGGTTCGGCCAGACCTACACGCCGGCCTCCGGCCGGTACGCCTGGGGATCGAACGCCTCGATCCTCAACAACCAGGTGGTTCTCGCCACCGCGTACGACCTGACGAACCGTCGGGTCTACGCCGACGCGGTCCTGGAGGGCTTCGACTACCTGCTCGGCCGCAACGCCCTCGGGCAGTCCTACGTCACCGGGTACGGGACCAACGACGCGAAGAACCAGCACAGCCGCTGGTACGCCAAGTCCCTCGACGCGCGGCTGCCGCACCCGCCGGTCGGGTCGGTCGCGGGCGGGCCGAACTCGGGCCTGGATGATCCGCTGGCCGCCTCCTGGCTGCACGGCTGCGCGCCGCAGTTGTGCTACGTCGACAACCTGGAGGCCTGGTCGGTCAACGAGATCACCATCAACTGGAACTCGGCCCTGGCCTGGGTCAGCGCCTTCGCCGCCGACGTGGCGCGGGGCTGACCACACCACCCACCGCGGCCCGCGCGTGCTCCCCGTTCCGGAACACGCGCGGGCCGTGTGGCAGGCCGCCCGCCGGTAGCATTGACGTTGAGCCTGGCAATGGCGCTTGGTGGTGTACTGGCGCTGAAGATGCGATGGTCGCCAAAGTCATGGGGGAAGTTGGCCGAAGGTTCGGCCTCACCTTCCTGTTCTTCGGTGCTGCGGGCTGCCTCGACGTGCTGGGGATCGTGATCTGGACAGGGACACCACTGCATGCTGTGACTATGGTGGTCAGTTGGCTACTTCGCCTTGCGGTGTTCGTAATTTGTCTCCAATTAATTATTCGACGAAAATCCTCAAGCGAACACAGGACCGAATCAGATCCAAGCCTTCACGCTCAGGCGCGATAGCAATGCGCAGGGCACCGTAAATTCGTAACAACATCGGCGCGCTCATATGCCGGGCGACGTGCGTACGACTTTGCGGTAGTCAAGGCCGGAGTCACCATCCGCCACGCACACGGGCGGTGGCGTACCACGATCCGCCGTCCCGCAGGTACCTTCACCCATCGCTATACCCGTTCATCCGAGGTGCGAGGGCTGTTCGATCAGCCCGGTCTGGGGCAAGCGTCCGGTCATGAATCCATGCTGCCCTGGATCTGCACATCGTCGCCGAGTATTCGCATCTGCCGCTTAGCGCGTGGCCGGGCGATCGGGTAGGAGGTCGCCGCCGGTTCGAGTTGGAGGGCGGCGATCGCAGGCGGAAAGATCAGTGGCTGTGGGTGGTTGATGGAAGTGTCGAGTCCGATCGCTTACGAGGCACGCCGAAGGCAACCAGGCATCCACAACCATCAGCCGCATACCGGGGCCGACACGCCCCTTGTCAAACACTCGCTGAGAAGCGCGGCGGGCGTGAGAAGCGGCGCGAACACTGCCGCCGATTACCTCGATGTGTACACCCGAACCATCGCGCAGGTCCCCGAGAAACACCGGCGGCACCTGCTCATCCGTAGCGACTCTGCCGCAGATGAGCCGGTGCCGTGCTGGACCGGCTTCACGAGCTGCACAACCGCATTCTCGCTAGTCGGCAACGATCAGACGGGCGGGGTTGGGAACGCAGGGTCAGGCGCGAATCATCGAGTCTGGGATACGGACATCTGAATACATCAACGGCGTCGATTCGAACGTCCGCTACCATGACTCCGTGAACTGCTTGAACCGTCTGAACGTCGATTCGTGTTCGACCCCTGACCCTGCGCATCGTTCCTAACGACTGACGTGCCGGCGGCAGAATCGGCGCGTCGGATCACACCAATCAGCCGCGCGGTTTCACGTCGGACTATCTCAGCCGAATTGCCGATTCTCCAATTGGCGTTGTCGATTTCACGGTCGTAGGCAACAAATCCCAATCCGTTGGCTTGCCTAAGCTGCTCCCGTTCTGCATCGGTCATGTTCCGCTCACCCGCTCTGGTCACGTGGTGATAGGTAACAGGTCTATCGACACTCCAGTTGGGGGTCCCTACGATATGTCCAGGGTTCACATATTCCTGCCCTCCGGGAAGGTGTTCCCGATAAGGCCCCGAATAGAGATCATCGTAGGCTCCGTCCTTGATTGAGTTTAGAAATTCGACGCTCTCTTTCGCCGCGTCGTACTCCCTCACAGCTTCGATCAGTTCGGAATGCGATCCGATCCACTCCTGCCGCTCCTCGGAGAGGTTGTCAAAGTGCCTCCGTTCGCGGCCTGAAAGTTGATTGTAGGCTGACCCTGACACGTAATCGGGGTCGGCGTATCGGTCATACCCCACATCGGCCATGAATGTTACTCCTTCTTGGGCGACAGGATGGAATCAGCGTTCCGTGGCTGCGCCTTCCGTCGGGCGCCGTGGACCAATAAACGCCACCCATTCTCGGAGGCGCTTCTGGGCCTTGCCCTCGTCAATGCGAGATTGACGGCCGCGCCCAGGCTCGGGTTCAATGCAGTGATGCGCATCACACCGGGTGTGGCGCGGGGTGCGCGGCGCGAGGTGTGAGTAGAGAACCCTTCTCTACGCAGGCGTTAAGAAAGGGCCTCTCCTTACCCGGGCACGTAGTTCGGCGAGGACCATGCGGTGGTCGCTGCCGGGCAGTGGGTGCATCGCGACCGCGCGCACCGCTATCCGGCGGTCGACAAGCACGTGGTCGATCACCACGGGTGGGATCAGGTCTCCGTTGTACGGGCCCGAGGTGCCGGTGAGCCCGGCGCCGACCGCAGCGTCGGCAGCGTCGGCGTAGCCGCTGCCAAGCAGGGCCCGCTGCGGGGCGTGGTCGAGGGTGGCATTGAAGTCCCCGGCGAGGATGCTCAGCGGCCCGTCCGGGGTGGCGTTCGGCTGCGCCGCCAGGTCCGCGGGCCAGAGGCCCGTCTGGTCGATCGCGTACGGGGCCGCCGGGTGCGCCGACTCGATAACCCACTCACCGACAACCCCGCCCGGTGCATATCCTCGTCGTAGTCGCATGCGCCGGTGTACTTGGCCCATGCCGCTGCCCCGTAGATCGCAAGATCGGGTGCACGCTCATGCCGCGAGCGGTGCGCGGGACCGAGAGGACACCGACATGCCGTGCCCCGGACGGCCACCGCGTTCCTCGCCGTCTGTACGGTTCTGCCGCAGATCTCGATCGCTCTGCGGCTTTCCGGTCCAGCCGGCACACGCTGCCCCATCGGCGTAGCGGGACGTGAACGTGGGCTTGCGCTCCGCAAGGCTGAGTCACCACTCAGTCAAGCCAGCAGATCACCGCGTCGCCGTCCTTGGCGACCGCAGCGAAGAAGCTTCGGACTCCGGGCAGATAATGGGCCACCCACGCCAGTTCGCCAGGTCTATCCCAGGTACCGAAGTCGAACATCTCCTCGCTGTCGGGCTCGACGTCTGGCAACTCCACGAATTCCTCCGCTCCGTGGCCGGACATCGACTTACGCCACCAGTGCCTCGCTGAGGGCCCATAGACGCGCGGCGGCCTCGGGATCACGGGCCAGAGGGCTCGGCTCGATCTGCTTGCCGCGGAAGAAGTAGCCTCCCGTGACCTCGGCCGCCTCTGGGGCGCTGGCCAGGTAGACCGGGGTGGCCGCGCCGGTCTGGACGGTACCCATGAAGGGCTTGGCGGCTGCGATGAGCAGCTTGGCGACGCCGCTGGCCTCGCGGCCCAACTGGGTACGGATGAGGCCCGGGTGCAGGCAGTTGGCGACCACACCGGTGCCGGTCAGGCGCTTGGCCAACTCGACTGTGAACAAGATGTTCGCCAGTTTCGACAGCGGGTAGCTCGGCTCGCCGGAGGCCAGTTCGTCCCACGGGACTCGCCTGGCCGAATTATGCACATTCGACGACACCGTGATCACACGGGCCGGCGCACTGTCCACCAGCCGTTCCCGCAGCAGGCTGGTCAGCAAGAACGGCGCCAGGTGGTTGACGGCAAACATGGTCTCGTAGCCGTCGACGGTGAGCTGCCGCTTGAGCACGATTACACCGGCGTTGTTGTCGAGCACGTCGAGCCGGGGGTACTTCTCCAGCACCTCGGCGGCCACCCGGCGCACTTCGGCCAGGCTCGACATGTCGGCCGTCAGGAGGTCCACCCCGGCACTGGGCGCCCGATACCGGATCGCTTTGACGGCCGCCTGTCCTCGCTCGGCGTCACGCCCGACAACGACCACGGTTGCCCCCAACTCGGCCAGCCGGGCCGCCGTCTCCCGGCCAATCCCGCTGGTCCCGCCGGTCACCAGGCACACCTTGCCGGACATTGTGGTCATTGACCCTCCCGGATGCACGTGCCGCAGCACCACTTTCTCGCGGCGACGCCTCGGGTTCCAGGTCGTGGTGCGACGCCGCCAGCAGAATGACCGGTCCGTCCCGTTCTCCTGGCGATCCTCGATGCCGCCGTCAGCCGCCGCAGCGTCCAGATCGCTGCCGATGCGCCGGCCCACCCCACCATGCGCTACAACCGGACCGGTAAACAACCTGGACCGCCGCAGCAATCACCACGGTCGGGTGCCGTGGCCGGGCTCAGGCTGGGCGGGTGGCAGAACGCGTGCGTGGCTGGTGTCAACTGGTGGAGGGTGGTGCCTACTTGCGCACATGGAAGCGGAGCATCGTGACGGCGCCCGACTGGGTGTTGCTGAAAGGTTCCAGGTCGATCCTGCCGAGGCTTGAGGGCGAGAAGCGGACACCGTCGCCGAGCAGCACCGGTAGGACATACACCAGGATCTCGTCGACGAGCCCGCGCTGCAGGCACTGGGCGGCCACGTCAGCACCGAGGATCTCCAGGTTCTTGCCACCCGCGGCGCTGCGTGCCGTGGCAACGGCTTCCTCGATGTCACAGGTGAGGAACGTGACGGTAGGGTCCGGCTCGTCAGGAGGCTCATGGGTGAGGACGAACTGTCCTCCCCCGTCGTAGGCGGTGTCCTCGTCGGCCATACGCTTGGCGACCTCGTACGTGCCCCGACCGACGAGCATGGCACCCGTGGCCGCCATAACCTCCGGAAACGTATCCGCAGTCAGGTACTCGAAGATCCAGTCCATCGCGTGGCCAGGACCGGCGATGAACCCGTCCAGCGACATCGCCCTGTTCACGACCACTTTGCCGGTGCCGATGCTCACATCGCTCATGCGTCTTCTCCCAGGATTTCGGGGCCCGGGGCCGAATCATAGTTCGGCCGGCGGGAGGACGACGGCGAAAGTTGCACGCGTATCAAGTGGGTACGCGATTCGACCACGCGGTACTTCTTGCGGGGCAGCGGCGCACTGTCAAACTGGCCACGGCCTTCCTGCCCCGGCTTCGGTCGTGCCCGAACCTGGGCCCGCCGATTCTGGCTTGAGAACGTCGAGGGTCGCATCCAGCCGGTTGTCGAAGGGTCCACTCAACTCCAGGACAGGAGTGTCCTTCCACGCGTCGAGCGGGTCGTCGTACACCAGTTCCAGGAGCGCGTCATTCATTCGCGACCGAAGGCCGGGTAACTCCGCGGCGGGCAGGATCCGCTCGCTCTCCGGCGTGATCACCGCGATGATCAGTAGATCGAGAGTCGCGAACGCGAGCCGCAACGTGGAGGCATCGGCCTGCTCCGACGGATCCGCTCCGCCTGCGGCCAAGTATGCGAGATAGTCGAGCGGTGTGCGGTCGAAGACGGCACTGGATGTTGACGGCGACCGCATGCTCCGAACCGAGCAGGCCAACATCGCCCGGTAATCCTCCGACGACGGCGGGAAACTGAACTCGTACCCCTGCTCTTCCAGAAGGTAGTACGGCTCGTCGACCATGACGTGTCCTGGCAGATGCGCACACAGCGCTTCGGCCAGCGTGGTTTTTCCGATCCCATGCGTCCCGGAGATCGCGACCCTCATCCGCGCTCCCACCCTTCGACGATTCCCGGCGATCATAGGCTCGCACCAGAACGGCTGAACCGTCGTACCAGCGCAACGCCGCCGATGGCGCGTCACGCCGAGTCCGACCGTCCGCGATGACATCCGGGCCTGGCTGGTCGAACAGCTCGGCCAGCCAGTCGGGTGGGGTGCCTGCTACCGGTTGGCCGCGAGGAAGTTCTCCAGGATCTCGACGAACCGGGCCGGCTGCTCCTCGGCGGGGTAGTGGCCGCAGTCGTCGAGGACGACCCCGGTGACGTCGTCGGCCGCCAGCCGCATCGTCTGGGCGGCATTCGGGCCGCTCCACAGCGCGCCGCCGACGGCGAGCACCGGAATTGTCAGCCGGGTTTTGCTGCGTTGCTGGTTCTGCGCGATCGTCTCGTCCAGCGCCCGGTAGTAGGCGAAGCTTGCCCGCAGCGCGCGAGGGTCCGCGGCGATCGCGTCGACGTAGACGTCGACGGCGTACTCGGGGATTGTGGTCGGGGTGGCGGCCTTGGTGGCGAACTGCCAGCCGAAGAAGAGCCGCTCCCGTCCCCGGACCAGTTCCTCGTTGAGGTCGGTGAGCCGGTTGAAGCCGAATTGCCAGAGCTTTTGACTGGCCGCGGCTGGGCCGAAGAACGGCGGGGACGGGCTGAGGCCGGGGATCACGGCTTCGAGGACGGCGAGCCGGCCCACCTGCTCGGGGTGATCGGCGGCGAGGGCGTATCCGGTCCACGTACCGATGTCGTGGCCGACCACATCGAACCGGTCGTGCCCGAGCGCGGCCATCAACGCGACCAGGTCGGCGGCGAGCGTGCCGGCGTCGTACCCGTCGTCGGGCTTGTCGGAGAGCCCGGCCCCGCGCGAGTCGACGGCGACGACGGTGTGCTCGCGGGCGAGCGCGGGCATCACCTGCCGCCAGGCGTACCAGGTCTGGGGCCACCCGCCGACCAGTAGCAGCGCCGGCCCGTTCCCGCCGGTGACCGCGTGCAGCCGTAGCTCGTTCACCTTCACGAGCCGGCTGGTGAAGACGTCGAGGAACCCGTCAGGCAGTTGTAGCGAACTCAGGTCGGTCATGCCGGCGACGATACACATCTTTGAACGATCGGTACAAGATATGTATACTGACGAACCATGGCGGGCCGTAAGCAGTTCGACGTGGACGAGGCGCTACGACGCGCGATGCTCGTCTTCTGGCGCTGGGGCTATTCGGAGGCATCGATCGATCGCCTGACCGAGGGCACGGGCCTGGGCCGGGGCTCGCTCTACGGCACCTTCGGCGACAAGAGCGCCCTCTTCCGGAAAAGCCTCCTCCGGTACGCGGAGACCTACCACCCGCTGTACGAGCGGGCACTGTCCGGCCCCCACCCGAGCCCGGAGGCCGTGATGGCCGCCTACCTGCGGGTCGCCCTGAACCGGATCGCCGACCCGGCGGTCCCGGACGGCTGCCTGCTCACGATGTCGGCCGCGCAACTCCAGGCCCTCGACGCGGAGGGCCAGGCGATGGTCCGCGCCATGATCGACAGTTTGCGGGCGATGCTGGAGCAGGCGTTGCGCGCGGCGGGTGCCGGTGAACAGGACGCGGCGGAGCTGGCGTTGTGCACGCTGGCGACGAACAAATCCCTGGCGGTGCTGAGTCGCTCCGGCTTCTCCGGCGAAGACCTGGCAACCGTCGCCGCGGCCACTGCCCGCGTCGCCCGGAGGCCACCTCCGCTGCTCCGGTGACCCAGCTTGCGGCGTCGGAGGCTAGGAAGTGTCTTGTGGATCATGCGAAGGTGGTCGGTGAAACGATCACCGGACGGTGATCAGCGGCATCCTGTTCCGGGAATACCCAGAGCCGCTGACCGGGCCGGTAAGGGCACCGCGGGCCCGGTCAGCCCGATCCCGGTGATGGGTGATCGTTGGTGAAGAAGTCGGCCAGGGCATGGGCGACGCGGTCCGGGTGTCCGTCGTTGTCGGCGGCCAGGTGCCCCAAGCGGCGCAGTTCCACCCGGCGGGCGTGCGGGATGGCAGCATGCAGGGCGTCCAGCGCGTCCTTGAAATAGCCGGCGCTCTTGCTGCCACCGAGCAGTTGAACCTCGGCCTGTACGGCGATGGACGCCGAGATCAGTCCGGCGGCGTCCACCACAAGCCTGGCATCCTTGCCCATGGTGGGAATGAGATCGTTCAAGGTGACGTCGCCGTCGGCCCGCTGGGCCTGGGCTCGCAACGCCACGCTCATGAGCGGGACAATGACGGCGCGGGGCAGGGCTTCGATCAGCCGCGAGTCCTTGGTGCCCTTGGCAATGGTCACCAACGCAGCCGCCAGCCGCGCCTGGGCCATCTCCTGCTCGTAGCGGGGCAGCCACGCCACCGGAGAGAAGGCGAGGCCGTGGACCGGCAGCGGCGGCTCATACACCGCGATTCTGTACCCCTTCGGGCAGGTCAGCGCCCAGTGCAGGATCGGGATGGCACCGGCACTGAGCCCGAAGACGTTGCGCGCCCCGGTCCGTTCCATCAGCGCCTGCACGTCCTCGGCGGCGCGTTGCAGGGTGAAGTCGGGCCCGTACGGGCCGCTCATCCCGCGGCCCCGCCGATCGGGAAGGTAGACGGTGAAATTGCCGCTGAGTGCCGCGCCCAATCGCATGAAGTTGTGGCAGGTCATCAGCGAACCGTGCATCAGCACCACCGCCGGTCCGGTCCCGAACCGGCGGTAGCCGATGACGGTGCCGTCCCTGGAGGTCACCGAGCCCGTCTCATAGGAGACTGCGGTAGCGTCCATCGACTCTCACCCCTGACCCAGGCGGGTGCGCACCGCGGCACGATCAACGCTCAGCGCGTCCAGCAGCACGGCCGCCGGGTCCGGGCGGGTACTGGCCAGCAGGCCGAGCAGGACGTGGTGAACGCCGATCCGGTCCCGACCGGCTTGTTTGCGCAGCCCCGTGAAGACCGCCTTGGCTAACGGAGTCAGCGGGAGACGATCATCGTCCCGGCCCGGAAAGACCGGCCCGGCAAAGGCCGCCTGGACACCCACCGACGCCAGGGCGTCTCGATCCAGCCGCTCCAGCGCCTCGCGCGCCTCATTCAGGCTTACCCCCAACGCCTGACCGGTGATCGAACCGGGATCGATCAGCAGCGCCAAGAGCACATGCTCGGTGCTGACCTTGCGGTCGCCCCTGCGCACAGCCTCGGCATTGGCGTTCAGGTACACGTGGCCCATGCCGGCCTGCGGGTTGAACCGCACCATTGTCGCCTCACTTCCCGTACTTGACGTGGACGGACTGGCGGGTGACCCCCAAGGCGTCCCCGATCTGCTGCCAGGACCAGCCCGCCCGGCGGGCCGCGGCGACCTGGTTGGCCTCCACCCGCTCGGCCAGCCGACGCAGCGCCAGCACCGCCCACAACCCCGTCGCCGGGTCGTCGGACGCCAACGCGGATTCCAAACGATCCACACTCATGTCGTCAGCTTGAACTGACAACCGATGAGTTGTCAAATCAGACTGACGGCCGATTTGCGCTGGCTAGTGTTTGTGGATCAGGTGTTGCCGGTGAGATCGCGGACCAGATCTTGATGGTGGTGTCGATGGTGAAGACACTTCCTAGCTCGGTCCCGGTATGCCAACGGGGTGCTGGGGGAAGGGCCACTCCTCGAACAAGCTGCAGCGCCCGTCCTCGGTGAAACGCATGATCCACAGGTCGCGGTACTCCTGGTCGACCGGATCGCCGTACCGGACCTCCACCCGCACCACCGCTGTGTCGCCTTCGACCGCGACGATCTCACTGGCCATCTGGAACACCTCGCTCGGGCCGTCCCGCTCCTCTTCCCACACCCGGGCTATGGCTGGCAGACCGATGACCGGATTGCGGTAAGGCCCCTGCAGATAGCTTGCCTCTGCGGTGAAGATCGTCGCTAACATCTCCGTGCCCGGCGTCCGCCACGCATGCTCGTAGGCCGCGAGCCAGCCGGTCACCTGCTTCCTATCCATGATTCCCAGCCTGCCATTCGACCGGGAGCGCGACCCCGGCGTCCGGTCATGCCGCCGATCGGGCGTTGGTGCCGGAGCGGCCTGGTCGTTCGGCGGGACGTTGGTATCTTGCCGCGATGCGACCCGATGACCTTCGGCAGTCCGCGACCGAGTACGCACGTGGTGAGGTGGCCCGCGGGCTCCTCACGTGCGCGATGATCGTGTCCGGCACGGCGGAGTACCTGCACGGTGAGGGCGACCCCGCCGACCGGTACGCGCTGGCCTGGGAGATCGTGCCGCGCGAGCTCACCGCGCACCTCGATGCCCAGGCGGAGTGGCCTGCGCGGACCGACAGCGACCGACTCACGGACGCGTTCCGCGCGCTCGACATCACGGGGATCGTGGCCCGGGAAGATTTCGCCTGCTGCCAGTCATGCGGGAGCAGCGAGATCGGCGACGAGGTCACCAAAGGGGCACCAGCTCGCGGATACGTCTTCTATCACGGACAGGACGCCGAACGGGCCGCTCAGGGCGGGACCCTGTGGCTGGCGTACGGCTCGTTCGACGAGCAGATCGACGCCGCGCAGGTCGGCGAGGAGGTCGTGGCCGCGCTACGCGGCGAGGGCCTGGAGGTGGACTGGACCGGCGACGCCGCCCAGCGTATTCACGTCCGACTGCACTGGGCTAAACGCCGGTACGGCCGGATGGCCGCCTTCCCGGTGGGCGCTGAGCCCGGCCGTACCGTGCACGTGCAGTTCGTTCCTGGCCGGCAGATGATTATTCCGCCGATGTCAGTGTCCGCGCTCGCCGCGCTCGAGCTGCCCTGGCTGCCCGACGATACGAGCGTGCGGGTCGACGATGGCGAACGGACCGTGACGATCTGGCGGGAGAGGCATCGCCTGATCAGCGACGACGGCCGGCAGGTGGGTCGCTTCGAGGGATTGCGGCTTCTCGGCGGGCAAGACGAGGGTGAGGTGCCTGGTGAGGCGGGGCTGATCGAGGTCACCTACCAGTGCATGCCGAGCGGCCCGCAGCAGGTCGCCGGACGGCCGATGTGCCTGCCCGAGATACTCGCCGTCGTGCGGCGGCTGCCTACCCGGACGGACTCGTGGCTGGCCGCCGTGCACGATGCCGGCATCGTGCAGATGCGTTTAGAGAACGGGAAGTTGTGGCTGGAGTCGCCGTTCGTGGCCGAGTCCGCCTCGGTCGGCAAGTACGCCAGCCTCGACGAGACCGAGCGAACCCTCACGATCCTGGCCACCGAGAACCGCAACGCCATCCGCGAACTGGACGGGGTGACCACCCAGCCCTGGTGATGACCGGTGCCACTAGGTTCTGTCTCGCGGATCTTGGTACGGAACGGCTCCCATGAGGGCCGTTTCGTACCAAGATCCGCGGCCAGGATCGGTGGTGTCGACTAGGAGGCCGACCAGCGATGTTGGACCGCGCGGACGAGTAACGCAGTCAGGTCGAACGCGGCTGCAATCTCACGGGCACTGGCGCGATCAGGCGGCCAGGTACGACATGCCCGGTACCCACTTCCACGCCTTGCTCGACTCGTCGAACTTCAATCGGCCTGCCCGCCCTCCCCGACCAACAAGATCCGCGAGACAGAACCTAACCGCCTCAGGCACAGGCGCGGCAGCAGTGAGTAACCGATGGTTTACGGTGTTGAAGCACGGTCCAGTGCCGCCTCGATGATCCGGATCGCCTCGGTGGGATCGATGCCGACGCTGGTGATGACCGCCGCGTAGTCGCGGGCGGCGCGGCGGGCCCGCTCGAGGGCCTGCTCGCCGGCGGCCGAGACGAACGAGCCGGCCCGCCCACGGGTTTCGATCAGCCCGGCCTCCTCCAGTTCCCGGTACGCACGACCGACGGTGTTCACGGCCAGGCCGAGGTCGGCCGCGAGTCGGCGGATCGTCGGCAGTCTCGTGCCGACGGCGAGTGAGCGGTCCTGGATCTGCCTCGCGAGCTGGGCCCGGAGTTGCTCGTACGGTGGCGTCGGCGAGGCCGCGTCGATGACGATCATCGGGTGGCCAGGGCTCGCCGTGCGGCTGACCCGGCAGCGGTGGCCCGGGTCTGGATCAGGCTGAGCGCGAGGACGCCCGCCACCACGAGCACTAGCGAGACCGCGTTCCACCAGCCGAGCGATTCCCCGTACAGGAAGATGGCCGGCAGCGACCACACCAGGCTGGGTGTGACGAGGGCGCGGGCGTCCTCGACCCGCATGATGACATCGGCGGTGAGCGACGCCTCGTCCTCCGCCACGGCCGGGCTCGCCAGCACCTGGCGCAGCTGCATGATGGTGCCGACGCCGGTGCCGGCGAGGCCGATCAGCACGACGACCGCCCCGTACCGCAAGCCGGAGTCCGAAACCGGCAGCACGCTCACCGCCAGCAGCACCGCGCTGATGAAGGCGGCGACCGTGAAGGCGGCGTACGGCCGGCCCAGCACCGCTGGCCAGCCGAGCTTGACCGGGTGGGCGACCCGTCGGGACAGTTGCACGCCGGCCTGCTGGTCGACGCGCCGCACCCGCCAGCCGAGCAGCCACTGCGCCGCCAGCAACCCGACCACCAACGCCGTCAGCGCCAGCAGTGGCAGCCAGGAGGACGGGGCGTAGGTGAGTCGCAACGCGTGCGTGAGTGCCGCGCCGAGCAGGAACGCGGCCAACAGGAGGCTGTCGGCAAGCCTCGCACGCCGCCGCACCGCCAGCCGCGCCGCGAGCAGTGGGGTCGGCTCGACATCGGCCAGGCCGTGCCGGTCCAGCCACCGCCTGGCCTCCGTGTGATCTGCCTGTCGCATGCCATCCACCTCTGTATGTCGCAAAGTCTGTATCAACAAGATGAGTCATAGCATGAGACAAAGTCAACCCTGGGTCGAGCGCGGTCGCGCCCGGCGCCACCCGGACGGCAACCAACGGGCCGGTCTTCGAGACACCGGGCCTCACCGAGCTGATCACCGAAATGACGGCGCCTAATCGGCTGGGCGGGCCCGGCGACGTCGCCGACGTGGTCGCTTTCCTAGCCCCCGACGCCGCGCGCTGGGTCACCGGCCAGGTAATCGACGCCAGTCGTGGCCTGTTCCTCGGCCCGCGCGCCTGCCCACCCGGGCGCAAGGACGTACGGTCGGGGCCTGGGTGTTCGATCGCGCCGGTGCGTCTGGTCGTTCTAGGAACCAGACAGCGGTACCCACCGATCACCGAGGGCTTCGTTCAGCGCCAATAGCAGAAGGCTGACCAGGATCCCCGCGAGGATCCCGAGTACGAGACCGAAGACCCCACGGTCCCGCCGCTCCCGATCGCCGGGCATGGCGGCCGGTACCGCTGGACGCGTCCACGGCCGGTCCCGAGACAACCAGAGGAGCAGCCCGAGGCCGTACGGTGCGGCGCAGACCAGCCAGAACCAGAACCATCGAGTGCCGAGGACCGGAGCCGGACCGGCAACAACCACGCCGAGGAAGACGGCAGCGAGGACCAGGCCGATCCCCATGACGGTGACGGCAACCCCCAGGGAATGGACCTCGCCAGCTCGGTGCTCCAGGCCGCCGGCCCGCAGATCCTGTGCAATGCCGATGGCGCCGGGCCCGGAGTAGCTCGCCGGGTCGACAGCGCTCGTGGTGGTGACCTGGTCGAAGTAACCGGTGTCGGTCCAGTACACCCGACCATCGGGAGTTCGCCACGCGAACAGCGGACCGAGTGTGCCGGACGCCCGCAGGTCGGACGCACCGAACCACGGCAGCGGGCTGCCGCCGGTGGCCCAACTGTCGCCCCACTGATACGCCGTCACGTGGCCAGCAGTAACGTCCGCCCGGGCCTGCTCGTAGCTGTGCTTCCGGGGTGCCGTCCACCAGTTGACGGCTGCCGCAAGCAGCCACAACAGGACCAGAGCGAGCCGCAACACGCCCCACCACCGCCGCGTCCGCCCAGCCGGCCCAGCGGGCACACGCATTCCACTTTCCACGATCACAGGATTCCAGTACGTGTCTAGTCGCGACCGTCGATGACAGCGCTTGCCGCCCCGCCGAGCATTCCGCCGTTCGATCATGCGCCGTCGTCGACCAGTCCGGCCTCGTAGGCCAGGATCGCTGCCTGGACGCGGTTGTTCAGGCCCAGCCTCAGCAGGATGGCGCTAACGTGCGCCTTTACGGTTCCTTCGGCAAGGGACAACGATCGGGCGATCTGGTGGTTGGACATGCCCCGGCCGACGAACGCCAGCACCTCCCGCTCGCGGTTGGTCAACTGTTCCAGCCGGGTTTGGGCCGTCCTCGATCGGACCAGGCTGTCGCCCAAACTTCGTGATCACCCGCTGCGCGATCCTCGGGGACAGGAATGCGGCTCCATCGGCGACCGACCGTACGCCGAGAATGAGCTCGCGCGGATCGGCGGCCTTGAGCAAGAAACCATTCGCGCCGACGGCGAGCGCCTGGGCCACGTACCGGTTCCGGGTGCTCACCGACCCGGCCGGGCACCCTTCTGCCTAGTCCCAAGCCAACACTGACAGCGCCGACGCGGCCTCCAGCGGCGAGCCCATCGCGGCAGCCGGTCGTCGTAGCTGCGAGCCGTCAGGCGGCATCCGTCCGAAAGCTACGCGCTGCTCGCGGCAGATACGGATTCCTGCGGACAGCCGCCAAGGGTCTGACCATCATCGATGATCCTGGTGCCCAGCTCCTGGCTACGAGGGTTTGGTGTAGGTGATCAGCTCCAGCAGGGAACCGTCCGGATCCCGGAAGTAGACGCTCACGCCACGCCCACCCCCACCGCTGCGAATAACCGGCCCTGCCTCTATTTCGATGCGGTGGCGTTGAAGATGAGCGATCGCGTCCTCGGTGGTGCCGGGCCAAACGAAGCACAGGTCGCTGCCGCCTGGCGTGACGGGCGGCCGTGCCACCAGCGTTCCGACATCCAGGCCCGGTCCGTGGACGTTGAGCTGTTGGTCGCCGAACCGGTAGGCCACGTGACCGTCGGGATGGTCGACCACGTCGGCACCCAGGACGTCCCGATAGAAGGTCGTGGACCGTTCCCAGTTGCTGACCGCGATCACGCAGTGGTCGAGCCTGATCTTCGCGTTAGCCATGCCCGGACCTTACGGTGCGCGTGGGTGAACGGACGCCAGCATCCGCAACGTGGCATGCGTGGATGTCGACTGGCGACCAGGCCGAGCCCAGCACCTTCCGGCCATGGGTGCACTTCTACCTGAGGCCGTGCTCTGCTGGATCAAAGCTGCACGTGAACGGCTGCGCCGTCGGTCACGGCACGCCGTCGGCTGACCTAGTAATTAGGGGCGTCGGGCTACGGTCCGGACGTCGGCTCGGATCGGCGAAGGTGAAGGCGGGCACTGGTTCCTTGGGGTGAAATGCCGGTCAGCTCGAATCCTGCTGCGGTGAGGTGGCGGGTGGCAGTGGCGACGCCATCTATCGGTGGCGTTCTATCTACAGTGACCACGATTTCGTCGACATGTTCGAGGTCGTGAACCATTCCGTGGTGGGCTCCCACTGCCAGGATGCTCCGTGAGCCGGTCTCGTAGCAGGTGGAGAGCCACTGCCGTGGGTCGTCTGTGGGGGCAGCGGGCAGTGTGAAGTGTTGGGGCGCGTGGCCGCCTGGAACTCCCTCCTCGATCGTGTCGGCGTGGAGCACGAGGTCGGCTGTGGCGCGCAAGTCTGCTGCCAGTTCCTCGTCGACCTCGCGATGGTCGGGGCCGAGGGTGTAGGCCCAGGTCAGGTAGGGGAGACGGCGGTGGGTGGCAGTGAGCCAGGGGCGTAGGACGGCGCGTGTTTCGTTGGGGTGACGGCGTGTACGCCACCTACGTGGGCCGCACCGCAGGTGGGCGCGTCGCCAGCTTCGTCACCGATTTCCGCGTCGTGCCGCTCGAATAGCCGCTGTGGCGCGACGCACGATCGTGCCGCCGTCAGCTTTCGCTGGTCTGTGCCATCGCGATGCCCGCCCTGGCGCGGGCCATCTCGTCAGTGTCACCGGTCGCCTGGGCGATTGTCAGTGCCTCTGCGTAGTGGTGGCGCGCCTGCGCCGGACTACCCATCGACAGCAACGCGCTGCCGAGCACGTTCAGCGCACTGGCCTGCCCGTACTGGTGGCCGCTGGCCTGAAAGATGGCCAGCGCCGTGCGGGACTGGCGGACCGCGGTGTCGAACGCGCCGAGGTGTGTGTTGACCGTCCCCAGGTTGGACAGCGCCGTCGCTTCGCCGTCGCGGTGCCCGGCACGCCGGAACAGGGCCAGCGCCTCGTTGAGCGCCGTGGACGCCAGTTGGTATCGCCCGAGCCTGGTGAGGACTTCGCCGAGGTTGGCCAGTGCGCTCGCTTCGCCGACCCGCTCGTCGAGGTCGCGGAAGGTGTCCCGGGCCCTGTCCAGCGCGTCGGCCGCCAGGTCGAGTCGGTCGCCCGCGCTCAACGCGTTGGCGAGATTGACCAGCGCGGACGCCTCCCCGGTGCGGTCGCCGAGGCGCCGGTACACCGCGACCGCCTGGCGGTGACGCCGGGTCGCGGCGCCATGGTCACCGATGCGTTCCAGGACGATACCGAGGCGGGTCAGGGTCCGGGCCGCGCCACGGTCGTTGCCGGCCGTGCGATGCATCGCCAGGGCGCGCCGGTGCTGCTCGACAGCGGGCCCGTACTGCCCGAGCAGCCGGTGAATGTCGCCGATGTTGGACAGCAACGTCGCCTCCGCGACGCGGTCGCCGGCGGCGCGGGCCGCGGACAGACCGTGCCGCTGCACGGCGAGCGCGCCGTCGTGGGGCCCGCCGGTGAGATAGTCCTGCAAGGCGAGGGCGAGTCCGATGGCCTGAGCGGTGAAGCCGTGGTGCACCGCCGCCGAGCCCAGTCCGTCCAGCGCCGGTCGCACCGAGTCCAGCCAGGTGCGGGCCGCGTGAATGTTCGTCGCGATGTCCGCCATGGTGCACGTAGCGGTGCCGTCCGGGTGGCCGACGGTGGGGCAGGGGTCGGCCGGCTGCCCGACGTGCGACGGGTACAGCAGCCGAGTCGCGGCTCGTGCGTGGGCGAGGTAGCAGTCGAGCAGGCGTCCGATGGTGGCGCGCCGGTCGTCGTCGGTGTCGATCCGATGGACCAGCTCGGTCGCGTAGGCGCGGAGCAGGTCGTGCTGGGTCAGCCGGCCGTCGCCGGTGGCCTGCACCAGATGCGCCTGGGACAGCACGCCGGCCAGCCGGTGACCGTTCGCCGGTTTCGTCTCGGTCAGCACCGCCAACAGATGGCCGTCGAAGACGGCGGCGGGCAGCAGGCCCAGCCGCCGGAACGCGGTCGCCGCCACGGCCGGAAGCCGCTGGTACGACCACGAGATGACCTCGCGGACGGCGGCTCGGGGATCGTCGCCCAGATCGAGAAGATCCAGCCGTCGCTGCCGGTCGGCGAGCTCCGCCACGAGGTCCGCGAGCGGCCGTCCGGGCCGGGCGACGACGAGTTCGGCGGCGACGCGTAAGGCGAGAGGCAGCCGGGCGCACTGTTCGACGAGCGTTGCGGCCGAAGCTGGTGCGGCAGCAACCCGGTCGCCGATCAGTCGGCGTAGTAGCCCGACCGCGTCAGCCACCGGGAGCGGGTTGATCTCGACGCGGCGGGCGCCGTGCAGGGCGGCGAGTCCGCCGAGGTGGGCACGACTGGTGATCACGACCGTGCAACTGGCGGTGCCTGGTAGCAGCGGGCGGATCTGCTCGACCGAGCCGGCGTTGTCGAGCAGGATCAGCAGGCGCCGGTCGGCCACCGCTGAGCGGAACCGGGCCATCCGGTGCTGCGGGTCGGTCGGGATCTCGCCGTCGGGAACTCCCAGCATGCTGAGCAGCAAGGCGAGCGCGTCGCCCGCCGACACCGACCGGTCGGCGTCGAACCCACGCAGGTCGACGAAGAGTTGCCCGTCGGGGAACCGGCTCCGCACCCGGTGCGCCCAGCACACAGCCAGTGCGGTCTTGCCGACGCCTGGGGTGCCACAGAGCAGGATGAGCGGACCGGCGGTGTCGAGCTGGCGAAGTTCGTCGGCCCGCCCCGCGAAGTCCGTGACCTCCGCCGGCAGCTGTCGCGGCACTGGGGCGCGCCGCGTCCCGGGTGGGCCCGTGGCACCGGCTGCCGGAGTTCGGCTGGGTCCGGCTCCGCCGACCTGCTCGTACGCCGAGCGCAGTGTCACTCCCGGCGGTACGCCCAGTTCGTCGGCGAGCCGGTCCCGCATTGCCCGGTACGTTTCAGCGGCGCGGGCACGCTGACCCGTTGCGGCAAGGGCCCGCACCAGCAACGCGTGGACCGACTCGTCGAGCGGATGGTCGTCGGCGTCCTCCGCCAGAGTCGTGAGAACCTCCCGGGCACGGCCGAGGTTGATGAGCAGTTCGGCGTGTATGGCGAGCAGCCGCCGCCGTTCGTCGGTGAGTCTGGTGACCGCCGGCAGCCGCGTCAGAAGCGGGACGTCGGACAGCACCCGCCGCCCGTGCCACTGCGCCAGCGCGGCTCCCGACAGCTCGACCGCACGCGACGGATTCGCCGTGGCCCGGATGGCCGCGGCGGCCAGGTCGCGGAAACGGACGACATCGACACTGCCACCGGCCAGGTGCAGCCGGTACCCGTCACCGGTGCTCGGCAGAACGACGCTCGCGGCCCGGGCCGGACGACCTGGCTCCAACGTCCGGCGCAGGTGCTTGACGTGTGTCTGAAGGACATTGACGGCGCTGGCGGGCGGATCGTCGCCCCACATCGCGTCGATCAGATCATGCCGGCGGACCGGTTTGTCGGGAGTCAGCGCCAGCAGGCCCAACACTGCCCGCCGGGCCTGCGAACCCAGGTCGACCTCGTCTCCGTCCCGCCAGACCCGTAATCGTCCGAGGATCTGCACGACCAGCACCGGGTCCACCCCTTTCGACTACTGGACAGTGTCCAGCGTCGATCCAATCGCGGTCCAGTGCCCAGCGATAGCCTCCCGCCGATCGATTCCTGCCATTCACCAAATGGAGGGACCATGGCAATGCCCGTACTCCGGCGGATCATCGCGGTGTCTGTCACCGCGGTCGTCGTCGCCTCCCTGGCCTGGGCGGCTCCGGCGATGGCCGGTCCGTCCGTCACGGCCGCACCCAGCGCGCCGGCCGCTCCCGCCGTCTCGACGGTCACCACCGGGAGCAGCATTCTCACCGCTCCCACCGACTGCGCCAACCTGCCGGCCCGAGCTGCCACCCTGGCCCGTACCAGCGGCCCGGGAACGGCCACCTGCGTACGCGAAAATGGTCGTGCCGCACCGACCCGGTCGACGTCGGAGCGCGCCGGGGTGATGAGCACCCCGTGCGGTTCCAATAGCTGGATCGCCACCCGGACCACCATCTGCGGCGAGGAATCATTCCAGCTCGTGGTGTTCACCGTCCCGCAGGGCGTGATCGTCGGCACCATCGACTACGGCGTCCGGGTCGAGGTCATGCTCAGCGGACGCAGCGACCGGTGGGACACCTACGTCCGCTTCACCGGCTACCGCGGCGCGGGCGCCATCGCCGGCACCACTCTCAACGCCGTACCACTCTGCGGCCAGATGTGTTCCTACCTTTCGAGCCCGGGGATCACCACACTGTTCGGACCTGGCTCAGTGGTGCCGGGCGCCGCGTCCTTCTCATCGCAGTACGGCGGGCCGTACGTGTCCTGGCAGTCGTCGGCCTCCTGGCAGTTCACGTTCAGCAACCCGGCCTGGACACCACCCATCAGCAACTCCTTGTCGATCACACCGCCCGCACACCGCTGCGACGACGCGCTACCGGGGCGGCCGGTCGGCTGTACCGTCGCGTTCGTCGAGCCGACCCACACGATCAGTTCCCTGGCCCACCCCACCTACGCCCGCCACATCGGCCTGGCACTCAACTTCGGCCTGCCGAGCCGGCTGACCCGCACCACCGACGGCACCCGCAACGAGTCGAACCGCAGGATCGCCTGCACCGATCCACAGGGCCGGCCACGGCCGGCCGGATTCTCCTGCGACGAGTATCCGTTCGCGTCCACATATGAGGGAGCAGCGTCTCACGCCTACGGCCGGACGTTCTTCATCCTCGGCGGCATCAACGGGGGCGGACAGGGTTTCAGCTGCCAGGTGCCGTGGCTGCAACCCCGACGACAGGGCGACAGCGGCGGGTACAGCGCATGCATGATTCCCGACTGGGAGAACACGGACGCCGGCAGCCTGCTCGGGCTCTTCTACTACGACAACCGCGTCATCGACCGCGACATGTTCCGAATCCGACTGGTCTGACCCGAGCCTCCCGCAGCGCAGTGGCTCGCGCCCCGGCCAATCTGCTGCCAATGTGCCAGCGAACCCGACGGCATCCGGATGACGCCGTAGCCCGAGATTATCTGCACCTGGGGTTGACCCGGTCCGTCGGACCGGGTCAACCCCAGAAGTACTTGTCCAGAAAGGCCCACGGCGCCTCGGCGACGCCGACGGGTGATCTCACGCCGAGGTTCAGGGCGTCGGCGCGGAGGCGGCGCGCTGCGCGGTGAGCAACGGCTGGTAGTACCCGGTGGAGTCCGGGGCATGCCTCGGCTGCGGTGCGTGCGACGGCAAGTGGGCTTGACGATCAAGTCTGACGGCTCGCCCTGAGTCGATACGGGAGCACGGCCCGGATGCCGGTCACTGTCGTCGACGGTCTTCGGAGTTTTGCTGGCGCAGCTGGTCGGCGTACTCGGCGGAGGGGCCGAGTCCGACACTGCGGCGGCGTTCGTCGAGGTGTTGTGGGTCTTCGATCGGTTGGGGTTGGAGCGGGCCGGTGCCGTCGGGCCCGTACCAGAACTGGGTGCCGTAGCGCTGCGGTCTGCCTTCGGCGCGGCGGACCCGGTCGGTGAGGTATGCCAAGTGGGACCGTTTGGCTTCGCCGTCGTCTACCGCCTGTGCGAGCAGGGTCAGGCAGCGGCGTTGGAAATCAGGGTCGTGGTCGGCGTGTTGCGCGAGCAACCAGGCGGCGGCTGCGGCATCTGCTCCGACGTGGCTGCGTCGCGGCCAACCGTGTTGTTCGATGACCTGCGTGAGCCACGCGGTGTTGTCGGTGTCCACCTCGCGTACCCGGGCCCACAGGTCGTCCGAGGTCGCCCGGCGGGCGACCTCGGACCGTGCCCTCTGGTCGCGGTCCATCCGCTCGTTCAGCTCGGTAGCGAGTTCGCTGTGGGTGATCCTGCTGTGGTCCGATTCGTACCCCACTCGGCCTCCCACGGCGATGCGCGACCAACTCAACCTATTGGGCCGTCGTACTTCTGCGGGCGTGAATGTCTACAGCAGTTTGTCGAGGGTGATGGGGAGATTGCGGACCCGGATGCCGGTGGCGTTGTATATGGCGTTGCCGACTGCGGCGGCCGAGCCGACGGTGCCGAGTTCTCCGACACCGCGGGCGCCGAGGTTGTTGATGACGGGGTCGGGTCTGTCGAGCCAGTGGACATCGAGGTCGGGAATGTCGGCGTTGACGGGGACCATGTAGTCGGCCATGTTGCTGGCGGCCAGCCGCCCGGTGTCGAGTTCGAGGGGGTTGTCCTCCAGCAACGCGTGACCGATGCCGAAGATGACGCCTCCGACGATTTGGCTGCGGGTGGCCTGGGCGTTCACGACCCGGCCGATGTCCACGACTGTGGTGAAGCGGGTCACCCGGGGCTCCCCGGTGTACCGGTTGACCCTGACCTCGCAGAAGTGCGCGCCGAAACTGTGGTACCGGTACTGGGTGGCCTCCGGGCCGGGCTGAGCCGTCACGGTGGCCTCGACGTTGCGGCGGCCGACCGTGGTGAGCAGGCGGCCGAAGGACATCGAGCGTCCCTTCCCGTGTAGCTTGCCCTTCTCGTAGGTCAGGTCCTCGCGGTTCGCACCGTGCCAGGGCGACCGCGGGCTCGTGATCGCGACCGTGACGAGTTCGGCGATCGCGGCATTGGCGGCGGATTCGACCGCCGGCACGGTAGTGGACGTGCCGGCCGACGCCACCGATGGTGCGCCCGGCGGCAGGGCGGTGTCACCGAGTTCGGGTGTCACCCGGCGCAGCGGGATGCCCAGCTCATGAGCCCCGGTGATCGCCAGCATGGTCAACGCCCCGGTGCCCGTGTCAGCGGTCGCGGAGGAGACCACGGCGGTGTCGTCGTCGAACAGTTGGACCCGCGCCTGGATTGGTTCCGGCCTGCGGCTGCCCGGATAGATGGCGGTGGCCATCCCCATCCCGACCAGCCAATGCCCGTCGACCCGGCTGCGGGGCTCGGCTCGGCGGGCCGACCAGCCGAAGCGTCGTGCGCCGACGCGGTAGCACTCGTCGAGATGCTTACTCGACCACCGCAGACCCGTTCCGGGTACAGCAGTGGCGTAGTTGCGCAGCCGTAGCTCGACCGGGTCGATACCCGTGGCGATGGCGAGTTCGTCCATCGCGGTCTCCAGCGCGAAGGATCCGGGAGCCTCGGTGGGTGCGCGCATGGCGCAGGTCGGTGGTACGTCGAGCATGACGTGCCGCTGATCGATGGACAGGTTGGGGGTTTTGTACAGCACTGCCGAGGTGTCCACGGCCGGCTGCATGTGTCGGTAGCCGACGAACGGCATCGACGCGTCGGTCACATGACTGACCGCGTTGAGGACCCCGTCACGGGAGGCGCCCAGCTTGATGGTCTGGTCGATCGCACTGCGGTGGCCGACCACGGTGAACACCTGCTCCCGGGCCAGGACCAGCCTGACCGGGCGGTTCAGCTGGCGGGCCGCGGCTGCGGCCAGGGCGGCGTCGTACCACGGCATCACCCGGCTGCCGAAACCGCCGCCGACGTACGGGCTGATCAGCCGCACCGCCGTCGGCGGCACGCCGAGCCGGCCGGCTGCCGCCATGGCGCCGAGGTGGGGCAACTGCGCGCCGCTGTACAGCGTCAGTTGGGTGCGGTCGCTGTTCCACTCCGCGAGGACGGCATGGGGTTCCATCGCGACGGCGTGCTGCATCGGCTGATGGAAGGTCGCCTCCACGACGACGTCGCTCGCGGCCAGCGCCGCCTCGATCGAGTCGACGCCCGGGGCGAGGACCGTGGCGCTCGGCGGGGGTTGGCCGGGCGGCCCGGCGGCCGGTACGCGGGGCTCGTCGGCGAGCGACGTACGCGGCTGCTGCTCATCGTAGGTCGTGGTGATCAGCCCTGCCGCGTCACGCGCCTGCCGGGAGCTCTCGGCGACGACCATGGCGATGATCTGCCCCCGGAAACGGACCTGGGTGTCCTCCAGGGGTGCGTAGTTCTCACCGATGCCGGGCATCGGCCGCAGCCCGAGTTTGTTGAACGGGCTGTACACGCCGATGACACCGGGCGCGTTCTGCGCGGCGGCGGTGTCCATCGCGGAAATCGAGCCTCGCGCGATGGTGCTGGTGACCAGGTAGGCGTGCGCCATCTTCGATGTCGGGTCCGAGGCCGGGTAGTCGGCCGAGTACCGGGCGGCGCCGGTGACTTTCGCCCGGCCGTCAACGCGGTCGATGTCGCGGCCGAGTGGGGAGACGGTCATCGTGACTCCTAGCTGCGGGAAGAGGACCGAGGCCGGGTGATGCCAGCGCTGTGATCGAGGTGTTCCGCCGTCCAGTCCGGCGGGAAGGCAGCCGACGACGGGACGGTGCGACGGTGGATGGGTACCCCACTGCGCAGCGGCACCCCGGTGCCGCCGAGCCGGTGAGCGACGATCTCCGCTGCGATCGACAGCGCCGTCTCCTGGGGGGTGCGGGCGCCGATGTCGAGTCCGATCGGCGAGTGCAGCCGGCCGAGTTCCCGATCCGTCAGGCCGGCCTCGCGTAGCCGCACCAGGCGCTGCTCGTGGGTGCGCCGTGAACCCATCGCCCCCACATAGCCGACCGGACGCCGCAAGGCGGCGGTGAGCAGCGGCACGTCGACCTTCGGGTCGTGGGTGAGTACGCAGATGACCGTGCTGCCGTCGAGACGCTGCGCCTCCAGATAGCGGTGGGGCCAGTCGACGACGACCTCGTCGGCGTACGGGAATCTGTCTGGCGTGGCGAACGTGGCCCGCGCATCGCAGACGGTCACCCGGTAGTCGAGGAAGGTGCCCAGGCGGGCCAACGCCGCGGCATGGTCGATGGCCCCGAAGATGAGCATCCGTGGTGCTGGGGTGTTGCACTCGACCAGCAGGGTCATCGGCTCCTGGCAGTAGCCGTCGGCCACCCCGACTTCCACGGTGCCGCTCGTCCCGGCGTGCAGGACCCCGGTCGCGTGGGCGACGGCCACCTGATCGAGCCGTTCGTCGCCGAGGGTTCCCTCCCAGGGCTGCCCGGGTCGTACGACGATCATTCGTCCGAGGTGGGTGTCCGGGCCGCGCACGACCGTGGCCACGGCGACCGGCTCGTCCTGCACGGCGTCGGTACACGCCGATTCGAGGCCGGGTTCGGCGCACGGGTCGTGGTGGCGAAGGAAGAGCTCGATCGTCCCGCCGCAGGTGAGGCCGACGCCGAGGGCGTCATCGTCGGTGTAGCCGAACCGAAGGGTCTTCGAGCCGCGGTCCCCGAGCAGCATCTCCTGGCACGCCTGGTAGACAGCGGAGTCGACGCAGCCACCGGAGACGTTGCCCAGCACCGCACCGTTCGCGTCGACGACCAGCGACGCGCCGGGCTGGCGCGGTGCGCTGCCCTGCACCCGGGTGACGGTGGCGGCCACGAACGGTGTCCGGTCACGGATCCGTTCGAGAAGCTCGGCGGCGAGTTCAAGCATGAGCGCCGCCGCTGCGAACGGGGGAGGTCACGGCCTCGTACTGGTCGTTCATCGGCTCTGCGCCAGAACGGTGAAGGCCCGGACCAACGTACGACGCAGCAGTGCACTCTTGAACGCGTTGTGTGCCAGCGGCCGGGCGCCGTCCGCGGCGGTGCGGACCGCCGCCTCGAACGTGTCGGCGGTGGCCAACTGCCCGGCCAGCGCTCGTTCGACCACCGGCAGCCGCCATGGTGTGGTGCCGACCCCACCGACGGCGATCCGGGCCTGGTTGATGGTTCGGCCGCGCCATTCGACGGCGACAGCCGCCGAGGCGAGGGCGAACTCGTACGACTGCCGGTCGCGGATCTTCAGGTAGACCGAATGCGGTGCCCACATCGAGCGAGGGACGGTGATGCCGGTGACGAGCTCGCCCGGCCGCAGCACGTTCTCGACGTGGGGAGTGCTGCCGGGCAGGGCGTAGAACGTGTCGAGTGGCACCGTACGAGTGCCCTGCGCGGTGGCCAGGTGCACGTCGGTGCCGAGTGCCACCAACGCGACGGCCAGATCGCTGGGATGGGTCGCCACGCAGGCATCGCTCGTGCCGAGGATCGCATGTGTGCGGTTGAACCCGGTCATCGCCGGGCAGCCGCTTCCGGGCTCCCGCTTGTTGCAGCCGGTGGTGACGTCACGGAAGTAGCCGCACCGGGTGCGCTGCAACAGATTCCCGCCGATGCTCGCCATGTTGCGCAGCTGAGCGGACGCGCTCAGCTCCAGCGCCTGAGCGATCATCGGATAGTCGCGGCGCACGTTACGGTCGGCGGCGACATCGCTCATCCGTTCGAGCGCACCGATGTGCAGCCCGTCGCGGTCGAGCTTGATGCCGCGCAGCGGAAGCCGGTTGATGTCCACGACCCGGGTCGGCGCCATCACGTCGAGTTTCATCAGGTCGACCAGGGTCGTGCCGCCGGCGAGGAAGGCAGCGCCCGCGTCGGCGTGCGCAAGGGCCTCGCGGACGGAGCGCGGCTGCGTGAACGTGTAGGCCCGCATCAGCGCATCACCTTCTGCGCGTCGCGGATCGCCTCGACGATGAACGGATAACAGCTGCACCGACAGATGTTGCCCGACATGCGTTCGCGGATCTCGTCGTCGGAGTTCGCGTGGCCCTCGTGGACCATTCCGACCGCCGACATGATCTGCCCCGGCGTGCAGAAGCCGCACTGCAGGCCGTCGCGCTCGATGAACGCCTGCTGCATCGGGTGCAGCCGATCGCCCCGGGCCAGACCCTCGATCGTGGTGATCTCACGCTCGTTGACCGTGGCCGCCAGCGTCAGGCAGGACAGCACCCGCCGACCATCGACGTGCACGGTGCAGGCCCCGCACTGGCCACGGTCGCAGCCCTTCTTCGTCCCGGTGAGCTCCAGCCCTTCACGCAGCGTGTCCAGCAGGGTGACCCGCGGATCCACCTGCACGGATACCGGCTTACCGTTGACTTTGACCTTGACGGTCACGAGATCGGCGCTCGCCGGGTCGGCCACCGGCGTGGCCTCCGCCCCCGTGGCCAGCAGCGGCACCGCCACCGCGACGGCGGCACCGCCACCCAGTACGCCTCGCCGGGACACTCCCGGCGGGCCGTGGCCAGCGTCATCGTTTGGATTCATCGATCCTCCCCGGATGGGCGTCGGACGGGGCACACCGGAGACCGTGTGACGGGCAACCGGTCAGGTGCTCCTCCACCCTGACCATCGGAGTCGATGACTGCCAGGACCTGCCGATCCCAGGCTAGGACGGCGGTCACGGCAGTCACGCCCGGGTTTGGGCAGGCCCGGTCATCGTTCGTCGATGTCGTACCCGGCGCCCACGTCGCCGCATTCGATTGCGGTGACGTCGGCGGCATGCCGGCGTAGATATGCCCGGGCCCCCTGGTCGCCACGTACGGTCGTGATGATCTCAGCCCAATGGTCACGACCCAGCACCACCGGATGGCCCGGCTCGCCGTTGTAGCAGGCGCGGGTCAGGCAGCCGGCGTGTGCCTGTGCCAGCAGTCGTGCCACCGCCGTCGCGGAAACTCCGGGCATGTCCACCAGATGCACGCACACGGCCGAGACCTCCGGTTGGCGGGTGGCCGTGATGATTCCGAGCCGTAACGACGAGGCCATGCCCTCGACCCAGCCCGGATTGTCGACCACCTGAACACCTGTCAGGTCGACGACCGCCCGGGTCTGGCGGGCACCGGCACCGAGGACCGCGATGATCGGGTCGCAGCCGCCGTCCCTGAGCACGCGTAGTGCCCGCCCGAGAAACACGGGCGCCTTGGGGCCGCCGTAGCGGCGCCCCGCACCGCCGGCCAGGACCAGGCCAGCGACGCGGCCCGCAGCAACATCGTGAGAGGTCACCCCGACCCTCCGAATGGTCGTCACATTGGAAACGCGGTGTCGGTGAGCTGTTCGGAGACCCTCCAGACCCGCGCGGCCTCATCGGCGCTGCGCAGCGGCGGATACATCCGCTGCTCGGCCGGCGGACCCCCCAGGTTCCCCGGGCCGCTGGGCCCGTACAGGACGCCGGGCTTGGCGCCCGGATCGGTCGCCGCCATGAGCGCGGGCAGCTTCGCGGTCTCGACCGTACCGGCCAGGATGCCACGCGCCGACATGGCCCGGATCAGACGGTACTGAGGGATGTCCTGACCACGGCCGATCTCCGGCCGGGCAGCCAACAGGCTGGTGGGAGCTACCCCCGGGTGGGAGATGTTACTGCTGATGCCCCAACCCTGCGCCCTGCTCCGCCGCTCCAATTCCAATCCGAACAACCCGAACGCGATCTTCGACTGACTGTAGGCGCGCATGCCGTGGTATGAACGCTCCCAGTTCAGGTCGTCCCAGTTGATGCGGCCGCGGCGCGCGGCGATGCTGATTTGCGAGGTCACCCGGGCGCGGCCGGCGCGCAGCAGCGGGAGGAGCCGGGCGACCAGCGCGAAGTGGCCGAGGTGGTTGGTGCCGAACTGCAGCTCGAAACCGTCGGCCGTGGACTGCCGGTTCGGGGGTCGCATCACACCCGCGTTGTTGATCAAGATGTGGATCGGTGCACCCTCCTCGCTCAGGGTGTCGCTCAGGGCCGCGACCGACGCCAGCGAGGACAGGTCGAGGCTGCGCAGCGAGACCTTCGCACCCGGGGCGGCCCGCCGGATCGTGCTGATCGCGGCCTCGCCCTTGCGCGGATTGCGGACGGGCAGGATCACCTCGGCGCCGGCGGCGGCCAGTCGCGCGGCCATCCCCAGGCCCATGCCGTCGCTCGCGCCGGTGATCACGGCGCGCTTCCCGGACAGGTCGGGGACGGTGATGTCGATCGGTGTACGTGGCATTGGGTGCTGCTCCCTCACGTGGTTGCCCGGATCCTCCGGTGTATGCCGTCGATCGTCGGCGCAATGCGCTGCGGTAACCACGGCCTGTCGATCACAGGCTCGCCAGGTCACCCCTGCGACTTCACATGGGGGGATCGGCGGACCGTGGCTACCACTTTCGGCAAGCGGTAGAAATGGGGCAGTACTCGAAGGGGGAGCATCGTGATCGATCGCAGCGGGTTGGCGAAGTTCCTCCGCAGCCGGCGTGAGGCACTGCAACCGGAAGACGTCGGGCTGCCGCGTGGGCAGCGGCGCAGGACGAACGGGCTACGGCGCGAGGAAGTCGCCTCGTTGTGCCATATGTCGGCCGACTACTACTCCCGGCTTGAGCGGGAACGTGGCCCTCAGCCGTCGCACCGAATGCTCGCCTCGATCGCCCAGGGCCTGCACATGTCGATCGACGAGCGGGACCACCTGTTCCGCCTCGCCGGCCACAACCCGCCCCCGAGGGGCACCTCCAACGACCACATCAGTCCGGGCCTGCTGCGGGTGCTCGACCGCCTGGACGACACCCCCGCCGAGATCGTCACCGAGCTAGGGGAGACCCTGCGGCAGTCCCCGATGGGCGTCGCGCTCAACGGCGACACCACGCGGTACACCGGGCCGGCCCGCAGCGCGGGCTACCGGTGGTTCACCGACCCCGCCGCCCGGCAGCGCTACGCGCCCAAGGAACATGCGTTCCTGACCCGGATGTACGCAGCCGGCCTGCGTGAACTGGTCACCCTCCGGGGCGCTGACTCCCGGGCAGCGCACCTGGCCGAGCTGCTGCTGGACCGCAGCGAGGAGTTCCGGCGGGTGTGGGACGACCACGAGATCGGCATACGTCCGCACGAGGTCAAGCACTTCGTCCACCCCGAGGTCGGTGAGTTGGAGCTGAACTGCCAGCGTCTGGTAGACCCGGGCCAGGCCCACTCACTGATGGTCTTCACCGCCACTCCCGGCAGTGAGAGCTACGAGAAACTCCAGATGTTGTCCGTCATCGGCGCGCAGACGCTTCCCTGAGATTGACCTCACCCGACCGCCATCGAGGCGTCGTGCTGGTGTCGCCGCCGTCGGTACTTCAGGAGGTGGCCGCACGGGCGTGAGCCTCGTAGCTACGCAGTTGTCGCCGACGCGATGGCACCGCCGGCCGCGACACGGTTGTCCCATGAAACGTCGTACGGTGCTGAAGGTCTTCGGGTGGGGAATCGGGGGCACGGTCGTCCTCGGCGGCGGTGGCTTCGGCGCCTATTACCTGAGCGCGAAGCGGGACACTGTTGGAAAGATCGCCTTCGACACGGCATTGCCGATTCCCGCCCTGGCCCAGTCGCAGAGCGGTGTATCGGGGGCCCGCGTCTTCACGCTCGGCATCCAGCCGGGAGAAACCCGGTTCAAGGACGGCAGGCCCACCCGCACCTGGGGTGTGAACGGCACATACCTGGGCCCGACGATCCGGGTCCGGCGCGGCGAGCGGGTCGAGTTCGCGGTGCACAACGGCCTCGATGAGGAGACCTCGCTGCACTGGCACGGCATGCACCTGCCGGCGGTGATGGACGGCGGTCCGCACCAGACGGTCCCGCCCGGAGGGACCTGGAAACCGCGGTGGACAATCGACCAACCCGCCGCGACGCTCTGGTATCACCCGCACCTGCACGGATCGACCGCCGACCACACGTACCGGGGCCTGGCCGGACTGTTCATCGTCGACGACGAGCAGGTCGAGGCGTTGAACCTGCCGTCGGAGTACGGTGTCGACGACGTCCCGATGATCGTCCAGGACCGCGCGTTCGACGGAGAGCAGCAGTTCGCGCAGCGGGAACCGCTGGCGGGCTCACTGGGGGTGATCGGCGACGAGATCCTCGTCAACGGCACGATCGGGCCCTACTTCGACGTCACGACCCGGCTTGTGCGGCTGCGGCTGCTGAACGGTTCCAACGCGCGCCTGTACCACTTCGGGTTCTCCGACGAGCGACGCTTCTCGCTCATCGCCACGGACGGTGGTCTGCTCGCCGCGCCGTGGGAGACCGACCGGCTGTACCTCTCGCCGGGGGAACGCGCGGAGATCGTGGTGGCCTTCGAGCCGGGGGAGCAGGTCGAACTGCGCTCGTATCCGGCCGAGCACGGCGGTGTGCTGGGACGGCTCGACGGCTTCGACGACCGCTTCGACATCTGCCAGTTCCGAGCGGCGGGCTCGCTGTCCAGCGGGACCGCCGTTCCCGCCGTGCTCGGCGCTGCCCCGGACCTCGCTGGCGAGGCAGCCGCCCAGGAACGCACCTTCGTGCTCGCGTCGAACCAGATCAACGGCCGGTCGATGGCAATGGACCGCATCGACTTCGGTGTCCGCGAAGGCACCGTGGAGGTGTGGGAGGTGACCAACGACAACGGGTATCTGCACAACTTCCACGTCCACGACGTGCAGTTCCAGGTGCTGACCGTCGACGGCAGGGCGCCGGAACCACCTCTGCGCGGATGGAAGGACACCGTCCTGCTTGTCCAGGGCAAACGCTACCGTCTGGCGATGCGCTTCCGGGACCACACCGACCCGAACATGCCGTACATGTACCACTGCCACCTGCTCGCGCACGAAGACGACGGGATGATGGGTCAGTTCGTTGTCCTGGGCGAGGGCGAGCAGGTTGGCGTCCCACCAGCGAGGCACCACCACTCCTGAGGTCTCTGCGCATCCCGGCGGTCGGGGAAAGCGTTCAGGGCACGAGGATTACCTTGCCCGTGACCGTGCGAGATTCGGCGAGTGCCAGCGCCGACGCGGCGCCGGTCAGCGGGATCTCTGCGGCGATCTGTGGGTCGAGCACACCGTCGGCAAGCAACTGGAACACCTGGGTGAGGTCGTCGGCCAGGGTGCGCCGAAAGGTCTCCAGCCGGCGGTGGCCCGCCCAGAAGTTGTAGAAGTAGGCGTTTCTGTGGTTGGGCAGGGTGTGCCAGAGCTTCAGCTGCGCGAAGAGCTTCAGCACCGGCAGCCGCGAGTTGCCCTCCTCGTTCTTCGTCGCTGCCGTGCCATAGGAAACCAGCGTTCCGCCCTTGCGCAGCAACTGCCACGACCGCTCCACGCCGGGGCCGCCGACGTGGTCGAACACGGCGTCCACGCCGTCCGGCGCCAACTCCCTGATCCGGTCGTACATGCCGGGGTCGCGGTAGTCGACGGGGGTCGCGCCCAGCTCGCGTACCGCATCGTGGTGTCGTTCCGACGCCGTGCCGATCACCCTGACCCCGCAGTGTCGGGCCAACTGGACGAGCGTGGAACCGACGCCGCCGTTCGCGCCCAGCACGACGATGATGTCCCCGGGCCGGACTTTGGCCAGCCGGTGCAACATCTGCCAGGCGGTGATGCCGTTGACCACCACGGTCTCGGCGGCGGCGGCGGATACCCCGTCCGGCACCGGAACCAGGTCCGCCGCCTCGATCAACACATACGTGGCCCACCCGCCGATCTTGGTCACCGCGGCGAACCGGCGTCCGGTCAGGTCGGCGTCCACGCCGGGGCCGACGGCGGTGACGGTGCCGACCAGGTCGTACCCGGGTACGAAGGGGAACGGCGGCTGGTCGTAGTACTTGCCGCGGCGCATCTGTTGCTCAGCGAACGACACGCCGGTCGCCTCCATCCGAAGAACAACCTGCCCCGGTGCCGGCGCGGGCAGTTCCCGAATCCGCACCTCCAGACCGCTCGGTTCGACCACGCCCGGTAGGACTACCTCGGTCGCATTTATGGTGACGGCGTTGGTCATGACGACATTCCTCCGCAAGTTCTCGGTTACTGGTTGGCCGGCCAGAGGCACGTGCTCGCACCGGTGTCGGACGGCATGGCCGCCACCGCGGCCATGTACGGTCAGCGGTTGTCGTTGGGCCCAAGCGCCCCGCGGCGCCAGGTGTACCAGCCACGGCACAGCACATAGGCGGCGATGGTGGTCACCGAGACGAACCCATCGGCGATCAGGGTCCGTACCGCGTGCGGGGCATCGAGAACAAAAGCGGCCTGGATGGTTACCGCGATCTTGTGGAAGAGCAGGAGTTCCCACATGCCGCGCTGCTTCCGTGGGGCGACCGCCAGCATGGCCCACATCCCGGCGAACACGATGTAGGCGCAGGTCCGCCAGTACTCGGTCAGGATCAGGTCTTCGGGCAGGCCACCGAGGCGGGAGACGCCCTCGACGAATGGCACCAGGGTGGCGGCTGCCGTGACCGCCATCAGGATGCGCCCGGTCCGATCCTGCCAGCGGGTCGGCGCCGCAGCGGTGGTGGCGGCGGCGACGTCAGTGTGGGCTGTCATGAAGCTTCCCGTCTGCTCGCTTACTTCGTTAGCGTGGACAGGGAGACCTTCCGTCATCAGGGCTCGGCACCGCATCGGTGGGAATTGCGTAGCCGCCCGCGTGGTCGCGGACGCGTCAAGGCACGGCCGCGCGGCTCGCCCCGATCCAGACGTACCTGCGGGACACCGCTCCACCTCGCCTCGGTCGGAATCACCTCACCGTCCGGTCGGCCGCTGATCACGAACAGTGCGATTCCGGGCGTCTGCGTCGGGGCCGGACAGGGAGTAGCCTGTCCGGCGTGCGAACCGCCGCTGGCTATCGGGGTCCCCTGGTCGGCAGGGACGTCGAAATCAAAGTCCTCGACGAGCTGATCCAGGGCGCGCGGTCGGGCCGCGGCGGGGCGCTGGTGGTCCGCGGCGAGGCCGGCATCGGCAAGAGCACGCTGCTGGCACACGCCCGCGACACGGCCTCCGGTTCGCGAGTGATCCAGGCGTCCGGGGCCGAGTTCGAGCGGGAGTTGCCCTACGGTGCGCTACATCAGCTCTGTGTGCCGGTGCTGGATCACCTCGCGGACCTGCCCACCCGGCACGCCGACGCGCTCCGGGTCGCCTTCGGGCTGGCGGCGGGCACCCCCGACCTGTTCCACATCGGCGTGGCAACCCTGGGTCTCCTGGTCGCCGCCGCCCGGGAACGCCCGCTGCTGTGCGTGATCGACGACGCCCACTGGTTGGACGCAGCGTCGTCGAAGGCGCTGGCCTTCGTCGGCCGGCGGGTAGCCGCCGAGCCCATCACCATGCTGTTCGCGCTGCGGATGCCGGCCTCGGACGAACTGCACGAACTGCCCAGCCTCGACATCACCGGGCTGAGTGACGCCGACGCGCGGACATTGATCGCGGCCCACCGTCACCTGCTCCTCGACGAACAGGTCCTCAGCCGGCTGCTGGCCGAGGCCCGAGGAAACCCGTTGGCGTTGCTCGAACTGCCCCAGGCGGGCGGCTTCGGGCCGCCGGACACCTCGCCGGTGCCGACCCGGATCGAGCGCAGCTTCCGAGCCCGGCTGTCGGATCTACCGGACGAAGCCCGTCTCCTGCTGACCGTGGCGAGCGCCGACCCGACGGGCGATCCCACCCTGGTGTGGCCGGCCGTACGACTGTTGGACATCGACGTGTCGACCGCCAGCGCCAGCGCGGCCGCGACAGGTCTGGTCGAGTTCGCCACCGGCATCCGCTTCTGCCACCCGCTCGCCCGCTCTGCGGTCTACCGCGGCGCGTCGGCGCATGAACGGCAGCGGGCGCACCGGGCACTAGCCGAGGCGACCAACGCCGTCACCGACCCGGACCGGCGGGCCTGGCACCGCGCCCAGGCCAGCGTCGGCCCCGACGACGGCGTCGCCGCCGAACTCGTACGATCGGCCACCCGCGCCCAGGCGCGCGGCGGCGTGGTGGCCGCGGCGGCCTTCCTGGAACGCGCGGCCGAGCTTTCCCGGGACCCCGCCGGCCGAATCGAACGAACGCTCGCGGCGGCGCAGGCCACCCTCGCCGCGGGCCGCCCCGACCGGGCCGCCACCCTGGTCAGGGCCGTCGAGCACACCGCACTCGACGAGTTCCAACTCGCCCACGCCGACCTGTTGCGGGGGCAGGTGGCCTTCCAGAGCCACCAGGACAAGAACGGCCCGGAGTTCATGATCCGCGCGGGCAGACGCCTGGCCGGTCTGGATCCGGAGCGGGCCCGCAGGTGCTTCCAGGACGCGATCGAGATGAGTCTGCTCGTCGGCCGGGCCAGCGGCGTGCTGGACCTGGTGCTGGCCGCCGTACGGTCGGTACCGGTGACCGCGTCGCGACCGCCGGACGTGCTGGATGCGCTGCACCTGCTGCAAACGGCGGGACATCGGAGCGCGATCCCGCTGATCCGGCAGGTTCTCGACGGCCCGGACGGTCCCGACGGGCCTAGATGGACCGAGTACCCTGCCCTCGCCCTCATGCTCGCGGCGGAAATATGGGACCCGCTACGGTATTCGACGATCGTCGAGTGGCTGGTGCGCACCGGCCGCGAGTCCGGTTCGCCGCTCCTGCTGCGTCTCGGGCTCGCCCAGACCGGCTCATACGGCGCCCTCACCGCCGACCTCGGCCTGGCGATGGCATCGATCGCCGAGGAGGAAGCGATCGCCGACGCAATCGGCGGGCCGCCCATGCCCTACCACCGGATCCACCTGGCGGCCATGCGCGGTCGCCGCGCCGAGGCGCTCACGCTGTTCGAGAGCGCCACGGACGCGGCCACCACCAGTAGCAGTGGTCTCCTGCTCGGCAACATCGACTGGGCGTCCGCGGTGCTGCACAACGGTCTCGCCGACTATCCGGCCGCACTGGCCGCCGCTCGGCGGGCCGTCGCGGACGGCACCCTCTTCCTCGCCAGCTTCTCCCTGCCTGAACTGGTCGAAGCGGCAGTCCGCTGCGGCGACATCGACGCCGCCGCCGCGGCACTGGAGTCGCTGGTCGACCGCGCCGACGCCAGCGGGACCGCCACCGGTCTGGGCATCGCGGCCTATGCCCGGGCACTGGTGACCGGGGCCGAGGAGCAGTATCGAACCGCCGTCGCGCACCTGGAGCGGAGTCCGCTATTGGCCTACCGCGCCAGAGCCCATCTCGTGTACGGGGAATGGCTGCGGCGCGAGGGCCGCCGACGGGACTGCCGACCGCACCTGCGCACCGCGCACCGCCTGCTGTCCGAGGCAGGGTTCGACGCGTTCGCCCGGCGGGCCGCCGTCGAGCTGCGCGCCACCGGGGAGCGGCCACGCCAGCGGTCACCACACACGTACGACCAGCTGACGATCCAAGAGCTGCACATCGCCCGGCTGGTCGCCGCCGGCGCGACCTCCAGCGAGGTGGCCGCCCAGCTGTTCATCAGCCCTCGCACCGTCGACACCCACCTGCGCAACATCTACCGCAAGCTCGGCATCAACTCTCGACGGGAACTCAGGCACCGGCCCGATCTCGTACGTGAGTCGACCAGCCCCGCCGCCGACCGGTCATCGGACAGCTGGGACCGGAGCTTTCAGCGCGGCTCCTAGAGCGATGAAGCCGATCAGGAACGGGTACAGGACACCGCGTTCGAAAAAGCCGATGAGAACCCCGGTCCCCGTCGCGAGGGTCAGGTAGACCACCAGCGAGACGAACCCGAGAATCCCCAGCCACACCAGCGCCCTGCCCAACTTCGGGGAAACGCCAAGGAGCCGATGCGACCGGCCGAGCAGGATCGCGAGCACATTGCCGCCGCCGAAGGCCGCGAGAGCGCCCAGCCCGTGTAGGGCGGACGCCTCGCTGGATCCTGGGAACAGCGCCACCAAAGTGGTGCCGGCGGCCAACAGCACGGCCATCGCGCCCAGCGCCGCGCGCCGCCCGGCCGGCAGGCCCCTCAGCATGAGGACGCCGATCAGCGCGGCGAGGCCGAACAGGATGAAACCGGTGTTCATCACCCACGCCAGCGGCGAGTACATGTACTGCCCGAACGCGGTGGACGGGCCGCGCACCCCGAGGTTGCTGATGAAGTGATACGTATAGCTGTAAGGCGGGTCCGTCCACGCCGCCGCGGCGATGAACTCGGCGACGAAATAGATGACTGCGCTGGCGACGAGCGCGGTTCCCGCTGCGCGGCCGCGGGGGACCGTGCTGGGATCGGGCTTGAGGTCGTTCATGGGGTCCCTCCTGTGGTTCAGGTCAGGCGAAGACTGCCCCGGGTCGCTGACACGGGACGAACACGAGACAGACACCGCGCTGGCGCGGGCCGCGCTGAGTGAGGACGTACGGGTGAGCACGCGAGGATGGGGCGATGGATAGGGGCGCAGGGCTTGGCATCACGCTGCTCGGAGCGTTCGAGGTGTCCCGCGGCGGCGCCGCCCTGCCCGTCCCGGGCGCGCGACTGCGAGCTCTGCTCGTCCGGCTGGCGCTCGCCGGCGGACGCGCGGTGGAGCCAGGCGTACTGGTCGACGCGATCTGGGCCGAGGAACCACCGTCCGGCCCCGCCGCCGCGCTACAGACCCTCGTCTCCCGACTGCGCCGCGCCCTCGCCCCGGCCGGCACGGCCGGTAGCGTGGTCGTGCAGGTGGCCGGTGGTTACCGGCTGGCGGTACACGCGGCCGATGTGGACGCACTGCGTTTCGAGCAGTTCGCCGCCGCCGGCCGGGCGAGACTGCGGGCAGGTGACCCGGAGGCGGCGAGTGCCGCGCTCGCCGAGGCCGTGGCGTTGTGGGACGAACGTCCCGGCGCCGAACCGGTGGTCATCGCCGCAGTCGCGCCCGCGGTCGCGGCGCGGCTGGCGCAGGTGTCGATCGAGGCGGTCGCCGACCTGGCCGAGGCAGAACTGTCGCTGGGGCGGGTGGAGGCCGCCATCGCCCGGCTGACCGGACTCGTGGCCGAGCACATGGTCCACGAGCGGGCGACCGCGCTGCTGATGGACGCGCTCGCCGCCGCGGGACGTCAGGCAGAAGCGCTGGCCGTCTACGAGCGGGTCCGCGAGTCACTGGCCGACATCCTCGGCGCCGACCCCGGCACCGCCCTACAGGAACGCCATCTGCGCCTGCTGCAGCCCGGCCGTCCCGTCCCGGCGTCGAACGCACCGACCCGCAACGTGGCGCCCCCGACAGCCCTGAGCGGAAACGGGCGGGATGCCCGCCGGCAGCCGATCACCGAACCTGACCGGATCCGGCCCGCCGGCCTGCCGGTGCCGCTGACCAGCTTCGTCGGCCGCGACGACGATCTCACCCGCATCGGCACCCTGCTCACCGCTGGACGCCTGGTCACCGTCCTCGGTCCGGGCGGTGCGGGGAAGACCCGGCTCGCGCTGGAGGCCGCCCGCCTCCACCGCGATGAGTACCGCGGCGGCGCGTGGCTCGTCGACCTCGCGTCCGTCACCGAACCGGTGAAGGTCGCCGCAGCTGTCCTCGCCGGGATCGGGCTGCGCGGCACCGCGATGCTCGACGCCCGCAAACGCGCCGAGGGCGACGAGCTGAACGTCCTCGCCGGCGAACTCAGCGGCCGGGAGAGTCTGCTGCTGGTCGACAACTGCGAGCATCTGATCGACGCCGTGGCCCATCTGGTTGCCGACCTGCTGTCCCGGTGCCCCGGGCTCCGTGTGCTCGCCACCAGCCGCGAACCCCTCGCGATCGACGGCGAGGCGCTCGTGCCACTCGGACCACTGCCGCTGCCCGAGCCCGATGACGGCGTCGACGAAGCCCGGCGTACGGCCGCGGTGCGCCTGTTCGTTGAGCGGGCCGCCGCCGTACGCCCCGGCTTTGATGTTGATCGCTCGACGTTGCCGCAGATCACCCACGTCGTCCGCAGCCTGGACGGCCTGCCACTGGCCCTCGAACTCGCCGCCGCCCGGTTGCGGACGCTCTCCCTGCCCGACCTGGCCGATGGGCTCTCCGACCGCTTCCAGCTGCTCACCACCGGCCACCGCACCGCCCCGCCCCGGCACCGCACCCTACGCGCGGTCATCACGTGGAGTTGGGAACTGCTCGACGAGCGGGAACGGACCGTGGCAGAACGGATCTCCGTGCTGGCCGGCGGCGTCACCCCAGCCTCGGCTGCCGCCGTCTGCGCCGGCACCACCGTTCCCGCCGCCGCGATACCCGACCTGCTCGCCACGCTCGTCGACCGGTCACTGTTGCAGCTCGCGCCCGGCCCCGGCCGCTACCGCATGCTCGAAACCATCCGCGAGTACGGCGCCGACCGCCTGACCGAAACCGGCAACCTCGGCACGGCCCGCGCCCTGGCCGCCGCCCACTTCACCAAGCTGATGGCTCGCCACGACCCCCGGCTACGCGGGACCGGCCAGCTGCCGGCCATGACGGTCATCGGTGCCGAGTACGACAACACGCTCGCCGCCCTGCGCCACCTGTGCGCCACCCGCGACTCCCCCGGCGCGATCACCCTCGCGCTGAGCCTGACCTGGTATTGGCAGATGTCCGGCCGCCAAAGCGACGGCGCTTACTGGCTGGGAGAGGCGCTCGCGGTGCCCGGCGGCGGGCCGACGCCCGAACGCGACTGCGCCCGAGCCGTCTACCTGCTCGGTCGGGCGGACACTCTGTCAGGGACCACCGCCGGGCACGCCGCGAACGATCGGGCGGAGATGCGTGAGCTCGCCGGCCGGCTGCTCGCGCATCCGCAGCTACCGAGCCACTACCGCGTGTTCGGCCCGATCCTGCTCTTCCTCCAAGGCGACGAGGCGGCGCTCACGACCTTCCAGGGACTGGCCGACGGCGACCACGTTTGGCTGTCCGGACTGGCCCACATGTTCCTCGCCGAAATCGCCGGAAACGCCGGCGCGCTCGACCGTATGCGCGCCCACGTGGAGACGTCCCTGACCCGCTTTCAGCAGGCCGGCGACCGATGGGGACGGGCCGCCGTGCTGCCGATGCGCGCCCACCTACGGCGGTACGACGACCTCGACGGCGCGCTGACCGACCTGAACGAAGCCCGGACCCTGGCCGGCGAGTTCGGCGCCCTCAGCCTCAGCGACCAGCTCTACAGCGACCTCCGCTGGATCGACATACACCTGCGGCGCGCCGACACCGGCCGGGCAATAGCCATGATCGACTCCGCCCGACAGCGGGCACTGCACGCATCCTCGGCGGACATGCTGGTCCTGATCGACACGCAAGAGGCCAGCCTGCGGCTACGACTCGGTGACCTGAGAAGGGCGGGCGAACTTCTCGACGACGCCGAACGGGGCCTACCCACCGACACCGCCCTACCCGCAGACCAAACCCGGGCACTGGTCGGCACCACACGGGCTGCGCTCTGCCTGGCGCTGGGCGACCTGCCCGGCGCGGACACGGCCGTGCGGGAGGCGTACGCGGCCGCGTTGGCAACCCGGGAACTGCCGGCCCTGTCACCGGTGACAGTGAACACGGCCGCGCTCGCCGCAACGCGCGGGCGGCAACACGAGTCGGCCATGCTGCTCGGCGCCGCCGCCCGGCTGCGAGGCACGCACGACCACACCGACCCACAGGTCCGCGAACTCACCCAGCGAGGCAAAGCCGCGCTGGGCCCCGATGAGTTCGCGGCAGCGTACGCGAAAGGCTGGCAACTCGACCCGCAAGCGGCCACGATCGCCGCCGACCCAGCCCGGCTACTCCGATGACCGTGCGACAGTTCAGCGATCGACCAGTTCGACGGTCACGGTGGCGGTGTCACCGACGTCAACGGCCTCGGCGTTGCGGATGGCACGTTTGACCGGCAGCACATAGCAGCCCCGGGTGCTGTCGGGAAAGATCGAGGTCGTCCACCTGCTGCCACCGATGGTGGCCCATACCCGCACCGCACCGAACCCGCGACGAGCCCCGCTGCAGCGGTCACGGATCTCCTCGGACGCCTCGGCCGGCAGGCTAACGAAAGTCCAGCTCTCGTTACGCCGGGCTGCCCAAAGCCACAGCTCGCCGTCGAACTCCACGATCACGACGCCATCATCACATCCGGGGCCGACAGCTAAGCGCTCTGCCCGGCTCTCACGTCAACGGCAGAATCTCGAACACCGGATGCTTCGGCACGATGGCGCGCAACTCGTCGTCGGAGGCGTCCGAACCGACGCCGTCGAAGAGCCGCTCCACCTCGGACTTCCACCGGTTGGTGAGGTAGGCGCGCAGCACCGGTAGCCGCTCCTGCTCCGGCAACTCCCGCGCCCGGAACGGCTCCGCCCGGGAGCCGAGCCGCAGCTCGCCCGTGCCGGCCGCCCGCAGGTTGCGTACCCACTGGCTGTTGCCCGTGGCCGAGAGGATGTAGCGCCGGCCCTGCAACTCGACCAGACCGACCGGGGTGGTTCGCCACTGGCCGCTCCGGCGCCCACGGACCGCAAGCTCCCGCGCGCCGAAGAGACTGATCCCGCGCCGGCTGAGCTGGCCGACGACCCGGTTGAACATGTGCTGCGTCGCCCAACTCGGGGCGATGTAGTGCTCGTTCGTGTCGCTGGCCTCGCCCTCCGGGCGTTGCCGCGACCCGGCGGCGATCGGGATCTTCGCCCTTCCATTGGTGCGCGGAGTCCGTCGCTGATGGTCGGTCGGCCCCACCGCCACCTGCAATCCGCTCATCGCGTACGAGGCGAATTCCGGCCGAAGGCTCGCCGACGGTGGCGCGATCATGCGTACCTGGGGCAGCGCCAGCAGCTTGGTCAGGAAGATCTCGGTCTCCGCCATCGCGATGTGGGCGCCCGGGCACCGGTGCGGGCCGTCACCGAAGGCGAGGCCCACCTCCGCCACACCGGCGGCCATCTGGCGGCCCGGACGCAACTGGCCGGGGCATTCCCCGACCGCCGAGGCGTCCAGGTTGGCCGCCGCCACGTCGATGTCCAGCCGGGTGCCCACCGGCACCGCGACCGGCCCGGTCGGGGAGTCGAACTCCATCGGCCCGGTCGTCCACCGGGCCAGGTTGGCCACCACCGGCTCCAGCCGCAGGATCTCCTGGAGGATTGTCATCCGGTTGTCCCGGTCACCCCCGCTGTACGAGGCGCGCAGCTCGTCGTCGCTCAGCAGGTGCCAGGCGGCGACCGTGATGAATTCCCGCGTGGTGACCATCCCGGCGCCGGCGTAGGTGACGCACTCACCGAGAATCTCACCGTTGGTGCACCCCTCGTCGATCAGGTGCGAGATCAGGTCGTCGCGCCGCTGGACGCGGCGGACGGCGATGGCGGGGCGTACGTCGGACCGGTAGAACGCGCCCATGTTGTAGGCCGCCGCCGCCTGCCGCCGGACCGCCTGCGGATTGGCCCAACCGGGGACGACGTCGAGGTCCTTGAAGATCCGGTCGAGCCGGGTGGCCAGCCCCGCGCCGCCCTCGGTGAGCCCGAGCACCTGGCCGACGACGGCGACCGAGAGCGAGAATGCCAACTCCGACAGATCGGCCCGCCCATTGCGCAGCAGCACGGCACACTGGTCCTGAGCCATCCACTCGATCATCGCCTGGTAGGTGGTGTCGACCCGCCGCGGGGCGAAGTACCGGGCGGTCTGCCGGCGGTGCTCCCGGTGTTCCTCACCGTCCCGCCAGGTCACCGGTTGCCGCATCTTCGCCGGGAACTTGTCGGCGTGCTCCACGCCAAAGCCGCCCTGACGGGTCCGTAGATCGCGCAACAGTCGCTGCGCGGTCGCGAAGTCCTGTATGTGCCAGACGGAGTCGGAGTGGGCGTGCGCCGGACACCCGGGTGCCAGTCCGCTGCGTCCGACCTTGATCTTCCGTTCCCACTCGGCCCTCGGTTGGACGGTCATCCACACCCCCATGGCAGATCAGCACATACATGTTGATCGATAGAGTTTAGCCCGGGATGCTCGTGCGAGGTGCCCCGCATGGTGACCTGGCGGACAGCGCGCCGGCCAACGCCAGCATCTATTTGCAAGATCGGCCGGCTGTCTCAGGGGCTTCCGGTGTACACAAAGGCGGTGTGGAGCCCTCGCGGCGATCGGAGAGCATCCGTGTGTCAGGCGGCAACCAACGCATTAGTGTCACCGGTGCAGGGTCGACGGTGGGGGAGTCAATCGAGACAGCGACGGTGGATGACTTGTTCTGCATGATCTATCTCGGCGTAACCGGGTCGATCACTGCGGGCAGATGTTCCGGTGTGGAAGGGCTGCCCGGTCGAAGTACTGATACCACTCCTTCTCATTCAGGCCTCGGCCGGCGAAGGCACACGCCTGCTTCATCAGGTCTACATCTTCTTCGTTCTCACCCCCGATATCCCACAAAGTCAGTTTCCCGTCATCGCCTCCGGTAGCTAGCGTGCGGCCCTCCGGGCTGATGGCCATGGCCGATACCTTGCTCGTGTGCGCCCGCTTCTGTTGCCCGATCCGACGTGGCGTGGCCATGTCCGTTAGATCCCAGGCGGTGATCGTGCCGTCTTCGCTGGCCGTTATGAGCCTATTTCCGTCGGGAGTGAACAGCAGCGATGACACCATGGAGCCGGAGTGGTGGGTGAACGGTTGGCCGAGCTGGCGAGGACTGCTCGGATCGGTGACGTCCACAAGGACCACGGTGCCGTCGTCACCCCCGGTCGCAAGAGTCTTTCCATCGGGAGAGAAGTCGAGCGCATGGATCCATTTGCCGTGGCCGCCGGCTTGGCTAACGTTTGTGGGATCGGTCGGGTCAGTGCTGTCCCAGATGGTGGCGGGGAATTCCAGCGTGTTGAGCGAGCGGCTAGCGGTTGCCATAACGCGCCCGTCAGCAGCGATCGCGAGTCGGTGTGCTGGACCTTGCATGCTTGCGTCGCGCTCGACGATGGTGCGAGGCCTTCTCGGATCGCCAACGTCCCAGATTTGGAGCTTCCCATCCAGGATGGTCACCATCTTTGTTCCGTCCGGAAGGAACCTCAGGGCCTGCATGGTCCCCGCATAGGGCCCGTCTTCGCCCCGCGAACTGAGCGCCTGGGGTCGTGCCGGATCCGCGATGTCCCGAATGATCACGTGGGGTCCGCCGGCGCTGGCCAGCACAGTGCCGCTCGGCGAGAACGCGACTGCGTTGAGTTCCCCGGCATGGCCGACGATAGGTTCACCGATGGCTCGGGGACTGCCTGGATCAGTGGTTTCCCACAGCAGAACGGCCCCGTCTGCGGTACCGACGCCAAGCAGGCGGCCGCCGGGCGCGAACGCCAAGGCGGTGACCGCCCGGTTTGCTATCGGGCGCTGGCTGACTTTGCGCGGCAGCGACGAGTCGCTGAGCCGCCACAGCATGACGGTTTGGTCCAGGCTGGTGGTGGCTAGGGTTAGGCCGTCGGGTGAAAAGGAAACCGATACCACGGGTCCGGTGTGGCCGGTGAGCCGGCGTTCACGCGTTGGCGCCATCGGGTCCGAGATGTCCCACAGGCTCACCGTCCGGTCGTCGCTCGCGGTGGCCAGGGTTTGTCCGTCCGGAGAAATCGCTACGAATCTACTGTCGTCGGTAACCGGCGGCCCGAGCTGTCGCGGTGCACTCAGATCCGTAACGTCCCAAAGAATCACCAAGTTGTCGAAGCCCGCCGTCATCAGCATGTCGCCCTGCGGAGTGAATCCAGCCGAAACCAGCGGCCCGCTCGTCTGGGCGGCGAACTTGCTGAGCTGCCGCGGTGTGGCGGGATCGGTGACGTCCCAGAGATAGGAATGTTGGCTCGTGGCGGTCATCAGAGTGCGGCCGCCTGGGGAGAACGTCACCGGGCCGGACTGTCGCCCGAGTGATGCAAGCCTCTGCGGCTGCGCAGGGTCGGCAATGTTCCATAGCACGATCTCGCCCCCGCCCTCGATCGCTAACGTGCTTCCGGAGAAAGCGACGGACTTCACGCCGCTACCATGGGGTACCGCCCGTCCGATCTGACGGGGACGGTCACGGTCTGTCAGGTCGACCAGAGCTACGCTGCCGTCCCGGTTGCCAAGGGCGAGCAGTTTCCCATCGGCCGCGAAGTCGACCGCTTCCGTCTGCTCCTGCTGGTCCGTGCCGTTCCAGTTGAGGTAGGTGGGCTTGCCGGTGTTGGTGGCGTCGAGGAGTGCGACGCCGGCGCCTCCGAGATGAACGGCCAGTGTCGGTGAGGTGGTGGCGAACTTTGCCCGCACGGGAAGGATCTGGTGCAGGGTGGTGGCGATGGGCGTGCTGTTCATGGTCTCGCGAAGGCCAGCGCGGGCGGCATCGCTGTCGCGTAACCAGAGCGCTACGGCACCCAGGCGTGCCGCAGCGCGCGGATCGTCGACACGTGCCCGGTCTGCCTCCTGCAGCAGGAGGCGCGTCGTAGCGAGATTGCGCTGATCCTCGGCCTCGGCGCGTTTGGTCTCGGCAAAGTGCGCTCTGTTGATCGCGACAACCGTGGTTGCTGCGGCCAACAGCGTAAGCACAGTGAGCGTGGCGACGGTCGCTCGGATGAGTAGCCGCGTGATGCGGTGTTGACGGATGTCGGCACCGATGAGGTCATCCTTTGCGATACCGTGCAGCGGCGCAGCGAGTTCGGCAACCCTTTCCTTGAATCGCGGATCTTGCGCGGAGAAGTTCTCGCTTCGGACCTCCCGAAGGTCGATGCACCGGGGCTGCTCGGGCAGTCTGCCGTGAAGCGCAGGCGGAATGCAGGTCATGCCTTCGTGGAAGGTCTTGGTGGTGGCGTCCCACACGATCTTGCCGTCAGTGCCATTGGTGATAGCGATGAGTAGCCGCTCGGCGCTCTTATGGTCGAGCCAGTACTCGATCTCTCGATTCACCCACGAAGAGGCCGCTGCCTCGGTTGAGGCGAGCAGGATGAAGTACTCGCTCTGATCGAGGACGGCGGTGATCGACGACCATAGTCCGGGGCTGGCCGCGAGCCCGGCGTGGTCGAGGAACACGCGCAGGGCGCGTGCCCGATACCAGGGCCTGTTGAAGCGGTGTAGCTCACCTCGCAGCGAACGTGCTAACTGCCTGTCAGCGTCCGTGCTGTACGAGATAAAGGCCGCGTACCGTAGGCCTGACGCCGCCACGCTTCAGCAGGCTTCCATGTAGCCGGGATCCCGGAAGCGCCAATCGTCGCCGTCCGATGTCGTCAGCACGATGCCCGGTTCGTCGACGTTCCATGCCACACGCACCCGCGCACCAGCTGGCATGCCTGGGTAGTTCGATGCCGTGACCGCTCCCCTCAGGAGGTCGTAGTCGTTTGGCTTGCTGAACGCGAATCTGACCTCGAGGTCATCAATGGTGTTGTCTGCATCGTGTCTTGGCAGACTCCAGGTAAGGACAGCGGTTCCAGCAGGGCCAATCACGATGGTTTGTAGGGTCCCGCACGGCTGCTCGTAGGTGCCGGCCAATTCGTCCAGTAGCCCTTTCCGAGTTGGTGATGCGCTGGACTCGGCACCGTTGCTGGTCGGTCGCGCGGTCGAGGCGTCACCGGTACAGGCACTGGTGAGCGCGATGCCGAGGATGATGCCGGCGCGGGCGAACGCCTCGCGGATGGTGGTCATATGGATAGTGAAGCTAGTCTCCCACTAGGCAGCCAAGGACCGACCAGCCGTACTCCGTTGTCCGTTCCGGCCGGCTCCGCTAGGTATGCTGCGAGCGTGTCCGCACTGCGAAGAGCCCGCTCCAGTGTCTTGGGAGGGGATAGTCCGGAACTGATTGGTCTGGACCTCAGGCAGTCGCGGCAGTCGATGAAGCGGCCGTACCCTCGGCGAGGCGGAGATTGCGGCTTGGCGGGACGTGAAGTTCCACGCGGTGAGCCGGCGCCGTCGGGTCCGTGGCAGAACTGGATGCCGTACCGCCGCGGGTCTGCCCTCGGCTCGACGGACGCGGTCGGTCAGGTAGGCGAGGTGATGGTGTCCGCCTGCGCGCCGAGAAGATCGGCGTACCCGTCGACGTCCAGAGTGTCGTTGTGGCAGCAGGCGACGAGCCGGTTCAGCCGTTCGGCGATCTCGGCCGGGTCGAGGTCGAGGCGTTCACACAGGTCGCGGTGCGCGCCGACGAGTGGATCGGCGATCTCCTCCGGTTCGGTGCGGGTGATGTCGTACGCGTCGCGGAGGTGCCCGGACAGATCGTCCCAGACGAGGATGGCCTCTTCGACCAGGTCGAGGGCGTCAGCGGTCGCGGGGTGGGCGCAGAGGATCTCGACTTCGGCGGCGAGGCGGTGCCCGGCGGCTTCCACGTCGGAGATCTGCCAGCTGCTACCGGTTGGTCACCGTCGCCGCGTCTGCGACGGCGGTGCGGAAGCCGGCGAGGCCGGACGCGCCGGCGGCATCGAGCATGCCGGCCTCGCCCAGTAGCAGGGTGGCGAAGAGGCGGTCCCGGAGCGCGTGCGCTGCCACCAGGTCTGCCAGTTGGCGGGGCGAGAGCCGCTGTACCGCCTCAAGGTAGTGGGCGTGGTCGGGCTCGACAGGGGTGGCGCCGGGTGGGGTGGCGGCGCCGGAGAAGGTGGTGCCCGCGTGGAACGCGGTCAACGCCGTCGCGACCGCGTGCGCGCACAAGTTGTCCCCGACGATCCCGCAATCGCAGTCGCCGGTGAAAATCCCGTCGACGATGCCCACCCACGGCTGGAAAGTGGCGTCGCGGTCCCGTACCACGGCTTGGACGCCGCCACCGGCGGGCTCCAGCTCACCGACGCTGCCGTCGGCCAGTAGCCGCGCGGCGGCCTCACCCACGGCCGTAGGGATCGAATCATGAAACGCTTCTACGTCGATGCGGACCGCCACGGCCGCATACCCTACCCGCCGCTCCCGATGCGAGCACGTACGTCACCGGGCCCCTTGGCCGACTGGGACGCCGCCCTCGGTACGGACGCCACGTCGTGTGGGCAGAGCGCAGTTGCTGGACGCGACCGTCCGTAGCGGATGGTGTCGCCGAGAGTATGTCCACGTCCGCACGCCAGGCGCCCCGGATGCGGCGGCAGACCGCTACGCGACGTCAATTGGGCGCAGTAGGGTCGGCAGCCTGACGTGGCGCGGGCATCGAGGCGAACTGAGGGCCGAGCGTGCCATCGACGATCTGGGGCGCCTTGCGCACGCCGGCTAGCTTCCCAAACCCGTGAATGTACGGCAGAAGCCGCTTCTGCATGGCCGCCAACTCGCTACGGCACTCGGCGTTCAGCGGCCATCCGGCTTCACTCTGCTCAGGATGAGCGCTCTCCCACCTGCCCAGTATCGGATGCCACCGAGACAGGAACGGGCGCAACTCGACGTTCAGCATGGCGATCGCCAAGTGCTCGACGGTGGGCCCGCCATCGGTCTGCCGGGAGGGTTGGCTCTCCTTGAGTACCTCACGAGTGGTGGCGAATAGCCCGTACAGCGAGGTCAGCGCCTCTCGGAGTAGACCATCGCCTGCGTTGAGCGGTTGTGTTGAGATCCGCGTGACCGCCTCGACGAACAGCTTCCACGCGACCTGCTGGCTGTCCCTGGTGACGGCGAAGTGCAGGTCACTGAACTGGGGCACGCTGATGGTCACGTCCGTGAGACGCACGTTGCGGCTGTAGCCGTGAACCACGACGGCCGCCACGCCACCAGCAGTCGCACCACAAAGGACGAACAGGTTGCGGCCGGTGAGCCGACTAGCATGATAGATCGCGACACCCACTGCGGCTCCGACCACAAAGCCGAGCAAGATCTTTGCCCACCGGCTGCGTGCCCAACCGAGCACCATGCGTGTCTCCTTTCCGGAGGCGGTGGCGGCATGGCGTGGACGTCAGCAACTGGCGGCCTGCCGGTAGATGATCGCGGAGGTTCAGGCTATCAGGGGGTGATGGACGGTAGTGCAGATCGTATTCGGGCCTATTCCGCACGTGCTGTTTACCGTCGACACCAAGCCGACACTCAGGACGGTCTGGACACCGAATGCGGCGGGATCGGTGCGCATCTGTCTTTGATCCCCACTGCGGACCGTCGGCGACAGTGGCACTCCTTGAACATATCTCGTACCCCCGGCACGTCGCCGGGTGGCGGATACAGCGCCTTTATTGCCTACAGCGTGCTGACGATCCTGGAGTTAGGAGCCCGTGCCCGGACCCTTCGGGTCCAGCGGCGGGGACGGGACAGGACTGATTGGGACGGGGCTGCGGTCCACCGGCGGGGACGGGAGTGGACTGATCGGGACGGGGCTGGGGTCCACCGGCGGCCGGTCTGCGGGAGCGGACGGCGGCGGGGCGTCCCGGTTCACCGCCGCCAACGCCAGCGGCGTGCCGACCATGAGGGCGGCGACGACGCCCGCCACCCCCACGGAAACGGTGAGGGTACGACGCCTGCGCGCCCGAGCGATGGCGGAATCTGCCAGATTCATCGGAACTGCCTCCTCGGCAAGATCGGTAAGGGTGGATCGGATGAGGTCGTCGATCGGGGTGTTCATTGCTTCAGCTCCAGCACGAGTTCGGCACCGGGCAGCACCTAACGCAGCCGACTGACCGCCCGGTGGGTCCGGCTGCGGACCGTCCCGACCGAGCAGCCGAGCACCTCGGCCACCTGCCGCTCGGACAGGTCCTCGTAGTACCGCAGGACCAGCACCGCGCGCTGCGCCACGGGAAGGCGCAGCAGGGCTGCCCGCATGGCCAGCCGCAGGTCGGCGTGGCGGCTGTCGTCGGGGTGTTCCCGCTCGACCGGCGAGCCGACAAGCGTCTCCCGTAGTCGTCCCCGGCGCCGCCACCAGCTGACCCGCTCGCGGTACATCACCGCGCGCACATACCCCTCGGGGTCCTCGTGCCGGATCGTCGGCCATTTGACGTACGTCTTGGCCAACGCCGACTGCACCAGATCCTCGGCGGCATGCTGGTCGCCGGTGAGCAGGTAGGCCGCCCTGATCAGGGCGGCGGTCCGGCTCTGCGCGAACTCGCCGAACCTGGCGCTCGCCTTGTCGTCCAACCGTTCAGCTCCGTCCAGTACGCCTCATTCACCACCACAGACGCTCGGGACCGCGCCAACTATCCGCCGTGGCGCTTGTGTTTCCCGGAGTAGTACGGCTTCTGGTCGGCGACGCGGTCGAACGGGATCAGGGTGCCGTCGAGGATCGCGTACGCCAGTCGGCGGATCCGGTCCTGGCGGTGGCGAGGTCATCGGCGGCCGTCGTGAGTAGAGCTATCGGGATCGGTGCTGCTTACCGGCACCACCTCCGGCATGCCGGCCGGAAAGCCGCGGACCCGGATCCGCGCGAAAGATTCCGGCACCAACCATGCCCGCCCCGTACAGCCCGAGCAGTGCTGCCGCCGTCCGGCTCCTGAGCGTCGGGTACAGGCCGGCCGCGCCCGCGACGACGAGCGCGCCGGACACCATCAGGTTCGCACTGTGCACCCAGCCGAAGGGACCGTTGGCCAGCATGCTCCAGGCGTGTCGGGACGGGTCGAAGCCTTCTCTGACCGCAACCTAGATCAGGGACACCAGCACGTACAGCGGGCCCCCGACCAGGCCGGCGGTCAGCAGGTTCCGCCGTCGTGCGAGCCCGGTCCGATCCGGGGCCCCACCGGGTGGATGCACGCTCGACAGCATGGTGTTCTCCTCACCAGTACAGGCCGCTTCTCGGCCTTCTACCGATAGCTCGAACGGCAGGACCCGGTTTCGACATGAGGCCGGAAGAATCTTCAGCCGGGCGGGGGAGCGGGGCGTGGTCCGGGCGGGTCGATTAGCCTGCGTGGTCATGGGGGCGACCGACGACCGGCTCGAACTGGCCGTCGACCCGGCGCGGCCGACCGGGCGTACGCTGCTGGCCGGCGGCGTCGAGCAGTCGTACGTGGATCTCACCGATCCCACGTACCTGCACTTCGAGTACGTCCGCCGGATGGCCGCCGTGGCCGATCTCGCCGCCCCGTCCGGTGTTTCGCTGGATGTGCTGCATCTCGGCGGCGGCGCACTGACGCTGCCGCGCTACGTCGCCGTGACCCGGCCCGGCTCGGCGCAACTGGTCGTCGAGCGGGATCCGGCTGTGGTCGAACTGGTGGCGCGGGATCTGCCACCCGTACCGGCTGGCGTCGAGGTCCGGGTCGCCGACGCGGGGGAGGCCCTCGCCAGTGCCGGCGCCAACGCGTACGACCTGGTGTTCGCCGACATCTATCGGGCGGCCCGGATGCCGCCGCACGTGACCACCGTGGCGTTCGCTGCCGAGGTCGCCCGGGTGTTGCGGCCCGACGGCATCTACCTGGTCAACGTGACCGACCTGCCGCCCCTGGCCGTGACCCGCGTGCAGGCGGCCACCCTGCGGTCGGTCTTCGCCGACGTGTGCGTGGTCGCCGACCGGCGGATGCTGCGCGGCCGGCGGTACGGCAACGTGGTACTCGCTGCGGCGCCGCGCCCGCACCGGCTGCCCGTGGCTCGCCTGGTGGTGCGTGCACTACGCGATCCACTGCCCGGCGGCGTGCTGCACGGGCCGGCGCTCGACACGTTCATCGCCGGCGCCCGGCCGCGTACCGCCTCCGAGACCGCACCCTGACGACGGAACGCGCCGGAGGCGTCGGGATGGGCTTACGCGGATCGCTTTGCAGCGTGCCCGGACCGCCGAGGTGACGGTCCGGGCGCCCGCCTTGCGTATCCCGTGCATCGTCATGCACGAGCGCTCAGCGTGTGACGTCGGAGTGGTGGGAGCGCGACGGCGGGCGCCCACGGCCGGTCGGCCGTGGGCGTCCGCGTCCCGTAACGGATGTCAGCCGCGCCGCCACTTCTGGTTCGCGCCGCCCAGGCACTCCCAGGTGACCAGGCGGGCGCCGTCGGCGTTGACCCACCCACCGATGTCGACGCACTTGTTCGCCTGCGGGTTGACGAGGTCACCGGCGGCGGAGAGAACGAACTGTTGGGCCGGGTTGCCGCTACAGTTCGCAATCTGGATCACCGCGCCGTTGTCCCGGGAGCCCCACGCCACGTCCATGCACTTGTTGTTCTGGGTGCGCAACGTACCGTCGACGAAGGTCCAGGACTGCGCCGAGGTGCCGTTGCAGGTCCAGGTCTGCAGCGGTACGCCGTCGGAGAAGTTGGAGTTCGGCACGTCGATGCACTTGTTGTTCCAGTTGCTGATGATCCGGTTCCCGTTGCCGCCGCCGGTGGTGACCAGGGTGAGTCCGTACGCGCCGAGGATCTCGTTGACCGGCTGGAACCAGGTCTCGCCGCCGGTGGTGCAGTTGCCCCAACCGCCGGAGGTGACGCCCTGCGCCTGGTTGCCGCTGAGCCAGGCGCCACCGGAGTCGCCGCCCTGGGCGCAGGCGTTGGTACGGGTGAGCCCGTGCACGGCACCCTGCTGGTAGTTGACCGTCTGGTTGCGGCCGAGCAGGGTTCCGCACCGCCAGCCGGTGGTCCGGCCGGAGCGGCAGACGGAACTGCCGACCGCGGCGTCCTGGGAGCCGGCTACCGCGACGTTGCCACCGGAGTAGTTGTTCACCCACGGTTGCGGGGTCCAGTTGCTGTTGGTGCGGACCCAGCCGTAGTCACGGCCGGGGAAGGTGGAGCCGGCGAAGGTCCCCTGGGCGACGTTGTTGTAGCCGAGCGTCGGGCTGCCGACGCCGCCGCAGTGTCCGGCGGTGACGAAACCGCCGTGCACCGCGAAACCGACCGAGCACAGGGTGTTGCCGTTGATCACGTACTGGTCGCCGCCCCGGATGTCGTAGCGCAGTTGGGGTGCCTGCGCCGACTCGATGATCCGGATCAGGTTGGCGTCGGCGCCGCTGGCCTTCACGAACCTGCTCGCGGCGGCGGTGGATCCGGCGCCCGCGGTGACGACGATCTGGTTCGTCGCCACATCGACGTACCAGCCGTGGACAGCCGTGTGGTCGGCCTTGCCGGCGTGGCGGTCCAGGGCCCGCTTGACCCGGTCCAGCGTGGACTCGCTGTGCTTGGCCGTAGTGACCTCGGCGCCTTCGGCCCGGACGGTGGCGGCGAGCGCCGGGTCGGTGACGGCCACGGTCAACCGCTGCCCACCCGACGGGATCCAGGCGCCGGCGAAGGCCGCGCCGAGGCGGTCGCGCAGGCGCCGCTCGACGTGTGCGGCGCTCGCCTCGACGCGCAGGCGGTTGTTCACCTGCGCGTCGGTCAGCCCGAGGTCACGGCGCATCGCGCGGACCATCTCCGGTGCGAGATCGGCGGTGGGCGCGACGGCGGTGGGGCTTTCGGGACGCTCGCCGCCCGCCGTGGCCGATGACGGGGTGATGGCGACGGACAGGCCGGCGATCAAGAGTGCGGCGGTGGCCGCCGCCAGAGTGCGTGGCGCTCGCGGCATGGGACTCCTCCTGGGGTGAGGCGATGTCGAGCATCGCGGGGAGTTCATGGGAGAGCGCTCTCTCGGAGAAGTTTGTCGATATTGATGCCAACTGTCAAGACTGTTTCTAATTTGGCTCAGGCCGGCCGTGACAGCCGTGGCGGCCGATCACACGCCGTTAGCCGTGGGCCTACGATTGCTTGTCGCCCGCGACGGGTCCGGCGCGGGAGCCGGCGAAGAACGGAGATCACCAGATGAAGCAGGCGCAACGGCTGAAGAGCGTCCGGTACGACATCCGTGGTCCGGTGCTACGCCGCGCCCAGCAGATGGAGGAGGCCGGTCACCGGATCCTCAAGCTGAACATCGGCAACCCGGCTCCCTGGGGGTTGAGCACCCCGGAACCGATCGTCGCCGACGTGGTCTACAACCTCGGTGCCGCGCAGGGGTACAGCGACGCCCGGGGCATCTACTCGGCTCGGGTGGCGGTGGCGCAGTACTACCAGAACCAGGGTGTCACCAGCGTGCAGCCGGACGACGTGATGCTCGGCAACGGTGTTTCCGAGCTGATCGTGATGTCCCTGCAGGCGCTGCTCGACACCGGCGACGAGGTGCTGGTGCCGAGCCCGGACTACCCGCTGTGGACCGGCGCGGTGACGCTGTGCGGCGGCCGGGCCGTGCACTACCGTTGCGACGAGAACGCCGGGTGGCTGCCCGACCTGGACCACCTGGCGGCGCAGATCACCCCGCACACCCGCGCCATGGTGATCATCAACCCGAACAACCCGACCGGCGCCGTGTACTCCCGTCAGACCCTGCTCGACATGCTGGAACTCGCCCGCCGGCACCAACTGCTGGTCTTCGCCGACGAGATCTACGACAAGATCGTGTATGACGGGGCGCAGCACCACACCCTGGCCGCCCTCGCCCCGGACGTGCCGATCGTCAGCATGGGTGGACTGTCGAAGACGTACCGGGCGGCCGGCTTCCGGTCGGGCTGGCTCGCCGTGAGCGGCTTCACCGGCCGAGACACCGACTACCTGGACGGGCTTCAGTTGCTCGCCAACATGCGCCTGTGCCCGAACGTGCCGGCCCAGCACGCGGTGCAGACCGCGCTGGGTGGCTTCCAGAGCATCGAGCCGCTGATCGGACCCGGTGGCCGGCTCTACGAGCAGCGTGAGCGAGCCTGGCAGGAGCTGACCGCGATCCCGGGCGTCGACTGCGTCAAGCCGGCGGGCGCGCTCTACCTGTTCGCCCGCCTGGACCCGGCCGTCTACAAGATCCACGACGACGAGCGACTCGTCATCGACCTGCTGGAGCAGCAGCAGATGCTGCTGTCGCACGGGACGAGCTTCAACATCGACGAGCCGAACTACCTGCGCCTGGTCTTCCTCGCCCCGACCGACGTGCTCGGCGACGCCATCGGCCGCCTCGGCACGTTCCTGAGTACCTATCAGCAGTAGCTACTCCTGGTCACAGGGCGGGGCGGACGACGAAGGTGGCCGACGACGACGAGGCGCCGTCACCGATCAGGGAGACCCGCATCTGCTTGTGGGTGTCGTGGCGTAGGTAACGGCTCGGGTAGTTGTACGACTGCAGTGACGTGTGCGTGCCGCCGAGACCGGTGACCGGGCAGAACGTGGCGTCAGCGCGGAACAGCGCGCTGCCGTCGGCACGGTGCAGGAATACCCGAAACTCGGAGTGCCGTAGGTAGTGGCCGGGGAAGTTGACCGACTCGAAGGAGACGCAGCTGCCGCTGGCGAGGCCGGAACGGACGATGAACGCGGCGTCCGCTTTCGTGCCGGTGCTGCTGGCGGCATCGACCGGTGCGACGTGAGCCTGGAAGTTGGCGTGTCGGACCCGTTGGCCGGGCAGGCTGGCGACCTCCAAGCCGATCCGGGCGCCGGGCAGTAGGGCGGGCCGCGCCGGGGCTGTCGGCGCGGGAGAGGGTGCGGCGGGGGTGCTCGTGGCCGGTGGCGGAGCGTTCGTGGCGGGGTTCGGTGGGGCGGTGCCGGGGTAGGCGGAGCCGGATCCACCGGTGCCGGCGCCGGTGCTGGCGGGCTGCGGGCTGAGGCCGGGCACGGCCTGCGGGCTGAGGCCGGGCATGACGCCAGGAGCGCCGGACGGGCCGTGAGGTGGGGGCCCGTCGCGGCCGGTGTCGGATCCGGTGCCGTCCAGACCGGGCGGCGAGTCGCCGTTGACGGGACCGCCCGCAAGACCATCGGGTTGGGGCACCCCGGCAACGAACTCGCCGCGGATTGGCTCCTGGGATCCATCGCGCAACGCCATCACGCCGACGAGGGTGGTGATGACGAGCAGGGCGACGCCGCCGAGCAGTAGCGTGCGCCGCGGGTCTGCCCGGCCGGCGAGTGCACCCAGGTCGGCCGCGATGCCAGGTGGCGCATGGCCGGCGGAGAGTTGACCGGCGACGGGTGTCCCGGTCGCGAGGTCAGGGCCGTTGGTGACACCCGCGTCGGCGTAGATGGTCGTATGCCGGGCAGGCAACGGCCGGACGAGGGTGGTCAGCGGCGGCCACGGGGTGGTCCGCCTTAGGAGTCTGGCGGGCTGGTACGGCTGCGAACCGGTGACCGGGCGATCCGTCGCCGGCCCGGTCGGACCCGCGCCGAGCTGGCCGTTGCCGGGAAGCCAGCCACCTATCCGCAGGCGTGACTGGTCGTTGCCGTCTTCGGGCATGGTGGTCTCCTGCTGTTTTCCGCGCACGCGCCCGACCGGAAATGATCAAACGGTCGCGGCGGATACCTTCTCATCTCCGCCCGGCTGACGCCAACACCCGTCACGCGTTGCTGTCACGCGTGTTCCGGCCCGCGATGGCCGCCTGCCTGAGCCAGGGCAGGCCCTGCCTGAGCCGGACCCGCCGTGGTGGCCCCCTCCCGGTACGTCTGTCGAAAGCCGCTGGAACTTCCGCTGATGTCGGCCTCAGCCCTAGGTCATCGGCCATCGGCCGGCGTGGAGTCATCCGGGGCGTGTCGATCCGCTGGTGCTGTTGAGCAGCGTTGATGGCCTGTCGCGCTGACCCCTTGCGGCAGCAAAGGTTTCGAGAGTATTTCCGGAAGTTGTTGACGTTGCGACCTGGCCCGGCCAATACTGGTCGCCATCGACGCAGCTCAATTGTCGAGCATCGCGACCACGCCGCCGGTCACCACACAGCACGATCGGTACCCCACCACCGCGGTACGACGCCGACAGTCGATGGCGGTCGCCCGGCCACCGAGACCTCGTCGGCTCGTAGCGCTGCTGGCCCCGGCCAGCCGTCATGAGGAGGAAGTATGAATGAGGGACTCGTCCAACTGAGACGCCGCGGACGCGTACGCCTCAGGTCACTCATCGGTGCCGCCTGCGCCGTGGCGCTGGTCACCACCGGCACCATGGCGATCCTGGCCAGCCCTGCCCACGCGCAGACCGTGACGTCGAACTCGGAAGGAAACCACAACGGTTTCTTCTACTCCTTCTGGAAGGACAGCGGCAACGTTTCCATGACCATGGGGAACGGCGGCCAGTACAGCACCCAGTGGAGCAACGTCAACAACTTCGTCGCGGGTAAGGGCTGGAACCCGGGCACCCGTCGGACGGTGTCCTACTCGGGCACCTACAACCCGAACGGCAACTCGTACCTGACCCTCTACGGTTGGACGAGGAACCCGCTGGTCGAGTACTACATCGTGGACAGCTGGGGCAGCTGGCGGCCCCCGGGCGCCAGCTCCATGGGCACGGTCAACAGCGACGGCGGTACTTACGACATCTACCGCACGCAGCGGGTCAACCAGCCCTCCATCGACGGCACCGCGACGTTCTACCAGTACTGGAGCGTCCGGACCTCGAAGCGGGTGGGTGGCACCATCACCACCGGCAACCACTTCGACGCGTGGGCCAGCCGGGGCATGAACCTCGGCAACCACTACTACCAGATCATGGCCACCGAGGGGTACCAGAGCAGCGGTAGCTCCAACATCACGGTGAACAGCGGCGGGTCCAACCCTCCGCCCACCACCCCGCCGCCGGGCAGCGGTGGCTGCTCGGTCAGCGTGAGCCGGGCCGAGGACTGGAGCGACCGGTTCAACGTGAACTTCTCGGTCAGCGGTAGCAACAACTGGGTCGTCAGCATCCGGACGAACGGCAGCCAGAGCCTGCAGAACAGCTGGAACGCCTCGATCAGCGGCACCAGCGGCACGCTCACGGCCCGCCCGAACGGCAACGGCAACAACTTCGGCATCACGCTCTACAAGAACGGCAACAACACCACGCCAACCGCGAGCTGCTCGACAGGCTGACCTGACCGAGCGGGGGGTGGGGTGTCGGCGAGCGCCGGCACCCCACCCAGCATTGCTGTCCTGCATACCACCGCCGACAGGTCGTCCCGGTCGGCGGCTAACGCTGTGGTTCGCGGGTGCCGCGATGGGCAGCGAGCCAGTCCACGGCGAAGTCGACAAGCACCCGCTGGCGCATCAGCCGGCACTCGGCCCCGCCGACCTGCCCGATCCGCGCGCTGCCCATGGCCTCGAACGCGGCGCCTGCCTGGTCGAAGTCGCTCTCGTCAGTGTCCACGTCCACCCAGCGCGTCCAGGTTCGGCCGGCGGGGGTGCGGACAGCCGAGCCCTCCCACCTGCGCGGCGGGTCCGGCAACCGGTACTCGGCCAGGTGCAGCGACGTGTTACTGCCGTGTCCGACGCCCAGCAGCAGGACGTCGCCGTCCAGCCGGTAGACGGCCCCCACGGGAGAGTGCTCGCCCAGCATCTCGTCGAGCTGGTGCCCGGTCACCACGGCTTCGGCGGCCGGACCGACGGCCGCGAACGACACCTGCGGATGGTCGCTGCGCCGCGCGCCCGGCCAGGTACGGACTGTCTCCGCGACCACGCCCATCCACCGGCTCGGCGTCACCGCCGCTTCGAACCCGGGCATCTGGGCGCGGATCACCGGCCACCACGACTCCGGCACGGGCGGGTGCCGCCAGCCGGCGGGATCCGTGTTGTCCGGCGTGTGCGTGGGCACCACCAGCGTACCGTCCGGGCCCAGCGCGTCGCGTAGCGCCTGGACCACCGCGACCGGGCCGCCGCAGACCCAGCCGAGCGCCTTGAGTGACGAATGCACGAGCAGTACCGACCCGCGCCGCACCCCGAGTGACGCCAGGTCGTCGGCGAGTGCGGCGCGCGTGTGCGGCATGTCAGCGTCGATCAGCAGACCCTACCCGGGAGTTGCCGAGCTGGATGTCTGCCCACCTGTCGTCGGGCCCGGTTCGGCGTTACCAGGCCCAGGCCTCCGGGGCGGGACCCCCGTTGCCGATCGGCGGGAAGATGCCGTCGAGGATGGCGCTGGTGTCCTCGGTGATCGGGTGGTCGAGCGCGGCGATCGGTAGCGCCAACTGCTCCGGGTTGCGTGGGCCGAGGATCGGGGCGGTCACCTCAGGGCGGGACAACAGCCAGGCGATCGCCACGGTGGTGGGCTCCTGCCCGAGGTCGGCGCAGAGTTGCTCGTACTGCTCGATGGCCGCCCGATGCGGTTCCACCCGATCCGGTGCGTGCAGCACCGCGCGTCCGGGTACGCCGTCGCGTTGTTTGCGCAGTGCTCCGGAGAGCGCACCGAAGTGCAGCGGCGAGTAGGGCAGGATGCCGATGCCCAGCTCAGCGGCTGCCGGTAGCACCTCCATCTCGGCGTGCCGGGTGAGCAGGTTGTATTTGCACTGCTCCGAGACGAGGCCGAGGAAGTGACGGCGATCGGCGGTGGCTTGCGCCTGGGCGAGGTGCCACCCGGCGAAGTTGGAGGATCCGACGTACCGGATCTTGCCTTGGCTGACGAGGGTCTGCATCGCCTGCCAGATCTCCTCCCATGGGGTACGCCGCTCGATGTGGTGCATCTGGAACAGGTCGATCCAGTCGGTACGCAGCCGGCGCAGCGACGCTTCGCAGGACGCCACGATGTGGCGGGCGGACAGGCCGCCGTCGTTGGGCCATTCGGTCATCGGGGCGTACACCTTGGTGGCCAGGACCACCTTGTCCCGATGGCCGGAGTTGCGAAACCAGGTGCCGATGAAGCGTTCGCTGAGGCCGTCGCCGGTCTCCCGGCCGTACATGTTGGCGGTGTCCACGAAGTTGAGGCCGTCCTCGATGGCCCGGTCGAGGATCGCATGGCTCTGTTCCTCGTCGATCTGCCAGCCGAAGTTCATGGTGCCGACGCAGAGCCGGCTGACGGTCAGGCCGGTCCGGCCCAGGCGGGTGTATCTCATGGCGGGCGACGCTAGGGCGTCCGTGCCGTGGCGGCGATTCGTTCGACCGTGCTCGAATGGGGCGGTGATCGAGTGGGAGTTCGGTGTCGCGGACCTGGCTCGGCTTCGGTTCGCGCATTCGCCGCTGGCCGAGGTCGTGGCCAGCGCCTTCGCCTTGCGTGGCGGCGCTGATCGCTGGCTACAGACGTCGTGGCGGTCTCGGGTGACCCCGTCCCTGCCCAACTGGCCCACGTTCCGGGCGGTCCTGCTGGGCCCGCGCGGGTACGCCCCGGATTTCCTCACCCCGGTTCCGCGTACCGGCCGCCCGACGCTGGCGCAGGAACTGGCCGACGTCGCCGCCACCCCGCTCGACCAGGTCGTGGAGCAGGTCGTCGCCGGCTGGGCCGGGCACGACGCACCGCCGGAGATCGACCGGTTCGTCCGGGACCCACGGGCCGCCCTCGCGGAACTCCTCGCCGAGATTCGCGGGTATTTCACCGTCGCCATCGAGCCGCTCTGGCCCCGGCTGCGCGCCGCCGCCGACGTCGAGATCGCCACCCGTGCCCGCGCCGCCTCGGAGTACGGAGCCCGGATGCTGGTCGACGGACTGCATGCGAAGCTGGACTGGACCGGCTCCGCCCTGCTCCTGCGTTATCCGCACAAGCAGGGACGGTGGAGCCTCGACGGCCATGACCTGACCCTGCTGCCGATCGGCTTCGCCGGCTCCGAGGTGTACGCCATGCCGGACTCGCCGGCCGGCCGTGCCCTCTGGTACGCGCCGCGAGGGTTCGGGAACCTCTGGACCTCGGATCAGCGCAGCACCGCAGACAGGCCGTTGTCCGCGCTGCTCGGCCCGACCCGGGCGGCCGTGCTGACCCTCCTGGCCGCCCCGCACAGCACCAGCGACGTTGCGGCGCGCCTCGGCCTGGCTGCGGGAACGGCCTCACACCACCTGACGACGCTGCGCAACGCCGGACTGGCGAGCGCAGCCCGCGCCGGGCGACGGTTGCTCTACCAACGCACCCTGCTGGGCGACCAACTCACCGAGGCTGACCGGCCGTAGCCTGGTCGCACCTGCGTACTAACCTGGCCGAGTGGAGATCGAGACACGTCTACGGCGGATCCGTGGCTGGCTGTGGGTCGTGGTGGTGGGGTTGTTCCTGAGCGGGGTGACCGCGTTCCCGCTCGAGATCGAGGTGCGTTGGCTGTTGCGGGCGGCGGATCCGCTCGCCGATCAGTTCCCGGCGCTGGTCGGCTGGATCGAGCGGGTCCACGTCGGGTTGGTCGAGACCGGGGAACGCTACCCGTTCATGCGGTACGGGACCGACTGGCTCGCGTTCGCCCACCTGGTGCTCGCGGTGGCGTTCTGGGGGCCGCTGCGCGACCCGGTGCGAAACGTCTGGGTGGTGCAACTCGGCATGATCGCCTGCGTCGGGATCGTGCCGCTGGCGCTGATCTGTGGGCCGCTGCGGGAGATCCCGTGGTTCTGGACGGTGGTGGACCTGTCCTTCGCGGTCGGGGCGTTCCCGCCGCTGTGGATCGCGTACCGGCACATCCGGGCGATCGAGGCGCAGCAGGGTGGCCCGCCCGGCACGGCCCGCTGGTGGGCGCCCGACGACTCGGGCTCGGCCCGGAACTGAGGCCGCCGGGCGCTGCGGCGCCGGTCTGACAGCCCGACGAAGACCGGCCCGGGCCGACGTCCGTCCACATGGTAGGGTCGACGCTTCTGTTGATCTTGCGATCGGGTTCCGGTCTCCGAGATCCACTCTCCCACCACCGGGTGTACGGGGTGGACCGCGAGCCATCACGGTGATCATCGGCCTGATCGCGCGCGACGGCATGGGGGTGGCCGGAGAAGTGTCGATGCGTCTTGCCTTCGGGGTGCTGGGTCCGTTCGTGGCGAGCGTGGACGACCACCCCGCCGACCTCGGTGGACCCCGTCAGCGAAAGGTCCTCGCCTGCCTGGTCGCCGCCCGTGGACGGATCGTCTCGGTGGAACGCCTGATGGAGCAGGTGTGGGACGACGGGGTGCCACCGACGCAGGCCACCCTCTTCGGGTACGTCGCTGGCCTGCGCCGCGCGCTGGAACCCGGGCGGGCGGCCCGTACGCCGGCCCGCATCCTGGTCCGGGAGGGGCCGGGCTACGCCCTGCGGGCCCCGGCGGCCTCCGTGGACGCGGAGCGGTTCACCGCGCTGGTGGTGCAGGGCGACCGGGCCGCGTCGGCAGCCGACTTCGGCACCGCCGCGACGACGCTGGACGAGGCGCTGGGCCTGTGGCGAGGCCCGGCGTACGCCGATTTCGCCGACGCGGACTTCGCCGTAGCCGAGATCGCCCGGCTGGACGCTCTGCACGCCGCCGCCCGGGAACAGCGCCTGGCGGTTGCCCTGGCCAACGGCGACCACCAGCGGGTACTCGGCGACCTGGAAGCCCTCGTGGTGGACCAGCCACTCCGTGAACGGGGCTGGGAGTTGCTCGCCCTCGCCCTCTACCGGGCCGGGCGGCAGGGCGACGCCCTCGCCGTGCTGCGCCGGGCCCGCGAACAGCTCATCGCCGAGATCGGCGTGGACCCCGGTCCGCAACTGCGCCGCATGGAGGCGGCGGTGCTCCGTCAGGACGCCTGCCTCGAACTACCCCGGACCTCGCCAGGTCGACCGCCGGTACTCGCCCCACCCCGGCGCAACATCCCGGCGCCGCTGTCGTCCTTCGTGGGCCGGCAGGCCGAACTTGAGGCGGTGGGCCGGGCGCTCGCCGAACATCGCCTGGTGACCGTCATCGGCGCCGGTGGGGTCGGCAAGACCCGGCTGGCGCTGGAACACTGTCGGGGCCGCGCCGACCCGGACGGGCCCTGGCTCGTGGAGCTGGCCAGCCTGCGTGACCCGGCGGAGGTTGCCCGCGCGGTGTCCGACGTGCTCTCCCTGCCCGGCATCGCCACGTCGGGGCAACTCGCCCAGCGGCTCGCCGACCGGGCGGCGGTGCTCGTCGTGGACAACGCCGAGCACCTGATCCCGGGGGTCGCCGAGCTGGCCCGGACGGTCCTCGGAGGATGTCCGGGACTGCGCCTGCTGATCACCAGCCGGCAGCCACTGGGGGTGCCCGGTGAGGCGGTCCTGGAGCTTGCGCCGCTGCCGTTGACCGAGGCGGTCGAGCTGCTGGTGAACCGGATCAACACGGCCAACCTGGCGGAGTGGGCCGGCGAGCCGGATCCGGTCCTGACCACGCAGGTCTGCCGGGATCTGGACGGGCTGCCGCTGGCGATCGAACTGGCCGCCGCCCAGTGCCGGACCCTCTCCCTGCGGGAGATCGCCTTCCAGCTCGACGACCGGCTCGGCCTGCTCACCACCGGGATAGCCGGGGACCAGGATCGGCACGCCACGGTCCGTAACGCGATCGAGTGGAGCTATCAGCTACTTACCCACGCCGAACAGGCGCTGTTCCGGCAGCTCTGTGTCTTCGACGGGGGATTCGACCTGGACGCGGTCCGGCAGGTCGGCGGCGGCCCCGAGCTGCCGGAACCGGTGCCCGCCCTGCTGGGGTTGGTGCGCAAGTCACTGGTGATCGCCGACACCGCCACCGTCCCGCGCCGCTACCGCATGCTGGAGTTGGTGCGCGAGTACGCGACGGCGCTGCTGGTCGGTGCCGAACAGGCGCAGGTCCTGGCCCGGCACCGGCGCTGGCTGGTGGGCCTGGTGGAAACCGGGGAGCAGCGGCTACCGACCGCTGACGGGGCGGATTGGCTGCGGCGGCTCAGCGCCGAACGCGACAACATCCGGGCCGCGTTGACCTCCGCCCTCGCCGCCGGTGAGGACCTCACCGCGGCGCGGATCTGCGGGGCCCTCGCCTGGTTCTGGTACCGCACCGGCCAGATCGCCGAGGGGCAGCGCTGGGGTGGACGGACCCTGGCCGCCCTCGACGCCCGCCGCGCCCGCACCGGGGCAACGGAGACGTCCAGCGGTGCGGGGGAGTCGGCCGAGTGGGTGCTGGCCCGGGCTCGGCTGCTGATGGCCATCGGCGGCTGCGCTTACCTCAGCGGCGACCACGCCGGCAGCGTCGCCGCGTTGGGTGAGGCGACGCGGCTCTGCGCTCGGGTCGGGGCCCGACACCCGCACACCACCGCCGCGATCTACCTGGCCTCGGTGACCGCCATCGGGGGCGACGTGGCCGGTGCGCTGTCGCTGGCCGACGAGGCGGTCCGGCTGGCGGACCTGGTCGGGGAGCCGTGGGCGCAGGCCGAGGCGTTGACCGTACGCAGCCAGCTCAGCCGGGCCTGCGGGAACCTGGCCCGGGCCCGTGACGAGCTGACCCGGGCCAACGCCCTGGCCCGGTCCTGCGGCCATCAGTGGGCGGTGCTCTCGTCCGGGTGGATGGACGGCAAGGTCAGCACCGATCTCGGCGAGCCGGACCGGGCGCTGCGCACCCTGGCGGAGTTGGCTCGGGACGTCGACCCCGAGCATGACCCCCCGAGTTGGCTCGCGTTGGCGCACTCGCTGGCCGGGGCGCTCGGCCGGACCGGCCGGGCCGGCACCGGCGCCGTACTGCTCGGGGCGGTCGAGGCCCTGGGCAAGACCATCGGATACCACCCGGAGCAGATGGACCCGCACGACGCCCCGGGCAACACGGCGGCGGTCGCCGCCGCCCTCGATCCCGAGGCGTACCAGGCGGGGCTGGCGCGTGGTCGGGAGCTGACCTGGTCCGGCCTGGCCGACCTGATTGCCGAGGTGAGGTCGGCGACGGTCGGCGATCCGCGCTGAGGTTTCCCATTCGGTTCCCAGTGGATTCCCAATGCCACGTCCCAGGGTGGACGACGGTCGTCAACGACCAGGCAGATTGGGGACGTAGGAGATGGCAGGACAAGTAACCGTTCGGGGGGGCTCCGAGCCGGGTGGTGACGAGGTGCGGTTGACGTTGGTCGGTCGGCGTCGCCGACCCGGCCGACATGGGGGGAGGATCTTCACCGCACTGGTCGCGGCGGTGGTGATGACCGTCGCCGGGTTCGCCGTGGCCCCGTCGGCGGCCGCGAACAAGGTGACCCGGGTGATCATCAAAACCGACGAGCTGCGTGCCGGCCTGTTCAGCCTGCACATGCGGGCCCGGTTGGCCGGTGTGGACGGCTTCAAGGATCTGATGACCAGTGCTTCGCTGGTCGGATTCCGGCAGGCCAACCCCGATGCGACCGCGGCGCAGCTCACCGGGCACATGGTGGCGTTGCGTAACCACTACGACAGTAAGCTGACCGCCGGGGACCTCCAGCGTCCGGCGTACCAGTTCGCGCTGCGGATGTTGGAGTTGACCGCGCTGGCTCCGGGCGCCGTGAAGAACTCGCCGGTGATGCGGGAGCTGCTGGAGGCGACCCTCGGCATCCAGCTGGCCAACTACGGCGACATGCTCGACCAGGTCAAGGCGTCGCAGTTCCAGCACTCCTGGTACCTCCAGCAGTACGGCGTGCAGGAGAGGGTCTGGCAGTCCGTGCAGACCCTCGCGCTGGCCGACGCCACATTCCGCGACGCCTGGAACTCCCAGGTCGGCACCCGCTACGACGTGGACGCCGCCGCCGACATCGCCACCCTCAGCGCCGACCCGCAGCTGGCGAACTGGGTGGACATTCCCGCGATCATGGAGAACCAGATCAACTCGGTCTGGTGGACCCAGGAGGCCACGAGGCAGGCAGCGGTGCTGCTGAACCGCCTCAACACCCAGATCCGCGGCTACAACGAGGACCTCCGCGTGCTGTCGGAGCAGTACCCGCTGCGCAACGGCGCCGCCAAGCCGAGTGAGCAGGTCTACCAGGCCACGGTGGCGAAGAGCGCCAGTGCCCAGCAGTGGATCGGCCACGCGGGGAGCGCCTTCGAGATCCTGGCGCTGTTGGTCGGGTTCGCGAATCCGGCGGCCGGCAAGGTCATTTCCGGGGTGGGCAAGGGAGTCATCCAGATCGCCTCCGCGATCAACGGATACCAGACCACGGCGGCGTCCAAGGACCTCGGCAAGATATTGACCTCGGTGACCACCCAGGCGCTCGCCGGCAACATCGCGGGCGCGATCTCCGCCCTGCTGCCGCTCTTCGGCGGCGGCACCAACCCGGACCCGGCAATCCGGGCGGAACTGGTCGCCCTGCGCCAACAGGTGGCGCAGCTGCACGAGAACATGAACACCCGCTTCGACCGGATCGACCAGGCGCTGGCCGGCATCTACATCGACATGCTGACGCAGTTCCAGACCGTGGTCACCCTGCAGAACGCGACGAACGCGCAGCTGCGGCAGATCAACACCCAGCTCGCCCGGATCACCGAGCGGATCGACCTCTGGGGCAGCCTGCTGCTCAACGTCGAGCGGGACAACAAGATCAAGGAAACCAAGGAGCTGATCGACGAGTTCGTCGGCTACCGGACCCAGTTCGGCCTTGAGATGGACTACGTCAATCACTACGGGCCCGTCTCCAGCGCCCTGCGGTTCGACATGAAGGACGAGGCGAAGTCGCTGCTCTTCGCCGCCCCGATTGGTCCGCGGGGTCCGAGCCGGCCGGATGCCCCGGAGGACCCGGATGCCGCCCTTGACCTGTATGGCCCGTACGGCTCGATCGGCTACCTGCACGACGAGGCGGTGCGGCGGGGCAAGCTGAGCGGGTCGGTGGGTCTCCCGGCGAACCCGGAGATGTGGCTGCTGCCGGCGACCGGCTATCAGATGCTGCTCGCGCAGAACCCGCAGCACGCCGCCCGGGTCACTGGTCAGGTGACGGAGGCGGTCGCCTCCGGGGAGGCGATTCAGGAGGCGGTGAAGGCGTTCAGCGCGCCCAGGAAGCCGACCGCCGGCAACCCGCGCTGGATGAACGACTTCCTGTACGACGCGATCATGGCGTACCGCCAGACGGCGCACCAGATGGAGCAGCGGACGTCGACCATCCGGACCGAGATCGCCCAGGGTGGCCAGCACGACATGTTCGGCAGCGCCACCCAGCCCGTGCCGGCGAAGGAGAAGCCGATCGCCGAGCCGACCACGGTCCCGTCCTGCGCGGGCACGTTGCCGGCCCTCAGCCGGCCGGCCCAGGTCCGCTACACCGACCTGCCGCAGGAACTGTGGGTGGCCCAGTGGGGCAAGCCGGACTCGAAGGTGACCCTCTGCCACGACTCCGACTGGGTCAACGTGCTGACCCGGCACATGGGGGGCTGGGAGGTCACCACCGCCGACCTGGAAATCAAGTTCCAGGTCCGGCAGCGCTGGAACGGCGGCAACCAGATCGTGCGGGAGTGGAGCAAGGTCTTCCCGCAGGGAGTTATCTGCCGGACGCACGAGACGCTGCCGGGTGGGGAGTGCCGCTTCATCGACCAGGAACTCGCCAAGTGGAACAGCACCTACCGGGGCGAGTTCGAACGGTCCGCCACCTACGTCAACAACACCGAGGAGGCGCGGAAGCGGTCGCGGGACTGGTTCTACGGCCAGGGCGCCCGCTACTACACCACCATCACCTCGGAACTGGCCAACCCCAACCCGGCCAATCCCCAGGTGCAGACCCTGCACCGACTCAACACGCAACTGACCTCGCAGGCGCGGCTGATGCAGGTATACCTGAAGCTGGGTTTCGCCACCGCCCTGACCCAGGACGAGGTGCTGGCGCTCAACCTGCTCGGGGTCGACCGGTTCCCGGCGGACCTGAACGGGCTGAACATGATCACCGACTCGTTCGAGCAGGCCCGGGCGAACTACTGCCTGGACCGCGAGACGCCGTGCACCCTGCGGGGCACGATCGAGGGACCGAGGGCCGACCAGGTGAGGTTCAGCTGCGCCAACCCCGCCAAGACGGACCCGATCGCCTACTGCGCGGAGTGGCTCACCTATGACCGCACCGACACCATGATGAAGCGGTTGGAGGTCTGGTCGGAGAAACTCGACAAGGGTGAGTACGACGAGGGCCTGCCGGCGGTGGACCGGGCCCTGCGCAGCATCGAGACCGCGGACCGGATCGCCCGGGGCTGATCCCGGCAGCGCGGGAGGGCACATCCGGGCGACCGGATGTGCCCTCCCGTCGTGACCGCTGTTACAGGTTGGCGCAGTAGCCGACGCTGAAGGTGCTGGCCCCCGGCGCCAGAGTCCGGTTCCAGTCCACGCCCCTGATCCGGTAGCTACCATCGGCGAGGCGTTCCCGCGTGAAGTTCCACGCGTCGTAGATCTCGCCTTCGAGGGCGACGACGGCGGACCACTCGACGGGCTTGGCGCCGGTGTTGGTGGCGGTGATGGTGGCGCAGTAGCCGCCGCCGCTGTCGGAGTTCCACCGGGCGATCCTGGTCAGCGTCACCGCCACGGTGGAGCCGGCCACCAACCGGCCCACCCCCCAACGGGCGGTGCTCTGGTAGCCCACGCCCTCCGGCTCGGCCCAGTTCCGGATGCCCGTACGCGCCCCGTTCGACGCGTCGTTGACCTGGAAGTCCAGACCGTGGAAGGTGTCCAGGCCACCGTATTCGAGCAGGCTGATCGCCGCCTCGACGGTGTAGCCCGTCGGGGTACGCACGGTCGCGCTGTCCAGCCGGCCCGCCTGGAACGCCTCGTCGCCGGTGCCGAACGACACCACGTTGTCGGCGTTGATCCGGATCTGCGTGTCGTCGTAGCGGTAGCTGCCGTTCTTGGCGTTGCCGGCGTCGACGTAGATCTCGACCGAGTCCTGGATCCACGGGTCGGACCCGGAGACGTCCACCACCGGGTCGGTCACCTCGGCCAGTACGTAGAGCGTCTGACCCCGCCAGAGGGTACGGACCTGGGCCGTCGCGCCGGCCGTGCCGGAAACCTGCTTGGCCGTGGTCACCGCGCTCGCGTCGGCCCAGACGCCGTCCACCGTGCCGTCGATGACCGGTGCGCTGGCCGCCTGCCGCACCTCCAGGTACGACAGTTCCTCCACCAACGTCAGGGTGCCCACCGCGCCCGGGGTGTTCCAGCCGTACGTGGTGTCGTTGTCCCGCACCCGCACGTCCAGGGTGAGCGTGTCGCCCTGGGCGGCCCCGGTCAGCGGCAGGTGGGCGACCAGGTGGTAGCCGCCGTCCCGGCGCTCCGCCACGGCCGGCACGTCGCCGCTGCCGTCGCGGGACACGTGGTAGGTCTCGCCGCCCAGCACGAAGCTGACCCGGTCGTTGCCGGAGACCGTGGTGTCGTCGACCGTGACGTACGCGGTCAGCTGGTCCGCCGCCCAACGCAGTTGGAACCGCGCGGTGTCCTCCACCGGGTGCAGCGGCAGCTTGCGCCAGGTCAGATCCTTCGGTGCGGCGGCGGTCAGCGGCACCTCACCGGCGAAGACGTTGGCGGTGCGCAGCCGGGCGGGCAGCTCGCCGTCGACCGCCCCGTGATAGGCGGGCTTGGCACGCAGGTTGTCGTCGAACAGCAGCGGCGCCCCGTTGCCGGAACGCCAGGAGCGCCCGTCGGTGAGCCCCCAGACCGTGACGGCCAGCAGGTCGTCGGCGTGCGCCCGGAAGATCCGGAACGCGTCCCGGTAGTAGTAGCCCTGGTCGATGAGTTTCGCCTGGGTCACCGGGGTGCCGGTGGTGACGTCGAGTTCGGTGACGGCCTGGGTGACCGGCAGCTCCGCGAACGTCTCCAGCGCCGTCGCCAAGGCGCTGACCGGCATGGCCAGGGAGACATGGAACTGGTGGCCGACCCCGTGGACCGGCACGCCGCGGGCGAGCAGCCGCTGCACCAGTGCCAGGTAGCGGGCCTGCTTGCCGCTCTGCTCGGTGTTGTAGTCGTTGATGAACAGGGCGACCGGACGATCGCTGCCCTCGGCGGCGTAGACGTCGTTGAACGCCTCGTCGGCGTAGGCGAAGGTCAGGTCGATGAAGCTCTCGCCGAGGATCCGGTACCACTCGCTGCGGCGCAGGCCGTCGGCGTACTCGCCGCTGTCGCTGACCACCTCGTTGACCGCGTCGAAGGCGTACAGCGGGTTGGTGGGGGAGCCGAACGGGCCGTACCGCTCGCTGAGCGACTCGGCGACGTTGAAGATGTGCGTGCGCAGCCGCTCCCGCAGCACCTGCTGGTGGGCCGTGGACGTGGTCAGTGGCTGCCCGGCGGCGTCCTGGAAGAACCACTGCGGGGTCTGGCTGTGCCAGACCAGGACGTGGCCGTACACGCGCAGGTCGTTGTCCCGGGCGAAGTCCATCATGGCCAGCGCCTGCTCGTGGGGGCGGAAGGTGCCCTCGGCGTCGTACCAGGCCTCGGGCTTCATGTGGTTTTCCGGGGTGATCTGGTTGAAGTGCCGGGTCAGCAACTCGGCGGCGGCGCCGACCGTCTCCCGGCTGTCGATGGCGACACCGACCGGGAAGTCGGTGGTCTCGTGGATGCCGGTGAGGTCCTCGATGACCGGCCGCTCGGGCACCCGTACGACGATGTCGTCGGCGAGGAAGTCGCTGGTGTTGCCGGGTACGTCCGCACCCTGCCAGCGGGTTTCGAAGTAGAGCACCGCGCTGTCGGCGGCCGGCATGGCGAACCGCGCGGTCACCTGGGTCCACCCGGAGTTGGTGACCGTCTCGAACTGGGCGAGGGTGCTGAACGACTGGCTGTCGCCGCTGGTGCTGGCCAGGGTGAGCCAGATCTGGTCGGTCGGCTGGCTCTCGGCGAACCGCAGCCAGGCGCTGAGCTCGTAGGTCACGCCCGGGTCGAACAGTCCGGTCACGTCGCGGCCCAGGCCGGCGCCCTGGTTGACCCGATCGGTGACCAGTGCGGCGGCGACGCCGCCGTGCGCGACGTCGGTGCGGGTGACCCGGGGGGCACCCGGACCGCCGTCCCGTGGTCCCCAGCCGTCCAGGCCGTCCTCGAAGTCGGTGTCGATGACGATGGTGCCGGGCTCCGGCCCGCCCCCGCCGCCGTCCGGGGCGGTGATCAGGATGTCGTCGAGCAGGAACGGGGTGTCGCCCTCCGCCTCCACGTAGAGGGTGGCGGAGCTCAGGCCGGCGGGCAGCGTGTAGTCGCCGCCGATACGTACCCATTCGTCGGCGGTGGTGGCGACGTTGCCGCCGATCCAGGTGTAGGTGTTGTCACCGCCGCCGGCCGGGGTCGACTCGACGGTGAAGTGCACGCCGGCGCTGCCTTCGGTGCCGGCCGGAAGTTTCGCCCAGGCGCTGACGCTGTAGGGGACTCCGGGTTCGAACAGTGCGGTCGCGCTTGTCGCCGGGCCCTGCCAGTTGGCGGTGCGGCCGGTGACCGACAGGCTGCTGTCGCTTTCCCGGCCTTCGTCGGCGATGGCGAGGGTGACGTCGCCGCGCGGCCCCCAGGGGGTGTACGAGCCGGACTCGAAGTCGTTGCTGAGCACGACCTGGGCGGCGACGGCCGGGGCGGGGGCGGCGGTGATCGCCGCGACGAGCGTGGCCGAAAGGAGGACGGCGAGAGTGCGTGATCGGCGGCGTGATTGACGGGACAGGTTCCAGAGGCGCATCGGCTGGTCCCTTTACGCAAATTGGACGGTGGTGGGGGTGCCTGACATCGGCTTCGCCGACGGATCCAAGCGCGTGCATGCTATGTCGGGCCGATCACCATGACCAGAACTTCCGGAAGTTTTCGGAAGGTGGTGGGATGGCCCGACGCGACCGGTGCAAGGCGCCACGCCCGGCCCTACGGAGATCTCGGTGAGTGTCGCGACACAGCATCTGGTGTTGAGCTTCCTGGTGCGTTCCCATATATAGTGCTGTTCGCAGCTGGTTCGCCCACCGCTCCACGGTGGTCGAGGCAACAGGGAACCCGGTGTGAGTCCGGGACTGCCCCGCAGCGGTAAGTGGGAACGACCGCCGTCAACGAAGCACTGGACCGCGAGGTCCGGGAAGCGACGGCCAGTAGACACGAGCACCACGCCCACGAGTCCGAAGACCTGCCAGCGCGCCGCACGCGACGCGTGCGGCGGTCGAAGGCCGCGCGGGACGGCCGACGCCGATCAGCTGGTCGATTCGCGGCAGCCGTGCCGTCGGACGACCGGCGGCGTCCCTCCCACGCACCCGTCGACCTTCGCCACAGGTGTGAGGAGGGGGAACATGACGGTGACCCGGGAGCAGGCGGAGCCCGAGCCGCGCCGGCAGGTGATGCAGGTCCGCAAACGCAACGGCGACGCCGAGCCGGTCGACGTCAACAAGATCGTCAAGGCGGTGGAGCGCTGGGTCACCGACCTGGACGAGATCGATCCGCTCCGAGTGGCGACGAAGACCATCAGCGGCCTGTACGACGGCGCGACCACCGCGGAGCTGGACAAGCTGTCGATCCAGACGGCGGCGGAGCTGATCGGTGCGGAACCGCAGTACTCCAAGCTGGCGGCGCGACTGCTGGCCGCCTTCGTCGACAAGGAGGTCCGCGGCCAGCAGGTGGCCAGCTTCAGCCAGTCCATCCGGTACGCCCACGGTCTCGGCCTGGTCGGCGACGACACCGCCGCGTTCGTGGCCCGCAACGCACGCAAGCTGGACGACGCGGTCGACCCGGCGGGGGACCTGCGGTTCGAGTACTTCGGGCTGCGTACCGTCGCCGACCGGTACCTGCTGCGGCACCCGCAGACCCGGCTGGTGGTGGAGACACCGCAGTACTGGCTGCTGCGGGTCGCGTGCGGACTATCCCAGACGCCCGGCGAGGCCATCGACTTCTACCGGCTGATGTCCAGCCTCGCCTACCTACCGAGCTCACCCACGCTGTTCAACTCCGGCACCCGGCACACCCAGATGTCCTCGTGCTTCCTGGTCGACTCGCCCCGCGACGAACTCGACTCCATCTACGAGCGGTACCACCAGGTGGCCAAGCTGTCCAAGTTCTCCGGCGGCATCGGGATCTCCTGGTCCCGGGTGCGGGGCCGGGGCGCGTTGATCAGGGGCACCAACGGCCGGTCGAACGGCATCGTGCCGTTCCTCAAGACCCTCGACGCCGGGGTGGCGGCGGTGAACCAGGGCGGCCGTCGCAAGGGCGCGGCCTGCGTCTATCTGGAGCCGTGGCATCCGGACATCGAGGAGTTCCTGGAGCTGCGGGACAACACCGGCGAGGAGTCCCGGCGGACGCACAACCTGAACCTGGCCAACTGGATCCCGGACGAGTTCATGCGCCGGGTGGAGGCCGACGCCGACTGGTCGCTGATCGACCCGTCCGACGCGCCCGAACTGCCCGACCTGTTCGGCGAGGCGTTCGACGAGGCGTACCGCGCCGCGGAGAAGAAGGCGGTCCGCACGGTCAAGGCCCGGGACCTGTACGGGCGGATGATGCGCACCCTCGCGCAGACCGGCAACGGGTGGATGACCTTCAAGGACGCGGCGAACCGGCTGTCCAACCAGACCGGCGCACCCGGCAACACCATCCACCTGTCGAACCTGTGCACCGAGATCCTGGAGGTCAACAACGACGCCGAGACCGCCGTGTGCAACCTCGGCTCGATCAACCTCTCCGCGCACGTCCGGGCGGACGGCGTCGACTGGGACAAGCTGCGTGCGACCGTACGCACGGCCGTGGTGTTCCTCGACCGGGTGATCGACATCAACTACTACCCGGCCGAGCAGGCGGCGGCGTCGAACCCGCGCTGGCGTCCGGTCGGGCTCGGGCTGATGGGTCTTCAGGACGCGTTGTTCACCCTGCGGCTGCCGTTCGACTCGGCCGAGGCCCGGGACCTGTCGACCCGGGTGCAGGAGGAGATCCTGCTGACCGCCCTGGAGACGTCGGCCGGGCTGGCCGAGCGGTTCGGGCCGCACCCGGCGTACGCACAGACCCGCGCCGCCCACGGCCAGCTGCACCCCGACCTGTGGGGTGCGCAGGTCACCCAGGTCGAGCGGTGGGCGGCGCTGCGGGACACGATCGCCGCGCACGGGCTGCGGAACTCGCTGCTGGTCGCGATCGCGCCGACCGCCACCATCGCCTCGATCGCGGGCTGCTACGAGTGCATCGAGCCGCAGGTGTCCAACCTGTTCAAGCGCGAGACGATGTCCGGCGAGTTCCTCCAGATCAACACCTACCTGGTGGATGAGCTGAAGGCACGCGGGCTCTGGACGGCGTCGATCCGCGAACAGATCAAGCGTGCCGAAGGGTCGGTGCAGGGGATCGCCGAGCTGCCCGAATCGGTGCGGCTGCTGTTCCGCACCGCGTGGGAGCTGCCGCAGCGGGCGCTGATCGATCTGGCCGCCACCCGCGCCCCGTTCATCGACCAGTCCCAGTCGCTGAACCTGTTCATGAGCGCGCCGACCATCGGCAAGCTCTCCTCGATGTACCTGCACGCCTGGAAATCCGGGCTCAAGACCACCTACTACCTGCGGTCGCGTCCGGCGACCCGGATCCAGCAGGCCACCGTCGCCGTCACCCCGGCCGCCACGCCGATCGTGGCGGTCAGCGACGACGAGGCGTTGGCCTGCTCCCTGGAAAACCCCGAGAGCTGCGAGGCCTGCCAGTGACCACCGTTCCCGAATCCCGTACCGCCGTCAGCCCCGGGCAGCGGCACCTACTGCTCGACCCGGGGATGGATCTGACCCTGCGTCCGATGCGTTACCCGCAGTTCTTCGACCGGTTCAAGGACGCGATCAAGAACACCTGGACGGTGGAGGAGGTCGACCTGCACGCCGACCTCGCCGACCTGGCCAAGCTCTCCCCGGCCGAGCAGCACCTCGTCTCCCGGCTGGTCGCGTTCTTCGCCACCGGCGACACCATCGTCGCCAACAACCTCGTGCTCAACCTCTACCAGCACGTCAACTCCCCGGAGGGCCGGCTCTACCTGTCCCGGCAGCTGTTCGAGGAGGCGGTGCACGTCCAGTTCTACCTGAACCTGCTCGACACCTACGTGCCCGACGAGCGGGAGCGGTTCGCGGCGTTCGCGGCGGTGGAGAACATTCCCTCGATCGCCCGCAAGGCGGAGTTCTGTTTCAAGTGGATCGACTCGATCTACGAGCTGCGGAAACTGCGCACCCGCGCGGACCGGCGGGCCTTCCTGCTCAACCTGATCTGCTTCGCCGCCTGCATCGAAGGACTGTTCTTCTACGGCGCCTTCGCGTACGTGTACTTCCTGCGCTCCCGGGGACTGCTGCACGGTCTGGCGTCCGGCACCAACTGGGTGTTCCGCGACGAGTCGATGCACATGGCCTTCGCCTTCGACGTGGTGGACACCGTACGCGCCGAGGAGCCGGACCTGTTCGACGCGCAGATGCGCCAGCAGGTCAGGGACATGCTGGCCGAGGCGGTCGACTGTGAGGTCCAGTTCGCCGCCGACCTGCTCGAACAGGGTGTCTCCGGGATGCCGTTGGCCGACATGCGGGACTATCTTCAGCACGTGGCCGACCGGCGGCTGGCCATGCTCGGCATCGAGCCGATGTACGGCTCGCCGAATCCGTTCGCGTTCATGGAGTTGCAGGACGTGCAGGAGCTGTCGAACTTCTTCGAACGCCGGGTGTCGGCGTACCAGGTCGGGGTGAGCGGCACCGTCAGCTTCGACGACGACTTCTGATCACCTCGGTCCTGGGCGACACCGTCGCCCAGGACCGAGGTACCGCAGCGGTACCCAGGTCGTATCGTCGCAGTGGTGACCACCGGCCTTGAGAACCTTTCGCCGCCGCAGCGGACCCTGCTGGCGCAGTGGTTGCCGAACGCGGTCGTCGCGCGGAACCACAGCTGGGGGCTGGTCGCCACCACCGTCCTTGAGGTGACCTGTGCCGGGTCACGGTTCATCGTCAAGGCCGGTGGTGACGACGGCCACCACATCGAGCGGGAACTGCACGCCCACCGCAACTGGCTGCGCCCGTGGACCGACCGGGGCCGGGCACCGGTTCTGGTGCACGGCAGTGCGGAGGCCAAGCTCCTCGTCACCCGGTACCTGCCCGGTGAGTTGCTGCTCGGCAGCGCGCACGTCGAGGACCCCCACAGCTATCGGCAGGCGGGCAAATTGCTGGCGTTGCTGCACGGCCAGGGCGCCGTCACCGACGACGATTACGAGAGCCGCGAGAACGAGCGGACCCTGGCGTGGCTGAGCCGACCACACCGGATCGCGGCGGATGTCGTGCACCGGCTCCGCGCCGAGATCGCCGCGTGGGAGACCCCACCGGCGGCCCTGGTGCCCACCCACGGCGACTGGCAGCCCCGCAACTGGCTCGTCCATGACGGTGTCGTGAGCGTCATCGACTTCGGTCGAGCGGCGCTGCGTCCCGCGGCCACGGACTTCGAGCGGCTGGCCGCCCAGGAATTCCGCCGTGACCCGAAGCTCGAAGTCGCCTTCCTCGACGGGTACGGCCCGGACCCCCGCGAGGACCGCGCGTGGCATCGCATCCGGGTCCGGGCGGCGGTCGGCACCGCAGCGTGGGCCTACCAGGTAGGCGACGCACGGTTCGAAGCCCAGGGTCATCGAATGATCACCGAAGTGCTCTCGTCCTCCGGGTCCGGACGCGACGACACCGCGTGACGTTGCCGTCGTCCCGGCGGTCGTATCCCGTACGGCGGACACCCCGGCCCGGATTGCGCCGTGTGGCCCGTACGATGGCGGGCAGTGCTGGTTCGTCCCGTCCGTGAGGGCGGGGCGTCGTAAGAGGGAACCCGGTGCGAGACCGGGACTGCCCCGCAGCGGTGAGTGGGAACGACCGCCGTCAACGAAGCACTGGACCGCGAGGTCTGGGAAGCGACGGCCAGTAGGCGACCTGGTGTCATGCCCACGAGTCCGAAGACCTGCCAGCGCCGCGCACACCGCCGGTGTGCGCCGCCGGCGGTCTCTCGGGAGGGCCAGGGCGGAAGCCGGTACCCGAGGTGTACCCGCCTTCCCCTCTCCTGTCCGCCGGACGCTTCGAGGGAAGGAACTCCCTGGTGACTACCGCCTTTGGTCAGAGCACCGTGCTCGGCTATCCCCGCATCGGCGCCAACCGTGAGCTGAAGAAGGCCGTGGAGGCATACTGGGCCGGTGCCATCGACGCCGAGGCACTGGAGAGCACCGCGGCCCGGCTGCGGGCCGAGGTCTGGCGCACGCTGCACGACGCCCGCCTCGACGCGATCCCGTCGAACACCTTCTCCTACTACGACCAGGTCCTCGACACCGCCGTCGCGGTCGGCGCGGTCCCCGACCGGTTCGCCCGCCTCGGTCTCTCCGCACTGGACACCTACTTCGCCATGGCCCGTGGCGTCGACGCCGAACCGGCGCTGGAACTGACCAAGTGGTTCGACACCAACTACCACTACCTGGTGCCGGAGATCACCCCGGACACCGTCTTCACGGCAGACCCCGCCAAGCCGCTGGGGGAGTACGCGCAGGCCCGCGCCCTGGGCATCACCACCCGACCGGTACTCGTCGGGCCGGCCACGTTCCTGCTGCTGGCCAAGGGCGACGACCCGTTCGCCCGCCTGGACGACCTGGTCGAGGCGTACGCCCAACTGCTCACCGCCCTGGCCGAGGCCGGTGTCGCCTGGGTGCAACTGGACGAGCCGGCCTACGTCGCCGACCGCACCCCAGCCGAGATCGACGCCCTACGCCGTGCCTACACCCGGCTCGGTGAGCTCACGCGGCGCCCCCGGATCTTCGTCGCCACCTACTTCGGTGCACTCGGTGACGCGTTGCTGGCCCTGCTGGACACCCCGGTCGAGGCCATCGGCCTGGACCTGGTCGCCGGCCCGGACAACATCGACCGGCTCGCCGCCGCCGGACCCCTGGGCGGCCGGACGATCGTCGCCGGACTGGTCGACGGCCGCAACATCTGGCGCAGCGACCTGCGGGCCGCTGTCACGGCCGGGGCGATCGTCGCCGGGCTGGCCGACCACGTCGCCGTGTCCACCTCCTGCTCGCTGCTGCACGTCCCGGTCGACCTGTCCGCCGAGACGCACCTCGACCCCACCGTGTCCGAGCGGCTCGCCTTCGCCCGGCAGAAGGTCGACGAGGTGGTCCTGGTCGGCCGTGCCCTGCGTGACGGCACCACCCGGCTGCCCGCGCCGTTGCCGGACACCCCGACGGCCTGGCGCAACGACGAGGTACGCGGACGCCTCGCCGCGCTGCGCCCGACCGACCGGCAGCGCGGCGACTACGCGGTGCGGGCCGCCCGCCAGCAGGAACGGCTGGGACTGCCGGAGTTGCCCACCACCACGATCGGGTCGTTCCCGCAGACCACCGAGCTACGCGCGGCCCGCGCCGCGCACCGCGCCGGCAGGCTGACCGACGCCGACTACCGCCAGCGGATGCGCGCCGAGGTCGAGCACGTGATCCGGCTTCAGGAACGGCTGGGCCTGGACGTGCTCGTGCACGGCGAACCGGAACGCAACGACATGGTGCAGTACTTCGGTGAGCAACTCGACGGGTTCGCCGCCACCGAGCACGGCTGGGTGCAGTCGTACGGCTCCCGCTGCGTACGCCCGCCGATCATCTACGGCGACGTGGCGCGCCGGACGCCGATGACCGTGGAGTGGACCACCTACGCGCAGTCCCTGACCAGCAAGCCCGTCAAAGGCATGCTCACCGGGCCGGTCACCATCCTGGCCTGGTCGTTCGTCCGTAGTGACCAGCCCCTCGCGGACACCGCCGACCAGGTCGCGCTCGCCCTACGCGACGAGTGCCACGACCTGGAATCCGCCGGGATCCGGGTCGTCCAGGTCGACGAGCCGGCGCTGCGCGAGACCCTGCCGCTGCGCCGAGCCGACCAGCGGACGTACCTGGACTGGGCGGTCGCCGCGTTCCGGCTGGCCACCAGTGGTGTCGCCGACGGCACCCAGATCCACACCCACCTGTGCTATTCCGAGTTCGGCGAGGTGATCACCGCCATCGACGCACTGGACGCCGACGTCACCAGCATCGAGGCGTCCCGCTCGAAGATGGAAGTGCTCGCCGACCTCGCCGCGATCGGCTACCACCGGGGCGTCGGGCCAGGCGTGTGGGACATCCACTCGCCCCGGGTGCCGCCGCATGCCGAGGTGGTCGAGGCGCTGCGGCGAGCCGTCGCCGCCGTCGCGGCCCGCCGGCTGTGGGTGAACCCGGACTGTGGCCTGAAGACCCGCGGCTACCCCGAGGTCGAGGCGTCGCTGCGGCACCTGGTCGCGGCCGCCGCCGAGGTCCGCGGCAGCTGACTCGGCACGCCCCGTGCCCCGCCGGCAGGCGGGGTTAGGTTCTGTCTCGCGGATCTTGGTACGACACGGCCCTCATGGTGGCTATTCAGTCCCATGACATCTGTCAGTGTTGAAGTCCCGGTACATGTGTCAGTTGGTAGGGATCTTGGGCGGGCTGGTACATGGTGCCTGGCATGGCTTCCAGGCGGCGTGTCATGAACCTGCTC
>NZ_SJJR01000008.1 GCF_004331455.1 Micromonospora zingiberis
ATGACGCCGCCGGCGCCGAAGGCGTCCGCTGATCGGACGAGGGTCCCGATGTTGCCGGGGCTGGTGGGCCGGTCGAACACGACGGTGAGCATGGTCGGACCGACCGGGATACGGCGCAGGTCGTCCTTTGGCAGCGCGACCACGGCCAGCAGCTCCGGGACCGTGTCTGCCTTACCTCCCAGTTCGTGCATCAGGTCGCGCGAGACGGCGAACTTCTCGGCCCGGACTGTGTCCAGGGCCTCGCGTGCCCAGCCGGACAGCTGAGCGCTGGTGTCGTAGAGCAGCTCCCGGATCTGCCAGCCATTTTCCGCGGCCATGGTGATCGGGCGGACACCCTGCACGAGGAACTCGCCGCGTCGCTGCCGCTTGGTCCGATTGCCGAGGAGAGCTTTCCACTGCTGGAACCGCGCATTGCGGCCACTTACTCGCAGAACCACTATCAACCCCGCCTCCGTCGTACGTAGCCGGCCCGTGCCCGGCCTGCCACATTTCACTGGTCTCGGGGCGCTGTGCTGGATGCCGGCCGGGATCCGCCACGCACGCCTTCTTCCGGCACCGCACTGGCGACGGCAACCTCACCGGCGCTGCGCCCTGGACCTCACCCTGGCTCCCCGAGGTTTCCGACAAGACGTTAGGCCAGGCGCTCAGGAACGGACGGAGCAAGTCGCCCCGGCGTCGCGGTCGGTGCCGTCCCCGTCCGGGCCGAGGGTGTCTTGTCCGAGACCCCGACGGATCGCGATCTCTACGGGTGAGTATGCGCCGTCGGCCCGCTCCAGTTCGTACGGTGCGGCTGGCATCAGCGGCGGTTGGGCCATGAAGCGAGGCCGTGCTCCGTGGTGCGGTTGCGCCGCGTGCACCAGGAATGGGTGGCACAGGAAGACGTCGCCCGGAGATCCGGTGGCGAGGGCGACCGGCCGGTGGTCGGACGCCGCCACCAGGTCGGGCGCAAGGGCCAGTCCGCTCGCTCCGTCCTCCCCGTACTTCTCCAGCACCTTCGGCACGTCGAGGTGTGAGCCGACCCGGATCCGGGTCGGGGCGTCCTTCTCACCGACCTCACTGAACAGGAACAGCATCAGCAGTGCCCGGCCCCGGGAGCGCACATTGGTGAAGTACCAGCTCTCACCCTCCGGCAGATAGCTGCCCTCGATGTGCCAGCCCGCGTCGTCCGGCTCCTCTTCGTGCGGGAAGCGCAGCGGGAACGTGCCCAGCGAGTAGCGCGGCTCCCAGCGTCCCGTGCCGACGAGCAGGTCGTACGCGTGATGGAGGAACGGGGAGTTGGGAGCGGCGGCGAACGGCGCCTGCGCCATGCCGGGCACCCAGTGCACGGGCTGCGTCCACGTCGCTGGATCGTCCGGGTCACAGCCCGTCTCCCGCCACAGCAGCCGCGCGCAGTCCGCTGCCACGCGCGGCGCGACGGCGCCCTCCAGCTTTACGAAGCCGTCGCGAAGAAAGCGGGATACCAAGGTCGTGTCATCCATGCCCCCATCGTGCGGCGGCGTCGGTCTCGATCACCCGACATTTTCCACGCCGCTTTTGTCGGGTGCCCACCGGTGCGCTGCGACCAAGGTTGACGTCGGACGGAGGCTTGATGATCTCGGCTTTCCGCCTGATCGCCGAAGGGAGCGAACACGTGGACACCCGCATCGTCGACCATCCCGAGTTCCGGCTCGTGGGGCATGCGGCCCGCGTTCGGCTGGTCCGTCAAGGCATCAACCCGCACATCCAGCGGCACATCAACGCACTGCCGACGGAGGAGCACCTGCGCTTGAAGGCTCTCGGCAACACTGAGCCGGGCGGCCTGCTCGCGGTGAGCGACGACCTTGACCCCGACTACACCGAGGGCAGCGAGCTGACCTACCTCCACGGCGTCGCCGTGTCCCCGGGTACGCCGATCCCCGACGGCCTCGAGATCATCGAAGTTCCAGCTGGCAGGTGGGTGGTCATCCGGACCACGGGGCCGCATCCGCAGACCCTGCAGAAGGCCTGGGCCACGGCCGCAGCCGCGTGGTTCCCGTTCAACCCCTGGCGTCTGCGGCCAGGTCCGGAGATCGTCGCGGTTCTTGAGCCTACGAACGACTTCAGCACCGCGACCTGTGAACTCTGGCTGCCCGTCGAACCGGCGTGACGATCTGGCGAGCATCCAGACGACGTCAGGGGTCCGGCCCGGCGGCCAACAGGATGGCCCGGCCGCGGCAAGCGAGTGCTGCTGCTGCTTGGTCGGGCGGTTAGCTCATGTCGATTGCGTATGCCTCCTCGCGTACGTCGGCGTCCGGATGTCGGCGCAGCCCGATCAGCAGGTCCCGCCATGGGGTTTTCCACCCGAGCCGGTCCCGTGGCGGACCAGGGCAACCGCGAACAGGCCGCTGGTGAGGTCGCCGCGTCCCGTCAGCCGCGTGATGGTGTCGGTGAGGGCCGCCGGGTCGGGCCACTCCCGGAGGCTTTGTAGGCGGGTGGCGACGCGTTGGCGGTGCGAGCGGCCAGGACAGGCCGGCCTGCGCACAGCCCGGCGATCTCGTCGAGGTTGTCGAGTCGGCCGAGGTCGACCAGCAGCCCGGTGGCCGTGCTGGTGAAGGCGGGCCAGCCGGCGAGCCACCGCGCCGCTTCGATCAGGGCGGTCCGGTCGGCGCTGGTGGCATGGTGGCCGGATCGGACGGCCGCGCCGTGTGCGATGAGTGCGATGCGGCGTCGGGTCGGGCGATCCGTGGCCGGGTCGCCCGGATGGTCATCACGGGCGTCGCGGTCTACCAGCCGGGCCAGCGCGGTGGCGAGGATGTCGTCGCCACCGGCCTTGAGCAGGTGGGCGACATCGGTGGGCACCAGCAGCGGCGCGAAGCGGGTGATCTCGTTGGTCCGAGCAGATCAGCGACCTACGCGACACCGTCATTACCGCCGACGCCCTGCACTGCCAACCGCTTTGCCGATCTCTCGCACCGTCGGCGGATAGCCATGCCGCTGAACCCAGCCACGGATCACGACGAGGATTTGCCGCTGCCGGCCAGTCAATGAGGCTGGATCGGGCGGGGTGTCAGGAGCGGTCATCCCAGGACGATACCCGGAACGTGGAACAACTGTACTAACGGGTTGTGTCGGGGTTGGGTCTGCGTGCGTCTTCGAGAGAGGGCCGACGTTTGGCGTATCCCGAGCTGCAGACGTTGGGCAGGGCGGCCACGGGAATAGCCGCCCTGCCCAGCGGTGCCTTCACAGGAGACGTGGCCATCGACGCAGGACATCCCCAACGGCAGCCCGACGCGCCGGCACCCGTTGGATCCATCAAGCGCCTCCGCTTGGAGCATGTGATCGGACACCTGAAGAAGCTGGCGGATCCTGGCCCGCTACCACGGCCGACGCGAACACTTCGGCGCTACCGTCCGCGCCATCGCCGGCCTGCTATCCGACCACCGACAAGTGCGGGTCGGGCCGGTGCCCTACCGGCCGGGGCGGTCGACGTCCTCGGCGAGTTCGGTGTGCGCCGGCCTTCTCGCCGCGTCGGAACTGCCGGCCAGCAATTCGGCGAGATGCATCGACGGTCGGTCGCGAAGGTCGGCGATCTGCGTACGGCAGGAGAAGCCGTCGGCGAGCACGATCGCGTCCGGACTGGTGTCCAGTGCCGGTAGCAGGTTCCCTTCGGCGACGTTCACCGAAATCTCGTAGTGGCCTTGCTCGACGCCGAAGTTTCCGGCGAGGCCGCAGCAGCCGGACACGGCGGTGACCGTCGCCCCGGTTCGCTCCAGCAGCGCGCGATCCGCCGTCCAGCCGAGCACGGCGTAGTGGTGGCAGTGCGGCTGCACCACCAGGCTGACCCCGGTCAGGTCGGGCGGTGTCCAGCTCGACGCGGTGGCGAGCACCTCGGCCAGGGTTCGCGTCGCCGCCGCGACGGTACGCGCGTCGTCGGCGTGGTCGGTGCCGGCGAGCAGTTCGACCGCGTCGAACCGCAGCACCGCCGTGCAGGACGGCTCGATGCCCACGACGGGGATTCCGGCGCGAGCCGCGATGGCCAGCTCGGCGACGGTCCGACCGAGAATCCTCCGGGCCGCGTCGAGCTGACCGGTGCTGATCCAGGTCAGTGCGCAGCACGTCGGCGTTGCCGGCAGCTGGGGCGCGAAGCCCGCCTGGCGCAGCAGCTCGACGGTCGCCTCGGCCGCGGCGGGGGAGAAGGCGTCGCTGAAGGTGTCGACGAAGAGGACGACCGGCTGCCCGGTCCGGCTCGCCGCGGCGGCGGTCCGCGCGGCCCACCGGCGACGAAACGGCGTACGGGCGAACGCGGGCAGCCTGCGGCGGTGGTCGATGCCGGCGACGGAGGCGGTGAGGCGACGCAGCAGCGGAAGCCCGACGGCGAGGTTGGCCAGCCGCGGCGCGCGGGCGGCCAGCCGGCTCCAACGCGGTAGCCAACCGAGGGTGTAGTGCGAGCGTGGCCGGAGCCGACCGCGGTAGCGCTGGGCGAGCGCCTCGGCCTTGTAGGTCGCCATGTCGATGCCGGTAGGGCAGTCGGCCAGGCAGCCCTTACAGGCCAGGCAGAGGTCCAGCGACTCGGCTACCGCCGGGGAACGCCAGTCGAGGGCGCCCCGGACGACGTCCTGCAACACCCGGGCGCGGCCCCGGGTGGAGTCGCGCTCCTCGCGGGTGGCCAGGTACGAGGGGCACATGATTCCGCCGGTGGCCGAATTGTCCGCTCGGCACTTGCCGACCCCGGTGCATCGGTGCACCGCCTGCGCGAGGTCGCCGGCGTCGTCCTGGTAGGCAAAGGCCAACCGGGTGCGGTACGGAGCCACACCCGCGGCCCGTACGTCGGCGTCCACCGGATCCGGGTCGACAAGTACACCCGGATTGAGGAGGTTGTCGGGGTCGAAGGCATGCTTGATCCGACCGAAGAGCACGAGCGCGTCGGCCGAGTACATTCTCGGCAGCAGTTCTGCCCGGGCCCGTCCGTCGCCGTGTTCTCCGGAGAGCGAACCGCCGTACTCGGCGACCAGGTCGGCCGCCTCCCGGAGGAAGTCGCGCAACACCTGTGTGCCGTCGGGCCGGTCGAACGGGAAGTCCAGCCGCACGTGCATGCAGCCGTCACCGAAGTGCCCGTAGGGTGCTGCGGTCATCCCGAAGGCGGCGACCAGTTCGTCGAATCGGGCGAGGTAGGGGCCGAGCCGCTGCGGCGGTACGGCGGCATCCTCCCAACCTGGCCAGGCCGGCCGGCCGGACGGGGCACGGCCGGCCAGGCCGGCACCGTCCTCGCGGATGCGCCACAGCCGCGCCGCGGTGGCCGCATCCGTGACCACGACCGATTCCAGTCCCAGCCCGGCCGAGGCGAGTTGCTGCGCCCGATCGAGCACCTCGGTCCGATCGTCACCGGCGATCTCGACGAACAGCCAGGCCCGCCCCTTCGGCAACGGGGGCACGGCGGCGGTCCGCCGGGACAGCAGCACGGCGACGAGTCGCTCGTCCATGCCCTCGCAGGCCGTCGGGCGGAACGTCGTCACCATCGGGGCGGCCTCGCCGGCGCCCGCGATGTCGGCGAAACCCAGCACCACCAGCACGCGATGAGCGGGATCCCTGACCAGCCGCACCGTCGCCTCGGTGACGATGGTGAGGGTGCCTTCGGCGCCGACCAGGGCCTGGTTGAGATCGAAGCGTTCCGGCAGCAGATGCTGTACCGCGTAGCCGCTGACCTGCCGGCCGAAGCGGTCGAACTCGACGCGGGCGGTGGCCAGATGACGGGCCATGACCTGATTCAGGTCGGTCAGCAGCGCCGTCGGGCCGTGCGCGGACGGGGCGCCGGTGGCGTCGTGGCCGGTGGTGAGGGTTTCCCCGTTGGCGAGCAGGTGCGTCATGCTCCGCACGTTGTCCGAGGTCCGGCCGTAGCCGAGGGCCCGGTTGCCGCAGGCGTTGTTGCCGATCATCCCGCCGATCGTGCACCGGGTGTGGCTGGACGGGTCCGGACCGAAGCGCAGACCGTGCGCCAGCGCGGCCCGTTGCAGGACGGCGTGCACCGTGCCGGGCTGGACGCGGGCGGTACGCGCTTCGGCGTCGATGGCCAACACCCGGTTCATGTGCCGGCTGAAGTCGAGCACGAGGCCGCGCCCGACGGCGTTGCCCGCGATGGATGTGCCTCCGCCACGCGAGGTGATCGGCACTCCGGCTGCTCGGGCGATGTCGAGCGTGGCTGCCACGTCGGCTGTTTCCCGGGGGCGGACCACGGCCGTCGGCGTGATGCGGTACAGCGACGCGTCGGAGGCGTACATGGCCTTCGTGGTCGTGTCGTCGCGGACGTCCAGTCCCGCGCGGCGCAGCTCACGAACCACATCGGTCGCGGCGGCCGGTCTGCCGCGACCGATGCCGGCGGGTGCCGACGGTGTGTCAGGCATGCTCGTGCGGTCCGGACAGGCGCCCACGCAGGGTCGGCTCCGTGTACGTCGGCGGTCGCAGTCCGCGTTTGACCAGCAGCGGAACGAGGTGGTCCACGATTCGCTCCAGGTCCACGATGCCGCGTCCGGTGGAGAGGTTGAAGCCGTCGGCCGCGCCGGTCGTGACCCACTCTTCGATGAGGTCCGCGAGTTCTTCGGGCGTTCCGGCGAAGGACCGGTTGTGGTGCAGCCCGAGGGTGATGAGCTGACCGACGGTAGGCGCCTCGCTCCGGGTGAGCGCCGCGATCTGGTGGAAGAAGGCCGGCACCGGCGGGCGCGCCCGCTGCAACTGGTCCGGCGAGAGGGCCCGGTCGATCCTGAGTTCCTCCACCGGCAGTCCCACCCGGTCGGCGAAGAACACCAACGCGTTGCGGTCGTCCGGGTTGTGCTCCAACTCCTGCAGTACTGCCTGCGCGCCGGCGGTGCTCGACTCGAGGTAGACCTGTATGCCCGGCAGAACGGCGACGCTCGGGCGACCGTGCTGGCGCGCTCGGGTCAGCAGGTCGGCCCGGAACTGGCGGGCCGCCCCCACCTCGTGTTGCACGGTGAAGACGGCGTCGGCGTAGCGGGCGGCGAGGTCGCGTCCGTCACCGGACGCGCCCGCCTGCACCAGCGCCGGACGGCCCTGGGCGGACGGCGGCACCGGCGAGACGACGTCGGTGACCTGCAGGTGTTCGCCGTGGTAGCTGAACGGGCGTGCGGCGGTGGCGTCGACGAAGTCGCCGGTCAGGTCGGCGCCGAACGGCGTGTCTGCCGGCCAACTGTCCCAGGTGCCGAGGACGATCTCGACGAACTCCCGGGCTCGGGCGTACCGCTCCGTCGAGGTGTTCACCGGCGTGCTGCCGAATTGACTGGCGGCCCGCCGGTCGGCCGTGGTGACGATGTTCCAGCCGGCCCGCCCCCGGGTGACCTGGTCGAGGGAGAGCACGGCCCGGGCGACGTGGAACGGGTGGTGGAACGTCGTGGACGCGGTGACGATCAAGCCGATCTGGTCGGTGTGGGCCGCGACCGTGCTCAGCACCACGAACGGGTCCAGTCCGGTCCACGGCCCGGTGCTGGGGTGGCGCGGCGCCACCAGCACGTCACCGAGCATCAGCGCGTCGAGGCCACCTCGCTCGGCGGTGCGAGCGAACTCGACGTACCGATCGGTCGTGCCGAAGCGGATCGGGTCTGGCAGCGCCCGCCAGCCCGACGGATAGGTACCGAACGCGTTGAACATGACATTGAGAGGTACGTGGCGGTTGTTCACCCGGCTTGACCCTTCCAGCCTCGGCGTATCAGAACGGGGCAGGGTCAGGCCGCGACCACACGGTGGCGCTGTTCGCCGAGCCCGGTAATGGTCGCGACGACCTCGTCACCGACGGCGACGGCACGGGAACCGTCGACCCACCCCGGGCTGCCGGTCAGCACCACGTCGCCCGGTTCCAGTGGAAGCAGTGCGCTGACCTGGGCGAGCATCTCGGCGGCCGAGAAGTGCAGATCGGTCAGCGTGCCCCGCTGCACGAGCTGGTTGTTGATGTGCAGTTCCAGGACGAGCGAGGTCAGATCGCCAAGGTCGTCCAGCCCGGCGACGACCGGACCGAACGGGCAGTAGCCGGGCAGCGACTTGGCCGGATTGAAGTAGACGACGTCACGGCTGCCGGGCCGGTTCGCGGGCGCGACGACGAGCGCTGCGGCGTCGGTGATGTCGAGTGCGATCGTCGCCCCGAGCACATGGTCGAGCGCGGTCGCGGCCGGCACCCGCCACATCGGGCGGCCGATCACCAGGGCCAGTTCGACTTCCACGTACACCTGTTGGCTTGCGGCCGGGATGGGGGCGTCCGGTCCGGCGTAGGCCGTGGGCAGTTTGCTCACGATGCCGAGCGACGCCGGTGCGTCCACGCCGATGGAGGCGAACTTGCCGGGGTGGTTGACGCCGGCGGCGATCACCATCCGTGGTCGGCCGACCGGACTGTCCCAGGAACCGTCTGCGGGCAGCTGGGGTTCGCCGGGACTGGTGCGGGCCGCCCAGGCGACGAAGTCGTCCCAGTGAGCGAACACCTGCTGCGGGTCCGGGCCGAACCTCCCCCCACTGGCGACCGCGACGTCGACGTGCTCGTCGCCCCGGGCGAGGACCACTCTGCCCTTCGACGCGGCTATCCGGGTCATGCTTGCCTCCCAATGTCGGGGTTGTCGGTCCGGCCGTCCTGCACCCCGAGCGCGGCGAGCAACTGGCGGCGGACCTGCCCACCCTCCGGCCACGACGACCGTCGCGACTCCCGGGGCACCGTGATGGCGACGTCCTCGCGGAAACCGCCGTCGGCGAGGACGAGTACCCGGTCGGCGAGGAGGATGGCCTCGTCCACGTCGTGGGTGATGAAGAGGACACCGGGGTGGTGTTGGCGCCACAGGGCGAGCACCAGGTCGTGCATCCGGATGCGGGTGAGCGCGTCCAGTGCGGCGAACGGTTCGTCGAGCAGCAGGAGTCTCGGCTCGCGGGCCAGGGCGCGGGCCAGGGCGACCCGCTGGCCTTCCCCGCCGGAGAGCGTCGATGGCCAGCGCCGCTGGTAGCCGTCCAGGCCGACCTCGGCCAGGAGCGCCGCAAGATCGTCGTCGGGGAGGTCAGCACGGCGCAGACCGAGCCGGACGTTCGCCGCGACCCGGCGAAATGGCAGCAGACGGGCGTCCTGGAACACCACGGAACGCCGTGCCGAGACCTCGATCTGGCCGCCGTTGGCAGGTTCGAGGTCGGCCAGGATACGCAGCAGGGTCGACTTTCCGGAGCCCGAGGCGCCCAGCAGCGCCACGAACTCACCCCGCCGGATCTGCAGGTCGACCTGGGCCAGGATGGGTTTGCTGCCGAACGTCTTGTCGACCCGCTTGAGGTCCACCACAAGTTCGGGCGCGGGTTGCGGGTCCTGCGACGTCGGGACGTCCGGCGTTGCCGTGCGGTCGGGGGCGCTGGTCGTCATGGCGTCGCCTTTCGTGCCCAGGGGAGCAGGATCCGTTCGAGGAGACGCATCACCACGTCGACGGCGATGCCGAGCAGCGCGTAGACGACGATGCCGGCCGTGACGATGTCGATGCGCAGTGCGCTGGCGGCGACGCTGATGGTCTGGCCGATGCCGCTGTTGGCGTTCACCTGCTCGGCGATGATGAGTGCGAGCAAGGCCGTACCCATCGAGTAGCGGATCCCGACCAGCACCGACGGCAACGATGCCGGCACGATGATGCGGAAGATGATGCCCGGCCGGGACAGCCCGAACACTCGACCTGCCTCGATGATGTTCGGATCGACGTACCGCACGCCCATGTACGTGTTCAGGTAGACGGGGAACACGCAGGCGAGCGTGATGATGATGACCTTGAGTTCCTCGCCGATGCCGAACCAGATGATGAACAGCGGGACCATGGCGATGAACGGGACCTGACGCACGATCTGTAACGACGAGTCGAAGATTTCCTCGCCGAGCCGGAACAGGCCGTTGACGATGCCGAAGGCGATTCCGATGAGGACTCCGAAGGCCAGCCCGATGCCGGCCCGCGACAGGGATGTGCCCAGCGCCGTGGTCAGCTCGCCGCTCCTGACCAGGTCGACCAGCGCCTCACCGACGGCCAGCGGAGGTGGGAAGAACTGGGTGCTCACGCTTCCCGAGGTGGTCACCTGGTGCCACAACAGCACGGCGGCGATCGGCACCATCGCGCGCAACAGATTACGCAGCCCGAACATCCGCCGTCGCGGCGCGACCGCCGCCACCGTTCGTAGCCGGTGTAGTTCACTCGTGCCGGTGACGGTCATGCCGACTCCTGTCCGACCGGCGCGCCGTCCAGCAGCTCTCGGATCGCGTCGTCGCCGAGCGCGCCCGGGGCGCGCGACTCGGCCGCCGCCTGCTGCACGAGTTCCTGCAACGCGGCGTTGAGTGGCGTCGGCACGCCGTGCAGACGCCCCAGCAGCACCACCTCGCCATTGAGGTAGTCAGATTCGAGGGTGGCGCCCCGCAGGAAGCTCTGCAGAGTCGAGTTGCCCGCGCGGGTCCTGCCCGGCACGGGTTGCGGTGCGATCAGCGCGAAGTCCAGTTCCGACGAGGAATCGTGATACGGATCGACCGGGCGGATCCCCATCGCCGCGAACACGTCCAGCGCCTCACGCCGAAGTCGCTGGCGTAGCTCGTCGCGCAGGGCACTGGCCGTGAAGACCGGTTCGAGGGCATTGACGGTGTTGTAGCCCAACTTCCACGCCTTCCAGGCCACCACGTCCTGTACCTCCTGCACCCGGATCGGCGCGGCCTGCCGCAGCAGCGTGGCGATCTCCCGCCGTTGCGCGTCGCTGCCGCCGTGGTAACGGCCGAGCCAGCACAGGACCCGTGCCGCCGCGCCGAAGTTCAGGACCTCGCCGGGGCCCTCCTTCCCGGCGGGGCAGCCGATGGCGGCGGCGTAGACGGTCGCGAACCAGCGCAGCGCGACCCGCTCGGTGTTGAGCCCGTTCTGGATCGTCAGCAGCGGCAAGGTGCGCGCCGCCGGGGTCGTCGAGCCGTCCGGGTGGGACACCGGCTGCCATGCCCAGGCGCGCAACGCCGGCTCGACGTCCTGGGCCTTGGTCGCGATGAGCAGGATGTCGGTTGGCCGAAGCTCCGCCCCCGCCGGCCCGTCGACCACCGGGATGCGTAACTCCCGTACGCCGTCCGTGGTGTGGTATCGCAGCCCGTGGCGGTTGATCGCCTCGTACTCGTCGCCCCGCGCGACCAGCAATACCTCAACGCCCACGTCGTGCAGTTCCGCGGCGATGGCACCGCCGGTCGCGCCCGGACCGATGATCACGATCCGCCGCGATTGGTACGTCTGCGTCATGCGGTACGCCTCCCCATCCGTCGCCCAGCCGGCCGGCATCAGAAGTAGCCGTTGTCGGGCGGGTGCGCACCATTGAGCACGTATGCGCCGACAACCTGGTCCTTGTAGTCCATCGGGCTGTGGGCACTGACGGTGCGGGCGTTGCGCCAGTGCCGGTCGAGGTTCAGCGCGGCCGACACCGCCGAACCGCTGCCAACGGTGAAGACCCGCTCCGCGGCGGCGATCGCCAGCCGCGAGACCACCGTGTGTACCTGCGTCACCTCGACCGACAACGCCGCCAGTTCGTCCACCGAGGGGGCGTCGCCGGTGCGTGTGATGAGCTCGCTGGCCGTGTCCAGACGTTGCGCGGCGGTCCGGACCAGTGATCGCGCCGCCGCCGCGTCGGCGGCGATCTGTCCGATGCCCCGCTGCACGAACAGGTCGTCGCGGGGTCGGTCGGTATGGCCGTGGGCTGCCACCCGCGCCCGGGTCAGCACGTACCTGGCGGCCTCGTCGCGGGCGGCTTCGGCGATGCCGGCCAGCAGCGCCGCCAGATAGAGCTGCGAGAACGTCTTGCGGTAGCGGGCCGACCTCGGCCCGGTGCCGTCGTCGGCGCTCACCTCGTCCGCGGCGAGCCGCACGTTCGTGAACCGGATCGAGCCGCTGGCCGATCCGCGTTGGCCGATCCCGTCGAAGTCGTCGCGGATGTCGACCCCGTCGCGGTCGGTGGGGATCCGGGTGCGGACGATGCCGCCACTCTCGTCGCGGGCCAGCACCTGGATCCAGTCCGCGTAGACCGAGCCGGTCGTGTAGTGCTTGTTTCCGCTGAGGCGGTAACCGTCGCCGTCGCGCTCGATCGTGACCTGGAGATCCATCGGGCGCAGGTCGCTCTGTTCCGACACGGCGGAGCCGAAGGTGCGGCCGGCCGCTATCTCGGCCAACCACCGGTCGCCGCCCCGGCCCCGCGAGTGCAGCGCGCCTTCGCCGAAGACGAAGTGGGCCCGCAGCGCGTGTGCGATCGACGAGTCCGCTGCCGCGAGGTCCACGACGAGGTCGAACAGGTCGCTGACGGACGCCGCGTGGCCGCCCTCGTCGACGGCGAGACGGACCCGGGTGACGCCGGCGGCCTTGAGTGCGCGGACCGACTCCCGGTCGCTACCGCCGCGACGGTCCCGGTCGGCCGCGGTGTCGCGCAGGAGCTTCAGTTCGGCGGCGAAGATGTCTGCCCATGGTGTGCTCATTGGCGGTCCTGTTCCAAGGCCTGGGGGATGCCGAAGCGCTGCCGCAGGCCTTCCTTTCGATAGCCGCTGGGAAACACCCCGCGCTGACGGAGCACGGGGACAACTTCGTCCACGAACGTCGGGATGTCGCGGAAGTTGAACAGGGACAGGATGGCGAAGCCGTCGACGGCGCCCCGCGCCCACCAGTCGATGATGTAGTCGGCGATGTGGTCGGGTGTGCCGACCACCACGTGATGACCGGTGAAGACCTGAAAGCGCCGGGCGATCTGCCGGACGAGCAGTTGTTCGCGCTGGACGGCGTCGACGATCGCGGTCCAGAAGCCGAGTGGCCGTGACCACTGCGCGGGTGGACGGGCGAGCAGTTCCGCCGGCACGGGCCGGTCCGGGTGCAGCCGACTCGGGTCGATCTGGAGCAGTTCGCTCACCCGATCCACCGGGTCCAGGCTGAACCCGTAGTCGGCGGCGGCCTCGTCCAGCAGCCGGTTGGCTTCCTCCGTGGTCGAACCGACGATCGGGGCCAGGCCCGGCATCACCCGTACCGGCCGGCCGGCCCGGGCCCGCAGGCCGTGCGAGAACTCGATCGCGGCCTCCCGGTTCACCAGTGCGGTGTAGAAGGCGTCGGCGTGGGTGACCGCGAGCTGCTGGGCGTGGTCCGAGCCGCCGGCGACGCCGACGAGAGGTCCTCCGGGTTGTGCCTGCGGCACGTTCAGCGGACCACGCACCTGGAAGTGCTCGCCGTGGTGGTCGACCGGCCTGGTCACCTCGGCGTCGTAGCACAGGCCCCGGGCGCGTAGCGCCTCGAAGTCCGTCAGCGGCCAACTGCGGTGCAGTTTGGTGAGCACGGTGAGGAACTCGTCGGCACGCGCATATCGGGTGGCGTATGCCTCTGGGCCGTCCTGGCCGAAGTTCCTGGCCTCGTCCCGGTTGACCGACGTCACCGCGTTGAACCCGGCCCGGCCACCCGACACCTGATCGAGACTGGTCACCATGCGCGCCACCTCGTACGGGTTGCGGTAGCTCGTGGAGAAGGTGGGCACCAGACCGATGTCGGGGACCTGTGTCGCGAGCGCGGTGAGCAGGACGAAGGGATCCAGGCTGGCGAAATGGGTACTCGCGGGCGCACCGATGTGAGCGGCGTCGGGCAGCCAGATCGCGTCGAAGGTGCCCTCGTGCGCCGTACGGGCAAGGCGCAGGTAGTGCTCCAGTTGTACGAAGGCACCGGGATCGGGGTGGTGCAGCCACGAGCGTGGGTGGGTGCCGGTGGCGTTGATGACGACGGTCAGCAACAGCCGGTGGTCGGGTTGGTAGGACACGATGCTCCTGATCGGCAAGCGGAAGCGGGAGCGGCGGCGGCGCTGCTCCCGCCCGACTCGTTACTCGGAGTGGGTGGCGACCGAGTTTCGAATGGCCTCGTCGTAGCCGAGGCGCTTGGCCTCGGCCTCGATCAGCGTGTTGAACCGGTCGTCGAAGAGGATCGAGACGTCGTCGACGGCGCGGTCGATGGCCTTACCCTCGAGCGCGAGGGCCGCCACGGTCTGGGTGGTCGTCAGGTACTTCTCGCTGATCGGTTCGGCCGTGTTGCGGCCCAGCCCGAGCCAGCTCAGCCGGGCCCGCTCCGCGTCGTACTTCACCGTCGCCACGAGGTCGGCCTGGACCTCGTCGGGATGGGTCACCTTCCAGTGGAAGTGCTGGACCCAGCGCACCACGAAGTCTTCCCACAGTTTCGACTTGGCCGAGTCGTTGAGCGACGCCGTCGACGCGATGAGGCCGGCCTGCGTCGTGGCGCCGATCGTGTTGGCGTTCAGCAACTTGCGGCCACCGGCCTGCAGGCCGGCGTTGATGCTGGAGTAGAGCCCGCTGTGCAGGTCGACCGAGCTCTGGGCGAAGGCGACCGGACCGTCGGTGGGACTCAACGGCACGTACTCGATGTCATCGAGCGTCAGCCCCAGGTGCTTCAGGGTGGCCAGCAGCGTGAGGTAGTTGCCGGCACCCGGGACCGCGGTCCAGCGCTTGCCCCGCACCGTGCTGGCCGTGAGCTCGGTGATGCCTGACTTCGGTGCCGCGCTGGTGCCGTACGGGTAGCCTTCGCCGAGGTCAGCCGGGCTGGAGGCGAGGATGACCTTGAACGGTGCCGTCTCGGCGGTCCACGGCGTCGGCGCGCCCGCGGCGGCCTGCACCGGCGTGAACAGCGCCGCGAACGAACCGTCGATCTCACCGGACTGTAGTGCCGCGGTGACCTCGAGTTGGTTCTGGAAACGCACGAACTCGACGTTGTAGGCAAGGTCCTTGAGGATGCCCTGGGCCGCCCAACCCGCACCGAGCGTGACGTCCGCCGTGCCGATCTTCAGGGTCTGCGACCTCGAATCGCCAGCAGTCGAGGTGCCTCGACCGTCGGCTGATCCGCACGCGGCAAGCGTGGCGAGGAGCGTCAACGCTGCGGCACCTGCGGCGGCGCGCACAGTGCGTCGGAGTTTCATGGCAATTCCTTAGCTGTATGCCGCATGAGCCTCATGACGGCGGTGAACGCCACGCCAAGCGCGCCGACGGACGGCACCCATGTGGCTCGGGGACGTCGAGGGCGTGGGGATCATCGACGACCTCGGAGCCACGATAGGAGCGGCTGCTCGGCGACGTCCAACATACAATACCGATAGGAAATGATTGGAATCCCTTATGACTGGAGGAACGTTCTTCCTGCGTACGGCCGGCGGGCAGACCCGGCGGCCGCCGTTCTCATCGATCCTGCTGATCGGTTCGCATCAGCGACCACTCTTGGACGCCCGGCGGCGGGCGAACGTACGCTCGGCACGCCGCCGACCAGGGGAGAGGGATATGGCCGCCCACATCAACGTCGACGAGCAGCACGGGTCGCACGACGACGAGGAGCGGATCACGTGCTGCGGCGGCCTCGACGCCGATCTCCCGCCGGCTGTGCGCTCAGTGGCCACTACCCGTGCCCGCTACCCCCGAGGGAGAACCGGCTCCCCGTCCCGCTCGACGACGGCAGGACCGGTCCGATCCGGCGACAACGCGGTGAACTCGGTGGACCCGCTAGCGGTGTCTCCCGCAGGCGCCTGCACCGGAATCCCGCGGCGCCGGAAGAACTCCCTTCCGGCGAGGGTGGCAGCCTCCTTGATGGCAGGATCGAGCCCGCGGCGGGTCAGCAGGTTCACCCCGACGGTGCCCACCGCAGGCAGCCCTTCGTGCACCACCAGGCCGGCGAGCTGGCCGCCGCTGGTGGGCAGCAACGCCACGCCGAGCCCTGCTCGGACGCCGGCGAGGACACCATCCAGCGTGGAGGACTGCCCCGCGACGGCGACCCGTAGGCCCGCGGTGGCGAGCGCCGCCATCGCCCGCTCCCGAAGCGCACAGGGCTCCTCGAACGCGACGAGCGGCAGCACCTCGGCAGCCGAAGAAGGCGTCCAGCCGGGCGCCTGGTACCAGCGCAACTGCATGCGACCGAGTTCGTATCCACCCTCGTTGCCCCGCGATGCCAGGATGATGGCGAAATCCACCGACCCCTTGGCGACCGACTCTGCCAACAGCGTCGAACGGCCGATCTCGAAACGCGTGACCGCTCCCGGGAACGCCTCGTTGACCATGCTGATCATTGTCGGCAGCATCTGCTCGGCGGAGTGCTCGCTCGACCCGATCACGACGATCCGCTCGGCCGAGAGCTGCAACCGCTCGGCGGCCTCGTCGTGCACCGCAAGGATCTTGCGAGCCTCCGCCAGCACCTGCTCCCCGTCGGCGGTGAGCTTCATCCCGCGCCCGTCCCTGGCGAAGAGCTTGCGATTCAGGCTCCGCTCCAGCAGTCGGACGTGCTGACTCAGGGCCGGCTGACTGATGTGGCGCGCCACGGAGGCCCGCCCGAAGCCGCCGCAGTCGGCGATGGCCACGAGCGTCCGCAGGTGCTCCAGGTCGAGTGAGACGCTCACGTTCTAATGTCTATCAAGTCGATAGGGTTTGGTGCAACCTGCGAAACCGCAGGACACGCCCGGGACCCGGGTGCCCCGGGGCCGGCGCCGCGCCGACGGCGTCGGATATCACACCGCCTGGATAGGATATGCATGATTTCAAGCCGTGATCAGTCTGCCGAGCGCGGTCGCCCGGCCGGAGCCGACCCGACGGGCCGGGCGGGCACGCGATGAGCGCCGCGGTCGATCCTCTGCCCCCGCACGAGGATGTCCGATGGCGCGTCGACGATGCGGCGCTCGACGCACACCGGTTCGACCGGTCGGGGTGGACCCCACCGGTGCGGCCCGCCGCGGTGGCCTCCGTACGCAGCGTGGCCGGCGTGCAGCACGTGGTCCGGTACGCGCACCGCAGCGGGACCCCGCTCGTGGCCCGCGGCGCGGGGACCGGCCTGGCCGGCGCGGCGACTGCCGCCGACCGCGGAATCGTGCTCGACCTGACCGGGCTGGACCGGATCGTCGACATCTCCGTCGAGGACGAACTGGCGGTGGTCGAGCCCGGGGTGATCACGGCGGACCTGGACCGGGCGGCGCTGCGGCACGGCCTGCGCTACGCCCCGGATCCCGCCAGCGTGGAAATCTCCACCATCGGCGGGAACATCGCCACCAACGCCGGCGGGCTGCGCTGCGCCAAGTACGGCGTCACCAGGGACGCGGTGCTCGGGCTGGACGTCGTGCTGGCCGACGGGCGCCTCGTGCGCACCGGCCGCCGAGCCCTCAAGGGGGTCACCGGGTACGACCTGACCAGCCTCTTCGTCGGATCGGAGGGCACCCTCGGGGTGATCGTCGGTGCCGCGTTGCGACTACGGCCGCAGCCTGTCGCCACCGCCACCATCGCCGCCTTCTTCCCCGACCCGGCGGCGGCGTTCGCGGCCGTCCGGGAGGTCCGCAGGACCGGGGTGGTGCCGGCGGTCGCCGAGTTCATCGACGGGCCGACCCTGGCGTGCATCGACGCGCACACCGGCAGCGATCTGCGGGGACGCGGCACGGCGTTCGCCCTGTTGCAGACCGACGGCGCGGCGGCGGCACCGGAGGCCGAGATGGCCGCGGCGGCCCTGCGGCCGTTCGCCACGGACCTCGCGGTCACCACGGATCCGCGGGAGGCGGCGCGGTTGGTCGCGGTACGCCGGGCGGCCCTGCCCGCCCTGGAGCGGGTGGGGCAGGTCCTGATCGAGGACATCAGCGTGCCACGGTCGCAGCTACCCGCCGCGGTCGCGGCGGTGGACGAGATCGCGCGGGTCACCGGTGTGGCGATCCACACCTTTGCCCATGCCGCGGACGGCAACCTGCACCCGATCATCGTCCTGACGGCCGACCGGCAGCCCTCCGACCCCATCGTGCAGGAGGCCGCCGACCGGATCTTCCGGACCGCTCTGGAGCTGGGCGGGACGATAAGCGGCGAGCACGGGGTGGGGGTGCTGAAACGCCGGTGGATGCGCGCGGAACTCGGCGCCGACGTCGAGGCCCTCCAGCGGGATCTCAAGGCGTTGTTCGACCCGACGGGCATCCTCAACCCGGGCAAGGCACTCTGATCAGCATCCGCGATCGGTCGTGATCACGAATCATGGTTGGACGGCGGATCTCTAACCCCACTAACCTGCTAGGCATGGTAGAGATGGTGCCGGCGCACCGCCGCAGCTCGCGGCTTCGCTGCATCGACCTGGCTCCGGCCGCGCTCTCATCGCCGCCACCAACGCGTCGGTGCCGCGCGGAGGGCCGACCGGTTCGCCACGCCACGCGCCGGCCCTGACGCCGAGGCTGACCGTAGTGGCCGGGCACGGCCACCCATACCGCTCGCCCGGCGCCGATTGCGCGAGCCGCCCCCGCCCCTTCGTCAGATGCCACCCCGGCCTGTCGCACACCCGCTGGTCGACCTGACCGGCCGGACTCCGCGCTCCGCACCCCTGCCCCGGAAGGTTCCGATGGCCCTCACCCACCCGCACACCACCATCAGCTGGCGGGAACCAGACAAGCTGCCGCTGCGCGGAACCCTGATCGTGCTGCCCGGGCGGGGCGAGACCCCGCACGTGTATGAGCGGTTCGGTCGACGACTCGCCGCCGACAGCTACCGGGTGCATGCGGTCACCGCCCCCAGCGACGACGCCGACCGGACCCGCGAACAGGTGCTCGGCCTCCTGGCCGAGGCCGACCCCAGCACGCCCCGAGTCCTGGTCGGCTCGGACGCGGGGGCGGCCTACGCCGCGTACCTGACCGCGCTGCCGGCCGACACGGCGAACCTGGCGAACGGTACGGTCGCCGGCCTCGTCCTCGCCGGCCTACCCGCGAATGCCCGAACCACCACCGGCGGCGACTCCGCGCCAGGATGGAACGACGAGCTGGACCTGCGCACCGCCTGCGGCACCCACCGGACCAAGATCAGCGAAGCCGGCGTACGGCCCGGAGACCTCTTCGGTGACCTACCGGCCGAATGGCTCGACCCCGGTGTCCCGCAGCGGATCACCGTACCGCTCCTCGGCATCCACGGCGCCAACGACGAGGTCAGCCCGGTCGACGCCGCCCGTCGCTGGTACGCCGGTGCGCCCCGGGCCGAACTGGTGACCATCACCGAGGGCCGGCACGACGCGCTCAACGACCAGACCCACCGCACTGTCGCGGCAACCGTCGTCCTGTTCCTCGAACGCCTGCGCCTCGGCGGCGAACTGGCCCCGATCGCCACCGCCGAGCAGCAGTACTCCACCACCGCCCCACCGGTGGGCCACGATGTCTGAGCCAGTAACCACCCACCCACCGGTGCTGGTCGACGCCACCGGACTGCGCGCCGAGCTGGCCGCGCCGCAGCCGCCAACGTTGCTCGACGTCCGCTGGGAGTTGGGCCGCAGCGACGGCCGGGACCGGTACCTCGCCGGGCACCTCCCCGGTGCCCACTACGTCGACCTCGACACGGAGCTCGCCGCGCCCGCCGCCGCAGGCGAGGGCCGTCACCCCCTGCCGCCGATCGCGGACCTCACGGCCGCAGCCCGCCGCTGGGGTCTACGCAACGGCACACCGATCGTCGTCTACGACGACCACTGCGCGCTCGGCGCGGCCCGGGCCTGGTGGCTGCTGCGCTGGGCCGGCCTGACCAACGTCCGCATTCTCGACGGCGGCCTGGCCGCATGGACCGGTGCGGGCGGCCCGCTGCACACCGGTGCGCAGCCGCCGCCCAAGGCGGGTGACGTGACCCTCACCCCAGGGGCGTTACCCGTATTGGACACCGACGCTGCGGCTGCCCTGCCGTCGCGCGGTGCGCTCCTCGACGCCCGAGCCGCCGAGCGGTACCGGGGCGAGGTGGAGCCGATCGACCCACGCGCCGGTCACATCCCCGGGGCGGTGAGCCTGCCCACCAGCGGCAACCTGACCCCGGACGGACGGTTCCTGCCCGCGGCGGCGCTCCGCGCCCGGTTCGGACAACTCGCCACGGCCGGCCAGGTGGGCGTCTACTGCGGTTCCGGTGTCACCGCCGCGCACGCAATCGCCGCGCTGGCCATCGCCGGCATTCCGGCCGCCCTGTATCCCGGCTCCTGGTCGCAGTGGTCCACCGACCCACAGCGGCCGGTGGCGACCGGAGCGGAGCCCAGCGGGGACACCGCCCCGCCGCCGACGACGGCGGGAAGGTGACTCCCCCCGATGCCACACCGCCTGAACGTCGTCGCCGTCCAGAGGCTCGCCCTCGCCGACCACCGGTCGCCGGTCGCCGCCGGCCGTCGCCTGCTCGGGCCGTGACCACGGAGGTTCGCATGATCGACGAGAGCTCCCTGGACGGGGCGCGTCTGCGCCGCGTCCTCGGTGCGTTTCCCTCGGGGGTGACGGCCGTCGCCGCCCTGGTCGACGGCCGACCCGCCGGGCTCGCCGCCAACTCCTTCACCTCCGTATCGCTGGACCCACCACTGGTCTCGATCTGCATCGCCCACTCGTCGCGGACGTGGCGCCGGCTGCGGTCGGCCGCCCGGTGCGGGATCAGCGTGCTCGCCGCCGACCAGGAACAGGTCTGCCGACAACTGGCTACCAGCAACGCGGACAAGTTCGTCGGCCTGGACTGGCACGCCACCACGCACGGGGCGGTGCTCATGCAGGGCGCACCGGCCTGGTTCGAGTGCAGCGTGGAACAACAGATCCCGGCCGGTGACCACGACATCGTGCTGCTGCGCATCCACGACCTGGGCGTCGAACAGACCGTCCGGCCCTTGGTCTTCCACGGCAGCCGGTTCCATCAGCTGGCGCCGTGAGGTCCCCCGTCAGCGGGACCTGTCCAACAGCTTGCCGTACGTCCTCGCCCCGGCTGGGCACTCTCGTGTCACACCCGGGCAATGCGGTGTACGGCGTCGGCAGCGTCGTCATGCCCGGCCCGCAGGCGTGCCCGAGAACCCGCTTCTTGCCATCGCTCACGCCCGAGCAGACGACCGCCACGAGCGCGCAGCGCGCCGGGCGGCCGACGAGCAGGACTGAGCCCGGCGACCGGTGCCCCAGCGGACGTACGCGTCCCGGCCGGTCTCGGCCTTATCACCGGGCGGGCATCACTCATGGCGCCGTGCGGCGGGGGCCTGCGAGGACGAGGATGATGACGCCGTCCGCGTCGGTGCGGTAGGTCGGGTGGCCGTAGGCCGCGCAGATGCCGTGAAGGGCCATCATGACGGTGCCGGCTCCCACGTCGTCGCGGATTGTTCCGGTCTTTGGTGGCGGCGGCCCGGAGGTCGGTGATGGCCTGGTGCAGGGCATGGGCGCCCGCGGCGAGTGCGTCCGAGCGGGTGGTCATGAGTGTCGCGAGAGTGCGGGCGAGGCCCTCATGGGCGTACATCCACCCCGTCGAGATCGCCCTCGACCGAGACGGCTTCCACGACCAGCACGTCTACGTCACAGCGGAATGCAACTGCGACTGGGAGCCTGAACACGGACTCCAGATCATCCTGCGCGACGGCCGAGCAGTGACCAAGGTCGGCCCATACGACGGCCACCTCACCAACGCAGCCGCCTTCAACCGCGACGACCTCGAAGGCGTCGTCTACCACCGGCTGAGGTAGCGCCCGTCGAGCTGCACCTGATAGAGCAGGTCACCGAGGTCGACCGGGCGGTCCGGTGCGAGGGTGGAGAAGGTCCGCCAGTCGGCGATGCCGTCGCCGATCGGTAGCAGCCACTGTCCGGGCTGTTCGATCACCCCGGTACGGGTGACGCCGGCGCCGGGCTGGGACGGCCGATCGCGCAGCCACCCACCCACCAGTTGCGTCGCCAACCTCTTTGGGAAGAACAACTAGGGTGTGGGGATGTCGACTGTGCCCCGGGAGGCGGAGACGCGCATCGGTCCGATCGGGGCACTACTTTGTCGAGTGATGTTCTTGGCGATCTGTCTGCCCGGACCGGTTCTGCTGTCCGTCGGCGTATCGCAGGGCCGGAACCTGCCTGCCGCAGACTTCTGGGGCTTGCTCGCCGGGGGCCTACTGACGTCGGTCGTCGGCGGCGGCTTCGGAGTTTGGGGCTTGCGCCTGGTCACTCGCTCGCGCCGCGACGCGCGGCGGCTCGCCGCAACTGGTGTCGCCGCGACGGCGGAGATTCTCGCGGTGGCCAACCATCTGGGTGGGGAGGATTCCCGGCTGAAACTCCGCCTGCGGATTAGCGGTACTGGGTTCGCCAGCTTCGAGGCGGAGACGATGCGCGCTGATGACCCGACCCTCGTGCCTGGAGCGATTTTGGCCGTGGTCGTGGACCCGGAGGAACGTGTCTTTTCGTTCGGGTAGTGCCGCCTCACCGGCCGACGTTCCTAGGAGTATCCCCGTCCACGCCGCACAACTTAAAGATCAAGTTGGGCAGCCACCTCAGCCGGAATCTCAAACACTCTCAAATTAGAGCGGCCGGCAATTGGTGGTGGTGACGCAGCGGGAGGTCGAGCGGCCGGAGGCGGACGCGGCACATGCCCATGGGCCCGTCACTGACCGCAGGCAACCATCTGGCAGGCTCGCTGCCACGCCAAGGCATCCGAGATCTTGGTACGAGTGCGCCCCTCGAGGGGCAGATTCGTACCAAGATCTTCCCTGCCCAGGGTGGTGGGCTGGCTATCAGGGCGTGTCGGCCTATTGCCGGTCGCTCTTAGTTACGGAGTTCACGGCGGGCCGCCCAGCGAGCGGGGGCGAGGCGCTGGCGCCACGGGCGGCGACGGTCGCCACCCACCGGCGCGTCGACGGCGGCTCGGACAGCCTCGATGTCCCGGGTTGGTGATGGCCGCGACGAGCGCGGTCGAACAGAGCACGGCGAGGGTTCGCGACGGCGTCGTGATCGATGGGACGGGTTTCCGGAGGCGAATCGACGTTCCCGCACGCAGATTGGAAGCGGTGGGGTGTGCCTGGCTTCCCTAAACGGATCCAAGCGCGTGCATGTTATGTCGAGCCCACTGTCGTGACGGGATTGACACCGGCGGGGCCGCTGGGTCAACGCCGCGCGTGTTCGGCGCGTGCGGACGCGCCCACCTCGTGCAGGTGTCGCAGGGCCTGGCGGTAGGAGGTGACGAGACTGGTCTGTACGTAGGCGACGCCGATCTCGGCGCAGTATGCCTGCACGATCGGTTGTGCCTTACGCAGGTGGGGCGTCGGCATGCCGGGGAACAGGTGGTGTTCGATCTGGTAGTTCAGACCGCCGAGCGCCGCGTCGACCAGCCGGCTTCCCCGAACGTTACGGGAGGTCAACACCTGCTTGCGGAGATAGTCCTCGGCGCCGGTCGGGTGCGGCATGCCCTTGTGGTTGGGGGCGAAGGTCATGCCGAGGTAGACGCCGAACAGTGCCTGGTGCAGCAACAGGAAGGCGACGGCCTGCAGCGGCGAGAGAACGAGCACCAGCGCGCCGAGGTAGCCGACGGCGTGCAGGATCAGCAATGCACTCTCCACACCCCGCTGTTTCACCGTGCCGTGGCGCAACGCCTTGACGCTGGACACCTTCAGACTGACGGCGAGCAGCGTGAGCAGCGGGAAGAACAGTGCGGCCTGGTGCCGGGTGATGAAGCCCTTCAGCCCGCGACGGCCGACGGCCGACTCGGTGGCCCAGACGAGCACCTCGGGGGCCACGTCCGGGTCGAGGTCGTCGTGGTTGGGGTTGTTGTGGTGACGGGTGTGCTTGTCCAGCCACCAGCCGTAGCTCATTCCGATGCCGAGATTGCCGGCCAGCAGTCCGGCGACCGCGCTCGGACGTTTGGTGCGGAACACCTGCCGGTGCGCCAGGTCGTGCGCCACGAGTGCGACCTGGGCGAACGTGACGGCGAGGAACACGGCGGTGATCATCTGCCACCAGGAGGAGCCGATGGCGAAGAAGGCCGCCCAGCCGCCGACGAACATCAGCGTGACGACGCTCAGCCGGACGACGTAATAGGCGGGCCGGCGGCGCATCAACCCCGCGTCGATGATCCGGCGGGACAGGATGGCGAAATCACTGCCGGTCGTCGACTGCGACGGTCTCACGGTAGTCATCATGATTCCAGCAGACCGCCTCGGAAGGGCGCTGTCAGGAACGCTATCTCCCCGTCGAACGGGGTGCTAACACCACCGAGAAACGGCGATCGCGCGGGCACAATGGCACCCGTGGACGTGGCCAGGCCTGACGAGCGGACGTACGAGTGGGCGCGGCGGGGTGTGCGCGCGGTGCTCGCCGGTCTGGCCGCGATCGGCCTGGCCCTGGCCAACGTCGCGTTGCTCGGCGTATCGCTGCTGGCGCTGGTCCTGGTCCCGGTGCCGCTGCTCGGCATGGCGCTGGTGTCCTGGACGACGACGCTGGTCCGGAAGCGGGCGGATCTCGAACGTAGGCGTGCCGCACGGGCCGGGGTCCCGGTGCCACGTCCCTACCATCCGCCCCCGCAACGGGGCATTGCCGGCGGCTGGCGGCGCTTCCGGTGGATCGTCACGGACCCGGCCACCTGGCGCGACCTCGCCTGGCTCCTGCCCGGCGGGATCGTCGGGGCCGCCCTCGGCGTGATCTCCCTGGCCGTGCCGCTGTACGGGATCATGGGTCTGACGCTGACACCGCTGTGGATCTGGCTCGGCACCGACTGGTACGGATACGGCGCCGTCTGGTCCATCGACACATTCAGTGAAGGGCTGATCTGCCTGCCGCAAGGCGCCGCCATCCTCGCCGGCGGTCTGTGGGTGGCGCCGTGGCTACGGCGGGTCGACGCGTACTTCGCCCGACTCCTCCTCGCTCCGACCAGGGCCGCCGAACTCCGCCTGCGGGTAACCCAGCTGACTGTGACGCGCGCCGACACGGTGGACGCCCAGGCAGCCGAGCTGCGCCGCATCGAGCGCGACCTACACGACGGCATCCAGGCGCGGCTCGTCTCGCTGGGCATGACGATCGGTCTCGCCGACGAACTGATCGACCGGAACCCGGCCGCAGCCCACGAAATGCTGGCTGAAGCGCGTGAAGCGAGCGGCACCGCACTTGTCGAGCTGCGGCACCTGGTCCGTGGTATCCATCCACCCGTGTTGGCCGAACGCGGACTGGACGGCGCGGTGCGGGCGCTGGCACTCAGCCTGCCCGTGCCGATCACAGTCGATGTCGACCTGCCCGGCCGACTCGACACACCCGTCGAGTCGGCCGCGTACTTCGCCGTCGCGGAGACACTGACCAACATGGTCCGTCACAGCCGCGCCCACACCGGATCGGTGTCCCTGCGGCACGCGGACGCAACGCTGACGATGGTGGTCGCCGACGACGGCGTGGGCGGCGGCGACCCCGCGGCTGGTACCGGTCTGCGGGGCATCGAACGCCGCCTCGCCGCCTTCGATGGCACGATGGCCCTGTCGAGCCCGCTCGGGGGGCCCACCGTCATCACCATGGAGTTGCCGTGCGCGTTGTCATCGCCGAGGACCACGCGCTCCTCCGGGAAGGGCTGACCCGAATCCTGCGGGCCTTCGACTTCGACGTCGTCGCCGCCGTCGACAACGGCCCGGCCCTGCTGCCCACCCTGATCACCCACCGGCCTCAGGTGGCGGTCATCGACGTCCGCCTCCCGCCGACGTTCACCGACGAAGGTCTGCAGGCCGCGATCGCGGCTCGTACCCAGATTCCTGGCTTGCCCATCCTCGTGCTCTCCCAGCACGTCGAGCCCTTGTACGCCCGCGAACTGCTCAGCACCCCACATGGCGGTGTGGGCTACCTGCTCAAGGATCGCGTGTCCCACGTCGGCGAGTTCATCGACGCCGTCGGCCGGGTCGCCGCCGGCGGTACCGCCATGGACCCTGAGGTGATCTCACAACTCCTCGCCCGCCGAGAGCCGCTGGCGGTGCTCACCCCCAGAGAACGGGAAGTGCTCGGTGAAATGGCCGAAGGCCGCTCCAACGCGGCGATCGGGGCCAAGCTCCGCATCACCGAGAAAGCCGTGAGCAAACACATCAACAACATATTCACCAAACTTGACATGCCGCCCTCAGATGATGACAACCGGCGCGTCCTCGCCGTCCTGGCGTACCTCAACGGCTGAACGGGTGGAAGGCGGATGGCAGACGCGGCTCGCCGCATCCGGCCTACGGTCACCTGGTAGGTCCATGGCGTTCCGTGTCACTTCAGCCATTACCCTCGCCTGCCCCGGTCGACGAGCGTTTACACCCGTACCTCACTGCCGGCAGTCAGCGGTAGCACCGAGAATCCAGGCGGGTCGTTGGGCCTCGTGGCTAGTACGACCTGGATCGGCCCGTCGGGCCCGCTGTCGAGCGTGACCACAACCGCTGTGCCCGCCGTGACGCCGAGATGAACAATGAGTGTCACGTCCGCACGTTCGTTCGGCGACGTGATCGGTGCGGCTGCCGGCTCGGTCTTCCGCACCACAGCTGGTCCTTTCCTCGCGGCCTCGGTCGATCGTCCCGAGCCGTAGATAACGTAGAGCCCGATCGAGGCATCGTTGTTCACCTCGAAGACGGCCCGGAGCCCCGCCCGAACGTGTGTCAGCGGCCAGCTGTCGGCTGCGAGTACCGCCGACGCCGAGCCAAGATCATGAGGCAGGTGGACGCTGACCGCGCCGCGCTCGCGAAGGCCACCCGGTCACGGGTCCACACCCGCCTGCCGTCCGGCACCGAACTGCGCGGTGTGGAACGACCGGGACGACACCTGGAAGCGGACCATCCTCGCGTCGATCATCGAGCGTATCGAGGTGTCACGGCACCCGGCAGGCTCTTGCATGGGCGAGTATCGCGGCCGCGGCCTGTGGGGCGGCTGGTTTCAGATAGGCGAGACGACGTTGGTGCGTCCCGAGGTGCAGGTACGGACTATGCGAATTCAGCGTTGACCGACCACCCGGGCCTACATGGTCTTGCGGCGCGCGAACTGTGTCGTCCACTTCATGGAATGGCGCGCCGGATCAAAACCCACAGCGGTCACCAACCATGCGGGCGCGGTATCAAACCACGGGCCGGGAGCGTCAAGAAGCCACCCCTGCGCCCCAAGCTTGTCGCATAAGGACAGCATGTGGCCGCTCATCACCTCCTGCTGGGTTGCCGTCAGCCACAGGTAGACCGTGTCTGAGCCCGCCGCGAAGGGGCTTCCCGGCACGTAGGCGCTATAAAGCTGCCCGTACTCCCACTTCTCCATCAGCGCAGTCTGCTGCTGACGCGCTGAGTGAGGTTTTGGAATGTCGGCCAGCCGACACAGCGGCGACCGCGTTGCGGCCATCACCGAGGATCGGTGCCCATTGGCCACACCCGATCCCGGAAGGCGAATGGGTTGCGTCCACGGGAGTGGTGTGCGACTTGCCCGTGACGGGCGTTTTGCGTAGATGAGAGACGGCCATCGCGTCGATCCTTCAAGACGACCAAGTCAGAGAAGGAAGAGAGGACGCGATGGCCGCTTCTGAGAGTGTGAACCCTGTTGACCTGCTGCGCGAGCAGATCGAGGGCGCGTCGCCGGATGTGTTGTAGGCGATGGTGAAGAGGTTCGCGTAGATGTTGATGTCCGCCGAGGCGGACGCGATCTGCGGCGCTGGCTACGGGCAGCGCAGCGCTGAGCGGGGGCGGTCGCCCTTGTGGTGGCTGCCGTGACCAGGGCCGTGGTAGCCGGCTCAGCGCGGATAGTCCTCATCCGGTTGATCGTTCTCGGGTGGACCATCGTGAGGGTCTGCGCAGCGGGACACTCCACCCGACGGGCGAGGGCGCGGCCTCAGGCGAACCGGCGGACCTGATCGCGGCGGTGGCCCCAGACGGTGAGCCCGGCGAAGATCGTGATCCATACCGCGAGCATCACCAGTGACAGCGGCCCGACGGGCTCCCCGGTGAGCGCGACCAGCACCAGGTCGGTCGCGCCCCGGGTGGGTACGAAGGGTGCGATCTGCTCGATGATCTCCGGCGTGTCCGCCTGGTCGAAGAACATCCCGCCGGCCACCGCCAGCGGCAGGAAGCCGATGCTGTTGGCGATGGCGGCCGCCCGCATCGACATCAGGTAGCCCATCGCCAGCCCCAGCAGGGTGAAGGTCACCACCGCGATCAGCAGCGCTCCCGCCGCCAGCAGCACCCGTGACGGCGGAGCCGAGGCGGCGGTGAACACTCCGGCCACCAGCAGGATCGGGACGATCGCCGCAGCGACGACCGCCAGCCCGACCAGCAGGTAGCCGAACATCTGCGGCGCGATCCCGCCGGGCAGGGTGCGCAGATAGTGCCCCCAGACCGATTCCCGTTGCGCCGCGATCGCGACGCTGAAGTGGGCGACGCAGGCCATGAGCACCCCGAACACCACCAGGGTCGCGGTGGCCGAGGTGATCGCCGCCGCGTCCTGCCCGATGAACGGTACGACGAAGAACACCATGACTCCGACCGGGACCAGCGCCACGGTCAGGAACATCGTGGGCGTCCGGATGGTCTCGGCGAGGTTCCGCCGGGTGTAGGTCATGGTCAAGGAGGACATGGAACGGCCCTCCGGGTCAGCCGGTCCGCCGGTCGCCGGTGATCGCCAGGAAGGCGTCCTCCAGCGAGGCGGATTCGATCTCGATGTCGGTGAAGGATGCGCCGGAGGTCACCAGTTCCCGGACCAGCGCGGTGGCGTCGTTGGTGAGCAGATGGGTGCGGTCGGCGTCTCGCTCGATCGAGGCGACCCCGCTCAGCGCGGGCAGCATCGGGTCGGTCAGGGTGACCCGTTTGAGCCGGACCCGGCCGCGGATCTCGGCGACACTGCCGTCGGCGATGATCCGACCGTGGTCCATCACCACGACCCGGTCGGCCAGCGCCTCCACCTCCTCGATGTAGTGGCTGGTCAGCAGGACGGCTCCGCCGTCGGCGTGGAAGGAACGGATGCCGTCCCACAGCGCCCGCCGGGCGTCCACGTCGAGACCGGTGGTGGGCTCGTCCAGGAACACCAGCCGGGGCCGCCCCACGAAGGCCAGCGCGACCGCGACCCGCCGCTGCTGTCCGCCGGAAAGGCCGCCGGCCTGCCGGTCGGCCAGCGCAGTGAGGTCGAAGCGGTCAAGTAGTTCGGCCCGGTCCACCGGATCGGGGAAGTGCGCCGCGACGAAGTCCACCAGTTCGGTGACCCGCCAGGTCTCCGGAAGCCCGGTCTCCTGCGGCGTCACGCCGATCACGCGGCGGGTCGACTCGCTGCGCGGGTCGCCGCCGCACAGTTCGACACTGCCGGAACTGGGCCGCAACAGGCCCGTCATCACGTTGATCAATGTGGACTTTCCGGCACCGTTGGGGCCCAGCAATCCGACTACCTGCCCGGCAGGGATATCCAGGGACACGCCGTCCAGCGCGGTCGTGTCGTGGTATCGGCGGGTGACGTCGAGGGCGCGGGCGAGGACGGTCATGAGGCGGCCTCCGGGACCTGTCGGTTCGGGTCGGACATGATCGACGGGATAGCGGGGAAGGCAAAAGGGCCCGGCTCGCCGTGTGGGACGACCGGCCACGCCTGTCCGGTCCCGCCGCGTGCCAGCACCAGCTCGGCGACCTCGGCGACCCGTTCGGGCGACAGGACCGCCACTCCCATGTCGCTGATGAACGGGATCGCCTCGCCCAGGATCGGGGTGTCGATGAAGGTGGGGCACAGCGCGTTGACGGTGACGCCCCGGTCGGCCACGGTCGGCGCGACGGAGCGGACCAGCCCGATCACGGCGTGCTTGGTGGCCGCGTAGAGCGGGTTCATCGGGCTCTCGCTCAAGCCGGCCAGGCTGGCGGTGGCCAGGACAGCGCCGGAACCCTGCTCGGTGAACACCTCCAGGGCGGCGTGCAGCCCATAGACCACCCCGTCGAGATTGACCGAGACCAGATCGCGGTAGTGCTCGGGCCGGAAATCCTCGATGAAGCTGCCCTGTTCACCGATTCCGGCGTTCAGCACGGCGACGTCGAGGCTGCCGAAGAGCGTGGTCGCGGTGCGGACGGCGGCGACGTTGTCGGCCAGCCGGGCGACGTCGGTACGGACGAAGGCGCCGGCAACCTCCCGGGCGACCATCTCCCCGGCCGGATCGACGTCGGCGATGACGACGCGGGCGCCGCCCGACGCGAAGCGGCGCGCGATGGCCGCCCCGATTCCGCTGGCTCCGCCGGTGACGAGTGCGACTGTGCCGTCGAGGGGGTTCATGTCTTCTTCGTGGTGGACGGGACCGGCCGGGTGGCGTGGTCGATAGCGGTGGTGATCTCCCGCAGGTAACGGTCGATGTCGAGGTCGGGATCGCGGGACAGCGCGGTGGGTACGGCGTCGATCACGCCGCGCACGATCCGGGCCATGACGGTGACGTCGAAGTCCCGGAACTCGCCGCGTTCCTGCCCCGCCGCGAACAGGTGCTCCAGCGGCAGCAGCAGCTGCCGGTCGAATTCGGCCGGGTCGGCGTCGGGCAGGTCAGCCAGGCCACCGCCGGTGAGAATCTCCACGAGCGCGATCATCCGGGCCGGGTAGCGGCGCATGTACTCCAGGTTGGAGCTGAGGTAGGCGCGCAGTTGGCCCGCCGGCGTGGTCTCGGCGTCGATCAACGGTGTCATGAATGCCGCCGCATCGGTGTAGACGGTGGTGACGACCTGGGCGATCAGTTCGGACTTCCCCGCGAAGTGGTACGAGATCAGTCCGCGGCTGATCCCCGCACGGGTGCCGATCCTGCCCATCGACGCGCGGTGGTAACCGACCTCCGCGATGGTCTCCACGGCGGCGTTCACAATCTGAGCCCGCCGCGCCTCTTCGATGAAGGAGCGCGACTGGCCGTCCCGATCAGATTTTGGCACCATGGCCAAAATTTAGCATGTGATGCCAGTGGATTGCCAGCGTGGCCAAATCAGCAGGTCGGCGACCTTGAAGCGATCCCGTAGTAGGTCGAAGTCGGGTCCGCCCCGCCTCGGCGGCCTGGCGTAGGCACGCATCCGCGGCCCGCAGCCTGGCGGGAACCCCACCGCCGCCGGGACGCGCCGGGACGAGGCGGCCGAGCCGATAGCGAACGCATAGCCGACGCATAAGCGACCCGAGCACACTGACCGTCCACAGAGCGTGGCGCGGAAACCCTGCGTAAGCGACTCGCCCTAACGAGAAAGGACTGGTATGGCCGACAACACGACCGCGGATCCCACCGCGGGCAACCAGGCCGAGCATTTCCTCGACCTCGACGACCTCGACCTCGCCGGAGTCGACGTCGACACCTGGGACAAGACCGCGGGCGGTACCACCACCATCGCGTGCGTCACGCGGACGATCACGGTGGTCACCCGGGCTGTCTGCGGTTCGATCGACTGCGGCCCGCCGCCGCCCGGTGGCAGCTACTGAGTTCCGTCAGGTTGGTTGAAGACCAGTGAAACAGCTCAGCCCTCCATTGCTGTGGCTGCGGAATGGTCCGGAAGAGGTCCAGAGCCTAGTTGCGGGCCTGGACCTCGTTCGGACCGCCGCGCACGAGGACGCCAGCCACGCCTGGCTCTGCATGATCGCCAATGGCACCGCGCACTACCTGTCCACCTACGCGCCGACGGAACTGCTGTCCAGGCTCTATGCCACTAGAAACGAACTGTACGGCGTGGTCGCCCCGGTCGGCCGGCTACGCACCGGCACGGATGGTGGCCTGGTACTTGACGGGTGCTGGCGGTTCGGCTCGGGCTCTCACCGGGCCGCCATCATGGCGATGGGATGCGCGCCGGTAGCGGGACGCCGCACCACCGTCCTCGTCAACCGCCTGCTGCTCGAGGTGACGCACCCATGGGAGGGACCGGGCTTGCTCGCTACCGCCAGCCACACCCTACGGGCCAACGGTGTCCGCGTCTCGCCGGCAGAGGTGGTCGACATGACGGACATCCCGGCCGGTCGACCGATCGGAATCTACGCCGACCCGGACCTGTTCCTGGCGAACATGCCCGGCGTGACGCTCGGGCTCACCGAACGGCTGCTGGCGCTGCTCGGCCCGGGTCCGGCGCCCGGCGTCTGGCAGGCCACCTACGCCGAAGCAGCCGCCCGCAACACCCTCGCCCGGCGCGGCTTGGCCGCCATGCTGCACAGTTTCGACACGGCGGCCCGGGCGGGAAAACTCACGCTGTTCTCGCCGGCGTTGCGGCAGGAGTTCCTGCTGATGTTGAGCGCTGCCTTTCACATCGGGCTGGATGCCGCGCTCGCGCTGGCACAAGGATGCGACTCGACGGACCCGGAGATCCGGCAGGAACTCGAGCAGGCGCGGGTCGACATCGCGACGATGCGACCGCACGGCGCGATGCGACCGTCCAGGTTGGTCAACCCGGGTGCGTCGGCCCCGGCGGGGAGGCCTCGATGACCTCGGCTCCGATGCTGTCGACGCCGGGTTGGTGCCTGCTCCGGATTCCGGTACTGCCGGCGGCGCCAGCTGCCGCCGCACCCGAGGGCCTGGCACGGCAACTGCTGGACCTGGCCATCGACTACGCGACCGTGTTCCAGCGCGCGGCGGAGGAACACCGGGACTGGCAGGACCCGGCGACCCGACTGGCCGTCTACGGCAGCCGGGCGAGGTACCGGCCAACCCCGTTCGGCGTGTTCAGCCTGAGCCTGCTCGCCGACATCAGCGACAACGACGGCGCCGCACCGGCCACCCGACTCGATCTGGAGACCGATGTCCGGCTGCACCGCCTCGACCTGCCGAAGCAGACCGGCCGCTGGTTCGTCAATCCCACCCTCACCGCCGCGCACGGCCGATGGTCCTATCTGCACCCGGACAAGGGTGGGGTCACCTCGATGTCGGACGCCCCGGGCGTGCGCCAGCTCGCGGAGCGATTCGCCGCGCACCTCGCCGCCGCACCCCGATCAGCGCAGGAATGGGCGACCGTGCTCGGTGGCGACACCCCGTTCGACCTAGGGGTACGCCAGAGATTGCTGCTGCCGGAGCAGGCGCCACCGATACTGACTGACCCGGCCGCCCCGACCGCGCCGACCGAGGCCGTCAAGGCGGCGCTGACCGCCGAGCGGCCGTTCCGGGACGACCAGTTCGTGGACGCGTTCAGCGAGGTCCGGGCCCGAGTGCCCGACGCGGCTGCGGCGGCGCTACTGGACGGCGCCGCACAGCTTCTGCGAGCACACTGGCGACCCCGGCGACTCGACCGGGTGCGGGACCACGTGGCCGGCGCCTACAGCGGCGGGGCCGTGCCGTTGGTGTGGCTGCTGACCGCTGCGGTGGACCACCCGCTGGGCAGCTGGCGGCGGCAGGAAGCCGAGGTCGAGGACGCCGACCGCCTGGCTCCGACCCGACGGCTGTTCGTGCCGCGGACCCGCCGCGACAACGGCGCGGTGCACTGGTGGCAGGAAGCGCTCACGCTGGACCAGTGGCAGACCCGCCGCACTCCGCCCCCCAACGCCGCCGTGGTCACCCAGCCGCAGTTCGGGATGGCCAACGGCGCGCTGCTGGCCGAGCCGGTGGCCGGAGCGGACGCCTGGCTCAAACTGGTCCTGCCCGGCTTCTGGGGCGGGCCCGGCGCCCGGCTCAGTGAACAGCTGGGAATTCCGGAGCCCGAACTCGGTCCGACGGTCCCCGGCTGGCTTCCCGTGGAGCTCGGGTGGGTACCGCCGGATCGGCGGGCGCCGTTGGTTCGCCGGCCCGAGAGCGGATTGCCCCGGCTCAACCTCAACCTGCCGTACCGCGCCGGTGACCTGCGACTAGCGGATCTGGCCGTGACCATGACGGCGGGACGGCTCCAGTTGGTGCACCGGTCCGACGGACGCCACGTGCAGCTTCGATGGGACAGCCCGTTGACGTTGAGCAACAAGGTCAACCCCTGGTCGGTGCAACTGCTGGGACTGCTGCTGGACGAGGCCCACGGCCCGGCGCTGGCCGCCGACCCCAGCCTGTGGGCGCCGCCGGGCGCGATGGTCCCTCGCATCACCGCCGGCCGTTGTCTGGTGGCTCGGCGCAGCGTCGTCCTGGACGCGCAGCACCGCGCCGATCTGCTGGCCCTGGCCGAGGACCCGGCGCAGTTGTGCGACGTGCTCACCGAGGTGGGGCTCGGGCCGCAGCTGGAGGTGAGCGAGGGACCGGATGTGACCATGCGGTTGGATCTCACCGACGCCACTCAGCGGTGGTGGTTCACCCGGCGGCTCCGTCGCGAGGGTCTGCTGATTCTGCACGAGGCCCTGCCGGTGGCGACCCTGATCGAGTCGGAACTGGGCGGGCACATCCACGACGTGTGGGTGCCGTGGCTGCGCCCGGATCCGCAACCGGTCAGGCCGATGTCGCCGACCCGGCTGGTGGACCGGCAGCCGGCCGAGGACCCGGAGTGGACCAGCTGGTTCGTCTACGCCCCGGAGCGGGTGGTGGAGCTCTGGCTGGCGCGCACCGAAGTGATGACGTTGATGCGCCGGGCGCACCTGTTCTACATCCGCTACCACGACGACCGGCCGCATCTGCGGGTACGGGTACACCGAAGCGTCGACGCCGCGCCGCTGCTGGCCGACCTCCGCGCCCACCTGGCCGCGATGGTGCCGCAGCAGCCCTGCGAGGTCGAACTCCGCACCTGGACCCCAGAGGACTACCGCTACGGAGGTGCCGCGCACCGGGCCGATGCCATACGGCTGTTCTGCGCCGACTCCGCCTGGTGGGCGCAGCGGCTCGCCCCCGGCCCTGACCAGGCCGGCAGGTACACGCAGGCGGTGGCCCGGATCGCCGCCTGGTGCCGGCAGCTCGCCGGCGACGATCAGGCGCTGACCCTGCTCTGCGGGCTGCGCGGGCTGGACCCACGGCTGCCCAGCTCGCGGGCTCAGCGGGAGTGGATGGCAACCTACCGCGCTGCTCGGCCGGACCTGGAGCAGGCCCTCGACGCCACGCTCGCCGCGCCGGAACCTGCCCTGGACTACCTGGCCGGCCTGGACAGCGACGCCTATGCCACGGCGCTGAGCAGCCTTGTCCACATGAGCGTCAACCGTGGGTTGCCACTCGGCCAGGCGACACCTCGCGAGCCGGAACTTGTGCTGGCGGCGGCGCGGTTGTTGAAGGGACGGCAGGCGCGGGCAACCCGAAGCGGAGCGGTCGATGGCTGAGGCCGATGCCGCCCGGCGACTGCTGCGTCGGCTTGTCGCCGAGCTACGGCGGCGGGGGCACGCCAGCCCGACGGCGGCAGCAGCCCTTGCCCTGCTCGCGTCCCGGCTGGGTCATCAGGCCCTGGCGGCGTCCCTGACGGAACTGGCCCTACGCGGCGGGCAGGTGCCCGACTTTCGGGTGGGCTGGCTGCGCCACCGGCTGGTGGGAGAGTGCCTTTCACCAGGCCCCGGCCACGCCGAGACACTGGCCCGGACCCGGGCGGAGGCGGACGAAGTGCTCGATGCCTTCTACCGGTACTACGTCGAGGCCGGTGACGTCGATCTGATCAATGGCGCCGGGGGAGTCGGGATGGCCCTGTGGGACCTCGCCGACGAGGCGGCTCGCGCCAGGATGACACAGCCCATCACCGAGATCGCACGCTGCATCATGGAGCAGGACTCGCCCGGTCTCTACCACGGCCGCAGCGGCGGCATCCTGCTGCTGCGGATGCTCGACCGCCGCTACGGCCAGGACCAGCTGACGACCGCGGCGGTCGACGCACTGGTCCGGCATCTGGCGCAGCTGACCCCCGCCGCGCCCGACACCGGCTGGTTGGGCATGGGCGGCGTCGGCCTGTGCTACGGCCAGCCTGGGATGCTGACCGCGCTGGGGCCGGAGGTTGACCCGGCGGTGCTGGCGAGATTCGTCGATGCGGCCGTCACCGACCCGGCCCTCGATCGGCTGGATGACCTGCTGGGCGATGTCGACGCCGACCTGACGGTCTGCCACGGACTGGCCGGGCTGAGCCTGGTCACCAAGCTCGCCCCCGGGTGGCGGGAACTGATCGGCCCAGACCGCCGGACCCGGCTGGCGGTCCGGCTGGCCCACCACCTCGACCAGACCAGTGACCAGGCGATAGCCGCCATCTTCGACACGCCGTTCCTGCTGTCGGTGCTCGAGGGGACGCTCGGAATGGCGTTGACGCTGGCGGAGACCGAGACCACGTCACGGCCATGGTGGGGGGTCTGCGTGAGTCTCGGTGACGGATCGGCCGCCGTGGCCGGCGGCAGAGCAATGGAGAACAACCGATGACCATCAACCTACAGACCGAAGACAACGACTGCGGCGTGTCGGCCCTCGTCGCCAGCCTGCGCCTGCAGGGACACCAGTTCTCCGAGCCACAGTTGCGGGATGCGCTGGCAACCCGGGGCGCGCTGTCGCTCCAGGACCTGCGGGACACCTGCGCCGCGGTGGTGGGCGTGCGCTACCGAGGCCGGCGGGACTTCCCGTTCGCCGAACTGACGCCGGGCACCATCATCCACCTGCGCGTCGATCACTTCGTGACCGTCGAACGATGGCGAGGGCGGCGGGTACGGATCTTCGACCCCTCGGTCGGGTACCTGTGGCTGACCGAGGCCGCGTACCACGAGAAGGCCAGCAGCTGGGTGCTGTTGCCCGCCACGCCGGCCCCGGCGGCGGGCGCGCCTCGGCGTCCGCGGGCCGCGACCCGGGCCGCCTGGCTCTGGCCGATGCTGCGCTCCGGGCAGATCACGTTCCGGCAGGTCGTACCGGTCCTCGCGATGAGCCTGCTGCTCTACACCGGCCTGACCCTGCTCAACATGATCCTGCTGCCCTACCTGAACGAGGTAACCGTCGCCGGCACCGTCGCCACGGGCACCCTGGTCACCGCGCTGGTGGCGTTCAGCGTCGCGGCCAGCGTGCTGTTCTGGCTACGACACCGGCAGATCACCTCTCTGGGGCTGTCTTTCGACCGGGCCATGCTGCGTGAACTGGTCGACCGGCTGACCCGTACGTCCGCACGCACCGAGCTGACCTCCGGCGACGTGCTGCACCGGGTGCAGAGCGCCCGCGCCGTACGGGAGGCCGGCAGCGGTCTGGCGCTGTCGCTGTTCACCGACATGGTCGCCGTGGTGATCCTGCTGGCGTTCATGGCGACGATGTCGCTGCCGCTGACCGGCGTGGTGGCCGGCGTCGCCGCCCTGCACATCGTCCTGACGATCCTCGGACGGATCCCGATCAACCGCCGTACCGAGGAGCAACTGCAACTCGACGCCGAACTCCAGGACCTGCTGATCAGCATCTCGCAAGGGTTGACCACCTACCGAGGGCTCGGGGCGATCCCACACCTGCAGGTCGAGCACTCCCAGCGGCTGGACCGGCTGCAACGGTCGATCCGCGAGCTCGAGTACCGGCTGGCCTGGGTGTACGGGCCGAGCAGTGCCCTGCGGTTCGCCGGCCTGTACGTGATTCTCGTGATCGGCTCGGTGCTCCTGTCGGCAGGTCTGGTCAGCACCGGAGAGCTGTTCGGATTCCTCACCCTCGGGGGTACGGTGCTGTTCTCGGTCACCACGATCGCGCAGAGCCTCACCACCGCCGCCACACTGGAGCGGCAACTGCGCTACGTGACAAGTCTGTTCACGTTGCCGGTGATGGAACGGGGAACCCGCACCGAGCCGGTAGCCGACGCCCCGGCAGTGCTGCTGGAGGGCGTCCGGGTGCACCGCCCGAGGGAGCATTTCGACCTGCGGCTGGACCTGCGGGTCGAGCGGGGCGAGACGGTAACCGTCAGCGGTGCCAGTGGAGCCGGCAAGTCCACCATGGCCCAGATCATCAGCGGCTTGGACCCGGCGCCCGCAGGGCAGGTGACCGTCTACGGAGTGCCGATCGCCGACTGGGACCCGGATCGGCTCCGCCCGCAGGTGTGCTACGTCCCGCCCCGGTCCGACTTCCTGCACACGACGATCCGGGAGAGCCTGTCCAGCGGGGCGACCGACATCACCGACCAGGAGATCCACGACCTGCTCGCCGTGCTGGAGCTGACCGAGGTGATACGCCCCTTGCGGCTCGGGCTGCGCACCCGACTGCGGATCAACGGCTCGACCTTCAGCGCCGGAGAAGTGCAGCGCTTCGCGTTGGCCCGGGCGCTGCTGCGCCGACCATCGCTGTTGATCCTCGACGAGGCGACCAACTCCCTGGACCGGGACCTGGAACTGCGGCTGCTCGCCGAAGCGCGGCGGCGGGTCGAGACCCTCATCGTGATCAGTCATCGCCCGGTCGGTGAGCACCTCGACAGCCGGCATGTTCGGATCGTGCGCGACGACACCGGCGTATCCGCGCTCGAATCGACGGCGGCCGCGGCGGTCGTCAGTGCCTGAGGGAGTACGTGGTGTCCACGCCTACTGGCAGCTACCCAGCCGGCTGCCCCGGGCCTACCAGCAGCTGTCCCGGGTCACCTGGCTGCTGAGCATCCGCTCGTGGCAGCGACACGCCGGGCCGATCACGCTCTACGCCGACCCGCCGACGATGGAATGGCTCGACCGACTCGGCTGGCTCCGCTGCTACGACCAGATCGAGACGTTGGACGACCGGGACCTCGACCAGCGCTACGACCGAGTCGCCTGTTTCGCCTTGCCGAAGCTGCTCGCCCTGGACCGGTTCCCTGACGCGACGCTGGTAGACACCGATGCCTACCTCCACAGCTCGCTGCGGCTACCCGCCACCGGATCGGTCTTCGCGCATCTGGAGCACGGCGACGCCGACTTCTACTCCCGGCTGCGGGAACTACGCAACCCCGCCCAGGTGGAGCTGCCCGACTCGCCGCCAACGGTCGGCAACACCTCGCTGTTCCGGGCAGCCAACGCCCACCTGGCACGCCGGATCAGCCACGCCGGACTCAGCTTCCTGGCCGACAACCCGAGCACCCCCGGCCGCGATGTCCACCTGCACATGACCGTCGCCGAACAGGTGCTCGCCACCCACCTGACCACCGTCGCCGGGCAGCAGGTGGTCAACCTGTTCGACGCGCTCTGGTGCCCGCGGACGCTGCGCTGGCTGACCGAACCACCCCGCTTCGGCCATCTGTGGAACCTCAAACGAGGGGCGCCGGCCGCGCACCTGCTCGCCGCGTACGTGTCAGTCACCCGGACGCTTCAGCACGACTACGGCGTCGCCCCGGACCGGGTACGCGCAGTCATGGAGCGGATATGATCCCGACCGAGCTGCTCGATCGGCTGGCGAACACCGGCGCCGAGGTGACCCGGCCCACCGGATCGACCGTCCCCGGTGGACTGTTCCCGGACTGGGTGCTGCAGCCAGAATCGTTGGCGCAGCTCACCGCGTTGGTCCGGATTCTGCACGCCAGCGCAGTGGACTGGCGAGTAGACGCCCGTGGCCGCAACTGGGGGTACGACGACTCCCGGGTCCGCGAGCCCGGACTGATCGTCCGCCTCGCCCGGTTGGACCGGTTGGATCTCGATGTCGAACTCGGCCTCGCCACAGTGCAACCCGGGGTGACCTTCGCGCAGCTCAACGAGGCGTTGCAGGCCGCCGATGCCCGTTACTATCTGCCCTCGCCGGGCTCCGGCCCGCACACCTCCGTGCTCGGCAACGCTCTGGAGCGAGGCCTGCTCGCCGGCCTCGGCGAGCGGGAACGCCACTGCCGAGACTTCCTCGTCCTGCGACGCGACGGTGAACTCACCCGTTTGGGCTGGGAGGAGGCCGCCGACGACCGGGTTCGGCGGGCGCTACCGTATCCACCCGGCCCACACCTGCAAGGGTCACTGTTCCAAACCGGCGGGTACGGACCTGTGGTGGTGGAGCTGACGCACGTCCTGCCGGTGGCGACGGAGCTGACGACCGAGCCGGTGCTGCTCGCCGGTGCCGAGCTGACCGAGGACCTGTTGCGCTGTTGGCGGGACCTGCTCCTGGGCGAGTTGGTGACCTCCACCATCCTCGCCTCGCCAGCCCGCCGCCGTGCTCAAGGCATCACCGTCAGCTACGACGGGCTCGTCCTCAACCTGTATATCGCCGCCACTTCGGCCACGATGCTGCGCGCCAAGGTCCTCGACGTGCAGCGGCTGGCCCGCCAACACGGGCAACGGCTGGCCGCACGATTCGGTGGCGGCTACGACGACCTGAGCATCCTCGGCGGCGATCGGAACCATCCGGAGGCGGTCGGCCACCTTCCGGAAGGGCTGGAATGGCAGACCGCGGCGTTGCCGTTCATCCCTTCGGTCGTCGCCGCCTTCGCCCGGGCAGTGCGGACGGACCCGCTGCTGGCGGACATTCCATGGACCCTGCGCCCGCTCGATTCCCGGGCGTTGGTCTGGCTGGCACCGATCGTCTACCGCAAGGAGAACTCGGACAGCGTCGCGTTGCTGCGGCGTCGGGTGGCCGCCGTCGCCCGGCTCCGCGACGAGTTCGCCGTCCCGGCCTACCGGTCCGGCGCCGTCCGGAGCGACCGATGAACCATGTGCTGATCACCAGCGTCCACCGAATCCACACCGGACAGTCCGGCGAAGCGATCCACCTGCGCCAACTCGCCGAGGCGCTCCGCGCCGCCGGCGAGCGAGTAACTGTCCTGGACGGTCCGATGGACCCAGGCAGATCCAGCGCCGGCCACGAGGCCGCACTGCGGTCGCTCGCCAACCAGTTGGACACCCTGCTGGCCCGGGACCGGCCCGACGCCGCCCTGCTCTGGGGGCATCTGGGCGAGGAGACCGAGCTGGTGCGGCGGCTGGCGGCGGCAAATGTTCCCACCGTGCTGGAGCATCCGGCTGCGGACCTCCCGCCGGTGCCGGAGACCCTGCGCCTGATCGACGAGGTGGTGGTCCCATCCGAATTCGCACGGCGGCTGTTCGGGTCGCAGACCGGCCGCCAGGCTCACGCCATCGAGCCATGCCTGCGCGGCTGCGCCTGCCCATCGGACCCGCCCCGCGACCCGGCCCGTAGCGGGCCGTACCGGCTGACCTTCATCAACCCGGAGCCGGCCAAAGGGCTCGGGGTGGTGATGCACCTCGTGGCCGCAACCAACGGGGCGAAACTGCCGTTCCGGTTCCGGTTCGTCGAGGGACGATGGACCGCGGTCGATCTCGCCCGGCTCGGCATCGGCCCGGCGAACCTGCCCGGGGTGCAGATCGTCGAGTATCACGCCGACATCTGCGCGCTCTACGCCGAGACCGACCTGCTGCTCGTACCGAGCCTGTGGCAGGAGAGCTTCGGGATGGTCGCCCGCGAAGCCGTGATCCACGGCGTACCGGTGGTGGCCACCCGGGTCGGCGGGCTGCCCCAGGCGGTCCGTGACGGGGGAGTATGCCTCGAACCGCCAAAGTGGGGCAACGGCTACCAGGTCAGCATGACCGCGGCCGAGGTCAGGGCCTGGCTGGCCGCCGTGGTTACGGCGCTACGCGGCGCTCACCGGCCACGACCAGGCCTGCTGTCCCGCGCCACCGCGGACAGCGTGCGCGCGTACCGCGCCGTGCTCGGTTCGTCGTCGAGGTGAACGCGTACGGCGGCCCGGTCCATGGCGCCGGCGATCACCGACGCCGGCGTGGTCCAGCGCCGCTCGTCGGCCACCGCCACCACCGTCGCCAGGTTCTCCTGCTCTTCGCGCAGCCAGTCCCGCGGCGTGGCGAGCAGCCGGTCCAGCTCCGCCGGCGAGAACAACCGCCGAGGAGAGCGGCCCGGCTGCGGATGCCGATCGTCCATCCGCCGTCCGCGAGACGGCGCCAGCCGGTGGACGGCCTCCTGCGCCAGGACGCTCCAGCCGTCGACCGCGCACGCCAGCACCTGGTCGGCGGATACGGCGGTCTGGGGCGATTCGTCCGCCGCCACGGTGAGCGCGTAGGACCGGACCACGTGGGGGAGCAGGTAGCGGTGCGGGCCGACGGTCCGGCGCGGCACCGGCGTCAGCAGATGAGAGCCAACCAACTCGTCCAGTGCCTGCATAGCCTCGCGGGGTGCCAGCCCCGCGCAAACCGTCGGCACCCAGTCCGGGACGGTGACAGTCGGAAGTATGGCGATCCGACGTAGCGTCAGGCTCGCCGCCGCACCGAGCGCCCGGAACGACGGTGCGAGGCTGTCTCGCATCGACCCGCCGTCGGTACTCAGCTCATCGAGCCGGTGCTGCGGGTCCCCCAGCAGCGCCACCAGGTCGGCGGCCCACCGGCCCCGGTGCATCCGGCAGGCGGCGAACCACAGGGCAAGCGGCAGGCCATCGCAGAGCGCGGACAGCGCGCGGACCGCGACCGGCTCCGCCGACAGCCGATCGGGGCCGAGATGAGCGGCGAGGATTTCGAGTCCCTGCCCGTCCGACATCGGCGCCACCAGGTGCCGGTGCGCCCCGGGCAGCGAGAGCTGCCAGCGGGCGGTGACCAGCACTGCGCAGCCGGCCCCGGCCGGCAGCAGCGGCAGCACCTGATCGACCGCGCGGGCATCATCGAGCAGCAGCAGGCAGCGCCGGTCCGTGAAGAGGCTACGCAGCAGCGCGGCCCGTGCCGCCAGCTCGGCCGGCATCGCCGCGTCGGCGACGCCCAGCGCGCGGAGGAGTTCCTCGAGCACCTCGTCCGGGTTCCGCGGCTGCCCGCTGCCAGCGAGGTCGGCGTACAACTGACCATCCGGATAGGCGGCGGCGACCGCATGAGCGACCTGCAGCGCCAGCGCGGACTTGCCGACTCCGGGCATGCCGTGCAGCAGCGCGACGCGCGGACCGGCGTTCGCAGGCCGGTCCGGGTCGCTACCCAGGCGCCTGACCAGGTCCGCCAGGTCGGCCTGGCGCCCCACGAAGAGCGGCGACGCGGGCGGCAGCTGGGCTGGCCGTGGCTGGTCGGCGAAATGCAGGGTCGGCAGCCCATCAACGGTGACGGCGAGGCTCGGATCCCGCCGGAGAACGGCCTGCTCCACCTCACGCAGGAGCGGACCCGGGTCGAGCCCGTGCTCGTCTGCCAGCAGCTGGCGGCCCCGCCGGGCCACACTGAGCGCCTCCGCCTGCCGGTCGCTTCGGTAGAGCGCCACCACCAGCTGGGCGCGTAGTAGCTCCCGCAACGGATAGTCGGCGACATACTGGGTCAACTCCGGGATCAGGTCGCGGTGCGAACCGAGCTGAAGCTCGATGTCGATCAACCACTCCAGGTCAGCCAACCGGGTCTCCTCCAGCCCTTCACGGGTCGGAGCAACGAACGCGGCGACCGCACCAGTCAGTGCCGGGCCTTTCCACAGCGTCAGCGCTTCCCGCATGAGCTCGCGGGCGTGGGAAAGCCGACGGCGGTTGCCCTCGACTCGTGCCAACTCGGCGAGCCTGGTGTAGGTCGCCAGGTCGAGTTCGTTCGGGGCGAGGTCCAGCACATAGCCGCCGGGCTTCGTGAGCAGCGGCACCATCGCGTCGTCGGCCCGCCGCAACGTCCAGCGCAGCGCCGAGATCTCGGACTGAATCTGCGCCCGTGCCGTGGCCGGCGGCGCCGTTTCCCAGATCGCCGTGGTCAGCTGATCGACCGACACCACACGGTTGGCGTTCAGGAGTAGGTAGGCGAGCACCGCACGGCGGCGCGGCCGCGCCACGTCGACCGGCTCGCCATCCACCGCTGCGCCGACCGGACCAAGCACCGTGAAGCGCAGCGTTGCCGCTCGGGTAGCAATCGCTGAGGACGGGACCGTATGCACCAGGGCTCCTGGATCGGTTGGCGGCGTCGCTGAATCCGTCGCCCAATGTCCGGTCGAGGCCAACGGCCCCGCGCCCTCTTGTGGAGTGCCAGCGCAGGCCGGTGGATCGGACACGACACGGATGCCGTTGCGCTTGAGGGTGTCCGCGCGGATGAAGGGTATGGCGATCCCCGCACAACTCCGGCACAAGTGGCGTACATGCTCGGCCTACCCGGATCCCGACCGCACCGGATACACCGCGCCTGAAGCCGTGCAGGTAGCAGCGCGTGCCGAACACCGTTGCCCAGCGTGCGCGGCCCGGCACGGCGGGGCGAGGCGCACAGCGCATCGCACCTCGGGTTCTTCCGGCCCCGAACCCTAACCTTCTGACTCGTAGCGTTCGAGGCGGCGACGTGTCTCCTCCGCCGCGGGGTCGCCCACGTCCTCGTAGATCCGCACCGCCTGACGCCAGGCAGCGGAGGCAGCGACCCGGTCGCCCATCCTGTCCCGGGTGTCCCCGAGCCGGATGAGGGTTTCCGCCTCGTGATACCGGTCGACGGAATCGCGGAACAGCTGGATCGCCTGCTCATAGCAGTCGGCCGCGCGGGCGCGATCACCCAGGCGGTCGTAGGCGAAGCCGAGACTGTCCAGCGTGGCGGCCTGGCCGTTGCGGTCGTCGCTCCGTCGTTGCTGGACGAGCGCTTCGGTGCAGCTCGCAATGGCCTGCACATAGTCGCCGGTGGTGGCCAGCAGCCAACCGATCGCGTTGAGCGTCCGGGCTTCCCCCGAACGGTTGCCGACCAGCCGGTACAGCCGCAGCGCCTCGCGACCGTGGGTGAGCGCCTCGTCGAGCCGGCCGTCCAGAAAGCAGAGTTCGCAGTAGTTGTGCAGCGTCTGGGCCTGACCAGTGGGATCGCCGAGACGCTCGTGCAGCTCAAGTGCGCGCTTCAGCCGGTGCTCGGCCGTGTCGTGGTCACCGAGTCGGGTCAACGCGCGAGAGAGCAGCCGATTGGCGACGGCCTGCCCGGCGAGGTCGTCGATCTTTTCCGCCGCGGCCAGCGCCACCAGTTGGGTGGCGAACTGGTCCTGCCACAGGCCGCGCGGTGCCAGAAAGGTGTTCAACGCCCAGCCGATCTGCCAGGCGTACGCTTCGAAGCCGTTCTCGGCGGCCTGCTGCACCACCCGCATCATCACCCGGTGCTCCGCGGTGAACCAGGCGAGCGCCCCGTCGTGATCGGTCACCGGCCGCCTCGCGGGTACGGGCAGCGGTGGCACCGGCTCGATTCGGGGCCACTGCGGCTGGAGCAGCAGAGCCGCCGGATAGGCGTCGTGCAGATAATGGTCGTACAGGCGCGCTCGGGCCGCCTCGTGTTCCTCGGCGCGCTCCGGCGACTCCGCGAGCTCGGCCGCGTACACACGCAGAAGATCGTGGAAGGCGTACCGGCCGGGCGTGTGCTCGGCCAGCAGATGAAGCCGGGTCAACTCCCGCAGTCGCGGCGTGACGGCCGCAGCCGACATGCCGGCGAGCGCCGCGGCCGCGGCCGGGGTCAGATCCGGGCCCGGATGCAGCCCCAGCAGGGCGAACAGCTGGGCCGCATCCTGCCCCAGAGCCAGGTACGACCAGGAGAAGACACGCCGCACGTCGCCGTCGGCCAACGCGTCCAGCCTCGCCTCGGCCGAGTGCAGTTCGGCGGCGATGGCGCCGAGCGGAAATGTGGGATGGGTGGCGACGCGGGCCGCCACTATCGACAACGCCAGCGGGAGCCGACCGGTGGCCTCGACGATGTCGGCCACCGCCGCCGGCTCGGAGGCGAGGCGGCTGGCGCCGAGGCGGCTGGCGAGCAGGCTCGTCGACTCCTCGACGGTCAGCACGCTCAGCGTCAACGGCGCCGCGCACTCGGCGGCGATCAGGCCGCCGAGCCGGTCGCGGCTGGTAACCACGACCATGCAGCCGCCGGCACCGGGCAGCAGGGCACGAACCTGGGCGGAGTCGCGAGCGTTGTCGAGCACCACGAGCATCCGGCGGGAGGCCAGCAGGCTGCGGTAGAGACCCGTCCGGGCCTCCAAATCGGAGGGTATCCGGGCGGGGGGTACCCCGAGCGCCTCAAGGAAGCCGGACAGGGCGTCGGGCGGCGACACCACTCCGGCTTCGTCGTACCCGCGAAGGTTCACGTAGAGCTGGCCGTCGGGGAAGCGGTCGGCCACCCGGTGCGCCCAGTGCAGCGCCAAGGCGGTCTTGCCGACTCCAGCCATGCCGGACACCACAGCGATCACCACTGTCGTAGGCCCCTGCGCCCGGCTGTCCAGGAGAGCGTCGAGGCTGGCCAGTTCGACTCCGCGGCCGACGAACTCCGGCACCGCACGCGGCAGCTGTTCGGGGCGCTGGACGAGCGGCCCCGGCGGGGTCTCCGGTGCCGGTCCGTCCAGCCCCGATGGCGGGTGCCCGGCCAGTCCCGGGCGGTGATGCAAGATGTCGTCGTACAACTTGGTGAGTTCCGGCGCGGGATCAAGCCCGGTTTCCTCCGCCAGCATCTGCCGAGCCTGCCGGAAGGTATCCAGTGCGCCGGCCACATCGCCGATACGGTAGAGGCCCACCATCAGCTGCCCCCACGCCCGCTGCCGCAGCGGGTGCCGGTCGAGCAGGGCACGCAGCCGGCGTACCACGTCGGCCGGCGCGCCGAGCGCCAACAGCGCCCCGGCGTAGTCCTCCTCGGCGAGCAGCCGGCGCTCCTCCAACTGCGCCACCCGGCGGGCCAACGCCGGCCGCAGCGGCAGGTCGGACAGCGACTCCCCACGCCACAGCCCCAGCGCAGCGGAGAGTTCGGCCTCGGCCCGGTGTGCATCCGAGGCGGCGAGAGCGTCGCGGCCCCGCGCCACCGCGGCGTCGAACAGGTCCAGATCCCGTTCGCCTGGTCCCACCCGCAGCAGGTAGCCGCCGGCCGCAGCGGCTATCCCCTCCCAGGACGTCCCGCCGCCCAGCGACTGCCGCAGGCCGCGTACGTAGGTGCGCAGGTTCGCCGCGGCCGACGCCGGCTGATCGTCGCCCCACAGCATCGCAGCCAACTCGTTGGTGCCGACGATCTCGTTCGGACGCAGCAGCAGGGTGGCCAAGAGGAGACGCTGCTTCACCGAGCCCAGCGGAACTGGCTGGCCATCGCGGTACACGCGGATGGGGCCGAGGAGGTCGAAACGCAAAAGCACCTCAAATGTGGGCGCTGTCACCGGGTGCACCGTACCCGATGACGGGGGCGAGTTGGTGGCCTATTCGTCAGCCGTGCAACGGTTGTATGGGTTCCACCGTATCGTTCTCCCGCAACGATCAAGCCCTCGCTGGGGCCCCAGGCATTGCTCCCGCGCCATCGCGTGGTGGCTTGCGCTCCCTTCGTAAGTAAGTATTTACTTGCGGGGTGAGTCGGCGTGACGAAATCATCGACGTGGCCCTGCGGCTCTTCGCCGAACAGGGCTACCAGGCCACCACGATCACCCAGATCGAGGCCGCCGCCGGCCTCTCACCCGGTGCCGGCGGGCTCTACCGGCACATCGGGTCGAAACGTGAACTGCTCGTCGCCGCCTTCGACCGGGTCATCGACAGCCGCCGCGCCGCCCAGCAGGCACCGGGCATCGCCGAACCGGCCGACCCGCGCACCGCGATCAGCATCGCCGGCCGGGCCTTCCTCGGCTACGTCGCGGCCGACCGCGACCTGTACCGGCTCGTCCTGCGCGGCGGCGCCGACCTGCCCGTCGACCTCACCGACCTGTACCAGCGGCTGTTCCAACCCGGCTTCGACGAGGTCGCCGGATGGCTGACGCAGCTCGCCGCCGGTCGCCGCGACTTCGACGCGGCAGCCGTCGCCGCCGTGGCCTTGTCCTCGCTCTGCTACTTCGCGATCAGCGAGTTCACCTACGGCTGCCCGCCCGGCGACATCGCCCAGGAACGCTTCCTCGCGGCCTGGACCGACGGGTTGCTCGCACAGCTCGGAGCCCGGCCATGAGAATGGTGTTCAGCGGAGGCACGATCCGCACCATGGATCCCCGCCAGCCGGTGGCGGAGGCCGTGGCGATCGACGAGGGCACCATCACCGCGATCGGTGACCTGCCCACCGTCCGCGCCGCCGCCGGCCCCGGTGCCCAGCGGCACGACCTGGCCGGTCGTACCCTGCTGCCGGGTTTCATCGACCCGCACCACCACCTTTACCTGGTCGCCAGCGACCGGTACACCCGGACCTTCGACGAACACCCGGCGACGCTGCGCGAACTGCTCGACCGGATCGCCGCCGCCGCGCACGCCGACAGCGGCACCGGCTGGTTGCGCCTGCACGGCGTCCGCCCGCTCCACCTGGCCGAGGGGCGCCTGCCGACCGCGACCGAGCTGGACGCCGCCTGCCCCGACCGGCCACTGCACCTGTTCTCGGTCAGCTACCACGAGTCCACGCTCAACTCCGCCGGCCTGGCCGCCCTCGGCTACGGCACCGCCACCCCCGACCCGGGCGGCGGCCACCTCGAACGGGACCGCCGTGGCCGGCCCACCGGCGTGCTCATCGAACAGGCCAGCTTCATCGCCGAGTCACTCACCCGGCGCGCCACCGCCAGCGACGACGCCTGGGTGCAGCGCGCCACCGCACACAGCCGGCTACTCGCCCGGCACGGCATCACCCGCGTCGGGGATCTGGCGGTACCACCGGAGGGCGTCGCCCGGTACGCCGCAGCCGCACCCGACCTCGCCGTCACCGTGCACCGCTGGCACGTCGGTGCCGGCGAGATCGGCGACCCGACCGTGCCCGACCTCGACCCCGGCCACCCGCGCACCCCACTGGGCGGCTTCAAGCTCCTGGTCGACGGCGGCGAGCGGTGCGACCTGTGCCTCACCGGTACGCAGTTGCTCCGCTCGACCGCCGGCATGCCGCGGGCGTTGCTGCGCCACGGCCGCCGGGCCCTCGCCCTGTCCCGCCGTGGCGGCACCCCCACCCGGCAGCCGGACGGACGCTGGCACAACGGCCTTCGGGTCCTGGACCGCGACCGACTGACCACGGCCGTGCGCGCCGCCGTCTCCCACGGCCTCACCCCGGCCCTGCACGCCGTCGGCAACGGCGCGCTCGCCGACGCGCTCGCCGCCGTCGACGGGCTCGACGTCCCGGTCCGGATCGAGCACGCCATGGTCTGCGATCCGGCCACCGCCCGCCGCCTCGCCGACGCGGGCGTACGGGTGGTCGCACAACCGTCCTTCCTGTACGACCTCGGCGCGGAACTGACCATGCTCCCGCTGCCCGCACCCCTCAAACTCATTCCGCTGCGCACACTGCTCGACGCGGGCGCGTCGGTCGCGGCCAGCAGCGACTACCCGGCCGGCACCCTGTCGCCACTGGTCGGCGTCCAGGCCGCCGTCACCCGCCGGGTCGCCGGGGGCGGCCTCGTGCACCCGGAGGAGGGCCTCACCATCGAACAGGCCCTCGCCGCGTACACCAGGGAAGCCGCCGTGGCGCTGGGCGTGGCCGGCCAGGCGGGCGTGCTGCGGACCGGCGCCGCCGCGGACCTGGTCGAACTCGACCGCGACCCGGTCCGCAGCGAGCCCGAGAGCATCGCCGGGATCCAGGTCACCGGCACCTGGTGCGCCGGCCACCGCACCGCCTGACCCGCCTCTCGTGGCGGGTTGGCACGCCGTTTCGGCGGTAACCCGGCCCGCCATACCGCCGGGACGGCTTCGGGCACACGCGGATCAGCCGGTGCGGCGCGCCGCCGCGCTCACGACCGGTGTGTGGTGACCCTCTTGACGCTGCCGTCCGGGTGGAAGGTGCGCCACTCGCCGACCTTGCGTCCCATGTCGTAGGTGCCCCGGTCGATCGGCTCACCGGCGGCGTTCCACCGCTCCCAGACGCCGTGCTTCGCGTCGTGCTGGAAGCCGCCGCGCTGCATGACCCGCCCGTTCGCGCGGTACCACGTCCACTCGCCGGCCAGTTCGCCGCCGCGGAACTCGCCCTGCGCGCGGAGACGGCCGTCAGCGAAGTAGTGCCGCCATTCGCCGTCGCGCAGCCCGTCGGCGTACGCGCCGACCATGACCCCGCCGTGCGGGTCGTCGTCGGTCCACTGGCCCTGCTTGCGCCCATCGTCGTCAAGCAGGTTGGGAGTGGTGGGCGCCGTGTCGGGTCGCTGCTGCCGCCCGCTCATGCCGCCGGCCGGATCCCGCGCCCGCGGGTGTCGTCGCGCATCGCCGCCTCCAGTACCGGTGGAATGGTTCGAGCCCGGTGCCGCGACAGTATGCAAGCTGACACTTGCGCGTCAAGGAAGCCGTCCCAGCCGGCGATCAGCGGCAGGCGCGGATGGCAGGCCACCCGCTCGATGGGAAACCGACCGTCCACTCGCCACCCACGTGATGATCTCCAACGTCACGGCGGCACCATACTGTCCGGCCCGGACACTTTACGGATCCCTCCGAGCGCCGGCCGGATCCCGTTCCTACCCGGGCAGCTTGCCGGGCAGATCCGGGTCGATCAGATGGTGCAGCAGATGCAGCGGCGCGGCGCCGATGCCGGCCGCCGTCATCGCCTGCGCGTACGCCGCCGCGGTCGCGTCGTCCACCAGTCCGTGCACCAGCGGCAGATCCGGGACGGCGGTCCACAACAGCGACTCCAACCGGCACGAGGCGATCGTCCCAGGCAGTCCGAGCGCGGCCCCGTACCCGGCCACCGGTGGCAGGTCGGCGGGCAGGTCACGTCGGGTCTCCCCGACGTGCAGCAGGCCACCACCGGTGACCAGGATGTCGCGGTCGCCGCGCATCCGGGCCAGGGCCCGGCCCGGGTGCACCGCCGGCGGGAACGAGTCGTCCACCAGGATCGTGCCCGCGACCAGCCGGTCGACCTCGACCGGCTGGGTGGCCGCGCTGGTCGCCGCGATCACCACCTGCGCGGTGTAACCGGCGGCGGCGATCCCCGGTGTCGACGGAGACACCTCGATGGTGCCGGCGAAGCCGTCCGCCCGCAGCCGGGCGGCCTGCTCGGCCAGTCGGGGCGCGGCGGCGGGCACGTCGCAGAGCACCAACCGGGCGGGCGGGTACGGCGTACGAGCCAGCAGCAACCGGAGCGAGGACAACCCGATCGAGCCGAGACCGACCACGGCGAGGCTGTGACCCGCGAGGTCCCGGCCGGCGGCCGCCAGCGCGGCCTCCACCGTGCGCACGACGGAGACGACGGTGGCCGCGTGACCGGTGGTCACCGCGACCCCGCTGTGGGTACGACGCAGCACGCCCACGCCGTAGCCGGTGCGGGCGGGGATCATGCCGGCCAGCGACACGCAGCGGGCGCCGAGGCTGGCGGCCAGGTCGACCGCCGCCCCGGCCTCGGTGGCGAGCGCGTCCCCGGCGGCGGCCAGCTCGTCGGCGAACCGGGGCAGGCAGACGAAGCCGGTGACGCCCAGCGGGGTGGTCAACTCCTCCAGCAATCGTGGCCGACCGCCCGGAAAGAGCAGGTCGCGTACCTGGGCCCGAGGCAGGCTCCCGGCGGGCAGCCCGGCGATCTCGGCGAGCTGCGCCGGTGGCGGCAGGTAGCCGACGATCGCCGCCGCCAACCTGGACCGGCGCGTCCGGTCGGTCCCGCGTACCGTCGCGTCCACCGGCCGCGCCGCCGCTTCCAGGTCGGCGCGCAGCCAGTCCGCGAGCCGGTCCAGCTCGGCCGGGCTCACCGCCCCGGGTGCGCCGCGCAGGGTCACCCGCAGCCCGTCCGGCCCCGGCCGCGCGGTCAGGAACAGGTCGGTGCCCAACGGCGGTGGCGTCAACTCGCTCTCGGCGTCCCAGTCGAGGCTGAGCCGGCCCGCCCCGGCCTCGTCCGCCGCAGCCGCGGGCGTGGCGGACGGGGGCGGGTCGAGGGCGGCGAAGTCCAGGAAGCTGAAGAAGAACTGGGCCCCGGCCGGGGTGCCGCCGGCTCCGGCGGGTACGGCCGCCGCGATCGACGGCGGATCGTCGTACTGCCGGGCGGCGGTCACCTCGGCGGCCACGCCCACCACCTGCTCGGCGAAACCGGCCGATCCGCCCAGGCGCAGCGGCAGCATCGCCGCGCAGGGACCGAAGACCCGGTGCAGGTCCGGCAACGGATGGTCCCGACCGGTCAGCGCCAAACCGAACACCAGGTCGTCCTGCCCGGTGAGCCGGGCCACCGCCCGGTGGTAGGCGGTCAGCACCGGGGCGTACAGGGTGGTCCCGGCGTCGGCGGCCAGCCGGCGTAGCCCGCTGACCACCGTCGCGTCCAGGGTGAAGCCGCACGCCGGGGACGGTGCGGTGGCGTTTCCGTCGGCGCGGAGCACCGGCGGCCGGTACGGCGTCCCGAAGCGCCCCGCCCACCAGGCGTACGCGGCCGGCTCGGGCGGGCCGACGGCACGGTCGGCCAGCAGCGCGACGTACTGCCGGAAGTGGGTGCGTAGCGGGGACAGGTCGCCGGGGCGGCCGGCGACCAGCTGGTGGTAGACGGTCAGCAGCTCGTGGCCGAGCAGCGCGGCGCTGTACCCGTCACCGATCAGGTGGTGGGCGTGTACCAACAGGATGTGCTCGTCGGGGGCGAGCGCGAGCAGTCGCAGCCGCACCAGCGGCCACGCCCACGCCTCGAAGGGCCGACCCCGTTCCGCGGCGACCCGGGCGGCCAGCTCGGCCGGGTCGGTGAGGGTCTCGTAGCCGATCGGCAACCGCAACGATGCCGGCAACTCCTGCTGGACCGGCGGACGGACCCCGGCGGGAAAGACCGTACGCAGCATCGGGTGCCGGGCCACCAGCAGGTCGACGGCGTGTTGGAGGAGGTCACGACGCAACCGGCCACGCAGGCGCAGCCGGGCCAGCCAGGCGGTGCCGGCACCGGGAGTGACGGCGTCGGCGAGCAGAAAACCCCGTTGGGTGGCCGTCACCGGATAGGGCCCCGCCGAATCGTCGCCGGGGCCCGCGACGATGGTCCCGACCGGATCGCCGCCGCTGTCCGCGCTGCTCGTACCAGCTGCGGCCTGACCGTCGGTGCGGTCCGCGACCTGGCCGTTCACCCCGGCGATCGCGGCAGCGTCCGCGGCGACGGCGGCATCGATGGCGGTGGCGAGTTGCCGCAGGGTGCGGTGCCGGTAGATGACAGTGGGCCGCGGGGTGGCCGGGAACTGCCGCGCGGCGCGGGCGAAGACCTCCAGGGCCAGGATGGAGTCGCCGCCGAGGACGAAGAAGTCGTCGTCCGGCCCGATCGTCGGCAGGTCGAGCAGGTCCCCCCAGATCCGGGCCAGTCTCGCCTCGGTGTCCCGGTCGCCGGCCTCGGCGGCGCCCGACCCGGCGGCGGTCGCGCTCTGGTGGCCGCGGCCGCAGGCCACCTCGGTCCAGGGCTGCTGGCCCTGCCGACTGGTGGACGGCGGAACCGGCGCGGACGCCGGTGCGATACCGGCGTGCGCGCGGAGCCGATCCCGGTCGACCTTGCCGGTGGGGGTCAGCGGGAGGACCTCCAGCAGGTGCAGGCGGGCCGGGATCAGTTGCTCCGGCAACCGGTCGGCGAGATATCCGCGCAGCTGCGCCACGGTCGGTTCGGTTCCGGGTGCCGACGCGACGAAGGCGTGCAGGCGTGGGTGCGGCTCGGCCTGGTGCAACACCGTCGCGGCGGCCACCGCCGGGTGAGTGCGCAGCACCGCCTCGATCTCGCCCGGTTCCAGCCGGTACCCGTGGATCTTCACCTGATCGTCGAGGCGGCCGAGGAACTCCAGCGTGCCGTCCGGGGCGACTCGGCCCCGGTCGCCACTGCGGTAGTAGCGCTCGCCACCCTGCTCGACGAAGGCGGCGGCGGTCAGCTCCGGCTCGCCGAGATAACCGGCGGTGATACCGACGCCGCCGAGGAGCAGCTCACCGGCCACGCCGGGTGGGCAGGGAATCCCGTGCGGGTCGACCACACGTACCTCGGCCCCGCCGACCGGCCGGCCGATCGGCAACCGGTGCACCACGTCGTCGGGACGGGCGTCGATCAGATGCCAGGTGGCGTTGATCGTCGCCTCGGTCGGGCCGTACAGGTTGGTGATCCGGCAGCCGGCGCCGAAGAGGTCGAACCAACGGCGTACCGGCACCGGGGACAGCTCCTCCCCGCCGACGTGCACCCAGCGCAGGGCGCGCAGATCCGGCGGTACGCCGTCGCGCGTCGTACGCTCCTCGGCGGCCCGCAGCAGCCGCTCCCAGAGGGTGGGTACCGAACTCCACACGGTGAGCCGGTCGCGCTCCAGCCGGGACAGCAGCGCCGCCGGGTCACGCAGTTCCGACCGGCCGAAGGTGACCACGGTGGCCCCGACCAGCAGCGGCGCCAGGATCTGCCGGACCGCCGCGTCGAAGCAGATCGACGCGGTCTGGGCCAGCCGATCCCCGGCGTGGTAGCCGAAGGTGTCGATCGCCCAGTCGAGGTAGTTCATCATCGACCGGTGGGTGACCGGCACCCCCTTCGGTCGTCCCGTCGATCCCGACGTGAAGATCACGTACGCCGTGTCCTGCGGCGCGGCCGTCGGCATCCCGGTCGGCACCGGGTGGGTTTCCGCGCCCAGCCGGACCGGTCGGGCGGTGCCGGCGAGCCGGGCGACGGTGCCCGCGCAGTCGTCGTCGTGCAGCACCACCGTGACGTCAGCGCGGTGCAGTTGGCCGTCGAGTCGGGCCGGGGGATGGGCGGCGTCCAGCGGCACCCAGGCGGCTGCGGCGCGCAGAATCCCGACCACCCCGATGATCGAGTCCGGGCCGGGTGCGGTGAGCAGCCCAACGTGCTGGCCGGGGCGGACCCCGTGGGCGGCCAGCTGCCCTGCCACCCGGTCGGCGGCCCGGTCCAGCTCCCGATAGGTCAGTGCCCGCCGGCCGTCGGTCACCGCCACCGCGTCCGGGGTACGCCGGCAGACCAGCCGAATGCGGGCACTGACGTCCCCGGTCTCGGCCACCTGCCGTACCGTGTCGGCGGGCTCCGGGCGTGCCCCGGCGACCCCGCGCGCCGGCTGCCACCCGTCGAGACCGACGATTTCCCGCTGCTGCCCGGCGGCGAGGTCGACCAGTTCGCGGTGATGCTCGGCGGCGAGCCGGGCCACCGTCTGCCGCCGGAACAACCGCAGCGGGAAGTTCCACGACAGTCGAAGCGTCGTTCCCGACTCCCACCACAGCAGGCTGAGCTGGGTGGCGGCGGAACCGGAGCCGGCCGCCGTGGGAGCGACCGCCACCGGGCAGTCGGGGTCGGTGGTGACCGGGAAGCGGGCGAAACTGAACCCGGCCGGGCTGGCGGTACGCGGGCCGCCGCCGCTCGGGCGCAGCAACCGGGCCAGATCCAGGCTGGACACCGAACCATGGCGCTGCGCCTCACTCCAGGACCGCCGGAGCCGGTCGGCCATCCGCGCGACCGGCTCGGCCGGGTCCACCTCGGCCAGCAGCGGCAAGGTGTCGGCGAACGGGCCGACGATCCGCTCGATGCCGGGCATCCGGGCGTCGCGCCCGGCCCGCGCCACGTTGACCGGAACCCGCCGCTGTCCGCTCCACCTCGCCAGGCACCGGAGGTACCCGGCGAGGAGCAGATGGAACAGGGAGACGCCGGCCTCGGCGGCCCGCTCCCGCAGCCGCGCCACCAGCAGGTCGTCCAACTCCTCCAGGTGAGTCACACACGGCGGTGCGGGCAGCCCCGCCGGATCGCCGTCGTACGGCAGCCGCAGCGTCCACCCCGGCTCGTCCAACGTCCGGCGCCAGTAGGCCAGGTCCGCCTCGCGGGGCGGGACGGCGGCAGCGGCGAAGCCGACGAAACTCCCGCTGGCGGGCCGGACCGTGGGGGTACGTCCGGCCGCCAGCGCGGTGTAGTCGGCCCATAGTTGCTCGCTGAGCAGGTTGAGGCTGAACCCGTCGGCCGCCGCGTGGTGCAGCAGCAGGATCAGGTGGGCGAGGTCGGGGCGTTCCTGGGCGAGCACCGCGCGCAGCGGCGGTTGCCGGGTCAGGTCCACCGGGGTGTTGCAGAGCCGCTCCTCCAGCGCGGTCAGTGGGCCGGTCAGCGGCTGCACCTCGTACCTCGTGCCGGCCGGCGCACCGATCACCTGGCGTGGATCGGTGGCGTCGGCGACGAACCGGACCCGCAGCATCGGATGCTGGGCGACGAGACCGGCCAGGGCCTGGCCGAGCAGGTTCGCGTCGAGCGGCCCGGTGACGGTCTGCCGGACGAAGGCGTAACTGGCCACGCTCGGGTGCAGTCGCTCGTTGACGTACCACGCCCGCTGCACGGCGGTCAGCGCGACCGGTTCCCCGTCGGCGACCGGCACGGCCGGAAACACTGCCCCCGCCGACAGCGCCGAGGACGCGGCAGCGCCGACCGGCGGCACGGCCTGGCTGAGCGATGGTGCCGGCGGTACGGCCTTCTCGGCTGGTGGTGCCGGCGGTGCGGTACCGGACTCCGCCAGGGCGGCGGCCAGCGTGGCGACGGTGGTGTACTCGAAGAACAGGGTCACCGGCAGTTGCCGGCCGAGTTCGTCCTCCAACCGCTTGACCAGGTCCACGGCGGCCAGCGAGTCCAGCCCGAGGGCGAGGAACGAGACGTCGTCGGCGATCTCCTCACTCGCGCGGTGCAGCGGCTCGGCGAGCAACCGGCGCAGCAACCGAGCCAACTCCTCGACGCCCGGCTGGCCCACGTCCGGGCCGTCGACCCGAACGCCGGCCGGGACCTGCGGCAGACCGGCGACCGCAAGCCCGGCCGGTTTCGGGGCCGCAGCGGCCGGCGTCGGTTCGGGCCGCACGGCAGGCACACCACCGCCACCCGGACGCAGGTCCGCGACGATCAGGTGGGCGGCATCGACGTCCCGGGCGGCCTGCAAGGCCCCCACGGCGGCCCGTACGGTCAGTGCACCGGGAGACTCCCGGCGGGACCCGGCGCCGCCTCGGGCCGCCATCCCGGTGTCGGTGACGGCGGCGAAGCCGACCGACTGGAAGGGACGTCCGGCGGCCCGCTGCGCGGCGGCGAACGCATCGAGGTACCCGTTGGCGGCCGCGTAGTCGCCGATCGCCCCGGCCAGGCCGGGCAGCACCGCGCTGACCGAGGAGAAGCCCACCAGGGCCGCCCGGCCGTGACCATGCCGGCGCAGCGCCTCGGCCAGCAGGTAACTGCCGCGCACCTTGGGCGCCAGCACGGCCAGCACGTCCGGAACGGACTTCGCCGCCAGGGTGCCGACCCGGACCGTTGCGGCGGCGTGCCAGACGGTCTGCACCCGGGGCAGCCCGGCGAACAGCGCGTCGACGTCGGCCGGCACGCTCACGTCGCAACGCTGGTACGTCGCGGCGGCACCGGCCGCGGTCAGCTCGTCGAGCAGGCCGTCCGGGGCCTGCGCCGACCGCCCGGCGAGCAACAGCGTCGGTTGTCCCTGGCGGGCCAGGGTACGGGCCAACTCGGCGCCGATCCCGCCGCCACCGCCGACGATCACGTGCACCCCGTCGGAGGGCTGCGGTGCGCCGGACCGTGCGGCCGTACCGCCAGTCGACACCAGGTACCGGCCGAGCCGGCGTCCGGCCCGCCAGGCCGTCCCGGTCAGCTGGCCGCCGTGCGTCGTCGCGTCGGCGAGCTGCCCTCCGGACGCCTCCCGGCACACCGCCTCCACCCGGGACGGCACATCATCCACACTCGACAGATCGATCACCCGGGTACGCAGGCCGGGACGTTCGTCGGCCAGTGCCGCGCACAGCCCACCCAGCACCGCCTGCACCGGCCGGGGACGCTCCTGCGCCCCGGCGCCCCGCACGTCCCCGGTGACCTGGACGTCCCCGGTGACCTGGACGTCCCCGGCGCCCTGGACGTCCCCGGTGACCTGGACGTCCTCGGTGACCACCAGCAGCCGGCCGAGTCGGGCGTCCGGCGCGTCGAGCACGGCCCGCAGCGCGCGTACCTGCCCCTCCACGGCGAGGTCGAGGGCCGCCACGTCGGGCGGGTCGGCCGCCGCACCGGCGAGCAGCACGGTCAGCTCCGGTGGTGCGCCGTCGCCGGCACATTCCGGCCCGACCTGAACCGTGACGCCACGTTCGGTGAGCGTGGCGGCGAGCCGGACGGCGAGGTCACCGTCGGCGCCGGGGCCACACAACCGCACCCGGGCCGGCAACTCACCGGTGCCCAACGGCGCCTCCCGCCAGGCGATGCGATGCAGCGGCACCACGGCCGGCGGCGGGTACGACCGCCGCTGAAACGGGTACGTCGGCACGGGCACCCGTCGCCGGCCGGCGTAGAGGGCGGCCCGGTCCAGCGGTCCGCCCAGAGTCCAGAGCTGTCCCACCGCCGCCAGCAGCGCCGTGGTCGCGGCACCCGACTGGGCCGCCCGATCCAGCACGGTCAGCACCCGCACCGCCCCGGCCTGCCGCGACGCGGCGGCCAGGCCCGTCGCCCCCAGGTCGACGACGGTGTCGTGCCCGTCGTCGCGCACCTGTCCCAGGATCACGCCCGAATCCGGCCCAACGGAGCCCTCCGCCACCGCGCCGGCACGACGGATCGCCTCGGCCGGATCCAGCTCACCTCGGGCCGCCGCAGCCGCCAACTCGCCGACGCCGTGACCGAGCAGCCGGTCCGGCCGTACGCCCCAGGCGGCGAGCTGACCGGCGAGGGCGAGCCCCACCGCGACCGCCACCGGGCCCGCGACCCGCGGATCGGCCACCGGTCCGGTCAGACACCAGGACAGCAGCGGACGTCCCCGCACCGGCGTGGCGCCGAGTTCGGTGAGCCGCTCGCGGAAGACCGGCAGCCGGTCGTGCAGGTCGCGTACGGCCGCCGTGGACAGCGCCACGCCGTCGTCCGGAAGGACGAATACGGTCCGCGGCCGGCGACCGACCGGCTCGGTGTGCGCGCCCAGGGCGTCGGCGGCGCTGTCGAGCCGGGCCGCCAGGTCACCGTCGGCGACCACCGCCAGCCGGTACGGGGCGTCGTCGCGGGCGGTACCCGCGCTGGCGCAGACGTCCGCCTCGGTCAGTTCCGGATGGGCCCGCAGGTACGCGGCGAGTTCCCGCGCCGCCTGCCGCAGCGCGGTCGCCGAGTGCGCGCCGAGCGTGGCCAGGCCAGCAGCCGAACCGTCCAGGGCCGCTGCCGGTGCGGTCGGGGCCTCCCGCAGGATCGCGTGTGCGTTCGTACCACCGAAGCCGAATCCGTTCACCCCGGCGACCAGTGGACCCGGTGCGGTCCACGGCCGCCCCTCGGTGACCACCGCGAAGCCGGCTCCGGTGAGATCGCAGCGGACCGCCGGCCGAGCGTGGTGCAGGGCGGGCGGCAGGTATCGGTGCCGCAGCGCCAGCACCACCTTCACCAGCGCGGGCAGACCGGCAGAGTTGAGCAAATGGCCGAGGTTCGTCTTCACCGAACCCAACCCGCGCGGCACCCCGTCGGCGGGCGGTGGGTACGCCGCCGCCAGGGACCGGACCTCCACCGGGTCGCCGAGTTCGGTGCCGGTGCCGTGGGCCTCCACGTACGACACCGTCGCCGGATCGATCCCCGCGTCCCGGTACGCCTGCGCGATCACCTCCCACTGCCGGTGCGGGTTCGGCGCGAGCAGGCTCAGTGACCGTCCGTCGTTGCCGACGGCGGTCCCGGCCACCACGGCCAGGACCTCGTCCCCGTCGGCGTGCGCGTCGTCGACCCGGCGGAGTACCAGCGCGGCACCGCCCTCTCCGGGGACGAACCCGTCGGCGTCGGCGTCGAAGGCGCGGCACCTTCCGGTGGGGGAGAGGGCCTCGGCGGCGTCGAGCAACCGGTAACCGGTCTCGGTGAGGTTGAGATTCACCCCACCGACCACCGCGACGTCGCACTCCCCGGCGGCCAGGCTGCGGGCGGCCAGATGCAGCGCGACCAGCGCCGACGAGCAGGCCGTGTCCACCGCCATCGCCGGCCCGGTCAGGTCCAGCGCCTGCGCCAACCGGGCCGGGATCAGGTTGCGCAGGTTTCCGATCAGCGCCGCCGCCCCGCCGGCCGGGCCGTCGGTCGCCAGCAGTTGCGGGTACGCGCTCTCCCCGACGGCCGCGAAGACGCCGATCCGGTGCCCGTGCCGCCGGGGGCCGGCGTACCCGGCGCGTTCCAACGCCTCGTAGCCGATCTCCAGGAACAGCCGGGCGTGCGGATCGGTGAGCCGGGCCTCCTGCTCGGTGAGGCCGAAGAAGCCGGCGTCGAAGAGCATCGGGTCATCGAGGAAGGAACCCCACCGGGCGGCGCCCTCCGACGGGGTCCACCGGTGTGCGGGAACGGTGTCGACGGCGTCGACGCCGTCGACCAGCCGCTGCCAGAACTCCTCGGGGGTGTCCGCGCCGGGGAACCGGCAGGCCATGCCGATCACCGCGAGCGCCGGGCCGGCACCGCCCCCGCGCGAACCACCAGCCGGGTCGCCGGACGGCCGACTGACCGGTCCGGCGGCAAGCCGGTCGGCGAGGGCCGTGACGGTGGGGCAGTCCCGCAGGTCCGCCGGGTTCAACGGGGTACCCAGGGCGTCCTCCAGCCCGGCGAGCACCTCCATGGCCTTCAACGACGATCCACCGATGGCCAGGAACCGGTCGTCCGGGCCGATCGTGGCGGGCGAGCGGCCCAGCACCCGGGCCCAGACCTCGCGGACCAGCGCCTCCAGTTCAGGCCGGGACCACGCCGCGACGCGCGGATCGGCCGGGACCCTGTCCGTCGGAGTACTGGCGCCCGGGGCGCTGTCCGTCGGGGTGCTGGCGCCCGGGACGCTGTCCGTCGGGGTGCTGGCGTCCGGGGCGCACCAGCGCCGCTCGCGGTCGGCGAAGTCGCCGGCCAGGTACCGTTCGCGCATCCGGCGTCGGCGCAGCTTTCCACTGGTGGTCCGGGCGAACGCGCCGGGCGGCAACGGCAGCACCCGCACGTCGTCGTGGCCGCAGGCCTCGGCCACCCGCGCCCGCACGGCGGCGAGGACCACACCCGCCTCGGCCGGTGGGCGAGCCCACGGCACGAACACCACCACGCGTTCGCCACCGGAGCCCGGGTCGGTCGCACCGACCACCGCGGTCACCTGGCCGGGCAGGCCCGCAGTGGCCACAGCCACCGCTTCCAGGTCCGCCGCGTGGAAGGTCCGACCGTTGACGAACACCACGTCCTTGGCCCGGCCGGTGACGCAGAGCCGCCCGTCGCGCAGGAAACCCAGGTCGCCGGTACGCAGCCAGCCGTCCACGAAGGTCTCCCGGCTGGCCTGCGGCGCCCGGTGGTAGCCCGGGGCCACGTTCGGGCCGCGTACCTCGATCTGGCCGACCCGCTGCTCGGCCAGCGGACGGCCGTGGTCGTCGACGACCCGCAGCGCGCAGCCGGCCACCGGATGGCCCAGGTCCATCAGCTCGACCGCGTGCGGGCCGGGCTGCGTCGGCACCGCCCGGCCCTGGCTCAACTCGACCCGGTCCAGCACGTGCGGCACGGCCACCTCACCCGGCGGGGGGAAGGTCACCGCGAGGGTCGCCTCGGCGAGCCCGTACACCGGTCGCAGGGCCGCCGGGTCGAGCCGGGCCGGGCGGGTGTGCGCCAGGAAGGAACGCCACACCGCCGGCGAGATCGGCTCCGCCCCCACCACCACGCAACGCACCGCGCTCAGGTCGAGACCGGCGAGGGTCTGCGCCGGCACCCGGCGTACCGCCAGGGCCAGCGCGAAGTTCGCCGCGGACAGCAGGGTGGCCCGGTGCTTGTGGGCGGTGGTGAACCAGAGGGCCGGGCGCTTGGCGAACGCCAGCGGACCGATGCGTACCTGCTTGAGACCGATGGCGAGCGGGGTGAGGTGGGTGCCGATCAGCCCCATGTCGTGGAAGTACGGCATCCAGGTGACCAGCACGTCGTCCGGGCCTGCCGCGCTGGCCAGCCTGGCCTGTTCCAGGTTGGCCAGCACGTTGTCGTGGGTCAGCCGCACGCCCCGGGGCGCACCGGTACTGCCGGAGGAGAACTGGAGGAACGCGACGTCGTCCCCGGCGAACGTGGGCAGTTCCGCCGGTGGCGTCCCGGTGCGCAACTCGGCCAGCCGCAGCACCGGCGCCGGCAGCCCACTCGCCACGGCGGCGGTGGCGTCGTCGGTCACCACCACGGCGTCGGAGAGCAGGTCCCGTACGGCGCGAACCCGGTTCGGCTCGGGTGGCAGGGGCACCGGCACCAGTCCGGCGGCGAGCGCACCCCAGAACATCGGCTGGAAGTCGTCACCGGCGTCGGCGAGCAGGAGCGCGGGTGTTCCGGGCGCGACCGCCGCCGCCCGGTAACCGCCGGCCACCCGCAGCGCCTCGTCCCGCAGCTGCCGGAAACTGACCGTCCGCTCCGCGCCGTCCTCCCGGACATGCACGATGACCTGGTCCGGTGTCCGGTCGGCGGCGCCGAGGAGCACGTCCAGCAGACCTCGGCGGGCACCGGGCCCGATCGCAGTCGACACAGCAGGATGGTAGGTCCCCATGATCTTCGGCTGACAGCCGGTGGCGGCGATCGCCAGTGGGCGGACCCGTTCGTGCCGCTGCGGTCAGGAGACGCCTGGACCGGTGCCCGCGGCGGTCACCGGCCGAGCAGTGTCCACCGTGGCCCCCGGAGCACCGTTCATGCTGGCCGGGTCGGTGATCGGACGGGAGACCATCTCGTCGGTCGGGATCGGTCCCGCGCAGGACGGGCAGACCACGACCAACTCGACCGGGTGATCGCAGCGGGCATGCACCATCTCCCGGTTCGGTTGATGGTCACCGCAGTGCTTGTCCCCCCACTGCATCAGCGCGGTGAGCACGGGCGCCAGCTCCCGTCCGCGCGCGGTGAGGTGGTACTCGTGGCGTACCGGCCGGTCCCGGTAGGGGACACGCTCGAAGATGCCGGCCTCGACCAGGGTGTTGAGCCGCTGGGCGAGCACGTTGCGGGCAATGCCGAGGTTGCTCAGGAGCGACTCGAAACGGCAGTCACCCACCATCGCGTTGCGGATGATGAGCAACGTCCAGCGTTCACCGATGACTTCGAGCGCACGCGCGATCGAGCAGTCCTGTCCATACCCGCGGGAAGACATTGATCCATCGTAGAGGCCACCAGGTCGGCCTTGCGTGGTGGAAATTGCGAACCTCACTACGTTTTTCCCCTGGGCACCGGGGCGCCCTCGTGCCGCAGCAACAGCAACGCCGCGAGCAGGCCGACCACGGCGAGGCCACCGGCCACCGCGAGCGCCGTGTGCAGGCCGCCGTCCACCGATGTCGGCAACTGGGCGGTGACAGGTGCCGCCTGGTGCGCGACGAGTACGGCCGACATGACGGCCAGCCCGATCGCCCCACCCAGACTGAACGAGGCGTCGGTGAGGCTTGAGGTGGTGGCGGAGTCGGCCTCGGTGGCGCCAAGGGTCACGGCGATCTGCGCGGCCACGAAGGCGGCTCCGGCGCCGACGCCGACCACGGGTAGCACACTGAGGAAGTTCCCGGTGGCCAGCGGGCCGTTGACCATGGCCAGGGCCAGCAGGCCGGCACCGGCGAGGGCCATGCCCGCCAGTGCGACCGTCCGCAGCCCGTGCCGTAGCACCACGGCCTGGCCCACGTACGAGCCGACCACCGACGGCAGGGTCAGGGCGACCATCAGCGCACCGAACCCGGTGGCGGACAGGCCCAGCGTCTCCTGGCCGTACAGGGTGATCAGCAGCAGCACCCCGTCGACCACCGTGCCGGCGGTGAACAGCACGACCAGGCCACCCACCCGGGTGCGGGAACGCAGCAACCCAGGGCGCACCAGGGGACGCGTGCTCCGCGCCTCGATGGCCAGGAAGAGCAGCAACAGCACCAACGCACCGGCCAACCGCAGCAGCGCAATGCCGGTGGAACCACCGGGGACGAACGCCGCGACGATCGTCCAGCCGATCAGGGCCAGGGCACCGATCAGGCTGGCCGCGCCGGCCACCTCCAGCGGATGCCCGGCAGTGGCGCAGCCATCGGCGGGCAGGATCGGGGCGAGCAGCGCGGCGACGATCCCCACCGGCACGTTGACGAGGAACACCCACCGCCAGCCGAGACCATCGGTGAGCAGGCCGCCGAGCAGCAGCCCGGCGGTGCCGCCGAAGGCGCCGATCAGCGTCCACAGGCCGAGCGCGCGGGCTCGGGCGGGACCGTTGCCGAGAGCGGTGGCGAGCAGCGGCAGCGCGGTCGTCGCGACAAGTGCGGCGCCGATGCCCTGCAACGCGCGGGCACCGATCAGCACCCCACCCGACCAGGCCACCGCCGACAGCAGCGAGGCGGCGGTGACCACCACCAGGCCGGTGGTGAACAGCCGGCGGCGGCCGAACAGTTCGGCCAACCGGGTGCTGAACAGCAGTACGCCACCGAAGCTGATCAGGAAGGCCGACATGAACCAGTGCACGGTCGCCGTGGACAGGGTCAACGCCTGCTGGATGCTCGGAATCGCGACGTAGACGATGGTGCTGTCCACCGCCACCATCAGGAACGACGCGCCGAGTGCGCCGAGGGCCAGCCACTGCCGTCCGCCGAGATGTGCCGCCGATGCGGACGCTCCGCTGAAGTTGTCCACCATGCCAGCCCCTTGGTTCCCCCGTGGTGCGGAAGCTAGTTGCATCTGGCGCGCGTCAGACGTGCCGTGAGCGGTTAACGGCCGCAGTGGCCACGGGTACGACGAACGGACCCGGGGTGCGACCGGGTTGTCTCTGGGTGGGTGGCCAAGGCTGTCGCGCGTGCGGGACCGCCCACCACCACGTCGGTCCGGTTTTGAAACTTACGTGGGCCAATGAAGATAGCAGTCGGGCGTCCCCAGCACGACCCTGTCGTGTCTGAGTTGCCCGGCTATGCCGCGCCCACCTTGCGGTCGTCTCGGGTCACCGGCCGGTGGCGTGGGTTTCGGGTGCAGGTCGCGGCGGTGGGCTGCGTTCGGGTGGGGGTAGGTAAGCGCAATTCCTCCACCCGGGAGGAGCGTGCCTTCTTCGTTCGTGACCTGGGTGCGGGCCCGGCCGGGACCGGGGACCGGGCATCCGTCGGACGCGGTCGAGGAACCCCATCGGCCGGGGAGGTCGATGCGTCCGGCGGGCCGGGGCGGGTCACCCATGGCAGACGGTCGCCAGGACCGGGCGGTGTGTACCGGCACGTCGGGCGTCCGGTGGCGACGGGCATGCCTCGACGGGCGGGGCGGCCCGGCGGTTCCGGACGGGGAGACCGGGGCGCTGGTGAGGCGAGCCGTGGACGGCAGCGAGACCGGCTCGGCGGGCGGTGGCGGCGGTACGGCCGACCCGCAGGCGGGACGACCGGGGACCAGCAAGCCGCACCGGGTCGGGTCTGCGGTCGTGGTGCCGGTCCCACCAGGGATGGGGCCGAGCGTCCCGAACCGGCCGCCGGCCCGTGGGTCCGCGAGCGGGCCGACCTCATCGTCGTCAACGAGGTCGGACCGGACCGGATCGTCGGCGCCCCGTCGCTGGCCCGCCGGCTCGTGGGCCGGCTTGTGCCGGGGCCCGGTGGATCGAGTTCGGTGCCGGTGATGGCGCCGTGCGGACGGCGCCGCCATCGGTGACCGCGAGATGGACAGTGGACGGTGCCGACCTGGCCGCGCTTCTGGACCGAAGGGCTCAGGGCACGGGCAGGGCCAGCAGGATAGGTGGGTCGAGTGGGGTCATCCGGCGCAGTTTCAGGTCGGCCTCCATGGAGCCGGGCCGGCGACAGATGGTCAGCGGCCCGTGGGTGCCGATCAGCGCGTCGTCGTCCGCCGAGTTGGCGTGCCAGTAGTCCTGGCGATCCCGCAGGCGGGAGCAGGCCAGCACGTACCACTGCCCGGGTGGTGGACTGTCCAACCGGTAGGGTCCGGGCCGGTCGAGTATGGTGCACCGCACGGGACGTCCGAGCGGGACCGGATCGCGGAAGAGTCCGACGAAGATCAGCCGATCCTCGGTGTGCTCGGACTCGGGTGCGTGCACCGTGCCCTGGATCGCCGTGACCGGCGGTTGGGGAACGGATCGGTGGTCGAGGGGCACCTCCGGGGTCACCCCACGCAGCCGGCGGTAGGTGCTCGGCGAGACCCCGACGCTGCTGCTGAAGCGGGAGCTGAAGGTGCCCACGCTGGCGTAGCCGACCTCGTGGGTGATCTCGGTGACGCTCATGGACGTGGACAGCAGCAACTGTTTGGCGCGGTGCAGCCGCATGACCATGAGGAAGCGTCCCGGGGAGATGCCGGTGGTTCGCTGGAAGATCCGGGTGAAGTGGAACTTGCTGAACATGGCTGTTCGGGCCATGCCGTCCACGGTGTGTTGCTCCGCTAGGTCCTCCCGGATGGCTTCGATTACTCGACCGACGGCTCGCTGGATACTGTCTTCCATCGCATCCCCCAATCCGATGGCTGGTGCGCTTGTGGCGAGGGGTTTTGTGTCCGTGGCGTAGACACGTCAGATGTGGCGCGTGGCGATACGCCGTCCCGCGTACCGGGTTCAGTTAACCCGGGTACCAATTGCGGGTGAAAATACCTTGGCGATTGACGTAGGGAAATTACGCGGTGACGCTGGGTTATGCTAGCCCTGCTGGACGCCGCAATCAACTGCAAACTCATGCAGGTCAATGCGCGGTTTACTTCGAGACTGGTCAGGCCAGGAGAAACTGGACGCTTGCCTCGTATGCGGTGACAGCAGCATTTGTTGCCGGTGCCGGTTGACTGTTCCATCCAGTTTGTCGGGGTGTCCACCCGGCGGAACGTTGGTAAATGGGACGATCCGCCGCCCCGGCGGGTGGACGAACTGTGCGAGACGGATATCCGACGCCCCATCGCGTGGTATCCGCTTGACTGACCGGGGCTACTGATGACGCACCCGGGCGAACTGCCCGGGGCTGCGTCCCGGCCCGGCCGGACCCCGGTACGCCTGGGCGATGTCCAACCAGTGCTCGGCGTCGCTGCCGACCGCCCGGACGGCCAGGTCGTCGCGGTGCCGGCGGCGCGTGACGAGCAGGCAGAAGTCCTCGGCCGGACCACTGATCCGCTGCTCGGCGTCGTGCGGGCCGAACTCCCACAGCGCGCCGGAGGGTGCGGTGATCTCGAAACGGAACTCCACGTCGGGTGGGGTCAGGCCGCGCGCCAGGTAGCCGAAGTCCCAGGTCCGAACGGCGAACCCGACCAGGTGGCCGAGCCGGTCGGTGGGCGTAGGGCGGACGCCCAGTGCGTCGGCGACGTCCCGGCCGTGCCCGAAGACCTCCATCATGCCGGCCGCCGCGAGCACCGGCGCCGGTAGCGGCCGCACCAGCCACGGCACCGGCTGGCCCGGCGGGACCGCGGCGAGCGCCTTCTCGGCGGTGGCCCGCTCGGTCCGCCAGCGCGACAGCAGGACCGCGGGTGGCTCGACCACGAAGTCGGCCATGGCGGCCGCCACGTTGGCGTCGAAGTCGTCGCTGAGCCGCGAGGCCACCTGCTGGAACGTGGCCGGCTGCGCGGCGGCCAGCCCGGCGAGCCGGAAGGTGGCGGCCAGGTGGGCGATCTGGTGCCGGATCGCCCAGCCCGGGGCCGGCGTGCTGATGTCCCACTGGTCGGCGTCCAACCCCGCCACGAGGGCGTCGAGAGCCTCGCTCTCCGCAGTGAGGTCGGCGATCACGTCGGGTGCCTGTGTCACGTCGATGTCCTCTTCCTGAATGGGTGGTCGGCGGCCCGTTCCGCCACGGGTGGTCGGGCGTATTGCTAGGTGCTCGTCCAATTAGCGGACGTCATTACCGATGGGGCGGATATAGTGATTTTTGGTGGGCACTGCGGTCGGTTGATGAAATTGCCTGATATGCGACGGAGCGCCCTGTGGTGCGTGATCACGTCGAATAGACTTTCCGAGTGTGCCCCAGCCGGCGTCCTTATTCCTTCTTTGTTCGTGCCGTCAGGCGGTCGACCCGCAGTGTCAATTGCCACCGGCCGAGGGGTGTTCCTGTCGCCGGGGCAGGGATGATTCCCGTGATCACGCTGTCACGCAGAGCAACCGGGAAGTAGGCGACCATCGTGCGCGGCCCATAGCCTCGGCTCGTCTGGAAACACCGGACGAGGACCCGGACGCCATCGGCGTCCGTCTTCCCTGGGGAGAGCCCATGGCAGGCCTGTGGCGCAGCCTCCGCGCGCAGCTCATGACGCCGGACACCGCCGAGACGACGATGAGCCGGCGTGGATTCCACGTCAAGGACGAGCCCACCCGGCACCGGCTGGAGTCCGTCGGCGTCAGCTTCCTCACCGGCTTCCGGGCCGCGGTCGAGGCCCGCGACGACGCCGACATCGGCCGCCTTGACCTGATCGAGCGACAGTTCCGAGGCTTCGCCTATGAGGGCGCCGCCATGGGGTACGCGATCCTGGACGGTGTCGCCCCCGGCGGTGGGCGTACCAACCGGTTCCTGACCGGAGCCGGCGCCCCCCACATCTACATGGCCTACGTCGGGATCGGATGGGCGTACGCCAAGCTTCCCCGGTGGCGCTGGTCGGCCGTTGCGGCGCCGGACCCGCTGCTGCGCTGGCTGGTGCTCGACGGCCTCGGCTTCCACCGTGCCTACTTCGAGACCGACCGGTTCGTCCGCCGCCAGGAGGTCGCCCCGGTGCCCTGGCCGCCGGACGTGCCCGGCGACTACCCCCAGCGCGCGATCGACCAGGGCATCGGCCGGGCCAGCTGGTTCGTCGCCGGCGCCGATCCCGACGTCGCGGCGCAGCTCGTCGAGCGCTTCGACCCGGCCCGCCACGGCGACCTGTGGAGTGGCCTCGGTCTGGCCGCCACCTATGCCGGCGGAGCCGACCCCGACGACCTGAAGAAGTTGTCCGTCCACGCCGGCCGGTACCGCCCGCAACTGGCCCAGGGCTCGGCCTTCGCCGCGCAGGCACGGCTGCGCGCCGGCCTGGTCACCGAGCACACCCCCCTGGCCACCGACGTCTTCTGCGGATGCACGCCCGAGGAGGCGGCGGTGATCACCGAGCGGGAGCGGGACAACCTTCCGCCGGACGGCACCGAACCGGCCTACGAGCTGTGGCGACAGCGGATCCAGGCGCACTTCGTCTGAGCGACGACGCGGCCGGAGAGGGTGGACGCGGTGGAGCCGACGGCGGCGACGTACGGCGCGATGCCCCACACCGTGGCGTTCGCCGCGCGGTTCACCCGCGCGGTGCTCGTCCACGACCCCGGTCGGCTGCTGGTCACCACGGCCACCCTCGGCCCCGGCGAGGAACCCTGCCTCGACGAGCCGGGAAACCCCACCTCACCCCTGCTACCCGCCGCCTACGTCCTGGAGGCGCTCGCGCAGGCCTGGGCCGCGCTCACCGGCCATCGGGGCCCACCGGTGTTCGAGTCCGTCGAGTTCGGTGAACCACTCGCGGCCCGCGAGGGCGTCGTACAACTCCGGCTCACCGCGGCGGCCGAGCCACAGGCGGGCACCGCCGTGGTCACGCTGCGCGGTGAGCACCGGGGCCGGCAGGTGACCTACGCGTACGCCCGGCTCCGGCATCCGGGAGCCGGCCGGTCCGACGTCGCGGCCCGGCCGGTCGTCCGTCCGGCGGCCACCGTGCCGGTTCCGACCGCGCTACCGGTCGCGCCCGCGGGCCCGGCGGGGGACCGACCGCCCGGCGCGTGGTTCGCCGGACGCTCAGCTCACCGGCTGCGCTACCGGGAGATCACCGCGTCGGGCTGCCTGGTGGAGCTGACCGGGGACGGCACGGCGGGATCGCTCGCCGCGGTCGCGGGCCCGCTGGTGCTCGGTGACCCCGGCGCGCGGGACGCCTTCCTGCGCGCCCTGCGGCCCTGGGCACCCGACACGGTGCTGCAACCGCTGGGCGTCGACCGGATCTGGCTGGCCGGCATCGGCCCCTACGAACAGGTCACGCTGCGCGCCGTACGGCGGGTTCAGGACGACGAGGTGCACCGGTTCGACCTCGAGACGCGGGCCGGCGGGCGGATCGTGGAGCGCTGGACCGGGCTGCGGCTGCGACTGCTGCCCGTCCGCCGGGCACCCGGTCCGTGGCCGGCGCAGGTGCTCGGGCCGTACCTGCACCGCCGGCTCGCCGGCCTGGTCTCCCGCGACGTGGCCACGGTGCTGGAGCCGGGCCTGCGCCGTGGGTGGCGCCGACAGCACACCGCCCTGGCCGTGTCCCGGCTGCTCGGCGACGGTACGACGGTGCGCTACCGCCGCGACGGTCGACCGGAGGTCGGCGGCGGCTGGTGGGTCTCGGCCGCACACGGCGCCGGGCACACCCTCGCGGTGGCCGCCCGCACCCCGGTGGGCTGCGATCTCGAACCGGTGGTGCGGCGCGAGCCCGCCGAGTGGCGACAGCTGCTCGGCGCGCACCTCGCCCTGGCCGAACTGATCGTCGCCGAGACCGGCGAGTCACCGCACCGGGCCGGGACCCGGGTCTGGTCGGCGCTGGAGTCACTGCACAAAGTCGGCGTCACCGCGTTCACCCCGCTCACCTACAACCAGGACACCACCGACGGCTGGGTGCTGCTCACCGCGGGCGGCTGGCGGGTCGCCACCTGTGCCGTAGGGCTGCGCGGCGGACCGGACGAACTGGTGGTGGCGGTGGCGTCCGCAAACTGACACCGCATCGACCCGCCCCGGCCGGCGCTGGCCCGGACAACCCACACCACCGCCCGGCACTGGCCCGGCGCATTGTCACGCCCGCGCCATTCCCATAACGCGACAGTCCTTTGTGGACGTGGACAGCATAACGCGAGATGTCGATGCGGCGATCTCCGTACACCATTGGTGTACGCCAGGCTGAATGAATGTCGCGGGGGTGTCGGGAGCCTTCGATAGGCACCTGAAATTGCCCGCGGTCGCCGGTTCGCGCCCTGCGTTTCCTGTCAATTCGAGTTGAGCGTCTGAGGTGATGCCCGTGCCCGCGGCAATGGAAACCAACCAGGGGCGGACGATGGTGCTGGAGGCGTACGCCGACACGATTCTGCCGGGCGAGAAGCGGTGGCCGGGGGACCGGGCCGTGGCCGGGGTCTCGTCCGGCGGCGGTGCGGTCGCCGCCGGCGCGTTGCTGGTGCTCCGCTCCGTCGAGGGCGGCATGGCCCCGGCGCTGGACGCGCTGGCCGACGGTATCGAGGAGCACGCCCGAGCCTACGCCGCCGAGACCGAGATTGAGCTGGACCCGGAGGTCCCGGCGTTCGTCTCGCTCGACTACCCGGACCGGATCCGCCTGGTACAGCGGCTGACCGACCCCACGCACCCCGAACGGGAGGCGTGGATCAGCCTCGCCATGTTCAGTGTCATCGCCTTCGACGCCGCCGCGCACTCCAACACCGTGGAGGCGCTCGCCGCCGGCCACGTCGGCCTGAACATCATCGGCTTCCGGCCGCCCGACTCCGACGGACTGTGGCGGTTCGACACCTACAGCTACGGCCGGCAACTGGCCCAGCCGCACCCTGACACCACGCCCTCCGGGAGCCCCGCATGACGAGTTCCGAGAGCACCGACGTCCTCGTGATCGGTAGCGGCTTCGGCGGCGCGATCACCGCCTACCACCTCGCCGCCGGTGGTGCCCGGGTGGTCGTGCTGGAGCGCGGCCCATGGCTGTCCGGTGAGGACTTCGAGCACGACTTCAAGTTCGGCTCGTCCTCGACGCGCGTCTTCGACTTCGTCATCGGCGACGGGATGAGCGTGCTCAGCGGCAACTGCGTGGGTGGCGGCAGCGTCGTCTACTTCGCCGCGATGCCCCGTGCGCCCCGGTTCGTCTTCGAGCGGCAGGGCAGCATCGGCCGGCGCATGTGGCCGACCACGATCTCCCGGGACACGCTCGAACCCTGGTACGACCGGGTCGCCGAGGCGTTGCCGATCACCCAGACGAGCTGGGAGAGCGTGCCGTACTCCGGCGGGCTGTTCGGTGCCGCCTGCGACCACGCCGGGCGCACCGCGAACCCGGTCCCGGCGGCGCTGGACCAGGCCAAGTGCACCAACTGCAACTGGATGATGGCCGGCTGCCGGTTCGACGCCAAGCGCTCGCTGCTGCTCAACTACCTGCCCGCCGCACTGGCGCACGGCGCACAGATCCGTCCGCTGCACGAGGTGCAGCACCTCACCCGCACCGACGACGGTGGCTACCGGGTGCACTACACCGTCCTGGACGACGTCGACTACCGCGTCGAGGTGGGCAGCGGCACGATCGACGCGAAGATCGTCGTACTGGCGGCCGGAGCCGGGGCCACGCCGGTGATCCTCCAGCGCTCGGAGCCGACCCTCGGCCCGATGCCGCACGCCGTCGGCCGGTACTTCTCCGGCAACGGGGAACGGCTCAACACGGCCATCTTCGACGAGGAGCGCATCCGTGACGTGCTCGGTCTGAGCCGGCCGGACGGGGTGCCCTACGAGGCGTACCAGATCGGCAAGGGGCCCTGCGTGGCCACCTGGGACCGGCTGGACGGGTCGCTGCCCGAGTACGAGCGGTACTCGCTGGAGCAGCTCTACTTCCCGCCCGGCTTCGGCACCATCCTGGCCCAGGTGCCCGACGCCCTCGGGCCGACGTGGTTCGGCGCGGAGAAGAAGGAACTACTGCGTAGCTGGCAGTCCTGGCTGACCATCTTCACGATGAGCGAGGACGACAACGAGGGTGTGTTCGGGCCACCGCCGCCCAGCGGCAACGCGATGCGGTTGTCCCAACAGATGCTGGCCCGGGGCGCGCTGCGCTACGAGCCGACCGAGAACACCCTGCGTGGCTGGGCGCTGTCCGACGCGGAGGTGCGCGACATCCTCGAACGCGACGGGCTGTCCCGGGTGATGCCGTGGACCAACGACGTGGTGGGGGCGTACACGGTGCACCCGCTGGCCTCCTGCCGCATCGGCGACGACCCGGCCACCTCGGCGCTGGACGACCGGCACGAACTGCGTGACCACCCCGGCATCTTCGTCACCGACGGCTCGGCGGTGCCGGGAGGGCTGACCGTCAACCCGGCCATGACGATCGCCGCGCTGGCCGAGCGGGCGGTGCCCGGCATCGTCGCGGCGGCGCGGGCCCGTGGGGTGGACGTCCGCTACGGCGCTCCCGCCCCGGACGGAGGCACGAGCAGCCGCGACGCCGTGCTGCCGCTGGTACGCGGCGCGCTGCAACGGTGAGTGGCCTGTACGCCAGGGTGGCCCGGCGTCCCTCCCGGGGGCACGTACGCCGGGTCACCCCGGTGCCCATCGAGCGAGCCGACGGCCTCGTCGCCGAGGTGTACCAGCAGGTGGAGCGGGACTTCGGCATGCTCGCCCCACCGGTGAGCCTGCACTCACCCGCACCGCAGGTGCTGGCCGCGTGCTGGATCGTGCTGCGCGAGACGCTGGTCGCCGCCGGCCGGGTGGACCGGGCCACCCGGGAGGCGGTGGCCGCCGCCGTCTCGACGGCCAACTCGTGCCCGTACTGCGTGGAGGTGCACTCGGCCACGATGGCGGGTCTGCTCCGGTCGACCACCGACCCGGCCGCCGACGCCCGCCGGGTCCAGGTGGCGCAGTGGGCCCGGGCGGGCACGGACCGGGCGCAGGCCCGGGACGCCGTACCGCCGGTCGCCGCCGCCGAGGCGGTCGAGCTGCTCGGTGTGGCCCTGGTCTTCCACTACCTCAACCGGATGGTGAACGTCTTCCTCGACCCGTCACCGCTGCCGGCCAGCCTGCCGTCGCCGATGCGCGGCGGCGTCCGCCGGATCTTCGGTGCCCTGATGGCCCGGGGGGCGCGCGGCGACCGCCCGGCCGGTACCGCCCAGCAGCTGCTACCGGCCGCGCCGGTGGCGCCGGATCTGGCCTGGAGCACCGGTCGTCCCGTGCTGGCCGACGCCCTCGCCCGGGGCGGGGCGGCGATCGACACCGCCGGCCGGCGGTCGGTGCCCGCCGCCGTACGCGAACTGGTCACCGCCCGGCTCGACGACTGGGACGGCCGACCGCCGGGGATCAGCCGGGCCTGGGTCGGCGAGGCGCTGCGTGACCTGCCTGCCGCCGACCACCCGGCGGCGCGCCTCGCGCTGCTCACCGCGTTCGCCTCCTACCAGGTCGATGACCAGGTGGTAGCCGGTGTCCGCGCCACCGGGGCCGATGACCGGGCGCTGGTGGAGCTGACCGCCTGGGCCAGCATGGCCGCCGCCCGTCGGGTGGCGGCCTGGGTCCCGCTCGATCCGACCTCACCGGCAACCTCGTGACCGCCGAGCCATCGACGGGCATGCTGTCCGGTACGACTCCGTCCGAGGAGGAACCACGATGTCCACCGTCATGGGCTCGTTGCGCCGGCTGGCGCTGGCACCGGCGCTGAGCGAGGTCGGCTTCGCCCGCCGGGGCTTCCCAGGGCCGTCGTCGCCGGCCACCGCGCGACTGGAGGCGATTCCGCGGGCGGTGGTCTGCGGCTTCGAATGGGGGATCGACTGCCGCGACCTCGCCGAGGTGCAACAGCGGGTCGAGCTGGTCGACGAGGGCATGCGCGGCTTCGCCTACGAGGGCGTCACGATGGCCTTCACCGTGCTGGACGCGATGGGTGGCGGCCGGCGTCGGCGCACCCGTGAGCTGCTGGTCGGCCCGGGCGCCCCGCACCTGTTCCTGGCCTACATCGGCATCGGCTTCGCGATGGCCCGGCTGCCCCGACCGCTCTGGCGCAAGGTGGTGCCGGAACTGGAGCCGGGCCCGTTCCACCCGACGATGACCTGGCTGGCCGTGGACGGGTACGGCTTCGACCTGGCCTACTTCGACGTCCGTAAGTGGGTCGACGAGCAGCGGGTGCCCGCGCCGTACGACTGGCAGGGGCACCCGGCCTACTTCGGCCGGGCGGTGGATCAGGGCATCGGCCGGGCCCTGTGGTTCATCCACGGCGCCCGGGTCCGCGACGTCGACGCCGCCGTGCGGCGGTTCGCCCCGGAACGCCGAGCGGACCTGTTCAGCGGCGTCGGGCTGGCCGCCACCTTCGCCGGTGGGTGCGGTGAGGCCGACCTCGCCACGCTGCGCCGCGAGGCCGGCGGGTACGCCTCGGAGCTGGCGCTGGGCAGCGTGTTCGCGCTGCGGGCACGGGTGCACGCGGGCTTCGTGCCGGCGCACTCGGCGGTGGCCGCGGCGGCGCTGGCCGGGCTGTCCGTGTCGGCGGCGGTCGCGTTGGCCGACGACACCGCGCCGGCCCCCGGCGACGACGGCACCGTCCCACCGTACGAGACGTGGCGGGTCAACATCCGTCGGCATTTTGACCGTACGGCGGCCGCCGCGACGGAGTAATGCCCAACATTGCCGCGTCTTTCCCAGTCCTTTTTGGGGACTCAGTTCCGGGGATTGGGAAGCATATCTTTATGTGTCATCAATTCGATGGACGGCAATGCTCGGCAATTTTCGAGTAGCCCGGGTTTCTGGCCTCCTGTGAGGATCTGCTGACACGTCCCCCGAATGGTGGGGCGGCACCCAGCGGTCCGATCCGAGCCTTTTCGCGGCGGGACATCCGGTGTGCCGACCGCCAGCCGGACGGGCGGGAGCCACCGGCGATGCGTGTGGCCGAACGGCCTGTGGCCGGACCGGCCCAGGCCGGTAGTCCACCACGACGCGCGGTGGAGTCGCCACCGACGAGTCCGTCACCAACGGGAGGTCTTGAGTTCATGTCAGTGACGATTGGCTTGCTGCGCCGGCAGTTGGCCGGAATCATCGGCCTCGCACTCGTGGTCGGGATGTTCTTCGCCGTCCGATTGCCCAGCGCCTCGGCGACGGAGCGGACGGAGCTGGCATCTCGGTACGCGTTCGAGCCCATGGGCATCGCGCTGCCCTCCGGCCAGGTCCAGCAGACCGTGCGCAAGGTGAACCAGGCCTACACCCACATCGACGCCTGGATCTCCTCAGTGGGCGCCGGCATCGCGATGAACGACCTGGACGGTGACGGCCTGGCCAACGACCTGTGCCTCACCGACCCGCGCACCGACCAGACGATCATCACCCCGACACCGGGTCTCGGCGAGCACCGGTACCAGGCGTTCGCGCTGGACGCCGCCCCGTTGCCGATCAGCCGGATCACCGCCCCGATGGGCTGTGCGCCGGGTGACTTCAACGAGGACGGCCGGATGGACCTGCTGGTCTACTACTGGGCCCGGACCCCGATCCTGTTCCTCAACAACGGCGGTGCGCTCGCCCTCGGCAACGCCGCCTTCCGCCCCGTCGAGCTGGTGCCCGGCGTCGGTGTCGACGAGTACAGCGGCCCGCTGTGGAACACCAACGCGGTGGCGATCGACGACTTCGACGGCGACGGCCACGTGGACATCTACGTCGGCAACTACTTCCCGCACAGCCCGGTCCTCGACGACACCGTCGACGGCGGCGTGGAGATGAACGACTCGATGTCCTACGGCCTCAACGGCGGCGAGGACTACGTCTTCCGGTGGACCGGCGGCACCGGTGGCGCCGAACCCACCGCCACCTTCCAGCGGGTGGACAACGTGATCCCGCGCAGCGCCTCCAAGGGCTGGGCGCTGGCCGCTGCCGCCGCCGACCTCGACGGCGACCTGCTGCCCGAGCTGTACCTGGCCCACGACTTCGGCCCCGACCGGTTGCTCTACAACCGCTCCACCCCGGGCAACATCGAGTTCGCCCTGGTCGAGGGGGTCCGAACGGCGACCATCCCGAAGTCGAAGGTGCTCGGCCGGGACTCGTTCAAGGGGATGGGCGCCGACTTCGGCGACATCGACGGCGACGGCCTGTACGACCTCTTCGTCAGCAACATCACCACCCCCTTCGGCATCCAGGAGAGCAACTACACGTTCATGAACACCGCCGCCGACCAGAGCGAGGTCAAGACCGCGTTCAGCAGCGGCAAGGCACCCTTCCGGGACCGTAGCGCCGACCTCGGCCTGGCCTGGTCGGGCTGGGGCTGGGACGTCAAGATGGCCGACTTCGACAACGGCGGCCGGCTCGCCATCGCCCAGGCCACCGGCTTCGTCCGGGGCGAGGTCAACCGGTGGCCCCAGCTACAGGAACTGGCCACCACCAACGACACCCTGGTACGCCACCCGGCCTGGTGGCCGAACGTGCGCGCCGGCGACGACCTGGGCGGCAGCCAGCGCCTGCACTTCTTCGTCCGGGGCGAGGACGGCCGGTACGTCAACATCGCCCCCGAGCTCGGCCTCGACATTCCGCTGCCCACCCGAGGTATCGCCACCGGTGACGCCGACGGCGACGGCCGGCTCGACATGGCGGTGGCCCGGCAGTGGGCCGAACCGATCTTCTACCGCAACACCAGCCCGGACCCCGGCGCCTTCCTGGGCCTGCGGCTGACCCACGAGACCGCCGACCCGGCCGGCACCGGCTCCCCGGCGGTGGGCGCCCAGGTCATGGTCACCACCCCCGACGGGCGCAAGTTCGTCTCCCGGGTCGACGGCGGCGGCGGGCACTCCGGCAAGCGCAGCAACGAGGTGCACATCGGTCTCGGTGCCGACGTCACCGGTCCGCTGCAGGTCACCCTCTGCTGGCGCGACCGCACCGGGCAGATCCGTAAGCAGGACCTTCAACTGACCCCGGGCTGGCACGACGTGCAGCTCGGCTCGCAGGCCAACGAGAGGTAAACGGAGATGGCCGACACCAAGACCAGCCCCGTCCGACACGACGCCAAGACCACGACGGCGCTGCGCCGCTTCGCGATCTCGATCACGATCTTCAACATCGTCGGTTACGTCTACCTCGGTTTCGAGCAGCCCTGGCTGTGGCCGTTCATCGCGCTCGCCACCGGCTACACGGTGGAGATCGTGCTGGAGATCATCGGTGCCCGGGCCGAGGGCCGCGCGCCGCGCTTCCTCGGCGACGGACGACGCGGATTCATCGAGTTCCTCTTCCCGGCGCACATCACCTCGCTGGCCGTCAACATGCTGACCTACGTCAACGACCGGGTCTGGGTGATGATGTTCGGGGTCACCGTGGCGATCGCCGCGAAGTGGATCCTGCGGGCTCCGGTCCGGGGCCGACTGCGGCACTACATGAACCCGTCGAACTTCGGCATCGCGATGATCCTGATCCTCTTCCCGTGGGCCAGCATCGCCCCGCCGTACCACTTCACCGAGCACACTCCGGCGTTGGGCGACTGGCTGGTCCCGGCGATCATTCTCACCGCCGGGACGATGCTCAACGCCAAGCTCACCGGCCGGACGTGGCTGATCATGGGCTGGCTCTCCGCGTTCGTGCTCCAGGCGGTCGTTCGTGGCGTGATCCTCGACATCTCCATCCTGGGCGCCCTGGGCATGATGACCAGCGTGGCGTTCGTGCTGTTCACGAACTACATGATCACCGACCCGGGTACCAGCCCCTCCAGCCCAGCCTCCCAGATCGCCTTCGGCGCCGGGGTGGCCACCCTCTACGGCGTGATCACCGGTATGGGCATCGCGTACGGCCTCTTCTTCGCCACCGCCACCGTCTGCCTCGTCCGGGGCATGTTCCTGTGGGCGCTGCACATCTCCAACAAGGTCCGCGAGCAGCGGGAAGCCGCCGCCGCAACAGCGACCACCGACGGGGTGCCGGCCCCGGTGGCCGCCACCACCGACGCCCTCGCCGCGGGCCCCAACTCGCACAAGGAGGCGGTGCCGGCATGAGCAAGATAGCCATCGTCGGCCTGGCATGCCGATATCCCGACGCCGCCTCTCCCGGGGAACTGTGGGAGAACGTGGTCACCGGCCGGCGGGCCTTCCGCCGCCTGCCGGACGAGCGGATGCGGCTGGCCGACTACTGGGATGCCGACCGAAGCGTTCCGGACCGGTTCTACGCCCGCAACGCCGCCGTCATCGAAGGGTACGAGTTCGACCGGCAGAAGTACCGCATCGCCGGCAGCACGTACCGCTCCACCGACCTGACGCACTGGCTGGCGCTGGACACCGCCGCCCGCGCCCTCGGCGACGCCGGCTTCCCGATGGGGGCGGAACTGCCCCGCGAGCGGACCGGCGTGGTGGTCGGCAACACCCTCACCGGCGAGTTCGCCCGGGCCAACGTGCTGCGCCTGCGCTGGCCGTACGTCCGGCGGACGGTCGGTGCGGCCCTGCGCGAACAGGGCTGGGACGACGACCAGCTCGCCGACTTCCTCGGCACCCTGGAACAGCGGTACAAGGCACCGTTCCCGGTGATCGACGAGGACACCCTGGCCGGCGGCCTGTCCAACACCATCGCCGGCCGGATCTGCAACTACTTCGACCTCAAGGGCGGCGGCTACACCGTCGACGGCGCCTGCTCCTCCTCACTGCTGTCGGTGCTCACCGCCTGCCGCAGCCTGGTAGAGGGCGAACTGGACGTCGCGGTCGCCGGCGGCGTCGACCTGTCGATCGACCCGTTCGAGATCATCGGTTTCGCCAAGACCGGCGCCCTGGCCCGCGGCGAGATGAAGGTCTACGACCGGGGCTCCAACGGCTTCTGGCCCGGCGAGGGCTGCGGCATGGTCGTCCTGATGCGCCACGAGGACGCGGTGGCGCAGGGCCGGCGGATCTACGCCTCGGTCGCCGGCTGGGGAATGTCCTCCGACGGCAAGGGCGGCATCACCCGGCCGGAGGAGGACGGCTACCGGCTGGCGCTGGCGCGGGCGTACGCCCGCGCCGGCTTCGGCATCGAGACCGTGACCATGTTCGAGGGGCACGGCACCGGCACCGAGGTCGGCGACGCGACGGAACTGCGGGCGCTGACCGAGGCACGGCGGGTCGCCGGCGCCGCCGGCACCCCGGCCGCGATCAGCTCGATCAAGGCGATGATCGGGCACACCAAGGCGGCGGCGGGAGTCGCCGGCCTACTCAAGGCGGTCCTGGCGGTGCACCACCAGATGCTGCCGCCCACCGTCGGCTGCGAGGAGCCACACGAGGTGCTCACCTCGGCCGAGGCGAAGCTGCGGGTACTGCCCACCGCCGAGCCGTGGCCGGCCGACGCCCAACTGCGCGCCGGAATCACCGCCATGGGCTTCGGCGGCATCAACACCCACCTCGTGGTGCAGGGCGAGGACGGCGTCCGCCGCTCGCCGGACGCCCGGACCCGGACGATCGCCGCCCGGGCACAGAACGTCGAGTTGCTCGTCCTGGACGCCGACACTCCGGCCGAACTGGCCGAGCGGGTCCACGCCCTGGCCGAGCAGGTGATCCGGCTCTCCTACGCCCAACTCGGTGACCTGGCCGCCAGCCGGTACGCCGAACTGGGTGACCGGCCGTACCGGGCCGCGGTGGTGGCCCGGTCACCGGAGGACGCCGAACGTCAGCTGCTGCGGGTGCACGCCGCCCTCCAGGCCGGCGAGAACCGGTTGTACGCCGCGGACGGCCGGGCCTTCCTCGGTCACGTACGCGGCGCCGCCCGAGTCGGGTTCCTCTTCCCCGGCCAGGGCACCGGCCGGGGCCGGCCGGCCGAGGCGCTGCGTCGCCGGTTCACCCAGGCCGACCGGATCGTCACCGAGGCGGCGCTGCCCACCGGTGACGTGGTGGCCACCGAGGTCGCCCAACCGCGCATCGTCACCGGATCGGTCGCCGGGCTCAGCGTGCTTGCCGCGCTCGGCATCGAGGCGGACGTCGCCGTCGGGCACAGCCTCGGTGAGCTGACCGCGCTGCACTGGGCCGGGGCGATGGACCTGCCATCGGTGCTGCGGATGGCCGCCGCCCGGGGACGGACCATGGCCGAACACGGCCGCCCCGGCGGGGCCATGGCCGGCATCCCGGCCGACCCGGAGACCGCACGCCGGCTGCTCACCGGCGAACCGGTGGTCATCGGCGGCTACAACAGCCAGCGCCAGACGGTGGTCTCCGGCCCGGTCGACGCCGTCGACCGGGTGCTGGAACGAGCCGAGGTGGCCGGCGTCGCCGGCAAGCGCCTGCGGGTCTCGCACGCCTTCCACTCGCCGCTGGTCGCCGAGGCGGGTGAGGCATTCGGCGGGTACCTCGCCGGTGAACGGTTCGACCCGCTGCAACGGCAGGTGGTCTCCACCGTGACCGGCACCGTACTGGCACCGGATGCCGACCTGACCGTCCTGCTGCGCAACCAGATCACCGAACCGGTGCTGTTCGCACAGGCCATCGCGTTGGCCGCCAAGGAGGTGGACCTGTTCGTCGAGGTCGGCCCCGGGCGGATCCTGTCCGACCTCGGCCGTACCGACGTGTCGGTGCCGACGGTGGCGCTCGACACCGACGACGAGACGCTGGCCAGCGTGCTACGGGTCGTCGCGGCGGCGTACGTCGTCGGGGCCGCCCGGGTGCATCCGCAGCTCTTCGACGGCCGACTGGCCCGGCCGCTCAAGGACGTCGAGGAGTTCAGCTTCTTCGCCAGCCCGTGCGAGACCGACTCGGACGTGGTGCTGCCCGACTCGCCGCAGCGGGTCGCCGAGGCGGAGGCGGCGGTCGGCACCGCGCCCACCGGGGAACCGGCGGCGCTGGTGCTGCGCCAGCTCGTCGCCGCCCGGGCGGAACTGCCGCTGGAAATGGTCGGCGAGGACAGCCGGCTCCTGGACGACCTGCACCTGAGTTCGATCACGGTCAGCCAGGTGGTGAACCAGGCCGCACAGCGGCTCGGCGTACCTCCGTCGCGGCTGCCCACCAACGTGGCCACGGCCACCGTACGAGAGGTCGCCGAGGCGCTGGAGGCGCTGGTCGGTACCGGACTCGCCGAGGACCTGACGCAGCCCGCGTCGGTGCCCGGAGTGGACACCTTCATCCGGGCGTTCGCGGTCGACCTGACCGAGGCGCCCACCCCACTGCCCGGCCCGGCCGAGGCGAACGCCGCCTGGCAACTGTTCGGTGGCCACACCGACCCGCGCGCCGAGCAGGTACGGCAGGCACTGGCCGGCGGTGGGGTCGGCGGCGGCGTACTGGTCTGGCTGCCGGCGGACTGCACCCCGGAGCAACTCGAACCGGCGTTGCAGGGCGCCCGGGCGGCGCTGACCGGCGGGGCGGGCGACCGCTTCGTGCTGGTGCAGTACGGCCTGGGCGCCAGCGGCCTGGCCCGGACCCTACGGTTGGAGGACCCCCGGATCCGGACCACGGTGGTGCACCTGCCACCGACCCTGGACGTCGCCGACCGGGTGCTGGCCGAGGTCGCCTCGACCGAGACCTACCACGAGGTCCACTACGACATCACCGGCGCCCGCCGTACGCAGACCCTCCGGGCCCTGCCGATCGAGGCGGGCCGCGCCGAACCGACCCTCGGCGCGGGCGACGTGCTGCTGGTCACCGGCGGCGGCAAGGGCATCACCGCGGAGTGCGCGCTGGCCCTGGCCGCCGACGCCGGGGCCAAGCTCGCCGTGCTGGGACGTTCCGAGTTGACCGCCGACGCGGAGCTGACGGCCAACCTGGAGCGTTTCGCCGCCGCCGGCGTGCAGGTCCGGTACCTGCGAGCCGACGTCACCGATCCGGTCGCGGTGCGGGCCGCGGTGGACGAGGCCCAGCGCCTGCTCGGCCCGGTGACCGGGGTACTGCACGGTGCCGGGCGCAACGAACCGGCAGCGTTGACCTCGCTGGGCATGGACGGCTTCCACGGTGCCCTGGCACCCAAGGTCGGCGGTCTCGCCGCGGTCCTGGACGCGGTCGACACCGGGCGGCTGAAGCTGCTGGTCACCTTCGGCAGCATCATCGGCCGGGCCGGACTGCGGGGCGAGGCCCACTACGCCACCGCGAACGACCGGCTCGCCGAACAGACCCGCCGCTTCGGCGCCGCCCACCCGCACTGCCGCTCGATCTGCCTGGAGTGGTCGGTCTGGTCGGGCGTCGGCATGGGGGAGCGGCTCTCCGTCGTCGAGTCACTGACCCGCGACGGCATCACCCCGATCACGCCCGACCAGGGCGTGGCGGTGCTGCGCCGGCTGATCGCCGACCCGGACACCCCGTCCGTGGTGGTGGTCAGCGGTCGGGCCGACGGCCTGGACACGCTGCGCTTCGAGGAGCCGGAGCTGCCACTGCTGCGGTTCGTGGACCGGCCGCAGGTGCGCTACCACGGCGTGGAATTGGTCACCGACGTCGAACTGACCGCCGGCAGCGACCTGTACCTGCCCGACCACCTGCTCGACGGGAACCTGCTCTTCCCGGCGGTCATGGGCATGGAGGCGATGGCACAGGCGGCCATGGCCGTCACCGGCCGCGCCGAGGTGCCGGTCATCGAGCAGGCCCGCTTCGCCCGGCCGATCGTGGTGCCACCGCACGGCAGCGCGACCATCCGGATCGCGGCCCTGGTGACCGCCGACGACACGGTACGGGCCGTGATCCGCACCGCGGACACCGGATTCGCCGCCGACCACTTCGAGGCGTCACTGCGGTTCGCAGAGGGTCCGGTGCCGGCCGGCCCACCGGAGCAGGTCGCCGACGACCTGCCACCGGTGCCGCTGGACCCGGCCCGGGACCTGTACGGCGACACCCTGTTCCAGGGCGCACGTTTCCAACGACTACGTGGTTTCCATCGGGCCGCCGCCCGCGACGTCGACGCCGACGTGGTCACCGTGCCGGAGACCGACTGGTTCAGCGCCTACCTGCCGGACACCCTGGTGCTCGGCGACCCCGGGGTCCGGGACGCGCTGATGCACGGCAACCAGGTCTGCGTACCGGACGCCACGCTGCTGCCGGTGGCGATCGAGCGGCTCTACCCGGCCGGGCCCCGGATGGGCACCGGCGAACCGCTGCGCTACTGCGCCACCGAGCGGGAGCGCGACGGTGACACCTACGTCTACGACATCGCACTGCGCACCAGCACCGGCGAGATAGTCGAGCGGTGGGAGGGCCTGCAACTGCGGGCGGTACGCAAGAAGGACGGCCGGGGACCGTGGGTGGCGCCGCTGCTCGGCTCCTACCTGGAGCGCACCCTGGGCGACCTGATCGGCGCCTCGATCGCGGTGGCGGTGGAACCGGGCGCCGACGACCAACCCGCGCTGGCGGTCGGCCGGGCCCTCGGGCACGCCGTCGACCTGCGGTACGCCCCGGACGGGCGGCCGGAAAAGGTCGGCGAGCGGCTCGTCGCGGTCTCCCACGGCGCCGGGCTCAGCCTCGCCGTGGCGGCCCGCACCCAGGTCGGCTGTGACGTCCGGCCGGTGTCGGCCCCGCCGAGCGGCGGCTGGGCGGCGGTCCTGGGCCGGCACGAGGTGCTGCTCGACCAGGTGGTCAACGGCTTCGGTGCCGACCCGGAAACCGCCGGGACGCAGATCGAGGCGGTGCTGACCTGCCTGCGCGAGGTGGGCCTACCGGAACAGGCACCAGTGGCCCTGACCCCGGTGCAGCGCGCCGGATGGCTGGTCTTCGCCGCCGGCACGACGCGGGTGGCGACCTTCGCCACCACGGTGGGCGACGGGGCCACGCCGATCGTGTTCACCGTCCGCACCGACGGAGGGTTCTGAGGTGGAGGACTACTACGAATACCGGCACACGGTCGGCTTCGAGGAGACCAACCTGGTCGGGAACGTCTACTACGTCAACTACCTGCGCTGGCAGGGACGGTGCCGGGAGATGTTCCTGTACGACAAGGCGAACGACGTCCTCGCCGACCTGCGCAGCGACCTGAAACTGTTCACGTTGAAGGTGGACTGCGAGTTCTTCGCGGAGATCACCGCCTTCGACCAACTGGCCATCCGGATGCGGCTGATCGAACTGGCACAGACGCAGGTCGAGTTCAGCTTCGACTACGTCCGGCTGCATCCCGACGGCGAGGTGCTGGTCGCCCGGGGCCGGCAACGGGTCGCCTGCATGCGGGGACCGAACAACCGCACCAGCCCGGCCCGGGTGCCGGAGTCGCTGGCCCGGGCTCTGGCGCCCTACCGGGTGCGGGCGCGGGCGGCGTAGCGATCCCACGGGAGGTACACGTGAACGTACAGCCAGAGCCCACCGTCGAACCGTCCGATCCGGTCCAGCTGCGCCGCGCGTTCGGCATGTTCGCCACGGGAGTCACCGTGGTGACCGTGGGCGGCGACTGTCCACACGGGATGACCGCCAATTCGTTCACGTCGGTCTCCCTGGAACCGCCCCTGGTACTCGTCTGCGTCGACCAGCAGGCCATCATGCACCGCAGCCTGATCGAGTGCGGCCAGTTCGGGATCTCCGTACTGGCCGCACACCAGGAGCCGGTGGCCCGGCACTTCGCCAACCGGCGGCGCCCCCTGGGCGCCGCCCAGTTCGACGCCGTCGACTGGGTGCCGGGCCAGGTCACCGGTGCACCGCTGATCACCGGCGCGCTGGCACACTTCGAGTGCGAACTGTGGCGCTCCTACGAGGGCGGCGACCACAGCATCTTCGTGGGCAACCTGCTGTCGGTGCGCCGGGAGCCGGAGGCCGACGGGGTGCTGTTCGTACGCGGCCGGTTCCGGCAGCTCGACCGCGACACAGCCGAGCTGGCCGACGGCGTACCGGCGTGGCAGGCCGCCGCCCGAGGCGGGGTGACCGGATGACCACGACGGAGTCGCACCGCGTCCCGGCGGGGCCGACCGGAGCGGCCATGCTGCGGACGCTCTGGCAACTCGCCCGGGACCGGCTCGGCATGATGCGCACGGCGGCCGACTACGGCGACGCCGTCCGGCTCGGGCCCCGGTTCAAGACCCTCTACTTCTTCAACCACCCGGACCACGCCAAACACGTGCTGGCCGACAACAGCCAGAACTACCACAAGGGAGTCGGACTGGCCCAGGCCCGCCGGGCCCTGGGCGACGGCCTGCTCACCAGCGAGGGTGAGCTGTGGCGCAAGCAGCGGCGGGTGATCCAGCCGGCGTTCCAGGCCAAGCGGATCGCCGCGCAGGCCGACGTGGTCGTCGAGGAGGCCGCCAGGCTGGTGAACCGGCTGCGGGCGCACCGCGACGGCGCGCCGGTCGACATCGTCAAGGAGATGACCGGTCTCACCCTCGGCGTGCTCGGCCGCACCCTGCTCGACAGCGATCTGAGCGGGCACCGCTCGGTGGGGCACACCTTCGAGGTCATGCAGGACCAGGCGATGTTCGAGATGGTCACCATGGGTTCCGTACCGACCTGGCTGCCGCTGCCCCACCAGCTGCGCTTCCGGCGGGCCCGGCGGGAGATGCAACGAGTGGTCGACGCGCTGGTCGCCGAGCGCCGGGCCCGTGGTGAGGGGGGCGACGACGCGCTGTCCCGGCTGATCGTCTCGACCGGGCAGGAGACCGACCCCCGGGTGGGACGGCTGCGGATGCGCGACGAGTTGGTCACCCTGCTGCTCGCCGGGCACGAGACGACGGCCAGCACGCTGGGCTGGACGTTCCATCTGCTCGATCGGCATCCGCAGGTGTGGGAGCGGGTCCGCGCCGAGGCGGTCGAGGTGCTCGGCGACCGGCTGCCGGTGCACGAGGACCTGGCCCGGCTCCGGTTCACCGCCCAGGTGATCAACGAGGCGATGCGGCTCTACCCGCCGGTGTGGATGCTCTCCCGGATCGCCCAGGAGCCCGACGAGATCGGCGGCTACCGGGTGCCGGCCGGCGCGGACGTGCTGATCTGCCCGTACACCCTGCACCGCCACCCGGACTTCTGGGACGACCCGGACCGGTTCGACCCGGACCGCTTCGACCCCGCCCGCCCGAGTAGCCGCCCCCGCTACGCCTACGTGCCGTTCGGCGCGGGGCCGCGGTTCTGCGTGGGCAACCACCTGGGACTCATGGAGGCGACCTTTGTGACCGCCATGGTGGTGCGGGAACTGCGGCTGACCGGAGACCCGGCACGCCAGGTGGTACCCGAGCCGATGCTCTCCCTGCGGATCAGAGGGGGACTGCCGATGCGGGTCACGGCGGTCTCCTCGGCGACGGTGTGAGCGGCGACCAGATGGTCGCGGCCGAGGATCGACGGACGTACGGCGGGTCGCCGGCGGCGGCCCGCCGGGGGAGGTGACGGATGAGCAACGCGGGCTTCGCCGAGGTCAAACACGTGCCGGTGAACCAGGCCGTGCGGGACTACCTGGTCCGGTCCAGCTCACCACCGGATCCCGCACTGAGCGGGCTGGTCGACTCGACCCAGGAGGTGGGGCCGGCGGCCGGGATGATGGTGCCGGTCGAACAGGCCGCCCTGCTGACCATCCTCACCCGGTTGGTCGGCGCGCGGACCGCGGTGGACATCGGGACCTTCACCGGACTGTCGGCCCTGGCCATCGCCCGTGGCCTGGCTCCCGGCGGGCAGGTGGTCACCTGCGACGTCACGGACCAGTGGATCGACATCGCCCGCGCCCACTGGCAGCGGGCCGGGGTAGCGGACCGGATCGACTTCCGGCTCGGCTCGGCGGCGCGCACCCTGCGCTCCATGCCCGCCGACACCGTCGTCGACCTGGCCTTCATCGACGCCGACAAGATGAACTACCCCACCTACTACGAGGCCGTGGTGCCGCTGCTGCGCCCCGGTGGCCTGCTGCTGGCCGACAACGTCCTGCTCGACGGGTACGTGCTGGACCCGGAGCTGGCCGAACCCGGCCTGCCCCGCCGAGCGGCGCAGACGCTGCGGGCCTTCAACGCCACGCTCGCGGCCGACGAGCGGTTCGAGACGGTGATGCTGCCGATCGCCGACGGGCTCACCATCGCCCGCCGCCGCTGACCCGTCCGCCGGGACCCCGGGCCCGCCGGCCCGGGGTCCCGGCACGACCCGGCGCACGCACTACACCCGGCCCGCGCGACGTCTCCGGCGTACGCGCACGACATCGCGGATCCACCCCCGAGAGTGGATCCGCGATGTCGTGTACGCGGTCAGGCGGGCTTGGCCGCCTGCGCGTCCTGGCCGGCGGCGGCCACCACCGCCGCGGTGAAGGTGGCCAGGTCCGGGTCCTCGAAGATGAGCCCGACGTCCACCACCACCCCCAGCTCGTCCTCGATGCGGGTAATGATGCGAACCGCCGAGATGGACTGTCCCTGCAATTCGAAGAACGTCGCGTCCGGCCGATCCTGCGGCATGTGCAGAACATCGCTCCAGATCGCCGCGACCCGCTTTTCGACCTCTGCCCGACTCAAACCGCCCTGATCGATCTCCGTCATGCGCAGTGCTCTCCTCCCTGGCCGGGTCCGATACCCGCGGTCGGCCGGTCACCCGCCCGACCGAGGCAGGCACGGCATACCACGCACTCATGCTCGGGGCGCGTCGCGGATCCGTGCATCCTTGCGATTGCGCGGCTGAAACCGATGAGATTCGCCTCGCCTACGACTGTTTGCGGGGGTCGCCCGGTCACCAAAAACCCCCGGCACGGAATCGCCGAAGCTCGCATTCGAGATCGCAATTGTTGAGAAGACCGTCGCAATTCCGCGTGCCACGATTCGACCGTGGCAACGAGCGGAGACACGACGCTGGCCGGCAACGCCGACGTGGCAGCCGAACCGGGCCGTACCTCATGGGTACAGGACGGCGTGTGGTTGCTGGAGCAACTCGCCCCGTACCGGGGCGTGCACCGGCTGGTACGCACCTGGCACCTGGACGGGACGGTCGACGCCCTGGCGCTCCGGTCGGCCTGGCGGACGCTGCTGGACCGGCACGAGGCGCTGCGGACCCGGCTGATCGAGGTCGACGGCGCCCCGGTGCCGCTGGTCTCCACCGACACCGAGAGCGCGTTCGTGCACGTCGACCTCGGGCACCTGGCCGACGCGGAGCGCACCCGCGCCGCCGACCGGGTCTGCGTGGCGGCCGCCTCGGTCCCGGAACGGGCCACCGACACCCCGCTGGCCCGGTTGACGTTGGTCCGCATCGGTCCCACCACGCACCGGCTGGTGCTGGCGCTGCACCGCACGGTCGCCGACGACCGGTCGATCTCGATCATCGCGGACGAACTGTCCATCTGCTACGCCGCCGCCGTGCGCCCCGACGCGGACGGCCCCGCATTGGCCCCGGTGCTGCGCTACGCCGAGTACGCCCGCTGGCAGCGTGACCTGGTGGACGGGCCGGCCGGACGGCGGCTGCTGGACTGGTGGACCCGCGAGCTGACCCCGCTGCCGCCATCGGTGCCGTTGCCCACCGACCACGACGGCGCCGCCCGGCCCGCCGGCCCCGCCGGTCTGCTCTCGTTCGACTGGGGCACCGCCCTGGCCGACCGACTGGCCACGTACTGCCGGACCCGGCCGGCCAACCCGGCGGCGGTGCTGCTGGCCGCGGTGCAGGCAGTCCTGCACCGGTACGGCGACGACGACCAGGTCACCGTGGTGATGCCGGTACCGGTGCCACCACCCGGATTCCCCGCGCTCGTCGGCCCCTGCGACAACCTGCTGGTGCTCACCGGTGATCTCGGCGGTGCCCCCACCTTCGACGAGGCGGTGGATCGGGCCGCGGCCGTGCTGCGCGCCGCCACCGCACACCGGGACCTGCCGTTCGCCCGGCTGGTGCAGGAACTGCCCGTCGACCGGGACCCGGGCCGGGTGCCGTTCTGCGACGTGCTGCTGGCCGTACCCGGACCGGAGGCGGAACTGCGGCTGACCGGCGCCACGGTCGCCCCGACGGCGGTGACCGACGCCGGCCCCACCGTCGCGGACCTGGCGATCACCGTACGGCGGACCTGGCCGTCGCTCGCCGGCACGCTCGGCTACCGGGCGGACCGGTTCGCGTCCACCTCCGCCGAGGGCCTGCTCGGGCAGGTACGGACGCTGCTGTCGGCCGCGCTGGACGCCCCGCACACGCCGTTGCACCGGCTGCCCCTGGACGTCGCGGCGGTGGCCGGCGCGATCGACGAGGACCCGTCGGTCGAACCGCTGACCGTGCACGAGATCGTTCGCCGGCACGCCGTACGAACCCCGGACGCGGTCGCCGTGGCCGGTCCCGACGGCCGCTGGACGTACCGCGAACTGGACCGCCGGGCCGAGGCGGTGGCCGAGTACCTGCGCGGTCTGCCCGTCGACGGCGCGCCGGTCGCGGTCCGGATGACTCCGGGCCCGTGGCAGCTCGCCGCGTCGCTGGGCATCCTGCGCGCCGGGGGCCACCTGGTCTGGTTCGGCACCGGCGACGCCGGGCAGCGGGGCCAGGCGATCCTGGCCGAACTGCGCCCGGTCTGCCTCCTGCGCTCCGGCGAGGACCCGGACGACGACCTGGCCCGCTGGTACCGCGACGAACTCGACGGCCGACTGGTCGACGTGACGTGCCTACCCCGCCCACCGGCGAAGCCCGTCCCAGCGCCCACCGACGACCTCTCCCGCACCGCCTACGTGGCGTACACCTCGGGCTCCACCGGGCGGCCCAAGGGCATCGCCCACACCCACCGGGCGTTCGCCCAGTTCGTCACCTGGATGGCCGACGCCCTGGAGTTGGCGCCCGGCGCCCGGGTGGCCCAGTGGGTCACCCCGGAGCACGACCCGAGCCTGTGCGAGACATTCGCGACCCTGGTCGGCGGCGGCACCCTGCACCCGGTGCCGGTACGCATCCGGGTGCACCCCGAGAAGCTGGCCGACTGGCTGGTGCGGGAGCGGGTCACCTTCCTACAGACGGTGCCCAGCTTCGCCCGCGAGGTGCTGGCCGTCGTCGCCGCCCGGGAGCCGGCCGACCGGCCCACCGGCCTGCGCCGGCTGGTGCTGATGGGCGAGACGCTGTCGGACCAGTTGGTCAACGGCTTCCGGCGGGTCCTGCCGGCCACCCGGCTGGCGAACATCTACGGCCCGACCGAAACCATCGCGGCGACCTGGCACGACATCACCGGCCCGGTGCCGGCGAACGTGCCGATCGGCCGCCCGATCCCCGGACGGCAGGTGCTGGTCCTCGACGAGGCGGACCAGCCCTGCCCGACGGGCGTCACCGGCGAACTCGTGGTGCGGAGTCGGTACGTCTGCGACGGCTATCTCGGCGACGGTGCCGGGCGGCAGGCGGCCTTCCGGGCCCCCGCCGGCGGGCCGGACGACGACTCCGACCTGCGCTGGTACCGCACCGGTGACCTCGCCCGCCGGCGGTGGGACGGCGCGTTGGAGTTCCGTGGCCGCCGCGACCACCAGGTCAAGCTCCTCGGCACCCGGGTGGAGCTGGCCGATGTGGAGGCGGCGCTGGCGGCCCACGACGGGGTGGCCGACTGCGCCGTGGTGCCGGTCACCGACCAGGACGGTCTGGTCGTCCGGCTCACCGCGTACGTCGTACCCCGCCGGGGACCCGACGGCGACCCGCTGGCCGGGGCCGCCCAGTGGCGGGCCCAACTGCGACGGCGCTTCGGCGGGGCGATGGTGCTGGTCGCCTTCGAGACGGTGCCCGACCAGTTGCCCCGCACGGTGGCCGGCAAGGTGGACCGCCGCCGGCTGCCGGCACCGAGGTCGGCATCGGCGCGCCGGGCCACCGGCAACCCGGTGGAGGAGGGGCTGGCCGAGATCTGGTCGGCCCTGCTCGGCACCGGGCCGTACGACGCCGAGGTCTCGTTCTTCGGCGCCGGAGGGCACTCGTTGCTCGTCCCCGTGCTCGTCCAGCGGATCCGGCGACGCTTCGGCGTCACGGTGCCGCTGCGCGAGTGCTTCACCCACAACACGTTGGCCGGCATGGCTGCCCTGGTCGAGGCGGAGCGCACGGCCCACGACCGTTCGGTACCAGCGGATTCGGCAGACCTCAGAGCTGTCACGGACGCGATGGAGTGAGTGCATTGACGTTGGCCAAGACCGCACAGGCGGTCGCAATCACGGGCGAGGACCTGGACATCCCCGGTGTGCGACGGATCGCCGAGGAGGGCGCGCCCGTCGAGGTGGCGTCGTCGTCGCTGGCCCGAGCGGGCAAGAGCCGGATGCTGTTCGAGGACGTCGTACGCCAGGACGTCCCGGTGTACGGCGTCACCACCGGCTACGGCGAGATGATCTACATGTTGGTGGACCCGGCCAAAGAGGTGGAGTTGCAGACCAACCTGGTCCGCAGCCACGCGGCCGGGGTGGGGCCGCTGTTCGCCGAGGACGAGGCGCGGGCCGTGGTCACGGCCCGACTCAACGCGCTGTCCAAGGGACACTCCGCGGTCCGGCCGGAACTGCTGGAACGGCTGGCGCTCTATCTCAACCTCGGCCTCACCCCGGCCATCCCGGAGATCGGTTCGCTCGGTGCCAGCGGTGACCTGGCCCCGCTGGCACACATCGCCTGCACCGTGATCGGTGAGGGCTACCTGGTGCGCGACGGGCGGCCGGTGCCCACCGGCGAGGTACTGCGCCAGCACGGCATCGAGCCGATGCAGTTGCGCTTCAAGGAGGGCCTGGCGCTGATCAACGGCACCTCGGCGATGACCGGCCTGGGCGCGTTGGTGGTGGGCCGGGCGATGGACCAGGTCCGACAGGCCGAGATCGTCACGGCCCTGGTCATCGAGACCCTGCAGGGCTCCACCAGCCCGTTCCTGGCCGAGGGACACGACGTGGCCCGGCCGCACCAGGGGCAGATCGACACGGCGGCGAACATGCGGGCGCTGATGCGCGGCAGCGCGCTCACCGTGGAGCACCGGCAGCTGCGCAGCCAGCTCCAGGCGGGCAAGCAGCAGGGCGTCGACGTCCAGCGGACCGACGTGTACATGCAGAAGGCGTACTCGCTGCGGGCCATCCCGCAGGTCCTCGGCGCGGTACGCGACACCCTCTACCACGCCGGCAACAAGGTCACCATCGAGCTGAACTCGGCCAACGACAACCCGCTCTTCTTCGAGGGGCAGGAGGTCTTCCACGGGGCCAACTTCCACGGTCAGCCGATCGCCTTCGCGATGGACTTCGTGACGATCGCCCTCACCCAGCTCGGCGTGCTGTCCGAGCGCCGGACCAACCGGCTGCTCAACCGGCACCTCAGCTACGGTCTGCCCGAGTTCCTGGTCAGCGGCGACCCGGGCCTGCACAGCGGCTTCGCCGGCGCGCAGTACCCGGCCACCGCGCTGGTCGCGGAGAACCGCACCATCGGCGCGGCGAGCACCCAGAGCGTGCCGTCCAACGGTGACAACCAGGACGTGGTGAGCATGGGGCTGATCGCCGCCCGCAACGCCCGCCGGGTGCTCGGCAACAACCAGCACATCCTGGCGGTGGAGCTGCTCGCCGCCGCCCAGGCCGTGGACATCTCCGGTCGCCGGGCCGGGCTCAGCCCCGCCGCCGCGGCGGCGTACGAGTTCGTCCGCCGCCTCGCGCCCACCCTGGACCGGGACCGCTTCATGTCCGACGAGATCGAGCGGGTCGCCGCCGCACTGACCCGGGGAGAACTGGTCGCCGCCGTCGAGCAGGGCGACGTCGAGCTGCGCTGAGCGCCGGCCGACGGCGAGATGGGAGTTCCAATGACGAACGACGACTACGACGTGGTGGTGGTCGGCGGCGGCCCGTGCGGCTCCACCGTCGCCACGCTGGTGGCCATGCAGGGCCACCGGGTGCTGCTGCTGGAGAAGGAGCGGTTTCCGCGCTACCAGATCGGCGAGTCCCTGTTGCCCTCCACCGTGCACGGCATCTGCCGGATCCTCGGCATCGAGGAGGACCTGCGGCAGGCCAACTTCATGCCCAAGCGGGGCGGCACCTTCCGGTGGGGCGCCAATCCCGAGCCGTGGACCTTCTCCTTCGGCCTCTCCGCCAAGTTCGCCGGTGAGGCCGCCACCGCCTACCAGGTGGAGCGGATGCGCTTCGACCAGATCCTGCTGGACAACGCCCGACGCAAGGGCGTCGAGGTCCGGGAGGAGACCTCGGTGGTCGACGTGCTCACCGACGCCGACAGCGACCGGGTCGACGGCGTCCTGATCAGCGGAGCGGACGGCGTACGGCGGGAGATCCGTGGCCGGTTCGTCGTCGACGCCTCCGGCAACAAGAGCCGGATCCACACCCGGGTCGGCGGCCAGCGCCGCTACTCCGAGTTCTTCCGCAACCTGGCGCTGTTCGGCTACTTCGAGGGTGGCAAGCGACTGCCCGCGCCGAACCGTGGCAACATCCTCGCCGCCGCCTTCGAGGCCGGCTGGTTCTGGTACATCCCGCTCACCGAGGAGCTGACCAGCGTCGGGGCCGTCCTGCTGCCCGAGGCGCTGGACCGCGCCCAGGGCGACCGGGAACGGGCGCTGCTCGACCTGATCGCGCAGTGCCCGCTGATCGCCGAGTACCTCGCCGACGCCCGCCGGGTCACCGAGGGCCCGTACGGCGAGATCCGGGTCCGCAAGGACTACTCGTACATCCAGGAGAAGTTCTGGCGGCCCGGACTGGTTCTGGCCGGCGACGCGGCGTGCTTCATCGACCCGGTCTTCTCCTCCGGGGTGCACCTGGCCACCTACAGTGCCCTGCTCGCCGCCCGGTCGATCAACACCGTGCTGCGCGGCGGGGTCGACGAGACGACCTGCTTCGAGGAGTTCGAGCTGCGGTACCGGCGCGAGTACGCCCGGTTCCACGACTTCCTGGTCGCCTTCTACGACATGCACCAGGACGAGAACTCCTACTTCTGGAAGGCGAAGAAGGTCACCAACAACGCCGCCTCCGAGGTGGAGTCCTTCGTGGAGTTGGTGGGTGGCGGTTCCTCCAACGAGGCCGCGCTGGTGGCACCGGGCCGGTACGGCCGGCGCGACGCCGCGTACCAGGAACTCGCCGCCGCGGTGGAGCAGCCGGTGCGGGAGGCCGGGGAGGACCGTGACCTGCTGCGCACCGAACTGGCCCGGTCGGTGTCCAAGGAGGGCACCCGGATCCAGATCCAGGCCGAGCTCGGCGAGAGCCTCGACGAGAACGCCCCGGTACGCGACGGGGGACTGGTGCCGTCCGCCGACGGCCTGCACTGGTCGATGCCGTCCGAACCGGTCGGCTGACCGAAAGGGAGCCCGATGACCGACACCCTGCTGCCCCCGCCGACCCCGGCGGGGGAGCCGACCGAGCAGACCGGGACGCGAGTCCCGCTCTCCCTGCAACAAGAGTTCCTGCACCACATCGACCACGGCGATCACACCGGGCCGTTCGGGCCGCGGTACACCATCGTCGGTGGCTGGCGGATCACCGGCGAGGTGGACGTCGACACGCTGCGCCGGGCCCTGGACGACGTGGTGGTCCGGCACGAGACGCTGCGCACCTCGATCGTGCGCGCCGGCGACGAGGCGTACCAGCAGGTGCGCCCGCCGGCCCCGGTCCCGCTGGAGGTACGCGACCTGCGCGCCGGCCCGTCGCAGGACCGCGACCTGGTCGCCGAGGACCTGGTCAACGAGATCGAAGCCGACGTGTTCGGCATCGACGAGATGCCGGTGTTGCGGGCCGTGCTGGGCCGCTTCGACGCCCGGGACGGGGTGCTGGTCCTCGCCGCCCACCACACCGCCGTGGACGGCTGGTCGGTGCACCTGGTGCTGCGCGACGTGGCCGAGTTCTACGCGGCCCGACGCGCGGGCCGGGCCGCGCAACTGCCCCCGGTACGGCAGTACCGCGAGTACGTCCGGTGGCAGCAGGAGGAGCAGACCGGTGAGAAGGTCCGCCGGGCACGGGAGTTCTGGCGGGAGAACCTGCGCGGCGCCCAGGTGGTCGCCGTACCCACCGACCACACCCGCTCCGAGGAGCCCTTCGTCACCTCCTGGTACCGGTTCCTGCTCGACGAGCGGGTGTGGCGGGCCACCACCGACTGGGCGGCACGAACCCGCAGCTCGCCGTTCATGGTGCTGCTGGCCGCGTACCTGACCCAGCTGCGGGAGCAGACCGGGCGCACCGACCTGGTGGTGCCCACCTTCACCCCCGGGCGCCACCCGGCCTGGGTGCAGAACACCGTCGGGTCCTTCTACAACTTCCTGCCCATCCGGGTCGACCTGACCGGGGCCGACGACTTCCCGGCCGTGATCGCCCGGACCCGGGCGGCCTGCCTGGCCGCGTACGCGCACGAGCTGCCGTTCATCCAGATCCTGGCGGAGGCGCCGGACGTGATGAACGACGCGATCGGGCCGCAGGCCGCGGCGTGCGTGCTCCAGGTGACCCAGTCGCCGGACATGATGTTCGGCCAACAGCACGGCGAGCTGCACTTCGCCGCGATGCGCCGACGGGTGGTGTCGGCACCGGTCGGCTCGCAGATCCCCGACGGGCTGCTGTTCGGGCTGGAGGCGTCGACCGAGGGCGGCGTGATCGGCAGCGTCGGCTTCACCACCAACCTGTTCGTGGAGAGCACGGTCGTGTCGATCGTCGACACCTTCCGGCAGACCCTCGACGCGGTACTGCCGGGCGCGGACCCGGCCTGAGTTCCATCAGACGTCGGCGGTGACCCGCACGGGTCACCGCCGACGTCCGCGTGTGTCAAAGTCCCTGGTTGGCGACGCGTCCGGCCTGTCGTCGGGTGAGCTGACCGGTGCGGTACAACCAGGCCACACTGTCCCGGATCGTCTCCGTCACCGGACGGGTCGGCGCGGGCACCTCCGGGCCGACGCGCAGGGCACAGTGGCAGGTGTAGACGGCGCCGTACTCGACCGGGACATGCCACGGCCAGACCCGTTGCAGCGCGGACGCGGCGGCCCCCACCGGCAATACCGCCGCCGATGGTAGGTAGCCGACCGGCAACCGGCGGCCGGTGACCTCGCGTACCACCGCGACGAACTCGCGGGTGGACAGCGTCTCACCCGGCGCCAGCAGGCGTCGCGGACCCCGTCCGGGGCGCAGCGCCGCGACATGCAGGTCGGCCACGTCGCGCACGTCACCGACCGGAAACCCACCACCCGGCCAGATCGGTAGCTGCCCGCGCAGCAGCGCCCGCAGCCGGGCGAGCTGGTCGCCGAGGTACGGGTCGTGCGGGCCGAGCGTGGCCATCGGGTACGTGATGACCACCGGTGACCCGGCCGCCTGGTGTCGACGGGCGACCTCCTCGGCGGCCGCCTTGGTGGCCATGTACCGCTCCCGGGGCCGGCCCACCGGCAGATCGGTGGCGAGTGGAGCACCCCCGGTCGGTGCCAGCGCGACCACCGACGACACGTGCACGATCGGATCGGCGCCGGCCGCGCGGGCCGCGTCGAGCACCACCTCCGTACCGTCGACGTTGACCTGCCTCATCCGCGCGTGCCGACGGGTGTCGAAGGAGTACACCCCGGCGGCGTGCAGGACCGCCGTGCAGCCCGCCACCGCCGCCGCGACCGACTCGCCGTCGGTCACGTCGCCGACGACGGTCCGTACCTGCCCGCCGGAGACGCCCAACGGACCGAGTGCGCGCCCGACCGTGTCGGGATCGCGAACCAGCAGCCGCACCTCGTGCCCGGCCCGCAACAGCGCCGCGACCGTGTGCGAACCGATGAAGCCGGTGCCGCCAGTGACCAGTACCCGCACGTTCGCTCCTGCCCTTCGGATGGGGGATGGGGGCGGCACGTCGACGGCGCCGGCCGGAGCGGACTCCGACCGGCGCCGTAGGGCGTGCCGCGGTCAGCCCGCGTCGCGCGGGCTGTTCTGGTACGCGGCCAGCTGCCAGCCGTCCGCGGTGCGCACCAGCAGCCACGAGGCGCGGATGGCCCGCTCGGCGGGCACCTCGGTCTCACCCGGGGCGAGCACGCCGCCCTCGGTGAGCAGCAGCGCCACGTCGGGGCCGAGGAAGCGGACTTCGAAGGGCTGCCCGGTGACCTGGGTGCCCTTGTAGGGGCCGGCGAAGCCCTGTGCCATGAAGGCGCGGATGTCGTCGCGGCCCTTGCGGGTCAGGCCGGGCAGGATCATCGTGCCGTCCGGGGTGAAGACGTCGGCGAAGGCGTCGGCGTCGTTGGCCGCCCACGCCTGCACGATGCGCCCGGGTACGGCCGCGACAGCGGCCTGGTCGTCGGCGGACACCTGCGGTGCGAGACTGTTCGTGGTCACGGATGTTTCCTTCCGTCAGGGCGGGAACGCCTCAGATGTAGAGGGTGTTCGGGGCGAGGCCGCACAGGATCCGCCCGTACAACTCGGCGTTGGTGGTGGGGTTCATCAGCGCGTGCAGGTTGATCGCCTGCACGTCCCGGGCGATCCGCTGGATCGGCACGTCGTTGTAGACCGACGAGCCGCCGCTGGCGAGGGCGAAGACGTCCACCGCCTCCTTGCCGCGCCGGCACACCGCGCCGAGTTCGGCCCGGGCGCGGGCCCGCTCCTCCAACGTCCACTCGGAGCCGTCGACGCCCTTGCCGTCGACCAGGTCGGCCAGCCGCAGCGCGTGGAACTCCGCCTCGTCACTCTTGAGCACCGCGTCGGCCACCTGGTGGTGGGTGATCGGCGCGTCCAGCTGGCTGTCGTAGTTGGTGTAGGTGATCTTGCGCTTGGGCAGCCGCTCGAAGAACACCTCGCGGGCCGCCCGAGCCAGGCCGACCACGCTGCCCACCGAGGACGCCGAGGCGACCGGCAGCAGCGGCGACCGGTAGATCGCGGAGCCGGCGTTCGCCGCCGAGGCGCCCTGGCCCTGCACGATGGCGCCCAACGGCAGTACCCGGTCGGCGGGGACGAACAGGTCCTGCGCGACGGTGCTGACGCTGCCGGTACCCCGCAGGCCACTGGTGTGCCAGTCGTCGATGATCTGCAACTCCGACATCGGCACCAGCGCCAGGATCGGCATCGGCTCGCCCTGCGGGCTGATCTGCACCGCGACGATCTCCTGCCAGTGGGCGTGCAGCGCGCCGCTGATGAAGCCCCACTTGCCGTTGACCACGACGCCGCCGTCGACCGGGGTGGCGGTCGCGGTGGGGCTCAGCGTGCCGCAGACCCGTACGTCGGTGGTCGAGAAGACCTCGTCCTGCACGTGGTCCGGGAACAGGCCCACCATCCAGGTGGGAATCCAGTAGACCGAGGCGACCCAGGCGGCCGAGCCGTCACCCCGTCCCAGTTCCGCCGCGACCTCGACCAGCGTCCGGGTACCCGCCTCGAAGCCGCCATAACGGACCGGACGGCGCAACCGGAAGATGCCGGCGTCGGCGAGCGCGTCGATCGCCTCGTCGTGGACCCGGCGGTGCTCCTCGGACCAGGCCGCGTGACCGCGGAGCACAGGCACGAGGTCGGCGGCGCGTCGGACGAGCTGCTCGCCCGTCGGGACATCGGTGGTGAGCAAAGCACCCTCCTTGGACATGTCGGCTGGGCGGTCACGCCACGCCTCGTCGTCTCGCCGAGCACTGGGTGGCTGTCCCGCCGAGAACGGGCGCCGATCGGCGCGGCCGGTCATCTGTGAGGATCACAGTGGCGAAGCGGCGCCGCATCTCCCCGAATGCGTAAGGTGGCGGTGCTCCGCCGCACGTCAGCGCGGTTGCGGGGGCCAGGCAGCCGTGGTGCGCCCGGGTGTCGCCGTCACAGGGTGGCGGGCAGGCCGAACGCCGGGAACAGGGCCGGCTCGAACGCGGTGATCTCCACGATCTTGCCGTCGGCGACCCGCAGCACCTCCAGCACCTGCGGGCGGAACGTCGCCTCGCCCGGACGGCGTACGTAGTGCGCCGCCGCCGGTTGCCGGTTGGCTCGGGTCGGCAGGCTGCGCCACTGACCGAGATAGGCCGACGAACCCGGGTCGAGCACGTCACGCAGGCTGGCCAGGAAGGACGAACGATCCCACCAGGCCGGATCGGGCATGCCCGGCACGCAGGGCACCGGCATCGGCATCGTGATCCGGATGTCCTCCCGCAGCAACTGCGCCATCGCCCCGGTGTCGCCCTGCTCCAGCACACCCATGTAACGCTGGAGGAGCGCACGTTCGGCGTCGGTGGGGTCGCCGGTCGGCGCCCACTCGATCCGGCTCGGCGGCAGATGGTCCTTGATGTTGGCCCGGGCCCGCTGCAACGCGCTGTTCGCCGAAGCGACACTGAGTTCCAGCAGGTCGGCCGCCTCGGCGGCGGGCCAGCCGAGGACGTCGCGCAGGATCAACACGGCCCGCTGGCGGGGCGGCAGGTGCTGGATCGCGACCAGGAACGCCAGCTCGATGGTCTCCTTGGCGACCAGCGCCGCGTCCGGCTGCGCGTCGGCCGGTGCGGCCGGTTCCAGCAACCGATCCGGGTACGGCTGTAGCCAGTACACCTCGTCCGACGTGGTGGGTCGCGGCCCGGTCTCGGCCGGCACCGGGCCACGACCGGCGCGGGGCTGGCGCGGATGGCGGCTGAGGAAGTCCAGGCAGGCGTTGGTCGCGATGCGGTAGAGCCAGGCACGGACGGTGGACCGGGCCGCGAAGGTGTCCCGCTTGCGCCAGGCGCGCAGGAACGTCTCCTGGACCAGGTCCTCGGCGTCCTGGAACGAACCGAGCATCCGGTAGCAGTGAACCTGCAGCTCACGGCGGTGCGTCTCGACCAGACGACCGAAGGTCACCTCGTCGAGCGAAGCCGACGGCGCCTCGTTGAACGAGGCCGACGGGCGTACCTCGAACTGGGTGGAATTGACCCTGACACGGCTCACTGATCGTGCCCCGCTCCCGACAGCAACTGATCGATGACGGTCGGCCAGAACCGTAACACGCGCGCGGCGCCGCGCAGCTCACCTTCGCCGTCGCGGCGCCCGTGCGGGGCACCGCCCTGCGCACGACTGAGGATGCGGCGGGCGGGCGACGGCCGTGAGGCTGGCCCTGTGGCCGGCGAGCCGACCGCCGCGCGTGCCAGCGGCGGATTCCGGCCATCACCGACGGGCGGCACGGGCCGCGTTGTCGCCGGCGGATCGAACTGGTCGTCGACAGGGAGGTTCCGGCAGTGAGTGAGATCGGTAGACGCGCCGTCGTGCTGGGCGGCAGCATGGCCGGCGTCCTCGCCGCCCGGGTGCTGGCCGAGTCCTACGGCGAGGTCCTGGTCGTCGACCGGGACGCGCTGCTGGGCGTACGCGAGCCTCGACGCGGCGCGCCGCACACCGTCCACGCGCACGGGCTGCACGCGCGTGGCCATCTGAACATGGAGGAACTGTTCCCCGGCATCACCGACGAGCTGACCGCGGCCGGCGTGCCGACCGGAGACCTCGGGGAGATGCGCTGGTTCTTCAACGCCCGCAAGATCCGCCCCGCCCACACCGGCCTGGTCTCGGTGACCGCGCCCCGACCGGTGCTGGAACACCACGTCCGTAGCCGGGTGGCGGCCCTGCCCAACGTGCGGTTCCTGGAGGAACACGACATCCTCGGTCTGGTCGCCTCCGACGACCGCCAGCGGGTGCTCGGCGTACGGGTCCGCTCCCGCGCCGAGGGCGCCCAGCCCGAGGAGTTGGACGCCGATCTGGTGGTCGACGCCACCGGACGCGGCTCGCGTACCCCCGCCTGGCTGGCCGAGTTGGGCTACCAACGGCCGGAGGAGGAACGGGTCAAGGTGGGGTTGGCCTACACCACCCGGCACTACCGGCTGCGCCCGGAGATGTTCGACGGCGTCCAGTCGATCAACCCGGTGGCCTCGCCCGCGCACCCCCGGGGCGCCTTCTTCGGCCAGGTCGGCCGGGACGTCTGCATCCTGTCGCTGACCGGGGTGCTCGGCGACCACCCGCCGACCGACCCCGAGGGCTTCCTCGCCTTCGTCCGCTCGCTGCCGGTGCCCGACGTGTACGACGCGGTGCACGACGCCGAGGCGCTCGACGACCCGGTGTCGTTCACCTTCCCGGCGAGCGTGCGGCGACGCTACGAGCGGCTGACCCGGATGCCCGACCGGCTGCTCGTCATGGGCGACGCGGTGTGCAGCTTCAACCCCGTGTACGGCCAGGGGATGAGCGTCGCCACCATCGAGGCGTTGACGTTGCGCGAACACCTGCGGCAGGGCCGGGCACCCCGGCCGCAGGACTTCATGGCGGCCATGTCCCGCGTGATCGACACGCCCTGGGACATCTCTGCCGGCGGCGACCTGGACTTCCCGGGCGTCGAGGGTCGACGCACCCTCCAGGTGCGGATCGGCAACGCCTACATGGCCCGCGTGCAGTACGCGGCGACCAGGGACGCCCGGGTGACCGACGGCTTCATGCGGGTGGCCGGGCTGATCGACCCGCCGCAGGCGTTGATGCGCCCGTCGATGGTGCTGCGGGTGCTGCGCCACGCGCCGTTGCGCCCGGCCGCCCCGCCCGCGAACCCCTCCCTCGCCGCTCCCACGGCCGGCTCGGCGGCACCGCCGAGCGCCTGACTTCCGCCGGATCAGCCCTCCGTCCCACGCCCGCTGCTGCCGTGGGACGGAGGGCTCCGGTGTGCCGGGACGGCACGGACAGCGCAGGCGCGAGCCGTCCCGGCCACCCCCCGCGGGTGGCCGGGACGACCCGATGCAGCTCACCGCCGGGTCAGTGCACCGGCTGGGCCGCGGCGTCCCCGGCGGCCTCCGGGTCCTTCGGCTCCTTCGGCGGCATTCCCGGCATCGGCATGTCGCCGAGCGAGGGCACGTGCCGCAGCCCGATGAACGACACCAGCGCCAGGACCACGAAGAGGACGGCGCAGACCACCGCGACGTTGTTCAGCCCGTTGGTGAACGCCTCCCGCGCCGAGTCGAGCAGCGAACCCGCGGTGGGCCCACCGACCTGCTCGGCCACCACGGTGGCACCGGCGATGCTCTCCTTGGCGGTGTTCGCCGCGTCCGCCGGCAACTCGCTGGGGACGCTGACCTGGCTGCGGTAGGTGGCGGTGCCGACCAGACCGAGGATCGCCACACCCAGGGCCACGCCCAACTCGCCGACGGCCGAGGAGACCGAGCCGGCGGCACCGGCCTTCTCCGGCGGCGTGGAGGACATCACCAGGAAGGGGGTCATCGGGCCGACCGAGGCGCCGCCGACGTAGACGACTCCGAGACCGACCAGCAACGTGGTCAGCCCGGCGGTGCTGCCCACCTGGGTCAGCACCACCATGCCGACCGCGGCGATGAGGGAGCCGGCGGCGAGCACGTAACCGGGCGGCACCTTGCGGGCGATCGCCGGTGCCAGGTTCCCGACCACGATCATCACGACGGACGGGATCAGCAGCAGCGTGCCGACCCGCACCGGGCTGAGCCCCTCGACCATCTGCATGTAGAGGCTGGCCATCAGGCCGGCGCCGCCCATCACGAAGGCGATCATCAGGGCCATCGTCAGCGCGGTCGACAGCGCCCGGATCCGGAACAGGCTCAGGTCCAGCAGCGGGTGGGCCAGCGTGGCCTGCCGACGCAGGAAGACCACGAAGAAGACCACGCCCGCCACCAGGGAGACCGCCGGCAGCGGCGCCCAGCCCTCGCGCGCCAGCTCCTTGAGGCCGTAGATGAACGGCAGGATGGCCAGCAGCGACAGCGCGACGCTGAACAGGTCCAGCCGGCCGGCCGCCGGGTCCTTCGACTCGGGCAGCAGGGCCGGACCGGCGAGCAGCAGCAGGCCCATGATCGGGACGGCGAGCAGGAACACCGAGCCCCACCAGAAGGCGCCGAGCATCAGGCCACCGACGACCGGGCCGAGCACCACGCCGGCCATCAGGGAGGTGCCCCAGAGACCCATCGCGGCGCCCATCTGCTTCGGGTCCTTGAACATGGTGCGCAGCAGGGCGAGGATCGACGGGATCAACGTCGCGCCGGCGGCACCGAGCAGGGCCCGGGCGATGATCAGGACGATCGTGGAGGTCGCGAACGCGGCCAGCAGCGACGCCGCGAGGAACGCCGCACCGCCGAACAGCAGGACCTTCTTGCGTCCGATCCGGTCACCCAGCGTGCCCATGGTGATCAGGAATCCGGCGATCATGAAGCCGTAGATGTCCGAGATCCACAGCTGCTCGGTGCTGCTCGAACCCAGATCCGCGGTGACATGTGGCAACGCCAGGAACATGACGTTGAGATCCACTGTCGTCAACATGGTGGGCAGGCACATTATGGCCAGCCCGAGCCACTCCCGCCAGGTGGCCCGCGGTGCCACCCCCGGGGCGGCGGCTGATCCCGCCTGCCCGTCGACTGTAGTCATGCTTCTGGTCCTCTCGATATCGGCCGCGCTGTCCTGCGGCTCAATGTTGAGACGGTGGCGACCCCGGAAAGTCATCGCTGTCCGCCACCGGGGCATCACGCAGCCTCGATCCGGGCGCCGCAGGCACCCCGCCCGGGTTCCGGGCGCGGGCGTCTTCCCGGTTGCGCACTGCGGCGTACGACCTTGTCCCGTCGGGTGGCGCTGCGCATGCTGAAGGCGGACCCGGCCCGGCCCGACCGCGCGGTCCACTCCGCCCCCCGACGGCCCACCCGGCCCGGCGAAAGGCGATCCATGACCGAACTGGCAGACCGCCCGGCGGCCGGGGTACGCCCGACCCGGCCGATGACCGGCGACGAGTACGTAGAGTCGTTGCGCGACGGCCGGGAGGTCTACCTCTACGGCGACCGGGTGCGCGACGTCACCCGCCATCCCGCCTTCCGCAATCCGGTCCGGATGACCGCCCGGCTCTACGACGCGCTGCACGACCCGCGGACGCGCCCGGTGCTGACCGCGCCGACCGACTCCGGCGGCGACGGCTGGACGCACCGCTTCTTCACCACGCCGCGCTCCGCCGAGGACCTGGTGGCCGACCAGCAGGCGATCGCCGCCTGGTCCCGACTCAGCTACGGCTGGATGGGGCGCAGCCCCGACTACAAGGCCTCGTTCCTCGGCACCCTCGGCGCCAACGCCGAGTTCTACGCGCCCTTCGCCGACAACGCCCGCCGCTGGTACCGGGAGGCGCAGGAGAAGGTCCTCTACTGGAACCACGCCGTCGTGCACCCGCCGGTGGACCGGTCCCGGCCGCCGGACGAGGTCTCCGACGTCTTCGTCCACGTGGAACGGGAGACCGACGCCGGAGTGGTGGTCAGCGGCGCGAAGGTGGTCGCCACCGCCTCGGCGCTGACCCACCACAACTTCCTGGCGCACTACGGCCTGCCGGTACGCAAGCGCGAGTTCGCCCTGGTCGCCACCGTGCCGATGGACGCGCCGGGAATGAAACTGATCTGCCGGCCGTCCTATGCGGCCAGTGCCGCGGTGATGGGCAGCCCGTTCGACTACCCGCTCTCCTCCCGACTGGACGAGAACGACACCATCCTGGTGCTGGACAAGGTCCTCATCCCGTGGGAGAACGTGTTCATCTACGGCGACCTGGGCAAGGTGCAGATGTTCGCCGGCCGCTCCGGGTTCACCGAGCGCTTCACCTTCCACGGCTGCACCCGACTGGCGGTCAAGCTGGAGTTCATCGCCGGACTGCTGGCCAAGGCGTTGGAGACGACCGGCACCGCTGACTTCCGTGGCGTACAGAGCCGGCTGGGTGAGGTGCTGGCCTGGCGCAACCTGTTCTGGGGGCTGTCCGACGCCGCCGCCCGCAACCCGGTGCCCTGGCACAACGGCGCGGTGCTGCCCAACCCGGCGTACGGCATGGCGTACCGATGGTTCATGCAGGTCGGCTACGCGCGGGTACGGGAGATCGTGCTCCAGGACGTGGCCAGCGGCCTCATCTACGTCAACTCCAGCGCCGAGGACTTCGCCAACCCGGACATCCGCCGGTACCTCGACACCTACCTACGTGGTTCGGGCGGCGTCGACGCGGTGCAGCGGGTCAAGCTGATGAAACTGCTCTGGGACGCGGTCGGCTCGGAGTTCGGCGGCCGGCACGAGCTGTACGAGCGCAACTACGCCGGCAACCACGAGAACACCCGGGTCGAGCTGCTCAACGCCCAGGTGCTCGGCGGCGAGCTGGACGGCTACAAGGCGTTCGTCGACCAGTGCCTGGCGGAGTACGACCTGGACGGTTGGCGGGTCGACGACCTCAGCTCGTTCGAGCACCTGCGCGGGCTGCGCGACGTGCTGCGCGAGGAGCAGTAGCGGCTCACCGCAGCACGTGACGCAGCGCGTCCACGGCCTCCCGCTCGGCCTCGTAGACCGCCTGGATCTGCGCGGAGAGCTGGGCCAGGTCCGGCTCGGCGGGCGGCTTGCGGTCGTACTCGGCGACCAGGTCCCAGAGCGCGTCGGCGGCCTCGGCACGTTCGGCCAGGGCGCCGTCGCCGGCCGCCACACCGGCGGAGATGGTGGCCACCAGCTCCCGCAGCCGGGCGTACTCGGGCACGTCCCAGGGCAGCGCGGTCTCGGCCACCTCGTGCCACAGCCGCGCGGCCTGGCGGAACTGCTGGGCCGCGTCCGTGGCCGCGTCGGCGGCGTCGCCGAGCAGGGGCGCCGCCTCGTCGAGGAAGTCGGCGTACAGGTCCCGCAGGTTGCCGCCGGTGAGCCCGGCCGGCTCGACGTGCTCCCAGACGGACAGCAGCGTGGTGGCCATGCCCGCCTTGCCGTACAGCTTGGGCCAGCCCTTGGCGTTGCGTTGGTCGGTCACCAGGCGGCTCCACTTGCCCCACGCCGGTAGGGAGACCGTGGCGGCCTTGGCGTCCAGGTGCGCGACGCAGTCGGCGATGCCGGCCCGCGCCGCCTCGGCCAGCGGCAGCGTCTCCGGCACGGTGTGCACCACGACCATGCGGTTCTTGGTGGAGGTGACCCGGGCGCGGGCGTCGGCGAGCAGGTCCGCGTCGACGGTCAGCGGGGCGAGGTTGCGGTCGTCGAGCCGGATGCCGTCGTCGGTGGCCGCGTAGGCGACCACCGGGCTGCGCCGGGCACCGGAGAAGACCGGCCGGCCCCGACCGGCCAGCGCCGGCTCCGCCGGCAGGTGCCAGTAGCCGACCACCTGCCGGTCCGGCACGACCAGCACCGCACTGCCCTCGGCGAGCTGTTCCTGCAGGGTGCTGGCCGCGGCCTTGCTGCTGCCGGTCGTCTTCACCTGGTAGCCGACGCCGAGCCGGTCCATGGTCCGCTCGGCCCAGTCGTGGAAGGTCCACCGGTACCGGAAGCCCAGGAACAGGTTCGGTGTCTGTCCCTTGATCTCCCAGAGCATGTAGCCGGCGCCGAGGCCACCCCCGACCCCGAGCAGCATCGCCTCGCTGAGGCGTTCACCGGCGGTGTCGCCGGTGAGGTGGGCCAGCACGTTGGTCACGTTCGAGGTCTCGGCGTGCAGCCCGCCACGCAACGCCCAGCCGGCGTCGGTCACCGGTTTCGGGCCGGTACGGGCTCCGGAGAGCGCGGCCCGCGCGGTCGCGTAGCCCTCGCCGGTGCGGGCCATCCGGGTACGGATCCGAGTCTCGCTGGGCTTGCGGGTGGTCATCGTCCCCCTCAGGCGAGCTGTCGCAGGGTGGCCGTCCGGGTGGCCGGGCCGGGCCGGTCGGCGCCTCGTCGGAGGATACGTGCTCCGGGCGACGGTGGGGGGCGATTCGGGTGGGCCGGCGTGGCCCACCCGCGACGACGAACGGACCCCGCGCGGGTGCGACGGGGTCCGTGGGGTGCCGTGCCGAGTGGGCCGGTCGTCCCCGAGATGCCGACCAGGTTCCCGGGGACGACCGGCGACTGAGGGGCCGGGGTCGACGTCCCGCGTTCCACCGAGGACGCCGACCCGGGCCGGCTAGCTCCGCCCGCCGATCAGCGGCAGGTATCGCCCGTTGATCAGCGGCATCTCGGCGTGTGAGTGCCGCAGCACCCGCCAGACCACGCTCGGGCGCAGCAGGGCCTCCAGCGGGTCGACCAGACCGGCGGAGCGCATGAACGCCTCGGTGAGGCTGGCGTCCTTGGTGGCGGCCAGGTGCAGTCGCTTCATGTAGCCGAGCAGCACCTGCACCTTGGGGGTGCGCTTGCCCTCCACGTCGGGGAAGCTCAGGTTGATCGCCTCGGTCATCTCCCAGGCCGGGTCGATGATCCGCCCGACCGTCCTCATGAACTCCTTGGCCTTGGGCGCCTGGCCGGTGCGCAGCAGGTCGCGCAGGGCCAGTGCCTGGAGGGCGGCGAGCGTCTGCGCCTGGGCGAACACCGGGTTCGGCGTGCAGACCGCGTCGCCGATCACCAGCAGCCCGTCGGGGAACCGGGACATCAGCTCGTAACGCCGCCGCAGGGTGGTGGGGAACTTGAACAGCACCGGGTCGTCGAGCGGCTCGGCGTCCGAGATGCCCTCGTAGATCTCCGGCGCGGACAGCGACTTGACGAACTGGTTGAAGCCCTCCAGATCGGTGGGCGGGTGGTCGCCCATGATGCCGTACGTGGTCAGCTCGACCCGGTTGCCGTCGGACTTGGTGAAGATGGCGCCCCGGGGGTTGACGGGGTTGGCCACCGAGATGATCGAGTGACTGGTGCCGAACGGGTCGTGTCGCAGCTTGTAGTGGCGGGTCGCGTAGGCGAGCCCGATCTTCGTACCCTCCTCCGCCACCCGGGGGTAACCCTGCGCCTCCAGCCAGACCGGCGTACGCGAGCCGCGGCCGGTGGCGTCGACGATCAGGTCGGCGGTGAGCGTCTCCTCCTGGTTGCCCTCACCCTGGCGCTGCACCCTGGCGCCGATGACCCGGGACTTGTCCGGGCTGAAGACCAGGCCGGTGATGTCGGTGCGCTCCATGAAGGTGACGTTGCCCAGCGCGGCGATCCGCCGCCGTACGTGCGCCTCCATGACCGGCCGCCGGGCGGCCACACAGGTCAGTCCGGCCCGGGTCTGGGCCAGTGGCCGGCCGTTGATGTACCACTTGACCGTGCCGGCCAGGTCGGTCAGCGGGCACCCGGCCGCGACCATCTCGGCGGTGATCTCGGGGAACAGGTCCTCCATCGCCCGGGCGCCGCGGGCGATGAGGCCGTTGATGTGCCGGCCCTGCGGGGCACCGCGCCGGGCCTCCCAGACGTCGATCAGCTCATCGCGGTCGACCAGGACAACCTCCCGGTAGCCCTCACTGAGCGCGCTGGCGGCGAACAGGGCGGTGATGCTTCCGCCGAGCACCACCACGCGATTTCCAACTACCGAACCCACGGCGACCATCTCCTACCTGTCGAGCGAAACCGGGGACGCTGTCAGCGGTTGTGCGCGAGTTGTGGCCGGCAACCCTCGCGCCCTGCGGCGAACGTCGATCAGTAAGCCGCCGACAATGGCGCCGAATTGTTCTGCGAGGTTAGTTCCGGGTCGATCCGGTCAGGGGCGAACCATTGACTGGCAATCGCCGAAACCGCCGTGCGGGCTGAATTTCGCCTTTTCGGCCACGAGGTAATGGTGGCATTCAATGGTGCCGTGGGCATCTTCTGTTTTGCCTCGGTCGGGAACGTGACCGCAATCCGTATCCGTCGGCGAACGCGACCGTGCCCACGCCCCTGGCGGGCGTGGGCACGGAGGTGCGGGTGGGCTCAGCCCAGGCCGCGCGCGGTGGCCAGCTTGTGGAAGTTGGCCGCCATCTTGTTCGCCGTGTCGGCGTCGGTGACGATGCCGTAGTAGAAGACGTTGCCCATCACCACCATGACGATGTGCTTGTAGCGGTCGATCCCCCCGTTGGGCTCGACGCCACCGTAGAACGTCTCGAGCACCTTGGTGCCCGCGGCGTCCTTCTGCGGCGGGAAGACGATCCGCTGCTGAAGCCCCATGGCCTCGGCACCGGCCAGCTGCGGAGTCTGGAAGTCGACGTTGCTCAGCTTGCCCGGAACCTTGCCGTCCAGGGTGATGTCGCCGTCGGCGCAGGCGACGGCGGCGGCGTGCATCTTCGCCACCTCCGGCCCCTCCGGCAGTTCGACGACGAACTGCGCGAAGAAGTTGTCGTGGCCCAGGTTGTGGTCCTTGCCCACCGGGCTGGCGGTGTTGAACTGCATCCAGCCGTTCAGTCCGGCGATGGTGGCCGCGGGTGCGGTCTGTAGCGGGGTCTCCGACGCATCGCCCATGGTCACGTAGTTGACGCAGGAGTCCGGCGTGAAGGCCATCCCCTTCGGCGGTGCCAGCAGCGCCTTCTCGGCGACCTGCTTGAAGTCGAAGGTCAGCACCTCGTCCTGGCTGGGGTCCTCATGCGGGTTGGTCAGCAGATCCTTGAGGTCCGCCGGAGCCGCGGGCGTCGCCGGAGCCGACACCTCCACCTTGGCCTCGTTGTTGGCCGTACCGCTGTCGGCGCAGCCGGCCGCGAACACCAGCGCCACCGCGGCCAGCGCCCCGGTTATCTTTCTGCCCCGTACGGGCATATTCTCCCCCATCCTGGTAACGCGGCATCAATTCCGGTCGCCGCTGTTGAAATGCGCCAGCGGCCCCCGGGTTTCGGGGCGCCGCCAGCGTCACCTAGAACGCGTACGGTAATCAGCGAAACGGCACGCCGGCATCTTCCAGAGTGCTTGTTTCCCGTCCGAGCCGACGCGGCGCGCGTTATCGGGTGGATACCGCCAGTGACGGTCGCTGCGCACGGCGGAAGATGTTCCGGCGACGGCCGGATGCCATTGTTTCGAGGAATCCACCAGCAGGGGCCGGGTGCGCACGCCGTGCCGCCCGGCCGGCGAATGTGGCGGCGGACATGGTGGACCACCGTCCGCGCTGCCGTCGCCGCTGGCGGCGGCCGGCGGTGCCGAGAACCGCCCGCCGTGCCGGGGTCACCACTGCGGATGTCCCGGCGGCACGCGTAACGGTAGCCCGAATCGTCTGCAACGAGGGAGTGGTCACGTGACGATTTCTACGACCAGGGCCGGGCGCGCCGTGTCCGGCGCCGATGTGGGGGAGCTGGACAAGCGCTACGTCCTGCACTCGCACCAGCGCGACCAGCGGCCGTTCCGCCGGATGATCGTCCGGGGCATCGGCTCCACGGTGTGGGACACCGAGGGCCGGGAACTGCTCGACATGCTCGGCGGCGGCATCTGGGTGGCCCAGGTCGGCCACGGCCGCCGGGAGTTGGCCGAGGCCGCCGCCGCACAGATCACCGAACTGGCCCACTTCACCAGCTTTTTCGAGTTCGGCAACGACAAGTCCGCCCTGCTCGCCGAGCGGCTCGCGGCGCTGGCCCCCGGCGACGTCAACCGGGTCTTCTACACCTCCGGCGGCTCGGAGGGGGTGGACACCGCCATCAAGCTGGCGCGGCTGTTCCACCACCGGCGTGGGCAGACCGAACGGAACTGGATCATCGCCCGGCACTTCGGGTACCACGGCGCGACCCTCGGCGGTGGTACCGCGACCGGCATCCCCGACATGCAGGTCGGTGTCGGGCCGAACCTGCCGCACGTGGAGAAGGTCACCCCGCCGTACCCGTACCACAGCGAGATGTACGGCGGTGAGAACCCGACCGACTTCCTGCTGCGGGAGCTGGAGGCGACCATCGAGCGGCTGGGGCCGGACAACGTCGCGGCGATGATCGGCGAGCCGATCCTCGGCGGTGGCGGCGTCATCGCCCCGCCCGCCGACTACTGGCCGCGGGTGCGCGAGCTGCTCACCGGGTACGGCATCCTGCTGATCGCCGACGAGGTGATCACCGCGTTCGGTCGTACCGGTGCCTGGTTCGACTCGGCCGAGCGCGGCATGGACGCGGACATCATCGTCACCGCGAAGGGCCTGACCAGCGGCTACCTGCCGCTCGGCGCGGTGCTGATGCGCGACCGGGTGGCCGACGTGATGGCCGCGGGCAGCGCCAGCTTCTTCCACGGCCACACCTACTCCGGTCACCCCACCGCCTGCGCGGTGGCGCTGGCCAACCTGGACCTGCTGGAGAACGAGGGGCTGCTCAAGCGGTCGCTGGAGATCGGCGACTGGCTGCGGGCCGGGCTGGCACCGGCCGCGGCACTGCCGGCCGTGGGCGAGGTCCGGGTCGAGGGTGCGACCGTCGGCATCGAGCTGGTCAGCAACCCCGAGACGCGGGAGCCGGTATCGCCGGATCTCGCCCTCGCCGTCGCCGACGAGCTGTACGAGCAGCACCGCGTCATCACCCGCAACTACGGCCCGACGCTGGTGCTGTCCCCGCCGCTGGTCCTCGACGACCAGCAGGCCAAGCGGGCGTCGTCGGCGATCGTGCAGGTGCTCTCCCGGCTCGACGTGGAGGCCGGCCGGATCAACCCCAGTTGACCGGCACACACCCGGTGTCCGGCAGCGGCGACGGCCGCTGCCGGACACCGGCCTGTTCGGCACCGGACGCCGCCGTCGCGGCGCGGCGGCCGAGTGCGGGCGGGCCGGACACCACTGCGCCGCAACGGCGTTCGCCCATGAACCGTGCGCCGGCGTGTGTGGATGGTCCGGCCGCCGGACCGGCCTATAGTGCCGGCATGGACGAGGTCGTGCAGCGCTACCTGCGTCGCTCGGACACCTTCGCCCGGACCGTCGCCACGGTCCCGGAGACCGGGTGGGACGCCCCGACACCCTGCGGCGACTGGACGGTACGGGACCTGGCCGCCCACGTCGCCGAGATGAACACCATCCACCTCGGACGGGTCGACACGTCGGCGCCCGCCGTCCCGTCGGTGACCGGGGACCCGCTCGCGGCATGGCAGTCCATCCAGCGGGAGGTGTGCCGTGGGCTCACCGATCCCGCCATCGCCTCCGTACCGGTCGGCGGGCGGCTGGGCGACTGGACGTACGCCGAGATCATCGACCGTGCCGTCGGCGTCGAGCTGGTGGTGCACCACTGGGACCTGGCCCGCGCCCTCGGCTGGCGGGCCCGCATCGACCCCGCCGACGTGGCACACCTCTGGCAGACGATCGAACTGGTCGGCGAGGAGGAGGTCCGGTTCGGCTTCGGGCCGGCGGTCCCGGCGCCGACCGACGCCGACGAACAGGCCCGCCTGCTGGCCTATCTGGGCCGCTACGACGACGGCCGCTGACCCGGGGAACCGGGCCGGCGGCCGTCGGACCCACCACCGCCAGCCACGGCCGGCGGCGGTGGCTCAGGTGGAGGGCGTGAAGGTCACCGGCAGCCGTTCCAGCCGGTGCAGCACGAAACTGGCCTTCCAGGTCAGCTCGTCGGCCGGTACGGCCAACGCGAGCCCGTCGAGGCGACGCAGCACCGTCTCGAACGCCACCTCACCCTCCAGCTTGGCCAGTGGCGCCCCGAGGCAGAAGTGGATGCCGTGGCTGAAGCTGAGAATCTGCCCCTGGTTCGGCCGACGCAGGTCGAGCCGGCCCGGCTCGTCGAACACGGCGGGGTCGTGGTTGGCCGCCGCGGCGGCGATCACCACGTGCTCACCGGGACGGATCTCGAAGCCGCCGATCTCCAGCGACTCCCGGGCGAAGTGGTAGGTCACGCAGGAGACCGGACTGTCGTAGCGCAGCAGCTCGTCGACCGCGTTGGGCATCAGCTCCGGCTCGGCGCGCAGCAACGCGGTGGCCTCCGGGTGTCGCAGCAACGCCAGCAGTCCGTTGGCCACCAGGTTGACCGTGGTCTCGAAACCGGCGCTGAGCAGCAGCAGCGCGTTGGACCGCAGCTCCAGGTCGGTGAGCCGGTCACCCTGCTCCTGCGCGTTGATCATGGCCGAGATCAGGTCGTCGCGCTGCTCCCTGCGCCGCAACTCGACCAGGTCGGAGAGGTAGCTGTCGAACCAGACCCCGGCGGAGATGATGGCGTCGAAACTGGCCGAGGCGTTGATCCCGGTCAGCGTCTCGGCGTGCTGCTCGAACTCGTCGCGGTCCTCGAACGGCACACCGAGCATCTCGCTGATCACTGCGATCGGCAGCGGCAGGGCCAGGTCGCGGACGAGATCCGCCTGCCCCTTGTCGTGCACCGCGTCGAGCAGCCGGTCGGTGATCTCCTGGATCCGCGGCTTCATCTGCTCCACCCGGCGCCGGGTGAACGCCTTGGACACCAGCCGACGCAGCCGGGCGTGGTCCGGTGGGTCGGCGAAGAGCATGTGCCGGGAGAGTGGGTAGTCGTCACTGGCCAACGGATGGAACTTGTGCAGCTCCGGGTCGGCGGCCTCGACACTGCGTACCAGCCGAGGATCGGACAACGCCTCCCGCGCCTCGCGGTTGCCGGTGACCAGGACGGAGGGCATGCCGTCGGGCAGGGTCACCCGGTGCACCGGACGCCGCTCGCCCAGCTGGGTGAGCAGCGCCAGCGGGTTGGCGAACACCTCGGGGCTCAGCGCGACCGCGCCGTCTACGTTGTGCATCGGACTCCTCGGGGACTGCGGCGGGGTGGGCAGGTTGCCGGCGCGGGGCCGGCGGGCGCGTTCACCACAGGACGGGCAGACAGGCCAGGCGCTGGACGTCTCCGCTCTGGTAGGTGGGCAGGCTCGCGGCCGGCACCGCCAGCCGCAGGTCGGGCAGCCGCCGGACCAGGGCACGGAACGCGATGTCCAGCTCCAGGCGGGCCAGGTTGTGGCCCAGGCAGTGGTGGATGCCGTAGCTGAAGGCGAGGTGGTTCGACGGCGGCCGGGTGACGTCCAGCAGATCCGGGTGACTGGTCACGCTCGGGTCGAGGTTGGCGCCGGCGAAGCTGACCAGGATGCCGTCACCGGCCCGGATCACGTGACCGCCGATCTCGATGTCCTCGGTGGCCACCCGGGCGAGCTGCTCGACCAGGGAGATGTACCGGAGCATCTCCTCGACCGCGCCGGGCACCAGGTCCGGGTCGGCCACCAGGCGGCGGTACTGGTCGGGGTGCTCCAGCAGGGCGAGCGTGCCGAGTCCGATGATGCTCGATGTGGTGATGGTGCCGGCGACGAGGATCGCCATCGCGAAGGAGACCAGCTCCTTGATGGTCAGGTTGCCCTTGGCGACCTGGCTGGCGATCAGGTCGTCGATCAGTCCGGTGGCCGGCTGCTTGCGCCGCGCCTCGACCAGGTCGGTCAGGTACGTGGTCAGCCACTCCATCGCCGCGTCGGCCCGTTCCGGCTCGAACAGGTCGCGGGCCAGCGGCTCGAAGATGGCCCGGTCGGCGTACGGCACGCCGAGGTAGGCGCAGACCACCCGGGTCGGCACCGGGGTGGAGAAGGTGGACACCAGGTCACCGGGGGCGCCCTCGTCGACCAACTCGTCCAGGCACTCCTCGACGATGCGCTCGATCTCCGGGCGCAACACCGCCACCCGCCGTACGGTGAACCGCGGCACCAGCATCTGCCGCTGCCGGGTGTGCTCGGGCGGGTCCACCCCGAACAGGGCGCCCGCGAAGCCGCCCTCCTCCTCCTTGGCCATCTCCCGGGTGGCCCGCATCCGGGTGTGGCGCTCGTCCATCACCGGGTAGTTCGGGAAGTCCGATCGGTTGGAGACCCGCTTGTCGGCGAGCAGGGCCCGCGCCTCGGTGGGGCCGGTGACGAACCAGGCGACCTTGCCGTCGTAGAGCCGTACCTTCGAGATCGGTCCGGGCTCACGCAGCCGGCCGGTCTGTGGCGATGGGCGGTATGGGCACTCCCGGGGGATCGGGTAGCTGGGCAACTCCGACGAACCCGGCTCCGATGTGGTCTTCGTTGGCACGGCCATGGCCACCCCTCGAACGGAAAAGCGGAACCGTCGTCCCGCAGGACGGGCGCTGCGCCGCCGCGCGCCCGTCCGGTGGCGACGCCCACGCGACACCCCGTCGTACGCGGCCGGTGGCACTGCTGACACGACGCCGTCAACGGTCGCCTCCCCCGCCTGGCCAGCGCATCCTCCCGATTGCGCTGGCGGCGCAGCGGGTCATCGAGGGCCGGAGCGCGACCGCGAGAATGCGCAATTCCAGAGAACTGATGGGGGATTCGCGTTGCTAGATTGCCGGCAACGCGAACGGCAATCGCATGCACCTACATATAGCCCGGCGCCCGGAAAGGACGGCCGCGACAATGACAGCGATAGACGGGGCGGCAACAAAGGCCACCACATCGGTTCCGACGAGACTTCCCTCGCTGACCGCACTGCGCATCATCGCCGCGAGTCTGGTATTCATCGGACACGGGCTGATTTTTCCGATGTTCCGCGACAGCAACGTCAACGAGGTGTACGGCATCGTCGCGCACAACGCCGGGTCGGTCGGCGTGGCGTTCTTCTTCGTCCTCAGTGGTTTCGTGCTCACCTGGTCGGCCCGATCGAGCGACAGCACGGGGGCGTTCTTCCGCCGCCGCTTTTTCAAGATCTTCCCGAATCACGTGGTGGTGTATCTCGGGGTGCTGGCGCTGATGCTGATCGCCGGCCTGCCCGTCATGCTCGGGCCGACGCTGGCCAGCCTGCCGCTCATCCAGGGCTTCCTGCCCGATCCGAACTACCACCTGTTCGCGGTCAACGGCGTCACCTGGTCGCTCTCGGTCGAGTTGCTGTTCTACGCCCTCTTCCCGGTGCTGCTGCCGCTGGTGAACCGGATCCGGCCGCAGCGGCTGTGGCTGTCCGCCGGGCTGTTCACCGCCGGTGCGATGCTGCTGCCGGTGATCGCCCGGGCGGCACTGCCGGACGGGCCGCTGACCCCGATGTCGACCACGCTCACCTGGACCGAACAGTGGTTCGTCTACTTCTTCCCGCCGGCCCGGCTGTTCGAGTTCCTGGTCGGCATGGTGATGGCCCGGATTCTGCTCTCCGGGCGGTGGATCGGGCTGCGCACGGTCTGGCCGGTACTGCTGCTGGTGGCCGTCTACGTGGCCACCATTCCGCTGAACCTGATGGACGGCTACCAGTCGGCGCTGCTCATTCCCATGTCGCTGCTGATCACCGCCGCCGCCGCGAGTGACGTCAAGGGCCGCCCGTCGTTGCTGAACAACCGGCCGATGGTCTGGCTCGGCGAGATCTCGTACGCCTTCTTCCTGGTCCACGTGCACGTGCTGTTCCTGCTGCACGCGGCGGTCAACGGGCAGCTCGGCGTGCGGGCGGCATACCAGCCGTACCAGTTCGGCACCTTCACCGGCATCGCCTTCCTCGTCGGGGTGTACCTCGTCTGCGTGCTCGTCTCCTGGGCGCTGTACGCCCTGGTGGAGAAGCCCGCGATGCGGCGCTGGGCGTACGGCCGGCGGGTGCCGGACTCGGTCGTACCCCGCTGATCCCGCCGCCGGCCCGGCCGGCCGGTGCACGACTTCCCGGTGGGTGGCAGCGTCGCCGCCCACCGGGAATCGTGCTGTCCGCGGCCTCCCGCCGGGGCGGCAGCACCGAATGCGCCCCCACCCGGGTCGGGTGGGGGCGCAGTCACGCCACGATGATCAGTTAGCCGGGGCGACCGTCACCGGGACCCCACTGAACACGGCGTTGCCGGACAGCACGTCGACGATCGTCTCGTCGGTGAGGGCGTTGGCGTTGACCCCCGGATCGCGGGCGGCCAACTGTTGACCCGTGCGCTGATGGCCCCAGCCGTGCGGCAGGCTCACCACACCGGCCATCACCGTGTCGTTCGCCTCCACCGGCACCACCACCTCGCCGGCGGCGGACCGGACGAGCGCCCGCTCACCGAGCCCGAGCCGAGCGATGTCGGCCGGGTTGACGTGCAGGGTGCACCGGTTGCTGCCACCGGTCAGCGTCGGGGTGTTGTGCAGCCAGCTGTTGTTGGACCGCAACTGGCGGCGACCCACGAGCAGGAACTCCGGCGGCGGCCCGGCGAACCGGGACCGCAGCCGGGCCACGTCCGCGGTCACCTGCGGCGGGGCGAGCGCGACCCGCCCCGACGGCGTACGCAGCAACTCCGGCAGCCGAGGCTCCAACGGGCCCAGGTCGATGCCGTGCGGGTTGGCCCGCAGCTTCTCCAACGACAGGTCGTACGGGCCGAGCCGCAGCATCGCGTCGAGCATCAGCTCCGGCCCGCTGTCGCCGGTCAGCTCGGCACGCAGCTGCGCCACGTCCGCGCCGGCCAGCGGTGAACCCGGCATCGACACCCCGCCCCGCAGCACCGCGTCCAGGATCGCCTCGTCGACCAGGGACGGATCGGCGTCGGCGCCCTGACCGGTGATGATCAGCAGCAGCCGGGCCATGATCTCGGCCTCGGACGGCTGGCCCGGCGCCAGCGGCAGGATCTGCGGCGAGAACCGGGTGTAGTTGCGTACCGTCACGATCAGCAGCAGGAAGTCGTAGTGCGGCATCTGGAGGATCCGGGGCGGCGGCAGGATGACGTCCGCGTGCCGGGTGGTCTCGTTGAGGTACGGGTCGACGGCGACCATGAAGTCCAGGCCGGGCAGGGCTCGATCCAGCCGGGGCCCGTTCGGCGCCGAGAGCACCAGGTTGCCGGCGATGCAGACGAACGCCCGCACCTGACCCTCACCCGGGGTCTCGATCTCGTCGGCGAGGGTCGCCACCGGAATCTCCCCGAGCACCTCCGGCAGCTTGCGGACCCGGCTGTGCCAGCGACCCGTGCTGAACGGTTGCCCGGTGCGGAAGACCTCCAGCGCGGCGGTCCGGGTGAACATCACCCCACCGGGCCGGTCGAAGTTTCCGGTGAGGATGTTCACCACGTCGACCAGCCACTGGGCCAGGGTGCCGAACTCCACGGTGGACGTGCCGACCCGGGTGTAGACGGCGGCGGTGGGCGCGGCGGCCAGGTCCCGGGCCAATCGGCGGATGTCCTCCGGCGCCACCGCGCAGATCGGCGCCACCGCCTCGGGGCTGAACTCCTCGGCCAACGTCCGCAGCTCGTCGAGGCCGTCCACCTCCAGTGCGACGCGGGTCAGTCCCTCGGCGAAGAGGGTGTGCACGACCCCGAACAGCAGCAGCGGGTCGGTGCCGGGGCGGACCGGCAGATGCTCGTCGGCGAACTCGGCGGTGCGGGTACGCCGTGGGTCGACCACCACCACCCGGCCACCCCGGGCCCGCAACGCCCGCAGCCGGCTGGCGAAGTCCGGCGCCGCACAGAGCGAGCCATGCGACTCCAGCGGGTTCGCACCGATGATCAACAGATGGTCGGTCCGGTCCACGTCGGGCACCGCGATGGCGAACGGGTCACCGAACATGTACCCGGTCGAGACGTGCTTGGGAATCTGGTCGATCGTGCTGGCCGAGAAGACGTTGCGGCTGCCCAGCGCCTGGGTCAGCGGCTCGCGGTACATGAAGCCCGCCATCGTGTGGTACGTCGGGTTGCCGAAGTAGACGGCCAGCGCCTCCCGGCCGTGCTCGGCGACCACCCGGGACAGGCCCTCGTCGACCCGGCGGAACGCCTCCGCCCAGCTCACCTCGCGCCACTGGTCACCGTCGCGGACCATCGGCGTCCGCAGCCGGTCCGGATCCTCGTCCAGCCGACCGAGGCTGGCGCCCTTCGGGCAGACGTACCCGCCGCTGAACGGGTCGTCGGGGTCACCGCGGACGGAGGTGACCCGGTCGTGGTCGTCGAGGGTGAGTCGCAGGCCGCAGACGGCATCGCAGATCGGACAGGTCCGGTGGGCGGTTCGCATGGTGCTCCTGAAGGGTCGGGCCCGGCCGCCGACGGTGACGCGGGAAGGGCCGGTGACCCCTCCCGCGTGTCGGCCGGGGAACCGGCGAGGGCTCCCCGGCCGTGGCGCCGGACGGCGGCGGGCGGTACTGACGTGCTGCCGGACCGGTACGGCAGACCGGCCCGGACGCTCAGCGACGGGCCGCCTGGAAACCGAGGTGCGCGTAGTGGTCGGCGATGGCGTGGAAGGACTCCTTGGGCTCCAGCCGGTAGGTGGAGGCGGTGTCGGCGAAGTCGTCCCGGATCGTCTTGACGATCGCCATGCTCGCCGTGTCCAGGTCCAGGTGGGGATCCTCGGAGTGCGGGTGGGTCGGGTGGATGAACTCCGAGACCCAGACCCCGTTCACCCCGGCCTGCTCGAACAGCTCGAACATCCGCAGGTGGTACGCGGCCTGGCGGCCCTCGTCCCGCACCACACCGTCGAACACCAGCGGGGTCGGCCCGGACCGGTCCACCACGTCCCAGAAGAAGAACGCCTTCTCCTCGGCACCCTGGTAGGTGGCGGTGCCGAACTCGGCGACCTGGATGGGCAGGTTCCAGCTGCGGTAACCGTCGAGCACCGCCTGGTGCTGCTGCGGCGTGTGGTACGTCGGCAGGTACTGCCACATCAGCGCGATCCGGTCGAACAGCGACCAGTCGACCTGCTCGAACGGTGCCGCCGAGTAGCTGACCGGCCCGGAGAACAACTGCCGGGCCACCCCGTTGGCCCTCGCCAGGAAGTCGTTGAGCCGGGGCGCGGTCTCGGCGAAGTCGATCCGGCCGGTCGGCCGGAGCAGCTGGTGATCCGCGTCGGCGTACGCGTTGGCCATCCGTTCGTGGTACTGCCCGCCCTCGGCGATGCCGGGGGTGAACAGCAGGTGCACCGCGCCGACGGTCAGGTCGATGCGGGCCTGCTGCCGGCGCAGCGACTCGGCGAGCCGGGCCGCCTCGGCGAGATGGTCCAGCACCTCCTCCTGCGGCCGGTCCGCCAGCCGGGGCTGCAACCGTACGTGCAGGTCCCGCTCGACGGCGGCCTCGGCGGTGTCCCGCAACCGACCCAGGTCACTGCCGTAGATGGTGATGGAGTTGCAGTTGAGCTGGTCGCTGATCAGGCTCAGCTCCTCCAGCATCTGTCGCCTGCTCCAGGACATGCGGGAAAGCTCGCCCTGACCGGTGGCGAAGTTCGTCCCGGTGTCGTACGCGACACCGCGGTACTCCAGGACCGCGCCGGTCGCGCCGCCGGCCTGGTCGGTGCGGGGCTGTGCCATGCTGCTCCTTCTCCTCGTCGCCGTCGGCGCCGGTCACCACGTCACGGGCAACTCGTACAGCCGTTGCAGGGTGCCGTCGTTGTTGTTGCTGGGCAGCTTGTCCAGGTCCGCGGCCGCGCGCAGGTTCGGCATCCGCTCGACCAGCGTCCGGAAGGCGATCTCCAGTTCCAGCCGGGCCAGGTTGTCGCCGGGACACCGGTGGATGCCGTGGCTGAAGGAGAAGCTGGGCTTGGCCGGCCGGAGAATGTCGAACCGATCCGGTTCCGGAACCTGCGCCGGGTCGAAGTTGACTCCGGCGCAGCTGATCAGGATTCCCTCGCCGCTGCGGATGACGTTGCCGTCGCCCAGGTCGATGTCCTCCACCGCCACCCGGGCGAACGCCTCCACCAGGGAGACGTACCGCAGGATCTCCTCGACCGCGGCGGGCACGATGTCCGGGTCCGCCCGCAGCGCCTCCCACTGCTCGGGGTTGTCCAGCAGCGCCATGGTGCCCAGCGAGATCACGTTGGTGGTGGTGTCGGTGCCGGCCACCAGCATCGCCATGGCGATGTGCACCAGCTCCGAGCGGGTCAGCTCGCCGGTGTGCAGGTGGTTGGCGATCAGGTCGTCGAGCAGGCCGACGGCACCGGCGCCCGGGTCGTTCTCCTTCTTCTGGATCAACCGGTCCAGGTACTCGCCCAACTCCGTGGTGGCCTCCTCGGCCAGTTCCGGCACGAAGAGCTTGTGCGCGGGCGTCTCGAAGTCCTCGTGCTCGTCGTACGGCACGCCGAGCACGGTGCTCATCACCATCGACGGCACCGGCTGGGCGAACATGCTGACCAGGTCCGCCGGTGCGCCGTGCCGCATCATGTCGTCGAGCTTCTCGTCGACGATGCGCTGGACGGCGTCGCGCAGCAGCGCGGTACGACGCAACGTGAAACTCGGCATGATCATGGAGCGCTGGCGGGTGTGCTCCGGCGGGTCCACCCCGAACAACACGTCCGCGTAGCCGCTGTCGACGACCTTCTCGAACTCCTCGTTCAGCAGCGGATAGTTGCCGTGGTACGGGCGGATGGACACCCGGCGGTAGTCGGAGAGCACGGCACGGGCCTGCGCCGCACCGGTGACCAGCCAGGCGGTCCGACCGTTGTAGAGCTTGACCTTGGTCATCGGGCTGTCCGCCCGCAGGCCGACGTGTCGGGCCGACGGCCGGTACGGGCACTCCCGGGGAATCGGGAAGTCCGGTGGGACGGCGGCTTCGGGCATCGCCATGGGTCACCCCTCACTCACCACGGGCCGCCGCGCGCGTGACGGACACGCACGCCGCCCGCAGGATCCGATGTCGTCGGGCGCCCATCGTCCAACCGGGCGCCGGGCGCCGGCATCTTCCTGATTGCCCACCACCGTGCCTGCGCGCTCGCCGGTCGGGTGCCGGTCCAGGTCACCGCGTCCGGCGATGATCGGCCTGCGCACCGCAGAAGAAGCCGCTGCGCCGCGCGGTCGGCAGACTGGCCAGCGAGCCGACCCGGCGTCGCGCCAGGCCGGCCGCCCCGTCGTCCCGCGCCAACTTCCGGCGGCCACCGTCCCCGCACGTCTGCGCCCCTCGGACGCCGGAACCCCTGCCATTCCGCGTGATCGAGGAGGACCCATGCGTGTGCTGATCACCGTGTATCCCGCCCTGGCGCATCTGTACCCCGTGGTGCCGTACGCCTGGGCGTTGCAGACCGCCGGGCACGACGTCCGGGTGGCGTCGCATGCCGGCTTCGCCGACACCATCGCCAGCACCGGGCTGGTTCCGGTCGCGCTCGGTGACGCGGGATCGCCGGAGCCGCGCCTGCGCGAGGACGCCCGGCAGCCACCGGCGCCCGAGCAGGTCATCGCGTACGCGCAGGCCATGGGCCTGAGCCCGGAGGAGGTCGAGCACTGGATCGCCTTCTACCAGTGGAACCTCAACCCGGCCTCGGACTACGTCCGGGCCGACCTGCCGGACGCCCCGGACCTGGTCGAGTTCGCCCGCGCCTGGCGCCCGGACCTGGTCCTGTGGGATCTGGTCTTCCCGGCCGGCGCGGTGGCGGCTCGGGCCTGCGGCGCGGCGCACGGCCGGCTGCTCGGCAGCAACCTCGACTACTTCGCGTACAGCCAGGAGCGGCTGGCCGAGCACCGCACCGCGGTCCGCGCCGCCGGGCTGGCCACCGACCCGCTGGCGGACCTGGTCCGTCCGCTGGCCGACCGCTACGGGGTGAGTGTCGACGACGAACTGCTGATCGGGCAGTTCACCATCGACCCACTGCCCAAGGGGCTCAGCCTGCCCACCGCCACGGTGAAGGTGCCGGTGCGCAAGATCCCGTACACCGGTGCGGCGGCCTTCCCGCGCTGGCTGCACCGCCGGCCGCAGGGCCGACCCCGGATCGCGCTGTCACTGGGCGAGTCGACCCGCCGCTACGTCGCCGGGGACTGGGGTCGTACCCCCAAGCTGCTCGACGCGCTGGCCGGCCTCGACGTCGAGGTGGTGGCGACGCTCAGCCCGCTGCAACTGGCCGCCGTGGACACCCTGCCGGACAACGTCCGGGCGATCGAATGGGTGCCGCTGACCCAACTGCTGCCCACCTGCGACGCCCTGGTGCACCACGGCGGGATGGGCACGTTCAGCTCCGCCGTCGCCGCGGGCATCCCGCAGCTGGTCTGCGACACCGAGGACTCGCTGCTGTTCCGCCCGGCGACCGCCGCGCCGGCCGCCGCGGACAGCGGCACCTACCGGGCCGGCCGCGAGTTCGGGGTGCAGAACGAGGACACGGCCGAGGAGGCGGCCGGCTGGCTGCATCCGGAGAAGAACCTGCTGGCCACCCCCTGCGCCAGCTATGTCACCGAGCAGGGCGCCGGGGTGCGGCTGGACCACCAGAAGCAGTCCGTCGAGGAGCTGCGGGCGCAGCTGTCGCGGGTGCTCACCGAGCCGGCCTTCCGGACCGGGGCGAGCACGGTCCGTGACATCTGGCAGTCGATGCCCAGCCCCAACGAGATCGTCCCCACCCTGGAGGAACTGGCGGCCCGCCGGTCCTGAGGCGGTGCGGCAATCCGGAGGATGTAGCGCCGGTCGGCGCGGGGCGAGCATGCAGGGGCGGCGCGGACGCGGCGGGTTGCGTCCGCGCCGCCCGCCCCGCACTGCGGGCGGTCCTCTTCCGAGTCGTGCACAGGACGGGTGGTGGTTGGTGATGAGAGCGGCGGTGGTCCCGGGCGTCGATGTCGCCTGGGAGTTGCGGGAGGTGACGACCCCTTCGCCAGGCCCCGGCGAGGTGCTCGTCCGGGTGCGGGCCTGCGGGGTCTGCGTCAACGACGTACTGGCCACCCGGGGGCTGCTGCCCTTCCCGGCGATCGATCCGGCCGTCACCGGACACGAGCCGGTCGGCGAGGTGGTCGAGGTGGGTGCCGGGGTGACCAGCCGCCAGCCCGGCGACCGGGTGGGGGTGACCTGGGTACGGGCCGGCTGCGGGCGGTGCGACTACTGCGTGCAGGGCCTGCCGGTGACCGGTCAGACGGCGATGTGCTGCCCGGCGCCGACGACCACCGGGTTCACCGCCCCCGGCGGACACGCCGAATATCTGGTGGCGGCCGCCGAGTCGACCGTGCTCCTGCCCGACGGGCTGGACTGGGAACTGGCCGCCCCGGTGATGTGCGCCGGGTACACCGCCTGGTCGGCGTTGCGCGCGGCGCAGCCGCGCCCGCACGACCGGGTCGCGGTCATCGGCATCGGTGGCCTCGGCCACCTGGCCGTGCAGTACGCCAAGGCGTCCGGGCACGAGACGATCGCGGTCACCAGCTCGGTCGACAAGGTCGATTCGGCCCGCCGACTCGGTGCCGACCACGTGGTCACCGACGCCGAGCAGTTGCGCGCCGTCGGTGGCGCCGACGTGGTCATCCTCACCGCCCCGTCACACCGGGCGGCGGCGGCCTGCCTGCCCGGCCTGCGCGTGCAGGGACGGATGGTGCTGGCCGGCATCGACGGGGCCGAACCGTTCACCATCCCGTCCGCCATGACCTACCCGTTCTTCGCCCTCGGCCAGCAGATCATCGGTGCCACGCACAACGGCCCCCACCTGCTGAAGGAGGCGCTGGATCTGGTCGCCGCAGGTCGGGTGACCCCCTGGGTGGAGACCTTCCCGGCGCACCGGGTGGCCGAGGCCGTCGACCGGGTCGCCAAGGGCGAGGTGCGGTTCCGGGCGGTCGTGGAGTACTGACGCCCCTCTCTCGCGGCGGGGTGTCGCCGCAGGCCAGCGCCGTGCGCGACACGCCGAGCCGGGTCGCGCGGCGATGACTTTCCCGCTGGCCGCTCGTCGTACAGGTAGGGCCCCGGTGCCGCCAGGACAGGCGTACGCCGGGGCCAGCTGATGTCGAGTGGCAGGAGAGCGGTTATGTCAACGGTGAAGCCTGGACCCAGGTCCGGTCCGGCGCCCAGCGGTACCGGACTCACGGCGCAGGAGCAGGCCGTCGCCGACCGGTTCGCCCGGCTCGGTGCGCAGTTCGCCGACCGGGTCGCCGCAGTCGGCGCAAACGACTGGTCGGGGCCGACGCCCTGCACCGAGTGGGACGTGCGCGCCCTCGTCGCGCACGTGGTGGAGATGAGCGAGATCCACCTCAACATGGTCGGCTTGCCCGTCCCGTCCGGGCCGGGCGTCGACGTCGACCCGTACAAGGCGTTCGTACGGGTACGGGACCAGATCGAGGCCAGCCTGAACGACCCCGAGCAGGCCCGCGCGGAGTTCGACGGGCGGTTCGGCCTGCGTACCTTCGCCGAGGCGATCGACAGTGCGGTCTGCACCGAGCTGGTCGTGCACGGCTGGGATCTGGCCCGGGCCACCGGGCAGGACGAACGGATCGACCAGGTCGACATCGACAAGGCGTGGGAAGCGCTGCGGATGGTCGGCGAAGAGGTGGTGCGCAGCCGGATGGTCAGCGGCCCCGCGCTCGAATCCCCGCCCGGTGCGGACGAGCAGACGAAGCTGCTCGCCTACCTGGGGCGCCGGGCCTGACGGGCCGCACCGCCGGCCGGGACAACGCCCGGCCGGCGGTGCCTCCACCGTTCCTCGACGCGTCCTCGACCGGCGCCCTCGACCATGGGCTTAGCAAGCTGAGCCGAGGGGGCGCGAGATGACATCGCTCAAGGCGTTGATACTCGAACAGACCCGCAAGTTCCACCGGGAACAGGAGCCGGGGGACTTCGTACCCGGGGTCACGCCGATCCTGTCCTCGGGCGCGGTGCTCGACGAGGACGACCGGGCGGCCTTCGTGGAGGCCGCGCTGGACATGCGGATCGCCGCAGGAGTCAGCGCCCGGCGCTTCGAGCGCGCCTTCGCCGCCTACTACAAGCTGCGCAAGGCGCACCTGGTCAACTCGGGCTCGTCGGCGAACCTGCTCGCGCTGACCGCGCTGACCTCCCCGAAGCTGGGTGAGGCACGGCTCCAGCCGGGCGACGAGGTGATCACGGTGGCCGCCGGGTTCCCGACCACGGTCAACCCGATCCTCCAGAACGGCCTGGTGCCGGTCTTCGTCGACGTGGATCTGGGCACCTACAACACCACCGCGGAACGGGTCGCCGAGGCGATCTCGCCACGCACCCGGGCCATCATGATCGCGCACACCCTCGGCAACCCGTTCCCGGTCGCGGAGATCGCGGACCTGGCCACCGAGCACGAACTGTTCCTCGTGGAGGACAACTGCGACGCGGTCGGTTCGACCTACCGTGGTCAGCTCACCGGCACCTTCGGCGATCTCACCACGGTCAGCTTCTACCCGGCACACCACCTCACCGCCGGTGAGGGGGGCTGCGTGCTGACCAACAGCCTGGAGCTGGCCCGGATCGTCGAGTCGCTGCGCGACTGGGGCCGCGACTGCTGGTGCGAGCCGGGCACCGACAACACCTGTCTCAAGCGGTTCGACTACCAGCTGGGCACGCTGCCCGCCGGTTACGACCACAAGTACGTGTACTCACACGTCGGCTACAACCTCAAGGCCACCGACACCCAGGCCGCCCTCGTGCTCAGCCAGCTGCGCCGGCTGCCCGAGTTCGTGGAGAGCCGGCGCCGCAACTTCCGCCGCCTGTACGACGGGCTGGCGGACCTGCCCGGCCTGCTGATGCCGCAGGCGACCCCGGACAGCGACCCCAGCTGGTTCGGCTTCCCGATCAGTGTCCGCCCCGAGGCGCCGTTCACCCGCCAGGAACTGGTGGCACGCCTGGAGGACCGCAAGATCGGCACCCGGCGACTCTTCGCCGGCAACCTCACCCGGCACCCGGCCTACCAGGGCGTGCCCTGCCGGATCGTCGGTGACCTGACCAATTCGGACTTCGTCACCGAGCACACCTTCTGGATCGGCGTGTACCCCGGCATCACGCTGGAGATGGCCGATTTCGTGATCGACACCATCCGTACCTTCGTGACCGGCCGGCACTGACCGCCCCGGTCCAGCCGAGTGCCCTGTCGTCGACCTCGGTACCGATCATCGCCCGGCCGACCGGGTCGGCGTCAGCCCTGCTCCCACAGCGCCGTGATCGACTCCTGGACGCCGGCGCGCGGCCGCCAGCCCAGCAGCCGCCGGGCCCGGCCGATATCGGCCCGGGTCCACGCGCCCCCGTTGCTGGTCACCGGCGCGTCGACCAGGGCCACCGCGTCCGGCCGCCGGCCGGCGGTCTCCAGCAGCATCCGGACCAGCTTCCGGATGTCCTCGGCGACGCCACGGCCGATGTTGATCACCTGGCCGGTGACCGGCGCCCGGCCCGCCAACACCACGGCCTCGGCCAGGTCCCGGGCGTCGACGAAGTCGCGCCGGGCCGGCGCGACGGTCACCGTCAACTCCGGCGGGCCGGCCTGTCGCAGCCGGTCGCGCAGCATCCCCAGGAAGCTGGCCGGATTGGTGTACGGGCCGTAGACGTTCACCGCCCGCAGCACCACCGCATCCACCGAACCGGCCTGGGCGGCCTGGAGCACGATGCGGCTACCGGCCAGCTTCACCCGGCCGTACGTGCTGTCCGGGTGCACCTCGGCGGTCTCGTGGACGCTGGTGCCCTCGGCGATCGGGCCGTACTCGTGCACCGAGCCCAAATGCACCAGGCGGGGCCGGCTCGGCATCGCGCCGACGGCGGCGACGAGCCGGTGGACGAGTTCCACGTGGGCGCGGTTCAACTCCTCGCTGCGGGCCCAACCTCCGGCGGCGTTGACCACCGTGTCCACGCCCGCGTCGGCGAGGATCCGGGTCAGCTCGGCGGGAGCGGTGGCGGCGAGGTCCAGGGCAAGGAAATCGCGACAGCCGGGTGGTGGCGTCCGGCCGACCTGGAGGACCTGGGCGCCATGCCGGGCGTACGCGGCGCAGACCGCGCGCCCGACGCAACCGGTCGCCCCCAGCACGGCGATCCGGGACCCGGCCGTCCGTTCGCCGGAGGTCCGGCGTGGCGCCGCCGCGGGGCGGACCGGCCCATCGGTGTTCGTCTCGTCGGTCACTCCCACGCCTCCCTCTCGGCGGCACGGGTAGGTAAGCAGCGTCGCCTCGACAGCCGGTCGAGCCTGACTCAATCATGCGCCGGGTTGCGACCGGCACGGTAGAAGATGCACGCGCGACGGGCCGCCGATGACGATGGAGATCCGCTCAAGCCGGATGATCAGGGGCGCTCGTGGAAGCTACGGGGCAAGACATCGACATGGCCGTGCTGGGGCCGATGTCCGTACGGGTGCGGGAGTTCTCCTGGACCCCGACGGCGCCGAAGATGCGCAACGTGCTCGCCATGCTGATCGCGCACGCCGACCAGGTGGTGCCCGCCTCGTCGCTGGCCACCGAGTTGTGGGGGGACGAACCGCCGGCCAGCGCGTCGACCACGGTACAGACGTACCTGCTCAACCTGCGCAAGCACTTCGCCACCGCGACCGGCCGTACGGTGGCCGAGATCAGCAACGAGCTGCTGGTCACCCGCACCGGCGGCTACCTGCTCAACGGCCGGCTGGCCAGCCTGGACCTGCGCCGGTACGAGCTGCTGGCCCAGCGTGGACGGACGGCACTGGCCGAAGGGGACGACGTCGCGGCCGTACGGCACCTGTCCGAGGCGTTGCGGGTGTGGCGGGGCCGGGCCCTGCTGGATCTCCCCGTGGGGCGGCTGCTGGAGGCACGGCGCTGCCAGCTGGAGGAGTCCCGACTGGTCACCCTGGAATACCTGGTGGACGTGGAGCTGCGGTTGGGCATGCACCGCGAGGTGCTGACCGAGCTGGCCGCCGTGATCGTGGAGAACCCGCTGCACGAGGGCCTGCACGCGCAGTACATGCGGGCGCTGCACCTCAGCGGTCGGCGGGCCCAGGCCCTGGAGGTCTTCCACCGGGTACGCGGGAACCTGGTCACCGAACTGGGGCTGGAACCCGCCGCTCCGGTGCAGCGCCTGCACCAGGCGATCCTCAACGCCGACAGTGACATCGACGTCTGGTCCGAACGCCGGCCGCTGGTCGGTCCGCCGCCGTCTCCCGTCGGCCGGCCATGATCCGGGCCCTCGGACCGGCGGCGGCAGCACCGTCACACCGGCCCGTGGCCGCAGTGCCGAGCCGGCTCGCGGGAGTGCCACGCCGGCTCGCGAGCGCGCAGCGGTGCGGCGCCAACGGTGCTGCGCACGGCCGAAGAAGCGCCCGGACCAGGCGAAGACCACACTACCGGGGAGATCGACAGCCGTACCCGGTGTTCGGCGGCTGCGCCCGCCGGTGCCGCGTGCCGTCCGGCCGATTCCGCCGGGCGATCTGACCTGTCATGGCCGGACGGGCGTCCGGCAGCGGGGTCGCTGAAGCTGCGGCCATCGTGAACGTCACGTCGAAGGGAGCAGTTGGGCATGCGCGTAGTCGCAGCCGGTCGGCCCGGCCGGCACCGATCAGTCAGAGCGGCACAGGCGGCGGTGGTCGCCGTGGTGGTGGCCGCCGGGGTGAGCATCAGCGCACCGGCCCAGGCCGGCGCGGGCCGTAGCGACCGGATCCTCGGCCTGTGGGAGGTGCAGAGCATCGACGGGTCCGCCAACAACCGGGCGAACCCCACCTGGGGAAAGATCGACACGATCTATCCCCGGGTCGGACCCGCCTGGTACGCCGACGGACTCAACGAGATCGTCGACCTGCCGTCGGAGCGGTACGTCAGCAACCGGATCTTCAACGACATGGACCAGAACCTCTACTCACCGCACGGGGTCAGCCAGTGGGGCTTCGTGTGGGGCCAGTTCGTGGACCACAGCATCGCCCAACGTCTCGGCCGGCGGCTGGTCAGCCCGCCGGGGGAGACCCGCAACATCGCCTTCGACAACGCCGACCCGATGGAGTCGTTCCGCAACGACATCGGCATCATCCCGTTCGACCGGTCCCGACCGGCCGACGACACCGGCATCACCACCCCCCGGGATCAGATCAACACCGTCAGCTCCTACCTCGACGCGGCCGCCGTCTACGGCAACAGCCACGAGCGGCTGGACTGGATGCGGGAGGGCCGGGTCGACGGCGACCCGCGCAACAACGGCGCCAAGCTGCTGATGCCCGGCGGCTACCTGCCCCGGCGCGACACCCGGGGCGACGCCTCCACCGCGCCGAACATGGTCGCGGGCGGGCAGCTGTTCAACACCCCGGAGAAGGCGGCGGTCGCCGGTGACCAGCGGGCCAACGAGAACCCGGCGCTGCTGGCCATCCAGACCCTCTTCGCCCGGGAACACAACCGGATCGTCGGCCAACTGCCCAACTGGCTGCCCGAGCAGGACAAGTTCGAGATCGCCCGGACGGTGGTCGCCGCCGAGAAGCAGTACATCACCTACACCCAGTTCCTGCCGTCGCTCGGCGTGGACCTGCCCCGTTACAGCGGCTACAAGCCCGGCGTGGACGCCTCGGTGACCAACGAGTTCGCCACCGTCGGATATCGCGCGCACAGCCAGATCCGGGGTGACTTCCGGCTCGAGGCGAAGGTCGGCCGCTACAGCGAGCAGACCCTGAACCGGCTGCGGGAGCTGGACGTCGAGGTCACCGTCGAGGGCAACACCGTCAAGCTGATGATCCCGATGGGTGAGGACGCCTTCTTCAACCCGGACCTGCTGGAACTGCTCCAGCTCGGGCCGATGCTCCAGGGTGTCGGGCTGCGCCCGCAGACCCGCAACGACGAGCTGATCAGCAACATGCTGCGCAGCTTCCCGTTCTTCATCCCCGTACCGGGCAACCCGAACTGTTCGGACGACCCGGCGCTGCCGCCCTGCCTGCCGGGCCGCAACGACCTGGGCGCGATCGACATCGCCCGGAGCCGCGACCACGGCATGCCGAGCTACAACGACATGCGGGCCGCGTACGGCCTGCCGCGCAAGTCGTCGTTCAAGGCGATCACGGGGGAGCGTACGGAGTCCTTCCCGGCCGACCCGAAGCTCACCCCCGGAGCCGAGATCGACGACCTGGACAGCCTGGACTTCACCGCGCTGTACGACGTCAAGGGCAAGCGCACCACGCCCGCGGCCGACAACGCGGTGCGGGCCGAGCGTCGTACGCCGCTGGCCGCCCGGCTCAAGGCCGTCTACGGCAGCGTGGACCGGCTGGACGCGTTCGTCGGCATGATCGCCGAGCCGAACCTGCCCGGTCGGGACTTCGGCGAGCTGCAACTGGCGATGTGGCGCAAGGAGTTCACCGCGCTGCGCGACGGGGACCGGTTCCACTACGCCAACGACCCGCTGCTGCCGCTGGTCCGGGCCGCCTTCAAGATTGACTACCGCAAGTCGCTCGGTGACATCATCTCCCTGAACACCGACATCCCCCGGTCCCAACTGGCGCCGGACGTGTTCCGGGTGGCCGACGCCCAACGCAAGACCATCCCGCCGCCCAACAGCGGCGAGCGGCTGCTGCCCAACAGCCGCACCCGTGCCCTCGGCAACCTCGGCTCGGCCAAGCCGGCGGCGCTCGCCGCGCTGCTCCCGCCGGGCCTGGCGTTGACCGGCACGGTGTCCCGCGCACCACGGCGGCCCCGCCGCCACCGTGAGTCGTAACCACCGACCGCACCGAGTTCGGGCCGGATGCCACGAGCATCCGGCCCGAACCGTGCAGCCCGACCCCGTTGCTCAGGCGCGGTCTGCGGCCCTGCCCGCTGACCGCGCTGGCCGATTACCGCAAACCGGGTCCGCCGCCAGGCAAGTTCCGGTCCTGCGGATCATTGTCGTCGGGGACAGCGCGTAGCTTCCCCGGTCACCTCCCGCGGCGCCTTTGTCGGTTGCCGTGGGTTTCCCCCAGCGGGTTGCGCCGGCCGCCGCCCCCGTCGGATGGCTTCGCCGACGTTCTGTGACTCGATTGAGGCAACTGCCGAAGGGCTGCCCTCCGGCGAGCGGAACAGCCCCGTCCGTCTCGCCACTGCTCTCGTCAGCCCACGGCTTTCGAATTTCCCGGTGGGTGGAGAGGGCATCTGCCGCCCGTTGCGCAGCTCGGGCCAGCGAAGTCACCAGCTGTTGTCGCTGATCCGCCGTTGCGTCGTATACGAACGCGGCGTGCTCGGCCGGTGGTGGCCGCAACGGTCGGCGTCTCGGCTGGAGGGCTACCAGCTCCACGAGCGGAGAGGCTGTCACCGGCGGGCCGTCTTCGGTCAGTCGACCGGACTGCGCATTGCCCCGGCACCCGTGGTGGGTGGACCGGGGCAACAGCGGCGCATGAGATCACTGGTACTGCGCTGAACCGTGGCGGGCGTACTGCGGTCAGTGGGTGCCCGGCTCGTGGGGTGACCGGTCGAGGTGACCGGAGGCGACCCGGACGGTCTCGGGTTCGGCCGGTGACCGTCGGCGATTGTGCGGGCGGCGCAGCAGCAGGAGGACCAGCACGGCGACCAGGACGACACCGTCGACCACCAGCAGCGTGGCGCCGATCGGGTCGATGCCGTGGGCGTGGTCGGCGGCGTCCAGGATCGGGTCGGGAACCGGCGAGGTGTCCTGGGGTGCGATGCCGGTGCCGACGCTGAAGCGCAGGACGTCGGTGGCGTCCTGCCCGTTGGTGAAGGTGATGTGGTACGCGATGCTGTAGTCGCCGGAGGCGGTGAGGCGTACCGCCTGGCGCAGCCCGGCCTCTCCGTCGGTGCGGGCCCGGCCGTCGTTGACCGGTTTCCCGGTGCTGTCGCGCACGGTGACGTGGGACAGCACCGCGTCCGCGCCGGTGGACAGCCGCAGGACGACGGCGTCCGGTGCGGTGGTCAGGACGGCGCCGTCGCCCGGGTCCACGGTCAGGACCCGGGCGGGGGCGCCATCGGACTGTCGGACGACCGCGGCGATGGTGAGCGCGACCCCGACGGAGGCGAGGGCGGTGACGATGGCCAACGCGCGGCGTCCGGCAGACATGATGGCCGGTCAGCTGCCGGAGTTGGCGAGCGCGAGCCGCCGGCGGCCTTCGGGGGTGCAGTTGCACCTCGCCATCATCTTCTCGCGATCGTTGGGACGCAGATGCAGGTACATCGCGATCAGCATCGGTACGAAGACGATGGAGTTGTAGAACAGGTGCAGCTCGACGCGGGGGATCAGGAGCTGGGCGAAACTGGTCGGTACGGCGGTCCCGGGCAGCAGGAAGCCGACCTGCACCTGGAGCAGGAGGAACAGGTGCTCGACGTGATGCCAGAACTGGATCACCAGGGCGACCGTCCACCAGGTCCGGGCCCGACCGACGAAGCCGGGACGTAGCGCGAACAGGCCGATCAGCATGATGATCGCGTACGCGTAGTGCAGCCACTCCGAGCTGACCAACCAGGGGAACGGCATGCCCAGCACGCCACGGGCCTGTGGCCGGGCCCAGCCCAGCACCCAGATCTGGTACGCCTGAACCAGATGCTCGGCCCAGTGGGCGAGCACGATGAGCATGTACAGCCCCAACACCGCGCGGTGATGCGCGGTGTTGATCGCACCGAGCACCCCGCCCCGGGCGGACTGCTCCTTGGCCACTGTCATGTGTGGACTCCATCCAGAGGGCTGGATAACTTATCGGACACGCTAAGTGACGGCCTGCGGGGCGCGCTTATTCGTTGTTGCGCAGTTCTCGATCATCCGCAGTGGCCGACGCGACGGGCCGGTTCGGCGCCGGGCCGATGAGTTTTCGGAGCGCCGGAAGTCTTACCACAAACGGAGTCGGACGCGGCGCCAAGCCGCCGGTCGAAGCGGAGAACGGTCCGTGACTGAGGTTCACCCGGGGTGCGCCCCGTGCGCTGGAATAACCCGCCCCTGCGGTCCGCGTACCGTCCGCTGATGGAAGACGGTGCCGGACCGTTCTCGTTCCTGCGTTCCCGGCTGCGACCGGAGCTGACCCGGCGGGTGGTGGCGCTGCCACCGGGCACCGCGCTCGACTACGACGAGGCCGAATGGCGTGATGCCATCGTCGTCGTGGAGCAGGGGCAGGTCGAGTTGGAGGCGGTGGGTGGCACCCGTCAGGTGGTCGGCTGCGGTGACGTGCTGTGGCTGGCGGCGCTACCGCTGCGGGCACTGCACAATCGGGGCGCGGTGACCGCGATGCTGGTAGCGGTCTCCCGGCAGCCCCAAACGGCCACGCCCGACGAATAGGTCATGCCCGACCGGGCCCACCGTCCACGGCCCGCCTGCCCACCCGACGGCGTGCCGGGAGGGCACCTTCTCAAGACCTTGGACAGTTTCCGTTAGCAGCTAACGGAAACTGTCCAAGATTTCCCGTCTGGGACCCGGCACGGGAGTGTCGTTGGGGCGGACCGGGTCCGTTGGAGGTGCCGGGATACGGGCCGGGCATGTGCCGTCACCAGGTGCGCTTGAACGTGGCGGTGATGGCGGCCGTCAAGTAACCAGCAGCCCGGCAGTGGCCGGGGAGCAGCCCCGACGAGAGGACGGCTGTGCTGACGAGAACCCGATGTTCGCCAACCCGGGCCATCTGCCGGTGAACCGGCGGCGGTCCGGCGCCGTCATGCGGACGTGCGGCTGCCGCACTCGTCCGCGGACCTGGTGCGTCCGCCCATCCGGCCAGTGGAGGGCTGTATGACTGTGGGTACGGGTTTGTTCTCGGGCCGTAGAGGCCGGCTGGGTAGGAGGGTCGCCCTCCTGTCCATCATGGTGCTCGCGCTCGGTCTGATCGTGGTCATGTCGAGCAGGTCGGACGCGGTAGCCGGGGAACGGGTGAAGTTCGTCAACTCGACCGGCGAGACGCTGTGGATCGGCGCGGGCGAGAGCGCCGACGGCTCGCGGCCGATCACCAACCTGCCCGTGCTGCGACCCGGAGAGTCGAAGACGATCGTCATCCCCGATGCCGGTCAGCCGGGCCACTGGCGCGGCCGGTTCTTCGCCCGGCAACGATGCAGCGGTGACCCCGGCAGCACCTTCAAGTGCCTCGTGGGTGACTGCGGTGCCTACCCGGACCGCTGCGAGCGGGGCGCCGAGCCGGTGAGCCTGGCCGAGTTCAACTTCGACCAGAACAACTCCGGTGCCCCCTGGTACAACGTCAGCTACGTCGACGCGCTGTCCACCATCATCACGATCGACGCCCCCGGTGGGTCCAACCCGGTGGCGGGAACCTGCGTCAGATCGGACTGCTCCGGGGGGCAGATGCTCGCCGCCTGCCCCGAAGCCCACGCCGTACGTGACCCACGGCGCGGGGACCGGATCAACTGTGTCAACCCCAACCGGGACGCGGAGAGCGCCTACACCGCCGCACTCCGTCCCTTCGTCCCGCGCGCCTACCTGTGGTCGACCCATGACAAGGTCCCGGGCAACGAGACGGTGTTCAGCTGCCCCGGATGCGCCGACTTCGTGGTCACCTTCCGCAACAGCGGAGCGACCGCGCCGCCGCCCGCCGACCGGCCCGGCGGGCCGGACTCCTCGGCCTTCGCCCTGCGCGGGTACAAGGACAAGTGCGTCGACGTACCCGGCGGCATCTCCGCCGACGGTGCCCAGTTGCAGCTGTGGAGGTGCAACGGCACCCCGGCACAGCGGTTCTCGTCCGGCCCCAACGGGTCGCTGGTCGCGCTCGGCAAGTGCATGGATGTCGCCTGGGCGTCCCGCGACAACGGCGCCAAGGTGCAGTTGGCGCACTGCAACGGTGGCCCGGCGCAGGTCTGGGTCGTCGAGCGTGGCATGGTGCGGAATCCGCACTCGGGCAAGTGCGTCGACGTTCGAGACTGGAACACCGCCGACGGCGCCCCCCTCCAGATCTGGGAATGCAACCCCGGGCAGGAGAACCAGACCTGGCGGCCAGCCGGCCGCTGAGCCACACCCGGTGGACCGGGCCGACGGCATGTTCCGGCCCGGTCCACGGCGGGGGACCGATGCGGTACGCGGGTGGGCACGGCGTGCCGGACCTGCGGTGCAACGCTGCGGAGCACGGATGAGAGAAGGATACGAATGGAGTCAGCGGGTCGGTGTCGGGCGTCGGGGCCGCATCCGGGTGCGTCGGCGTACTCGCACCGGATGAGCGGTCGACGGACGAGCCACTGGTGGACCTTGTCCCTGCTGCTGACGGTGCTGCTCGTCCCCCTCGCCGCAGCGGCACCGGCCAGCGCCGCACCGGCCGACGAAACCGGAAAGTACTACGTCGTCGGGCCACCGGTGCACGGCCAGCGCGACTACCTCTACAGCATCGCGCTGCGCACCCTCGGCAACGGAAACCGGTTCCGGGAGATCATCGACCTCAACCGGGGTCGGGAGCAGCCCGACGGGACCACCTTCACCGACGGTGTGCAGCTCGCACCCGGCTGGATCCTCGTGTTGCCACGCGACGCCGACGGGCCGGGGGTCCGTACCGGCGCTCTCCCGGCGATCCGACCGCCGACCCCCCGTGCGTCGCCGAGTCCGGTGGCACCGTCGCCCAGCCCGGTAGCGCCCTCGCCGACCGCCGCGGCGCCCTCGCCGAGCTTCACCCCACCGCCAACCGCCCCGGCCGAGTCGCCTCCGGCGGCCGAACCCACGACCCCGGCCGTCACCGGCCCCCGGGCGCAGGGCCCGCAGTCCGGGCTGACCAACATCAGCCCCAACCTGATCCGGATCGGGGCTGCCGTGCTCGCGGTGGCGCTCGCCGTGGTCGCGATCCTGGTGCTGCCCCGGAGGGCATTCCGGATGCGTTCGGTGACCCTCGACGACGGGCCGTGGCCGCCGGAACGGCACCACACGCCCACTCCGGCCGAACTCGCCGCAGGCCCATCGGCGGCCACCTCGTCGGCATCCCCACCGGATCCGAGGAACCCGCCGCCGTCGTCGCCGCCGGGTCCGTCCGGCCCGCCGCCGTCGTCGCCGCCGGGTCCGTCCGGCCCGCCGCCGTCGTTCCCGCCGGGTCCGTCGGGCCCACCGCCGTCGTTGCTGTCAGGTCCGCCGGCGACACCGCGGTCGTCCTCGTTGTCCCAGGCATCCCGAGCGTCCGCCGACCCGGTGTCGCCTCCGGTGACCAGGTCGGCTGCGTCGCCGATGCCCGGCACGCCAGTGCCGTCCGGCGTGTCGGAACCGGCCGTGCTGCCCGTGTCCGCTTCGTCGGCTGCCGATTCGCCGGCGTCGGGTCTGCCCCGTTCAGGGCAGCCGGCGGTCCCGCCGGGGCCGGCTTCTCCCGGCGTCGGGATTTCGGCGGGCCGACGTGGGCCGCAGGTGCCCGGCCAGACGAATGGCGAGCCGGTGGCGGGTCAGCTGGTTTCCGTCCCGACGCTGACTGACCTGACCGCCGCCGAGCAGGCGCGGCTGCCACTGGAGACTTCAGCACCGGCCGAGGCGCCGTCGGCACCGCCGCCCGAGTGGCCGCCGTTCGCCGTTGCCTCGCCAGCCGCGCCAGCCGCGCCCGCTCGCCCGCAGGCAGCGGCGCAGCCCGACGCGGGGTCAGACGACGACGACCGCGATCTGCCTCGGCCGACCTTGCCGGTCGACGGCGAGGTGCCGTACGTCCGGACCGAACTGAAGACCGAATCGGGCCCCATCCTGGTGCGCCTGGTCGGTGTCACGACCGGCCCGTCGGCTCCCGCCTACGCCTGGCTCGCCGACTCCGAGCCGGCACCCCTGGCGGCCGTACCGCTGGTGCTGGGCCGCAAGGGTCCGTGGCAGCTACAGATCGACCTGGGGCGGGCGCCGGACGTCTTCACCCTGGTCGGCGTCGTGGACGAGTGTCGCCGGCTGGCTGCGGCGTACGCCCGGCAGTTGCACGAGGCCGGGGTGGCGGTCGCCGTCGTTGGTGACGCGCTCGGTGCAGAGACCGTCGACGGCTGCCGCCGGCTGACCGCGTGGCCCGAGCCGGACGACACCGTGTCCGGGCCCCACGTCGTCATCACCGCGGGTCTGCCGGCGGGCGCGGGCGGCGGGATACGCGGACTCGCCGCCGGCTCGAAGGGCCGCTACATCCCGTTGGTGATCGGTCCGGTCCCGTACGGCCGGTGGTCGGCTCAGCTTTCCGTCGGGGACTGAAGCCGGGGCAGGACGCTCGGCAGTGGTGCCTGCTCCAGCCGGGGTATCCGCTGCCAGGCACCTGCCTCGGCACGGTACGCCCGGCGGACCCGCACCCGTGGGTAGGAGCGGCTGGCGAGGATCAGCTCCACCTGCGCGGCGCGGAGAGACTCGGCCCGGGTGCGGACCCGGCCGAGCGGGGCGAGCAGGTCGGCGGTTGCCGTCACGTCGATCGCCCGATGCCTCGGCACCCGTAGTTCCACCAGCAGCCGTCCGGCCCGTACCGGCGGTTGGCGACGGTAGAGCCGGAGCCAGTTGCGTGGCAGCCGGACGCGGTCGGCCGGCAGGAGGGCGTAGGCCCGCCGGGTGCCGAAGGTCGGCCAGCGCCGCACCTCGTTGGGTAGGCCGGCGATCGACCGGGCCTGCGAGGCACAGCGGATCGACAGCGACTCGCCCGCACACTCGCCGGTCGACGTCAGCTCACCACGCTGGTCCATGGCGAAGGTGTCCACCGCGAAGGCCCGGTCCAGCCGTGCCGCTGGCAGCAGGTACGCCTCGCGCAGACCACGCAGGTGTTGCAGGCGTGCGGGCAGCTGCGCGCGAAGCGCGGCCATCGGAATCGCGCCGCCCGGCTCGACCCGTACCCGCAGCAGGTGACGGCCGTCCGGCACTGACCGTGGATCCAGGAACGCGAGCAGGAACAGCTCGGCGCCGGGCAGTCCACCGCCGACCGCCTGGGCTTCGACCGGCGACACGACGAACGCCTCGAATCGTTCGGCGTTGACCTGCTGCCCCGGGGACAGCCACCCCAGGCCGTACCCCGCCCGGCGGTCCTCGCCGGCCATCGCGGGGCGGGGGAGGGGCGTCTCCGGCACGACCTCGGTCTTCTCCGGCGACCGTTGGCCGGTCTGCTCCGTTGCCGGCCCGGCTGCCTGGTCCGCGTCCGCCGCCTGGTCCGCGTGCTCCGCCTGCTGGTCCGCCTGCTCCGGTGCTGGCTGGTCGGTCTGCTCCGGTGCTGGCTGGTCCGCCTGCTCCGGTGTGCTGTCCGGTGTCGGCGCGAGTGGCTGGTGGGGGTGCGAAGCGTCGGTGGTGACCGTCGGCTGGAGGGCCAGCTCCGCCATCGGCTGCTCGGTATCCGGCGGCTCGACGTCCGGCTGCTCGGTATCCGGCTGTTCGGTGTCCGGCGGTGACGTGGGATGCACCGTGACGCTGAGCCCGGCGGACGCCGCGACGAGCAGGCCGGTCGGCGTCGTGCGTAGCGCGGGTGGGCCGGCGGCGAACGGCGGCCGGTACGCCTGCCATTCGGCGGGCCGCCCCGCGTGGTCGAGTGCGCGCAGATCCCGCCGGCCGTCGACCAGCTCCGCGCTACCACCCGGCGGCGGCGTCCAGACCGTGGCGCCGGTCGTCTCCGCCAACTCCCGCGCCTGGGCGACGAGGCTCTGCTGCTCCTGGGGATCGGATGGCCAGGTCAGCCAGAGCCGCAGATCGCTGCCGTAGAGCGGTAGGTCGCCGAGCAGAGCGGCCAGTTGGTCGCCACGGTAGACCCGCTGCGTACCGCCGTAGTCGCCGACCAGGAAGCCACCGGCCCGGGCGGTGACCGCGACGGTCACCAGCCCGTCCGGGGCCGTGCCGAGCCGGTGCGCGGTGGCGCGTCGGGTGACGAAGTCGGCCCGGGTGGCGAGGACGACTCCGCCGTGCAGGGGCAGACCCACCACGCCGGTACGCGGGCGCACCAGACCACGCTCGACGGTGAACCAGCCGGGCAGCGGCGTGGCCAGATCGGGCGGCTGGATGACCAGCCAGTCCCGGCTGTTCCCGGCCTCCCGATCGAACGGCACCGCGTGCATCGGCCCGCCCTGCCGGCCGTGCTGCCGAATCTCGGTGCCCTTGGGGCTGACCAGGATGTCGTGCGCGAGCAGCCCGGCCACCTCGCTGAACAGGTCGGCGTGCCGGGCACCGTCGTCGGTCAGGATCCGTACGTCGTCGGCGGCCTCACCGGAGCGTAGGACCAGGTCGGTGATGGCCCGCGCGGTGAGGGGACGGTCGGGTTTGGCCGGCAGCACCAGACCACCGCGCCCACCCGGGGCCAGCCAGAGATCGAACAGGCCGGGGATCCGCCGGTGCCGGCGGGGATCGAAGCGGAGTGCAGCCGAGGGCTGGTCTGCGTCCGCGTCTATCGTCCTGACTGTGTCCATGCGCTCTCACCACCGTCCGCAGGGTTCAGCGTGCGGGTGACGGCCGGCGAACCCACCACATGACCTGGTCTCCTGGCCCTTACGTCATCACGACGATGGTCATCGGGCTCTGGTTCACCTGTGTTCGAACGTTTTTGCCGATCAGATTGAACGGATGCGGCGCAGATCCGCTGTAGAGGGTGTCGGCCGGGCTGATCGGCCGGGCTACTGAAGGAGGAACATCAGTGCTGGCGAAGCGCCCGAACGTTGGCCGCCTGCTCGCGGGCGTGGCGGCCGTCTGCTGCCTGGTCGTGGCGATGGCCGGTACGGCAGCGGCCCAGAAGGCCCCGCCGGACCCGCAGGCATACGTCAAGTACTACGTCGTCACCGCGGCGTACCAGGGACAGCCGGAGAACCTCACCGAGATCGCGACTCGGTTTCTCGGCAGCGGCGAACGATCTGCGGAGATCTACAACCTCAACGCCGGCCGGGTGCAGCCGGACGGGAAAAGCCTGACCGACCCGGCCCGGCTCAACCGTGGCTGGTACCTGGTGCTGCCGTGGGACGCGGTCGGCGAGGGAGTGGAGTACGGGCAGGTCCCGTCCGGCACGAAGTCGCCCACCAAGGCACCCAGCCCCACCGGCACCGCGAGGCCCTCCGCGAGTCCCAGCCCCAGCGGCAGCCCCAGCCCCAGTCCCAGCCCGTCGCCCACCGGTACGAAGGCCGCCCCCGGCTGTACCGCGGTCGCCGGGTCCAGCAGCCGCTCGGACTGGGCGCAGATGCGGTTGGCCGCCGACGGGGCATGGGATCTGAGCCGGGGTAACGGCGTCATGGTGGCGGTGGTCGACTCGGGCGTGGACGGCGGCCTCCAACAGCTCAGCGGCCGTGTGGCGGTCGGCGCGGACGTCACCGTCGGCAACGGCCGGGGGGACACCGACTGCCTGGGCACCGGCACGGCGATGGCGAGCATCATCGCGGGGAACGCCGGTGTCCAGCAGGCACCCGTCGGCCTCGCCCCCGACGCCACCGTCCTGCCGGTGCGGATGGTCGGCAAGTCGGGTAACGCGCGGGCCACGGACGCGGCGAACGCCATCGAGGTGGCGGTGAGCGCTGGCGCGTCGGTACTCGCCCTCGGCTCGCACGTGGACCTGGCCGCCCCGGCGGTCACCGCGTCGATCACCACCGCGCTCAACCACGACGTGATCGTGGTGGCGGGCGCCCCGACCAAGCCCGTCACGCTGCCCTCACCCACCGAACCCAAGGCCACCGGCGCGCTGCTGCTGGTCGGCGGTGTCGGTGCCGACAACAAGCTGGTCGACGAGTACCAGCCGGACACGGTGGAGGTGGTCGCGCCTGGCGCGGACGTGACCGGCATCGGGCCCGGCGACGCCGGCCCGTTGAGCTACACCGGCACCCGCTTCGCGGTCGCCTTCGTGGCCGGGCAGGCGGCGCTCGTCCGGGCCGCCTATCCGGAGCTGAGCGCGGTCCAGGTCGAGCAGCGGATCCAGGGCACCGCCGACGCGGTGGGCGGTGACACCCCGGACACCGGGTACGGCGCCGGAATGATCAATCCGGCGGTGTCGCTCGCTCGGACCATCGAGGGCGAGCAGCCGACCGGGACCGGGGTGAGCGGCGGCGGCGGTGGGGGTGGCGGTGGCGTGGCCACTCTCGTCCTGATCGGCGTCGCACTGGTCGGTGGTGGCGCCTTCCTGGCGCTGGGCCTGCACCGCCGCCGCGCGTACAGCTGAGCCGCCAGGTCACCACCCACGGAAACGGGGTACGGGCTGTGGGCCCGTACCCCGTTTTCCGTTCGTGCCGTCGGTTACCGCAGTCGCCAGGTCTGCTCGGCGTTGGCGACGTAGATCCAGAGTTCCAGCGGCTTGCCCTTGGCGTTCATGTCGACGTCGACCGACTTGCCGTTGAGCTGGCTGATGATGCCGCCCTTGTCGTTGATCTTCCAGGACTGGGCCGGGTTCCCGCTACAGATGGCCACCTGGATCGCGGTGCCGTCCTCGGAACCGCCCCAGGCGATGTCCATGCACAGTCCACGGGAACGGATCGTGCCGTCGTTACGGACGTCCCACCACTGTGCCGGAGCCTCGGTGCAGGTGCGCAGTTCGAGGCGGGTGCCGTCGCCGGTGCTGCCGGAGCTGACGCAGAGCCCGGTACGCGGGTGGAAGATCTGCTTGGCGCCGGCGGGACGCTGCGGCTTCGGTGCCGGCTTCGGCGCGGCCGTCGTCGGCTTCGGTGCCGCGGTGGTCGGCTTCGTGTCCGGCTCGGACGTGTCGGAAGGCGGCGTGCTGGGCGTCTTCGGGCTCGGCGACGGTGCCTCGTCCGACGAGCTGGGATCCGGGTCGGGAGCCTGCGACGTCGGCGGTGCCGACGGGGCGGGTTTGGTCGGCGTGGGCTTGGTCAGCCGGGTGTCCAGCGCGTAGAGGTCGGTGAGGGCCTTCACCGCGCGTAGGAACGTCTCGGTGCCCTGGTCGAAACTGCCACCGGTCTGCCGTACCGCGGTGGGGCCGTTGCGGTAGGCCGCGAGGGCCAACAGGTAGGGGTCACCGTCGAGACTGGCCAGCTCGTCCGCAAGGCCACACATCGCGTTGCCCACGGCCGGGATCGCCGCCGTCGGGTCCCAGGCGGAGCCACCGTCCGGGCCGTAGGTCTGCCACACCTCGGGCAGGAACTGCGCGATGCCCCGCTGCCCTTCCGAGCCGAGCTTGTTGGCGTCGAACCCGGACAGCGTCATGAGTTGTGCGGCCACCATCGCCGGAGTCACCTGGTCGCAGACCGACCCGGCGCTGACCACAAGCCGAACATACGGCGCGGGTACCCCCTTCGCGTCGCTGGCGGGCGGGGGCGTCGCGGTCGGCAGACCAGGCCCGCCGAACTGCTTCAGCTTGCCGTAGTACCCGGCGTAGCCGCTGACCAGGTCGACGTACTCGACGGCCTCGGCGGGTACGCCCTTGGCCCGGGTGACCGCCGGCAGCCCGGTGTGGAAGGCGGCCACCGCCAGGCGCCACTGGTCACCGGGGGTGCCGGCCAGCCGGAGTTGCCCGGTGAAGTCGCACATCTGGTGGGCGAGGGCCAGCACGCTGGCGGAGACGTCGGAGCGGCTGGCGTCCGGCCAGGGCTTCCACCTCTTCCAGTCCTCGTCGTTCAGGCCGGCGATGCCCCGCCCGCCGGAGGCGGTGTCCCGCGCCCGAGGGTCGAGCCCTGATTCGGTCATCAGCTGCCCGGCGATCCGGGCCGGAGTGAGCACCGGACAGGACCGGGCCGCGGCGACGATGGCGGTCATCTGCTTTTTGGTGACCGATTCGCCGACGACGGTGTCGTCGCGGGCTGAGGCGACACCCCAGTTGATGGTGGCGACGACGGCGGAGAGGATCGCCAGCGCGGCCAGCACGGCCGCCAGCACCTTGCGTGGCGTACGGCCGAGTCTGAGCTTGTTGAATACGAGATCGGTGGTCACAGGCCATCCCTTTCGGCGTGGCGACACCTGTCGTGACGGATCTCCGCCGTCCGGCGTTCATGGTCGGGGCGACATTTTTCAATTCGTGTCGACCGGCACTGAACCAACCTCCCCGCACAGCCGTCAACCGGGCAGCGCCGCCACACCGCGGCCCACCAGACCTGACCGCCGAGCCACACCGTCGAAAGTGGAGGACAAACATGCTGACCAGGCGCTATGCGCCGGGGGTGAATTCTGTGGACACAGCGGTGGGTGGAGGGGTGACCTGGGCAGGGCACCCCCACCCCGGTACGGCTATGCTCGCGGTCAGGGCCGTGAGGACACGTACCGTTGTTCACCCGGCCGGCAGGATGCGATCCGTCCGTCAGGGAGGCGGCCTGTGTCGGCGGTGCCCAACGAGGCGATTGGACCGTGTCTTCCGGACAGTGCCGCCGTCGTGCCGTCCGCCGCCGAGGCGCTGCTGAGGCAGATCGTCGACGAATACCGTCGGCCCCTGCACCGCTTCCTCACCCGCCTGCTGCTCGGGCAGCAGGATCTCGCCGAGGACCTGGTGCAGGAGACGTTCCTGCGGGCCTGGCGTAACGCGCAGACCCTCGCCGCCGATCCGTCGAAGATCGCACCGTGGCTCTACACGGTGGCCCGGCACGTGGCGATCGACGCCATGCGGGCCAGGCAGGCCCGACCGCCCGAGGTCAGCCTGCCGGACCTGAACCGGGTCCCCACCACGGACGACGAGATGGACCGGGTGGTGAGCGTGCACGCGGTGCGCAGTGCGCTCGGAAAAATCAGTCCAGAGCACCGTGCGGTGCTGCTGGAGATGTACTACCGGGGCGCCTCAGTGGCTGAGGCGGCGGTGCGGCTGGGGATACCCGAGGGTACGGTAAAATCCAGAGCCTATTACGCGGTACGCGCACTGCATGCCGCGATCGGCTCGACCGAGTCGTCCTGACCCAAGGTCGCCCCGGACCCAGACAGACACCGCGTGGTGCCGACCCGTTGAGGAGAGGGCTGGATGCGCGCAGGCGGGGATCACGCCACGGCCGAGCAGGAGAGGCTGGCCCTCTACCTGATGGGTGCCTTGGACGACGCGGAACGCGAGTCGTTCGAGACGCACCTCGCCGGCTGCTGGCACTGCCTCGACGAGGCGGCCGCGATCGGCCCGTCGATCAGCGGCCTGGCCGGCCTCGGCGACGCCGACTGGTCACTGCCCACCGACGAGCCATCGCTGTCGACGCCCTCCACCGACGCAGGCCCGGTGCCATCCGTACCTACGGCGTCGGCCGACGCCGGCCCGCCCCTGCCCGCGCCGCCGGTCGCCGCCGGTCCGCCGCAGCCCGCGCCGCCGGTCGCGGCAGCTCCGCCGCAGGCCGCATCCGACCCTGATGCGTCGACGCTCGGCGTCGCCCCTGGCGTGGACAGTCCCCAGCACACCGATCCTCCGGCAACCGCCGCCGGGACCGGCGGCGCACCGGCCGGTCCGGGGCGCGGCGGCGAGGCGGGCGCCGGCCCGGTCCGACCGACCGGCAGCCGCCCGGGTGCCAGGCGTCCCGCCAGCACGCGACCAGCCTCTACGGCCGCTTCGCGGCGACGGCGCCGGGCGCTCTGGGCCGGCGCGGCAGCACTCGTCCTGGCCCTGGCCGGCGGGGTGGCGGTCGTCAACGAGTGGACTTCCCGACCCGATCCGGTGTTGATCGCCACCGGAGAGGCACCGGGCTACGGGGCCAGTCTCTCCGTCGTGATCACCGAAGGCGAGCGGGGTGGCGCCACGATCCGGATCACCGCCAGTGGCCTGCGGCAGGGCACCCGATACCGGTTGTTCGCGGTGACCCGCGACGGCGCCACCCACGCCATCCGGGACTGGACCGCGACATCGGGGCCACAGGAAGTGGCCGGCGAAACCTCCCTACCGGTCGACCAGCTGTCGTTCATCACCGTCGGGCTGACCGACGGCTCCGCGATCGTGACCGCGCCGATCGCCCAGAGTCCCGCCTCCCCCCGCTGACCGCTCAGGATTCGGCCTCGCCCCGCTGACCGGCCCTGCTCCGGTTGGGCGGGGCCGCGACCGTTCCTTCCCTGGCGATCTTCGGCCTCGGTTCTGTTGCCGCGTCCCCTGGTGAACACGTCCCTGCGGCCAGCCCAGAAAGTTTGCCGAACCGGTGAACCGAGACCGTGTCGCATCCGTCATCGCGGCAAGAGGCAGCGTGAGTAGCCGGATCGGAGCGGCGACATGAGGCAGGTTTTCCAGGGCCGGAGTTGACGGTGACCGGACCGTCCGGGGTGTCATCGCAGCGGCGGCCGTGCAGCTAATCCGGTTCTCGTAGTGCCCCATGTTGAGCCGCACCGAAAAGGAAGCCACGTGGGTCGACTCTTGTCGATCATCACCGACATCCGCCAACGGGGCGGTGTGGTCCTAACGGAGAGGCAGGTCAAGTGGCAAACGACGATTATGATCTTGAGGCGCAGATGGGTGGCCTCGATCTTGATTCGTATCCGGATGCGCTGGGGGAGGCGCAGGATTATTCGCAGACGCAGGCGGAGGCGTTTGCGAATGCGCAGGCTCAGGCTCAGGCGGACGCGCTTGCGGCTCGGCAGGTGCAGGCGGAATCCAGGAGCTATCTGAAGTCGGCCGCACGTGCGGTGAAAAATGCGGTGACCAGGCCTACTCCGGACTCGACCAGTAAGGCCGAGGACGTTGCCAACGTCGCGACCACCTTGACCGCTTTCGGAGCCACGGTCAAGGATTATGCGGGTAACGTATTCGGAGCCGAAGTGGCGCTTGACGTTGTCAACGCTGCCACCAACCTGGGAACCGCGGTGTCCGAATTCTACTGGGGCGTCGAAGGTGGGGAGGCTCGTAAAAATCCTTACTACTTCGCGGCCAACGTAACTGGATCTGCTCTGGGCTTGGCGCGCTTGGGGATCGATCTGTCGAAGCAGAGTGGTCTCGAAAACGCAAAGTTCGGAATCGACGTGGCGCAGATGGCGGTCCAGGTTGCGAAGTGGGGTACCAAGCCTTCGGAGAAGAAGGCCAAGGGCAAAGAATTCGAGAGTTTGTCTCGGCAGGTCTCGGATCTCGAGTCGCAATTGTCGCGGGCCAGTTCGAGAATCGGGGCTTCCGCCGAGTCATCGCGCAGTAGGGTGCCGGCCCCGCGCCCTCCGGGCAGGAGCAAAACTGCCCCGGTGGCCGGTCCGTCACGGAACCTGCCGGAGCAGGGCGAAAGCCATCGCGATAAGCGCGATAAGAAGGGGAAGAAGAAGGCATGATCAGCGGCGTGTGCGGTTGAGCCGCAATCTGGCGGTGGCTGGGCGAATCGGCAGAAGCCCGGGTAGCGTGGCCGTCGACGTGGACGGCATCCCGTCCAACACAGGCATTACCTGATGATTTGCCGGTGTCCCGCCCCACCACTGAGCCCCCGGATGCCGGTACACCGGCATCCGGGGGCTTTGCGCAGCCAACGGTTTCAGCGGGCGTGTGCCCTGGTGCGGCGCCGGGATGCGGTGGACGTCGGGAGCAGGCCGGGTTGGCTCCTCGCCCCGGCGCTGCGCACGCTGGTGAGCCGCGCCGCCGAGGTGAACCGGGGAGTGGCCGGGGCGGCCAGGGCCAACCGCCGCCAGCGGGAGTGATCGGCGGCGGTCCAGTACCGCTCGCGTGACTCCTTGGCAGCGGCGGGGTGCCCGGTCGGGGTGGCCCGGTCGTCGAGGTACTCCTTCGCCGCCAGGCCCCGGGCCTGGTTGGCGCGGGCCCAGGCGCGGTCACGCTCTGCGCCGTGCGCGTCGGTGTCCTGGACCTGTGGCTGCTCCACCCGCCGACTCCCGTCGGTGATGGCCGGCGTCGCGGCGGCCTCCGCGTACTGCGCCCGGCGAAGGCTGGCGAGTGCCGCCGCCGTCGCGACACCCCTGGGCGGTGGGGTCGGGCTCGGCCACGGACGTCGTCGCGAGATCGGACTGCGGACGGCTTCGTTCTGGCGGGAACGCGGTGGGCGCATCGGTCTCCTCCAGGGGTCGGCTACACCCCGTTCTACGGGCACGCCGCCGCTGGGTTCGCCGGGCGAGAGATGTTCCGAGAAAAAACTCGGAACTCGTCCTGAACCGAGCGTCCGGTAGCGCCGTTAAGCGGCAGTCACCAGTGGCCGGTGGTGCGGCCGGTGACCGCAGCGGCGAACAGGGAAGGAGGCGAGGCAGATGGGCAACGGATCCGTGGCGCTCCAACGACCAGGGGCTTCGACCATGAGATCGGGGCCAGGGGAGCCGTTTGGCGTACCAGCGTACGGCGACGGCCCGGCCTGGCGGCGCGACAGCCTCTCCGAGGACGGCATCGGGTGGATCGGCGCGCACGGCGGTGCCGGCGCGAGCACGCTGACCCGGCTGCTGGGCGGCACCGACATCGGCTGCCGCTGGCCGGACCCGGCCCTCGCCGAACCCGCCCAGGTCATGGTGGTCGGACGGACGAACTCCGACGGGCTGCGGGCGGTGTCCCGGGCGCTGCACGCCATGAAGGACGGCCGGCACCCGGCCGGGATGCGGCTGGTCGGCGTGGTGCTGATCGCCGACGCTCCCGGCGGGCTGCCGGCGCCGCTGCTCGGCCGGATCCGCCTGCTGCGGTCGATCGCCCCCGTGCACCGGGTGCCCTGGATCCCGTCGTACCGGGTGGGCGAGGAGCCGAAGCGCCTGCCCCGGCAACTGACCCGACTCGTCACGGTGGTGGGCCCCCGTGCCGAAGCGCGGAGGCAACCATGACCAGGGCTGTCCGCAACGCGGCGACCGTCGTGGTCGGCGTCGTGCTGGGGCTGCTCAGCCTGGGCATGCTGGCGCCCTCGGGTGCGACGGCGGCGGAGGACACCTACACCGTGAAGATCCACGGCGGTGGCGCCGTCTACAACTACACCCTCTGTCTGAAGACCACCACCACCATGGCGAGGAATGCCGCCAACAACGGTGACCGGGAGTGCACGGGGAAGCGGAACTCGACAGACGGGTCCTACGACATGTCCGCTGCGTACAAGCCGGGCGACAGCGTGAAGATGGACGTCGAGATGCACACGGGTCTCGTTGGCGAATCGGTGACCAAGGACAACATCGAGATCACCGGGGCGACCAGCTGCACGATCTCGGGGTTGGTGCACGCCGGGAAGTTCGAGTGTGACGTCCCGGTCAACAGTGTCCATTTCTCGCCGCCCGCGATCGAGGCGTACACGATCAACACCAACCAGCACGGATCGATCCGGAAGCTGCTCGACTTCATGGCGTGGCTGGTGAGCGCCGCGGCCGTGACCGGACTGCTCATCACCGGCGCGACGCTGGCGTCTCAGCTGCGTCGTGGTGCGCTCGAAGAGCGGACCGAGTACACCAAGCACCTCTCGTTCGTCCTCGCGGCGTGCCTGCTCGCCACCACCGCCGGTCCCATCGTCAGTTGGCTCGACCTCACCAAATAACCACCGCGCCGAACGGCGGATGCCGCTGCGGCCAACCAGAGAACCACCTGATTCCTAAGGAGACGCAGTGTCCCTCACCGACGTGTACTACAGCAGCATGGTTCGGGTCACCAACCTGCTCGCGGCACCTGACCCGGCGGGCGGGGGCACCGTGCCGCAGCCCTCCATCAACGGCTCACTGCCGAGCGGTCTGTCCACGAAGGTGCAGCAGGTGCTGGGCCTGGTCGCCTGGGCGGGGACGGCGGCCGGTGTGGTCGGCGTCCTGATCACCGGCGCGGTGATGGCCATCTCGCACAAGCGCGGTGAGAGCTCGGAGCACATGAGCCGCCTCGGCATGGTGCTGGGCGGCTGCATCCTGGTCGCCATGGCCGGACCGATCGTCAGCTGGCTGTTCACCACCCCGCAGTCCGGATCTAACTGAACCGCGTCGACCGAGGATCCCGGTCGTCCGCCGGACAGGGAAGGTGCCATGAGACTGAGATTCGGATCCGCCGACGAGGTGGACGAGGAGCGGCCGTTCTGGCAGCACCGCCGATGGCAGATGTCGGCCGCCTTTCTGGCCCTCGTCCTCTGCACCGGCACGGTCGCGGCGCTCAGTGGCGGCCGGGACGCCAACTCCAGCGTGACGGCCGCCGGCCCGGTGATCGGCGGCCTTGGTCCGGACGGTTCCCGGCCGCAGGACTGCCGCACCGACGATTCCGTGCAGCAGCTTCCGAGCGAGGCACCGAAGGACATCGTCTGGCGGCCGTTGAACGGTGCGAACACGCCGGTGTCGGCTACGGCGGGGCCGCTGAAGACCACCGGTTCGCTGCGGTGGTGCTTCGCGCACACTCCGATGGGGGCGGTCATGGCCGTGCACACCATCTCCCGTCAGATGAGTGGCCCGGACTGGCGTACGGTCAGCGACCAGCAGCTCGTGCCCGGCATGGGGCGGGAGTACTTCGACGCGATGCGCGCGTCGATGCCCGACACCGGGCCGATGCAGACGGTCAACTCGCTGGCCGGCTTCCTCGTGCTGAAGTACTCGCCGGGCACCGCCACCGTCCGGGTGCTGGTCCGGCAGGCGAACGTGCTCTACGCCTCGGTCGACTACACAGTCGACTGGAACGGGGTGGACTGGCAGCTGCGCCCGCTGAACTCCGGTGGGTTGCACACCCGGGCCAACCCGGTCGTCTCGCTCGTCGGCTTCGTGCTGTGGGACGAGGTGTGACGTGTCGGAATGCGCTACTGGTGACGCCGTCTACATCGGCACCATCGGACAGGTGGTCGGCTTCTTCGAGCGGGGTATCGACGGCATCCTGAGCGACATCGCCGCCGCCATCCTGGGTGCGGCGGTCGAACTCTTCGCCAACCTCGGCAACATCCCCACTCTCGGTAGCCCGGGGATCAACGACAGCATCCGATCCCAGACGAACTGGCTGGTCGTCACGATCGCGGTCGCGTCGCTGCTGGCGGCGGCGTTCCGGATGGCGCTGGAGCGCAAGGGCCAGCCCCTGGTCGTGACGCTGATGGGCCTGGTCCGCCTGGTGATCACGGTGAGCGCCGCCTGGTGGGTCGCCGACTGGCTCGCCAAGGAGGCGGACTCCTACTCCCAGCATCTGTACGACCAGGGCATCAAGGCGCAGCTGAAGCTGATCGCCAACTGTGGCACCGACGGGCTCACCGCCTTCCTGCTGATCATCGTCGGCCTGTTGCTGCTGATCGCCGGCTGCATCCACGTCATCCTGATGTACATCCGGCTCGGCGTGATGGTGCTGCTCACCGGCACGCTGCCGCTGGCCGCCGCGGCCTCGATGACCGAGATGGGCGGGAACTGGTGGCGCAAGCACCTCGCCTGGATGGTCGCCTGGCTGGCCTTCAAACCTGTGGTCGGGCTGATCATGTATTCGGGCGCGGTCATGATCGGCGCCACCAGCGAATTGAGCGACGGTGACCAGGCCCGGCACTACAAGCTTGCCGGTGTCGCCATCCTGCTGATGGCCGCCGTCGCCCTGCCCGCACTGATGCGGCTGGTCGTGCCGGCGATGACCAGCCTCGGCTCGGGTGGTGGCGTGGGTGCGGGCGTCGGCGCCGGTGCCGCCGTGGCGAGTGGGGCCAAGAAGATCGCTGGCGCTGCCAGCGGCGCGGCTGCTTCCGCTGGCCGATCCCGAGGAGCGAGCGGAGGTAGTTCGTCGGCGGGTACGGCATCAGGTGGCGGCCGGCCATCCGGAGGGTCGGGCGGCGGGTCATCCGGTGGTTCGGGTGGTGGTTCGGGCGGCAGGCCAACCGGTGGTGGGTCCGGTGGTGGATCCAGCGACGGGTCCGGCGGCGGCGGATCGAGAACCGGTCGGGCGGCCCGGGGCGCGGTCGGCATCGCGGCCGCGACGGTCGGTGCCGCCGCCACGGCGGTGCAGGTCGCGGCCAGCACCCACAAGCACGCCAGCAAGATCGCCAGCGGAGCACTGCCAGATCGTGACCGTGACTAGCTGAGGCCGGGACGAGGAGAACAACCATCGTGAGTACGACCGCGGAATCCATCAAGACACCGACGTACGGCAACTGGCGTCGCCCCCGTAAGGCCGGGCTCGGCTCCCTGGGCCTGGTCGGGACCATCGGCCTGTTCGGTGGGCTCGTGCTGGTGCTGATCTCCTCGATGGTCTCGCTGAACGCGGCCCTGGTGGTGGGGTTCCCGTTCGTGGTGCTGCTGGGACCGCTGGCGATCCGTACCGCCGACGGCCGCAACGTCTACGACATGGCGGCCGTCCGGATCGGTTGGCTGCGCCGCAAGTCCAAGGGGCAGCACCTGTACGCGTCCGGCCCGCTGTCGGCGCGCCCGGGCGGCCGGTTCCGTCCACCCGGTCTGCTGAGCCGGGTGACCATGTTGGAGGGGCGTGACCCGTACGACCGCCCCTTCGGCGTGCTCTACCACCGCAACCGCAACCAGTACACGATCGTGCTCAGCTGTGAGCCGGACGGCGGTTCGCTCGTTGACGCAGACCAGGTCGACACGTGGGTGGCGCTCTGGGGTGAGTGGCTGTCCCGGCTGTCGCACGAACCCGGACTGCGGGGTGCCGCCGTGGTCATCGAGACCGCGCCGGACCCGGGCACCCGCCTGGCAACCGAGGTGCTCGGACGTATCTCCCCGGACGCGCCACCCGCCGCCCGCGCCGTGATGGAGGAGGTGGTGCGGACCTACCCGGACGCGTCGTCGGAGATGAACACCTTCCTCACCCTCACCTACTCGGCACCCGGCGGCGCCCGGCGCGACCACGACACCATGCTCGCCGACCTGGCGCTGCGGCTACCGGGCGTGCTGGGTGGGCTGGTCGCGGCCGGCGGTGGGTCGGCGGAGCCGCTGTCGGCCGAGCGGATCGCCGAGGTCGTCCGGGTCGCGTACGATCCGGCCGTCGCCGCGGAGGTGCTCGACGTACGCGCCCAGCACGGCGGCACCGGACTGGAGTGGGCCGACGCCGGACCGGCCGCCACCGTCGAGACGGTCACCCACTACCAGCACGACTCCGGGGTCTCCCGCAGTTGGCTGCTCACCCTGGCACCGCGCGGCACCGTCCGCTCCGGCGTGCTGCGCAGCCTGCTCGATCCGGCACTGGGCATCCGCCGCAAACGGGTGGCCCTGGTCTACCGCCCGATCGACCCGGCGACCTCCGCCAAGATCGTCGAGTCGGACCGCCGGTCCGCCCAGTTCATGGCCAACTCGACCCGCGGCCTGGTCCGCGCCCGCGCGGCCTCCGAGATCGAGGCCGCCGAGCAGACCGCGGCGGAGGAGGCTTCCGGCGCGGGCCTGGTGGAGTTCTCGATGCTGGTGACGCTGACCGTCGACTCGGCCGACGACGTACGCGACGCCGACGTGACGATGCGCAACCTGCTCGGGGCCACCCGTATCGCGATGCGTCCGGCCGACCGGATGCAGGCCGCCGCGTTCTCCTGCGCACTTCCCGTCGGCATCCTGCCTTGGGAGCAGACGCTGGTGCCGCACGAGCTGAAGGAGGCGCTGTGACGCCCACCCCCGGCAGCGTCGGTGCCCGGCTGTTCGACCTCGGTGCGGGCTGGCCACGGCGTGCCTCCGGACCGACCACGGCGATGTCCGACCTGGTGGTCCCGCCCGCCGAGGCACAGGACCGGGAACTCGACGAGACGGGCAGGCAGACCCCACGCGCGCTGCGCCGCGAACGCAAGCGCCGGGCGCAGGAGGCGGCGGCCGAGCAGCGGTACCTGAAGCGGCTCGCCCGGGCCAACGCGGACGACAACGTGCCGCACCGTGGCTCGTACGCCCTCGGTGGTGGCCGGGTCGCCGCGTTGGATCCGCCCACCATGTGGCGGGCCACCACCGTGCAGGCGTGCGGTCTCTGGCCCTTCGCCTCCGGCTCCGGTGCCCCGATGACCGGGATCCCGCTCGGGCAGCACATCCACACCGGCGCCACGGTCTGCGGTGATCCGCTGAACTGGTTCACCCGGGCCCGGTACATCTCCAACCCGTCGCTGTTCATGCTCGGCATGCCCGGCCTGGGCAAGTCGACGCTGATCAACCGGATGCTGATCGGGCTGAGCGCCCAGGGCGTCGTACCGTTGGTGCTCGGTGACCTCAAGCCCGACTACGCCGACACGGTCCGCGCCCTCGGCGGGCAGGTCATCTCCATCGCCCGTGGGGTCGGTGGGCTGAACATCCTCGACCCGGGCGCCATGGGCGCCGCCGCGGCGAAGATCGGTGGCCAGGCGGGACAGGCCCTGGCCGCCGAAACCCACGGCCGGGTCCTCAACATGGTCGCGGCGCTGCTCACCATCGTCCGGGGCGTACCGATCAGCGACCACGAACAGTCGGTGCTCTCGGCCTGCCTGCGGCACCTGCGCGAACGTACCCCACAGGGGCAGACGTTCCGGCTGCCGCAACTGCTCAGCGTGCTGGAGGAGGGGCCGCCCCGGGTCCGTCAGGTGACCCTCGACCGGGGTCAGGAGTCCCGTTACCGCGACGCCGTCGACCCGCTGCACCGGTCGCTGCTCGGCATCCTCGACGGCCCGCTCGGTGACACCTTCGCCTCGGAGACCTCCACCCGGATCGACCCGGACGCCACCGCCGTCTGCATCGACATCTCCCGCATCGGCGAGGCCGACGGGCAGTTGACCGCCGCCGCGATGCTCGCCGCCTGGTCCGACGGCCTGGGCACGGTGGCCGCCTCGCACGCGCTGGCCGATGCCGGGCTGGCACCCCGTCGGTGGTTCTTCACCGTCCTCGACGAGTTGTGGCGTCCGCTGCGCGCCGCTTCCGGCATCGTCGACCGGATCGACGCGCTCACCCGGCTCAACCGGTCGCTCGGCCTCGCCGACGCGAAGATCACCCACACCCTGAAGGACGCCGAGGCGCTCGGCAACGAGGCCGACAAGGCCAAGGCGCGGGGTTTCGTCGAACGCGCCGGCATGGTGGCCTGCGCCGGACTGCCCAAGGCGGAGATGGAGGATCTGGGGCGGGTGGTGGGACTGTCCAGGCGGGAGATCGAACTGGTCTCGTCGTGGTCCTCACCGCCGGGCTGGGCCCAGGACGGCGGCCACGAGGAACCGCCCGGCCGGGGCCGCTTCCTGATCAAGGTCGGTGGTCGTCCCGGCATCCCGATCCGGGTCGCGATCACCGACACCGAACGGCACCTGCACGACACGAACACCCGCTGGATCGCCAACGGCGAGGCCGAACGGCTCCTGGCCGAACGCGCCGCCGCCGTGCGCGCCGTGACCGGCGGTGACCTGCCCGTGGCCGCTGCCCCCACCACCGACCAGGACGACTGGCCGAACGACGAGCCGGGGTACCGATGAGCCGCCAGGGTGGGATGGGTGGGGAGTTCCTGCCGTGGCTGATTCCCGGCTTCGCCGCGCTCAACGTCGTGATCTTCGTGCCGCTGTGGCTCGGTGGCACCCTCGCCGCCCTGCTCAGCGGGTACGGCTGGCAGCCCCCACCGTTCACCCTGGACGCGTACATCAGCCTGGTCAGCGGGAACACCGGCAAGATCTGGCCGGGAATGCCGTCGTACCTGGTGTACGGCGGGGCGGTCGCGCTGGTCCTGCTCGGCATCTCCCCGGCGGCGCTGCTCGTCCGCCGGGTCGTCCGCCGCCTGCGGGAACCCCGCAGCCTGGCCCGCCCCAGCGAGCTGAGCGCCATGATGGGCAAGGGAATCGAGGCCCGCGCCCGTGACCTGCGTCCCGCGCTCAAGGACGTCGCCCAGCTAAGTCCCGACGACACCGGCAACCTGCTCGGTGACCTGATGCCCGCCGGGCCGGAACTGCGCTCCTCCTACGAGGACGTGGAACTCGACCTGATGGCACCACGGGCGGGCAAGTCCACCGGCATCGCCATCCCGCGCGTGCTGCGGGCACCGGGACCGGTCCTGCTGACCTCGAACAAGTCCGACGTGTTCACCGTCACCCGGCAGGAACGGATGAAGGTCGGCCGGGTCTGGACCTTCGATCCGCAGGGCATCGCGTACACCGAGCGCGAGATGTGGTGGGACATGCTCAGCGGCTGCGACACCATCGAGGGCGCGCGGCGGTTGGCCGGTCACTTCGTCAGCTCGGTGAACGACGACTCGTCCAAGAAGGACTTCTGGATCGCGGCGGCCCAGAACACGCTCACCGCGCTCTTCCTCGCCGCCTCCCGCAGTGGTTCCTCGGTCAACGAACTGCTGGCCTGGCTCGCCGACCCGGCCGACCGTACCCCGGTCGACCTGCTGCGCGACGTCGGTATGACGGCCATGGCCGACCAGTTGCAGGGCACCGTACGCGGCGCCGTCGAAACCCGCGACGGCATCTACGAGACCGCCCGGCAGTGTGTCGCCTGTCTGCTCGACCCGGAGATCCTCGCCTGGGTCAGCCCCGACCCGGATCTCCCCGAGTTCATCCCGGATCAGCACGTGCTCGGGCGGGACACCCTCTACCTGCTCTCCAAGGACGGCGGCGGCTCCGCGGCCGGGGTGATCGCCGGGTTGGCCGACGCCATCATCCGCGCCGGTGTGGTCGCCGCCGAGCGGATGGGCGGACGGCTGGACCCGCCGATGACCGCGATCCTGGACGAGGCGGCGAACGTCTGCCGCATCTCCGATCTGCCCGACCTCTACAGCCACCTGGGCTCCCGCGGCATCAGCGTGGTGACCCTGCTACAGAGCTACCGGCAGGGCGTACGGGTCTGGGGTGAGCCGGGCATGGACGCGCTGTGGAGCGCCGCCACCATCAAGCTGCTCGGTGCCGGGCTGGACGACGCCGACTTCGTCGACAAGGTCGCCAGGCTGGTCGGCCAGCACGACGTGCGTACCCCCACCTACTCCCGGTCCAAGGACGGTTCGTCCCGCTCGGTGTCGTACCGTCAGGAGCAGGTGTTGCCGGCGGACAAGATCCGGGCCCTGCCCAAGGGCACCGCCCTGTTGCTGGCCACCGGTGTCCGGCCCGCGTTGATCCGGCTGCGTCCCTGGTACAAGGAGGCCAACGCCGCGGCGATCTCCGCGGCGGCCAAGGCCGAGGTGCAGGCCATCACCGACCGTGCGGCGGCGAGCTGGAGCCGCCGCGAGTCCCGCCGGGTCGGCTGACCGCCATGGTGGTACGCAAGGCCCAGGCGGCCCAGCAGGCCAGCAGGTCGATCTTCAAACCCGACGCGACGCAGCTGCTCTGGCTGGTCGTCTCGCTGGTGGGGACGTTCCCGCTGGTGGTGCTGGCGCTGCTGGCCCTGATCCTCCTGCTCGTCATCTTCGCCATGGCCGGCGGGTCGCAGATGGCCTCGAACTCGGCCGAACCGGACGCCACCGGTGACCAGGCCACCCACGCGACCGCCCTGATCGAGTTGTCCGGCGGAGACGGCCGTTGGGAGTTCGACGCGACGAGCGTGCCGGATCAGGATCTGGTCGCCCCGATCAAGGACGCCGCCAAGAAGTGCAAGCTGCTCACCCCGGTGATCCTCGCGGCGCAGATCGACTACGCGTCCGGGTTCGACGCCGACAAGGAGGGTCCGCAGGGCCGCAAGGGGCTCTCCCAGCTGACCGACGAGGTGTTCGACGAGTTCGGTGAGGACGACGACGACAGCGGCGAAGCCTCCGTGCTCGACGCCGAGGACTCGATCCACGCCCACGCCCGGTACTTCTGCGACCTGGCCGACAAGACCGAGCAACTGCTGAAGGACAAGAAGGTGGTCGGTGACCACCTCAGCCTGACCCTGATGGCCTGGGACATCGGTCTGGAAACGGTCGAGGCCCACGGCGGCATGCCCGTCCTGGCCCTGGGCACCTACCCGTTCCAGGTCCGCGCCTACTTCCAGAAGTACACCGCCGACGAGGAGGACGCCGACTCCGACGACTCGCAACCCACGCCGGCGGACACCGCCACCGCCCTTCCCGTCCAGGACGACCCGGACGACGATGCGGACGGGGACGGGACGGAACTGCTCAGCGGGTCGGAGTTCGCCGCCATGTTCCCCAACCGGAACTCCTTCTACAGCTACGCCGGGCTGACCGACGCGATGGCGAAGTTTCCCGCCTTCGCCGGCACCGGCAACGAGCAGACCCGCAAGCGGGAACTGGCCGCCTTCCTGGCCAACATCAACCACGAGTCGGGGGGCCTGGTGCACGTGGAGGAGATCAACCAGGCCGCGTGGGGCAACTACTGCGACACCGGCCAGCCGTACGGCTGCCCCGCCGGGCAGACCGCGTACCACGGACGGGGGCCGATCCAGCTCAGCTGGAACACCAACTACAAAGCCGCCGGTGACGCGCTCGGCCTGGACCTGCTCAACGAGCCGGACCTGGTCAAGAACGACGCCTCGGTGGCCTGGCAGACCGCGTTGTGGTTCTGGATGACCCAGTCCGGTGCGGGCACGATGACCGCACATTCCGCGATCACCGGTGGCGGTGGGTTCGGCGAGACCATCCGGACCATCAACGGCGCACTGGAGTGCGGCGGCCGGAACACCGCTCAGGTGCAGGCCCGGGTCGACGCGTACAAGCGGTTCGCCACCACCCTGGGCGTCGATCCCGGCGCCGAGAGCACCCTGCGGTGTTAGGACGAAGTGGAGTGACGCGATGACGCAGCTGATCCCGGCCGCCGAGCCGGCCGTGGAACCGCCGGGCCCGCCGGTCGACGAACCAGCGGAGGCCGAGCAGGGGCAGCCCTTCTTCATCCTCTACCTGGACGGCCCGGAGTACGACGAGGAACTCCGCCGACTCTCCGTCTGGGTGGAAGACCTGCTGTTGCCGGTGTACGGCGGGGAGGTCAGCTCCTCGTCACCGTGGTGTCCACGCTGGTGGGAACACCCCGAGGCGATCGCCTACCTGCACGGGCTCTGGCTGGCCTGGCAGGAACGGACCGGCCGGCAGGCAACTGCCTCCGACCCGGCGAACTGGCATCAGAGCTACCTCTGGCCGACCATGGACGCCCTGCGTTCGCCGAACGGTCCGTTCGCGGGATGCAAACCCGGGTTGCACCGGCCGAAGGACCGACCGCAGGTCGAGGACATCGAGGACATCGAGGAGATCGAGGAAATGGACTCCGTCGACTGGTGACCGACGGGAGCCCGGCCGTGGCCACGCCCATCCTGTCGGTATTTCGACACGAGTGCTGAACACGCCGCCGTTGAGATGCGTCGTGGGTGGCATGACGAGTGGAGATCGCGACCGGGCCGGCAGAGCACCCCTCTCGCCGGGCGGTCCCGGTGACCGGCCTGAGCACCCTCGACGGTCGGCCCGCACGACGCAACCTGGTTGGCTCGCCGACACCGGCCGCTTCCGGCGGATCGGCTCGGCCCTGAGCTGGGTGGGGGAGCGGGTCGTGGTGGTCGGCCCCGACCCGGACGGGACGGTCGCCGCGATGGCCGCGGAGCTGCCCACCGAACCGGACGTCGTCACCGTGATCGGACCGGTCCACACCGCCGACGACCGGTCGGTCGTCGAGACGGTGCTACCGATCGCGGTACCGCCCGGCAGCCGGGCACGGGTCGTGGTGCCCGGCGCGGGCGGAGCCTTCGCCGACCGGCTCGCCCGCGAACTGACCGCCGTCCTGGACGCCCCGCGCGGGCAGGTGCTGCTGGTGCCCGGCGGGTCGCTGTTCGCGGTGGAGGGTTGGCTGCGGCACAGCCCGGACGGTACGGCCACCCCGCTCGGCCGGCGCAGCCCGGCACCGCCCTGGGAGTCCGACGTCGACGAGTTCTGCGTCTCGACCGCCGCTGCGGCCGGTGACCTCGTCGTACTGCCCATCCCGGCCGGGATGTGGCTGTTCCGGCGACCGAGCGAGCTGCCCGCACCGGAGCTGGACGACGTGGTCTACGGCATACCCGCCGATGCCACCCGGCCGCTTCTCGTGCTCGGCCGGCCCGGACAGCCGGACCCGACCGGGGACGAACTCGCCGCACTGCTGCGCGGCCTTGCCCCCCGGCTGCGGCGGCACCTGGTCCTGGCCCCGTACGGCTCGGCCACCGCGACCGCCACCGTCGCCGGGCAACTGGCCCGCACCGAGTCCCGCCCGGTCACGATCCACACCGGACTGCCCGTGCTGGCGCTCCACAGCCGGCCGAGCAGCCTGGCGGTGGACGAGCCGGCCGGCGGCTGGGAACCGCTCGCCACCGCACTTCGCGTTGCGCCCGACGGCACCGCGCGGCCCAGCGGACCGGTACCCGGACTCGACGGGTACCCGTCCCTGGGAGACCACCTGTTCCGACTGAACGAGCAGTGGGTCGCGGAGGTGACCCAGTCCGGCCTGTGGGTGCGCCCGGCCGGGCAGGAGACCCGCGCCGAGGTCGTCCGGGCACACCCCTGGGACTACGGCAAAGTACGCATCTTCGTCGGCGTTCCGGGCCGGACGCCCACCTCCCAGGTCCTGCCCCTGCTCGGGGCGCTGCTGGCGCGGCTGCCCGAGCAGACCCGGCGCCGGGTGGAACTGGCACCGGCCGGGTTCGCCGACGCCGCCGGGATCGATCTGTCGGCCGCCCTCGCCGAAGGCGCGACCGGCGTACCGGCGGCCATTCGACGGGCGCTGGTGCTGCGCGAACCGTCACCCGACGCCGACGTGCCGGCTCCGGCCGAAACCGCGCTGCCCGCGCCGGCAAAGCCACCGGCCGAGCCGGAGCCGCGTCCGTCCGGTCGGCGGCGTCCGTCCGGACCGCGGGTCGCCGCGTTGCGGCCGGCCGCCGGCCCACCGCCCGTGCCGGTGGTGCTGTCGACGGTCACCGAGGTCGAGCCGACGGCCGGACAACTGGCGACGCCACCGAACTCGGCGCCCATCCCGGCGAACTCGGCGGTGCCGGCCACGCACCGGCTCGCCTCCGCCGGTATCCCGGCACCGCCGGCCGACCGTGCGGTGCCCACCGAACCGCTCACCGTGCTGCCGGACGAGTTCGTCGCACGGAACGAGCCGGTCGCCGTGTCGTCGGACGAGCTGGTGGTGCCGGTCGCCGTACCGTCGCGCGACCCGGCGCCGCTGGCGGCGGAAAACGACCGGCAGGGTGAGATGACCGTGCTGTTGCCGGTGGTGCCGCCGGGCGGTGGGCGCTGGTCGCGGTCTCGGCGACGGGCGGTTCCGGTGCTGGCCGCCGTCTCGGCCCTGGCGATCGCGACGGCCACCGGATACGCCCTGAGACCCACCTCGGACCGGTCTGATCTCCCGCCGCAGAACAGCCAGGATGCCCTGCCGCCACCTGCGGGGCCGCTGTCGCCGGCACCGCCAATGGACACCGTGGAGTCGGGCCCGACCGACACCGCCACGCCGACGGCTGTCCCGTCCACCGCGAATCCGTCGACCACGGGTCCGGCCATCGCCGTCCCGTCCGCTCCCGCTACCCGCACCACCACCGGGCCGGCCTCGTCGAGGCCCAGCCCGGCGGCCGGCACCGGTCGACCGCCCACCCCCACCCAGAGCCGAGCGACACCGCGACCGGCGACGTCGTCCGCCCCGGTCGGACGGGTCAACAGCTCGGGGCGGAACCTGGCGAGCACCGGCACCGCCACCGCGTCCAGCGTCGAAGCAACAGATCGGCTCGGCGCGCACCGCGCCATCGACGGCGATCCGGAGACCCGCTGGGCCAGCGCCTTCGCCCCGGACCCGCAGTGGCTGGCCGTCGACCTCGGCGAGACCTGGCAGGTGAGCCAGGTCAGGCTGCGGTGGGAGCGGGCGTACGCGACGGCCTACCGCGTCGAGGTCTCCACCGACGGCCGGAGTTGGCAGACCGTGTACCGGACCAGCAGTGGTGCCGGGGGCGTCGTCGACATCTCGTTCGCCCGCACCCCGGCCCGGCATGTCCGGATGGTCGGCACGGCCCGGGACATGCCGGGGTACGGGTACTCGGTCTACGAGTTCGAGGTGCGGTGACCCCAACGGGCTCGCTGATCTACGCCATCCCGGGCCACCTCTGGGCCGTCCTGGGCCCTTCGCCTCAGGCGTCCCGGCTCCTCCGGTGGCTAGCGTCCGATGCACCGTAGATCACCGAGCCCGCAGGAAGCGAGCAGCCGTGGACACCGACGTGCATCCGACCCGAAGCGCCGGGATCGACACCGACGGCGTACGCCGGATGCGGGGCATTTTCACCGCCAACGCCCAGCCGCTCTACCACTTCCTGCTCCGGCTGACCCGGGGGCAGCGTGAACTGGCCGAAGACCTGCTCCAGGAGACCATGCTGCGGGCCTGGCGTCGGCTGGAGGAGTTGCCGGTCGACGCGGACACCGTACGCCGGTGGTTGTTCATCGTGGCCCGGCACCTGGCGATCGACGCCGCTCGGGCCCGCGCCGCCCGGCCGACGGAGATCTACGGGGTGGACGTGGCGTGGATGCCGTCGCCGGACAACGCGTTCGAGGAGATCGTGGACCGGTACGCGCTGACCGACGCGCTCAGCCAGCTCACTGCCGAGCACCGGGCCGTGCTGGTCGAGCTCTACTACGGCGGCGCCTCGGTCGCCGAGGCGGCCAGCCGGATCGGGATTCCGGAGGGGACGGTCCGGTCCCGGTCGTTCTACGCCCTGCGGGCCGCCCGGGGATTCCTCGACAAGGTCGACGAACTGGTGTCATGACCTCTGGGTGGCCGCCGCGGCCCGCCCGCTCCGCAGCTCCCAGCTGGCGGCGGCCACCGCCACCGGCGACAGCCAGCCCAGACCAGCGGCGACCGCGCAGACGGCGCCGTGCAGGTCGGCGGCGTCGAACTGGCCGTACACCAGGCAGCCGCGTACGGGGGCGCGCAGCAGCGCGGTTATCGCCCGGCGCTCGGTGGCCGCGGTCAGCATGAGCACCCGTGACTCTCGGGCCAGGGCGCGGACCAGTTCTCCGTCGCCCGGTGCGGCGAGGTGATCGTCCAGCAGGGTCACGGCGGGTCGCAGCCGGCGTGCCAGGTCCACCGCCCGGTCGCCGTCACCGGTCAGCGCGACGACCCGGATCCGGTCGTCGGCGTGGAGCACGGCGCGCAGGGCGGCCCGTTCGACCGGCCGGGGGTGGACGATCAACACGGTGACCAGCTCGACCTCGCCGTCGGTCGGCACCAAGTTGTGGCGGTTCGGCGGCCCGCTGGCGTCGCTGATGGCTACTCCCATCCGGCGGTGATGGCGGGCGGGGAGGGCCCGTCGTCACTACAACGACCGCGCGGGGCCCGGCGTTCAGCCGCAGACGTGTCAGATGGGAAACCTCAGCCGGGTTCCTGCCGGCCGGTCCACCGCACCACCGCCTCGGTGCGGTTACGCGCCTGGAGTTTGGTGAAGATGTTCGCCAGGTGGTTCTTCACGGTCTTCTCGGTCAGCAGCAGCCGGCGGGCGATCTTCGCGTTCGAATGCCCGGCACACAGCAACGCCATCACCTCCTGCTCGCGCCGGGTCAGGCCGAACCCCTCGCGGGTGGCCCGGGCATTTTCCGCCCGATGCGCGTCCTGCTGTTCGCGGGCGGCCTGTTCGCGTAGGGCGGAGATGGTGACCGACGCGCTGCGCGGCGAGAGCCAACCCTGTCCGGCGGCCACGGCCCGCACCGCGCGCAGCAGCTCCGCCGGATCGAACTCACCGTGGACCAGGTAGCCGCGCGCACCGCCCCGCAGCATCCCGGCGATCAGCTCGTCGGCGTCGTCGCTGGTCAGCACGAGCACCCGGGAGTGCTCGGTGAGTTCGCCGACCACGCTGAGCCCGTCGGCGATCGGCATCCGGTGGTCGAGCAGGGTCACGTCCGGGCGGAGCCGCTGCGCCGTGGCCAACGCGGTGCGCCCGTCCGGCGCCTCACCGACCACGGTGACGTCCTCGGCGCCGGCGAGGAAGCCGCGAAGCGCCATCCGGACGATCGGATTGTCGTCGACGATCAGCACTTCGATCACGCTGTCACCCACCCGGGGTGGCCGCGATCGCGCCGGTCGGGAGGGGCACCCGGGCGGTCACCGTGGTGCCCGCGCCGGGGTGCGAGTCCAGGCGCAACATGCCGCCGACGGCCTGGGCGCGTTCGGTCATTCCGATGATGCCGAAGCTACCCGTGGTGGACAGCGCGGTCAGCTCGCCGGGAAGGCTGAAACCGGCACCGTCGTCCGTGATCGTGATCACTGCGTGTCCCTCCCGTTCGTACAGTCCGACCTGGACCAGGGTCGCGTCCGCGTGTCGGAGCACGTTCTCCAGCGCCTCGTCGGTGATCCGCGCCAGTTCGTAGCGGACCGCCGGCGCCGGCTCGACGGCGGCCAGGTTGAGACGCACCGGTACGCCGGTCCGTTCCGACCAGGTCTGGCACGCCTGTCGCAGGTAGTCGGGGAACGGCCGGTCCAACGCGTCGCGGCGGAGTCCGGAGAGCAGTTCGCGGGCCTCCCTGATGGCGGTGTCCGCGCCGGCCGACACGGTGCTGGCGAGTTCCTCGGCCAGCTGCGGATGGCGACGTAGCAGGGTGGGCAGCGCGACGGCGGCGAAGGAGACCCCGCGCAGCGTCTTGGCGACCGAGTCGTGCAGCTCGCGGGCCAGCCGGGCCCGCTCGGAGGCCGCCGCGGAGTGGTGGGCGCTGGCCACCGCCGCGACGGTGGCGTCGAGGTAGCGGGCCAGGGCGCCGGTCACCACGGCGGCGCCGTACCCGCAGACGACGTCGATCATCGGGAAGGCGAGGAGGAACGGGGCGGCGACGGAGTCGGCCGTGCCGTCGATGCGCAACAGTTGGGTCGCCACGGCCAGCCCGAGCCCGGCGTTGGCGATCCAGAGTGGTAGCGCGCGGGTGCCCAGCAGGGCGCCGGTGAGGGCCGCGAAGCCGGCGGCGTAGCAGAAGAAGGCGACGTTACCCTGGCTCACCATCAGTACCGCGAGCATCAGGGCGGCGTCGACGGCCAGGAAGCCCAACCGCCAGCGGATCACGGTCGGCCACCGGCTCAGCACGGTGACCTGAACGGCGGTGGCGACGGCGATGACGACCAGGGTGCCGACCGCACGCCAGGTGTCGTCGACGAGCTGGATGCCGACGCCGACGGCGGCCACCGTGAGCGCCAGCCTGCCGAGCAGGAGGGCTCGGCACAGCGCGACGTAGGCGACGAAACGGTTCATCCGGTCGCGGTCAGCTTATTGTGATCTTGTCAATGTCCGGGCTGGGGCCGGTGTCGTTGTAAAAGGTGAAGCTGACGCGCCCGGCCGGCACCGTGGTGGTGTACCGGAAGGTGCGCGGGGTGTCCCAGGCGGTGCCGGTGAGGAAATGGTTGGTCGGCGCGGCGCCGTTGATGGAGATCTTGAGTTCACGGCTGCCGTCGACCGTGTAGGCGACGGTGACGGTACGCGGACCAGCGGTCGGATTGGTCAGGTACACGCTGAGCGTGCCGAGATAGCGCACCCGGGCGCCACCCGCGCAGGCGGAGCAGGCCACGATGCCGGCACCTTCGCCGAGCACGTTGCCGGGGTCCTCGGCCTCCACACTGACCGGGCGCAGCGACGGTGGTGCGGTGGACCGGCTGCTGGTGGCCGACGGCGAGGCCGCCGAGGTGGTCGGCGGCGGGGCCGGTGCCGCCGTCCTGGTCGACGGGCTGGGCGTCGGACCGGCGGCCGGTGCGGTGCGCTCAGGGCTCGGCGTCGGGCTCGGAGACTCGCCCGGGGCCGATGCTGCCGGCTCCGTCGGTGCGCTCGTCGCGACGGGGGTGGCCACCGTCTCCGGGGAGCTGACCGGCGGTGACTCGGTGGAGGCCAGCAACGGCGGGACCGCGATCGCGGCCAGGGCGATAGCGCCGGTCAACGTGCCGATACCCACCCATTGCCGGGTGCGGCTCGAACGGTCCGGCCGGGGTGCACTACCGAGGATGCGCGGGATCGGATCGGCGTCCGGGGACCCTGCTTCGTTGGGCACCGTTCGATTCCCCCACGGAATGAGCCATGAACCCTGAGCGTGACGCGCCCACCGTACACACCGGGTATGTGCACAGACAACGCTGGCCGGCCTGATCCAGGACGGAAGCGGCGTTGCGGCTGTCCGGATGTCGCCCGATGTGGTCATCCGGCGACCGACGCCGGGCAGTCGGACGCCGGCAGGTGACCGTGATCCGTGCAGGTGCCGCCCCTACCGGAGGGTGCGGCGGGCATCCTGATCGGTGCCCGGCTCGGGCAGTTCGCCGCCGCAACCGGGCACAACGCGCGCCGCGCGGAAATCGATGCGCATATTCGTCTCCGTCGCCGTTTGATCGCGTACCGGATGCGGGAGGCTGCGGTCGGTATCGATCGGGCGGGTCCCATCAGTGATCAGGAACACGTGACGTGTTTGTCTGCCGACCGTTAATCCAACGGCGTTTCGTCTGTGGCGCAGGCTAATCTGCGCTGCGGGTTCGTGCCCATTTGGTCATGCCCGCCTTTGCCGGCTGGGGCCGCCAGTAAGCCCTCTGCGGACACCGGGCACCTTTTGATTCAGGAGACCTCGTGACACAGCAATCGGTCGCGGCGTCACAGCCTGTCCCGACGTCGGACAAGCTCGACGCCACGGTTCTCAAGGTGGCGGGCGTCGTCGTGCTCGGCGCGATCATGTCGATTCTCGATGTGACGGTCGTCACCGTCGCGCTGCCGACCTTCCAGAGCGAGTTCGACGCGTCGTACGCCCGGGTGGCCTGGACCATGACCGGCTACACCCTCGCGCTGGCCACGGTCATTCCGCTCGCCGGGTGGGCGGCGGACCGGTTCGGTACGAAACGCCTCTACATGTTGGCGTTGGCCCTGTTCACCATCGGCTCCGGACTCTGCGCCACCGCCGACAGCATCGGGCAGTTGATCGCCTACCGGGTGCTACAGGGTCTCGGCGGTGGAATGCTCATGCCGCTCGGCATGACGATCATGACGCGGGCCGCCGGACCGCACCGGATCGGCCGGTTGATGGCCGTGCTCGGCATTCCGATGCTGCTCGGCCCGATCGGTGGCCCGATCCTCGGCGGCTGGCTGATCGACGTGGCCAGCTGGCACTGGATCTTCCTGATCAACCTGCCGATCGGTCTGGTGGCCCTCGCCTACGCGCAGGTGGCGCTGCCGAAGGACAACCCCGAACCGTCGGAGTCGTTCGACTTCGTCGGCATGCTGATGCTCTCGCCGGGCCTCGCCCTGTTCCTGTACGGCGTCTCGTCGCTGCCCGAGGTCGGCACCTTCGCCGACGCCGGGGTATGGGCACCCATGCTGATCGGTGCGGCGCTGGTGGTCTCGTTCGTCGTCTACTCGTTCCGGCCCCGGCATCCGCTGCTGGACCTGCGGCTGTTCCGTAACCGTCGGTTGACCGTCGCGGCGGTGACGATGTTCGTCTTCATCATCGCCTTCATGGGCGCCGGGCTGCTGTTCCCGAGCTACTTCCTCCAGGTACGCGGCGAGTCGACCCTGGCGGCGGGCCTGCTGATCGCGCCGCAGGGCATCGGCGCGATGCTGACCATGCCGATCGCCGGCATGCTGGCCGACAAGGTGCCGGTCGGCCGGACGGTGCCGTTCGCGCTACTGCTGATCATCGCCGGCTTCGCCACCTTCACTCAGGTCGACGCGAACAGCTCCTACCTGCTGCTCTGCGGCTCGCTGTTCGTGATGGGGATGGGCATGGGCGGCACCATGATGCCGGTGATGACCTCGGCGCTGCGAACGCTGACCGGGCACGAGGTGGCCCGCGGCTCCACCCTGCTCAACATCCTCCAGCAGATCGGCGGTTCCGTCGGCGCCGCGTTGATGTCGGTGATCCTCACCAACGAGCTGAACGGGTCCCGTCCGATCCCGGGCGTGACCGACCCGAACGGCAATCCGGTCAGCGAGGCCGGCCTGGCCATCGCGTCGCAGCAACGACCGGAGCTGGTTGAGCAGTTCCCGGTCGACCCGTCGGTCATCGAGCGTGGCCTCGACTTCGCCGCCAACGCCTTCGCCACGACCTTCTGGGTGGCGTTCGGGCTGGTGCTGTTGACGCTCATCCCGGCGGCGTTCCTGCCGCGCCGGCGCGAGCGCTCACACCTGCTCGACGACCAGCCCGGCGACCAGCCGAAGACGCCGGTCGTCATCCACTGACATCGGGTGCGACGGGGCCGCCGGAATCCTCCGGCGGCCCCGTCGGCGTCTGTGCGGGTCCGCGCCGAAGCTCAAGATTCGGTCAACTGGGCACGTCAGGGACCGTTGAATTCGATTGGCGCCGATAGCTTCTCCCCACACATGCCACAAGCAGAAGGAGGGAAGGATGCGGCGCACCCGACAACGCATAGCTCTTCTCGTACTGCCCGTTCTGGTGGGGAGCTTCCTGCTGGCGAGCGGGCCAGCAGGCGCGGAAACCACGGGCCCGACGGCCGAGTCCGGCCGGTCACACCTGGAGAACCCGGACCAGATAAACCTGGTCCGGGTCCACCTGAGCGGTGCGGACATGCTGGACCAGGTCCTGGCCGCCGGCTTCGACCTGGAACACGGCCTCAAGCGGGTGCCGACCGGCATCGAGGGTGAGGCCGTGGTGACGGCCGAGCAGCGCGCGGAACTTGAGGCGATGGGCGTCGAGATCCTCGCCGATCACGAGAGCTTCACCTGGAGCGACGAGGCCGACGGCGGTCTCCAGTCGGTCAGCGCGCGGTCCGCCCAGACCTTCAGTCACGAGGCGACGGTACGCATCGCCCGCGCCGACTGGTTCACCACCAAGGGCCAGGGTTTCCTCTACGTCGAGGCGCGGACCACCCAGGGGCAGCAGACGAGCCCGGTGGTCACCATGCAGTTGGAGAACGACTCGGGCCCGGGCAGCGACTTCGCCTTCGCCCGGACGATGAGCCGGTTCGTCGACTCCGGCCAGTACATGTTCCACCGGAACCTGTTCAAGCTCGACACCCGTCCGAGCCAGATCCGGGTCACCAGCTCGACCGGCGGTGTCACCACCGGCCCGGTGTCGAACTGGCTGGAGGACGGCGCGCCGCCGCTCACCGCGAACCCGGGTTACAAGTGGGACTTCGTCGACGGCTACAAGCACCCCCAGCAGCTGCACGACCGGATCGAGGAGATCGCCCGCGAGTACCCGAAGATCGCCGAGATCGTCTACCTGCCGTACCAGACGAACGGGTACCAGCGTAAGGCGCAGGCCACCATCGGCGGCACCGGACAGGCGGCGGTCGTGGTCAGCTCCGCGGCCTGGGGCCACGAGGGTGGCAACGACATCAGCGTCGAGTTCGTCAACCGACCGGGCGCCGACCTGCCGCTGGCGGTCGAGGTCAACGGCAACGCCGTGCGGGTCCTGCTCGCCAAGAACGCCGCCGGGGCGCTCGCGAGCACCGCGGCGCAGGTCGCGCAGGCGCTCAAGACGCAGTCGGGTGGGCTGATCGACCGGGCGCACCCGTACCGCACCAACGCCGGTACCGGCATCGTGCAGGCGTCGGCTCCGGTGGCGCTGACCGACTTCCTCGACCAGAAGCGCGTCGGTGCGCCCGACGGTGAGGTGCCGCGCGGCCCGAACACCATCCGCGCGCTGCGGATCGGCAAGCACCGCGACGGGCGCAACCCGGGCGTGCTGATCCAGGCCCAGGACCACGCCCGCGAGTGGGTGCCGGCGACGACCACGCTGGAGACCGCCGAGCGGCTCGTGCACAACTACAAGACGGATTGGGAGACGAAGAAGATCGTCGACAACACCGACATCTTCCTCATCCCGACCAACAACCCGGACGGGGCGAACTACAGCTTCTACAACTTCGCCTCGCAGCGTCGTAACCTGACCAACCACTGTGCGGACGACAACGCCGATCCGGCCCGGCGCAACGCCTGGGGCGTCGACCTGAACCGCAACTACCGGGTGGGCTCCGCCCAGGACGGCTACGCGGGTGGCTCGTTCAGCTGCGTCAGCGACACCTACCAGGGCCCGGAGAAGCTGTCGGAGCCGGAGGCGAAGAACATCGTCTGGCTCGCCGAGACGTACTCGAACATCAAGTTCTTCATGTCGGTGCACTCCAACGGTGGCCAGCTGTTCTGGCAGCCGGGCGCCTACGTCGCCAACGGGCGGGTCACCACGCCCCGGCCGCCGCTGCGCGACGAGCTGTTCTACTGGCAGTCGGCCTCCCGGATCCTGTCCCAGGTGAAGGCGCACCGGGAGACCGTGGTGACGCCCGAGAACGTGGGTGGCTCGTCCGACGTGCTCTACTCGTCGGCCGGCAACGTGCGGGAGGACCTGTACCACACGTACGGGATCTACGCCTTCGGGTGGGAGGTCGGTGGCTCGGTCTACAACCCGACGACCGGCAACTGGCAGGGCGGCTCGTTCCAGCCGCCGTGGATCGGCAACCCGGCGCTGGTCAGCGGGCACGCCGAGACGATGGAGTACGCCAACGGGATCATGGAGATGTTCCGGATCGCGGCCGAGTGGGGCAAGGACAACAAGAAGCCCACCTCCAAGCTGGTGCCGGGCGGCGGGACCTACCCCGGGCCGGTCGACGTCCGGTTCGAGGCCGACGAGCCGGTGAGCATCTACTACACCACCGACGGCAGCCGGCCGACGCTCGACTCGCCGCGCTACAAGGCGACCGAGTTCCGTGAGCCCGGCGAGGTGTTCCACGTGACCGAGACGACCACGTTCCACTGGTTCTCGGTCGACACGGCGGGCAACATCGAGCAGAACTACGACCCGTCGAAGAGCGACACGCGTAACAACTTCCGCAAGGCGACCATCACGATCGACAACTAGTCGTCGGCTCTGCGGTTGCGGTGCCCCGTCGGTGCGGTTCTCCGTACCGGCGGGGCACCGCCCGTCGGACGGTCGAAATTTCTCAGGCCCGAGTTGTCGAATCCGGTCCGCCTCGTTCGACGTTCTGGTGGAGGCACCACCGATGGCTGATGAAGGAGACCCAGATGCGTTCGCTGATCGTCACCGAGTTCATGTCCCTCGACGGCGTGATCGACTCGCCCGGCGGGGGCAGCTACCCGCACGCCGGCTGGACGTTCAAGGACGTGCAGATGGACGAGGCCGCGTACGACATCAAGGGACGCGAGCAGCAGGAGGCGGGCGCGATGCTGATCGGCCGGGTCAGCTACGACGAGTTCGCGCCGGTCTGGCCGACGATGGAGGAGTTCGCCGAGTACAACGCGATGCCGAAGTACGTGGTGTCGACCACGCTCACCGACCCGCAGTGGCACAACACCACCGTGCTGCGTTCGCTGGACGAGGTCGCCGAACTCAAGCAGGGCGAGGGCGGCCCGATCCTGGTGCACGGCAGCGCGACCCTCGCCCAGGGCCTCGCCGCCGCCGGCCTGGTCGACCGGTACCACCTGCTCGTCTTCCCGCTCCTGCTCGGCGGTGGGCGACGGCTGTTCGCCACGGAGGTCGCCGACAAGCAGCGGCTGACGCTGGCCGAGCACGCCACGTACCGCAACGGCGTGCAGCTGGCGGTGTACGACGTGCTGCGCTGATCGGGCCGGGCGACGAGCACCCTGGACAGCGGGAATCAGTCGCGCGGAGTCTGGTCGAGCGCTCATATCGTTGGTACTGTCGCGCGATGTCGACGGATTTCGAAGCTGACGGGGTTGACCGGGCACGCCTGCAACGGCTGCTGGAGCGGGAGCGGGCCACCTTCGCCGAGCGCAACCCCCGCTCCGCCGCCGCGTACGCCGGTGCCGCGCACCTGTTCGGCAAGGTGCCGATGACCTGGATGAACAAGAACGCCGCCGGCTTCCCGGTGTACGTCGACCGGGCGCACGGCGCCCGCCTCACCGACATCGACGGCAACGAGTACCTCGACTTCTGCCTCGGCGACACCGGGGCGATGGCCGGCCACTCACCGGCTCCGGTGGTCGCCGCGGTCACCCGACGCCTGGCCGAACTCGGTGGCGCGACCACCATGCTGCCCACCGAGGAGGCGGCGACGGTCGGCGCCGAGTTGAGCCGGCGCTTCGGACTGCCCGCCTGGAGCTTCACGCTCACCGCCACCGACGCCAACCGGTGGGCGATCCGACTGCTGCGCGCCGTCACCGGCCGGGACCGCATCCTGGTCAACAGCTACTGCTACCACGGCTCGGTCGACGAATCGCTGATCGTGGTCGGGCCGGACGGCCGCCCACGAAGCCGCCCCGGGAACGTCGGGGCGCCCTACGACGTGACCAGCACCAGCCGGGTCGCCGAGTTCAACGACCTCGACGGGCTGGCCCGCGAACTCGCCCACGGCGACGTGGCCGCCGTGCTGATGGAACCGGCGCTGACCAACATCGGCATCGTCCTGCCCGAACCCGGCTACCTCGACGGCGTACGCGCGCTCACCCGGCAGCACGGCACCTACCTGATCAACGACGAGACGCACACCTTCTCCGCCGGGCCGGGCGGCGCGACCGCCGCCTGGGGCCTGACCCCGGACGTGGTCACCATCGGCAAGGCCATCGGCGGCGGGATCCCGGTCGGCGCGTACGGCCTCTCCGCCGAGCTGGCCGCCGCACTGGCCGGTCGGGCGGATCTCGACCTGGTCGACATGGGCGGCGTCGGCGGCACCCTCGCCGGCAATCCGGTGTCGATCGCGGCCACCCGAGCCACCCTTGAGCAGGTGCTCACCGACGAGGCGTTCGCCGGCATGATCGAGGTGGCCACCGCCTTCGCCACGGGCGTACGCGCCATCATCGAGCAGTACGCGCTGCCCTGGTCGGTCAGCCAGTTGGGCGCGCGGGTGGAGTACCGCTTCGCCGCTCCGGCACCCCGTACCGGCACCGAGTCGGCGCAGCGGGCCGATCCCGTACTGGAGGACTACCTGCACGTCTACCTGAGCAACCGGGGCATCCTGATGACCCCGTTCCACAACATGGCCCTGATGTGCCCGCAGACCACCGTCACGGACGTCGCCCGGCACCACGAGGTCTTCGCCGCCGCCCTCGGCGAGCTGCTGGCCTGAGACGCCCGCCGAGGCCGCGCCGCGCCGTGACACGCCACCGGACCGCTGAGCGCTCGGTCAGGTCCGACGCTCTAAGCTGCCACCCAGAAGCTCGATGGTCCAAACGAGACTGAGGTGCGATCGTGGTGGACGGTACGGCCGTGGCGGGCGGCGAACAGAACAGGCCCAAGTTGGACACTGGCGTCCCGCAGACGGCCCGGATCTGGAACTACCTGCTCGGCGGCAAGGACAACTTCGCCGCCGACCGGCAGGTCGGCGACCAGATCATCTCGAACCTGCCGCATCTGGCGGAGAACGCCCGGCTCTCCCGGGCCTATCTCACCCGGGCGGTGCGTTACCTGGCCGGTACGGCCGGCATCCGGCAGTTCCTCGACATCGGCACCGGCCTGCCCACCGCCGACAACACCCACGAGGTGGCCCAGTCGGTCAACCCGCAGGCCCGCATCGTGTACGTCGACAACGACCCGCTGGTGCTGACGCACGCCCGGGCGCTGCTGGTGGGCACCCCCGAGGGCGCCACCGACTACGTCGACGCGGACCTGCGGGACCCGAAGACCATCCTCCGGGAGGCGGCGCGGACGCTGGACCTGACCCAGCCCGTCGCGCTCATCCTGATGGGCATCCTCGGCCACGTCGAGTCCGACGAGGAAGCCAAGTCGATCATCGACAGCATCATGGCCGAGCTGCCGTCGGGCAGCTACCTGGCGATGTACGACGGCAGCGACACCAGCGAGGCGGTCACCGAGGCGGTGCGGATCTGGAACATCTCCGCCAACCCCAAGTACCACCTGCGCAGCCCTGAGCGGATCGCGGCCCTCTTCGACGGCCTGGAACTGGTCGAGCCCGGCGTCGTCTCGGTCACCCGCTGGCGTCCCGACGGCACGGACACCGAGCCAGCGGAGATCGACCAGTACTGCGCGGTCGGCCGCAAACCGTAAGGCTGTCGCCCCGGATCTTGGTACGAAAACGCCCTTCCGGGGGCACTTTCGCACTACGATCCGGGGCGATTTTCTCAGAGGTCGCGGCGGCGGAAGAGGAGGGCGGTCAGGGCGAGGACGAGCGTGATCCAGAGGCCCGCCCAGGCGAGGTAGGTGCCGGTCAGTGAGGCATCACTGAGGAACGGGTGGCCCTGCATGGCCGGACCGAACTGCATCAACACGGTCGGGTCCTGAAAGGCGTTCATGGCACCGCGCCACAGCCCGTCGGTCGGCAGCAGCATCCGGGACACGGTGCCCACCCGGGCCACGCCCTCGTTGTCGAGGGCGGTGCCGAACGCGCCCACCACGCCCGCGATCCAGGTGGCCCCGAACAGGCCGACGGCCACCACCCCCGAGGCCATCGGTGAGCTGATGCTGGAGAGCAGCAGACCGAGGGTGAGCAGCACGATGGTCTGCGCGGCGAGCAGCGCCAGACCGGTCACCGGCCCGGGCGGCCAGTAGCCCACGGTGACCCGGACGACCAGCAGCTGAGCCAGGCCGGCCACGGTGACGAAACCGGCGCCGAAGACCACCAGTCCCGCCCACTTGCCGAGCAGCACCGCGAAGCGGCGCACCGGCCGGGCCAGGATCGCCAGCGCCGCCCCGGACTCGATGTCGCCGGCCAGGGTCGGACCGGCGAGGAACGCCGTACCGAGTGCGGCGATCAGGCTCAGGCCGAACATCACCAGGTTGAGCACCAGGGCCGCGACCAGCCGGGCCTCGCCGCTGGTGAGCCCGCCGAACTCGGCGTCGATCCGGGAGAACCCCCAGGCACTGAGCGCGAGCAGCACGATCGTCAGTACGCCGAGCGAGCGCAACACCCGCCGCCGCGCGGCCTCCTGCAGGGTGAGCGCGGCGACCGTGAGCACGGTCCGGACGGTCATCGCCGGTCACCTCCGGTACGCAGGATGGCCAGCAGCCGCTCCTCGAGACTGACCCGCGCCGGCTCGACGGCATGTACGCGTACCCCGAGGCCGACCAGATCGGTCACCAGGTCCGGCACGCATGTCGGCTCTGGTTCGGTCGGCAGCGTGACGGTGAACAGGTTTCCCTCCTGGGTGAGCGGGCCGGCGGCGGCCAGCCGGTCGTGGGCCCGCTCGTCCACCCCGTCGAGCCGCAGTCGCAGCTCCCGTCGGCCGAGCAGTTCGGCGAGGGTGCCGGCGGCGGCCACCTGCCCCTTGTCCAGGATGACCACCCGGTCACAGACCCGTTCCACCTCACCGATGAGGTGCGAGTTGAGCAGCACCGCGACGCCCCGGGCCTTGAGGGAGAGCAGCAGGTCCCGTACGTCGGCCCGGCCGAGCGGATCCAGGGCGCTGGTCGGCTCGTCGAGCACGACGAGTTCCGGGCGGGCCACCAGCGCTACGGCCAGCCCGAGGCGCTGCTGCATGCCCTTGGAGAAGCCGCCCACCCGATCGTCGGCCCGGTCGGCCAGGCTGACGGCGGCCAGACACTCCCGTCGCTCGTGCGCGGGTACGGCGGTGCCGGCGAGCCGGACGTGTAGGGCGAGCACCTCTGCCGCGGTCAGCCACGGCTGGTACCGGAACAGCTCCGGCAGGTATCCGACGCGGGCCCGGGAACGCGGGTCGCTCGCCGGTCGTCCGAGCAGCAGCACCTCGCCCGCGTCGGGCCGGACCAGGCCGAGCAGCATCTTGATGACGGTGGTCTTGCCGGCACCGTTGGGGCCGAGCAGACCCACCACCTCGCCGCGGTCGACGGTGAAGGACACACCGTCCACCGCGCTGCGCCGCCGGTACCGCTTGCGCAGGCCCGAGCACCACGCCGCCGGCGCCGGCGGCAGTTCGGCGAGCAGCCGCGCCGCCGCGTCGGGGCCGACCCCGCCATCCCGCTCAGGCCCCGTGCCGCCGTGCCCGATGGCCGTGCCGCCGTGGTCCGGGGCTGCGCCGCCCTGCCCAGGGGCCGCACCGCCCCGTTCGGTCGTGGGGCCGGTCATCGGTTCCACCGCAGTCCGCGCGCCACCGACAGCACCTCGTCAGCGCTCAGCGGCCCGGCCACCGCGGTGACCGTCCCACCCTGCACCCAGACCACCCCGGCCAGTACGCCGTCCCGCGAGGTCAGCACGGTGGCCGGCGACCCGTGGACGTCGGCGGTGGCGGCGGTCAGGTACCGGGCGTTCACCGGCAGCGGCAGCGTCGCCCCGTCCCCGGTGTAGTGCCGCAGCTGCGACGCGACGTTCTCCGGCAGACCCGGCAGGGAGAGCAGGTAGTCGCGGGCCGTGGCGAACTCGACGCCCGAGGAGTAGACGGTCGGTGCGGCCATCCGGGCCACGATCAGGTTCGGCACCTCGCGCCCGGCCGACCACACCGCGGCGACTCCGGGGCCGGCGCTCAACCGGAACTGGCTGCCATCGAGACCGGCCGGTGGCTCCGGCAGCGGTTTGCCCGCCGCCTCGGCCGTCTGCCTCGCCTTGTCGACCGAGAAGGTGAACTCCGCGCTGGTCCGGTCGCCGACCTGGAACGTCGGTTCGCCCCTCACACCGCGGGGCAGCTGAGCCACCCGGGGCAGGGTCAGCCCACTGACCCGCTCCGCCTCGGCGGCGTCGGCGACCTCACGTACGTTGGCCCGCTCGGTCATCTTCACCTCGCCGTACGCCGACAGGTCGGGCAGCGCGACCAGGTCGGCCTGGGGGAGCGTGACCGGGGCGATCCGCTCGGTGTGGAAGATCTGCAACCAGTTCCCGGCCGCCGCGGCGCTGGCCCCGGCCAGCAGCGCGAGCACGGCGACGGCGGCGACCACCGGACTGCGCAGCGCGGCCCGCCAGCGGGGTGCCCGGGCGGCGGCGGGTGCCCGCCGGTGGGCGGTGCTGCCGACCGTACGGTGCAGGCGCTGCCAGCCCGCCTCCACGTCGACGTCCGGTCGCACGTCCAACGCCGCGCCGGTGATCGCCGCGTCCTGTCGGGCGGCGGCCAGCCCGGACAGGCAGACCGGGCACCGTGCGACGTGCTCGCGGTCGGCGTCGGCGACCCCGGCCGGCTCGTCCAGCAGCCGGCGTAGCGTGCCGTCAGTCGGATGACGCATGACGGTTCAACTCCTCGCGTAGGGCGGACTCGGCGCGGCGTACGGTGGTGCCGACGCTGCCGGGGGAAAGATCGAGAGCGGCCGCGACCTCGGCGTAGCTGAGGCCGCTGTGCCGGAGCAGGAGGGCGACGGCCTGGCGGCGGGGCAGCCGGGCCAGCGCCGCCCGCACCCGCCGACGTTCGTCGCGGGTCACCACCGTGTCCGCGACGTCCGGACAGACCGCGTCCAGGTCACCGGCGACCTGCTCGCGGGCGGCGCGTCGACGGCGGGACCGGACCTGGTTCAGCGCGGTGTGCGCCGCGGCGACCGACAACCAGCCGACCGCCTGCCCCGCCGGCACCGAGGAGCGCCCGAAGGCGAGGAACACCTCCTGCGCCACGTCCTCGGCCTCGGCGCGGGAGCCGAGCACCCGGGCGGCGACCCCGACGACCCGGGGATAGGTGGTACGGAAGACCTGTTCGAGGTCGGCGCGGACGCCTTCCCGTCCGGCCGGGGTCGACCCGACCACCACGGCCTCCCTCCGCACCGTTCGACCTGCGGACCTGTCCCGCCCGAGCCGGACCGGCGGCACGGCGGCCACCCGTCCCGGCCCGACGAGACCAGCTTCCTCCTCCATACCTACGAAGCACCGCCGACGCCGCAGAAGTGACACCCCGGACCGGGATTTCCGCGGATGACCATCGCTTCATCGATCGCCTACTATCTGAGCGTCGGAAGTCGGTCGGGGCGAAGGAGTGCTCGTGCGTAGTCTGATCCGGTTTCTGACCCCGATAGCGCTGCTGGCCACGGTCGCGCTCGCCGTACCATCCTCGGCGCAGGGCAGCGCCGTGCCATCCTCGGCGCAGGGCGCTGCCCCGCAGTCGGCGCCCCGGCTGGCCGCCGCCTGGGCCGCGCCGCTGAGCACCCGTGGGCGCTACGTCGTGGACGCCAACGGCAACCGGTTCAAGCTGAAGTCCGGCAACTGGCACGGCGCCAGCGGCACCTGGAACGGCAGTGGAAGCACGGCGGACGCGGCCAACCACCATGCGGGTGAGAAGGCCGACCAGATGCCGTTGGGGCTGGACCGCGCGCCGCTGGCCGACATCGTGGCCAGCTTCCACGAGCTGGGCCTGAACAGCATCCGGCTGCCGTTCTCCAACGAGATGATCCGCGACGGCCGCCCGGTGCCGGACGCCTCGGTCCGCGCCAACCCGCAGCTGCGCGGCAGGACCCCCCTCCAGGTGTACGACGAGGCGATCCGCGTACTCACCGACCAGGGTTTCGCGGTGATCCTCAACAACCACACGAACACGTCGAGGTGGTGTTGCGGGCTCGACGGCAACGAGCGGTGGAACACGAGCCAGAGCACCGAGCAGTGGGAGCAGGACTGGCTGTTCATGGCCCGCCGGTACGCCGGCAACGCCCGGGTGGTCGGTGCCGACCTCTACAACGAGGTACGCCGCAACATCCTCGACGACCCGAACTGGGGGCTCGGTGACCGCCACGACTGGCACGCCGCCGCGCAGCGGGCCGGGGACCGCATCCTGACCGAGGCCAACCCGAACCTGCTGATCATCGTGGAGGGCATCAACTGGTACGGGCTGCCGGTGGACGGCTTGCCGCACGGGCGGCCCACCCTCGAACCGGTCGCCCAGCTGTCGCACACCCTGGTCCGGTCCAACAAGCTGGTCTACTCGGCGCACTTCTACGGCTACACCGGCCCGAACCACAGCGGCGCCACCGGCATCGGCGAGACCACCGACCCCCGCTACCAGGACCTGAGCCGGGATCAGCTCTTCGAGACCGTACGACGGCAGGCCGCGTACGTGGCGCTCGACGGCGACCGGCACTTCACCGCCCCGGTGTGGATCAGCGAGTTCGGGGTGGGTGGCCGGGACAACACCGATCCGAAGTCGCGGGCCTGGTTCCACAATTTCGTCGACTACCTGGTCGCCACCGACGCCGACTTCGCCTACTGGCCGCTGGTGGGCTGGCACGACAACCGGCGCGGCAACGGCTGGGCGCTGATGCACTGGGACGCGGCCGGTAACCGGATGGGCCTCTACGACGGCGACGACTGGCGTGCCGACGCCTGGCGGCGGCTGGTCTCCGGCGGTCTGACCGGGCCGGTCGCCCCGGTCCGCAACTGGTCGATGCTCACCCTCGACCACGCCGACTTCAACCAGTCGGTACGGATGCGGGCGCTGCCGGACTGGGACTCCGGTGCGCGCAAGGCGGTGTGCCCCGACGGCCAGCGGCTGGTCGGCCTGAGCCGTACCGGCAACCGGGGGCTCTGCACCGGCGCCCCGGACACCGGCGGTCATCAGGTGGTGCGCGACGAGGCCCACGTGGACACCGACTGGGCGGTCGGCTTCACCAAGTTCCAGTGCCCGAGGGCCAAGACCGTCACCGGGTACGCGGTCCGTGGTGGGGACCTGTCGTCCGTGCTCTGCCGCGACGCGGGCACCCCGGTCGGCGGCACCAGCCGGGTGGTGTGGTTCGACCGTGGCGACAACCGCCCGGCCGGCGGCCCGGGTGGCGACTTCGCCACCGGCCACTACAAGGGCCAGTGCGCCCCGGGCGAACACCTCGTCGGGGTCGCCTACCGGGCCTGGATCTGGTCGCCCGGCAAGGAGCCCGACGCCCTGCTGTGCCGAGGCTGACCCTCCGCCGGCCGGGTCCAGGGACGGCGCGGCGGCAGGCAGCACGGCGCAGCCACGGGTGGCGCGGCAGCACCACCGCGCCACCCGCGGGGCGACCTATCGGCGCCCCGCCGCCGGCCCGAGGTCGAAGCGGTCCAGGTTCATCACCTTCACCCAGGCCGTGACGAAGTCGCGGACGAACCGCTGCTGACCGTCGGCGCTGGCGTAGACCTCGGCGATGGCGCGCAGCTGGGAGTTCGCGCCGAAGACGAGGTCGACGGCGGTGGCCGTCCAGGTGACCTTGCCGGTGGCACGGTCGCGGCCCTCGTAGACGTTCTCGGCCGAGGCGGACGCCGTCCACTGCGTGCCGATGTCGAGCAGGTTGACGAAGAAGTCGTTGGTCAGGGTGCCGGGCCGGCCGGTGAGGACACCGTGCGGTGCCCCTGCGGCGTTGGCGCCGAGCACCCGTAGGCCGCCGATCAAGACGGTCATCTCGGGTGCGGTGAGCGTCAACAGGTTGGCCCGGTCCAGCAGCAGCGTCTCCGGCGACAGCTTCCGGCCGGCCCGCAGGTAGTTGCGGAACCCGTCGGCCGTCGGTTCGAGCACGGCGAACGACTGCACGTCGGTCTGCTCCGCGGTGGCGTCCGTGCGGCCGGGTGCGAACGGGACGATGACGTCGTGCCCGGCGCTGCGGGCCGCCTGCTCGACGGCGGCGCAGCCGCCGAGCACGATCACGTCCGCGAGGGAGACCCGCTTACCGCCGGACTGCCCGGCGTTGAAATCCTCCCGCACCCGCGCTAGCACCGGCAGCACCGTGGCCAGTTCCGCCGGGTCGTTGACCGCCCAGCTCCGCTGCGGCTCAAGCCGGATCCGCGCCCCGTTGGCCCCGCCCCGCTGGTCGGTGCCACGGAAGCTCGCCGCCGACGCCCACGCCGTACGGACCAGTTGGGCGACGGACAGGCCACCGGCGAGCAACGCCGCCTTGAGCGCGGCGACGTCCTCGGCGTCGATCAGCTCGTGGTCGACCGCCGGCACCGGGTCCTGCCAGAGCTGCGGCGCGGGCACCCACGGCCCGAGGTAGCGCGACAGCGGTCCCATGTCCCGGTGCAGCAGCTTGTACCACGCCTTGGCGAACGCCTCGGCGAGCTGGTCCGGGTGCGCCAGGAAACGCCGCGAGATCTGCTCGTACGCCGGATCGGCGCGCAGCGCGAGGTCGGTGGTGGCCATCATCGGGGCGTACCGGATCGACGGGTCGTGCGCGGCCGGCACCGCGTCGGCCGCGGCGCCGCCCTTGGGCCGCCACTGCTTCGCGCCGGCCGGGCTCTCGGTGAGTTCCCACTCGTACCCGAAGAGGGTTTCGAAGAAGCTGTTGTCCCAGGTGATCGGGGTGGGCGTCCAGGCGCCTTCGAGGCCGCTGGTGATGGTGTCCTGGCCCTTGCCGGTGCCGAAGGTGTTGCGCCAGCCCAGCCCCTGCTCCTCCAGCGGCGCGGCCTCCGGCTCGGGGCCGACGTAGCTGGCGGGGGCGGCGCCGTGCGTCTTGCCGAAGGTGTGGCCGCCGGCGATGAGCGCGACGGTCTCCTCGTCGTTCATCGCCATCCGCCGGAAGGTCTCCCTGATGTCCCGGGCGGCGGCCAACGGATCCGGGGTGCCGTTGGGCCCCTCCGGGTTCACGTAGATCAGTCCCATCTGCACCGCGCCCAGCGGACCGGAGAGTTCCCGGTCGCCGCTGTAGCGTTCGTCGCCGAGCCAGGTGTCCTCGGGCCCCCAGAAGATCTCCTCTGGCTCCCAGATGTCCTCGCGCCCGAAGCCGAAGCCGAACGTACGCAAGCCCATCGACTCCAGCGCGCAGTTGCCGGCGAACACCAGCAGGTCGGCCCAGGAGATTTGCTGGCCGTACTTCTGCTTCACCGGCCAGAGCAGCCGGCGGGCCTTGTCCAGGTTCGCGTTGTCCGGCCAGCTGTTGAGCGGGGCGAACCGTTGCCCGCCGTCGCCCGCGCCGCCCCGGCCGTCCTCGATGCGGTACGTGCCGGCGGCGTGCCAGCTCAGCCGGATGAACAGTGGCCCGTAGTGGCCGTAGTCGGCCGGCCACCAGTCCTGCGAGGTGGTCATCACCTCGAAGACGTCGCGCTTGAGCGCCTCGACGTCGAGGGTGGCGAACTCCGCCGGGTAGGTGAACGTCTCGCCCATCGGGTTGGCCCGGGGGGAATGCTGGTGCAGGACCTGAAGGTTCAGCTGGTTGGGCCACCAGTCCTGGTTCGTCCTCGGTCGACTCGGCTTCGGAGTCGGGGAGGGGATTGCCGGGTTCTCGCTTTCGCTGCCGCGCTCGGACACGTCGCTCCTTCTCGTACGGGTCTCTCGCCTGAGTCAACTGGCCGTCCGGGTCCCGGGACACTGCGTAGCGCTGTCGGGCGATCACAAAGCCGGTATGGCCCTCGATGGCTAAATCGGTTTAGCCTGCCCGGAAGGTCACACCACCACCGAAGGGACCAGGCGCGATGGGGAACATGAGCAGGAGAGGATGGTGGACACCGCTCGCGATCGCAGTCGCGGCCTCGGCGGTGCTCACCACCGGCGGCGCCGTGGCGGCTCCGTCGTCGAAGCCGAAGCCGAAGCCAACACCGAAGCTGCCGAGCGAGGCGCAGCAGGCGCCACCGACCGACTGCACCGCGCCGGTGGGCATCGACGCGAACGCGGTACTGCCCGGATACCTCGTACCCGACGACACGCTGGGCGTCACCTGCGTGCCGTTCACCCAGGTGCCGCTGGAACCGGCCGGCTACCAGGGTGACTACCGGGTGGACGCGTTCTCCGACCAGGTGCTGCGTGACATGCTGGCGAACTGCGAGGCGGCGCCCCCCTGCTCCGCGATCACCAACGCGCAGAACTACAACCCCCCACAGTTCCGGCTGACCGGGTCGTTGCGGCCGGAAGGCAAGATCGACCCGCACGCGGCCAATGTCGACCTACGCGAGATCCGGCGTCCCGGCTTCTTCGCCCAGGCGCCGTACCACGAGGCCATCGCCGCGGCCGACCGGGACAGCTACACCTTCGAGTTCGCCGTGCCGGCCGAGCCGTACGAGCGGCTCAAGCGGGGCATCACCGCACCGGTCAAGCTGCGCGGCTGGTACCTGCGCGGTGCCGGCGTGCCGCAGCCCAACGGCCGCCGGGTGCAGTCCCTGGCGATCTTCGTCGGTGGCCGGTCGGTGGAGACCACCACCATCCAGGACCCGCGCGACCCGCTCTACGTACGCTCGGAGAGCACCGGCAGGTTCGAGAACGTCAGCTACCCGTCGCGCGGCACCGAGCAGTGGGCGGGCCGGCACTGGCGGCAGTACCTCTACAAGCTCAACCAGGCCGGCGTCGACGTGCTCACGTTCGACAAGCGCGGCCACGGGATCTCCGGCGGCATCTCCGGCGACAACATCCTCCAGCAGGGCCTGGACATGCTGCGGGCGGTCGACGCGCTCGACACCGGTGCCGGCGTACGCATCGTCGGCGCCGACGGACGCCAGCTGACCGGCAAGAACGCCGTCCGCGCGCTGGTGCCGAACAACATGAAGAAACTGCCGATCATCCTCGGTGGCCCCAGCCAGGGTTCGGCGGCCACCTCCTGGGCGATGAACGCCAACTTCAACAAGTGGTGCGAACTGGACACTCCCGAGCGGGCCTGCCACAAGCCGTGGGGCCACAACGTCAAGGGCGCGGTGTTGATGGCGGGCTTCCCCGTGGTCAACCCGTCGCTGGCCGAGGCCGCGCGGCGCAAGGTCAACCACACCGTCGGCCTGGGCGGCACCTCGGAGCCGTTGGCCGGCATCGGCTCCTGGCCGGCGGTCTTCTTCGGCAAGGGCCTGTTCGACGGAATCCAGGGTCCGTTCCCCACCTTCAACGCCTACCTGCGGGTGCAGGGCGACAAGGAACTCCTGTTCGTCCGTGGCCCGCACTCCGAGGTCGCCTTCGGACCGGGCAACGTCGCCCTGATGCAGGAGCGGGTGGCCCAGTTCGCCGTCCGCGCCGTGCTCGGCCAGAAGACCGACCAGCCCAGGTACACCAACCTGAAGGAGGCGGTGGCCGCCAGCCCGCAGATCTGGGAACCGTCCACCCAGCCCACCTTCGAGACCAAGCCGTAGCTGTCCCTGGCCGGGGTGACACCCGGACCGCCGTCGGGGGTCGAGGTGACACCCGGACCGCCGTCGGGGGTCGAGGTGACACCCGGACCGCCGTCGGCGGCCTCCTCGCACAGGAGGCCGCCGACGGGTCTTGTTAGAGGCTGGCCCGGTTGTCCCGCCGGGCCAGCCGGCCCAGCAGGTAGTCGGACGTGCCCGGGTGGTGCTGCTGACCGACGAGGACGCGCTGATGTCCAGCGACCTGCCACAGCAGGTCATCGCGATACCGCGGGACCGGGTGCGGCAAGGGGTGCTGGTCGCCATGACCGCCATCTGTTACGCGATCCACTATGCTCTCGTGCACTGCGCTGCCGACCGGCTTCGGGAGACCCGGGCGCGCATCGATGTGCTGGCAGCCCTCGACCCGACGCACACGATCAGGTAAGTGGCTCCCCGGCGGTGTCGGGGTGCCGGCCAGGAGGAAAGGTGGACCGCGATGGACTCCGCCGAGCTGCCCGCTTCGCCGGTGCGTCAGCTGCGGCTCGTGGTCGAGGCCGACGACTACGAGGCGGCGGTCAGCTTCTACCGTGACGTGCTCGGCCTGCCGGAGCAGGCGGCCTTCTCCAGCGGCGACGACGCCCGCGTGGTGATCCTCGACGCCGGACGCGCCACCCTGGAGATCGCCAACCCGGCACAGAAGCGGATGATCGACGACGTCGAGGTGGGCCGGCAGGTCGCGCCCCGGCTGCGGGTGGCGTTCGAGGTGGACGACACCGCCGCCACCACCGACCGGCTGACGGCTGCCGGCGCCAGGCAGGTCGCCCCGCCGACCCTCACCCCCTGGCAGTCGGTCAACGCCCGCCTGGACGCGCCGGCCAACCTGCACATCACGGTCTTCCAGGAACTACGCACCCTCGACGAGCGCACCGAACTCGACGGCTTCGCCACCAACCCCGAACCCCCACCCCCCACCCCCTAGGTTCCGTCTCGCGGATCTTGTTGGTCGAGGGCGGCGGGTAGGCCGATCGACGTTCGGCGAGTCGAGCAAGGCGTGGAAGTGGGTACCGAGCATGTCGTACCTGGCCGCCTGGTCGCGCCAGTGCCTGCGCCATTGAAGCCGCGTTCGACCTGGCGGCGTTACTAGTCCACGGTGCGGCCCACCACCGCTGGTCGACCTCCTAGCCGACACCGCCGGGCGACCCGATCCGCTTCACCCGATCCAAGCCGCGGATCTTGGTTCGAAACGGCCCCCATGAGGCCCCCACGGGGACCGTTTCGAACCAAGATCCGCGAGACAGAACCCACCCCCACCTCACCCCTAACCTCACCCCACCCCCGCTCAGGCCCGCCCCGCCGCTCCGGTTGATCAAGAAGTTTTGGTCGCTGGGTGGCCTGTGCCGAGACGCAAACTCCTTGATCAACCAGGGCCAGGGCGGGCCGGGGTGGGGGTGGGCGCGGGGTGGGTGGGTTAGGTGGGGGTTGTGGTGGGGGGTGGTGGGGGAATTGCATGCGGGCTAGTAGGACCAGCATGACCACGATGGCGCCGAGCAGGGCGAGCCAGGACCAGGCCCAGCCGACGGTGACGCTCAGGACCGCGAAGGCCGCGATCGCGACCAGCCAGATGGTGGCCGTGTAGAGCCCGAACCGGGCGGCGCTGGCCGGGTCCTCGGTGAAGCGGTTGGCGATGTCGTGGTGGTTGGCAGCGAGCCGCAGCATCCACGGCTTGTGCCGGTTGGTCTGGGTGCCACCGAGGTAGGCGAAGAGAACCACCGCCGCGACCACCGCGACCGCGCCGACCGGCAGCGACGGCAGGCCGCCGCTGGTCAGGTATGACCAGCCCGCGCCGAGCCCGGCCAGCGCGAGGGTGACGGCCAGGCCGTACCCGCCGGCTCGGGTTGCCGGCATCGGGTAGCTGCTGGAGGTCTCCTGGCGTAGCGCGTCGGCGGTGCCGGCGCCGGCCGCGACGGCGACGGCGGTGACCGCGACCAGCAACCACCCCGACGGTACGGCGGTGCCGGCCGTGGCGAGCACGAGGAGTGCGAGCCCGGCGACGCCGAGGGCGGCGAGCAGCGCCGTACGCACCAGGAACCCGGGAGTCGGGCGGACCCGGTGGCGTTCCCATTCGGCGTGGGCGGACGGTGCGCTGGCCGCCGGTGCGGCGTCCAGCAGCGGTCGCAGGTCGCCGAGTTCGGTGATGGCCTGACGGGCGGCGGTCGCGGGGGAGTGGCCGGTGTCGACCAGTTCGCCGACCCGGGCGACCAGGTTGGCGCGGATCTCCTCCTTGAGGTCCTGCCGGTCGGGGCTCATCTCGATGCCGGCGAACGCCTCGTCGAGCAGGCGATGGACGTCCAGTGTGGCGTGGGTGGTCATGGCTGCCCTCCAGCGGTCGGGTCGGGCTGGCCGGCGCGGTCGGCCAGGTCGAGCAGGGTGTCGATGAGGTCGCGGGTCACCGCCCAGGCGGCGACGTTGCGTTGGTAGACGGCGCGGCCGGCGTCGGTGATGCGGTAGTACTTGCGGCGACCGCCCTGGGTCTCGTCGCCCCAGTACGACTCGATCAGCCCGTCGCGGGCGAGTCGGCGATAGCTGGCGTACAGCGTGGCTTCCTTGATCTCGTGGCGACCGCCGGTGCCGTCCCGGATCCACTTGAAGATCTCGAAGCCGTAGCTGTCGGTGCGCCGGAGGATGCCCAGCACGATCGTGTCGGTGTGACCGCGCAACAGGTCGGCGGCGAGCACGTCGTCGTCGGAGAGGACCAACTTGTCAACCACGACAAGTACTGTATCAGATCAAGTACGTGCCGCCGAAGGGGCGAAGGCGTGGGGAAGGTGCCAGGCCCGGCGCGCCGAGCCCTGAGGGTCAGCCTGGGACGACGCGGGAAGTCAGCTTGTCGCGTCGGGCAGCCAGGGGCCGAGCAGTGCGGGGTCGGCGACGGACAGCCGTACCCGATCGAGTTCCGGGGCGGTCAGCGGCAGCGCGCGGAGCCGATCGCCCCAGTCGGGCACCACGTCGAGCTTGCCCAGCGCGGTCGACAATTCGATCAGCGCGGCGAGCGCCATCGCCTGCTCCACGGCCGGTGCCTCGTCGCCGTGCCGGCGCAGTCCGGAGTTCAGCGCCCGGAAGGCGGCAAGGTCGTCGCTCTTGAACTCGCGCAGGATCCGGGCGTTGTCGAGCACCCGGGCCAGCCCTGACAGCTGATCCGACCCGCCGTACTCCAACTCGGCCGGCTCGTCCCGCCGGATGAAGACGATGGTGTTGCCGGACGGGTCGACGATGCTGAACCGCGACGCGCCGGGCCGGTAGCGGGTGATCCGGGGCAACCCCCGAGCCAGCACCTTGCCGTACGCGGCACGCATCGCCGCGACGAACGCGGCATGGTACGGCACCACCGCGTCGATCATGACCAGGCAGCCACCGCTCTGCTCGGTCGTCGGGTCGAGTCCCTGCGGTGCTCGGCCGTAGTGCAGTTCGAAGCCGCTGAATCGAATGGCGAGATACAGGTACGGCTTGCGTTGCTCCCAGGTCACCGTGGGCCCAGAGACCTGATCTGCGCGCAGACCGGATGGCGTGCGTGCCGGCGACTCCAGGGCGTGGTTGGCGACCTTCGCCCACCGCCGTGTCCCCACCCCGGCGTCCGTCGGTTCGCCGGATCGGGTGTCTCGGCGGATCTCCGCTGGCCCGGCTGGTGGTACGGCAGCGTTCACATCCGGCCCCCGGATGACCCACCGGGAAACGGGGTGTGTCGATGTCTTGACAGTGGGAGGCGCGCCGTCAACACTGCGAAACAAGCCCAAAACAGTGATCCAAGCCGATTGCTGACGGGTGTTGTTAACGCTCACATGAACTGCCGCCACCCCGCACCATCCGCCGTCCCCGACCCGCGCCGGCAAGGAGAGCCATGTCGAGAGTTCTAGCCAGGATGAGCGCCCTGCTCGCTGCCTTCTGCCTGCTGTTGCTGCCGGCGGCGCAGGCGCCCCGTGCCGAGGCCGCCGCGCTCGACCCGTTCACCGGATACCTGATGGCGCACTTCACCGGGGAGTCCGCCAACGGCGAACAGATCTACCTCGCGCACAGCCGCGACGGACTGACCTGGCGCGACCTCAACAACGGCGCCCCCGTCCTGCTCTCCACGCTCGGCACGCGCGGCGTCCGCGACCCCGCCCTGGTCCGTTCGCCCGCCGGCGACCGGTACTGGATCGTCGCGACCGACCTGCGTATCGCCAGCGGCATCTCGTGGAGCGATGCGTTGAACCGGGGCAGCACCTCCCTGGTGGTGTGGGAGTCCCGCGACCTGGTCAACTGGTCCACCCCCTGGCTGATCAACGTCGCGGGTGCGATCCCCGGCGCGGGCAACGCCTGGGCGCCGGAGGCCATCTACAACCAGGCCACCGGCGACTACGTCCTCTACTGGGCGACGAACTCTCCGCGCAACGGCGTCACCAAGAACCGCATCTGGTACGTACGTACCGGCGACTTCCGCACCTTCACCGCCCCGCAGTTGTACATCGAGCGCCCCGGCGGCCAGGGCATCATCGACACCCAGATCATCGAGGTGCCGAACAGCGTCGGTGGCTACCGCTACTACCGGGCCTCGGCCGACGGGCACATCCCGATCGAGGCCAGCAACTCGATCCTGGGCACCTGGACCAGCCTGGGGAACCTGTCGCACCTGGGCATCTCCAACGGCACCGGCGGCGGCAACATCGTCGAGGGCCCGATGTGGATGCAGTTCAACGGCCGCGACGAGTGGGCGTTGTACCTGGACCAGTTCGCCACCAACCGTGGTTACCTGCCGATCACCTCGACGAACCTGGGCAGTGTCACCAACTTCCGGATCCGGTCGGACTACAACATGGGCGCCAGCCGTAAGCGGCACGGCTCGATCCTGAACCTGACCGCCGCCGAGGAGAGTCGGGTGCTGGCCCGCTGGGGCAGCGTCAACTCCCCGGTCAACCGGATCCAGTCGTACACCCACCAGGACCGGTACGTGCGGCACGCCAACTACGACGTACGCATCGACCCGAACGTCAGCCCCGCCCAGGACGCCCAGTTCCGGGTGGTGCCCGGCCTGGCCAACAACTCCGGGTACGTGTCGTTCGAGTCGGTCAACTATCCGGGCTACTACCTGCGGCACTACGGCTTCGACTTCGTGCTCGCGGCCAACGACGGCAGTTCGATCTTCGCCGCCGACGCCACCTTCCGGCAGGTCGCCGGGCTGGGCAACAGCGGTTGGTCGTCGTTCCAGTCGTACAACTACCCGGACCGGTACATCCGGCACTACGACTACCAACTCCGCCTCGACCCGATCACGGACACCCCGGGACGTAACGACGCCACCTTCCGGCTGACCTCGTAACTCCCGTGCCCCTTGGCTCCGCCACGGCAGCCGGCCGTGGCGGAGCCGGGGGCCCACCTGTGCGGCGTCGCCGCCGAGTCCTTCCGTCAGGTTCGGCCGGCAACGCCGGTGAGGCCTTCGATCCCGTCAGCGACCACTGAGGTCGGCCTGACCGGACGGGCCGGTCGGGCGCAACAGATAGGTCAGGTCGTCCCAGCGCACCACCAGGCCGGCCAGCAGCGCGCCCGTGGCGGCGGCCACCGTCAGGCCCGCCGGGTGGCCGGGCTCCGGTGTGACCGTTGCCGCCCCGGTCACCGCGGCTGCGGTCAGCAGGAGGTTGCGGACCACGTGCGTCGGGCCGAGCGGCTCGGCGCCACGCCCGAAGCAGTTGCAGGCTGCCCGGCCGGGGCGCCGCAGCGCCGTCACCACCGCGCCGGTGAGGACCGTGAACAGCACCGCGGCGGAGAGCAGCGCGGCGGTCGCGAAGCCGACCCCGACCAGCGGCGAGGCGGCAAGACCGATCGCGACGGCGGTCTCCGCGGCGGTGACACCCCCGGCCACCGGGCGTGCCAGGCGCCTCGGTACGCCGAAGGCCGGCAGCGACGCGGCGAAGGCGGCGAAGGCGCGCAGGCCCCGCACCTTGCTCACCGAGGAGACGGTGAGAACCAGGCCGGTCAGTACCGCGCACAGTACGCCGACGTACGTCATGACCACGGCCGTTGCGTGTTGCCGGACGAGCCGAGTCGACATCGGACCCGGCCGAGGAGCCGGTGGGCCGGGACGTATCCGATAAGCCGGGAGTCCCAGCTGCGCGCCAGGTTGTCGCCGACCACGACGAACTGCCCGGCCGGCACCCGCCCGGACGGGTTGCCGCTGAGCGCCGGGAGCAGGTCCCAGGGCACGGGGTCGCCCGGAACCGCCACCACCCGCTTGATCATCCACTGCCGGTCCGCGACGGCGGACGGGCCGGCGGTCGGCGGCATCGGCGGACGGAGCCAGCCGTGTACGTCCGGGCGTTCCAGGACGACGACCTGGCCGGGCCGGGGCGCCCGGCCCCTGCGCACGAGCACCCGGTCGCCGTCGCCGTACGTGGGCCACATGCTCTGCCCGCGTACCGTGACGACGGCCAGCCCGCGCCGCACCGCGACGATCCCCGCCACCACCACCGCAGCCGACGAACACAGCACCACCGGCAAGGGCACGCCGAGCAGCAGAGTGAGCAGACCGAACCCGGTACTCATCGTCGCCCCGTCGCGGGTTCCGGTACCGGCGACGCCGGCTGGTACCCGCTGGCCTGGGCGTGGAACAGCCGGGCGTACCGGCCGCCAGCTGACAGGAGCGTGGCATGGTTCCCCTGTTCGACGACGCGGCCCCCGTCGAGCACCACGATGGCGTCGGCGTCCCGCAAGGCGTTGAGCCGGTGCGAGATGAGCAGGGTGGTGCCGCCGCGAAAGGTCAGCAGCGACCGATGAATCTCCTCCTCGGCGGCGGCGTCGAGGGCCGCCGACGGCTCGTCGAGGATCATGAGTTCACGCCGTTGCCCGACGAAGGCCCTGGCCAGCGCCAGCCGCTGCCACTGCCCACCGGACAGGGGCACGCCGCTGTCCGGGCCGGCGCGGTCCGACTCGCTCAAGAACATCCGGGACAGCAGGGTCCGGTAGCCGTGTGGCATCGCCGCGACCGTGTCGTGAATCCCGGCCCGGCGCGCGGCCGCCTCGATTCGCGGTTGGTCGGCGAGGGCGGTGAGGTCGCCGAGCCCGATGTTGTCGGCCGCCGACATGTCGTAACACATGTAGTCCTGGAACACCGCACCGACGCGGCGGCGCAGCTCGGCCGGGTCGACCTCGCGGATGTCGACACCGTCCCACAGCACGCTGCCCCGGGTCGGATCGTAGAACCGGCACAGCAGCTTGACCAGTGTGGACTTGCCCGCCCCGTTGAGGCCGACCAGCCCGAGCACCGCGCCGCGCGGGATGACCAGGTCGACGCCGCGAAGCACCCACGGGTGCGCGTCGGAGTAGCGGAACCACACGTCGCGCAGCTCGATGCCGTGTCGCAGCGCGGGCAACGGGGCCGGTGCCGCACCGACCGGCAGGTCCGGATCGGCATCGGTGATCGCCAGATGGTGACCGAGCATCAGCAACGCGTGGTGCGTACGGGCCGACTCCTGCGCCATCGCGGTCAGCGCGGCCTGCACGCCGGTGACCGCGGCGACGAAGATGCTGATGTCACCGATGGTGAGCCGGCCCTGGGCGGCGGCGCCGACCGCCCAGACGAGTCCCGCCCCGGCGACCGCCGCGGCCAGCAACGCGGCCCCGGCCTGGGTGGCCGCCTCCCGGCGGTCCAGCCGCCGCCGGGCGCCGTCAGCGGTCCGCCGGCTGGCCAGCATCCGGTCACGCAGGTGCGCCCCGATCGCCAGCAGTCGGATCTCCTTGGCCGCCGCGACGGTGCCGAGCAGGTCGGCGTGGAACATCTCCTGCCGCTCCACCGGCCCGATCTCCAGAAACACCCGCGCCCGACGTCGGGCGAGGGCGAGTTGGGTCAGCAGCGTCGGCACGCCGGCCGCGAGGGTGAGCACGGTCATTGCCGGGCTGACCACCCACAGCACGCCGAGGAACGACGCGATGGTGATGCCGGCGCGCAGCACGCCGAGCCCGCCGTCGAGTGCCTCGTTCGGCAGCATCGCACCCTGTTGGGCGAGCCGGAGTCGATCCAGGAACCGGGGGTTCTCGAACGGGCCGAGCCCGACGATGCGGTCGACGGCGACGAACAGCCGCTCCCGCACCGCCAGGCCGACCCGGCGATCCAACTCCGCACGCTGGTATCGGGCCACCACCGGCACCATGGCGGCGACCACACCCGCAGCGGCCAGGCCGCCGGCCAGGGCCACCACGGCACCCGTCGAGACGCTGGGTCCGGTCAGGCCGTTGAGCACCAGCTTGGTCAGCCACGCGGTCAGCACCGGCAGGCCACCCGCGAGCAGTGTCACCGTCACGTACAGGGCAAACCGCCAGGGTGCGGTGCGCGCGGCAAGCGCGACGGCCACCCGGGCCCGCCGCGCCGCTCCCGGCTCGGGTGGCAGGTGAGTGTCGGCCCCGGCCGGCGTGGCCCGGCCGGCCGACCCCGGAGGGCCGGCCGCGTCGAGGCGGCCACCGCGGCCCGGTCCGTCGGCCGCCCCCGTGGTGGTCATGCCCGGGCACCGGCCGGGCGACCGACGACGACATCGTTGTCCGCGACGACGAGCCGGCCGTCGTCGGCCCGGGCGACCCGCACGATGATCGGGTACGCGCTGACCCCGAACGCCGTGCCGACCGCGCCCCCGTCTCGGTCCTCCCGCACGACCCGGGCGACCGGACGCAGCCGCTGTACGAACTCATCGGCGCTGTCGTCATCACCGGTCACCACGGCGACCAGCGGCTCGTCGGGCCAGGTCTGTGCGCCGTACTCTACCAGGGCCGGCAACTTGTCCTGGCACGGCCCGCAGGTTGGCGAGAGGAACGCCACGACGGTGCCGTCGGCGATGTCCGTGGAGCGGATCGGGTGCCCGTCCACGGTCGCCGAATCGAAGGCGTCGATCGCCTGGCCGACGCGTACCCGGGTTGGTGGACGGCCGAGGTCGCCGAGCCGTTCCGACTGCTCCCGCAGCCGTTTGGCCAGGCCGATGGTGAGTATCAGGTTCAAAACGCAGAGCGCGCCGAGCACAACGACGGCGGCAACCAAGATGGGCAATGTTCACTCCTGTCCGGCGAAACGGCTGGGCGGGATGCCGGCGGCCCGTCCATGTCGGACGGGCCGCCGGCCGGCACCGCCGTCAGATCACGGTGCCCAGTTCGGCGCTCAGTTGCAGTAGTAGACCTGGCAGCCGCAGCCGCTGCGGCAGATCGCCCAGCAGGAGCGGTAGTTGCACTGCCAGCAGCTGGCGTAGTAGGTGTCGACGGGCGGCCCACACGCCGCGTCGGCCGTCACCACGGGCACCAGCCGGCCGAGCAGCTGGGTGCCCCAGCTCTCGATCTTCTTGTACATGCCATCTCCTCACTCGTCGGTGCCGACATCCCGGCAGGACGACCCTCCCAAGCAGGTCTTGGTCGGCGTCTTGCCAATATCTGGTCACCGATCTGGTGCCGCATTGGAAGACGGCTATATTCGGCAGTACAGCCGGTCGGGGCTCGGGGGGATCCGTGTCGACAGTGGTCTTGCTGGGTCAGGTCCGGGTGTGCCACTCCCACGTCGAGGTCGACCTCGGACCACCGAAACGCAGGGCGGTGTTCGCCGCGCTCGCCGCGGATCCGGCCGTCCCGGTGCCGGTCTCGGTGCTTGTCCGGCGGGTGTGGGACGACGAACCGCCGGCCGCCGCCCGGGACGCGCTCTACGTCCACGTGATGCATCTACGGCGGGCGCTGGCCGGCGAGGATGCGCCACGGCTCGTCCGTGCCCGCGACGGCTACCAGCTCGACATCGACCCCGACGCGGTGGACCTGCACCGCTTCATCCGGATCATCGACGCCGCAGCGGCGCTGCACGACGATCCGAGCCGGCAGGCCGCCCAGTTGCGGGCGGCACTTGACCTGTGGCGCGGCGCGCCGTTCGCCGGTCTGCCCGGCGCCTGGTTCGACCGGATCCGCGAAGACCTGCGCCGCCAGCATCTGTCGGCCATCGTCACCTGGGCCGGATGCGAGCTGCGACTGGGCGAACACCGGCGGGTGCTGGCCGAGGTGCCCAGACTGGCCGCAGAACAGCCCCTGGTGGAGCCGCTCGTGGCGGTGACCATGCGGGCCCTGTGCCGGGCCGGTCGGACCGCCGAGGCGCTGGAGAGCTACGCGAACACCCGTGCGCTGCTCGCCGAACGGCTTGGCGTCGAACCTGGCAGCGAGCTGCGGGAACTGCACCTGGCCATCCTGCGCGGGACGGACCGCGACGACGGCCCGGGCGCCCCGGTGCCGCTCGAATCGACCAGCGGTGCCCGGGGGACGCTTTCGACGCCGCACCCACCTGCCGGGCCACCGCCGACCCCGACCGTGCCCCGGCAGCTCCCACCGGCGCCGGAGCTGTTCGTGGGCCGGCACACCGAGATGGAGCTGTTGGGCCGGCTCGGCAAACTCACGATGATCTGCGGCATGGCCGGTGTCGGGAAAACCGCCCTCGCGCTGAACTGGGCGCACCGTCAGGCACCCGCCTTTCCCGACGGCCAGTTGTACGTGAATCTGCGCGGCTGGGACGAGGAGCCGGCGCTGACTCCGCAGACCGCGCTGGTTCACCTGCTGACCGGCCTGGGCGTGCCGGCCCACCAGGTCCCAGCCGACGTGGAACTGGCGGCGTCGATGTTCCGGACGATGACCGCCGCGCGGCAGGTACTCGTCCTGCTGGACAACGCCGGGTCCGCCGAACAGGTCCGGCAGCTGCTGCCCGCCGGCCCCGGCTGCCGGGTCGTCGTCACCGGCCGGGAACGCCTCGCTGGTCTGGTCGCCCAGAACGGCGCCACCGAGATCGACATCGACGTGCTGGACATCGCCGAGGCGAGCACGCTGCTCGAACGGGTGTTGGGTGGCCCCCGGCCCGGGATCGCCGAGTTGGCCCGGGCCTGCGGCCAGCTGCCTCTCGCGCTGCGCATCGCCGGTGCCACCGTCGTCAGTGGCGCCCGTGTCCCGGTGGACGTCCTCGTCGAGCGACTCAACTCCGACCAGCGGCTCGGCGCGCTGGCCATTCACCATGACGCCAGCGCCACCGTGCAGCGGGCCTTCGACCATTCCTACGCCGCGCTCGACCCGCTGACCCAACGGCTGTTCCGGCTGCTGGGGAACCTTCCGGTCACCTCGTTCAGCGCCGGGCTCGCCGGGGCGCTACTGGAGGCCCCGGTCGACGACGGGCTGGAGCGGCTGGTGGCGGCGCATCTGCTGCTGCGGGTCGCCGACGATCGGTACACCTTTCACGACCTACTCAAGGAGTACGCCCGTGACCGAGCCGCGCGAAGCGACTCGGACGACGTGCGGCAGGCGTCGATCCGCCGGGGGTACGACTGGTTCCTGCGACGGGCCCGTAGTGCCGCCCACATCCTCTACCCCCAACTGGTCCGGCTGGAGCCGGAGCCTGAACCGGTCTTCGCGGAGGCGGCGGACGCGGTGCTGTGGCTGCGTACCGAGGAGCCGCAACTGGCCGAGATGATCGTCGCGGCCGAGTCCCGGGGCGAGTCGGCGATGGGCTGGCGGCTCGCCGACAGCCTGCGTGGCCACTTCATGTCGTCCCGCAACCTGGTCCTGTGGGACCAGCTCATCGGCATCGGCCTGGCAGCTGCCCAGGCGCAGGGGGACGTGCGAGCCCAGGCCGCCATGCACCTCGCGGCGGGAGTCGCCCGGGTCGTCGCCGGCCAGCACGACGATGCGGTCGAGCACTGCCGACGGGCCGCGACACTGAGCGAACAGGCGGGCTGGACCGTCGGACTGTCGTCCGCGCTGACCACGCTCGGCGTGCGGCACGCCCACCTGGGCGACACCGCGGAGGCGGCCCGGTGCACCGAGCTGGCCCTGACCGCCAGCAGATCCGCTGGCAGACTGGCCAGCGTCGCGATCAACCTCAACAACCTCGCCGCGATCAACATTCAGCTCGGTCGGTTCGCCATCGCTGGCCAGCAGCTCGCCGAGGCGCTGCGACTGCACACCGGCGCGGGCACCCGGCGGGGTGCCGCATCCGTGATGGTGAACCTCGGCTCCCTGCACTACGCCCAGGGCCGTCCGGAACGGGCCGAGCGGTACCTACGCCACAGCGCGGACATCTACCACGGTCTCGCCGACCGGGAGGGTGCGGCGAGTGCGCTCAGCCACCTCGCGCTGGTGCAGCTGCTGCTCGTTCGTCCCGGGCAGGCACTGCACAGTGCGCGCAGCGCCCTGGCCGCGGTCCGTGGCACCGGCGATCCGCACACCGAGGCGCTGGCCCTCATCAGTCTCGCCACGGTCCACGGCCGGTACGGCCGGCACCACGGCAGCCTGCTGTACCTGCGACGTGCGCTGCGCCTCGCCGAGGACACGGCGGACCGGCAGTGGGTGTGCCTTGCGCTGCTCGGCACCGCCGAGGCGCAGCTGGCCGTGGGCCTGAGCACCGCGGCTGCCGTCACCGCGCGCCGGGCACTGGACCTGGCCCGCTCGGCGAGCTACACCGGCTACGAGGGTCAGGCGCTCGCCATGCTGGGCCGCGTGATGCTGGTGCACGGAGCACCGGAAGACGCCGTCGATTTCGCCCTCAGGGCTGTGGACGTGCAACGCCGGACCGGGCACCGGCTCGGCCTGGCCCGCAGCCTCAGGCTGCTCGCCCAGGCCCGGGCCGCCTGACCCGCCGATGGCGCCAGCCGCTGCGCCGTTTCAGCGCCCATACCTCGCAGGGGCGGTGTCTGGCCGACTCTGCGCGCGACCCGGTCGTGCGGTCGATCGCTAGGACGCCTGGCGGATGGGCGTGTCGGCCCGCCAGACGTCGGCCAGGTCGCTGAGGGGTACGTCGAGGGCCTGGCTGAGGCAGACCACGGTGCCGAACGCCGGTGCCGGCAGCCGGCCCGCCTCGATCTTGCGCAGGGTTTCGGGGGAGATGCCGGCTGCCAGGGCCACCTCGACCAGGCTGCGGCCGCCCCGCGCGAGGCGAAGGGCGGCGCCGAGACGCTGGCCCGCTGCGATCTGTTCGGGGGTGAGTGGTTGACGAACCATGGCAGCAGGATAGTCCTCCGGAGCAGTCCAACCGGGCGTGGTATAAAAATACCGGACAGGACGAGGGAGGTGCTCGTGATCGAGTTCAAGTCCGCCGAGGAGATCGCTCGGATGGCGGTGACCGGCCAGTTCGTCGGCGAGTTGCTCGCCGAGCTGAGCGGCGTCGCCGCAGTCGGCGTCAACCTGATGGATCTCGAACACCACGCCCGCCGGCGGATCGCCGAACGCGGCGCCGAATCCTGCTACTGGGACTACGCCCCTTCGTTCGGCCGGGGCCCGTTCCGCAACGTACTGTGCCTGTCGGTCAACGACGCGGTGCTGCACGGCCTGCCGCACGACTACGTGTTGCGCGACGGTGACCTGCTCAGCATCGACATGGCGGTGGTCATCGACGGCTGGGCCGCCGACTCCGCGCTGTCGGTCGTCGTCGGCACCCCCGACCCGGCCGACCTGAGGCTGATCGAGGCCACCGAGGTCGCACTGGAGGCCGCCATCGTCGCCGCCCAGCCCGGCGGCCGCCTCGGCGACATCTCCGCCGCGATCGGTGGCGTCGCAGACTCCTACGGCTACCCGGTCAACGCCGAGTTCGGTGGGCACGGCATCGGCCGCACCATGCACGAGGCCCCGCACGTCTCCAACAACGGCCGTGCCCGCCGGGGCATGAAACTGGAGCCCGGCCTCACCATCGCCATCGAGCCCTGGTTCTGCCGCAGCACCGACAAGATCAAGTTCGATGCCGACGGCTGGACGATCCGCTCCGCCGACGGCTCCCGTACCGCCCACTCCGAGCACACGGTCGCCATCACGGCCGCCGGCCCTCAGGTCCTGACCCGCCGCCCCGCCCACGGCCGCACCCCGGCCGACCCCGCCAGCCGGTCCGCCACGGCCTCCTGAGCCACCGGCCGGGGCGGGGCAGCCAAGGCGGGCCCGCCGTCACATGACGTAGGTCAGGCTGACCCAGAAGACGAGGACGGAAGCGGCCAGCAGCCCACCGATGGTGGTCCCCGCCAGTACCAGCGCGTGGCTGATCCGCACCCGGTCGCGTGCCAGCAGGTAGACACCGGCGGCGACGATGAACGCGAACACCGCGAGGTAGATCACGAACAGGAAGCTGGCGGTGACGACAGCCGTTGCTCCGGCCGCGGCCAGAGCGGCTCGCCGTGGACCGAGGTCGCGGAGGAAGATGAAGTACGCGGCGGCGTCGGGGAAATGGGGCCCGCCACCACCTGACCTGCACCACCCAGCGGACTCCGGTGCCACGCGGATCAACGGAACGGCCCGCAGGCTCGTACGATTGCGCAGGGAATCGCGGACCGCGCAGCGGGAGGGGCCATGGGAAAAGGGATCTACGTGCAGGAATTGCCGGGGATCGGCAAACGGTACGACGTCGACCTGGGCAGCAACACCCAACGGATCTCCATCGTGGTACGCCGTGACGGCGCCCGGGACCTCTACGTCTTCGCCGCCGGGGTGGACGACCCGGTGGCCGTGATCGAGATGTCGGAGGAGCAGGCCCGCAAGGTGGGCGCGCTGCTGTCCGGCACGTACTTCTCCGAGTAGTCGACCCTGCCCCCGTCGAGCCCACCGCGCCCACCTCAGGAGTCTCACCGTGCACGCTGACCTCGTGGGCTTCGGCGCCCTCGTACTGATCGCGGGTTTGCTGGCCCGCTTCGGTCGCCGGATCAACCTGCCCACGGTGCCGTTCTTCATGCTGGCCGGCATCCTGCTCGGCCCGGGTACCCCGGGCCCGGTGCTGATCGCCCATCCCGAGGACCTGAGCCTGCTCGCCTCGCTGGGCCTGGTGCTGCTGTTGTTCCACCTGGGCGTCGAGTTCCCTGTCGAGCAGGTGCTCGGCAGCGGCAAGCGACTCTTCGTGGCGGCGGGCTCGTACATCGCGCTCAACGTCGGCGCCGGTCTGCTCTTCGGGTACGCCCTCGGGTGGGGTGGCTACGAGGCGTTCGTGGTGGCCGGTGCGCTCGGCATCTCCTCGTCGGCCATCGTGACCAAGCTGCTCATCGAGCTGCGCCGACTGGCCAACGCGGAAACCCCGGTCATCCTCGGCATCATCGTGATCGAGGACCTGTTCCTCGCGCTGTACCTGGCGCTGCTGTCGCCGCTGCTGTCCGGGGCCGGGTCGGCGGGGGAGCTGACGCTGCGCATCGGGCTCAGCTTCGCGTACCTGGTCGTGCTCTTCGCCGTCGCCCGGTTCGGCGCCCGACTGGTCGGCAAGATCATCGACAGCAACGAGGACGAGCTGCTGGCCATCCTGATGGTCGGGCTGGTGGTGCTGGTGGCCGGCATCTCGGCCGAGATCGGCGTCTCCGACGCGATCGGTGCGCTGATGATCGGCCTGGTGGTGGCCCGTACCCCCATCCGGGAGCGGGTGGAACGGCTGGTCCTGCCGCTGCGCGACGTCTTCGCGGCGGTGTTCTTCGTGGCGTTCGGGCTCAGCATCAACGTCAGCGCGATCGGCTCGGTGGCCCTGCCGGTGCTGCTGGCGGTCCTGCTGACCGTGGTGACCAACGTGCTCGCCGGGTTGATCGCCGGGCGGTTGTTCGGGCTCAACCAGCGGGGCGCGGCCAACGTCGGCCTGACCGTGCTGGGGCGTGGCGAGTTCTCCCTGATCCTGGCCACCCTCGCGCTCGCCGCCGGCCTGGACGCCCGCCTCGGCCCGTTCATCGCCCTGTACGTGCTGGTGTTGGCGGTGGCCAGTCCGCTGCTGGCGGCGAACTCGCGCTACCTCGCGCGGATCATCCCGGACCGGCTGCTGCACGCCAGTTGGCGGTACGTGCGGGAGGAGACCATCAGCACCGCCTGCACCCACCTGGACCGGATCAACATCACCGAGTCCGACGCCGAGGCGTGCCCGCAGTGCGTGGAGTCCGGCGACGACTGGGTGCAGCTGCGGCTGTGCCTGACCTGCGGTGCGGTGGGTTGTTGCAGCGACTCGGTCAACAACCACGCCGAGCAGCACTACCGGCAGACCGGCCACCCGCTGATCCGGTCACTGGAGGCGGGGGAGGACTGGCGCTACTGCTACATCGACGGCGCCCTGGTCCGCGAACCGATGGGCGCCACCCGGGAGTGAGGGGCGCGCGGCAGCCGCCGCGCCTCAGTCGAGGCGGTAGACCAGCGCGCCAGCTATCTCCTCCCGGGTGATGCCGAGGCCGTCCACTGGCCGGGTGGTTATGCCGTCCCACGGCGTGCCGGCGAGTCGATCCGGCAGCACGACCACCGACCGGATGCCGACCTGCCGGAGGTACGCGACGCTGTCCCGATCGGGGAAGGTCGTGCTCGCGGTGCGGATCTGCTGCTGACTGGCCGGCACGAAGGTGACGTAACCGTTGGCGACGCGGGGGAACCCGTCGGTCGACCAGAGCATGACGTGCGCGTCGGAGTAGCTGTCGCTGGGCAGGACCAGCAGCGGGTCGGGCGCCGACCGGAGCGCTGCCGGGGCGGTCGGCACGGTGGGGTGGGGGGTGCGGTTGACGCCTTCGACCACGACCAGCAGCAACGGCACCAGGAGCAGGATTCTCCCCGCCAGTCGCGGCCACTTGAGGGTGGGAAGCTGCCGTCCGAACTCCGTGATGGCCCCCGCCGCCAGCACGGCCAACAGCAGGCTGGTCCACACCATGAGCCGCCCCGGGGTGCGGAGCGCGTCCCAGCCGGGAAGCAGCCGTGACAACGTCAGGTATCCCGGGTCGCCCTGACCGACGAGGCTGGTGCCCAGCCCGAGCGCACCGCTGACCAGCACACCGAGCCCGAGCAGTACGCGGTGCCGGACCCGGAACACCGAGTAGCTCAGCCCGGCCACCGCCAACATGATCAACGTGACCCCGGGCAGCAGGGTCATCTCCGGCGGCCAGGACAACTGGGCGCGGGCGGCCGTGAAGTGTTCACCCCACAGCCACGAGTCCGCGGGCGCGACGAAGTATCCCCGCAGCGGTGGGGAGAACATCTCCGTCCAGGCCAGGTCCCGGCGCGCCTGCGGATTCAGCTCGACCACCCGCAGGTAGGTGGTGCCCAGCCAGACGCACACCCCGGCGAAGACGCCGCCGCCCAACAGGTTGGCGAGCACCACCCGGCGGCCCAGCGCCCACCGGCCGGTCCGCCACCGGGCCCAACCGACCGCCGCGAGGACCACCAGCCCGGTCGCGGCCAGGAAGTACACCAGCGGCAGGCCGATCGCGAGGCCGAGGCTCACCTGCCAGGCGGCGACCAGCCAACCGGCCACGATCCATCCGGGGCGGTGCCGCGCCGGTCGGTGGCCGTCCCGCAGGGACCAGCCGTGGCCGCGGGCCAGCATCGCCAGGCACAGGGCGATGCCGCCGATGGAGAGGACGTTCAGGTGCCCGCTGTGGGCGAGCCGCCACGGCGCGAAGGCCCAGGCCACGCCCGCCACGGCCGCCGCCGTCCGGATGCCACCCAGCTGGCGCACCAGCGCGTACGCCCCGACGAAGGCGAGTGCGTGGGCCAGCACGTAGAGCAGGTTGTAGCGGAACAAGGCTGCCTCGACGCCGTGGCCGAGCAAGCCGGCGAGCGCGTAACCGGGCATGCTGTCGGTGTAGGCGAACGTGTACGACGCCGGGAAGAACGTATTGGAATGCCAGAGGTGGAGTGGGTCCGTGGCCAGTGCGTGTCCGGCCCAGGCGACCTGCCAGGCCTGGAGTGTGGGATCGCCGGCGTCGCCCGGGATCGTGGTGAACGGATGCTTCAGCGTCGGCCAGGTGAGGAGCACGGCCAACGCGACGCCAGCGATTGCCGCCAATGTCCATTCATGGCGCAGCAGGCGCGACGCCGGCCGGGCGACTGCGGCGAACCGGCCCGGTCCGTGCGGGGGTCGCGGCGGCGGTTCTGCCTGCTCCGGGTCGTCCTGCCGGCGGTCGGCGGACGAAGTTCCGGCAAGCCTTCGACCAATCGCCTGCACGAATCCTCCCGTCGATGTCCGGCGCCGAGCTCATAGCGTCGCATCGAAGGGAGGACAAACGCCATCGTGGATGGGCCACCGATACTTCCGGAGTGGCCTACCGGCCATCGCTCCCACTGGGCGAGAAACGGGACATGGGTGACCCGAGACTGTTCGCGGCAGCTCCGCTGGCGGTGCGAGACGCCCGGTCCCACCTTGGCCAGCCGGGCCGCGCTCAGCGTCCGGCTGGCCGGGGCGTACCCATCCGGCTGAGGCCGGAGCCGTGTTCGACCAGGGGCGCGACCAGCGCGGCCAGCACTCCGCCGAGCAGCGGGAAGACGATGAACACCCAGAGCTGCCGCAGCGCGTCCCCGCCTTCGAAGATCGCCGGTCCGAAGGCCCGCGCGGGGTTCACCGCCGCACCGGTCAGCGCGACCCCGGCCAGGTTCGCCACACCCAGGGCCAGGCCGATCGCCAGGCCGGCGAAGCCCGACAGGTCCGTGCTGCGCTTGCCCACCACCAGCACGACCAGGACGAACAGGAAGGTCAGTACGGTTTCCAGCAGCATCGCCCCACCCGCGTTGATGTGCGTACCGTAGGCGTTTGCGCCCAGCATCCCGGTCTGGTCGGTCACCCCACCCCAGCGCACCAGCACCCAGAGCAGGAAGGACGCCAGCGCGGCGCCGGCGAACTGGGCGATCCAGTACGCCACCGCGCCGATCAGTGAGATCTTGCCGGAGAGCAGGACGCCGAGGGTGACCGCCGGGTTCACGTGGCTGCCGGAGAGTTGGCCGATCGTGTAGACCAACGCCAGCATCACGAACCCGAAGGCCAGCGAGACCACCACGACGCCACCCTCGACACGGGCGGCGACGGCGCTGCCCACGCCGAGGAAGACCAGCAGGAAGGTGCCGATGAACTCGGCCACGTAGCGCCTGACGTCGACCATGCCGTCAGTCTTGCCCACCCGGCTCGTCGCAGGTGGCTGTTTCCGCTGCTCAGGTGGTGTGGGTCAGCGGGAACGGTGCAGCCGGCGGTACACCGGGGCCAGTCGTTTGTGCAGCTCCCGGTATACGGCGAAGACGTCGTCGTAGGTGGCCCGGTGCGCGGGCGTCGGGGTGAAGACCCGATCGGTACGGATCAGGCCGGGAATGTCGGCGAAATCGAGCAGCCCGGTGCCCACCGCGCCGATCCAGCCGGCGCCCCGGGCGTTGACCGCGAGCGGCTGGGCGTCGCGGCGGATCTCGACGTCGAGCACGTCGGCGAAGATCTGGCACCAGGAGTCCGACAGCGCGCCGCCACCGGTGATCGCCAGCGAGCTGACCGGTGCGCCGAGGAACCGGTTCACCGCCCCGGCGAGCCAACGGGTGTTGAGGGCGACCCCTTCGAAGACCGCCCGCAGCAGGTCCGACCGGTTGGTGTCGAGGGAGATGTTGAGGAACGCGGCCCGCAGGTGCGGGTCGTCCACCGGCGCCCGCTCGGCGTACAGCCAGGGGGTGTAGAGGACACCGTTGGCGCCCGCCGGCACGGCCGGAATGATCCGGTCGAACGCGTCGAAGATGGTGCCCTCGTCGCGGCTGACGTGGCCGGCGCCGAGCAGCGGATCGTCGTACTCGACGATCTTGTCGCGCAGCCAGGTCAGGTTGGCCCCGGCGGTGGCCTGCAGGGCGGTCATCAGGTACCGGTCGCCGATCGCGCAGGGCACCGAGGCGATGCCGGCGGCGATGTCGGTCTTCTTGCCGGGCACGTGCGCGGCGATCCACGACGAGGTGCCGACGTACAGGTGCGGCTCGTTGTCGCCGGTGGTGCCGGCGCCGATCGCCGCCGCGGTGGTGTCGATCGCCCCGGCCACCACCCGCACCGACTCCGGCAACCCCAGGTGCGCGGCGGCGGCCCGGGTCAGCGTGCCGATCACCTCGGTGCAGGCCACGATCGGCGGCAGCTTGTCGGCGTCGATGCCGCAGTCGGCGACCAGGGCGGGGGAGTAGCGGATCCGGCCCGGCCGGCGGTTGTCGGTCACCCACGACGTGAGGATCGAGTCGACGGTGGCCACCGTCCGGCCGGTGAGCTTCAGGTTCATCCAGTCGAGCACGTTGAGGAACGACGCGGTACGCGCGTACACCTGCGGCAGCTCGTCACGGACGAAGAGCATGTGCGCGGCCGGATCCTTGCCGGTCGGCGAGGGCATGCCGCCGGTGAGCCGCAGCCACCGGGCGATCCGGCGCACCGACATCCCCTGGTACGCGGGAAAGCCGCCGAACTGTCGACGCAGGTGGGGTGCGCCCCGCATGTCGAGCCAGGAGATGCACGCGGTCAGCGGCTCCCCGGCGGCGTCCACCGCGATGGTCCCCTCACCCTGGGTGGAGGCGCACACCGTGCCGACGGCCCGAAGCTGCTCGGGGTGGGCGCGACCCAACTCGGCCGTCACCTCCCCGAGCGCCGCCCACCACGCCAGGGGGTCCTGTTCGGCGCCGCCGCCGGGCAATACCCGCAGCGGGACGGCGCGCTCCGCCCAGCCGGTCACCGTGCCGTCGGCGGCGACCAGGGCCGCCTTGAGCCCCGAGGTGCCCAGGTCGATCGCGAGGATCTGCGGCGGGACGGTGGCCACCGGCTCAGACCCCTTCGACCAGCGCGAAGACCTGGTCGAACCGGGCGAGGGCGTCGTCGATCACGGCGTCGGTGTCGGCCATCGAGGTGTACATCCGGGAACCGGCCAGGGTGATGATGCCGTGCGCGGTGTACGCCGCGCCCATCTGCTCCATCAGCCGCTTGCGGGCCTTGTTCTCCTTGAGCAGCTTCACCGGGTTGCGCATGTCCAGCAGCATCACGCCGCTGCACTCCAGGTGCACGATCGAACCCTGGTTGTACGCGACGTACGGCAGCCCGTAGGAGTCGATCAGCCGCTGCAGGCCCCGGGTGAGCCGGTCACCGGCCCGACCGGCGATCACCGGCGCGTTGGTACGGGCCATCTCCTCGATCGCGAAGTAGCCGGCCGCGCAGGACAGTGGGTTGGCCGAGAGCGTCCCGCCGACCTGGATGTGCGCCCCGCTCTTGCCGTCCAGCCCCGAACCGAAGACCGCCATCACGTCGGCCCGGCCACCGACCCCGCCGGCCATCGGGTAGCCGCCGGAGACCGCCTTGCCGAGCACGGTCAGGTCCGGGGTGACGCCGAAGTAGCCGGCCGCGCCACCCAGGCCGAGCCGGAACCCGGTGACCACCTCGTCGAAGATCAGCAACGCGCCGAACTCGTCGCACAGCTCGCGGACCTTCGCGTTGAAGTCACGCGGTGCCGGACGGGTGCCGGACTCGGGACCGACCGGCTCGACCACCACCGCCGCCGTGCCGCCGCGTACCCGGTTCTCGATCAGCTTGCGTTTGAGCTGGCCGAGATCGTGCGGGAACGCCTCCCGGGTGCGGGCGGTGGCGCCGAACGGGATGCCCTTGGCGTTCATCCGGTACGTGCCGGGCACCCGCAGGCCGTAGACCATCGTGTCGGACCAGCCGTGGTACGCCCCACCAACCTTGATCACCATCTTCTTGCCGGTGAAGGCGCGGGCGCCGCGTACCGCCGCCATCACCGCCTCGGTGCCGGAACCGAGCGAGCGGTACATCTGCACGTGCGGCATGAACCGGTGGATGATCTCGGCGAGCTTGAGCTCGTACTCGTGGAACAGACCGGTCACCGGGCCGGATTCGCGGACCACCTCGGCGACCCGCTCGTTGACCGGACGGTAGTTGCTGCCCAGGATCGTCGGCCCGCCGGCCTGGAGGAAGTCGATGTAGGTGTTGCCGTCCCGGTCGACCAGGTACGCCCCCTCGGCCTTCTCGACGGCCAGCGGGAACGGGTAGTTGAAAGCCAGGTTGTGCTGCACCCCGCCGGGGATGCGCCGCTTGGCCCGGTCGGTGATCTCCCGGCTGGCCCGACACTTGGTGTCGAAGTAGTTCAACACGTCGAGCAGCGCGTCGTGGCGCAGCCCGCGCAGCGGCTGCGCGGTCAGCGCCTTGAGCCGGCGCATCACGTCGGCGACGTCCGGGTACTCGCTGATCGCGTACCCGAGCCGGGCGGACTCCGCCCCCGGCTCCGCGTCGCTGCCGCCGGCCGCGTCCGGGTCGCTGCCGCCGGCCCGGTCCGGTACGTCGACGCCAGCGGCCGTCGCGTCGGCGCTGGGCAACTCCTCGTCGGCCGGTACCCGCAGCGGCTCCACCGCCTCGGTGATCTGCGCGGCGATCCGCTTCTCGTCGGCGCGCAGCTTGCCGAAGGCGATCTCCCGAATCGCCGTCGGAATGGTGTAGACCTTGCCCGTCTCGCTGGTCAACGCCAGCAGGTACGCGATGGAGACCTTCTCCAGCAACGCCATGTTGAACACCGCCCGGTCCGGGTCGGTGCCCACCGCGACCACCCCGTGGTTGGCGATGATGAACGCGTTGTCGCCGCTGGCCACCTTCTTCTGCACGTTACGGGCCAGGAACGAGGTGCCCGACGGGGCGTAGTCGATGATCGCCACCTCGCGGCCGAGGAAACGCACCTGCTCGTCGGTGAGCGCCGGGATCGGCTTGCGCAGGAAGGCCAGCGCCGAGGCGTACGGCTGGTGGGTGTGCACGATCGCGTTGACGTCCGGGCGTTCCCGGTAGATGTTGGCGTGCATCCCGCACTCGATGGACGGCTTGAGGTCCGCGCCGGTGTCGTCGGGCACGTGCTTGCCGTCGAAGTCGACGATGCAGACGTCCTCGACCCGCATCCGGTCGTAGTCGTAGTTGCTCGGGGTCACCGCGTACAGCCGGTGGCCGGGCACCCGCACCGACACGTTGCCCTCGGTCGCCTTGAGGTAGCCACGGGCGAGCATGGTGCGGCACATGTCGACCACGTGCTGGCGGGACAGGCGATGCTGCACGGCGCTCCTCCGTCGACTCCTGGGGCTCGGCGGGGTCCATCCTCGCCCGGCTGACCAGGTCGAAACACCGTCCGGACGGCAGCGAGAATCCGGCCCGGAACTATCCCGCCGTGACAAAATCGGCCGGGTGAGCGCGCCCCTGTCCGCGACCCCCTGGCAGCGCCTGCCGGCCGACCTGGCCACCGCCATGCGTCCGCACCTGCCCGCCACGGTGCCCGCCGTGGCGGTCGCGGTCACCGAGGCGACACCCGCCTTCGCGGTCATCGCCGACGACAAGTTCACCCGCGACGTGCACACCGCCGTCCAGGTCGCCCTCGACCGCTTCCTCGACCTGGTCGGCACCGACGAACCGGCACTGCCACCCCGGATCCGGGAGGTCTTCGTCGCGCTCGGCGCCGCCGAGGCACGCGAGGACCGGGGACCGGAGGCGCTGCTGGCCGCGCTGCGGATGGCGGCCCGGCTGCTGCTGCGCACCGCGTCGCAGTCCCTGGCCCGGCTCCGGCCGGTCGACACCGAGGAACTGATCGACCTGTCCGACGCGGTCAGCGCGTACGTCGCCGAACTGGCCGCCGCCAGCACCGACGGCTACGCCCTACAGGTACGCGAGCAGGCCGGCGAGGTCGACCGCCGACGGCAGCTCGCCGAACTGCTGCTGCGCGGCGACGGGATGCCCGACGCCGTCCAGGCCGCCGCCGCCCGCATCGGCTGGCCCGACCTGAACCTCGTGGTGCCCGTGCTGCTGCCACCCGACCAGGCCCGCGACGCCCGGTTCCGGTACGGCACCGACGGCCTGGTCGTCGAGCGCGGCCGGGACGCCGTGCTGTTGCTGCGCGCCGGCCCCCGGGCGACCCGGGCCGCACTGGGCACGGCGCTGGCCGGCCGGTGGGCGGTGATCTCCTCGGCGACGGCCTGGCCGCAGCTCCCCGCGGCGGTACGTCTCGCCGAGCAGGCCGCCGGGCTGGTCGGCACCGACCCGGGGCCGGTCTTCGTCGACGACCACCTCGTCGCGCTGACCCTGCGCGGCGAACCCGGCGCACTGGCCGTACTCACCGCCCGTCGGCTGGCCCCGCTGCACGACCTGCGCCCGGCGCAGCGGGACAACCTGCTGGCCACCCTGCACGCCTGGCTGCGCCACTGGGGTTCGCGCGCCGAGGTCTCCGCCGAATTGTTCGTCCACCCACAGACCGTCAGCTACCGGCTCAAACGCCTCCGCGACCGGTACGGCACCGACCTCGACGACCCGGCCGTCCGCTTCGAACTGCTGGTGGTCCTGGCCAGCCACCTCGGCACGTCCCGCCGCCCGGGCTCGGCAGTGGCCGGGCGAGAGGGACAGCCCTTCGCCGCACCATGATGTCTCGCCGGTGACTCCTGGCTGCACGACCTGCGACTGTCGGAGCACCTGCCCGGATCCGGCGAGTTCCGGCGGAACCTGTCGAGAAGTGGTGTCGGCCGTTCGTTACCCCGATGACCGACTCTGCCATCAGGAGGAGCAAGGATGCAGTACGCGATGTTGATCTTCGGCGACGACCAGGAGTGGACCGCGCTGTCCCCGGCCGAGGAGCAGGATCTGATGACGCAGATCTACGGCTGGTACGAGCGGTGGCAGCCGACCGGCAAGATCGCCGACGGTGGCGCCGAGTTGCAACCCCGCGAGACGGCGAAGACGGTTCGTGCCGGAGCCGACGGGCAGCCGGTGACCACCGACGGGCCGTACCTGGAACTCAAGGAGGTCATCGGGGCTGTGATCATGCTGGAGTGCGACGACATCGACGAGGCCGCGCGGATCGCGGCCACCTGGCCACTCGCCGCCGGGATGAGCGCGCTGGAGGTCCGCCCGGTGATGACCCGCGAGTAGGACCACGCCGAGCACGACCCGGGCCGGCGCCCCAGATCGCGGGGGCGCCGGTCTCCTCACCGGCGCCTCAGCTCACCCACCCGACGCGACATCAGCTCCCGCTCGGCCGGGTTCGTCGCCAACTCCAGCGCACGCTGCGCCGCCGCCAGCGCCTCGGTCGGACGATCCAGTGTGGCCAGCAGGTCGGCGTGGGTGGCGTGCCACAGGTGGTAACCGGCCAACTGCCCGCCGAGCGCCTCGACCTCCGCCAACGCCGGTGCCGGACCGACCGCGAACCGGGTCGCCACCGCCCGGTTCAGCAGCACCACCGGCGACGAATCCAGGGCGGACAGCCGGTCGTACAGCGCCCGCACCTCGGTCCAGTTGGTGGCCGCGTACGAGGGAGCCAGGGCGTGCAGCGCGGCGATGCCGGCCTGCAACTGGTACGGCCCGGTACGGCCCTGGCGCACCGCCGAACGCAGCCGCCACGCCGCCCGCCCGATCGCCGCCCGATCCCACAACCGCCGGTCCTGCTGATCGAGCAGCACGATACGGCCCCACGAGTCGAACCGCGCCTCGGCGCGAGCATGGTGCAGCTCCAGCAACGCGGCCAGACCGGCGGCCTCCGGCTCCCGAGGCAGCCACTCGGCCAGTTGACGCGCCAACTCGACCCCCTCGCGGGCCAACTCGCGCCGCTGGGCGGATCGCCCACTGGACAGATAACCCTCGTTGAAGACCAGGTAGATCACCGCGAGTACGGCCGGTAGCCGGTCGACGTACTCCTCGGGCGGTGGCACCTCGAACCGGACGCCACGGTCCCGAAGCTGGCGCTTGGCGCGGGTCAGCCGCTGCGCCATGGTCGGCGGCGGTACCAGGAACGCGGCGGCGATCTCGACCGTGCTCAGTCCACTGGCGGCGTACAGCGTCAGCGCGACCCGGGCCGGCTCGGCGAGCGACGGGTGGCAACACGCGAACAGCATCACCAGTCGGTCGTCCACGCCCGGTTCCGGTGGCCGTTGCGCGGCCAGCTGCGCCACCTTCTCCCGACCGACGGCGTCGCGGCGCAGCCGGTCCAGTGCCTTGCGCCACCCCGTGGTGACCAGCCATCCGGTCGGACGTTCCGGCACGCCCTCCACCGGCCAGCGGTCGAGTGCCTCGGTCAGCGCGTCGGACAACGCCTCCTCGGCCCGGTCCAGGTCACCGAGCCGGCGGCTGAGCGCACCGAGCATGCCGGCCGAGTCCGTCCGCCAGATCCGGCCCAACAGGTCCGCCACCTCGTCCACCACACCAGGGTGCCGCACCCCGATGGCCCGACGCCCGCCGGCCGATGGATCATGCCTGCCGGGCTGTGCCTGGGTAGCCTCGGGCGGCGGGTTCCGCCGAGCTGCGATCTCCGGTGACGACGGTCGGTCCGGTTGCTAGGCTGGGGCCGCGCGGGTCAGCCGCGCCGAACGGGACGAAGAGCGCGACGGGACGAGGAGCGCCACATGCAGTCGGGGGACGACGACATCTCGGGGTGAGTGGCCCCGCCGCCGACCGGCCGACGCCGGGGCGGCCCGCCTACCGCCCTGTCTGTCCTGACCGGGGCGCCGGTCGCGCCCCGGCTCGTCCTACCGAGGTTCTCCCACCATGTCCGACGTCTGCGTCGTCTGCACCAACCTCTCCTTTTCCTGGCCCGACGACACCATCGTGTTCCAGGACCTGTCCTTCACCGTGCCGCCCGGCCGCACCGGCCTGGTCGCGCCCAACGGCGCCGGCAAGTCGACCCTGCTGCGCCTGATCGCCGGCGAGCTGACTCCGGCCGGTGGCAGCGTGACCGTCGAGGGAGTGCTCGGTTACCTGCCGCAGAACCTCCCGCTGACCGGTGAACCCACCGTGGCCGAGGTGCTGGGGGTCGCCCCGGCGCTGGCCGCGTTGCGGGCGATCGAGTCCGGTGACGCCAGCGAGGAGAACTTCGCCGCCGTCGGTGACGACTGGGACGTCGAGGAGCGCAGCCACGCCGAACTCGACCGGCTGGGCCTGGGCGAGGTGGCCCTGGACCGGCGCCTGCACAGCCTCAGCGGTGGACAGGTCGTCTCCCTCGGACTGGCCGCCCAACTACTCCGCCGCCCCGACGTGCTGCTGCTCGATGAACCGACGAACAATCTCGACATCGACGCCCGGCACCGGTTGTACACGGTGCTGGAGAACTGGTCCGGCTGCCTGCTGCTGGTCAGCCACGACCGGATGCTGCTGGACCGGATGGACCGCATCGCCGAACTCGACAGCGGTCAGCTGCGGCTGTACGGCGGCAACTTCACCGCCTACGAGGAGGCCGCCCAGGCGGCCCGGGACCTGGCCGAGCGCCACGTACGCAGCGCCGAGTTGGAGGTCAAGCGGGAGAAACGGGAGATGCAGCAGGCCCGCGAGCGGGCCGAACGCCGGGCCGGCAATGCCGCCCGCAACCTCGGCAACGCCGGGCTGGCCCGGATCGTCGCCGGCGGACTCAAACGCAGCGCGCAGGAGTCCGCCGGCCGGGCCCAACAGGCGCACGCCAACCGGGTCAGCGACGCCCAGGGCCGGCTCGACGAGGCCAGCCGGGCCCTGCGCGACGAGCAGACCCTCACCCTGGACCTGCCGGAGACCGACGTGCCGGCCGGCCGGACCCTGGTCGAGGCGGAACGGCTCCAGGTGCGGTACGACTCGCGGCCACTGTTCGCCGGCCACGGACTCGACCTGCACATCCGGGGTCCGGAGCGGATCGCGTTGACCGGGCCCAACGGCGTCGGCAAGTCGACCCTGCTGCGCCTGCTGGCCGGGGAACTCGATCCCGAGGACGGGCAGCTGCGCCGGGCCGACGGCCGGGTGGCGTACCTGTCGCAGCGGCTGGACCTGCTCGACGCCGACCGTACGGTGGCGGAGAACCTCGCCGCGTACGCCCCGGACCGGCCGCAGTCGCAGCGGTTGAACCTGCTGGCCCGCTTCCTGTTCCGGGGTGCCCGTGCCCACCTGCCGGTCGGCGCGCTCTCCGGCGGCGAACGGCTGCGCGCCACCCTCGCCTGCGTCCTGTACGCGCAGCCGGCGCCGCACCTGCTGCTGCTCGACGAACCCACCAACAACCTGGACCTGGTCAGCGTGGGTCAGTTGCAGGACGCGCTGAACGCCTACCAGGGCGCCTTCGTGGTGGTCAGCCACGACGAACGGTTCCTACGGGACATCGGTGTGCGGCGGTGGCTGCGGCTCGACCGCGACGGCCTGCGGGAGATCCCCGCACCCGACCCGCGGTAGCGGCGGATCCACCAGGACGACCGGCACGGTGCTCGTCGATGTTCCGGGGGCGGGCGCGCCGGCGATACAGTGGACACGCCCTGATCGGGAGGCGTCCATGGCGTCGAATCAGCCAGCCCTGCCACCGCACGGCCCGCTCGCGGGCCGGGTCGGCGCCGAGCCGGTGCCGGCCCGGCCCGCCGGTGTCGCGCCGCCCGTGCACGCGGCCGCCACCCTGGGCTTCGCCCGGCGTGCCGGCCGCGAGCACTGGTGGCAGCAACTCGGCGAGCCGGTCCGCGATCGGATGATCGCCCGGGTCGGCCCGATGGTCGACTGGTGGGCGGACTGCCACCAGGTCGACGGCGACCGAGCGTACGCCGTGGTGCTCGGCCCACGCGGCCTCGCCGTCTGCACTCCGACGGTGAACGATCGCGGTGGGCGGGCCCAACTGCTCACCGTGGTGCCGTTCGTCCCGGCGTCGCTGCGCCACGCGGTGGTGGTGCAGAAGCCCGCGCGGCGGCTGCCCGGACGCCCGTCGTTGCCGGCCGGCCAGTCGACCGCCCCGGTGGCGCCCGACCTGCCGCTCTCCGCCGGCCTGCGCGACCTGCTGGGCAACCTGCCGGCCGACGCGCAGGCCCGACTACAGTGGCCGTTCGTCAACGGCGACGTGCTCACCGACAGCGGCTACTACTACCGGGGGGACGACGACCGGCTGGAGATCTGGGCGTACCTGGCCGGGCGGCGGTGGGTGACGTTCGTGTCCGGGCACGGAAGCGGACGGTCCGGGCCGGCGCACCGGGTGTCGTGGCAGCTGATCTGCCGGCAGGCCGAGGTGGCCGGGTGATGGGACCACCGGGCGACCCTGACTACTACACGCTGCTGGGTGTGCCGGCCAACGCCACCGAGGCGCAGATCCTGCGGGCGTTCCGCCACGCGGCGCTCGTCCACCACCCCGACCGGGGCGGCGACGCCGAGACGTTCCGGCGGCTCTACCAGGCGCGGGAGACCCTGCTCGATCCCTCCCGGCGGGCCGCACACGACCGGCGTCACCGCGACACCGGCCCCACGCCGGAACCCGAAACGCCGTCACCGGCGCCGGACGACACCGTCGCCGACCCGTTCGACTGGACGCCGGGCGCCGGCCCGAGCAGCGACGCCCGGTCGAGCCGCGCCGACGCGTCGGCATATCACGAACCGTTCTCGGCCTTCCGGGCTGGCTACTCGTGGCGACGCAGCGACCGGTTCGCCTGGTGGCGGGCGCCGGCACCCTGAACGTCTGGCCGCACCGGTTGCCCGTCGGGCGCTACCGGGCTCAGTCGCACTTCCCGGCGGCGCTGCCGGACAGGGCGGGCACCAGCAGGCGTTGGCCGATCACGATGGTGGTCCGTCGGCCCATGTCGTTGATCTTCTGTAGGTGCCTCACCGTGGTGCAGTGCCGCGCGGCGATCCTGGTCAGCGTGTCACCCCGCTTGACCACGACCACGTCGTTCAGCAGCAGCGCCTCCAGCGCCGGATACGACGGCTCGGGGTACGGCCAGGGCAGGGGGGTCGACCGGGGGTACGGCCAGCCCGGGTACGACAGCGGGTCGGTGGGCGGGCCGGTGGGCGGCAACACCCAGGGTGTCTGACGCAGCAGCGTCGGCCAGTTCGCCGGCAGGCTGCTGGCGGTCGACGGACGGCCCAGCGGGTCGTCGGAGCCGATCAGCGTGATCCCCCAGAACCCGGCCAGCACCACCAGCACCACGATGGTGAACCGGCGGACCGCGTCCTGCCGGCGCAACTCGTCCAGCACGAAGTCCGGTAGCCGTCCGGCGATGTCGACCCCGGTGGTCGACCCCGCCGGGGCAGACACGGTGCGCAGCAGCAGCGGCACCGGCTCCGACACCCGGACACCCCGGCGCAGCAACCCCTGCCGCAGCGCGGCCACCGCCGAGGCATCGCGGGCGGCGGCGGCCACCAGAGCCTCCAGGTCCGTCAGGTCCGTCCGGCCCTGGGCGGTCCCGTCGACCGGCAACAACAGGTAACCCGTCGTCCAGCTCAACGCCCACCGCGCCTGGCCGGCACCGGCCAGCGCCTGGCCCACCAGTGCGAACACCGCCTCGGCGAGCTGCTCGCGGGGCTCCGGTGCGTCGGTCAGCCGGCGAGCCAGTTCGTCCTGCCGGCCCTTGGCCAACAGGTCCAGGACCGTACCGAGGGTGGGCCGCGCCGACATCCCGACACTGCGCGCGGCCGCGAGCAGTTGGCTCGCCAGTTCGACCGCGAACGCCTCGGCGGCCACGTCGACCCAGGTGTCCGTGGGCAACTCGGTGGGCCGGCTGCGGGCCAGCGCGTACATCTTCTGCTGGACGCGCAGTACCGGCGCCCGGTCGACCGGCAGCGGTGGCTGCTCCGCCGGGGTGGGCCGACCTGCCGGTTGCGCCTCGATCGAGGCGAGGCGCCGCGCCAGCGGCGGATGGGAGTCCAACCAGGACCGGTTGGCCTCGACCGGGTGCCGCCGCAACTCCGCCAGCCGCCGCTGGACCGGCGGGTCGTCCACCATCGTCGCGAACGCCCCGAACAGGTCCGCCGGCACGAAACCCAACCGCTGTACCGGCTGGACGAACATGGTCAGGTAGCCGCTCCACGCCTGCCCGAGCGCGTGGACTCCGCGCAGCGCCGCGGCGGTCGCGGCCGGGCCGACCACCTCCGCCGCGCGGGCGTCGGCCTCCAACTCCTGCCGCCGGCGCACGGCGAGTGACACCCACAGGAACACCTTGGCGTACGCGCCGAACACCAACTGGTAGAACCACGGGTACCCGGAGACGCCCTGCCGCGTCAGCGCGGTCATCCGCAACCGGAACAGCGCCGACTCCAACGATGCCGCGCCCCGGTAGACGACCGCGCCGAACCGGGTGTGCCGTCCGGCGTAGTGGCCGAACTCGTGGCAGAGCACCGCCCGCAGGTGCGTCGGTGTCAACTGGGCCAGCAGCGGCACGCCGAGATACAGGGTCCGTGGGCCGACAGCGAAGCCGAGCATCCGGGCTTCCTCCGACACCGCCGCGTTGACCTCCGGGGTGAGGAAGATCCGTGTCGGTGGCCGGGTGTCCAACTCGCGGGCCAACTCCTCGACCAGCCGCCACAGCTCGGGAGCGTGCTTGCGGGGCAGGAACACCGCAGCGGGCGGCGGCTGCGCCACCCGGCTGACCGTGGTGACGCCGTAGACCAGCGCGAAGGCCGCCGCGATGCTGCCACCGACCACCAGCGGCCAGACGCCGCTGTTGGCCGGCCTGGTGAACGCACCCCAGAGCACCAGCGCGACGAGCAGGGCGTTCACGGTGACCAGGACGACCGCCAGCAGGTACACCCCGGCGAGCAGTCCGACCGCGAGCAGCCCGCGCAGCCAGCCGAGTACCGCACTCGCCGCGCGTACCGGCCGACGGCGGGGCCGGGGTACGGCCGTGCCGGTGCTCACCGGCCCTCCCGGAGCCGTTCGGCCAGCTCCGTCCGGGCCCGCTCGACCAGCTGTGGATCGGCCTCGACGGCGGCCCGCAGCCAGGACTGCGTGTCCAACAGCACCCCGACCAGGGGGTCCTGACCGGTGCCGAGCCGAGGTGCGCCGAACCGGCCCAGCCACCCCGTGCCCATCCCGGCCACCAACGGCTCACGCCCGGTCGCCTCGTCGGCCGCCATTCCCAGCGCCTCCCTCAACGTCTGCCGAGCCTTGGCCACGTTGGCGGCCACCCCGCCGCGGGTCATCCCCAGGGCGGCGGCGATCTCCTGCTGCGACCAGCCCTCCAGACAGAACAGGGCCAGCGTGATCCGCTGCCGGGGTGGCAGCGTGGCGAGCAGGCGCAGTACCTCCCGTGCCTCCGCGGTCTGTTCCGGGCTGGCCTGTGCCGGCACGGGCAACTGGAGCAGCCGCTCCTGACCGGTCTTGCGCTTGCGGTACACCTTCCACAGGCGTTGCACCATCACCCGCCGGATCCACGCCTCCGGTACGTCGTACGCGGCGATCCGGTCCCACACCCGGTACGCCTCGACGAACGCCTCCTGTGTCGCGTCCTCGGCGTCGGCCCGGTCGCCGCACAGCATGATCGCCTGGGTCAGCACCGCCGGGTAGGCGTACGCGAAGAACTCGGCGAAGTCGGGGCGGGGCCCGACCGACCCGGCGGTCACCGAGCCACCTCCACCGACGGCAGAACCGGTGCCGACCGTACGGTCACCCGCGTCCCGTCCGGCGCGGCGGCCTCCACCACCGCGCCCGGACCGGCGGCCCGGACCAGGAACGCGATGGCCTGCGCCCGGGTCCGGATCCGGGCCGGTCCGGTGTAGAGGGACACCAGCGCGTACGCCAACCGGGCGCCCGTCACCACGATCACCAACACGACCGCGTCAACCATGTGCCGCGTCCTTCCTCCAGGTGCTGACTCCGACATCCGAATACAGCCAGCAGAGCCCGGAAGGTTTACTCGGGCGGTTGACTCGATTATGTCGGCCCGGCACCGGCCGCCGCCCGCTCGCGTCGGCCAGCCGACGCAGGGTGCTCAGCGGGCGGGTCGACGACCTCGACCCGGGAGCGAATGGCCTGCGCGCGGCGGGGCCACTCGATCCCGGATCGGGCGTGGTCATCGAGGGGGCGGTGGCTCGGTCCCGGTGGGTCGTGCGGTGGTCGGGATCAGAACTGGCTCAGGATCAGGCCGGCGGAGCGGGGGTCGCCGTCGTGGACCAGCGACTCGAAGGCACCGACGTCGTCGAAGGCGAAGGCGTACGCCTTTCCGTCGCGCATGTTGGCGTGGATGATCCGGGCGTAGTGGTTGGTCGGGCTGTTGCGGTAGAACTCGGCGGCGTTGGTGCTGGGCTGGGTGTGGACGGTGCCCAGGGTGCCCCGGTTCAGCGCGGCGCAGAGCGTACGGGAGATCGGCCCGACCACCTGGTCGTTGGGGGCGGGCAGGTCGCCGTCACAGCCCCACACGCTCGCCGACGATGGCCGGTTGAACGACGCGACGACCTGACCCGCACCGTTGGTGAAGGTCATCACCGTGCCGGAGGTCCGCCCGTAGTAGCGGATGTCCGGCCGGTCACCGAACGGCACCACGGTCAGCGTCCGGGCGGCGTACGCGCTCCACGCCGAGGCGATGTACGGGTCCAGGTAGGTCGGGCTGAACAGGCCGGCTCCGGCGGCCTTGCCCGGCGCCAGCACCCGCAGCACCGTACCGTCGCCCCGGGTGTGGATGGTGTTGGCCCAGCCGGCCTGCGAGCGGATGCCGCTGATGATGGCGTTGCGGCCGCCGGAGACGACGTCGCCGGTGCGCTTGGTGACGCCGTTGGCGCCGGTCACGGTGACCGCGTGCGGCACCGCGAACATGTCCACCTGGGAGCTGTTGAGCCACAGGCCGGCGTCGTTGTAGGTGAACTCGCTCCAGTCGAAGAGGATGTCGCGGTTGGGGTCACCGGCGGCCCACGGAGCCGGCTGGACCAGGCCGGTCGGGGTGAGGAAGAACTTCAGCTTCTCGCCGAGGGAGAAGTAGACGCGGCCGGAGAAGCCGCGCGGGAAGCGGATGGTCGCGGACGCGCCGGTGGCCGGCCCTGGGATCGACACGTCTGGTGCGGGCGACGGCGGGATCTGGCCGCCGGACCACGGGACGAACGTGCCGGCCTGGTTGACGTAGCCGAGCCGGCCGGAGGAGAGCTGCACCCCGATGACGTACAGGTGGACGGCTCCGGCGCGGCCGGTGTTGTTGGTGACCGTGACGGGCAGCAGGGTCGGGCCGACGGCCGGTGCGGGGCTGGCGGCGGCGAGGCTGGTCGGTACGGCGGCGATCAGAGCGGCGGCGACCGCCAACAGTCTGCGTCGGACAAGCACGGTAACTCCTCCGGTCGGTGGTGACGCGGTGCGGGAGAGCGCTCTCTCAGGTTCCGACTGTTAACGACATTTGTCAATATGTACGATCCATAGTGGAGCCACCGCCCGATCCGGCATCGACTAAGCTGCGCGAGTCCGAACCACTTGGCGAAGCGGAGACATGGTGATCCACGGGGACAGCGACACGAAGGTGCCCAGCTTGCCGCCCTCGGGTGTGGACGATTCGGTGCCGCACTCCGCGCGGGTCTACGACTGGTGGCTCGGCGGCAAGGACAACTTCGCCGTCGACCGGGCGATGGGTCAGGCGTTGATCCAGGCCATCCCCACCCTCAAGACGATGGCTGCGGAGAACCGGGCCTTCGTGCACCGGGTGGCCCGGTACCTGGTCGCCGAGGCCGGGGTGCGTCAGTTCCTCGACATCGGCACCGGCATCCCCACCCAGCCGAACCTGCACGAGGTCGCCCAGGAGTTGGCGCCGGAGGCCCGGGTGGTCTACGTCGACAACGACCCCATCGTGCTCGCCCACGCCCGAGCCCTCATGGTCAGCACCGAGCAGGGGCGTAGCGAGTACATCCACGCCGACCTGCGGGCTCCCGAGACGATCCTGCGTGACGCCCGACTGGTCGACACGCTCGACCTGAGCCAGCCGGTCGCACTCACCCTGATCGCGGTGCTGATGTTGCTGCGCGACCAGGACGACCCGATCGGCAAGGTGCGGGCGCTCATGGACGCGCTGCCCTCCGGCAGCTACCTGGCGATCACCCATCCCACCCAGGACTTCAACCCCGTCCAGATGCAGGCCGCGGTCGCGGCGGCGACGCAGGGCAACATGACTCTCGTGCCGCGTACCCGCGCCGAGGTGGAAGAGTTCTTCGCCGGCTGGGAGCTGGTCGAGCCCGGTGTGGTGCCGGTGCTGGCCTGGCGACCCGACGGTGCGGCGCCGGCCGACCCGGAGGCGGCGTACTACTGGTCCGGGCTGGCCCGCAAGCCCTGATTCCCGGACCGGCCGCGCCGGCCGAGGAGCAGGAAGCCGGCCACGCCGGCCAGTAGACCGCCACCGGCGGCGACGCCGATCCGGTTGCCGTCGAGGCCGATCCAGTGTGCGCGGGCGAACGTCACCAGGCCCGGTTCCACCTCGACGGCGCGCTCGGACTCGGCCACCGCCTGGGCGAGCAACTCGTCGTAGCCGAGCCCCGTCTCGGCTGCGGCCTGCTCGATGGCCGCCCGCATCTCGCTGACGCTCGTGCCCGGATTGCGCAGCACCAGGCGCTCCAGCGGGGAGGTGGTGTCGGCCAGCACAATAACCCTCTTATCCTATGGGAAATGTATGTGACGCCGGTCACATGCCTCCTGACTGGGTCGGCCCGGACCGCTACCTTCGAGGGCATGAATCGGAGCACTCGCCTGATCCGGCGCCGCTTCGTCGACTTCCTCCGGGTGGCCAGCGGCACCTGTTGAGTCGGGCGGCGCGACCAGCCCTGGCCCATCGAACATCCGCGCCGCCGCGGTTCGCGGCGTGCGTACCCCTCCCACCGGCCGCCCGGTCGCCAGCGGCGACCGGCCCGTGCGTGTCGACGACGACACCCGCCCCCGGCCCGACCTGACCGGCCTCGTGTCGACGACGACACCTGCCCGGCCACGCCCGACCCCTCCCGCGCATCCGCCCCGACGCGTCACCTCGCGTCAGCGGCCGCAGTCGGCGTACCCCTTGCTGCCCGCACGACCAGGAGACCTTCCGTGCCCAGAACGAGAACCTCGACCACCCTGCTCGCCCTGGCCCTCACCGTCGTCACCGCTGCCGCCGGTTGCGGCCGCAGCGCCGCCACCGCCTCCGGACAGCAGGTCACCGAGCTGCGCTACCAGGGCAGCGTCGGAGCGGTCACCCTGCCCGAACTCGCCGAGGACCTCGGCTATCTCGACGGCGTCAAGCTCAAGTGGATCGGCAACACGATCAGCGGTCCACAGGACATCCAGGCCGCCACCACCGGTGACACCGAGTTCGGCGGCGCCTTCAACGGGGCGATCGTCAAACTCGCCGCCGCCAACGCCCCGATCACCGCCGTCATCGGCTACTACGGCTCCAACGAGGTGACCTACCAGGGCTTCTACGTCCTGGAGGACAGCCCGATCCGTACTGCCCGGGACCTCATCGGCAAGCGGATCGGGGTGAACACCCTCGGCGCGCACGCCGAAGCGGTGGTCAAGACCTACCTGGCTCGCAACGGCCTCAACGACGACGAGATCAAGCAGGTCGAACTGGTCGTGGTGCCGCCGGTCAACACCGAGCAGGGCCTGCGCCAGCGGCAGATCGACGTCGCGGGGCTCGGCGGGACGCTGCGCGACCGGGCCCTCGAACGCGGCGGCGTGCGGCCGATCTTCACCGACCACGAACTACTCGGCACCTTCACCGCCGGCAGCTACGTCTTCCGGGACGACTTCATCAAGGCCAACCCGGACACCGTCCGGACGTTCGTCTCCGGCGTCGCCAAGGCCATCGAGTGGTCCCGCAGCCAGCCCCGCGAAGAGGTCATCGCCCGCTTCGAGGACATCCTGCGCAAGCGGGCCCGCAACGAGGACAACAGCCAGCTCCAGTTCTGGAGGAGCTACGGGGTGGCCGGCAGCGGCGGTGTGATCGCCGACAGCGAGTTCGCCACCTGGGTCGACTGGCTCAGCCGCGAGGGCGAACTGCGCGGCAAGAAGGTCAGCTCCGCCGACATCTACAGCAACGAGTTCAACCCGTACCGAGCGGGGGGCGAGCTGTCGTGACCAGCATCGACTCCGCCGGCCGGGACCGCACCGAACCGCCGAAGATCCGCTTCGACGGCATCGGCAAGGTCTTCCACGGCCGGGGCCGCAGCGTCACCGCACTACAGGACATCAACCTCGACGTCGCCGCCGGGGAGTTCCTCGTCCTCGTCGGGCCCAGCGGATGCGGCAAGTCCACCCTGCTCGACCTGCTCGGTGGGCTGGCCGCACCGACCAGCGGCCGGATCCTGGTCGACGGGGTGCCGATCACCGGTCCCGGCCTCGACCGAGGCGTGGTCTTCCAGCAGTACGCGCTGCTGCCCTGGCGCACCGCCCAGGGCAACGTCGAGTTCGGGCTGGAGGCCAAGGGCGTGCCCCGTCGGGAGCGTGCCGATCGGGCCCGCGAGTACCTGCACCTGGTGGGCCTGTCCGGCTTCCACGACCGCTACCCGCACGAGCTGTCCGGCGGGATGAAACAGCGGGTGGCCATCGCCCGCAGTCTCGCCTTCGACCCGGACATCCTGCTGATGGACGAGCCTTTCGCGGCCCTGGACGCGCAGACCCGCGACGGTCTCCAGGACGAACTGCTGCGCATCTGGCAGCAGACCGGCAAGACCATCGTCTTCATCACCCACGGCATCGAGGAGGCGGTCTACCTCGGTCAGCGGGTCGCCGTGCTCACCTCCCGCCCCGGCCGTCTCAAGGAGATCGTCGAGATCCCCATCGCCGGCCGTACCGACACCGAGGACCTGCGCTCCGACCCGGAGTTCACCCGCTACCGGCACCAGATCTGGAGTCTGCTGCGCGACGAGGTCAGCCGCGCCCAGGACCAGGAGTTGGCCCGCAACCGTCAGGAGGCGAGCGTTGTCTAGCGCCACCACGTCCAGCGCCACCATCGCCCGACCCGCCGCGCTGGCCGCCAACCCGGAGGCGCCGGCCCCGGTGGCGACCCCACCGGTCGTCGAACGACCGGCCGCTGCGGCCCGGCGGTGGGGGAGCAGGGCCATCTCCGTGTTCACCGCCGTCGCCACCCGGCTCGTGGCCATCGGTCTGCTCGCCGCCGGGTGGGAACTCTTCCCCCGACTCGGGCTCGCCGACGCCACCTTCCTGCCGCCGCTGTCCGAGGTGCTCGTCGCCTGGTGGCAGCTCGCGGCCAGCGGTGAACTCACCGCCCACCTACAGGCCAGCCTGCTGCGTTCGCTCGGCGGGTTCGGCCTGGCCATCGTCATCGCCATCCCGCTCGGCCTGGTGATCGGCTGGTACGCCCCGATCGCCAACCTGCTCAACCCGTTGCTGGAAGTGTTCCGCAACACCGCCGCCCTGGCGTTGCTGCCGGTCTTCGTGCTCATCCTCGGCCTCGGCGAGACGTCCAAGGTGGCCATCATCCTCTACGCCTGCTCCTGGCCGATCCTGCTGAACACGGTCAGCGGAGTACGCACCGTCGACCCGCTGCTGATCAAGTCGGCCCGGTCGCTGGGACTCGGTCCGGTACGGCTGTTCCAGAAGGTGGTGCTGCCGGCAGCCGTACCCACCATCTTCACCGGGATCCGGCTCGCCGGGGCGTACTCGATCCTCATCCTGATCGCCGCCGAGATGGTCGGCGCGAAGGCCGGCCTGGGCTACCTGATCAACTACGCCCAGTACAACTTCGCGGTGCCGGACATGTACGCCGGGATCATCACGATCTCCGCCATCGGCCTGCTCGTCAACCAGCTCCTCGTCCACCTGGAGCGGCGTTTCTCCACCTGGCGCACCCAGTGATCCGCACGACCAGCCGCCACCCACGACCGAGTCCCACCCGGAGGGGCAGATGACGATCACCGCAGCGTCCAGTCCGACCACCGGACTCGACCCGGCCCTGTTCCGCACCCTGCTGCGCCGCCAGGCCAGCACCGTCACCGTGGTCACCGCACCCGGGCAGCCGCCCACCGGGTTCACCGCCACCTCCTTCACCTCGGTGTCGCTGCGCCCGCCGCTGGTGTCCTTCTGCGTCGACCGGGCCTCGTCGAGCTGGCCGGCGGTGTCCCGGGCCGGGCACGTCGCCGTACACCTGCTCGCCACCGGCCAGCAGGAACTCGCCCGACGCTTCGCCACCAGCGGAATCGACCGGTTCGCCGAGCCGACCCGGTGGCGGCCGGGACCGTACGACGTGCCGATCCTCGACGACCCGCTGGCCTGGTTCCTCTGCCGGCTGATCGACCGGGTGACCGCCGGCGACCACGCGGTGGTCCTGGCCGAACCGGTCGACGGCGGCACCGGCACCGGCGATCCACTGCTCTACCACGACGGCCGCTACACCGGCCTCGGTGACCTGTCCGCCCGCACCGCCTGAAACCCAGGAGGACCCTGATGACCCTCACCGACACCCGCCTGCACGTGCACCGCATCGGCGGTCGAATCGGCGCCCAGATCAGCGGCGTCGATCTCGCCGCCCCGCTCGACGGCGACACCATCTCCGCCATCAACACCGCCCTGCTGCGGCACAAGGCGCTCTTCTTCCGGGAGCAGCAACTCGACGACGAGGCCCAGGTGCGCTTCGCCGCCAGCCTCGGCCAGCTCACCACCGCCCACCCGACCGTGCCCGCGTTGGCGGGCAGCGACCACATCCTGGCCGTGGACGGCGGCGAAGGCGCCCGGGCCAACAACTGGCACACCGACGTCACCTTCGTGCTCTCCCCGCCGAAGGCGACCACGCTGCGCAGCCTGGTCGTCCCCGAGTACGGCGGAGACACCCTGATCGCCAACACCGCCACCGCCTACACCGACCTGCCCGAGCCGCTGCGTCGCCTCGCCGACGGACTCCAGGCGGTGCACAGCAACGACTACGACTACATCCCGCATCCACAGTTCGGCACGGAGGAGGCGGAGCAGCGGCGCGAGGTATTCGTCTCCACCCGCTACCAGACCGTCCATCCGGTCGTGCGGGTGCACCCGGAGACCGGCGAACCGAACCTGTTCATCGGCGGGTTCGCCCAACAACTGATCGGACTGTCCCGTACCGAGTCCCGCGACCTGCTGCGCCTGTTGCAGAGCTACGTCACCCGGCCGGAGAACGTGGTGCGCTGGCGCTGGGCCCCCGGTGACCTGGTGTTGTTCGACAACCGGACCACCCAGCACTACGCCGTGGACGACTACGGCGACCTGCCCCGCCGGCTGCACCGGGTGACCGTCGCCGGTGACGTGCCGGTCGGCCTCGACGGCCGGCCCAGCTACGTCGTCGAGGGCGACGCCGCGACCCACTACACGCCGACCCCGCAGGACGCCTGATGGCGACCCGCGCAGGCCGCCCCGGCCAACTGCACCTCAACGCGTTCCTGCTCAGCGTCGGGCACCACGAGGCCGCCTGGCGGCTGCCGGAGAGCGACCCGTACGCCGACGCCGACGTCGAACACTTCCGCAACCTGGCCCGCATCGCCGAGGGGGGACGGCTCGACTCGGTCTTCCTCGCCGACAGCCCGGTGCTGTGGTCCAGCGTGGCTCGCCGCCCGGCGACCGCGCTGGAACCGACCCTGCTGCTTGCCGCGATCGCCGCGACCACCAGCCGGATCGGTCTGATCGCCACCGCCTCGACCACCTACAACGAGCCGTACAACCTGGCCCGCCGGTTCGCCTCGCTGGATCACATCAGCGGCGGTCGGGCCGGTTGGAACATCGTCACCACCGCCGGGCTGGACGCCGCCCGCAACTTCAACCTGGACAGCCTGCCGGCGCACCGGGAACGCTACGAACGGGCGGCCGAGTTCGTCGAGGTGTCCCGCAAGCTCTGGGACAGTTGGGCCGACGACGCGGTGCTGGCCGACAAGACGGCCGGGGTGTGGGGCGACGACAGCCGGATCCACCCACCGGCGCACACCGGCCGGTTCTACCAGGTGGCCGGCGCGCTCAACGTGTCGCGTTCACCCCAGGGCCATCCGGTGCTGGTGCAGGCCGGATCGTCGGAGAACGGCCGCGAGTTCGCCGCCCGGTACGCCGAGGCGGTCTTCACCGCCCACCAGAGTCTCGCCGTGGCCCGCGAATTCCACCAGGACCTCAAGCGGCGGGCACAGCGACATGGCCGCGACCCGGCCAGCATCAAGGTGCTGCCCGGAATCGTGCCGATCCTCGGTGGCACCGAGGCGCAGGCCCGCGCGTACGCCGAGGAACTCGGCGAGCTGATCAAACCCGAGTACGCCCTGCCACAACTGGCCGACCTGCTCGGCGTCGGCACCGAGGAACTGCATCTGGACCGCGAGTTGCCGGCCAACCTGCCCAGCGAGAACGAGATCGAAGGGGCCAAGAGCCGGCGAACCCTGGTGGTGGAACTGGCCCGCCGGGAGCGCCTCACGGTCCGGGCGCTGATCGTCCGGCTCGGCGGCGGCCGGGGCCACTACACCGTCGCCGGAACTCCCGAGCAGGTGGCCGACCTGATCACCGACTGGTACGACGCGGGCGCCGCCGACGGCTTCAACGTGATGCCGGCGGTGCTGCCCCGAGGGCTGACCGAGTTCGTCGACCAGGTGCTACCGATCCTGCGCGACCGTGGCCTGTTCCGCACCGAGTACACCGGCCGCACCCTGCGCGACCACTACGGCCTGCCCCGGCCGGCGCCGCACCGGTCGACCACCGCCCCCGACGTCCGGGAACTGGTGACCGGACCGGCCACCAGGTGACCGTCGCCGGCCCGGCACCACGCGGCGGTGCCGGGCCGGAGTCACCGCGAACCCGGGCCGCCGGGACCCGACCGGTCCTGGCGGCCCGGCACGTCGCGGGATCGCCGGGGCCGGTCCTCACGCCACCGACCAGGGGCCACCGCGGGCACACAGGTCGTCGCGGGTCCGGGGCGGTACCCCGATCGTGGACATCGCCTCGGTGTAGCGCCGGTACGCCTCGCCCGCCTCGCCGTGCCGGCCGGCGGACAGCAGCGTCCGGATGAACTCGCCGTGCACGCCCTCGTCGCAGGGCTCCATCTCGAGCGCCCGGCCGAGATGGCGGACGCTCTCGTCGACCTCGTGCGCGTGCCGAGCCAGCGCCGCCAGCCGGCGGATCACCTGTAGGTAGCGTCGTCGCGCCTCGTCACGGGTGGCCCGCGACCAGTCGTCGTACGGCTCGTCCTCCAGGAAGTCGCCCTGGTAACGCCGTTCGGCGAGGAGGAGCGTGGCACGCGCGTCGTCGAACTCACCCTGCCCGGCGAGGCGTAGGCCGTGCGCGGACTCGGTGAGGAACTCCTCGACGTCGAGTTCGGCGTGGTCGGTGTCGAGCGCCAGACTGGCGTGCGCCGCGACGACGAAGTGGTCCGTGGCGGCCCGGCGCTCGGGATCGAGGACCGCGCGCAGGGTGGACAGCGCCACGGACAGCCGGTGGCCGACCCGGGCCGGGTCCTGACCGGGCCAGAGCAGCTCACCGAGCTGCTCCCGGGACACCGCTCGACCGCGCCGGGCCGCGAGAATCCGCAGCAGGTCCCGGGCCTTGCGCGACTGCCACGCCGTGGCCGGCACCGGCGCGCCGTTCACTACCAGCTCGAACCGGCCGAGCGTACGGATCCGGATCCGGGCCACGTCGTGCGTCCGCCCGGTGGCCGGCACCGGCACGCCGGCCGCCACCAACCGCTCGGCGGCCAGCCGGGCGGCGAGACGCTCCGCCGGATCCGCGCCCGACCGCCGGCCCAGCAGCACCGCCACCCGGTCGGCCGCCACCCGCGACCCGATGTCGCGCAGGATCGCCAGCGCTTCCCGCCAGGCGTGCCCGGCGGCCTGCGCGTCGCCGCTCGCGGCACCGTGCAGTTCCAACGCCTCGGCCAGCGCCGCCCGGTCGCGATGTCGCCGGGCCGCCTCGGCGGCCGTCGCCGCGACCTCGGCCGCCCGCTGCCGGTGCCCGGTCTCCAAGCAAACCCAGCCGAGTGCCAGCCGGGCGATGGCCGAATCCGGTCCGCGTTCCAGCTCGACCGCGCGTCGGGCCAGGGCGGACGCCGTGGCGGCGTCCTCGCCGGCCAACACCCGGGCCAGACCGGCGAGCGCCGGCACCTGGGCCTGTAGGTCGGCGACCGGCTCGCTGGCCCGCAACGCCTCCTCGTACGCCGCCCGGGCCAGCGTGGCGCGGCCCCGTAACGCGTGGACCTCCCCGACTCCCAGCAGCGCGTACGCGACCTTGCGGGAACCCATCCGTTGCAACAGCGGAACGGCATGCTCGTAGCACCCCATCGCCTCGTCCAACCGGCCCAGCCGGAAGTACGCGGTGCCCTCGTTGCACAGCGCCAGGGCGAGCATCGCGGCGTACCCGTTGGCCTGGGCCAGCTCCACCGCCGGCCGCAGCTCGGCCAGGGCCTGGTCGTAATGACCCTCACCCACCAGCGCGGACGCCCGGTTCGCGCGGATGCGGGTCACCTGCACGGTGTCCCGCGCGGACTCGGCGGCCCGCAGTGCCTTCTCGTGATGCGCGTCGGCGCCCGGCCGGTCACCGCGCAGTTTGGCCGCCAGGGCGAGCGCGGCGTGCGCCACGGCGAGCGCGTCGTCCCCGCCCACCGCCGTCGCCGTGGCCAGTGCCTGCCGGGCGTGGTCCGCGCAGGCGGTGGCGTCTCCACTCGTCCAGTAGGCCGCCGCGCTCCAGGAAAGCAGCCGCACGTTGTCGATGGACGGGTGCGGGTCGAGCCGCCCCCGCCGGAAGATGTCGACGGCGCACCGGGGCTCACCACGCAGGTAGTGCACCAGGCCGTACCGCCAGGCCAGGCCGGCGGCGAGGCGCTCCTGCCGCCCGGCCAACCCGGCGTACCCGGTGATCGCGGCATCGAAGTCGCCGAGGATCTGCGACGCCTCGCCGTGTAACAGGCGCAGGTCGTCGCTGCGGGCCGGTTCGGGCAGCGAACGGTACGCCGCGACGACGTCCTCGGCGCCGCCCGAGGTGAGCATCCCGGGACCGTGGTCGGTGAGCAGCCGGGCGGTCTGCTCGGCGGCGGCGGCCCGGGCGTACGACCTCAGCGCGGGCACCGGGCAGCCGCGCTCGGCGTACCAGGGTGCGGCCCTCGCATGCAGGCGGGTCACCTCTGCGGTGGACAGCGGGCGCCACCGGCGGAACACCTCGGCGACGACCGGCACCACCTGGTACCGCTGCCCGTCCCCGCCCAGCGGACGCAGCAGGCCGGCACGGACCGCCCGGCCCAGCAGCGCCCGGCCCCGCCGGTGCCCGAGCAACTGACACAGGTCGGGATGCACCGGATCGAGATGCACCACGTCGCTCAGCAACCGGCGCAGCTCCGCCGGCAGTTCGGCGAACACCTCCCGCACCAGGTACGACTCCAGCGGGGTACCCGGACCGGCGAGGTCCGTCCCGTCGGTGCCGCTGACGCTGGCCGTCTTCGCCGCCAGGGCGACCAACGCCGGCCACCCGCCGGTGACCGCGTGGAGACGGGTGGCGAGCGCCCGGTCGGCCATGCCGTGGTCGGCGAGGACCGCCACCACCTGCTCGGGCGAGAGCGCCAACTGCGCCGGCCCATGCTCGGCCACGAGTCCCGCCTGTTGCCGTCCGACCGCTGCCGGCGGATGCCGGGTCAGCACCACCATCCGCAGCCGGCGGGGCAGCAACTCCACGACCGCCAGTAGCGCCTGCGTCTGCCGCTGCGACAAGCTCGGCACGTCGTCCAGCACGAGCCAGCCCGGTGCGCTGCCGGGCAGTTCCGCGCCCCATCGCGCGGCCAACGCGGCAATGTGCTCAGGACCGTCGGTCGCCAGCTCCACCGCCTCCGCGCCGTCACACCAGCGCGCCGCGCGGTCACGCAACCAGCCGCGTACGGCGAACGTCTTGCCGTAGCCGGCGGCGGCGACGACGAAGGCGCACCGCCGGCTCAGCACCCGATCCTCCGCCACCCCCATCTGACGCCCCTCCGATCGCGGTTGGTCCATGTTCTATTTGGCTCCTCGCCGGCCGTGCTGAACACGCCAGCGTCGCTGTTGCGACAGCAAGCGGATCGATGTCTTTGACGCCACTTTGACGGCGCCCTGAGCCCACTCGCCGACGATTGCCGGGTCCGCGGCCGTGGGGCCGCGAATTCATCGCACCAAGGGGGGTGTCATGACGAGACTGCTGTCGGGACGCGCACTGCTGGCCGCGCTGGTCGTCCTGCCGATGCTGGCCACCGCAGCGCCAGCGAGTGCCGCCGACGCGCTGCGGCCGGGGGCCGTCGGCGACGAGCCGGTCGACCGCGAGATCGAGTTGGCGCGGCTGAGCTACCAGAACGGCGTGCGGGTGACGTTCACCCGGGACGCGGAGTCCGGGGACTGGGGCCTGCGGGAGGACGGTCAGGTCGAGCGCAACGCACCGCTGGTCGACGACGACGAGCGGGGCATGCTGGCCGCGTACCTGAGCATCACGCCCGCGTCGGTGCCGGTGCCGCGGGAACTGCTGGCGGAGCCGGCACCGGGCACGCCGACCCCGCCGGAACTGGCGGGCCGCAGCATCGCGTCGTCCCTGGTGGTCGCCGACGACCTGGCCGTGCCTTCGTCGGATGGTACGGCCGCGCGGAAGATCACGAGCTGCTGGGACCTGTACTTCGACCCGTACCACTGGGCCGAGCTGCCCGGGTATCCCGTTCCCGCGTCGGTGCACCACCCGGCGAAGACCTACTACTCGGCCGACTTCGGCGGACGGGCGTTGTACGCGCACAGCTATCTGGCCAACTGCAATGGCGGCAACGCCGCCCGGCACCGGATCTACTACCGGCAGACCGACGGCGACTACGTGAAGCACCACGACTTCTTCGTGCCGTCCTGGACCTGGCAGAAGGTGACGAAGGGCTCGGTGTACCGCTTCCGCGCCGTGCTCTACGACGGCGCGTGGGGCGACACCCGTAACGGCAAGTACACGGGCTGACGGACAGGGACTCCGGCGGGTCGCCGTTCGGGCGACCCGCCGGAGCCGCCCGGCGTCACTCCCAGCGGAACAGCAGGCCCGCGACCACGGCGCCGACGACGACCGTGCCGCCGAGACCGAGCAGGGGTGCGACCTCGACGGAGGTGCCGGCCGAGGCGGCACCGAGGGCCTCGACGGCGGCGCCGAAGGGCAGCCAGCCGCCGATCTCGGCGAGCGGATCGGGCAGCGCGTCGCGCCCGCCGAACATGCCGCCGAGCGCCCCCACGATGAAGAAGATGACCAGACCGATGGCGACGGCGGAGTTCGGGGTGGGCGCCACCGCGGCGACGATCATGCCGGTGGCGTACATCGCCGCCATCGTCAGGCCGAGCACGCCGAGCGCGGTCGCGACGTGGGCGGGTGGGTTGGCGCCGAACACCACGTACGCGACGACGAGCGCACCCGTGATGCCGATGATCGTCTGAACGAGCCCGACGATCGCCTGCGCGGTGAGGACCATCGCCGGTGACGCGGGCGTGACCGCGAGCCGGCGCAGGATCCCGCTGCGCCGGTAGTAGGCGAGGAAGCTCGGCATGTTGACGATGCCGATCATGGCGACGACCATGGTGAGCACGATCGGGAGGACGAACACGTCCAGCGCCGTGCGTCCGTTCACGACCACCTGGTCGGTCGCCGAGGAGGCGCTGGTCAGCAGGATCAGCAGCGGCAGGCCCAGCGGGACGACCAGTCCGGCGGTGTCCCGCATGACCATCTTCGCCTCACAACCGACGAGGGTGAGCAGCGACCGCACCCCGGGGCGGTGCGCCGCGACGAGAGTTCCGTGCGCTTCGGTCATGCCGAGACCTCCAGGCTCTTACCGGTCAACGCGACGAACGCGTCGTCGAGGCTTTCCGCGCCCGCCCGGGCGACGAGACCGGCGGGGGTGTCGAGCGCGAGGACCCGGCCGCTGTCGATGACGGCGACCCGGTCACAGAGCCGTTCGACCTCCTCCATCGCGTGACTGACCAGCAGGACGGTGACACCGTCCGCCTTGAGCCGCGCGATCGTGTCCCACATGCGCCGCCGGGCGGCCGGATCCAGGCCGGTGGTCAGCTCGTCGAGGATCACGACGCGCGGTCGCCCGGCGAGGGCGAGGGCGATGGACAGCCGCTGCTTCTGGCCACCGGAGAGCTTCTCGAAGATGGTCCGGCGCTGATCGGTCAGATCGACCATGTCCAGCAGTTCGTCGGTCGACCGGGGGGCGGGGTAGAAGCTGCGGTACAGCTCGACCAGCTCCACGACGCGCAGGGCGTGGTGCAGGTAGGCGTCCTGTAGCTGGACGCCGAGCACCTGTCGCAGCCGGGCCCGGTCGCGGCGGGGATCGAGACCGAGCACCCGGATCCGCCCCCGGTCGGGTGCCCGTAATCCGGCGATCATCTCGACGGTGGTCGTCTTCCCGGCACCGTTGGTGCCGAGGACGCCCATCGTTTCGCCGTTGTCGACCCGCAGGCTCACATCGGCGACCGCCCTGGTTCGGCGGTAGCTCTTGGCGAGGTTCTCGGCGAGGATGGCCGGCTCGGAACTGGTCATGTCCCGACGCTACGGCCGTCGCCGCCTCGAATCCTGTGCCAGAAGTCAGCACCGGTGGCCATGACTTCCGGCACGGGTTAACCAGCCCGGACCCGACCTACAGTGGGCTCATGCGACGTGTCGGCACGGAGGAGTGGTCCGGCCTCGCCATGCTCGTGGTGGCGGTCGGCGTCGCCGTCCCCGGCCTGTTCGGCGCCGTCGCGCTGGTGATCCCGCAGGGCTGGTGGATCGCCCTGTTCGTCCTGTTCCTGCTCGCACTGCTCGCCTCGGTTGCCGCGCCCGCGTCGGGTCGGTTGCGCCATGTGGCGTTCGGGCTGGCCGTCGTCGCCTCCTGGTCGCTCGTGCTCACCGCGCGGCACCCGGGGCTGCTGCCGGTCCTGCTGGTCCTCACCGCGGCGGTGAGCGTCTACCTGATCCCGCTGTACGCGGGCCTGGTCGTCGTCGGTCTCAACACGGTGGTGATCGCCACCGTCGCGGTGTCGGCGGCGACCGCGTCGGTGGAGCTGACCCTGACCGTGGGCTTCTACCTGCTCATCCAGCTGGCCTCGCTGCTCAGCTCGATCACCCTGCTGCGCGAACAGCGGATGCGCCGTGAACTGGCGGTGGCGCACGTCGAGCTGAAGGCCGCCGGTCTCCGGCTCTCCGAGTCGGCCCGGACCGAGGAACGCCTGAGGATCTCCCGCGAGCTGCACGACCTGATCGGTCACCAACTGACCGTGCTGACCCTGGAACTGGAGACCGCCCGGCACCTCGACGGCGCGGCGGCGCGGCGGCACGTGGAGCGCGCCGACCAGGTCGCCCGGGAACTGCTCGGCGACGTACGCAGCACCGTCGGGCAGCTGAGAACCGAGACTCCCGATCTCGAACAGGCACTCCGTCGGATGGCCCGCGACCTGCCGGGCCTCGACGTGTCGATCGACGTCTCGTCCGGGGTGCGGGTGGACGAGGAGCGCGGCGCGGTGTTCGTCCGCGCGGCCCAGGAGATCATCACGAACACGATCCGGCACGCCGAGGCGGGTGAGCTGCGCATCTCGGTCACCGCCGACGAGACCGGAACCATCCTCGACGCCCGCGACGACGGGCGCGGCGCGCGGAACCCGGTGTTCGGCAACGGGCTGCGCGGCCTGCGGGAACGATTCCAGGCCCTCGGCGGAGACCTGGCCGTCGACGGTGCGGCAGGATTTCGGGTGACCGCCCGGGTGCCCGCGGCATGACCCGCGTGGTGGTCGTCGACGACCAGACCCTCATCCGGCAGGGCATCCGTGGGCTGCTCGAAGTCGCCGACATCGACGTCGTCGGCGAGGCCGACGACGGTCGGGCCGCCCTCGCGGTCATCGCGCGGACCACCCCCGACGTGATCCTGCTCGACCTGCGGATGCCCCGCTTCGACGGCATCTGGACGATCGAGCAGCTACGCGCCGCCGACATCGACATCCCGGTGCTGGTGCTGACCACGTTCGACGACGACGCGCTCGTGCTGGGCGCCCTCCGCGCGGGGGCCCGCGGCTACCTCCTCAAGGACGTGACGCTGGCACAGCTCACCCGGGCCATCCACACCCTCGCCGAGGGCGGCACGCTGATCGCTCCGTCGATCACCGACCGGATGCTCCGGGCGATCCGGTCCGGCCCGTCGCCGGCCGGACCGGACGCGCCCGCCGTGCAGCACCTCACCGAACGCGAGCAGGAGGTGCTGCGGCTGGTCGCGCACGGCTACAGCAACCGGGAGATCGCCGGCATCCTCTTCCTCGCCGAGGGCACCGTCAAGAACCACGTCTCCACGATCCTCACCAAGCTCGGCGCCCGAGACCGCACGAACGCGGTCCTCCGCGCCCTGCACGAGGGCATCCTCCACTGACACCCCACACGCCCGCACCAGGCGAGGCGTGGTGTCGGCGGTGTGGCGGAATCCCGACCATCCCGACCCCGCCATTTCGCCGAAACGGAGTTGATCAAATCGGCGTCGGCGGGGCCTGGCAGACTCGTCGGGGTGAACGAGGTGGCCGCGTCGCCGGTGGACGGTGAGTTGGAGAGCGTCAGTCTGGTGGACCTCGCGGTCTCCCGGCTGACCCGGGAGATCCTCAGCGGCCGGAGTGACCCGGGTGAGCGCCTGGTGGAGGAGCAGCTCACCCGGCGGCTCGGGATCAGCCGGGCGCCGCTGCGGGAGGCGCTGCGCTTGCTGGCCCAGCGAGGGCTGGTCGAACACATTCCCCGGCGGGGGGTCCGGGTCGCCACGCTCTCCGACCGGGACGTACGGGAGCTGTACGAGCTGCGTGACGTGCTGGAGCGGTTCGCGGTGCGGTCGGCCGTCCCGGTGCGGGGGGAACGCGACCTGGCCGGGCTGCGGGCGGCGCTGGACCAGATGCGGGAGGCGACCCGGGCCGGGGACCGGCTGGCGGTCGCCGAGGCGCACCGGGCGTTCCACGTGGCGCTGGTGGCGCTCGCCGGCAACCGGCAGCTCTCCACGGTGTACGACTCGATTCTGGTGAAATTGCAGCTCTACATGGCGATCAACCTGCGCCGCGAGGCGGAGGCGGCGCAGCCGCTGGACGGGGTGCAGCGGCACGAGCGGCTGTTCGAGGCCGTTGCCGGGGGAGACCCGGAGGCGGTCCTGGCCACCCTCTCCGGGCACGGGGCACGCTCGTACCTCGGGTAGCGGGGGCGACCGGTTCCGAGTCGGCGTCATGTCGTCGTTACATTTCGCGCCGGTCGCCGTAACCGAACTGTCGACAATCGACAGTATGCCAGAGCGGATCGGGTCGGTCTCGGAGTTGCGGACGGCGTACCTGCGTGCGGAATTCACCCCCATCGAGCTGGTCGAACGCGTCCTGGCCGGGATGCCCGAACAGGATGGTGGACCGGTTTGGATCAGCACCGTGCCGGCCGACCGGCTGCGTGCCCGGGCCGCGTCGCTGATGGCCGACGGTGACGCCGGGGCACTGCCGCTGTACGGGATCCCGTTCGCGGTCAAGGACAACATCGACGCCGCCGGCCTGCCCACCACCGCCGGCTGTCCCGACTTCGGATACCAGGCCAGCACCGACGCGCCGGTGGTGCGTCGGCTGCTCGACGCCGGTGCCCTGCTCGTCGGCAAGACCAACCTCGACCAGTTCGCCACCGGCCTGACCGGGGCCCGCTCGCCGTACGGCAGCTGCGAGAGCGTCTTCGGAGGCGGGCTCATCTCCGGCGGTTCCAGCTCCGGCTCGGCGGTCGCGGTCGCCGCCGGCCAGGTCGCCTTCGCCCTGGGTACGGACACCGCCGGCTCCGGTCGGGTACCGGCCGCGTTCAACGGCATCGTCGGCCTCAAGCCCACCCGGGGTCTGCTCAGCACGGCCGGTGTGGTGCCGGCCTGCCGGTCACTGGACTGCGTCTCGATCTTCGCCCCGAATGTCGGTGACGCCGTGGACGTACTGCACGCCGCCCGGGGCGTCTCGGCGGCCGACCCGTGGGGACGGCCGCTGCCGGTGGAGCGGGTGCCGGCCCGTACGCCGGGGACGCTGCGCCTCGGGGTGCCCCGCGCCGAAGACCTCGAATTCTTCGGCGACGCCGGGCAGTCGGTCCGGTTCGCCGCCGGTGTGCAGCGCCTGGGTGCCCTGGTCGAGGGCGCCCGATCGGTGTCGCTCGGCGCCTTCATCGAGGCGGGGGAGTTGCTCTATCACGGGCCCTGGGTGGCCGAGCGGCTCACCGGGCTGGACGGTTTCCTCCGGGAGCACCCGGAGTCCGTTCTCCCGGTCACCCGCACCGTGCTGGAGACCGGCCGGCGCCACGACGCGATCGACGCCTTCCGGGGCCAGCACCGCCTGCGTGCCCTGCGTGCCCAGGTCGACCAGCTCTGGCAGGAGATCGACGTGCTGGTCGTGCCCACCGTCGGTACGACGTTCACGCTCGCCGAGATCGCCGAGGATCCGATCGGGCGCAATGCCATGCTCGGCCGCTACACCCAGTTCACGAACCTGCTCGACCTCGCTGCGGTGACCATCCCCAACGGATTCACCGCCGCCGGCCGGCCGGCGAGCCTGACCCTGGTCGGCCCGGCGTTCAGCGACACCACCCTGGCCCGGCTCGCCGCCGAGTTCACCGCCGCCACCGCCGCCACCGCCACCGCCGCCCCCGCCACCGCCGCCGCCTCCGCCACCGAGCCGGCGGGCGCTCCCGCCAGGACCGATCTGGCCGCCACCACCGCCGGGCACGAGCCGGCCCGCGCTGCCACCGCCGGGAACGAGCGGGCCGGCACCGGGGCGGATCGGGTCACTGCGGGCAGTCGGGCCGGGCAGCCCGCCGCGTATCCGGCCGAGGTGCTGGTCGCGGTCGTCGGGCGGCACCTCTCCGGCGAGTCGCGCAACGCCGAGCTGACCGATCGCGGCGCAGTGCTCGTCGAGGCCACCCGGACGGCCCCACGTTATCGGCTCTACCGCCTGCCCAGCTCGGACGGTGACGGACTGCCCGGCCTGCTGCGCGTCGCCGAGTCGACGCCGGACGGCCGGTCGATCGAGGTGGAGCTCTGGCGGCTGCCGGTCACCGCCGTCGGTGGGCTGCTGGCCGGTGTGCCGGCGCCGCTCTCGCTCGGCTGGATCCGGCTCGGTGACGGGCGGCAGGTGCTCGGCTTCCTCTGCGAGGCGTACGCGGTCGGGGCCGACGCGGAGGACATCAGCGCGGCCGGTGGCTGGCGTGCCTACCGCCGGTCCGTCGCTCGACGCTGACCGCACGACAAGAAAGCACCGCAGGTGACGATCAGGAGGAGGGGAGAGGATGGGCAGGATCGGACCGGTAACGGCGGCCCCCTACCCGTGGCCGTACGACGGTGCGGCCGACACCGCACACACCGCGCTGCTCTGCATCGACTGGCAGACCGACTTCTGCGGTCCGGGCGGCTATGTCGACGCGATGGGCTACGACATCGGCCTCACCCGGGCCGGCCTGCCGGCCACCGCCCGGCTGCTGGCGCACGCCCGTGCCCTCGGGATGCTGGTCGTGCACACCCGTGAGGGACACGATCCCGACCTGTCCGACCTGCCGGCGAACAAGCGCTGGCGCTCGGCCCAGATCGGCGCCGAGATCGGCGCGCCCGGACCATGCGGCCGGATCCTGGTCAAGGGCGAGCCGGGCTGGGAGATCGTGCCCGAGGTGGCTCCCGCCCCCGGCGAGGTGATCATCGACAAGCCGGGCAAGGGTGCCTTCTACGCCACCAATCTCGACCTGGTGCTGCGGACCCGGGGCATCACCCACCTGATCCTCACCGGCATCACCACCGACGTGTGCGTGCACACCACCATGCGTGAAGCGAACGACCGGGGCTACGAGTGCCTGATCCTCGCCGACTGCACCGGCGCCACCGACAAGGGCAACCATGACGCGGCGTTGCACATGGTGACCATGCAGGGCGGCGTCTTCGGCTGCGTCGCCACCTCCGACGACGTCATCGCCGCCACGACACAGTGAGGTGACGAATGTTGACCATCGCCGCCGCGCGGCCCGCCGCGTACTCCTTCGACCTCTCGACCACCGCGCTGCTGGTCATCGACATGCAGCGGGACTTCCTGGAACCCGGCGGGTTCGGTGCGAGCCTGGGCAACGACGTCGAGCAGCTACGCCGGACCATCACACCCCTGGCGGCGCTGCTGGCCGGCGCCCGCGCGGCGGGCCTGACCGTCGTGCACACCCGCGAGGGACACCTGCCCGACCTGTCCGACTGCCCACCGGCCAAACTCCACCGGGGCGCACCGAGCCTGCGCATCGGTGACGCCGGGCCCAACGGCCGGATCCTGATCCGGGGCGAGTACGGCCACGACATCGTCGACGAACTGGCACCGCTGCCCGGCGAGCCGGTCATCGACAAACCCGGCAAGGGCGCCTTCTACGCCACCGGACTCGACGCCCTGCTCACCGAACGGAACATCCACAGCCTCCTGGTCACCGGCGTCACCACCGAAGTGTGCGTGCACACCACCGTCCGGGAGGCCAACGATCGCGGGTACGAGTGCCTCGTGCTCGCCGACTGCGTCGGGTCCTACTTTCCCGAGTTCCAGCGGGTCGGACTCGACATGATCGCCGCCCAGGGCGGCATCTTCGGATGGGTCGCCGAGTCGACGGACGTCCTCGCCGTGCTGCCCTCCACACCCGTGTTGCAGCCCTCCTCCTGACCGGGAGCAGTCATGGTCTCCACCAGGTCCACCGCCGTCGGGCTCCCGTACTGGGTGCGCGGCGACACCAACGCGTTCTTCGGCTTCGGCGTCAACGTACTGGTCAACGTGCTCACCCTGACCGGGCTCTGCGTCTTCGTGGTGAACCTTCCCGAGCGGGAGGTGTTCGGCACGATCCTGCCGGCGCTCGGCATCGCCCTGGTCGCCGGGAACATCTACTACACCTACCTGGCCCGGCGGCTGGCGCGTCGGGAGAACCGCACCGACGTGACCGCCCTGCCGTACGGGCCGAGCGTGCCACACATGTTCATCGTCGTGTTCGTCATCATGCTGCCGATCTTCCTGCGCACCGGCGACCCGGTGCGCGCCTGGGAGGCCGGGCTGGCCTGGGCGTTCATCATCGGCGTGATCGTGCTGATCGGCGCCTTCGTCGGGCCGTACATCCGCCGGTACACGCCCCGGGCGGCGCTGCTCGGCACCCTCGCCGGCATCTCCATCACCTTCATCTCGATGAACCCGGCCGGCCAGATGTGGCGCCTGGCCTGGATCGCCCTGCCGGTCCTCGCGCTCCTGCTGATCGGCCTGCTCACCGACGTGAAACTGCCGTTCAACTTCCCGATCGGGCTGGCCGCGCTGCTGCTGGGTACGGCGATCGGCTGGCTCGGTGGTGCGATGTCGGTGCCGGACGTCACGTCGGCGGCGCGGGACATCGCGTTCGCCTTCCCCACCCTGCAACTCGACCTGTTGCTGCGCGGCCTGTCCGACATGGCGCCGCTGCTGGCCACCGCCATCCCGCTCGGCGTCTACAACTTCACCGAGGCGATGACCAACGTGGAGAGCGCGGCCACCGCCGGCGACAACTACAACCTGCGCAGTGTCCTGCTCGCCGACGGTGCGGGCGCGGTGATCGGCTCGGCCCTCGGCTCACCGTTCCCGCCGGCCGTCTACGTCGGCCACCCCGGCTGGAAGGCCGCCGGTGGGCGGACCGGCTACTCGATGGCGACCGGTGTGGTCATCGCCCTGCTCTGCTTCCTGGGCATGTTCTCGCTGCTCGGCGCGATCTTCCCGACCGCGGCGATCGTGCCGATCCTGCTCTACATCGGGCTGCTGATCGGCGCCCAGGCGTTCCAGGCGACACCGCGAGCACACGCCGCGGCGGTGGTGGCGGCGCTGATCCCCAACATCGCCGCCTGGGCGACCGGGCAGATGAACAACGCCCTCGCGGCGGCCGGTACCAGCGCGGCCGAGGTCGGCGACGAGGCCCTCGCCGGAGCCGGGGTGGTCTACGACGGCCTGCGCATTCTCGGCGAGGGGGCCATTCTCGCCGGTCTGGTACTCGGTGCCATCGTCGCGTTCATCATCGACAAACGCTTCCTCCACGCGGCGGCCTTCGCCGCAGCCGGCGCCGTGCTCTGCTTCATCGGCCTGATCCACGGCGAGGAGGTCCAGTGGAACGCCAACGGGCAGGTGGCGCTCGGCTACCTCTTCGTGGCGGTGATCTGCGCGATCTTCGCGCTCGGCAAGTACCCGCCCCGGGTGCCCGCGCCCGAGGAGATCGAACTGGACCGCCTGCACGGCGGCCCGGCCCCGGCCGATCCGAACCCGACGGACTCCGTACCGGCCGATTCTGGCGCGACCTCGGCCACCGACCCGGCGGACGGCGGCAAACGTGAGCCGGCGGTGAGCGGCTGAACCTCCTGATCCCGCCGGGCAGCCAGAAAGGACGGCACGCATGGAGATCGACCGGCCGGAGGTGGTCGCCGAGGTGACGGCGGCCTTCGCCGACTACGAGCAGGCGTTGGTCGACGGGGACCCGGACCGGATCTGTGGCTACTTCTGGGACTCCGACCGGACCGTACGCTTCGGCATCGCCGACCACCAGTACGGGCTGGACGAGCAGCGCAAGTGGCGGGCCGCGCAGCCGCCGCTGCCACCCGGACGCCGGCTGGTCGACCCGGTGGTCACCACCTTCGGCGCGGACCTCGCGGTGGTCACCACCCGATTCGGCTACGCCGGCACCGCCACCACCGGCCGACAGACCCAGACCTGGGTACGCCTGCCGGCCGGCTGGCGCATCGTCACCGCCCACGTCTCCGAGCCGGCGGGCGGAGCCGACTGAGCGCCGGCCGGTGCCGATCGCACCGGCCGGCGCCCCTCGGGCTCAGAAGCCGAGTGCGCTGCGTCCACCCACCACGGGCAGGCGCAGCTCACTGTGCTGGGGAGCGACCCGCAGCTCGGTGCCGCCCAACGGCAGCAGGGTGTGTGCCTGGTCGGTGGAGAAGACGACCACGCCGATCCGGTGCCCCGCCGGGAAGACGTAGTCCTTCGGCTGGAGAGTCCACCGCAGGTCGTACAGCTTGCCCTGCTTCAACGGCTGGGTGCGGGCCGGGCTGGTGCGGTTCTGCGGGTCCATCCAGCCCCGGGTCACCACCGTCGGCGCGCCGGTCGAGCCGACCGGCCCGTAGTCGACCAGGTACGCGGTGAGGTTCGCGTCGGGCTTGTTCTCGATCGCCATCCGCAGGCGCATCTCGGCGCGCCCGGAGATGCGTACGTCCTGGGTCAGCTCGGGGGTGCGGTAGACCAGCCGGTGCGGGTTCGCCGCGTCCGGCCCGGCCACCAGGGCGTTCGGGTGGATGTCGCGTCCCTCGTCGACGAAGGTCTGCTCGACCTTGGCCTTCGGCGGCTTGCCGGAGCTGAGCGTGCCCGGGCCGGTCGCGTCGGTCGCGCCCAGCGCCAGCGCGACGGTACGGGTGGCCGCATCCGGCCAGGTGCGGTAGGTGGTGTAGCTGCGGTCCTCCCGCTGGAGCACCGCCGTGGGCTCGTCCATGATGCCGTTGCCGACATTCCACAGCCAGTAGTCGAACCAGCGGTTCTCGGTCTGCTTGTACGTCCAGGTCTGGCCGCCGGGCAGCGTCACCGAGGCGGTGTTGCCCGCTCCGCTGTGTCCACCCTGGTGCAGCCAGAGCTTGCGCGGCACGTCGCGCTTGGCCAGCTCGTCCCACCAGCCGGCGAACTGCTCGGTGCGGACGTTCCAGTCGTTGAGGCCGTGCACCACGAAGACGCTCGCCTTGACCTTCCGCGCGTCGAGGTAGTCACGGTCCTGCCAGAACGTCGAGTAGTCGCCGGTGACGCGGTCCTGCCGGCCGGTCAGCTCGGCGATCTCGTCGGCACAGGGCCCCTCGGCGCGGGCCCGGCCGGCGGTGTACTGGGCCAGGATGTCGACGTCCTCGCCCTGGTAGCCGCCGGGCGCGACGACCAGACCGTTGGCCCGGTAGTAGTCGTACCAGCTGCTGATCGCGGCCACCGGCACGATGGTCTTGAGTCCGTCGACGCCGGTGGTGGCCACCTGGTTGGGCAGGGTGCCGTTGTAGGAGACCCCGGTCATGCCGACCGCGCCGGTGCTCCAGTCGGCGGTGATCGGCGCGCCGTTGGCGTCGTAACCCTTCGCCCGACCGTTGAGCCAGTCGATGACCGCCTTGGTGCCCAGCGTCTCGGCCTGGTCGCCGCTGGTCGGGCAGCCGTCGGAGTCGCCGGTGCCGACGCTCTGGCCGAGCACCACCGCGTACCCGCGCGGCACGTAGTAGTCGTCCAGCTGACCGGGCAGGTTGGCCTTGGCCACCGCCCGCTGGACCGTCACCTCGGCCGTCCGCCGGGTGGACGGGTGGGTCACCTGGTTCTGCGGCAGCTCGTCGACCAGCACGCTCGGGTACGGCACGCTGCCCCAGGTGCCCTTGCGGTACGGGCTGTGCTCGAAGATGACCGGCACCTTGAAGCCGTCGGTGGCGGTCTCCCGGGGCCGGGAGATGTCGATCGCCACCCGGTCGAGACGACCGTCGCCGTCGGTGTCCACCGGCGTTTCCACGTACACCCGTTCCTCGATCGCGTCGGCGAGCGAGAAGACCGGCTGGGTCATGCCGTCACTGACCACGATGCCCGGTGTGCTGGCGGGTGTGGGCTGCGCGGAGACCGGACTGGCGCTCAGCACCAGCGCCCCGGTCACGCCGACGCCCAAGAGGGCTAGATGGGGGGTTCGACGCACGTGTGGTGTCCCTTCGCTCGGCTGGTGGCCGGAGTCGACCAGGAGTGGATGAAGTTCGATGATCCACATGCTAGCCCTGGCCACCCCTCCGGCGGCACCCCCGCGTAGCCCGCCCGGCCAGGCCGGATCCCGGCAGCGACGGCGCTGTCGGAATCCCACCCGGCCGGGGAGGTCCGCTTCGGACGGTCAGACCGGCGACGGTTGACCGGTGGACTCGGGCGCACCGAGCGCCGCCGCCAACCGGCCCACCGCCGCCGGGTCCCCGGCACCGCCGAGCGCGAAGACGAAGCGGTCCGGTCGCAGGACGACCGCCTCGCACCGGTTCCGGTACAGCCAGGCGGTGATCAGCCCGTCGACGTCGACCACGTGCACCCGGTCACCGTCGGGCTCGGCCGGGGGCAGGGTGGCCGGCTCGGTGCCGGCCGGATGCACCACGACGGTACGCACCGGCAGTCCCGACGGTCCCTCGGCCCGGACGGCGGTGCCGAGCACCGCGAAGCCGGCACCGAGCACCTCGTCCAGCAGGACCGGCGTGGCCGACCCGGGCACGGCGACCCGGGGCTGCGGGAACATGGTGCCCACCGCACCGTCGCGCCGCCCACCGGCGAACAGACCCCGGTCGTACGCCGGCAACGGCTTGAACTCGAAGCGCCGCACGAACCGGCGTACCCGGGGCACGGTCTGCGCGGCCCGTAGCGCGGTGTCCCGCAACCACGCCGCGCGACGGCTGCGGGCCAGGAACACCCGCCCGAGCCGGACACTGGTGTCCGCCATCGCCGCGGTGTGCGGGCGCCGTTCGGTCTCGTACGTGTCCAGCAGTGCCGCGCCGGCACCGCCGGAGAGCACCAGGGCGAGCTTCCAGGTCAGGTTCGCCGCGTCCCGCAGTCCACTGCACAGTCCCTGCCCGAGGAACGGCGGCATCTGGTGGGCCGCGTCGCCGAGCAGGAAGACCCGACCTTCCCGCCAGCGCTGCGCGATGAGGTGGTGGAAGGTGTACACCACCGCCCGGGTGACGGTGAACCGCGCCGGGTCGACGTACGGCTCGACCAGCGCGGCGACCCGCTCCGGCCGGGTCATGTCTGCCTCGGTCTCGCCCGGCTGGAGCATGAACTCGGCCCGGTAACTGCCCCGCGAGCCGGGGGAGACGAACGCCGGCCGCCGCCAGTCGCAGACGAAGGTGGTGTGCGCCATCCGGATCGCCTCCGACGCCACGTCCCCGGAGACGGCCAGCCACGGTTCGGCGTAACTCGCCCCGGCCAGCGGGATCCGTACCGCCGCGCGGGTGGTGCTGCGGGCGCCGTCGCAGCCCAGCACGTACCGGGCCCGCACCGGGTACGACTCGTCGGTGGCCACGTCCCGCAGCACCAGGTGCACCCGGTCGTCGTCCTGATCCAGGCTCACCAACTCGGTACCCAGGCGCAGTTCGACGTGGTCGAACCGGTCCAGCCCGCCGCGCAGCGCCTGCTCCAGCAGCGGCTGGTCGAAGAAGTTCAGCGGTGCGTGCCCGAATCCGAAGTCGACCTCCGAGAAGGCGATGGTGGCGAACGTCTGGCCGGCGGCGTTGACGTAGTCGGCCCGCGTCGGCTGGTGCAGGTCGCCGGCGATCCGGTCTAGCAGGCCGATCTGCTGGTAGATCCGCAACGCCTCGTCGTCGCAGGAGAACGCCCGGGGCTGACCGTGCGGCGCGGTACTGCGCTCCACCACCAACGTGCTCACCCCACGCGTGCCGAGCAGGTTCGCGGTCAGTGCGCCGACCGGGCCGCATCCGACCACCACGACGTCGACCTCTGCGGCTGCCGGATGTGGCGCCGGCTGGGCGGGCTTCATGACTGTTCCTCCCACAGGACCGCCCAGGGCGGCGCCCCGGGCTCGGATCTGGCGGTGACCAGCACAGCAGCCGGGTGTGGAGGACGCGTGGAGATGTCGTGGAGGGCGATCAGGCGCCGGCCGGCTCCGGCCCGGGTGCGCCGGCGACCGGCCGGGTCGCTGCCGGCGAAGGGAATCGGGCGAGCAGCAGGCCCGCGCCCTGCTCGGCGGCGAGCCGGGCACCGGCCACCAGCGCGGCCGGATCGTCGCGGGCGACACCGCGTACCCGGTGCAGTTCGGCGGCGAGCACCGACTCGCCCAGCCGGTCCACCACGGCCAGACCCTCCTCGGCCAGCGCCGCCGCGGTGTCGCGGTCACCCGCGGCCAGATACGCCTCGGCCATCCCGCTGAGGGTGACGGTCCGGGTGGCCCGCAGCCCGGGGCGGTAGATCCCCTCGACCGCGGCGCGCATCGCAGGCAGCCGGTCGGGTGCGCCCGCCCGGGCCGCGGCCCACTCCAGGAAGAATCCGCCGGTGGCCACGAAGTGCGGCATGCCGTTGGTCGCGCCGATCTCCCGGCAGCGGGCCGCCGCGGCGCGCACCGTCGGCACGTCCCGCTCCTGCATGCCCATCCAGGCGGCGAACAGTGCCGCGTTGGCCCGGCCGTACGGGTCGTCCAGCTCCTCGGCCAGCAGCTCGGCGTCCTGGATGTCCCGCCGGGCGGCGATTCGGTCTCCGCGCAGCGACCTGACCAGGGCTCGGAAGTTGTAGGCGGCCAACACCGGCAGGCGACCCACCTGCCGGCCGAGCAGCCGGCGATCCACCACCCGGAGCCGGTCGATCGCGGCGGTGAGCCGCTGGTCGGCGGCGGGTAGCCGGCCGGTGAAGTAGCCGACCACGCCGAGCAGGTAGTCACCCGCCGCGACGGTCAGGTCCGTACCGTCGGAGTCCGCTCCGACCAACCGCTCGGCCAACTCGGTGCAGCCGGCGAAGTCGGCCTGGTTGGCGGCCAGCTCGCCCAGCGCCCACACCGCCGGGCGCACGTCGGTGGCCGGACCGACCAGCCCGAGCAGGTCCCGAGCGCGGGCGCAGACCTGGTCGACGGCGTCGGCGCCGACGCCCACCGTCATCTGGAGCAGCGCGGCCCGGTGCAGTTGCACGGCGAGTTCGGTGCGGGCCGCCGACGCGGAGCCGACGGCCCTGGCCAGCCGGTGTGCCGCCCGGTCCAGGTGGCCGAGGGCATCCTCGTAGGCGAACCGCCGGGTGGCGTCGTCGGCCGCGGCCAGCGACCACTTCAGCTGCTCCGCGCCGTGGCCGAGCCCGACCGCCTGCCCATAGTGGTGCGCCAACTCGGCCGGGCCGACGGTTCCGGACCGCTCGTAGGCGCCGGCCAGTCGGGCGTGCAGGGCGGCCCGCCGGGGCGGGAGCAACTCGGCGTACGCGACCTCGGCGAACAACGGATGACGGAAGCGCACCGCACCCGGCTCGGCCTCGGTCACCAACTCGGCGGTGTAGGCCCCGGTCAGCGCCTCGGCGACGGTCTCCGCCGGCATCGCGAGGACCTCGGCCATCGTGGTCGCGTCCAGATCGTGGCCGGCGACGCTGAGCAGCGCCAGGCACTCGCGGGCCGGGGCGGGCAGCCCACCGAGCCGCAACCGGACGGTGTCCCGAATGCTCGGTGGCAGGTCCGTACCGGCCGGGTCGGCTCGCGCCCGGAGCAGTTCGGTGATGAAGAACGGGTTGCCGCCGGTCCGGTTCACCAGCCGTGCCACCACCGGCTCGGCCGGTGGGGCACCGGTGTGCTGACGCACCAGGTCGGCCACCGCGTCGGCGGCCAGCCCGGTCAGCCGCAGCTGACCGAAGCCGGGTCCACGGGCCAGTTCGGCCACCGTCGCCACCAGCGCCGCATCGTGTTCGTACGGCCGCAGCGTGGCCAGGACGAGCGCGCGGGTGCCGGCCAGCACCGGGGCCAGGAACCGCAACAGCAGCAACGAGTCCGGGTCGGCGGCGTGCAGGTCGTCCAGGACGACGAGCAGCCCGGCCGGCTCGGCCGCCGCGCGGACCAACTCCGCCACCGCCTCGTACGCCTGGAACCGGGCCGCCGGATCAGGCGCCACCTGGCCCACCGACCCGTCCGGCGGGCCGGCGGTGAACCCGTCGAGCCGTCGAGCCGACCCGCTGGTGGCGGCCCCGGGCAGCGCCGTGAGGGTCCGCATCACCTGCCGCCACAACCAGTACGGCGGCGCCTGCCCGAGGTCGGGACAGTGTCCCCACACCACCGGCACGCCCCGGGCCGTGGCCACGGCGCTGACCGTCGCGGCCAGACTGGTCTTGCCGATGCCCGGTTCGCCCACCACGAGCGCGCTGCGGCCGTGCCGCCGGGTCGCCCCGGTCAACGTCGCCACCAGGTGGGTCAGCTCGGCACCTCGACCGATCAGCGCTCCGGCCGGGTCGCCCGGCACCGCTGGCACGACCGCCGGATTGGCGGCCCCCAGCGTGCTGGCGTCGCCGCTACCCGGGTGGACGGTCGGCGTGCCCGTCGGTCGGGCAACGGCCTGCTCCAGGATCAGCGTGTGCAGCTCACGCAGTTCCGCACCCGGATCGAGCCCGTACTCACCGGCCAGGATCCGGCGTCCCTCGTCGTACGCGGCCAGCGCCTCGGTCTGCCGGCCGGCGCGGTACAACGCCAGCATCAGCTGGGCGCGGGCGGCCTCGCGGACCGGGTTGGCGGCCACGAACTGGCGCAGCTCGGCGAGCACCGTCGCGTGCCGGCCGGCGGCGACGGCCGCGGTGAACCGTCCCTCCTCGGCGATGAGCCGCAACTCGGTCAACCGGGCCACCTCGGGCCGCACCACGGTCAACTCCGTGGCCCCGGTCATCGGCTCACCCCGCCAGAGCCGCAACGCCTCGCCGTAGCCGCGTTCGGCCGTTGCCGGGTCACCGGCCGCGAGCCGGTCCGCCGCCCGCTCCACCAGGCGGCGGAACCGGACCGCGTCGATGTCGTCGGGCTCGACCCGCAGCTCGTAACCCCGGGGTTGGCTGCGCAGGACGCGGGCCGCGGCGCGGGGGGAGCGGTGCGGTTCCACGACCCGGCGCAGCCCGGCCACGTACGTCCGCAGGGTCATCTCGGCGCTGGCCGGCGGCCGGCCGTCCCACAGGGCGTCGATCAGCCAGTCGGTGGCGACGAACCGGTTGGGCCGGAGCAGGAACAGCACCAGCAGCGCTCGCTGTTTGGGCCCGCCGAGCGGCACCACGCGCCCGTCCTGGACCACCTCCGGTGGCCCCAGCACCCGGAACTGCACTCCACCACCATGATGTCCGGCCCGACCTGGCCGGGCCGAGTATGCCAGTCACCGGCAACCAGCCCCGGCAGCGGCGGGGCGACCCGTGGCGTCCTGACCGGACCGGCGCCACCGGCGCCGTCGGCGTTACCGTCCGCCGGCCAGTACCTCGCGCATCCGCTTGATCTCGACGCTCTGTTCGACGGTCACGCTGCTGGCCATCTGGTTGATGATCGGGTCGATGCCGAGTACCAACGTCTCGCCGGCCATGTCGATGGCGCCCTGGTGGTGGTCGGCCATCATGTCGACGAACAGCCGGTCGAAATCGTCGCCGCGGGCGGCGGTGAGCCGGTCGAGCGCCTCGGCCGACTGCATGCCGCCCATGCTGTGCTCGTGGTTGCCGGCGGCGTCGCGGGTCAGGCCCCGGTCGGCCAGCCACGCCTCCAGCATCCGGATCTCCGGTTCCTGGGCCGCGAGGATCCGCTCCGCGATGAGTTTGAGCTGCGGGTTCTCGCCCCGTTCCGGCGCCAGCTTGGCCATCACCAGGGCCTGCTCGTGGTGCGGGATCATCATCGCCACGAAGCGGATGTCGGCGTTGTTGTGCGGTGCCCGCGCCACGGGTGTCATCTCGTTCGCCGGGACGGACTGCGCCGACTCACCGGGGCGCCCGGGCAGCAGCACCGGAGCGGTGGAGTCCGGCAGGCCGGGCAGGTCGATCGGCGTCGGCTCGCTCGCTGTCGCGGCCGGCTTGTCGTCGCCGTCGGGCCACCAGACAACCGCCGCCACGCCGGCGGCCAGTATCGCGAGTACGGCCAGTTCGATCAGCACAAACTTCCGCGATCGCCCGAGAAGCGCTCGGATCCGTACACCTAGCACAACTTGACTCCCGCCATTGCGTTCGAGGTTGGCCGGGATGTTAGCGCGGGCCTGACCTGCGGCGGGAGGGTTGGGGACAGCGAAGAGTTGCTTTGCGCCCCACCTGGTGCAATTTGCACCCGCCAACGTCCGTTCGTGTTGCGAAACCGTGACCACAAGGCCGAGGATCTTCTCGGGGGAACGGGGTTAACCTCCCGCTACCCCTGCTCACCCAGACGAAGGGTGTTCCTACATGTTCAAACCAACCCCACGAGGGAGCCGCCGGCTGGCACTCAGCCTGGCCGCCACAGGCGCCCTTCTGCTCGCGACGGTCGGGGCGGCACCATCCGCCAGCGCCGCCGCGAACACCATCCCGGGTGTCGACGAGATCGTCCACAGCCCGAACCTGACCCAGATCGCGAACGTGCCGAAGTTCGGCGCGTTCGCCAACGAGTCGTCGTACAACTCGGACCTGGCGTTCCAGGGCAACTACGTGTTCGCCGGCAACTACAACGGGTTCAACATCTTCGATGTCAGTGACCCGTCCTCGCCGCAGGTGGTCAGCCAGGTCGTCTGTCCCGGTTCGCAGGGCGACCCGTCGGTCTACGGCGACCTGCTGTTCCTCGCCGTCGACGCGGTTCGCAGCGACGACTCGTGCAACAGCGCGGGCGGCGCGGTGAGCAACCCGGCGCACTGGGAGGGCGTCCGGATCTTCGACATCAGCGACAAGGCGAACCCGCGCTACATCAAGTCGGTCCGTACCGACTGCGGCTCGCACACCCTGACGCTGGCGCCGAGCAAGGACGGCAAGGACGTCTACGTCTACGTCCAGTCGTACGGCCCGCCGGCCAACGGCAGCGGGGCGTACTGCAAGCCGCCGCACGACAAGATCTCCATCATCAAGACGCCGCTGGCCGACCCGACCAGCTCCGCCGTGGTGGCCACGCCGGTGCTCTTCCCGGGCGGGGGCAACACCAACACCAGCGGTTGCCACGACATCACCGTGTACCCGGAGCTGGACCTGGCTGCCGGTGCCTGCATGGGTGACGGCGTGCTGATGGACATCTCCGACCGGACGAACCCGGTGATCCTGAGCGAGGTGCGGGACACGAACTTCGCGTTCTGGCACTCGGCCACGTTCAACAACGCCGGCACCAAGGTGCTCTTCACCGACGAGCTCGGCGGCGGCAGCGGCGCGATCTGCCGGTCCGCGTACCGGACCAACCAGGGCGCGAACGCGATCTACGACATCGTGGGCTCGGGTGCCAGCCGTCAGCTGGTCTTCAAGAGCTACTTCAAGATCCCGCGGGAGAACACCGCCCTCGAGAACTGTGTGGCGCACAACGGCTCGCTGATCCCCGCCATGGGCCGCGACATCATGGTCCAGGCGTGGTACCAGGGCGGCATCTCGGTGATCGACTTCACCGACTCGTCCAACCCGGTCGAGATCGCCTTCTGGGAGCGGGGTCCGCTCTCGGACACCCGTGCCGTCCTCGGCGGGTCCTGGTCGACCTACTGGCACAACGGGTACATCTACTCGAACGACATCCAGAAGGGTCTGGACGTCCTCAAGCTGGATGACCCGCTGACCAACAACGCTCGCGCGATCGCCTTCGACGAGCTGAACGTGCAGACCCAGCCCAGCTACCCGGCCTGCACCACCATCCTGCGGGGCAAGCAGAACGGCAGCCTGACCATCAAGTCCGGCGTCACCTGCATGGACGGGGTGACCCAGAACGGCGCGATCAAGGTCAACCCGGGTGCCGGTCTGATCGTGTTCGACTCGAACCTGAACGGCTCCATCCACGCGGTCAACGCCTCCGTGGTGTCGATCGTGGAGAGCAAGGTCAACGGTTCGGTGGACGCCATCGGTGCCACCATCCGGGACAGCAAGGTCAACGGCTCGGTGCGGACGAGCTGATCCGCACACGCGGTTGACGAGCACCACAAGCTGCGGCCCGGCGATTTTCGCCGGGCCGCAGCCCTCGTTCAGGGTCCGTGGGTCAGCCCCGGCACAGCGGCACGTCGGGCTCGACGACACTGCGGTTGACGATCTCCCCGCTGATGAAGTCCGCCTCCTTGGGGATCTTCACACCGATGGTGTGTTCGATCGCCTTGGTCAACGGCCCGGACACGCTCAAACCCTCGCCGGCCCGTACGGTCAGCACCAGCGTGGACCCCCGACACTTCACCGCCGGTCCGGCCAGCGGCAGACCCACCCGGCCGGCCGCCGAGCCGTTGGTCAAGCCCAGTGAGGCCACCACGCCGACGAACAGCCCGGCGCCCGCCACCGGCAGGCCGAGCATCAGCCCGAAACGGAACTCCACCGCCACCACGATCGCCTCGACGCCGATCGACACCCCCCGTAGCGACTGCATGATGCTCTCCTGCACGGAGAACGTGGGGGTGAGCACCGACCATCCCTCGAACCCGATCGGCCCGTCCAGGCCCCACCGACCGGTGGCCGAGATGTTGCCGTTCTTCGCGGTGAACGCCGTCTGCACCAGGAACTTGAACGTCTGCTTGAGCGTCGCCGGCAAACCGCCGATGATGATCGGCTGGGTCACCTCGATCGGGAACTCCACCCGCGCCTTCTTGTTGTCGCTCAACCCGCCCTGGGCGCCGGCCGCGATCGTGACGGCGAGGCCGTGCACCCCCTCGACCCGGAACTGGGGCTGGGGGATCACTCCCTTGGTCACCTTCAGGTCGCCCGACACCCGCAGGTTGCTGACCAGCAACTGGATGTCGAAGTCGACCTTGAGGCCGGACGCCGCCGTACCGTGTTGGGCCGTCAGGCCCAACTTCGAGGTGTCCTTGTACGCGGTGACGCCCCAGTCGCCGATCTTCCGTTCGACGCGATCGGCCGCACCCTCGCCACCGGGGGCGCGGGCCGGACCGAGGGCGATCGGCGGTACGGCGATCCGCAGGTCGGGTCGGCCGCCCGGGTTCGCGCCCAGCGCGATCGTGTTGCCGCCCAGTCCGGTCGCATCCGCCGCGTCCGGCAGTACGGGGGTGGCCGGCGCCGCCTCCTCGACCACCTCGCCGAGCAGGTCGGGCAGCGGAGCGAACGCCTGCGCGGCCAGTTCGAGTGGCTGGTCGAAGGTGATGTGCGCGTCCCGCACCACGTCGGTCAGTCGTACCGGAGCCAGGGTTACCGCCCGGTCGCCGCCGGACTTCTCCACCCGTACCACCCGGCCGAGTGCCTGACTGGTGGCAAACATGATCTTGCCGGGCTGGATCTCGTCCGCCCCCGGCGCGCCGCCGTCCACGACGTACGTGAACCCGTCCTCGCTGACCGAGCGGATGGCCTTCCCGCCGCCCCCGACGAGTACCACGTCCGGTTGGTAGACCACTGAGCCGTCCGGCTTCGGGGCGTACCCGTACCGGTCGTCGGCGTCCCCGGAACCGGGCAGGTTGACCTTGCTGCATCCGGCGCCCAGGACGGCAACGCAGGTCAGGGCCAGTACGGCGCCGGCCCAGCGGCGAAAGGCGGCCACGTCGACCCGGCCACCGGCGGCCCGGCCCACGAACGGAGGTCTGCGCATGCCCCGACGTTAGGGGGTCGGGGCATCCGCCGAATCCGGTGTTTCCCTACGAATCAGTGTTCACGGCTTGCGCGCCACCGCACCGTACGCGTCGATCGCCTGCGCGTCGGCGTCGTCGGGGCGCCACAGCGTGATCGGCACCAGACCCGGCGGCACCATCGTCAGCCCCTCGAAGCAACTGGCGAGCTGCTCCGGGCTGCGCAGCAGGTACGGCACACCACCGCTCTGGGCCAGCCGCTCGGCGCCGGAGACGACTGCTGGACTGGTGTCGGTGCCGTCCCAGAGCACCAGGTGGCTGCCGGACGGGGTCGCGGCCATCACCCGCCCGACGATCGAGCGCACCACGTCCAGGTCGGGCTCGTAACCCATCACGCCCATGAACATCACGGCGACGGGCTGGTCGAAGTCCAGCGTGGTGGCGGCCGCGGCGAGGATCCTCTCCGGCTCGTGGTAGTCGGCGGGCAGGTAGCTGGTGACCCCGGCGGGGGTCGTGCTGCCCAGCAGCGCCCGGGCGTGCACCAGCGCCATCGGGTCGTTGTCCACGTAGACGATCCGCGACTCGGGCGCGACCGACTGGGCCACCTCGTGGGTGTTCTGCAGGGTGGGCAGACCGGTGCCGATGTCGAGGAACTGCCGGATGCCCGCCTGCGCGGCCAGGTGTCGCACAACCCGGATGAGGAACCGGCGGGACTGCTGCGCCATGACGACGATTTCGGGATAGACCTCGGCCACCGCGGCACCGGCCGCCCGGTCGGACGGGAAGTTGTCCGTGCCGCCCATCCAGTAGTTCCAGATCCGGGCGGCGTGCGGCACCTCGGGGGCAAGGCTCGCGGCGAGTTCGGAGTCAGGGCCGGTCATGCCAGGCTCCCCTCGGCAGAAGTCGTCGGGTGCGGGACGCTGCGGTACGAGACCGGCACATCGTACCCAGCGCCGGTCCACTGTCGACGGCCGGAAGGCGCGTGCCGGGAAGATCGACGCCCGGACGCACGACAGCCCGGCCGCAATCTCCGAACGCCGCGATGATGTCCGACCCGGCGGCTAACCTGACGCCATGCAGCAGGCCGTGTCCCGGGGGAATCGCGATGGCTGACGCCGACGACGTGCGTCGCCTGGCTCTGGCGTTGCCCCACGTGGTCGAGATCGACAGTGCCGGCTTCGACTTCCGGGTCGCCGACAAGGGCTTCGTCTGGTCCTACCCCGAGCGCCAGCCCGGCAAGCCGCGCACCATCCGCACCGACATCGCGGTGCTGTACGTCGGTGACGAGGCCGAGAAGCAGGCGTTGCTGCTCGGCGAGCCAGAGCTCTTCTTCACCGTGCCGGGCTACGACGGGCTGCCGCTGGTGATGCTGCGCCTGGCGCGGGTGGACGTCGGGCGCCTCACCGAACTGGTCACCGACGCCTGGCGGATGCGCGCACCGGAACCGGTCGCCGCCGAGTTCGACGAAGAAGCCGGGTGACGCCGGCACGGTGGCGGCCTAGGCTGCCGCCGTGCCGTTGACGTTCCCCTCGCATCTGGCGCCGGTGCTGGTGATGAAGCTGTGGCGGCCACGGTGGTTCGACGGGGTGGCGCTGTCGACCGGTGCCGTGGCGCCGGACGTGGCCTATCTGGTGACCGGGTCCGATGGGCACAGCTTCGCCGACACGCACGCCTGGTCCGCGCTGATCTGGTGGTGTCTACCCGTGGCGCTGGCGTACGCCTGGGTGTTCCGGTCGTCGATCGACACCGTCGCGGCCCACCTGCCAATGGGTCGCCGGTACGGCTGGTGGTCCGGCGTCTCGCTGGCACACGGCGGCCACCGCTGGTGGATCACCATCAGCTCGGCGTTGCTCGGCGCGGCCAGCCACCTTGCCTGGGACTGGCTGACCCACACCGACGAATGGCTGATGGTCTTCGGTCTCCGCTGGTCGAGCGTCACCGACGTGGCCTGGTGGACGGTGTCGGATCTGACCAGCACCGGGCTCGGCGCCGTGGTCGCGATCTGGTGCCTGGCCCGCCTCGGACGGCGTCGCACCCGGCCCGGGTGCGGACCCGAGCGGGCCGCCCGCCGACCGGGGGTCTTCTGGGCCGCGGTCACCGTCGTCGCCGTCGTCGGGCTGGTCGCCGTGCCGCTGCTGCCGGGTGCGTCGTTCCCCGCCGCCACCGGCGTACGCCTGATCCACCTGACCGCCGTGGCGTTGCCGGCCGGCGGTCTCGCGGTGCGGATCTGGCCGGCCCGCCCGCCGGGGTGAAACGGCATCGGGAGGGCTCGATCCGATCCGGTCCCACGAGTCCGCCGATGCGGGGTCGCGGCATGCCCGGACGGATCGATCGGTTTCTTGTTCATGTGATCGCTCACATGTTAACGTAACGCGCGGGAGCCAGGGGTCGAGCCGTCGGGTTCGGCAGCCGCAGGCGTCGGGCCGCATGTCCCGCGAACTGGTACGCGGCTCCCTTTGCCTCGCCGGACAGCAACGGATTTCGCCTGTGACGCTCGCGCCCGACGGGAGCCGCCGATGAATTGATGTTGGCGCTAACATCCACCGTCTCGTATGGCCTGTCCCGTTACGGCATCGCGATCCCGCCCACCCTCAGCAGTCCCGTCCCGGACCGGTGGGTGCCGGACGCTCACCACCACCAGGAGTCCATTGTGAAATTCGTACCTCCGCTGCTGCGCAGCACCAGAGTCAGGCGTGGTATCGCCTGGCTGGCCGTTCCGCTGATGCTGCTGACGTTCTTCGCCGCCCCGGCGAAGGCGGACAACCCCATCGTCCAGCACATCTACACCGCCGATCCGGCGCCGCTGGTGCACAACGGCCGGGTCTACGTCTACACCGGCCGCGACGAGGACGGGTCGACGTACTTCACCATGAGGGAGTGGCGGGTCTTCTCCTCGACGGACATGTCCAACTGGACCGACCACGGTGTGCCGATGAACCTGGCCACCTTCGCCTGGGCGGACGCGAACGCCTGGGCCGGGCACGTCATCGAACGCAACGGTCAGTTCTACTGGTACGTGCCGGTACGGCAGCGGTCGAACGGGCAGATGGTGATCGGCGTCGGGGTGTCCAACTCGCCGACCGGGCCGTTCCGCGACGCGCTCGGCCGCCCACTGGTCGGCAACGGTGAGATCGATCCGCACGCCTTCATCGACGACAACGGTCAGGCGTACCTCTACTGGGGCAACCCGAACCTGTGGTACGTCCGGCTCAACCAGGACATGATCTCGTTCTCCGGAAGCCCGACGCAGATCCCGTTGACCACCGCGGGTTTCGGCACCCGCACCGGCAACCCGAGCCGTCCTACGCTGTACGAGGAAGGTCCCTGGGTCTACAAGCGCAACGGCGTCTACTACAACATCTTCGCGGCGGAGTGCTGCGGCGAGTTCATCGCCTACTCCACGGCACCCGGCCCGACCGGGCCGTGGACCTACCGTGGCACGGTCATGCCCCGGCAGGGCGCCAGCTTCACCAACCACCCGGGGATCATCGACTACGCGGGGAACTCGTACTTCTTCTATCACAACGGGGCGTTGCCCGGCGGCGGCGGATTCACCCGCTCGGTGGCGGTGGAACGGTTCTCCTACAACGCCGACGGGTCGATACCGGTGATGAACATGACCACCGCCGGCCCACCACAGGTCGGCACCCTGAACCCGTACGTCACCCAGGAGGCCGAGACTATCAACTGGGGTAGCGGCATCGAGACCGAACCGTCCAGCGAAGGTGGCGTCAACGTCGGTTTCATCGAGAACGGGGACTGGATCCGGGTCCGGGGTGTCGCCTTCGGCACCGGCGCGTCGTCCTTCACCGCCCGGGTGGCCTCGGGCACCAGCGGCGGCAACATCGAGCTGCGGCTGGACAGCACCACCGGCCCGCTCGTCGGCACCTGCGCCGTCTCCGGCACCGGCGGCTGGCAGAACTGGACCAACACCTCGTGCAACGTCAGCGGCGCCACCGGCACCCGGGACCTCTACCTGCGCTTCACCGGCGGCAGCGGCTACCTGTTCAACTTCAACAACTGGCGGTTCACCGCCGGCTCGGGTAGCGGCGGAAACCTGCTGACCAACGGCAACATGGAAAGCGGTACGACCGGCTGGTCGGTGTTCGGCAGCGGCACGCTGTCGTCCAACACCAGCGTCGTACGCAGCGGCTCACGGTCGCTGCTGCACTCCGGGCGCACCGGCTCGTGGAACGGCCCCAGCCAGGACATGACCTCGCGGCTGACCAACGGCCGGACGTACACCACGACCCTCTGGGTCCGCTCGCAGAGCGGCACTCCCTCGGTGCGGCCGACCCTGGCGGTGACCGCCAACGGCACCACGAACTACATCCAGCTGACCCCGGCGACGACGGTGAACGCCAACGGCTGGACGCAGCTCACCGGCACCGCCTCCGTGTCGTGGAGCGGCAGCCTGACCAATGCGCGCTTCTACGTCGAGACGGCGTCGGGTACCGACAGCTTCTACCTCGACGACGTGTCCTTCCAGTGACCCGTTGACCCGTGTGGGCCCGGCCATCAGGTCGGGCCCACCGGCATGTTCAGCCTTGCGGCGCGGTCGCGTCCAGGCGCGCCACCAACGTGCGGGGTGCCACCGCCCGGTAGCCGTCCTCGATGATCTCGGCCAGCTCGCTGGCATCGACGCCGGAGTCGAGGCGTACGCCGACCCAGCCGCGATGCCCCACGTAGGCCGGCCGGAAGTAGGTCCCCGGGTCCGAGGCGATCAACTCGTCGGCCGAGCCGGGCGGCGCCGCACACCACAGGTGCGGGAAATCGTCCTGGTGGTGGCCGTCGGGCCAGACGTAGGCGAAGGACTTCTTGCCCCGGACGAACCAGGCTGGGGTGCCGTGGCTCGGGCGCTCGCTGACCTCGGGCAGCCCCAGGCACACCCGACGGATCGTCTCCACCAGGTCGGTCATCGCCTCACCGTACGGCATGACCGTCGACGGTGCGGGCCCGCGACGCCGGCCGCCGAGCGTCCCGATGGTAGTTGTACTCTCAACTAAATCGGGGCGCCTCGCCGGGGCGCTGCCGCGACGAAAGGACCATGCCGCGTGTCCGCTGCCACCCGCCGCCGCTCCGTCCTCGCCGCGTCCCGCCGAGCCGCTCGCCGCCGACGCTGGACCCTGGCCACCGCCGCCGTCGTCGCGCTCGGCCTCATCGGCACGGTCGGCTGGGTCCTCATCCGGCCGGGCAGCAGCGCGGCGGGCTCGCAGCCGCCGCAGAGCGCGCTCGGCGCCGGCACCCGGATGGGGCCGGTCGAGCTGCTCACCGGTGACCTCGACCGGCTGCGCGAGTTCTACACCAAGGGAGTCGGGCTCAGCCCGATCAGCGTGGACGACCGTGAGGTCACGCTCGGCCGTGACGACGTACCGTTGCTGCGCCTCGTCCGGGCCGACGCGCCCGCCGACGACCCCCGGCAGGCCGGCCTGTACCACTCGGCGTTCCTCTTCCCCGACGAGCCGGCCCTGGCCCGCGCCCTGCTGGACACCGCGACCGCCGCTCCCGGCGCCTTCCAGGGCGCCTCCGACCACCGGGTCAGCCAGGCGTTCTACTTCGCCGACCCGGACGGCAACGGCGTCGAGCTGTACGTGGACCGGCCCCGCGACCAGTGGCGCTGGGAGAACGGCCGGGTGGTCATGGGTAGCACCGCCATCGACCCGAACGCCTTCATCGACACCCACCTCGATCGCGGCGCCACCGGCCCCGCCACCGGACTGACGATGGGCCACGTCCACCTGCGCGGCGGTGACCTCGCCCAGGCGGAGCGGTTCTACGCCGACGCGCTCGGATTCGCCGTGACCGCCCGTACCGACGGTGCCCTGTTCCTCGCCGCCGACGGCTACCACCACCATCTCGCCGTCAACGTCTGGTCGTCGGCGGGTGCCGGCGCACGACCCGACTCCCTCGGGCTGCGGACCGTCGCCGTGCACGTCGCCGGCCTCGGTGAACTCGACGCCCTGGAACAGCGGCTGACCTCGGCCGGCGTCGACTACCAACGCGCCGACGCCTCGATCGTCGTGCGTGACCCGTGGGGCACCCAGGTCGCGGTACGGGTGCCGACCCCGGGCGTCGCCTGATCGCCTGGTGCCGGTCAGCCGGTGCCGCGCGGCGGGGCGGTGGTCTCCTCGAGCGTGTGCGAGCAGGACAGCAGGATCTGCCGCTCGTGCTCGCCGGTGGGGTCGGCCAGCACGGCGGTCAACAGCCGGACGGCACGGCGGCCCATCGCGTTGCGGGGCGTCCGCAGACAGGCCCATGAGCGCCCGGCGATCTCACCGCCCGGGTCGTCGACCAGCAGCACCACGGAGAGGTCGGCGGGGATGGTGAGCCCCCGTAGACCCGCCATCGCGGCGAGTACCCGCAGCAGGCTGACCGACTCGACCAGGATGCTGGTGGTGCCGGCGGCGAGGGCCGCGTCGAGCCACTGGGCGCTCAACTCCTCGGCGCGGTCGAACGCGGGCACCGGCACGGCCAGCCCGAACCGGTCCAGTGCCGCCGCGAAGCCCTCCCAGCGGTCGGTCTGCGGCTCGTAGCGCACCGTCTCGCCGAGGTAGGCGAAGGTGCGGTGTCCCATGGCGACCAGGTCGTCCACGATCCGGCCGGTGGCGGCCCGGTAGTCGCCACCCACGTAGCAGATCTCCGCGCCGGGCACCTCCCGATGCCCTATGTAGACGAACGGATGGCCGTCCGCCGCGAGCCGGGCCAGGTCGTCGCGGTGGGCGTGGTGGCCGAGCAGGAGACTGCCGGCGGCCTGGCGCAGCCCGTTCACCCCGCCCCGGTAGATCCGCCGGACGCCCGCCTCGTCCTGTGCCGCGGTGAACAGCACCAGGTTGCACCCGTCGGTCGCGGCCTGCTCCTCGATGCCCTGGAGAAACTCGAAGTAGTAGTCGCGGGCGCTGGTCGGGAAGATCGGCTCGAAGGTGTGCACACCGAGCAGCAGCGGCATCTGCCGGCCGCTGCTGGCGGCGCGCTGCGGTGTGCTGGGCGTGTAGCGCAACCGGCGGGCCGCGCTGAGCACCCGGCGCTGGGTCTCCGCCGAGATCCGGCCGAGGTCACCTGCCCCGTTGAGCACCATGGACACGGTCGACTGGGACACTCCCGCCTCACGGGCGATGTCCGCCTGGCGCGACCCGCTGCGTGGCTTCGTCACGCGTCATCCTCCTTCATTGCGACAGCGGCCAGGTCAGGATCGCACCCGCCCGGAGTAGCTCCTTGCGCAGCGACTCGTACTCGACGTCCTGCACCGCCACCTTGTCCGCGACCGCCTGGGCGGCGGCGGCACCCACCGCCTCACCCACCATCATGAACACCGGTTCCATCCGGACCGACGCGTACGCCACGTGCGAGGCGGAGATCGCCGCGGCGACGAGCAGGTTCGCGCACTCCGCGGCGCGCGGCACCACCGACCGGTACGGCACGGCCATCGGTATCGCCAGCGGGTGCTGCACGTTGCCCTCGTTGCGGGGATGCCCGTCGACCAGGACCCGCTTGGCGTTGTGCGAGTCCATCACGTACGACGCCAGCGCGATCGGATCCTCGGCGCGTACCCGTCCGGTGCCGTTGTGTTGGGTGATCACGTAGTCGGAGACCATCCGGCGGGCCTCGCGGATGTAGAGCTGGTGCGGCCAGTGGGAGGTGTCGGTGAACTCGCCCGGCGCCAGGCCGTAGGCGGCGGTGGCGTCGCGCACCGCCGCCGGCAGTCGGGGGTCGTTGGCCAGGAAGTACAGCAGGCCCGCCTGGTAACGCACGTGGTCCTGGAAGATTTCCTCGCGGCGGGCGTGGTCGGCCTCCGGCCACTCGTAGTTCGCCCCGATGTGGTCGGAGGAGAAGGCGCCGTGGTTGTTCATGTCGAACACGTCGCCGCGTACCCGGGTGGTGCGTCCGTACAGCTCGAAGATGCCGGCCTCGACGTAGCGGCGCAGCAGTTCGTACCGGTCGGGGTCGTAGCCGTCGGGTCGGGGGAACGGAATCCGGCGCGGTGACGTCGTGACGTGCAGCCGGAAGTTGTACGCCTGCACCCGCCGGTCGCCGTCGCCGACCGCACCGTACGGGTCGGCGGAGATGCCGGGCAGCAGCCCGCTGGCCGGTTGCCCCGGCACGAGGTACGGGTCGACCGGGCGCTCGAACTGGTGGTTGAGGCTGTGCTGCACCCCGGCGAGCGACTCGCCGTAGGTGCGCGACGCCTCCCGACCCACCGTGTAGCTGACCCCGGCGGCGGCCATCAGGTCGCCCTCGTAGGAGGCGTCGACGTAGACCGGGGCCCGGTAGTGGTGACCGTCGTCGGTGCTCAGCTCGACGATGCGGCCGGACTCCCGGCGTACCGACGTCAGCCGCTGCCGGCGGTGCACCCGGACGCCGGCCGCGGCCAGCCAACTGTCGAGGATCTCCTCGGCGACGTGCGCCTCGACGTCCCAGTGCGGCGCGGGCGCCCGGTAGACGGCGGCCACCTGGTCGTAGAAGCGGCGGGCGAGTCCGCCCACGGTGGCGGCCCGGCCCACGTCGGTGGTGCCGAGCCCGGCGGCGCTCATGCCGCCGAGGTGGTCGCCGAAGGCGAGCAGCACCACCGCCAGTCCGCTCTGGGCGGCCCGGACGGCGGCGGTCACCCCGCCGGAGGTCGCGCCGTAGACGACGACGTCCGCGTGCACCTCCTGCGCCCGGCTGGCCGGGGCGGGCAGGTAGTGGTGCAGGCCGGGGAGCGCGGGTGTTGTCGTCATGGGTTCTGGTTCTAGCATCGGCAGAGTCGGCTGTACAGACGCTGATATTTGCTAATACGAGACGGAGCGGCATTCACCCTGAAGATTGGGCTGAACGATGTCTTGACATCTCACGGACGGCGGGATGTAACGTAGCCGCAATCCAAAACCGAGCGGCAATCGCAAATATATTAGCGATTAGCTGAGTGATGGGCGGCGATAAGAGTGCAGAGCACCTACCCGAGGCGACCAGACGGCCGGACCGACCAGCGGCAGATCGGGGGCGACCGGTGAGCGCGACGACAACCGCCGGCCGCGAGCTGGCCACCGACCTGCTGGTCGTCGGCGGTGGACTGGGCGGCGTCGCCGCCGCGTTGACCGCCGCCCGGCTCGGCCGGCGGGTCGTCCTCACCGAGGAGACCAACTGGCTGGGTGGGCAGCTCACCGCCCAGGCGGTGCCCTCCGACGAGCATCCCTGGATCGAGACGGCACACATCTCGCCCGGATACCGCGAGCTGCGCACCCGGATCCGCGACTACTACCGGCGCAACTACCCACTGCGCGACGCCGCAGCCGCGGACCCCACGCTCAACCCCGGCCTGGGCAACGTGAGCCGGCTCTGCCACGAGCCCCGGGTCGGCGTGGCGGTCCTCGACGAGATGCTGGCCCGCTACGTCTCGGCCGGTCGGGTCACCGTCCTGCACCACCACGTCCCGGTCGCCGCGACCACCGACGGCGATCGGATCACCGCGGTGACCCTGGAGAACCGGCGCACCGGCGACCTGCTCACCGTCACCGCCGCCCTGGTCGCCGACGCCACCGAACTCGGGGACCTGCTGGACCTGGCCGGCGTCGAGCACGTGGTCGGCGCCGAGTCGCAGGACGAGACCGGTGAACGCTACGCCGCGCCCGTCGCCGACCCGACCGACCAGCAGGCCGTCACCTGGTGCTTCCCACTGGAGTACCGGCCCGGTGAGGAACACGTGGTCGACCGGCCGGCGTCGTACGAGCACTGGAAGACCCACGTCGACCCGTTCTGGCCCGGACCGCAGCTGTCCTGGGAGAAGATCGACATCCACACGATGAAGGGCCGGGTCAACCGGATCTTCGAGGGCGACATGGACGCCGTCCGCCTGCCCGACCTCTGGCACTTCCGTCGCATCCGGGCCCGTAGCCAGTACGACCCGGCGCTGATCGACACCGACATCACCCTGGTCAACTGGCCCAACATCGACTACTGGGAAGCACCCCTGGTCGGGCCCGGTGTGGACGCGGCGGACCGGCAGCGGGCGCTGCAACGCTGCAAGGAACTCTCGCTGTCCTATCTGCACTGGATGCAGACCGAGGCGCCCCGCCCCGACGGCGGGCACGGCTACCCCGGCCTGCGGCTGCGACCCGACCTGACCGACACCGACGACGGCCTGGCCAAGATGGTCTACGTCCGCGAGTCCCGCCGGATCCGGGCCCGGTTCACCGTGCTGGAACACCACGTGGCGGTCACCGACCGGCCGGAGGGCGCCGGCTCGGAGGTCTTCGCCGACGCCGTCGGCATCGGCCACTACAACATCGACCTGCACCCGAGCACCGCCGGCATCAACTACGTGAACCTGGAGTGCTACCCGTTCCAGATCCCGCTCGGCGCGCTGATCCCGATCCGGGTGCGCAACCTGCTGCCGGCCAACAAGAACATCGGCACCACCCACATCACCAACGGCTGCTACCGGCTGCACCCGGTCGAATGGAGCATCGGCGAGGCTGTCGGCGCGCTCGCCGCGTACTGCCTGACCGGCGGGCACGAGCCGGCGGCCGTGGCCGAATCCAGCGCGCTGACCGGTGACTTCCAGCGGCTGCTCGGCGACACCCTCGGCATCCCGATCGCCTGGCCGGACGACATCCGCCGGACCCGGCCGTCGCAGGCCGCCAAGGGCCCCACGCCGGTACTCGCGCCGCCCCTGCCGCGCACCCCTCGCCCGCAGCCCGCCCAGTCCGCCTGACCAGCAGAAGAGGAACGACCGATGGACGCACCGCATCCCGGACCGGAGGCCAACGCCCCCGGTGATCCCGACGTGGTCATCTACGGCGCGACGCTCGCCGGCATCATGGCCGCGCTGCGGCTACGGCTGCGCGGGCTGACCAGCCTCATCCTCGAACCGACCGGCCACGTCGGCGGGATCGTCGCCGGTGGCCTGGTCAAGACCGACGCGCCCAACGTCGACGAGGCCCACGCCGGGCTGACCCGCAGCCGCTACTTCGCCGGCATCGGCGCCGAGTACGGCACCGACGACGCGCAGTACCTCTTCGAACCCAAGGTGGCGCAACGGGTCGCCCAGCGGCTGATCACCGAGGCGAACGCCACCGTCCAACTGCACCAACGTATCCACGGCCCACAGGACGTCGAGGTCACCGGCCGGCGGATCACCGGCGTACGCACCGCCGACGGCTGGCGACGGGCGCGGTTCTTCATCGACGCGTCGTACGAGGGTGACCTGATGGCCGCCGCCGGCGTGCCGTACGTGGTGGGCCGCGAGCCGGCCAGCCGCTACGACGAGCCGTACGCCGGGTTCCAACCGGTGCAGGCGTACCGGCGCGGGCCGTTCCGCCCCAACACCCTCTATCCGGTCGGCCCGGCACCGCGCAGCGCCGCCGGTGAGGGCGACGACAAGACGCAGGCGTACAACTTCCGCGGTGTGCTGACCCGCGACGCCGACCGGCTGCCCTTCCCCAAGCCCGAGGACTACGACCCGAAGCGCTACCTCTACCTGCGGCAGCTGCTGGAACACCGGGGCATCCCGGGACTGTCGTCGATCGTCACGCACACCGCGCTGCTGCCGAACGGCAAGTACCAGACCAACCAGGCACTGTTCATCGGCTTCGACCTGCCGGGCGCCTCCTGGGACTACCCGGACGGCAGCTGGCGGCGGCGGGAAGAGATCATCGCCGAGCAGGCCCGCTGGCACCAGGGCATGCTCTACTTCCTCGCCAACGACCCGTCGCTGCCGGAGACGTTCCGCGCCGACGCCCGCACCTTCGGCCTGCCCACCGACGAGTTCCTGGACAGCCCGCACGGGCCGGGCTTCCCGCACGCGCTCTACATCCGCGAGGCCCGGCGGCTGCTCGGCGCCACCGTGCTGACCCAGCACCACCTGCTCAAACCCAACAACACCACGGCCACCCCGGTCTGCTGCTGGAAGTACGGCATGGACAGCCACGTGGTGCAGTACTACGCCGAGGGCGGCGACACCATCGTCGGCGAGGGCACCCTCAGCGGCACCGAACACAATCCGCCGGTCGACCTCTACCAGATCCCCGCCGAGTGCCTCTTTCCCGCCGCCGGCGGCATCGAGAACCTCACCGTCGGGATCTGTTTCTCCGCCAGCCACGTCGGCTATTCGTCGCCCCGGATGGAGCCCAACTACGGGATGCTCGGCGAGGCGTGCGGCGAACTCGCCGCCCAGACGATCCGTACCGGCCGGCCGGTGCAGGAGTACCGGTACGCCGAACTCGCCGCCGCCCTCACCGAACACGGCAGCGTGCTCGACCTGCCCGGGCTGCGGTAGGTGACCGCCGTGGCCGCACCGATCCTGGCGCCGACCGTGCTCACCCTCGCCGTACCCGGGGTGGACCTGCCCGCCTTCCAGCCGGGTCCGCTCAACGCGGGCACCGGCTGGCAACCCCACCGGGTCGCGCTACCGGTCCACGTCCCACCCGGCGTGAACCCGACCGGCGGGTGGCTGCTGCGGCTGGAGTTCGCCGCCGGCCACGGCCCCTGCCCCGACCTGGAGATCGAGGTCGACGGCATCCACCGAGGGCTGTTCCATCCCCGGGTACGCCGCGACGACCGCGCCGAGACGTACCGACACGGGCCGATCGCCGGCGACGTCACCCTCGACGTGCCGCTGCCGGCGGCCTGGCTCGCACCCGGCGAGCACACCATCACCGTCACCACCACCCTCGACACGGCGGCGGCCACCGGCCCGGTGCCGGTACCCGGCGACGAACCGCGCCGGCACCGGGAACAGTTCGGCAACCACTTCGGCAGCGGCATCACCTGGCACCGCCTCACCCTGCGCCCCGCCGCCGAGACCGCACCGGCGCACCCGGCCGCCGAGCTGGTCGCCACCCCGCTGTTCGTGGCCCACCCCGACGGGCTGCACGAACTGCTGGAACTGACCGTCTCCGTGCCGGCGGGCACCGCCTGGCCGGACACGGCCGAGGTGCTCCTCGACGGCCGGGTCCACCGGTTCGACCTGCGCCGCCCCGAGCGGCACTTCGGGCAGGTACGGGTGCGGTTCCCGGTGCCCGAACCGGCCACCGGCACGCTCGCCGAGATCCGCCTCGACGCCGCCACCGTCGGCACCGTCGAACTGCACCCCGCACGCAAGTGGACCCTGCACCTGATTCCGCACGTGCACCTGGACGTCGGCTACACCGACACCCAGGGCAAGGTGCAGGAGTTGCACAGCCGCAACCTGGACCGGGCCCTGGCGCAACTCGACCGCGACCCCGACTTCGCCTTCTCCGTCGACGGCTCGCTGGTGGTGGGGGAGTACCTGGCCACCCGGTCGACCGACCGGGCGCAGCGGGTGCTCGCCGCACTGCGCTCCGGACGCCTCGCGGTCAACGTCTTCCACAGCCTCTTCCTGTCCGGCGTGGTCAGCCTGGAGGAAACCTACCGGGCCGCCTACCTGGCCGCCCGACTCCGCGACGAGTACGACGTCCCGGTCGACTACGCCAACCTGACCGACGTGCCGTCCTACAGTTCGGCCCTGCCGTCGATCCTGCGTGCGCTCGGCATCGAGGCGTTCGTCGGCATCGAGAACCACCACCGGGGCGGCAACGCCGACAGCGACACGCAGCACCTGGCCAGCCCGGTGATGTGGGAGGGCATCGGCGGAGACCGGATCCTCACCCACTTCTCCGACCAGTACTCCCAACTGCGCTTCATGGTCGGTGATCCGCAGACCATCGCCGGTGGTGCGCACGCCTTCTGCCGGCTGCTGGCCCGCTACGACCGGCCCGACTACCTGCCCACCGACCTCGCGGTGATCGGCACCCACGCCGACAACGAGGACCTGGCCGACGGCGACGCCGGCTTCGCGGCCCGGTGGAACGCGGTCTACGCGTACCCCCGGATCCGGGTCTCCACCATGGCCGACTACCTGGCCGCGATCCGCCCGCTCGCCGACCGGCTGCCGGTCTGGCGCGGCGACGGCGGCAGCTACTGGGAGGACGGCGTCGGCACCGGCGCCACGGTCACCGCCGAGCACCGACAGGCACAGGCCGCGCTGCCGGCCGCCGAAGGGCTCGCCGCACTGATCGCCCACCTCGACCCGCGCTACCGGCCCAACCGGACTGCCCTGGACACCGCCTGGGAGGGGGCGCTGTTCGGCAGCGAACACACCTGGACCTGGGCGCACGGCACCGCCCACCCGCACGGCGAGCAGGTGCACGACCAGCTCGACTGGAAACGGCACCAGGTGCACACCGCGTTGCGGATCGCCCGGGACGAGACCCGCCGCTCGCTCAGCCAGCTCGGCGAACTCGTGCACACCGTGGGCCCGACCCTGCTGGTGCACAACCCGCTGGCCTGGCGCCGCGACATCGAGATCGAGGTCGAGGCGCTGCGCGACACCCCGTTCGAGTACGACGGCGAGCCACTGTCCGCCGAGGTGCTGGCCGAGTGCAACGGGCTGCGGACGGTCCGGATCACCGTGCCGGACGTCCCCGGCTTCGGCTACCGGGCGCTGCCGGTCGGCGCCGGCCGTACCCTCGCCCCGGGCGCCGAGGACGGCGCCGCCACCGGCGGCGCCGCCCGCGACGACCAGGACTGGCAGCCCGTACCGCACACCCTGGAGTGCGCCCGCTGGCAGGTCACCCTCGACCCCGCCACCGGCGCGGTACGCGGACTGCGGCACCGGGCGACCGGGCGGGAGCTACTCGACCCGCAGGCACCCTGGCGGCTCGGTGCCGTGCTGCACGTGGTCAACGGTCCCGACTCGCTCACCCGGGGCGACGGGACCGAGCACCCGCACACCGGCGTGCCCCACGAGCATCCGCCCGCCCCGCGCAGCAGCCTGCTGGGCCGGCGCCTCGGCCCGGCCGACGGCCAGGTCGAGGTGGACCTGCCCGAACTGACCGTCGTCGCGGCCCAGATGCGCCCGGTCGGCGTACGCCGCAGCTACGATGGGTGGCGGCTGCGTGTCGTCGGCACCGCACCCAGCCTGCCGCAGGTCGAGGTCGACATCCTGCTGCGTGACCACACCGACCGCGTCGACGTGCGGGTGCACCTGGTGAAGGAACGGGTGCTGGCCAAGGAATCCGTGTACGTGGCGTTCCCGTTCGCCGCCGAGCAGCCGACCGTGCGCTACGACCGGCAGCAGGGCTGGGTGGACCCGGCGACCGACCACACCCCCGGCGCCTGCCACGACTGGTTCACCACCCAGCACGGCGTGGTGATCTCCGCCGGACCCGGCGGCCCGGCCGTCGCCTGGACCTCGGCCGACGCGCCCCTGTTCACCGCCGGTGACATCGTGCGTGGCAGGTGGGCGGAACAGTTCACCCCGGCCAGCGGGACGATCTTCTCCTGGGTGCTGAACAACTACTGGCCGACCAACACGCCACCGGAACAGGACGGCACCCTGACCCTGCGGTACGCCTTCACCCCGCTGGCCGCCTTCGACCCCGTCGCGGCGAGCCGGTTCGGCCGGGAGGTCCGCGCCGCGGCCACCGTCACCGAGGTGACCCGCCTCGACAAGTACGACACCGACCCCCGACCGCTGCCCGCGTCGACGGCCACCCTGCTGGACCTGGATCTACCCGACTGGGTACACGCCACGGTCGCCACCGCCCGCGACGGACACGCCCTGCTGCTGCGCCTGCAAAACCTCTCCGGCCGCGCCGGCCGGCTCCGGCTGCCGCACCCGGCGGGCCCGGACGGCCACGCCGTGCGCTGTCACGCCGACGAACGACCGATCGCACCGCTGACGCCCGACCAGGACGGCCGGCTACCGGTGCCGCTGGGCCCGTGGCAGGTCGTCTCACTCCTTCTGCACCCCGCCTCACCCCCCACCGCGACATCCTGATTGGAGGTACGGCCATGCGTGACCTGAGCTTGAGCAGACGCCGTTTCCTGACCCTGAGCGGAGGCGCCGCCCTCGCGGCCGGCGCCGGCGGACTGCTGGCCGGCTGCGGCTCCAGCCAGCCGGCGGCACCGCGCGGCCCGGCCACGGCCACCCTGCCGGACTACATCCCGTCCCAGCTCGTCCGGCCGGACCTGGCCGCCTCGGCGGACGGCCTGATGGCCGGCTATTACGACTACCCCCGCAACCTCGTCGACGCCTTCTCCGGCAAGCCTGCCGAGGGGGCCGGTGACGTCAGCGTCCTGACCAACATGTTCAACCCGGTGCCACCGGCGCTGGGCGGCAACCGGTACTGGCAGGAACTCAACAACCGACTCGGCGCCAACCTCGACATCACCATGACACCGGCCGCCGACTACCTGAACAAGCTCTCCACCATCATCGCCGGGGGCGACCTGCCCGACATGATGCTGATCTCGGCCCGGCTGACCCGGCGGGCCGACGTGCTCACCCGTCTCTGCGCCGACCTCAGCGACCTGGTCTCCGGCAACGCGGTCAAGGACTTCCCGTTCCTGGCGAACATCCCGACCGACTCCTGGCTGCCCACCGCGTTCGGCTCCGGCATCTACGCGATCCCGATTCCCCGGGCGGTCGTCGGGACCATCATGTTCTCCCGGGTGGACCTCATCCGGCAGCGCGGCCTCAACCCCGATCCGGCCAACTACCAGGAGTTCGTCGAGCTGGCCCGGGGGCTGACCGACGCCCGCGCCAACCGCTGGGCCTTCGGCAACCCGAAGCGGGTGATCGAGTTCGTCAGCAACATGCTCGGCGTGCCGAACCTCTGGCAGGAGGAGGGTGGCAAGTTCACCTCCGAGTACGAGACCGACCAGCGTAAGCAGGCCCTCGCCCGGGCCACCGAGCTGTACCAGGCGGGGCTGTTCCACCCCGACTCGGTCGGCGGCAAGCTGAACCTGCGGGACCTGTTCGGCAACGGCACCATCGCGATCACCGCCGACGGCTACGCCGCCTGGGACATCCTGGCCTCGACCTACAACGTCGAGGTCGGCGGGATGGCCGCGCCGGGCTTCGACGGCGGCGCGGGCACCAACCGCGCCGGCACGGCGATCTTCGCCCTCACCGCGTTCAAGAAGGCCAGCCCCGACCGGCTGCGCCAGCTGCTGGGCATCTGTGACTGGCTGTCCACCCCGCTGGGCACCAGCGAGTACATGTTCCGCCGGTTCGGTGCGGAGGGCCAGCACTACACCTGGCAGGACGGCGTACCGGTGCGTACCGCCCTGGGCAACACCGAGGTGAAGCTGCCGCTGGAGTACATCGCCGAGTCTCCGCACGTGCTCGGCCCCGGCGACCGAACCCGGGTGGACGCGCAGCGGGCGTACCAGGAAAAGATCGTCCCGCGGGTCGTGCGTAACCCGGCCGAGGGGCTCTACTCGGACGCCGCCATCGACAAGGCCGGCGAACTCAGCAAGATCATCGACAATGCGGAGTTGGACATCATCTCCGGCCGCAAGCCGCTCGACCACTGGGACGAGGCCGTCGCGGCGTGGCGGAGGGCCGGTGGCGACCAGATGCGGGCCGACTACGAGAAGGCCCGGGCCGAACGCGGCTGACCCGCCGGCGCCGGAACCGACGAGACGAACGAGAAGGAGGACCGAGGATGGCTTCCAGCGTGGTGCCCGGGCAACCGGCGCCGAGCCGGCCCGCCCCGCCGGGCGGGACCGCCGCCGGCGACCCGTCGCCGGACCCCGACACCATCGGGAAGCCTCGGCCGGGGCGTCGCAGCCCGACGCCCCGGCGGCTCTCCGGCTGGCAGCGGCTCGTCCGGGACCGCTTCCTGCTGCTGCTCGGGCTGCCCGGGGTGGTCGTGGTGCTGCTGTTCCAGTACGTCCCGCTGCTCGGCAACGTGATCGCCTTCAAGGACTACCAGCCGTACCTGACGATCTGGGAAGCCCCCTGGGTCGGCTTCGACAACTTCTCCGTCATCGTCAACGGCGACCCGGCCTTCCTCAACGCACTGAAGAACACACTGGTCATCTCGCTGGTGCAGATCGTGGTCGTCTTTCCCGTTCCGATCGCGCTCGCCCTGCTGCTCAACAGCCTGCTCAGCGAACGGCTCAAGCGGATCAGCCAGTCCATCCTGTACCTGCCGCACTTCATGTCCTGGGTGATCGTGGTGGCGCTGTTCCAGCACATGCTCGGCAACGCCGGTCTCTACAACACCTTCGCCCGTACCCACGGCCTGCCACTGGTCGAGATCATCGGAAATCCCGACCTGTTCCTGGCGCTGATCACCTCACAGGTGATCTGGAAGGACGCCGGCTGGGGGACGATCATCTTCCTGGCCGCCATCTCCCGGGTCGACCTGCAACTGTACGAGGCGGTGGCGGTCGACGGCGGTGGCCGGCTCCGCCAGCTCTGGCACGTCACCCTGCCGGCCATCCGCCCGGTCATCATCCTGCTGTTCATCCTCAAACTCGGTGACGTGCTCTCGGTCGGCTTCGAGCAGATCTTCCTCCAGCAGGGGCCGGTCGGGCTGGACGCCTCCGAGGTGCTCGACACCTACGTCTACAACTACGGCATCGTCGGCGGAAACTGGGGCGCCTCGGCTGCGGTCGGCCTGGTCAAGGGCCTGATCGGGGCGATCCTGGTGCTCGGCGCGAACAAGGTGGCACACCTGTTCGGGGAGAGGGGCCTGTACGCGAAATGGTGACCTCGACGAAGCACCGGCCCGGCCCACCGAAACTGCTACCGGGCGCCACCCGCGCCGCGCGACTGCGCACCATCAACGGCGCCGCCCCACCGAACCTCGCCGTACGCGGCCTCAAGGGCATCGTGCTCCTCATTGCCGCCGCCCTGGTCGTCGCGCCGTTCCTCGCGGTGATCTCCACGTCCCTCGCCGACCAGGAGCAGATCGCCGCCGCCGGGGGCTACGTGCTGTGGCCGCAGAACCCGAACCTGGACGCCTACCGGGCAATCTTCAGCGGCGGGGTGGTCACCCGCGCGACTCTCGTCTCCGTCGGCGTCACGGTCGTCGGATCCGGGTTGTCCGTCCTGGTCGTCGCCCTGCTCGCCTACTCGCTGTCACGCCCGGGCAGTTGGGGACACCGCCCGATCCTGCTGCTGGTGCTCTTCACCATGCTCTTCAACGCCGGCATGATCCCCAACTACCTGCTGATCAAGCAGTTGGGCCTGATCGATTCGTACTGGGCGCTGATCCTGCCGACCCTGGTGTCGGCGTTCCAGGTGATCATCGTGCGGGCCTTCTTCCTGGAGGTGCCGCAGGAGATCGTCGACGCCGCGCGCATCGACGGCGCCAGCGAACTACAGATCCTGGCCCGCATCATGATGCCGCTGTCCAAGGCCGTGCTCGCGGTGGTGGCGCTGTTCAACGCGGTCAGCTACTGGAGCGCGTTCTTCAACGCCGTGCTCTACATCAATTCCACCGACAAGTGGCCGTTACAGCTGGTGCTGCGCACCTACGTCGTCGACAACACCGCCATCGGGGCAGACCTGCCAGGCGAGGTCGTGCCACCCCAACAGTCGTTGCAGATGGCGATCCTCGTCGTCTCTCTCGTCCCCATCTGCCTGGTGTACCCGTTCCTCCAGCGGCACTTCGCCAAGGGCATCGTCATCGGCGCGGTCAAGGGCTGACCGCCCGCACCGACGCCGCACCGGCACCACCGGCACCACCGGCACCTGACCTCACCGCACCGGCACCTCACCGCACCCGGCACCTCACCGCGCTCGTCGCCGGTACGGCGGTAGCTCGACGCTGCCCGCCGCCGGCCACCACACCCCCCACCCAGGAGGAAGCTGTGAAGGGCAACCGTCCGCACCCCCACTCCGAACCGACACCGCCGGCCGACGCGCCACCGACCGAACGACCCGACGGCCGGATCAGCCGCCGGGCCCTCTCGACGCTCGGCATGGCCGGCGCGGCACTGGCCGGCGGAGCGCTGCTCGCTCCCACGGCGGCCCATGCCCAACCGTCGGAGCCGGGACCACGCGGCCGCAGCCCGCACGCCCTCGGCGGTGCCGCCGACATCGCCAGCGTCGCCGAGCTGCGAACCACCGCCGGAACCGCCGACGGCCAGCGCATCGAACTGGCCGGCTACCACGCCGGTCGGCCCGGCCTCGGCGGCGGTGAACTCTTCTGGGACGCCGGCAGCACCGACCCCGACGACGGCGGAACGATCTTCGCGGTCACCGGGACGGCCACCGGACGGTGGGTGCGCCCGGTGCGCAACCGCCTCGACCTTGCCTGGTTCGGCTGGACCGGCGCGGGCACGTCGGACGACTCCGAGCGGCTGCAGGCGGCGGTCGACGCCCTGCCGACCGGCGGGATCATCGAGATCGGCCCGGGCAAGGTCCGCATCGAGCAGACCGTCCTGGTGCGCGGGGTACCCGTCATCTTCCAGGGCGCCGGAGTCACCGACACCCTCGACTACGCCACCCAGATCGTCGTCGCCACCGGCACCGCCGACGGCATCCGGCTGGTCGGCGTACGCGGCGGCGGCCTGCGTGACCTTCAGGTCCGTGGCGAGGGGTTGACCGGCGGCTATCTGCTCGCCACCGAACGCTCCGGCGCCGAAAGCAGCTTCAGCAACTACATGTTCTCCTTCGCCAACGTCCGGTTCCGCGACGGCTACAACGGCATCGCGCTGCGCGCCTGTAACTCGATCCGCTTCGTCAACTGCGTCTGGAACGGGTTCAACGGGGAACACGTCATCCTGCTCAACGGCGTCAACGACACCTCCCGCGCCGACCCGGTCGAGTTCGTGCAGTGCGGCATCGCCGCCGGCACCGGCAACAACGACACCGACAACCTGATCATCGACGGGCTCGGCGGGTCGATCAAGTTCATCGCCACCGCCATCCTGTTCGGCCGGCACGGCCTCTGGCTGCGCAACACGACCGGGCAGGCCGCCCCGAAGTTCGTCTACTTCGAAGGTGGGGGCTTCGAGAACGGCCACGGTGTGCCGGTGCTGCTGGAAGCCGGCGCGCAGGTGCAGTTCGCCAACACCTACATCTCCGGCGACAACGACGACGACGCGGTACGCCTCGGCTCCGGCTTCACCGGCAGCGCCACCTTCACCGGCAGCGTCATCCGTGGCTGCGGCCGGCACGGCATCGACATCGGCTCGACCCGGGTCACCGTCACCGGCTGCCTGATCGGCAACAACGGGCGCACCGCCCATCCGACGTTCGCCCGTACCGTGGCGGGTATCGCCGACAACGGCTCCGGTGGGGTCCGGATCACCACCACCGCGGCGCACCGGTGGGAAAGTGGCGACCGGGTCACCGTCTCCGGGGTCACCGGGACCACCGAGGCGAACGGCAAGTGGCGTATCACGGTGGTCAGCCCGACCGCCTTCGACCTGCCGGTGAGCTTCGCCAACGGGTACGGCGGAGGTGGCAGCGCGTACCGGCACGGCGCCGGCATCAACATCAGGTCCACCGCGTCGCGGGTGGTGGTCGTCGGTAACGCCATCGGCGGGTTGGCCGACGGCATCAACCGGCAGGATCACGGGGTGGTCTGCGACGCCGCCGACGTCCTGGTCGCTGACAACGACCTGGCCGGAAACACGGTCGGGGCGTACCAGATCGCCGGCAACGAGACCGCGCAGACCCGGTTCGTCGGCAACAAGGGCGTGGCGCAGTTCGACGGCTGGCTCACCGCACGGGTGGACGGACCCGTCGCCAACGGCCTGGTCGACTTCGCCAACCAGCTCTACCTCGACGGTCAACGCATCCGCATCGTCAAGGTGACCCGTCGACTGGCCGCCGGCACCTGCACCGTACGGCTGGACGTCGACGGTACGCCCGCCGGCAGCGCCGGGCTCGCCGCTAACACCACCCTCCAGGCCACCACGCTGGCATCCTCGTTCGCGGTGGACGGCACGGACACCCCGAAGCGGCTGCGGCTGCGGGTGACCAACGCGGCGGGCGCCGACGGGCTGGAGGTGCAGTTCGCGTACCAGTTGGTGAGCTGAACCGCCCAAGCGCTCCGCGCCGAGGCGGGGCCGGGTGCCGCCGGCCTCCGCTCGGAGGCCGGCGGCACCGCGGCGACTCACGGGAGCGCCGGAGTCCTGCTGCCCGGGCCGGCGGTACCTCCACGCGTTGGATTGGCCCGCGTTGGTGTAGCGCGATCGGGCCGGGGTACGTCGATCTCTGGACGGCGGTGTCGTGGCGAGGGGAGTACGTGATGTCGATGCGCAGCTGGTTGGCCGGTGTCGGTCTGGTGGCGATGGCCCTTCCGGTGGCTGCCTGCGGTGGGACGACGCCGGACGACCTGGCCGCCACCTCCGAGGTCACCGGTACGCCGACGACCGGTACGCCGACGACCGGTACGCCGACCTCCCCGACGTCGACTCCCACCGAGTCCGTACCGGCCTCCCCGACGCCGACGGCCGCGTCTCCGGAGTTGTCCGGCACCCGTCAGGTGACGATCGTCAGGGTGGACGGCTTCGAGTCAGGACTGTCGTTGACCGAGGACGGGCGACTGGCCGAGGTCGACGACGACAGCGGCCGGCAGCTGTTCGTGCCGACGCCGCTGGACGCACAGACCTTCCAGATCAGGGCGTACCGTGGGGCCGGTGGTGGCCCGGGCACCGGCGAGGCGGTCTGCTGGCAGGTGCACAACCCCGGCGACACCAGCCCGCTGACCGTGCAGGGCGCCGACTGCGACGAGCGCGAGCCGCGCCAACGGTTCACCATCGCCTCGGCCACCGACGACACCGACGCCTACCTGATCAGCAGCAACTCGGCGTACCTGCGGCACTCCCGGCAGTCCGGGCTGATCCTGGAGGAGTTGGGCGACGCGTCGCCGACGAACAGTTTCCGGCTCAACGACAACGGGCCGGCACCCGAGCGGGAGTGACCCGCTCGGGTGCTCACCGGCCGTCGGCGCATCCGCTGTCGGTACACCTGTCGGACGGGCCCGGGGGACCGGCGATGACCGGGGTGCAGCAGGACCGCCCACGCCAGGCATCCCGGCCCTCCTTGGCGGCGACCACGGCGATAACGAGGGCGGCGGCCGAGTCCGCCCACCACCAGCCGAACAGCGAGTTGACGGCCAGGCCGACGAGCAGCACGGCGGAGAGATACGTGCAGATCAGGGTCTGCTTGGAGTCGGCGACCGCGGACACGGAGCCCAGTTCGCGGCCGGCCCGACGCTGCGCGACGGACAGCATCGGCATGATCGCCAGCGACAGCGCCGCGAGGGCCAGGCCGACGGTGGAGTGTTCCGGGCGGGTGCCGGCGAACAGCGCCCGCAGCGATTCGACGCCGACGTAGCCGGCGAGGGCGAAGAACGAGACGGCGATGACGCGCAGGGCGGCGCGTTCGCGGCGCCGTGGGTCGGTGGCGGTGAACTGCCAGGCGACGGCGGCGGCGGAGGAGACCTCCACGATCGAGTCGAGGCCGAAACCGATCAGGGCCGTGGAGGAGGCGACGGTGCCGGCGGTGATCGCGACGATCGCTTCGATGACGTTGTAGGTGATGGTCGCGCCGACGAACCAGCGGACCCGGCGGATCAGTACCGCCCGGCGCGCGGCCGACGGTCCGGCCGCGATGCTCGGAACCATCGGCAGTGGGGTGGCCATCAGCAGCAGTTGTCGGTGGGGGAATCCGGGCAGGCCGCCGGATCCACGGTGAGCACGAGGTCGAGCAGGTCGCCGAGGGCGTGGGCGAGCCGGGGATCGGCCAGCTCGTAGCGGGAGCGGCGGCCCTCGGGTACGGCCACGACCAGCCCACAGCCGCGGAGGCAGGCCAGATGGTTGGAGAGATTCTGCCGGCTGGTGCCGAGCAGGTCGGCCAGCTCAGCGGGGTAGCCGGGGCCTTCGCGGAGGGCGAGCAGCAGCCGGGCCCGGACCGGATCCGACAGAGCGTGCCCGAAGCGGGCCAGGACGCTTCCGTAGGTCAGTGTCGCCACAACGGCGATAGTACATCGACGGCTGAACTATTGGGTGGGCCGGGGCTGTCCGGTCGGGTTTTCGAGGGCTGACTTGAAGGTGGCGAGCCGGTCCACCGCCGCGCTGGCGTACTCGCCGATCCATCGGTCGTGGATTCGCTTGATCGGTAGTGGATCGAGGTGATTCCACCGTTCGCGACCCTTGCGCTGGGCGATGACCAGCCCGGCAGCCTCCAGCGCCCGTAGATGCTGCATCACCGTGCACCGGTCCAACTGCGGAAGCTGCTCGCACAGGTCACCGGTGGTGCGGGCCTGGTCCTTCAGTAGGTCGAGAATTCGCCGCCGGGTGGGGGACGCCAGCGCCTTGAACACGCCGTCCAGTTCGGCGTCGGCGTTGAGTGGGTCTGCGGGGCCGGCTGACATGTTATAAAAATACAACATGTCAGCGTGCGCCAGAGGAGATCACCATGGACCTGCGGTTCAAGATCGCCGGACGGATCAGCCGCCCGGTGCATGAGGTGTTCGAGGCCGTCGTCGACCCGGAGCAGCTCTCCGGCTACTTCACCACCGGCGGAGCGAAGGGACGCCTCGCCACCGGCGCCACCGTGAGCTGGGATTTCGCCGATTTTCCCGGCGCCTTCCCGGTCGAGGTGGTGGAGGTGGAGCAGGACCGGCGCATCGTGCTGCGCTGGGCGGCGGCGGACGACCCGGGCGAGCCGGCCACTGTCGAGCCGACGGCCGCCGGGGCCTACTGCACGACCGTCACGATGGAGTTCGAGCCGCTGGGCGGGGACCGCACCCTGGTCACCATCGCCGAGGAAGGCTGGCGTCCCACCGCCGAGGGTCAGCGCGCCTCGTACGGCAACTGCGAGGGGTGGACGAGCATGCTCTGCTGCATGAAGGCATGGCTGGAGCACGGCATCAACCTGCGTACCGGCTTCTACGCCTGACCCGGCTCGTCGGGGGCAGCCCAGGAGCGCGGTAACCACCGTCGATGGCCCGGTCGGCGCACGGACCGGGGGAGCGTTCCGTGTCCTGGAACGCTCCCCCGGCTCAATCGGTGCAGATCAAGCGCTGCGGTCAGCCGATGAACTTGAAGTAGCTGCGGTACTGGAATCCGTTGTCGAGGGTCAGGACGAATTCGCGGCAGGTGCCGGCCCAGGCGGGGTCGGTCTTCCAGACGTAGTTGTACTGGCCGTTGGCGCTGACCGACATCGTGGAGTTGCCGGGGTTGACGGCCTTGACGGGAGTGGGTCGGGGGGTGGTCGGCCCGCCGGGGTTGGTGGTGCGCAGGGTGTCGCAGTCGACCAGTCGGGAGTACGGGGAGTTGCTGGCCAGGATGTCCAGGCCCCGGTTGGTGGCGAGCTTGAACTTCATCGGTGCGGCGTCACCGGCGGGGAGGGTGTTCAACTCCGGTTGGGCGCTGCGGCCGATGAAGTCGGCGCGGCAGGTCGGGTGGGTGTCGAACGCCTCGGTGTTGTCGTCCCGGTTGGTGGTGCCCTGGACGGCGCTGTAGCCGAGACCACGGCGGGCGAAGGAGGCCCACAGGGTGCAGGAGTTGTCGCCGCCGGTCAGCGCCGCGTCGGCGGCGATGATGGCGTTGCGGCCGGTGACGAAGCCGGGGCCACAGCCCTGCATCTTCAACCCGTCCATCACCAACTGCATGGCCAGGTTGTTCCCGCCGGTGCTCCACGGGTCGTAGATGGTCGGGTTGAACCCGTGCCGGTCGATGAGATCCCAGGTCACGTCCCACAGCACCGACGCCCAGCCGTGACCGATGCCGTGCGGCGCGGCCAGCGAGGTGCCGTTGAGCCAGCCGCCGGTCTTGATGCTGTCGTAGGTGAACGGCTGGATCTCCATGTTGCGGGAGTAGGGCCGGGGCCGGATACCCGCACCGCTGCGGTCGTCCTGGAAGAGGGCGTACGGGCCCATGCCGCGCACCCCGTCGGCCGAGTCGTACGCCGGGTCGAGCAGCATGGTGAGCGCGAAGTAGTCGCTCCAGCCCTCGCCCATCTGCTCGTTGCCGCTCAGGCAGTTGATCCCGGGGCCACCGGTGAGCCGGTTGGAGATGCCGTGACCGTACTCGTGGATGACGATTCCGGCGTCGAAGTCACCGTCGCGGATGCCGGGGTGGCTCGGGTGCTTGCGGACCGAACCGGTGACGTCGCCGCCGGCGATGGCGGCCTTGATGGTGTTGCCGTCGGCCTGGTTGACCGCGACGGCCGGGATGGTGACCGGTGCGGTGGTCATCGCGCCCGTGAGCACCGGCGCGGCGCCGGTGGCGTTGTGCGCCACCACGACCGCCTTGGCGCCCAGCGACTGGGCGACCTGGGTACGCAGCAGGTAGGTGCAGGCGGTGGTGCCGCCGTCGACCACCGCGATCCAGTTGCCACCCGGCAGCGTCTCCGGGTAGGTCGCCGTGTTGCAGCCGGTGCCGCCGTAGACGAAGCGGTGCCCGGGCAGGCCCGCGACCGAGGGGGCGGGGCTGAACCGCGACCAGGTGGCGTCGAAGGAGCCGACGCCGTCGACGACGATCTGGTTCTGGGCGCCGAACTGGTTGCCGGGCCACAGGTACATCTGCATGCGGGGGGTGCCGCCGTCGGCGGCGGGGGTGGAGAAGTTGGCGTTGTTGCTGCCGCCACCGTCGGCGGCCTCGGCGCGGACGTAGTCGCCGCCCACACCGCCACGGCCGTAGTTGTTCATCTGGAAGTTGCCCGACGCCTCGTCGAAACCGTAGAGGTAGGTGACGTCGTGGATGATGTTGTTCCAGTAGAACAGGTTCGCCGTCGCCGCGTCCCGGTAGCTCTGCGCGTGCTCGTTCAGGTCCATCGGGAAGTCGAAGCTCAGCCCGGCCCCGCCATCGGGGCTGCTACCGAAGTCCGGCTGGTTGTTGTTGTCCTGGTCCTGGTAGGCGTGGACGTTGTTGCCCTGGGTGGTGGTGAACTCGGCACCCGGCACGCCGTTGGTGTCGTGCCAGCCGTACGGCGACGCGGTCCCGTCGGCCGGGTTGGTCACCAGGGTTCGAGGGCCGTCGTTCGGGCTCTCGGCCGGCCCGGCGTACACCTGGTAACTCGACCCGTCCTGCACCGGGTTACGCGAGCGGAAGGCCTCGGTGTTGAGCGTCGTGGCACGACCCGGCGCCATCGCGTCCAGGTTGCTGGAGAGTTCGTGGGCGTCGTGGTGCACGGTCCAGTCGTCGGCGTTGAGCAGTTCGCCGGTTTCGGCGTCGACGGTGGCGTTCCAGAGGTGGGCGTCGGTGGCGTCGTCGATGACGAGTTGCCAGGCGAGGCGGAGGCCGTCTTCGGTGGGTTGCCAGCCGAGTTTGGCGGGGATGGGTTCGTCGGAGATGCCGCTTTCGGAGACGACGGTCTTTTGTGCGGCGCCGCCGGTGCGGCTGAGTACCTTGGGGCTCTTCGGGGTGGC
>NZ_SJJR01000009.1 GCF_004331455.1 Micromonospora zingiberis
GGTGTCCTCCGTGGCCGTGCTGCCCAATCCAGACGGGCGACACACCATCGTCTCCGCCGGCGATGAAACAGTAAGGGTATGGGACCCCGACAACGGCACTCAACTAGCCGAACTCACCGGCCACACCAGTTGGGTGTCCTCCGTGGCCGTGCTGCCCAATCCAGACGGGCGACACACCATCGTCTCCGCCGGCGATGAAACAGTAAGGGTATGGGACCCCGACAACGGCACTCAACTAGCCGAACTCACCGGCCACACCGGCTGGGTGTCCTCCGTGGCCGTGCTGCCCAGCAAGGATAGCCAGCATCGCATCGTTTCCGGCAGCAGCGACCGAACTGTGCTGGTCTGGGTTCGTCAACGGGGCACGCCTCACGCTTGACCGTGTCGTCGAGCTAGTACGCGCAGGCCGCCCGCGAGACGCTTGCCGGCGGCTGGCGGCACATCTTCGAGGCGGAGATGAAAGAGCGTCGGCGCGAACAGTGAAGGCAGCCGCCGAACTCGCAAAGCTGTTTGGAGTTCAAATTGACACAGAGCTAATCGAAGAGGAAACGATCTTCCGACGCGGCAGCAATGTCGACCGGATCGTCAGAGTCTATCGGCTCCAGCAAGAATCTTCCTAACCTCGCGCCAGCCGCGAAGCGCTTACCATTCCAAGGAGCTAAGTGCACACAATACTGGACGTTATCGAGAACTACGCTTGGCGTAGCAGACAAATAGACTTTCAGAAAATGTCCGGCAAGGAACTGATGGAGTTTGGCGAGGAGGTTCGCCGCCTCGCGTCATCAACCGGACCCCCATCAGAAAGGCCGGCCGAATACGGGGCGACATACCTCGGAGGCTGGGTCTCAGCAAACCCCTTCACTATTTGGTCGAGCGACCTGATTCTGACTTCCCTACTCTACTCCAATCGGGTAGTGGTGCGAGATCCAGTATCTGACTGGTTTGGCTTCGATCAGTACTATTTAGAAAGGCCCATGTCCAGCCGGCCAGGCTTCCTCAGCGAAACCGGCGAACCGAACATCGCGGAGACGCGAGCCTTCCTAAGCAACATCACGCCGCAGCTCATGAAGCTCGCACCGCTAGCCAAGGCCGGATTGATAGAAATCCTTCCGACTTATGCTATTCATCGGTCGGCCTCACCGGAAATCGAATCCGTCACACGTAGCATGATGGAACAAATCGGCTCACCATTCGAAGTGACCCGAAGATTCGACCCAGAGGACCTGGCGCACGCGGACAACGTACGAGGGCTGTTCATCTTTGCCGGAGGGGAACGCGAAAAACAGCTTCTAGAAGCAATCGGACGAGCCGCACGATACTTTGCACGGGAGTTCGTGACAGCCGCTCACACCGGTGCCACATACTGCGCACCCTTCTCCTTTGAGCAATACCTTTGCGGCCAGGCTGGTGCAGCTTTACGGCGGGCCGAGGCTAGGGTAAGTGAACTGCTAATATCCTCAAACGTTCCCATTTTCCACGGACTAACCCCGGACGTCGTGGCCGATATCCACGACGACGATACTTTCGGAGAGTTTCGCAGGCAGCTATACGGCATCTACGGAGAGCTTCCTGGCGAATCCGAAGATGCCAGGAACCTATACCTTCAAGACCGAGAGAACGCCGTCCTTCAGCCAATACTTGCAGCTGCAAGGAATGAAGCTAATCGTGGCCTGCTCAGCCGAATCGGTGTCACGTACGGAGGCCACGCATTTGGACTCGCAGCAGGCGTGGCCACCGAGATTGCGTTTCCCACAGGGGGGGTAGCAGGAGTATCCACGGCGGCCCTAATCGAAATAGTTAAAGACAAGATACTCCCAAAGGGAGGAGGTGCTGCCCCCACAGTATGGACGACTCTCACCAAGCACCATCGCAAGGCTGGGCAGGAACTTCGAGCGACACCGCAGGAAGCCCAAGGAATTAACGACCAAGGGGGAAGCGAATTTTGGGGAATTCCCGCCCAACCAAGCATGGATATTGTAGTTACCCAAGGATCAATTTTTACGGATTTCGTTCCTCCGGCCAGGCGCAGTGACCTCACCTCAAGTGAATATCAGGACGGGGTATACAGATTTTGCGAGTGCGGCAGCGGACTCAAATATAAATTTTGCTGTCGCAATATCCCAAGGTACACAATCCAGGGGAAAATTTGAAACAGTTAATCACGACCAAGGCGCTACCGTTCATCACGGGAGGAGCAAGAATTTGATCAAGTTTTGATCCTGCTGCCGATTTCCTCTGTTCTGGATCAAGGCACCGCGCTCCGCGCGGTGCGGGGCGGGAAGCCCGGCCGGCGGCAAGCCGCCCCAGCCGCCTACGGCGCCGGGGCGGTGAGCCACCGACAGCCGCCGGGACACCGCCCCCAGCAGGTCAGGAGCCGACCCAGCGAGGCCGTGACGGAAGCCGACAGCTCGCCCCGATCGCCTGGTCGGGGCTTCCGGCTGCCGCGCCAGTCCAACCCCGGGACTGGCTTGCCAACGTGTCACCGGCTCGCGGCACCAGCTCCACCGCCAAGACGTGCCCGACCCGCTTCCCCACGGTCGCCCGCCCTCAACGAGGACCAGGCCGCCACCGAGCCCACCAAAGCACCGTCGCAGGCGAGGGCTTTCCGGGCCGCCTCTGGGCCGTCTGGGCCGTCGGTGGGCCGTCAAACGCCGGCCAATGTTGACCATGAGCGACCATCGACACCCGGATATAGAACCAACTCAGAGCCTTGATCGCGGCTCTGAGCTGGTGGGCGACGGACGAGTCGACCTGTACGCCGGATTTTGTGCGCGGCGCGTACCCCGAGAGGTTCGCGCCGGCGGCGGCCATCCATCTCGGCCTGCCGTCGCCGACAGGCTCATGCGGCCTACCCGCAGACATCGGGCGGGCCGCCCTCAAGCGTCTGCGCGGGTCGTCATCATGCGGTGACGGCCCTTTCTTGGCCTTGCTCCGGGTGGGGTTTACCGAGCCACCCCGGTCACCCGGGGTGCTGGTGGGCTCTTACCCCACCGTTTCACCCTTACCGTCCCCGATGGGGGCGGCGGTCTGTTTTCTGTGGCACTGTCCCGCGGGTCGCCCCGGGTTGCCGTTAGCAACCACCCTGCCCTGTGGAGTCCGGACGTTCCTCGGCAGCGGGCTGCTGCCCGCCGACGCGACCGCCCGGTCGACTCGTCCGTCGCGCACACATCCTAACGACACCGACTCGACGGCTATTGCCACGCCCGCACAGACACCCGCACCCCTCCCCCACGCTGCCGCCCCACCCCACCCGACCTCGTCGATCTTGCGCTTTTGGTCCGGGCAAAAAGAACAAAGGGCACGCAACGGCGACCACAACTGCATGATCGACGAGAACAAGCGGTGGGGTGAGGGAGAGAGGGGTTAGGGGGTGGGGTGGTGGGAGGTTTCGTTGATGGAGCGGACGGCTACGCCGCCGTCGGGCCAGCGGTCCAGGACTGAGATGCCGGCGGCGTCGAGGTAGAGGCGGTGCAGGAAGGCGTCGGTGGCGGCGAGCGCGTCGCGCAGCATCAGCTTGATCGGCGAGACGTGCGAGACCACCACGACGGTCTGGCCGGGGTACGCCCCGAGCAGCCGCTGCACCACCCGGGCGCATCGTTCGGCGACCTCGGCGAAGGATTCGCCGTCCGGTGGGGCGACCCGGGTGGAGGCGAGCCAGGCGTCGAGTTCGCCCGCCCATTGTTCGCGTACCTCGGCGAAGGTGCGGCCCTCCCAGGCACCGAAGTCGCACTCGATCAGGTCGTCGTCGCGGCGTACCGGCAGTTCGCCGATGGCGGCGGCGATCGCCTCGGCGGTCGCCGTACACCGGGACAACGGTGAGCTGACCACGGCGGCGGCGTTCGGGGCGAGCGCGGCGACCCGGGCGGCGGTGGCCCGCACCTGCGCCCGGCCCTTCTCGGACAGCGCGATGTCGCCGCGTCCGGAGTAGCGGCCCTGTTCGGTGTACTCGGTTTCGCCGTGACGGACCAGGATCAGCCGGGTGGCGGTGAAGCTGGGGCGGGGCTCCCAGGAGACCGGTACGGCGGTCAGGTCGGCGCCGGGCGCCTCGGCCCGGGCGGCGATCTTCGCCGCGCCGCCGTCGGCCGGCTGCGGGCCGCCCAGTTCGCGGGGCGGCTCGACGGCGGGTACGGCGACGCCGGAGGTCGCGGCGGCGTCCATGGCGGCGTTGGCGAGGGCGTCGGCGTGGATGTTGCGTTCCCGGGGAATCCAGTTGAACCGGACCGTGCCGATCTGGCCGACCAGTCGGGCGGCCTGGGCGGCGAGCGGGCGCAGCCCCGGATGCTTGATCTGCCAGCGGCCGGACATCTGCTCGACCACCAGCTTGGAGTCCATCCGGACCTCGGCCTCGGTGGCGCCCAGTTCGACCGCGGCGGTCAGGCCGGCGATCAGGCCCTGGTATTCGGCGACGTTGTTGGTGGCGGTGCCGATCGCGGCGCTACGCTCGGCCAGCACCTCACCGGTCGCCGGGTCGCGGAGCACCGCGCCGTATCCGGCCGGGCCCGGATTGCCCCGGGCGCCGCCGTCGGCCTCGACCAGGACGGTACGCGGTGCCACCGGCTACAGCCCGGACTCGTTGGTACGGACCATGATCCGGCGGCAGTCCTCGCAGCGGACCACCTCGTCGGCGTCGGTCTTGCGGATCCGGGCCAGGTCGGCGCCGGAGATTTCCAGCCGGCAGCCGCCGCAGCGCCCGGCGTAGAGCAGTGCGGCGCCGAGCCCGGTGTCGGTGCGGATCCGGTCGTAGAGCTGCACCAGGTCGGCGGGGAGGTCGTTGGCGAGCGGCTGACGGGCGGAGCGCTTGAACTTTTCCTCCCGGCCGATCTCGGCGAGGCTCTCGTCGCGCCGCTGCTCGGTGGCGGCCCGCCGCTCGCGGGCCTCGGCGAGGCGCTGTTCCACCCCGTCCAGCACCGACTGGGCGGTTTCGCGCTGCTCCATCAGTTCCAGCTCGGCGTCCTCCAGGTCGCTCTGCCGGCGGTTCAGCGAGACCAGTTCGTGTTGCAGTGCCTCCAGTTCACGGGCCGGGCCGGTGCCGGCGGCCAGCCGGTCCTCGTCCTTGGCCTTGCGCGCCCGTACCTGGTCGACGTCCTTCTCCAGGCGGGCGATGTCCCGGTCCAGGTCGTCGACCGCGACCTGGGCACGGACCCGCTCGTCTTCGAGGGCGGACAGCTCCCGGGCCAGGGCCTCCAGTTCGGTGCGCTCGGGCAGCGACCGCCGCCGGTGGGCGAGCTGGGCGAGGGCGGTGTCGATCGCCTGGAGGTCGAGCAGGCGGCGCTGGACCTGGGGGTCAGCCTTCACGATCGGGCTCCTTGTTCTCCGCTACGGGGTGGGCCACTGCGGGTGCGCCCGCTGAGGGTGAGGCGGCGTGTACGGTCCACGGGTCGGTGTCCAGATCGGACACCAGGGTTTCGACGCCCGGTGTGCTCCGCAGCAGCGCGGCCAGGTCGTCCAGCCAGGGCCGCTCGGTGGCCCAGTGGGTGGCGTCGAGCAGCGCCGGCCCGTCGGTGGCGAGGTGCTCGCCGGCCGCGTGGTGGCGCAGGTCGGAGGTGAGGTAGGCGTCGACGTTGGCGGCGGTCGCGTCGGCCAGGAAACTGTCCCCGGCCCCACCGCAGACGGCAATCGTACGCACGGTGCGGTCCGGGGCTCCGGCGGCGCGTACGCCGACGGCGGTGGCCGGTAGCACGGCGGCGGCGTGCCGGGCCAGCTCGGCCAGGCTCATCGGCTGGGGCAGCCGGCCGATTCGGCCCGCGCCCCGGCCCTCGCCCGCGGCGGGCGTACCCGGCCGGGACGGTTGCAGGGGGCGCAGGTCGGTCAGCCCGAGCCGGGCGGCGAGTGCGTCGGAGACGCCCGGGGCGGCCACGTCGGCGTTGGTGTGCGCGACGTACAGCGCCACGTCGGCCTTGATCAGCTGGTGGATGATCCGGCCCTTGTACGTCGTCGGCGCCACCGTGGAGACGCCGCGCAGCAGCAGCGGATGGTGGGCGATGATCATGTCGACGCCGGCGGCCAGGGCTTCGGCGACCGTCTCGGGGACGACGTCGACGACGCAGAGAATCCGGCGTACGAGAGCGCACGGCTCGCCGAGCACCAGGCCGACGCGGTCCCACTCCTCGGCCCAGCTCGGCGGGTAGCGCCGCTCCAGCTCGGCCACGACGTCGGCGACGGTCGGCACGGCTGCGGTTGTGCTCACGGCGGGCCAGCTTACCGGCGTCGGCGGCGTCGCGGGACGTCACCCGGCCGACGGCGGAGGTGAGGTGTTAATAGGGGCCCCTTGTACTACCGGAGGCGTTAACAAGGGGCCCTTCCTTTCAAGCGGTGTGGATGAGGTGGTCGCGTAGGGCGGTGAGGGCCAGCGGCCAGGGGAAGGCGTGCTGGTGCCGTTCCCCGGTTCCGGGTGGGTGCAGCGGGAGGACGTCGTCGCCGAAGAGGACGCGTACCCCCCATTCGGTCAGTCGGGCGATGCCCGCCCGGAAGGCGGGGTGGGCGGCCATCGCGGCGTTGGTGTATGGCACGGCGACCAGCGGTACGCCCCTGCCCTGTGCCTCGACCAGTAGGCCGAGGGCGAGGGTGTCGGCGATGCCGGCCGCCCATTTGTTGATCGTGTTGACCGTGGCTGGGCAGACGATGATGGCATCGGCTGGTGGCAGCACGTCCGGGTCACCCGGATTCTTGTAGTGCGTACGCACCGCGTGGCCGGTTTGGCGGGCCAGGGCGGCGCGGTCGACGAACTTGGCGCCGTCCGGCGTGGTGACCACGCAGACGTCCCAGCCGTCCTGTTGGGCCAGCTCGACGAGCCGGCCGACGTCTCGGGCCAGCGGCGAACCGCAGGCGATGATGTACAGCACCTCACGGTGCCCGTCATGGCGGTGCGAACCGGTCATCAGACCGGCCCCGAGGTCATACTCCTACTCCCATGTGCTCAGCCAACTCTGCGATCAGCGAAGGCGGCGCACCCCGTGTGCGACGCAGGACGTCCGACATCACCATGTGGGCGATCGGCCGGCAGCGGATCTCGGACGGGGCGAGCCGATCACCGCGCAGCAACATCTCTCCGGCGTTGGCCACGTCACCGATCAGGGCGTAGCCCCGGGCCAGGTCGAGCAGGTGATGGGCGCGCCGTTCCGGCAGCAGCGCGTCGAAGGCGGCGTCCCGGATCTTCAGCAGGTGCACCTCGACCGCCCGGCCGCCGTCACCCAGTTCGACGGCCGCCGCCGCCCGGTGCAGTTCGACGTTGGTGGGGCCGAACGAGGTCCAGTAGTGGTTCTGGTCGCCGCCGAGTTCCTTCGCCGCCTCGTGGGCGCCGTCGAGCAGGTCCTCGACGGTGGCGGTGTCGCCGATCCGGGCGGCGGCCATCGCGCCCTGGAGCAGCAGCATGCCGTAGACCGAGACCCGCTCGGGGCTGGTGTCGTTGCGCCCACCGGGGGCGAGCCGGTTGGCGATCGTGACGTTCAGCTCCAGCGCCGGCCGGGCCCGGCCCATCGCGGCCAGGGCGTTGCAGACCCGGGTGGTGGCGATTCCGGCGAGCAGTTGGTCGTCGGCGCGCTGGGCGACCGCGATGGACCGGTCGGCGGCGAGCCAGGCGAGTTCGGACTCCCCTAGTTTGCGCAGCACCGAGGAGGAGATCTGGTAGACCTGCGCGAGCAGGTGGGCGGCGCGCTGCGCCTGATCACCGCCGTAGGCGGCGTCGGCCGCCTGGGCGTCGCGCAGCAGCTTGGGCAGCGCCCGGGTCAGCATTCCGTAGCGGCCGTACTGGTAGGTCAGCCAGGCGTGGGTGACGGCCTTGCTCATGTCCGCCAGCGGCGGCGGGCAGGGCGCCGCGTCGAAGTACGCGCTGACCGAGTCGTACCGTTCCAGCGCCGCCCGGATCTCCTCGACCTCGAACTGCTCGATGCAGTTGAGCGCGTCGGTACGCCGCTCCGGGTCCTTGCCGAGCAGCAGTTGCACGTCCATCTGGAGGATGTCGGCGATCTCGTAGAGGACCGAGAACTTGTCCAGCCGGCGCACGCCGCGTTCGATCTTGTCGACCCAACTCTTCGACTTGCCCAACCGGTCGGCGAAGACCTGCTGCGACATCTTGCGCCGCCCCCGCCAGTAGGCCACCCGCCGCCCTATGGGTAGTTCGTCCATCTCCCCAGTCCTCCCTTGATGGAGCCCTAGCCAGGAGCCGTGGGCCGATCCGCGGGCGCGGTGATCCGTTTGTACTTCAGGTTTCCGCTGGTCGCACTGGTTGTACGTCAGCCGTACGGCCAGTCCTCGTAGCTTTCGTGCAAGTTGCATGAGCCACTTTGTCCAAAGCAACGATCGCGAGCGACGGCAGTGACGGCGCTCTACATGAGATCCGCACCGGCCGGTCCGGCGAGGGGAGTTGGCAGCAATGTGGGGGAACGTCGGGCCTCGGGTGGCACATCTGTCGCCGTTGGAGCGGGTACGGCTGCGCCGGGTGGCGGTGCGGTACGCGATGCACGGCTGGGAGGTGACCCCGGGTGCCTGCCTGGCGCGGAGCCGATTCGTCTGCGGCAGAGCCGGCTGCCCCACCGTCGGCTGCCATCCGGCCCTTGAGGACTGGGAGCACGCCGCGAGCGCCGATCCGGCCCGGGTGGCGACCTGGTGGCGGTCTCGTCCACACGGCGTACTGCTGCCCACCGGCCGCTCCTTCGACGTGCTGGAGGTCTCCGCCGACCTGGGCCGCCTCGTGCTGGACGCGGTCGCGGCCCATCCCGCCGGGCCCGGCGTACGCGGTCCGGTGCTGGTCACCCCGACCGGGCGGTGGATGTTCCTGGTGCGTCCGGGCGACCCGCTGCGCCCCGAGTTGGAGCACTGTTTCCAGGTGGTACGGCACGGTCCCGGTTCGTGGATCGCGGCGCCGCCCACCCGACTGCCCGAGGGGCCGGTCCGCTGGGCGGTGGCACCGGAGCAGGCCCGCTGGCAACTTCCGGACTCCTACCTCGTCCAGAACACCCTGATCGACGCGCTGCGGGCCACCGGGGTCACGCTGGTGCCGGCGCTGGTGCCCGGTCATCTGCCGCTGCCCCGCCGGGGCAGGTGACCCGTCGGGGCGGGTGAGGGCCGAGCGGTGCCCGTCCGGCCAGCGACGCCCGACGGCGGGTGGTCGTTGAACACCAGGACGGCGCACCCGCGCCGGGAGCGGGGATCGGCGATGGCCACGGACGACACCACACACCACCCGAACGGTGCCGAGCCACCACGACGGCACCGGCCCGGCCGCCGGTGGGCCGCCACCCGACCGCCGGGCGCCCGCCCCGGGCGGCCCCGACCACTCGGTTCACGTCCGGCGATCAACCACCGGCCGACCCGCTGGCTGTGATCCCCGCCGCGGCGGGGACGCCGACGCGGGCAGGTTCGTTCGACCACGCTCAGGGGACCAGCGGCAGGTCGGTGGAGTGCAGGCAGCGGGCATCGTCGGTGATCACCGCGTGCCGGTACACGGGCAGCCGGTCGAGCCAGCCGATGCCGGCCACCCCCATCGCCAGCGCGGCGGTGGCGTACGCGTCGGCCAGCCCGAGGTCGCGGCCGACCACCGTCACCGACCGCAGGCCCCGCGCCGGCTCGCCCCGACGCGGGTCGCGGATGTGCGGGCCCCGTTCGTAGACGCCGGACGTGGCCACCGCCAGGTCCGTCCCGGCCAGCACCAGGCAGGTCGCCGACGGGTCCCACGGGTGCCGCACCCCGACCCGCCACGGCGCACCGGTCGACGACCGGCCGCGCACCCGCACGTCACCGCCGGCGTTCAGACAGTGGTTCGCCGCCCCGGCGGCGAGCAGCCGATCCGAGGCGACCTGCGCGGCCCAGCCCTTGACGTACCCGGACGGGTCCAGCCCGCCGGTGGCGTACGCGTCGAAGAAGCCGTCGGTGGCGGCCCACAGGTCGGCGCAGCGTTCCAGCACCCGGCGCAGGTCCGCCGACGCCTCGGAGAGCAGCAGTTCGCCCCGCTCGAAGCGGCACACCTCGCTGTCCGGACGGTAGGTGCTGAACCGGGCGTCCACCTGGCGCAGCCAGCCGAACACCTCGTCGGCCAGCGCGGTCAGCTCGGCCGCCGGCAGGTCGTCGGCGATGTCCAGGCTGATCGCCGTACCCATGATCTGTTCGACCCGGCGCAGGCCCGGACGCAGCGAGGTGGCCGCGCTCATCCGCGCGCCCGGTCGATCGCGGCCTGAAGCGACTGTCGGTACGACCCGCTGGTCGCGGTCGCCCCCGAGACGGTGTCCAGGTCGGCGCCCTGCCGCGCCACCACCATGCCGCTGGTGCCGCTGTAGCGGCTGTTCACGTCCTCGCTGCGCCGCGCCGACTGGGCCGTCTTCTCCGGCAGTTCCACCGCCACCGCGTCGACGATCCGGCTACCCGAGACCGTGATCTGCACCTGCACGTTGCCGAACTCGTTGGACACCACCGGCCCGGTGACCGTACGGACGGTCGGCCGGGGTGCCGCCGTGCTGGTACGCGGCGTCGGTGAGGTCCTGGTGGCGCCGGTCGCCGTCGGGCGGGGCGTCGGGGAACTCGACGCGCGGCGTTCGGGCCTGGGTGATCTGGTGGCCGCCGGTGCACGGCTGGTCGGCGCGGCTGAGCTGTCCGGCGACGGCTCGTCCGGGACGGGGGCGGCCGGCGCCTGCCCGGCGGGTAGTTCCTGGGCGACCTGGCTGGTGCCCGGCGCGGCCTTGAGCACGACCAACGCCGTGGTGCTGGCGGCCAGTCCGGTGATCGCGACGAGCGCGCGACGCATCTGACGGTCCCTCTCACAGTTCGAAGGTGGCGAGGTGGATCTGCCGGCGGGACACCCCGGCCTGGCGCAGGATCTGCCGGCACTGCTCGACCAGACCGGGCGGGCCGCACAGGTACACGTCGCGGCGGGGCAGGTCCGGCACCAGCCGACGCAGCCCGTCCGGGGTCATCACCTGGCGCGGCCCGGGGTCGCGGCGGGAGCCGACGACGTACCAGACCTGCACGCCGCGCGCCTGGGCCAGCCAGTCCAGTTCCCGGTGCAGCAGCACGTCGGCCGGGGTACGGGCCCGGTAGATCAGGGCGGCGCCGGGCGGTAGTTCCTCCAGCATCGCCCGCAGCGGGGTGATGCCGCTGCCCCCGGCGATCAACAGGGCCCGGTCGCGGGTGCGGTGGGCCGCGGTGAAGGTGCCCGACGGCCCGATCGCCCAGACCCGGGTGCCCGGGTCGAGGTCACGCAGGTCACGGGTGTACGCGCCGACCACCTTGACGGTCAGCCGCAGCCAGCGGCCGTTGGCCGCGGCGGAGACCGAGAACGGGTGCGACTGCCACCAGCAGCCCCGGGCCAGGAACCGCCAGCGGAAGAACTGCCCACCGAGCATCTCCAGCCGGTCCAGCCGCTCGCCGGTCAGGTAGATGGAGACGGTGTCCGGGCTCTCCGCGACCACGTCGGCGACCCGCAGCCGGTGCCGCAGGTTGAACACCAGCGGGACGATCACCCGGCCCCCGGCGAGGGCGGCGAGCACCAGCAGGTAGGCGGCGATCCACCCGGTCCGCACCGGGCCGGGGCGGAACAGCTGCGAGCCGTTGCTGAACTGGTGGGCGAAGCCGAGCAGCAGCACCGCGTACGCGGCCAGGTGGGTGGCGTGCCACAGCTCGTACGGCAGCGCTCGGCGTACCGCCCGGACGCTGGCCAGCCCGACCAGCACCAGCAGGCCGGCGGCGGCGAACGCGGAGACCATGTCGTCGTACTCACGCAGCATGACGCCGGCCTGGCCCAGCGGTGAGCGGCCCTCCAGGCCGGCGTAGCCGACCAGGATCAGGGCGGTGTGCGCGAGCACCGCGACCAGCAGGGTGGCGCCAACGTCGCGGTGCCAGCGGCCGATCCGTTCGCCGCCGACGGCACGTTCCAGCAGTGGCAGCCGGCTCATCATCAGCACCTGCACCAGCAGCAGGTAGCCGGCGAGCAGTCCGGTGATCTGGCCGGCCGCGGTGGTCATCGCGGTGGCCCCGGTCAGCGAACCGGCCGGGGTGTCCAGCCACCAGGGCAGCACGCTGGCGACCAGGCCGGCCAGGAAGAGGACGGTCAGGATCCGCCGGCCGGCCGGGCCGCGTCGCGGTGGCACCGGCAGCGGTGCGGGCGCGGGTGGCCGAACGCCGGCCCGGGGCTGCTGGTGCCCGGGCCGGCGCTCGGAGTATGTGCCGGGGTAGGTCACGCGTACAGCTTCATCGGGGCGTACTTCATCCGGGGGAAGATCTTGTCGATCTGCGCGTTGGTGAGCCCGAACCGGCCCTGCGCGACGGACCCGTAGACGTTGAACATGTTGTTGTACTCGGGTACGTCGCCGGAGTCGAGGGTGTCCAGCCCGTTCCAGGTGCCGAGCAGCGAACCGGCGAGCTTGCGTCCACTCAGGATGGTGACCACCCCGCCGTGGCCGTGGTCGGTGCCGCCGCTGTTGGAGGCGACCCGCCGGCCGAACTCGCTGGAGACCATGATGGTCACGTCGGCGGCCCGGTCACCGAGGTCGGTGAAGAACGCCGCCATCGCGCCGGCCAGCTCGTTGAGCCGCCGGTACAGCTGCCCGCCGTCGCGGGTGCCCTGGTTCTCGTGGGTGTCGTAGCCGCCCATGCCGACGGTGGCGACCCGGACGTTCGCCCCGCCCTTGATCAGCTGCGCGAGCTGCTGGAAGGCGAAGCCGACGCCCCGGTACTCGACCCCCTCGGCGGCCCGGTACGGCTCGGCGGAGATCTTGCGGGCGGTGGCGAGCGCACCGAGGCCCGCGTGCACCGACTCCTCGACCGGGTGGTTGATCCCGGTGAACAGGCCACGGATCGCCTTCTCGGTGGCCTCCCGGTAGCGGTCGTCACCGGCCAGCCGCAACGAACCGACGCTGTTGAGCGAGATCGCGCCGTTGTTGCCGACCAGCGACCGGGGCAGGGTGCTGCCGACGCCGACGCTGCGGAACGCGGTGCCCTTGCCGAGCGTGTCGACCAGGCTGTCCAGCCAGCCCCGCCCGCCGGTCTCACCGGGCAGGCCGCCCAGGTTGCAGGCGTCGGCGGCCTGGAAGTGGCTGCGCGACAGGCGGGGGTCGGCGACACCGGGAATGAAGCCGAGTTGCCCGGCGCGCAGCCACGGCTCCAGCGGCTGGAACGCGCTGGTGAGCTTGAAGCCACGCCCGACGGCCAGCGAGTCGTCGGGCAGCAGCAGGTCCGGGCGGGCCCGGTTGAGCACCGGGTCGTCGTTCGGGGCGATCAGGCTCAGGCCGTCCAGACCGCCGTAGAGGAAGACGTGGATCAGCGTGCCGGTCTTGGTCGCCGCGAACGACGCCGAGGTGGTCACGAACTGGGCGGTGGCCAGCGCGGTGGCGGTGGCGGCGGCACCGGCGACGAAGGTACGCCGGGTCACCCCACGTCCGTCCTGCTGGGCTTCCTCCAGGTCCTCCAGCCGCCGGTAGCGGTCGGCCTCGGCGGTGTTCTCGGCGGCCACGATGTCGGCCTCGGCCCGCAGCAGCGCCTCGGCCGGGTTGTCGGCCAGCCGGCGCAGGTCGGGGCAGTCCGGGTGCAGGGGGTACGAGTACACAGTCTTCTCCATCGGATGCCTCACCGGAGGTGGTGCTGGGGGGATGCGAGGATCGCCCGCGCGACGGCGGTGATGGCACCGTCGAACGTCGCGTCGACCCTGGTACCGGCGGACACCCCGGCCACGTCGAGGACCAGTGCCCGTTCCTTGTCGGTGAGCTTCTGCCGCACCAGCCGCCGGGCCAGCGCGTCCACGTACGCCCCGGCGGTGGCCGGCGGGTTGGTCACCAGCTTCTCCGGCCGGGTGAAGGTGAACGTGGTGCGGTACGCCGCGAGCAGTTCGTTGGCCTCGTTCCAGCCGTTGACCATCGTGCCGGCCGACGTCCACGCCACGTAGACGTCCGGGTAGCCATCCGGGGTGGGTTGGCCCATCGGGTAGTGGCCGAGTTCGCGGAGCTTGTCGTGGACCTGGCGCAGCCCGCGGGCGTACGGGGTGCGCTGGTTGTCGCCGTTGTCGTGGTTCGGTGCCGCCTCCGGGGAGACGCCGAGCGTGCGGTAGGTGGCGACCAGGTACTCCAGCGGGCGGCGGACCTTCTGCCCGACCGCCGCCCAGAACTCCGAGGAGCTGAAGAGGGTCAGCAGCACCGGCTTGATCCGGCCCTTGTTCGTCAGGTAGGTCTTGGCCAGCCGGTCCACCAGGGACTTCGGCGGGGTGTCCGAGACGAACCGGACGGCCAGGTTCTGGGCCACGTACTTCGCCGTCGACGGGTGCAGTGCGATGTGCGCGATGTACGCGTCGATCGCCGCCTCGGCCTTCTTCGGGTCCGCCGAGTTGTTGGCGTGGGTGAAGTCGAGGATCTTCACCTTGCCGACGTAGTGCCGCTCGGGACGGAAGACGTACCTGCCGTCCTGGACGCCCCGGCCGGTCTGCAACAGCGCGGCCTGCCGTACGTCGGCCTCGGTGTAGCCGCCGTCGACACCGACCGAGTACAGCTCCAGGTTCTCCCGGGCCAGGTTCTCGTTGACCGCGTCGGCCCGGGAGTCGACCTGGTTGAGGTAGAGCAGCAGCGCCGGGTGCTTGTTGGCGTCCAGCAGCATCTCCGGGTAGCTGCCCAGCGCGTGCTTGCGGATCACGTCCTGGTCGAACGAGTTGCGGTAGACCTCCCCGCCGTCGAACTCGGCGGCGACGTGCAGGAAGTCGTTCCAGAAGTCGACCATCACCTCGAACAGCTGCCGGTCCGACCAGATCTGGCGGGCGATGGTGGCGTCGACCATCTCGCGTTCCGGTTGGGCACCCCGCTCGTTGAGTTGGTCGCGCTGATCGCGTAGCTGCTGCGGGGTCAGCTTGAGGGTGGGCAGCTCGGCGAGTCGCAGTTCCGCCTTGGTCGGGGCGATCTTCTCCGGCTCCAACTGCCAGCGCACCCAGCCGTCGATGCCCCGTTCCTTGATGTCGGCGAGCACCGCGGCGGTCGGCCCGAAGGTCAGCCGCCGGGCCAGGTGCAGCGCCGGGTCCTTGGCCAGCACGGTCTTCACCGTCACCTTGGTCTCCGCCGCGGCGGCGGCCGGACCGGAGTGGACCCGCCCGCCCTTGGGCGCGTTCTTCTTCAGCGCCGCGCCGGCCCGGGAGCCCATGTAGCTCTCGTTCTGCTCGGTGTAGGTGCGGACCGTGCTGGGCCGCTGCCCGCTCGGGCGGGCCGCCGTACCGTCGGTGGTGGTCGTGCCGGTGGCGTCGCCGGCCACCGCCGCTTCGTCGCCGAGCAGGCCACGCAGTTGAGGGCTCAGCGCGAGGGCGGCGCCGCCGGCGACCACGGCGGCGGTTCCGCCGAGGGCGGCCAGCGCCCGGCGGCGCCCGGACCGGCGAACCGGCCCGTCGCCGTCACCGTCCAGATCGGGCAGTCCGCCGGGGTGGGCCGGTGGGGCGCCGTAGCCGTCGGGACCGATCCACTGCGGGCGACTGACGGTCGGCGCCGGCTGGCCGGGGTAGCCGTGCGGCTGATGCGGTTGCGGGCGGGGGTACGGGTGGGGCTGGTGTGCGGGGGTGCCGGGCTGCCGGCTCGCATCCCAACCGGGATCGTCCCCGGGGCGGCGTGGTGGCACATGCTGGTCGGCCATACAGCGGTCCCGTTTTCTACCGAGCGCCGACAACTCATGACCGTGCGGGGGCCGTGAGGTGCGACGACTGATGCCTGAGAGGGTTGCACGGGAAGGTAGCCAGCCACCCCGACCGCGACAAGGTGGCGCAGCGCTCCCCGGCGCGGCACTTAAGACGCCGCTCAACACGAATGGGACTCGCGGAGCTACCGGCCGGTTCGGGTACGCACCGCGCGAGCAGGCAGTTCGGAAACCGCCGCCGCGCGCCGGTGACATTCCCACCCCGGCCGCCCCGGCCGGTGCGGTTCGGTCGCACAGCGAAACTTAAGGCCCGGATAAGCCCACCCTCAACGTCGGACCGACTGCCTTGGCCGGCCGGCGAAAGTAGCAGCAGGACCAGCGCGTGAGCCCGCTCCGCAGTGGGTATTCCGCGACACCGTTGCTGAACGCGTGAGGGGAAGGCACATGCTCAGCAAAGAGGATCAGCGCAGATTTGAGCAGATCACCCGCAATCTGCGGGAGAGCGACCCGGCGTTCTTCGCCCGGCTCGACAGTCGGGCCCGTGGTCGTCGCGGCCGGTGGCTGCTGCTGTTGACCATCCTGCTGTGGGCGGCCCTGCCGGCGGCGACCGTGGCGTTCGGACGGCTGACCGGGGCGCTTTTCGCCGTGGTGCTGCTGACCAGCGCGGTGCTCATGTGGCGGTTCCGGCAACGCTGGCTCTGACCACCGCCGCCGGAACCGGCCGACCGGGCCGACGGCTCACTCACCGAGCTGCCGGTACGCCTGGCGCAGGCGTTCGAGTAGTCCTGGCCCGCCGATCGCTGGTGCGGGCGCGCCGAGCTGCCGCAACAGCAGGTCCGGACGGCTCGCCAGGCTGGGCGGGCGGTCCGGCAGCGGCACCGGCGGCAGCCAGAACCGGTCGACCGTCTCCGCCAACGGCGCGACGGGCAGGTCGGCGAGGGCTCGTGCCGCGCCGGCCGGTGGACCGGCCACAGTGGTCCGACCGTCCGGCTGACCGGCGGGCGACCGAGGCTGGACGGTACCCGGCTCGTGGCCGGCGCCGCGCAGTACGCGGAGCCGGTCGAGCAGGTCGTCGCGGCTGCGGCCACGCCAGTGCAGCAGGGCGAACGGGTCCGCGTCGAACGCCTCGGCCAGCAGGTAGAAGGTGGCCGCGAGGTGTTTGCAGGGCACCGCGGCGTCCGGGCACGAGCAGCGCTGGTCCAGCTCCGTCACGGTGGCCGGGAACAGCGGTGCGTCGGCGGCGTCGAACAGCTCCTCCAGCTCGGCCGGCAGGTCTCCGGCGAGCAGCCGGGCGCTGAAGAATGCCTGTGCGGCCAGTTCCGCCTCGATCCGGTCCCACAACTGCGGCGGAAACGGCGGCAGGGCGATGTGGACCTGGTACGGCCGGGGCCGGGAGCCCTGCACCGCCGCGCTCACCACGCCCGGGGCGACGTCGAGGCGTACCACCTGGCCGGCGCGGGCGTACGACCGGCCGCGGGTCAGCCGGGTGCCGAGCGCGAAGGACTCCAGCACCTCCAGGAACCGGCGGGACCACCAGGAAACCCCGATGGCGCCCCGGGTGCTGCGGGCCCGCAACCCGCCGTCGACCCGGCGCGGCCGGCCGTAGTCGGCGTACCGGCCCCACCCTTCGGTGCTGGTCGGGCCGGTCACTCGGCCACCGCCCCGGCCTCCAGGCTGAACAGCTCGCGCAGCTGGGTGGTGGAGAGTTCGGTGATCCACTGCTCGCCGGTACCGACGACCGACGCGGCCAGCCCACGCTTCTCGGCGATCAGCGCGGCGACCTTCTCCTCCACCGTGCCCGCGCAGACGAACTTGCGGACCTGCACGCGACGGCGCTGGCCGATCCGGAACGCCCGGTCGGTGGCCTGGTCCTCGACCGCCGGATTCCACCACCGGTCGACGTGTACGACATGGTTGGCGGCGGTCAGCGTCAGACCGGTCCCACCGGCCTTGAGGGAGAGTACGAACAGGGCCGGGCCGCCATCGGACTGGAACCGGGTCACCATCTCGTCCCGGTCGGCCTTGGCGACCCCGCCGTGCAGGAACAGCACCTCGCGGCCGAACCGGGCCGACAGGTGGCCGCGCAGCATCCCGCCGAACTCCGCGTACTGGCTGAACAGCAGGGCCTTCTCCCCCGCCGCGAGAACCTCGTCGAGGATCTCCTCCAACCGGGCCAGTTTGCCGGACCGTCCGTCCAACGCCGAGCCGTCGCGCAGTAGTTGCGCGGGATGGTTGCAGACCTGCTTGAGCCGGGTCATGGTGGCCAGCACCAGGCCCCGCCGTTCGATGCCGTCGCTGGACTCGATGCGGGCCATCATGTCGTCGACCACCACCCGGTAGAGCGCCGCCTGCTCGGCGGTGAGGTTGCAGACGACTTCCATCTCCAGCTTCTCCGGCAGGTCGGAGATGATCGACGAGTCGGTCTTGAGCCGGCGCAGCACGAACGGGCCGGTGATCCGGCGCAGCCGCTCGGCGGTCTCGGTGTCACCGTGGCGCTCGATCGGCTCGGCGAACCGCTTGCGGAACGTCGCCGCCGGGCCGAGCAGTCCGGGGTTGGCGAACTGCATGATGGACCAGAGGTCGGCCAGCCGGTTCTCCACCGGCGTACCGGTCACCGCGATCCGGTGCCGGGCCGGCAGCGCGCGGACCGCCTCCGCCTGGCGGGTGGCGGCGTTCTTCACGGCCTGCGCCTCGTCCAGCACCACCCGATGCCAGTCGACACCGGCCAGGTCCGCCGCGTCCCGGGCGGCCGTCGGATAGGTGGTGAGGACCAGATCCACCCCCTGTACGGCGGTGTCGAACTCGGCGCCCCGCGCCCGCTGCGCGCCGTGGTGCACGTGCACCCGCAGCTCGGGGGTGAACCGGGCCGCCTCCCGCTGCCAGTTGCCGACCAGCGACATCGGACACACCAGCAGGGTCGGCCCGGCCTGCGGTGGGTCGGCCGCGAACAACGCCAGCAGCTGCACCGTCTTGCCGAGCCCCATGTCGTCGGCGAGCACCCCGCCCAGCCCGAGCGACTGGAGGAACGTCAACCAGGCCAGACCCCGCCGCTGGTACGGCCGCAGGGTGCCGGCGAAGGACGGCGGCTCGGTCAGCGGGGCGAGCCGCTGCTCCACGGACCCGGCGAGCAGATCGCCCAGCGCCCCGTCGGCGTTCACCTCCAGCACCGGCAACGCGTCCGGCTGCTCGGCGTCGGCGAGCCCGAGCCGCAGCAGGTCGGCGACGGTCAGCTCGCCGGCGGACCGCAACAGCCGCAGGCCGGCGGCGAGCCGCTTCGGGTCCAGCTCGACCCAGCGCCCGCGCAGCCGCACCAGCGGGGTCTTCAGCTCGGCGAGGTGGGCCAACTCCTCGGCGGTCAACGGCTGGTCACCCAGGGCCAGTTCCCAGCGGTAGTCGACCAGGGCGTCCAACCCGACCCGGTCACCGGGGCCGGTGACGGTGCCGGGTGCGGTGCGGGAGCTGGCCCGCAGCCGCGCGCCGAGCCGCGCCGAGGGTCGCTGCCACCACGACGGCAGCAGCACGGGGAATCCCGCCGCGTGCAGCATCGGCGCGCCCTCCCGGAGGAACCGGTGGGCGCCCTCGACGTCCAGTTCCAGGCCCTCCGGCGTCGCGTTGCGCAGCGCCGCGTCCAGCTCCGGCCACAGCCGGCTGGCCCGGCCCAGCTCGGCCAGGAGCGTCTCCTGCGGGCTGTCCACCGCCGGCACGCCCGCACCGCGCCACACCTCGCCCGCGTCGACGTGCAGGCCCGACCCGTCGGCCGCGCGGAGCCCGAACTCCACCCACCACGTCTCCTCGGCCGCCACGCCGGGCTCCGGTTCGGCCGGTTCCACGATCAGTTCGGCGTCGATCTCCTCGTCCGGCGGTTCGACCAGCCGGAAGCTGGCCCGTACCGTCCCGCCGGCCGCATCCCGCTGCCAGGCGTCCAGTTCCGTGCGGAGAAGATCCAGCGCCGCCGGTTCGGCGGTGAACCCGCGCTGCGGCCCGGTGAGCGCGCCGAGCCAGGCGGCCACCGCGCCGTCGCGCCGTACCCCGCGCGCCAGGGTGGCCGGCGGCAGCACCGCCCGCACCGCCGCGTCGGCGAGCCGGTCGAGCGCATCGCCGACCAGCAGTCCGGGCGCGGGCGCGGCGTCAGTGGTCGGCCCGCCGGGCAGGTCCACCTCGACCACCGCGCGGACGGCCGGCGGCAGGGCCAACGCCAACGCCCGCGCCCAGGCCGCGTCGGTGCCGGTGAGCAGTGGCCGCCACACGGCGCGGGTGCCGACCACGACAGCTGCGCCCGCGCGGGACACCCGGCCCGAGGCCACCGCACGGGAGGCTCGGCCGGCGGCCACCGCACGGGAGGTACGAGCGGGTGCGCCCGCGCGCGAAGCCTGGCCGGCGGCGGTGCGGGAGGCCGCGCCGGGTGCGGCCGTGCCGGACGTCGGGTCGGATGCGGCCGGGTCGGCCAGGCCGGGCAGGACCCGGCCACGGGTGGCCAGGTCGGCGGCGAAGGCGGCCACTTCGGCCAGGTGCCGCAGGGTCGCACCGGGTACGGCGGCCAGCCCGTCGAGGGTACGCAGCAACGGCAGCGCCGCGTCCGGGGCGTACGCCAGGATGGGCACCCGCCAACCGGCCAGGGTGACCGGGCCACGGACCGGTTCCACGACGGTGGTCCGCACCAGTTCCGGCGAGTCGACCGGGGACCCGGCGCGGGTGGGCAGGGTGAGCAGCGCGGTGCCGAGATCAGCCGGTTCGGCGGCCTCGGCCAGCACGGCCGCCAGCGCGGTGTGCCCGGCGGCGAACGGGTGCGGCCGTTCCCGGGGCACCCGGCCGGGTCGCCGTGGGGCACGCGGCGGCAGGGTGCTGTCCTCGCCCCAGACGGCAAGGCCCCGGCCCGGCAGCCACATCCCGTGGACGACCAGCACCCGCAACCCCCTTCGAAAGGAAGGGCCCCCGGTTAACGCCTCCGGTAGAGCAGGGGTCCCCTCTTAACACCCGGGTCAGGATAGGCCGATCCGGCCCGACTACCGTCGGCGCCATGTACGACCTGCTGGTGATCGGCGGCCTCGGGGTGGACGTGCGGGTCCGGGTGCCCGCCCTGCCGCTGCCGGTCGTCGACTCCGTCACCGTCGACCCCATCGACCTGCGGATCGGCAACACCGGCGCCGGTGTGGTGCTCGCCGCGCACGCGCTCGGGCTGCGGGTGGCGGTGGTCGACACCATCGGCGCGGACCCCGCCGGTGACGTGGTACGGGCCGCGCTGGGCCGCACCGCTGTGCACACCGTGCTGGCCGAGGAGCCGGCCGGCACCCGCCGCTCGGTCAACCTGGTCGATCCCACCGGACGGCGGATGTCGCTGTACGACCCCCGCCCCTGCGCCGGGCCCGCGCCCTTCCCGGTGGCGCGGCTGGCGGCGCTGGTCCGGCAGGCCACGCACGTCCACCTGTCGATCATGGGTTGGGTCCGGGACCTGCTGCCCACCCTCGGCGGCCTGCTGGCCGAGGGGGTGGGCAGCTCCACCGACCTGCACGACTGGGACGGCCACCATCCGTACCACCGTCCCTTCGCCGAGGTCGCCGAGCTGGTGCTGGTCAGCGGGGTCGCGTTGGGCGACCGGTCGGCGGCGGTGGCGGCCGCGCTCGCCCCCCGCCCGGTGCTGGTGACCCGGGGCGCCGACGGCGCCGAGCTGCACCTCGCCGGCACCGTCACCCGGATACCGGCCGCCACACCACCCGGCCCGGTGGTCGACACCAACGGCGCCGGGGACGCCTTCGCGGCCGGCATCATCGCCGCCCGGTCCCAGGGCGCGACGTGGACGGAGGCGGCCGGGTACGCGGCCCGGGTCGCCGCCGCGGCCTGCACCCACGACGGCATGGAGTACCCGCCCGGCCTCCTCCCCCGCGCATGACCGTCGTCCGCACCAGGCGGCGACCGGCGGGACGGCGGGTGTGGCCGGTGATCCGCTGCGGGGCGGCGGCCCACGGGGCAGGATGGGCGCATGGCAGCAACGCTTGAGATCCCGCTGGTGGGCGGTTCGGCGGACGGGCAGCAGGTGACCGTGGAGCTGGATCCGCACGGCCGGCCACCGCTGACCCACCATCATCTGGGGCCGGCGGGTCTGGCCGAGGCGGACATCTACGAGCTGGAATCGCTCGATGCCGATGGCCGCCAGTGGCGCTACCGCTGGCGAGGATCGGCGGTCTGACCGCCACGGGTCAGGCGCCGACCTCGACGAGGGAACGGCTACGCAGGCTCTCCAGCACCGCCCGGGTCACGTGGGAGGTGCCCCGGGCCTCGTCGCACACCTGCGCCACCCGCTGGGCGGTGGTCTCGGCACGCTGGTCACGCTCGTCCCAGAGCTGGTCCACCTCGGCCAGCAGCGGGCCCTCCACCTCACGTTCCACGCCGCGCAACGCCGGCACGCCCAGTCGCTGCGCCAGGTCGAAGACCTTGCCGGCGTACGGCAGCGGCAGGAACGGCGTACCCATCATCGCGGCGAAGATCAGGAAGTGCAGCCGCATGCCCACGGCCAGGTCGAAGTGGCGCATCAACCCGAGCACCTGCTGGGGCGAGTAGGTGCCGTGCAGGATGCGGCCCCGCTCCGCGGCGATCATGTGCGACAGCACCCCGTGCGAGTGCCGGATGTCGTCCCGCTCCATCGGCACGAACAGCACGTGCGCGTCGATCCGGTGCACCAGGAAGTCACCGATCTGGGCCAGCAGCCGGTGGTAGCCGTCCACGTCGAGCCGTTCCGCGGCCCGGCCCGGCTCGCGGACGCTCATGCCGACCAGCCGCTTGCCGGCCGGCACGCCCTCCTCACGCAGCAGCTCGGGCGGGAACTCCTCGGGCTCCAGCAGGAAGGCCGGGTCGGCGGTGACGGTGATCGGGTTGAGCAGGCCGGCCTCCTCCAGCACCATCCGCGACTCCTGGTCGCGTACGGTCACCTGGGTGGCGCCGGCCAACGTCTCCCGCACCATGCCGGTGTCCACCATCTCGCTGAGCGGCCCGACGCCCACCGCGTACGTCAGCAGTGGCAGACCGCGTTCCTGCGCGACCCGGACGACCCGCAGGTAACGGCGGGCCTCCTTGTCGTAGAGGATTCCGCCGCCGCCGAGGATGAGCAGGTCGAGCTGGGACAGCACGAGGGCGGAGTCGGTCCGGCTGACCCCCTCCCACGGCACCGCCTCCACATCCGGATGGGACTGCCGGGTGTGCTCGGGGTTCCGCGAGAAGACGATGATCCGCGCGTTCGGCTCCTGCTGGCGTAGGTCGGCCAGCAGGCCGGTGAGGATGGCTTCGTCGCCGAGGTTGCGCCCACCGTACGAGCCGAGCACGCCGATGGTCAGTCCGCCACGCGTCATCCGTCGCTCCTCCCCAGGTGCGTCCGCTCGACGTTTCCCCGCTGCACCGCTGAACAGTCATCGGCGGGGCGGGGCGGCCCGGTCGTGGCCGGAGCTGGGCTGCCTCAGCCGCCGGGCGGGACCTCGCCGGCCAGGCGGGACACCAGGGCGACAACCGCCTCGTCGGGGTCGAACCCGGCGTCGATCGAGGTGGTGAGCAGATCGAGCAGGAGCCCGTCCACCGCGTAGTGCAGCAGGGCCACCTCGAACGCGCCGCCGGGCAGTCCGGCGGCGAGGTGGAACGCGACGTCCTCGCGGTAGCCCCGGCGCAGCGTCTCGCCGAGGATCCGGGCCAGGTCGGGGCGGCGGGCCGATTCCAGGCGCAGTTCGATCAGGGCGCGGGTGAGTTCCGGGTGCCGGGTGGTCCGCTCGACGATGTACCGGACGTAGTCGGTGAGCAGGGCCGACGACGGTTCCCGGGCGGCCAGTCCGGCCACGACGGCGTCGTCGGGGGCGAACCGCTCGAAGATCCGCTCGCCGAGCGCACCGAGCAGGGCGTCGCGGGAGCGGAAGTAGTTGGAGGCGGTGCCGACCGGGACCCCGGCCTCGGCGTCGACGGCCCGGTGGGTGAGCCCCCGGGCCCCCTGCGCCGCCAGCACCCGCAGCCCGGCGTCCGCCAGGGCCGCCCGCCGCTCGGGGTTGCGCGCCACACCGAAAACCCTAGCAACAACCACGACAGCTGTTGTACGTTGCCACAACCACGACATCCGTAGTGATTGGAGATCCGGCTTGCGTAAGCTCGTCTACTACGTCGCCAGCACCATCGACGGCTTCATCGCCGCCCCGGACGGGTCGTACGAATTCCTCGACCCGCATCCCGACGTGGCGAAACACCTCGCCACGCACTGGCCGCAGACCTTCCCGACCGTCGCCCACGAGCAGCTCGGCATCGACCGCCCGCAGGGCCGGTTCGACACGGTGCTGATGGGCCACGGCACCTACCAGCCCGCCCTCGATCTGGGCGTCACCAGTCCGTACGCCCACCTGAGGCAGTACGTCTTCGCCCGCTCGCTGCCCCCGTCGGACGACCCGGCGGTGGAGATCGTCTCGGGCGATCCGGTGGCCTTCGTCCGCGATCTCAAGGCCCGTCCGGGCGGCGACATCTGGCTCTGCGGCGGCGGCCACCTCGCCGGACAGCTGTTTTCCGAAGTGGACGAGCTGGTGGTCAAACTCAACCCGATCGTCGTCGGCAGCGGCATCCCGCTGGTCGAGCAGACCTTCGACCCGCAACACCTGACCCTGCTCGACGCCACGCCCATCGGCGGCGGGGTAATCATCGTGCGCTATACGCGGTAAACGCCTTGCCGGTCGGGCCGCCGGTCCCCGACGGTGGGGGCATGAACGACGCTTCCTTACGCCGGATCGGCTGGGCCGACCTGCCCGCCCACGTGCAGGCTGCCGTACAGACCATCCTCGGTGACCGGGTGGTGGAGGCGGTGTCGCAGCCGGGCGGCTACTCGCCCGGCACCGCCGACCGGGTGCGTACCGCCAACGGCCGACGGGCCTTCGTCAAGGCGGCCAGCCCGGCGCAGAACCCCGACACCCCGAACATGCACCGCACCGAGGCGCGGATCACCGCCGCGCTGCCCGCGTACGCCCCGACGCCCCGGCTGCTCGGCTGCCACGACGACGGCCACTGGGTGGCGATGGTCCTCACCGACGTCGACGGGCGGCACCCGATCACCCCCTGGGCGGCCGAGGAACTGGACGCCGTGTTGGCGGCGATGGCGGCGATGGCCGAGGCGCTCACGCCCGCCCCGGTGTCGGGAGTACCGACCGTCGCCGAGCACCTGGCCGAGGACTTCGCCGGCTGGCGCCGCGTCGCCGAGGACCCACCACCGGACCTGCACCCCTGGGCCCGTGCCCACCTCGACGACCTGTGCGCCGCCACGGACCACGCCCTCCGCACGCTGACCGGCGACACCCTCTGCCACGTCGACGTACGCGCCGACAACCTGCTCGTCGACGCGGCCGGACGGGTCACCGTGGTCGACTGGCCGTGGGCCGCCCGTGGCCCGGCCTGGCTGGACACCGCGCTGCTGCTGCTGGACGTACGCCTGCACGGCGGGCACGACACCGAGGCCCTGCTGCGTCGGCTGCCGGTCCTCGCCGACGCCGACCCGGCGACGGTGACCGGCCTCTACGCCGGCCTGGCCGGTTTCTTCACCGACCGGGCCCGGCTGCCCCCGCCGCCGGGCATCCCCACCCTCCGGGCGTTCCAGCAGGCCCAGGCCGACGTCGCGCTCTCCTGGCTGGCCGAGCGAATGGCCGGCTGAGCGTTGTGGGCCTCCCGCTCGGGCCGCGACTGAGCGTCCGGCCGTCGCGGGCGGGCGGTCCGGGCGGGTGGTCAGGCCGGGGTGTGCAGCGTGTGGGTGAAAAACGGCAGCACCATGGCGGGCAGGGCCGGCGAGTCGACGATGTCGTAGTGGGTCAGGCCGGGCAGTACGGCCAGCCGGGCGTCCGGCCGGTCGGTGCCGTCCCAACCCGCGTCCCGGTGTCCGCCGCCGAGCAGCCCGAAGAACTCCACCATGTGGGCCGGACGCACCGAGTCGGCGTCGGCGAAGACCAGCAGCGTCGGCGTGCTCAGCGCGGCGACCTCCGGCGACCAGTCGTACTCGCGGCGCAGCAGCTCACCGGTCTTGGCCCAGAGCCGGGGCCAGTCCTGCGGGCGGGGCGCGACGGCCTGGTAGAGCTGCTGCGGCGGGATGCCCCGCATCCGCTCGCCGGCCGCCTCGTCGGGTTCGGGCATCCCGGCCAGCACCTCCGGAAACCAACCCTGGCGCCGGCAGGGCGCGGAGACCACCACCAGTCGACGCACCACGTCCCGATGCTGGATCGCCAACCGCAGGGCCACCCCGCCGCCGAGCGAGAAGCCCAGCACGTCGGCCGGGGAGATCCCGAGGTGGACGATCAGCGCGGCGACGTCGTCGGCCATCGACTCGTACCGCAGCGGCCGGTCGACGTCGGCGGTACGGCCGTGGCCCGGCAGGTCGACGCTGATCACCCGGCGCCGCCGGGCGAGCGCCGGCCGGATCGCGGCGAACGTCTCCACCGCGCCGAAGCCGCCGTGCAGCAGCACCAGCGGCCGACCCGAACCGTGCGCCTCGTACCAGAACCGAACGCCGTTGACCTCCGCGTAGCCCACCGGTCCCCCGTCCGCCGCGCCACCACCGACCCGCCGACGGTACGCGCCAACCGTCCGGCCCGGGCCCAGGTTGCCGTAGACCGCCGCCCGCGCCACCCGAACCCGCCGACACGGCGGGTGATCCGTCGAGCCCGTAGCGTCGTGTTCTGGCCAGGAATCCGCCAGGTCCCGTCCGCGCGGTGGCCTCGGCACGTACCTCCCGGTGTCGGCAGCGCGCCACCCGGCGCGAGACACAGAAGGGGCGTACCGATGCGCAGAGGTTCCCACCGAAGGTGGCTGGCGGCCGGCGTGCTCGCGGCCGGGCTGGCCGCGACCGTGGCAGTCACCAGCCTCGCCGCCGCCGAGACACCGCCGGCCGCGTCGCCGGCCGACACCGCGCCGCGCCCACTGGCCGGACCGCCACCGGCCACCGGGCAGCAGGCGGTCACCGAGACGACCCGGGTCAGCGGCACCTTCGACGGGGGGAACCGGCGTTTCGTGGGCGGTGGTGACCTGGGCGACGGCGGTCAGGACGAGAGCCAGGATCCGCTGTTCCGGCTGGCCGACGGGGCGGTGCTGGAGAACGTGATCCTCGGTGCGCCGGCCGCCGACGGGGTGCACTGCGCGGGCAGTTGCACGCTGCGCAACGTGCACTGGGAGGACGTCGGCGAGGACGCCGCCACCTTCCGCGGCACCAACGCGGTCGTACTGATCGAGGGCGGCAGCGCGGCGAAGGCCGCAGACAAGATCTTCCAGGACAACCGGGGCGCCGGCGGCTCCGTCACCATCACCGACTTCCAGGTCGACGACGACTTCGGCAAGCTCTACCGCTCCTGCGGCAACTGCCGCACCCAGGCGGCACGCACCGTCACCCTGCGGAACATCACCGTCACCGGCACCGGTGACGTGTTGGTCGGGGTCAACGCCAACCTCGGGGACCGGGCCGTCATCGAGGGCGTGACCTTCATCGGCGGCGGCCGTGCCGACCTCTGTGACCTCTTCGAAGGCAACAACACCGGCGCCGAGCCCCGCAAGATCGGCGCCGGACCGGACGGCCGATCCTGCATCGTCACCGACTGACCCGGCAGTCCACGTCGGCACGGCCCGAAATGATCTCCGGGCCGTCGTCGGTGCTGGTGGTACGGGGTGGGCGCGGCAGGTTTCGAACCTGCGACCCCCCGCTTGTAAGGCGGGTGCTCTCCCACTGAGCTACGCGCCCGGAAACGCCGTACGGCGAACCGGCGGTTGGCAGCTTACCCTGCCGCTCGCCGGCCCGGCCGGACGGTCGCACCCGTTGGGATCGGGTCAGGCGGTGGCTTCCGCCAGTGCCTTGCGCCAGCCCTGTTGGTCGCGCGGCTCGCCCGGCATGTTCATCTCGGCGAAGCGCACGACGCCGGCCTTGTCGATGACGAAGGTGCCCCGGTTGGCGATGCCCGCGACGTCGTTGAAGACCCCGTACGCCTGGGCGACGGCGCCGTGCGGCCAGAAGTCGGCCAGCAGCGGGAACTGGTAGCCCTCCCGGTCCGCCCAGATCTTGTGGGCGTAGACCGAGTCGACGCTCACGGTCAGCACCTGGACGTCGTCGTTGACGTACTCGTTGAGGTTGTCCCGCACCTCGCACAGCTCGCCCTGGCACACGCCGGTGAAGGCCAGCGGGTAGAAGACCAGCAGGACGGTACGCCGGCCACGGAAGTCGGAGAGCCGTACCTCCTGGTTGTTCTGGTCCTTGAGTACGAAGTCGGGCGCCTCGGCGCCAACCTCGATCGGCATGCGAACTCCTTGGGTCGAGTCGAGATGCATCAGCCTGTCACATCGGGCGGCGGGGTTACTTCCTGCCCTTTGCGCCGCGACGCAGCACGAGACGGGCGCCGCTCCAGTCCTTGCCGGCGTTGATCGTCGAGGTCTGCTGAAGGCCGGCGGTGGGAGCGGACTCGGCGATCTCGCTCGGCTCGACGTGGCCGTCGCGGCCGGCCTTGGGGGTCAGCAGCCACACGACGCCGTTGTCGGCCAGCGGGCCGAGGGCGTCGACGAGGAGTTCGAAGAGATCACCGTCGCCGTCGCGGTACCACACCAGCACGGCGTCGACCACCTCATCGGTGTCTTCGTCGACCAGCTCTCCACAACGGTCGGTCAGGGCGTCCCGGAGATCGGAGTCGACGTCGTCGTCGTAGCCCATCTCCATGACGACCATCCCCGGCTCGATACCGAACCGGTCCGCCAGGCTGCGTACCCCGTCGGCAGCCTGACCAGCGGTCGCGCTCACTGTCGCGTGCCTCCTCATCTCTTCCGAGCTCGCGGCGCCCGACTGGCGCCGACAGGCAAAGTCCACACAGTTGTGCCGTCGCGCGCAAGTGGCGCACCGGGTGGAACGAAATTTACCGTGCCAGCAGCGTACGGGCACCCTGGGTGATGGCTTCCTCGGACACCAGGACCTGACGGGCAGCCGGACCTAAGGGCACAAAGCAGTCAATAGCAGCCACTCGGCGGGCAGCACCGACATATCCGGCGTCGACCAGGGCCGCGAGCACCCCCTCGCCGACCCCGCCGGAGCGCCGCGTCTCGTCCACGACCAGCACCCGGCCGGTCGCGGCGGCCTCGCGGATGAGGTCGGCCACCGGCAGCGGCGCGAGCCAGCGCAGGTCCACCACCCGGCAACCGATGCCCTCGTCGGCCAGCGCCGAAGCGGCCCGCAGGGACATCCGTACGCCGTTACCGAAGGTGACGATCGTGACGTCCTCGGCCGAGCCGACGCCGTACACCCGGGCCCGGCCGACCGGCACGTGCCCGCTCGCCCAGGCGCCCGGCTCGGCATAGCCGGCCAACCACTCACCGTCACCATCCGAGTAGAGATCGCGGGTGTGGTAAAGCGCGATCGGCTCCACGAACACGCAGACGCTGCCGTCCACCGCCGCACTCGCCAGGCAGGTACGCAGCATCGCCGCCGCGTCGTCCGGCCGGGCCGGCACGGCGATCACCAGGCCGGGCACGTCCCGCAGTACGGCCACCGAGTTGTCGTTGTGGAAGTGCCCGCCGAAACCCTCCTGGTACGCCAGGCCCGCCACCCGCACCACCATCGGGTTGCGAAGCGCACCCTGGGAGAAGAACCGCATCGTCGCTGCCTCGCCGCGCAACTGGTCCTCGGCGCTGTGCAGGTACGCCAGGTACTGGATCTCCGGCACCGGCAGCATCCCGGCCAGCCCGGCGCCGAGGCCCAGGCCCAGCACCGAGGTCTCGTCCAGCAACGTGTCGAACACCCGGGCGGCACCGAAGCGGTCCCGCAGCCCCTTGGTCACCCCGTACACCCCGCCCTTGGCGGCGACGTCCTCGCCGAAGACGGCCATCTGCGGGTACGCCAGCAGCCCATCGGTGAGCGCGGCGTTGATGCTCTGCGCGAGGGTGAGCGGGCCGGACAGTTCCGGCGGCTTCCCGCCGAACGCCTCCACCCGCGCGCCCGCACCCGGCCCGGTGGCGCGGGCCCCCGCGTCGGTCACCGCCTGGGCGACCCGGACCGGGCGGCGCGGGGCCAACGGTGCGATCACCTCGGCCGGGCTGCCCAGTTTCGGCTCGTCCAGCACCTGCTCGGCGAGCCGACGGATCTGCCAGCCGATCTCGTCGTACCGGTCCAGCAGTTCGGCGCCGTTGGCCAGGCCCGCGTCAACCAGCCGGCGCGCGGTGGCGACCACCGGATCGGCGGCGAGGTCAGCGGTCAACTCCTCGGCGCTGCGGTACCCGCTCTCGACGTCCGCGCCCGCGTGGCCGAGCAGCCGGATCGTGCTCAGGTGCAGCACGGCCGGACGGCGGTGCCGGCGTACCCAGGCCGCCGCCTCGCGCGCCGCCTCGTACGCCCCCACCAGGTCAGCACCGTCGGCGGCGAAGTACCGGATGCCCGGCTTGGCGCGCAGCGCCGTCGCCACCCAGCCCTGCGGCGACCGGACGCTGATGCCCAGCCCGTTGTCCTCGCAGACGAAGAGCACCGGAATGCGCAGGCCGGTGTGGTCGTACCAGCCGGCGGTGTTGAACGCCGCGGTGGCGCTGGCGTGGTTGATCGAGGCATCTCCGAACGAGCAGACCACGATCGCGTCCGGCGCCCAGGGCGACGCGGGGTCGGCGTGCGCCGGGGCCCGACGGGCATCCTGCCGGCGCAGCCGCTCCACCGCGAGCCCCATGCCGACCGCCCGGGGCAGGTGTGAGGCGATGGTGGAGGTGGTGGGCACCACGGCCAGGTCGGCCCGGCCGAAGACCTTGTGCCGACCACCGGCGAGCGGCTCCTGGCTGGAGGCCACCATCCCGCGCAGCACGTCCCGCGCCGCCTCGGTGTACGCCGGTGCCACCGGCCGCCGCACCGCCGCCATCCGCACGCCACCGGCGTCCTCACCGCCGGGCTCCCCGACCTCGCCGCCCGACGCGCCGATTTCGCCACCCGGCGTGCCGGCCTCGCCGGCCGCCCCGGCCTCGCCACCCGGCGGGCCGGTCACGCCGTCGGACGTCCCGGTCGGCGTGGGCGAGCCCGGGTGGTCGGGCGCTGCCGGCGGTACGGCATCGGCCGGATCGCCGTCGACCTCCCGATCGGCCGAGTCGCTCGGGCCGGCCGGAGTTCCGCCGGACTGCACCACTTCAGCAGCTGCCGCGCCAGCCGGCGCCGCATCCGACGGCGCCACACCGGCCGCTGCCGCAGCGGACTGCCCCACACCGGCCGGCGCCGCATCGGGCTGCGCCGGGTCCGCCGGCATCGCATCGGCCGGCATCGCTGCCGGGTCGTCGTCCTCCGGGGGCGAACCGCCGGCCTGTGCCTCGGCGGTCTGGGCGGCGCGGACGCAGTAGAACGCGCCCGAGCGGTAGTGCAGCAGCGCCGGGTCGGTGGGACGCAGCGCAGCCGCTACCGCCGCGTTGCCCTCGTGGCCGGCCGAGCCGATCGTGTAGTAGCCCTCGCCGAAGCTCCGCAGCCAGCGCCCGGCGAGGTCGAGCTGCCGGCTGGTGACCTGGGCGTCGAATAGTTCCAAGAGTTGGGCGCCGGTCAGCGCCGCGCCCTCGGCGACCGGCTGCGCCGGGTCGGTACGGTGCCGCGGCGTGGCCAGCGCGGCCAGAGACTCCCGAAATCGGTCGTCGAGATCCTGCGGGGTGGTCACGTCCGACAGCATTACCGACCGGAGCACACCTCGCCCACTCGAAACCCGGCTCACGTCGCCGGAATCCTCCGTCGGCAGCGTCAGGACGGCTCGCAGTGCTGCGGGTAGTCGCCGTCGGAGACCTTCCACACCAGATCGTGCAGGGCGGCCAGGTCGTCGGCGGTCAGTTCGTCGAGCAGCCGCGACTCGGACAGCACCTGGTGCACCCGCTGCCGCATCCGCCGGCCGGCGTCGGTCACCACCAGCGTCTTCTGCCGCCGGTCGGCGGGGTCGACCCGCCGCTGGACCAGCCCGGCCCGTTCCAGCTTGTCGACCAGTGCGGTGACGTTGGAGCGGTCGCAGCGCAGTTGCGAGGCCAGATCCCGGGCGGGCAGTGGACGATCCGGGTCGAGCTGGCACAGCGCTCGGCCGACCGCCGGGGTCAGGCCGAGGGCGATGATGCCGAGATCCTGGTGATGCCGCAGGGCGGCGGCGACATGCATGATCCGCCGTACCGCCGCGCCGGCGAGGGCAGCCCGGTCCGCCGGGCCCAGGTCGGACCGGGTGACGGTGGGCGGCTGCATGACTCGATGCTACGTGTGGCGGGTGCCCCGGCAGCTCCACCGCGCGGCGGCATCGGGCCACCAGGGCGGTCAGCCGGGCAGGAAGGAGAACCGGACCTGGCGGGTGGTGTTGTCTCCGTTGGTGTCGACCAGGCAGATCGACTGCCAGGTGCCGAGGGCCAGCCGGCCGCCGAGCACCGGCAGCGTCGCGTACGGGGCGACGAAGGCGGGCAGGACGTGATCGCGCCCGTGGCCGGGCGAGCCGTGGCGGTGCCGCCAGCGGTTGTCGGTCGGCAGCACGGCGTCCAGCGCGGTGAGCAGGTCGTCGTCCGAGCCGGCGCCGGTCTCGATGATGGCCAGCCCGGCGGTGGCGTGCGGCACGAACACGTGCAGCAGCCCGTCGCCCTGACCGGAGACGAACTGCTCCGCCTCGGCGGTGATGTCCTGCACGGTCGGCCGGGAACCGGTCCGGACGGTGATCACCTCACTGCGCATACGTCGCATTCTGCCGCAGCCGGTCGGCTGAGGGCGGGCGCGCTCCCATGATGCCCGGTCAGTGGCCCCGGAAAGGGGTAAAGTTACTGGTGAGTACGTGTGTCGAGCGTCGCCCTTCGCACGGGTGGACGTGACGACAAGTGCCACGACGGGGCAGGATGGCGCTAGAGACCTATCCCACACACAACCGAGGGAACGCCTGTGGCTACGGAACGCAAGCGCCCGGTGATCACGGCCGGCCTGCCGAGCCAGCTTCCGGACATCGACCCCGAAGAAACCAGCGAATGGGTCGAGTCGCTCGACGGTGTCATCGACGAGCGTGGCACCAAGCGGGCCCGCTACGTGATGCTACGTCTGCTGGAGCGCGCCCGTGAGCGCCAGGTCGGGGTGCCGTCGCTGACCACCACCGACTACATCAACACCATCCCGCCGGAGCGCGAACCGTGGTTCCCCGGTGACGAGCACGTCGAGCGCCGGATCCGGGCGTACGTGCGGTGGAACGCGGCGATGCTGGTGCATCGCGCGCAGCGTCCGGAGATCGGTGTCGGCGGTCACATCTCCACCTTCGCCAGCTCCGCGTCGCTGTACGAGGTCGGCTTCAACCACTTCTTCCGGGGCAAGAACCACCCCGGTGGCGGCGACCACATCTTCTACCAGGGCCACGCCTCCCCCGGCATGTACGCCCGGGCGTTCATGGAAGGCCGGCTCAGCGAGGACCAGCTCGACGGCTTCCGGCAGGAGCTGTCGCACCCCGGCGGCGGCCTGCCGTCGTACCCGCACCCGCGGCTGATGCCGGACTTCTGGGAGTTCCCGACGGTCTCCATGGGTCTGGGTGGGCTGAACGCCATCTACCAGGCCCGGTTCAACCGGTACCTGCACCACCGGGGCATCAAGGACACCTCCGACCAGCACGTCTGGGCGTTCCTCGGCGACGGCGAGATGGACGAGCCGGAGACCCTCGGCGCGATCGGGGTGGCCGCCCGCGAGGAGCTGGACAACCTCACCTTCGTGATCAACTGCAACCTCCAGCGGCTGGACGGGCCGGTGCGGGGCAACGGCAAGGTGATGCAGGAGCTGGAGGCGTTCTTCCGGGGCGCCGGCTGGAACGTCATCAAGGTGGTCTGGGGCCGGGAGTGGGACCCGCTGCTCGCCGCCGACACCGATGGCGCGCTGGTCAACCTGATGAACACCACGCCCGACGGCGACTACCAGACCTACAAGGCGGAGTCCGGGGCGTACGTGCGGGAGCACTTCTTCGGCCGCGACGCGCGGACCCGCAAGATGGTCGATGGGCTCTCCGACGACGAGATCTGGAACCTCAAGCGGGGCGGGCACGACTACCGCAAGCTCTACGCGGCCTACAAGGCGGCGACCGAGCACACCGGGCAGCCGACGGTGATCCTGGCCAAGACCATCAAGGGTTGGACGCTGGGCTCGCACTTCGAGGGCCGCAACGCCACGCACCAGATGAAGAAGCTGACGCTGGAGGACCTGAAGACCTTCCGCGACCGGCTCTACCTGGACATCCCGGACTCGGCGCTGGAGGAGAACCCGTACCTGCCGCCGTACTACCGGCCGGACGAGAAGTCCGACGAGATGCGGTACCTGCACGAGCGGCGCGAGCAGCTCGGCGGTTACCTGCCGACCCGGCGCACCACCGCCAAGTCGCTGGCCATTCCGGGCAGCGAGCGCTTCGCCGACGTCAAGCGGGGCTCGGGCAAGCAGAAGGTGGCCACCACGATGGCCTTCGTCCGGCTGCTCAAGGACCTGATGAAGGACAAGCAGTTCGGCAAGCGCTGGGTGCCGATCATCCCGGACGAGGCGCGTACCTTCGGTCTGGACTCGATCTTCCCGACCGCCAAGATCTACTCGCCGCACGGCCAGCGGTACACCTCGGTCGACCGGGAGCTGTTCCTGTCGTACAAGGAGTCGACCACCGGTCAGATCCTGCACGAGGGGATCAACGAGGCCGGCTCGGTCGCCTCGTTCACCGCCGCCGGCACGTCGTACGCCACCCACGACGAGCCGATGATCCCGATGTACATCTTCTACTCGATGTTCGGGTTCCAGCGCACCGGTGACGGCTTCTGGGCGGCGGCGGACCAGATGGCGCGGGGTTTCGTGCTCGGCGCCACCGCCGGACGCACCACGCTCAACGGTGAGGGCCTCCAGCACGAGGACGGCCACTCGCTGCTGCTCGCGGCCACCAACCCGGCGGTCGTCGCGTACGACCCGGCGTTCGCGTTCGAGATCGCGCACATCATGGAGAACGGCCTGCACCGGATGTACGGCGAGGAGCAGGAGAACATCTTCTACTACCTCACCATCTACAACGAGCCGATCCACCAGCCGGCGGAGCCGGAGGGGGTGGACGTCGAGGGCATCGTCAAGGGCATCCACCGCTACGCCCCGGCCCCCTCGATCGAGGGCGACGCCCCCCGGGCGAACGTGCTCGCCTCCGGCACCGGCATGCAGTGGGCGCTCAAGGCGCAGCAGTTGCTCGCCCAGGACTGGGGGGTGGCCGCCGACGTCTGGTCGGTGACCTCCTGGACCGAGCTGCGCCGCGACGCGGTGGAGTGCGAGTCGTACAACCTCCTGCACCCGGGCGCGGAGCAGCGGGTGCCGTACATCCAGCGAAAGCTGGCCGACGCCGACGGGCCGAAGGTCGCGGTCAGCGACTGGATGCGCGCGGTGCCGGACCTGATCTCCCGCTGGGTGCCCGGTGACTGGACCTCCCTGGGCACCGACGGGTTCGGCCTGTCCGACACCCGGCACGCCCTGCGCCGGCACTTCCACGTCGACGCCGAGTCGATCGCGGTCGCCACGCTGCGGCAGCTCGCGCTGCGCGGGGCGGTACCGGCGCACGTACCGGCCGAGGCGGCCAAGAAGTACGCCATCGAGGACGTGAACGCCGCCCCGGTCGGCGAGACCGGCGGCGACAGCTAGCAACCGCACCGCACATCGGGCCCGGCGAACACCACGCCGGGCCCGGTGTGTAAGGAAGGGCACCTTATTAACGCCTCGCGTGGTAAAGGGGCCCCCTCTTAACCCGAGGGGGCCGAAGGCGCGGACGCGGTCGAGGCGCGGACGCGAGGTGTCGAGGCCGAAAGCGGTGGCGGCCCGGGTGCACCTGGGAGGGACACCGGGGCCGCCACCGTCGCGGGTGACGCCAGGACGCGGCCGCTCAGCCGACCGCGGCCAGATCGGTCAGCCGGGCCAGCGAATCCTCCAGATCGGCGCCGACCCGACGCAGGCCGAGGCGGAGCAGGGCGGCCTTGACCGGACCGGCCGGCCAGCGTACGACGATCAGCCGCACGATCGTGCCGCCCTCCTCCTCGTCGGGAGTGAGCTGGACGTATATCTCGGTGCGCGCCTCCGCTCGGGCACCGGCGCCCTTGGCGCGTTCGCGCCAGCCGATCAGCGTCGGCTCCTGATAGGCGATCACTTCAGCCTCATGTGCGGCGCCGCGGCCAGCCTGGACCAACTGTCGCCGCCCGAAGCCCTCTCCGGAGAGGACCTCGGCCGCACGGACCCCGGCCAGCCAGGCGGGCAACTGCTCGGCCCGCTGTACCACATCCCAGACCGCTTCCACCGGCGCCGCCACGTGCGCGCTGCGTTCCACGAGGATCATTTTTCCGTCTTCCTCCAGTGAGGACATCCCACGATATCGGCACTGTATGCGCAAAAACGGACGTATACGGACGTGTTCGTAAAAGACACGCCGAAAGGTGTTGCTTCCGGCGGCAGATCGCCCTATGGACCCGAGCCTCGGCGCGCCCTAGAGTTCCGAACACGTTTCGCGTTTCCCGGGAGGGCACATGTCGACCGCAGCTATGCCCAACTTCCCCACCGGATTCCGTTGGGGCGTCTCCACCTCGGCGTACCAGATCGAGGGCGCGGCCGACATCGGCGGGCGCGGACCGTCCATCTGGGACACCTTCGCCCACTCCCCCGGCCGGATCGTCGACGGCAGCAGCGGCGACGTGGCCTGCGACCACTACCACCGCTACGCCGAAGACATCGCCCTGATGGCCGAGCTGGGCGTGACCGCGTACCGGTTCTCGGTGGCCTGGCCCCGGGTGCTGCCGACCGGCACCGGCGCGGTCAACCCGAGCGGGCTGGACTTCTACGAACGGCTGGTCGACGGGCTGCTCGACCATGGCATCGACCCGGTCGCCACGCTGTACCACTGGGACCTGCCCCAGCCGCTGGAGGACGCCGGCGGATGGCTCAACCGGGACACCGCACACCGCTTCGCCGAGTACGCCGACGTGCTGGCCAGCCGCCTTGGCGACCGGGTCAAGCTCTGGATCACCCTGAACGAACCGTTCATCCACATGAGCCTCGGCCACGGCATCGGCGAACACGCGCCGGGCCGGATGCTGCTCTTCGACGCCTTCCCGGTCGCCCACCACCAACTGCTCGGCCACGGCCTGGCGGTCGCCGCGCTACGCGCCCGCTCCGCCAGCCCGGTCGCCATCGCCAACAACTACTCGCCGGTGCGCGCCGTCGGTGACAGCCCCGCCGACCACGGCGCCGCGATGGCGTACGAGGCACTGCACAACCAGCTGTTCACCGACCCGCTGCTCGGTCGCGGCTACCCCGAGCTGGGTTTCGACGACACGGTGGTACGCGACGGCGACCTCGACGTGATCGCCGCGCCGATCGACGTGCTGGGCGTGAACTACTACAACCCGACCGGCGTACGGGCACCCGAGGAGGGCTCCCCGCTGCCCTTCGAGCTGGTGCCGCTCGACGGCTACCCGCGTACCGCCTTCGACTGGCCGGTGGCCCCGGACGGGCTACGTGAGCTGCTCGGCTGGCTGGACCGCCGGTACGGCGCCGACCTGCCGCCCATCCAGATCACCGAGAGCGGCTGCGCCTACGACGACGTACCCGACGCCGACGGCCGGGTGCACGACCCGGACCGGATCGCCTACCTGGACGGTCACCTGCGGGCGGTACGCGCGGCGATGGACGACGGCGTCGACGTCACCGGTTACTTCGTCTGGTCCCTGCTGGACAACTGGGAGTGGGCTGAGGGCTTCACCAAGCGCTTCGGCCTGGTGCACGTCGACTTCGCCACCGGCCGGCGGACCCCGAAGTCGTCGTACGCCTGGCTGCGCGAGGTCATCACCACGGCCCGGCGGGAAACAGCCCGGTGACCACGGTCGACCCGACGCCGGCCTCGCTGCCGGCGGCGCTCGCCGAGCCGACGGTGCCGGTACGGCGGGGTTGGATCGCGCTGCTGTTCGCCGCGAACCTCGGCGTCTGGATGGCCTTCTTCACCCCGATCCAGGTGTTGCTGCCGCAGCAGCTCGGGCAGATTGCCCCGACGAACAAGGAGGCCATGCTGGCGGTGGTCACCGGGCTCGGCGCGCTGGCCGCGGTGATCGTCAACCCGCTCGTCGGTGCGTTGTCGGACCGGACCTGCCTGCGCATCGGCGGGCGCGAGTTCGGCCGGCGGCACATCTGGACCCTGGGCGGCGCGGTGCTCGGCGCGCTCTCCCTGGCGTTGCTCGCCCAGGCAGAGACCGTGCTCGGGGTGGTCGTCGGCTGGATCGCCGCGCAGACCTGCTTCAACGCGATGCTGGCCAGTCTGACCGCCGCCGTACCGGACCGGGTCCCGGTCGCGCAGCGCGGCGGCGTCTCCGGCTGGGTCGGCATCCCGCAGGCGCTCGGACTGGTGCTCGGCGTCGTGCTGGTCACCGCCGTGGTCACCGGAAACGCCGCCGGATACCTGGCGATCGCCGCGGCCGTGCTGCTGCTCGCGGTGCCGTTCGCCCTGCGTACGACGGACGACCCGCTGCCCCGTACGCACCGGCCGCCGGTGCGTGGCCTGCTCGCGGGAATGTGGGTGTCGCCGCGGCGGTACCCGGACTTCTGCTGGGCCTGGATCACCCGCTTCCTGGTCCAGCTCGGCAACGCGCTCGGCACCCTCTACCTGCTCTACTTCCTCACCGACGAGGTACGGGTCGCCGACCCCGAGGGCGGGCTGCTGGTGCTGATCCTGCTCTACACCGCCGGGCTGATGGCCACCACCGTGATCGCCGGCCGACTGTCCGACCGGTCCGGCAAGCGCAAGGTCTTCGTGATCGCCGCCGGGATGGTGATCGCGGTGGCCGCGCTGCTGCTGGCCATCGCGCCGACCTGGCCGATGGCGATCGCCGCCGCGCTGCTGCTCGGCGCCGGCTACGGGGTGTACCTGTCGGTGGACGCGGCCCTGATCACCCAGGTGCTGCCGAGGGCCACCGACCGGGCCAAGGACCTCGGCGTCATCAACATCGCCAACTCCGCACCGCAGGTGCTCGGCCCGGCCATCTCCGCCCCGATCGTGGTGTACCTGGGCGGCTATCCGGCGCTGTACGCGACCACGGCCGCCGTGACCGTCCTCGGCAGCCTGCTGGTGTTGAAGATCCGTTCCGTGCCCTGACCGTCCGTGATGTTAGGAAGGGCCCCTTGTACAACGCCAGGCGATAACAAGGGGCCCTTCCTTGCATCTGTAGGGTGGGGGTCGTGACGGTACGTGTGCGCTTCGCCCCATCTCCGACCGGTATGTTCCACGTCGGCGGTGCCCGCTCGGCACTGCAGAACTGGATCTACGCCAAGCAGCAGGGCGGGGTGTTCGTGCTGCGTATCGAGGACACCGACGCGGCGCGCAACTCCCCGGAGTGGACCGAGGGCATCCTGTCGGCGCTGGACTGGATCGGCATCTCCCGGGACAGCTACGAGGGCCCCTACTTCCAGTCCTCGTACGCCGACGAGCACCGTGCCGCCGCCCGCCGGCTGTACGAGTCGGGTCGGGCGTACTACTGCGACTGCACCCGCGAGGCGGTGCAGGCCCGCACCGGCAACCAGTACACCGGCTACGACGGATACTGCCGGGACCGGGGCCTGCCGCCCGGCGAGGGTCGGGCGCTGCGCTTCCGTACCCCGGACGAGGGCTCGACGGTGGTCGTCGACCTGATCCGGGGCGAGCCGACCTTCGAGAACAAGCTCATCGAGGACTTCGTCATCGCCCGGGGCGACGGCTCACCGGTGTTCCTGCTGGCCAACGTCGTGGACGACCTGACCATGGGGATCACCCACGTGATCCGGGCCGAGGAGCACCTGCCCAACACCCCGAAGCAGCAGCTGCTCTGGGACGCGCTCGGGGTGAAGCCGCCGGTCTGGGCGCACGTGCCGGTGGTGGTGAACGAGAAGCGGCAGAAGCTGTCCAAGCGCCGCGACAAGGTGGCCCTGGAGGCGTACCGGGACGAGGGTTACCTCGCCGACGCGATGCGCAACTACCTGATGCTGCTCGGCTGGGCGCCCTCCGGCGACCGCGAGATCGTGCCCTGGTCGGTGATCGAGAACGAGTTCCGGCTGGACGAGGTGAACCCGTCACCGGCGTTCTTCGACGAGAAGAAGCTGCGCGCGTTCAACGGCGAGTACATCCGGGCGCTGCCGGTCGAGGAGTTCGTCGCGGCCTGCCAGCCGTGGTTGGCCGGCACCGGCACCATCGCGCCGCCGCCGTGGCAGCCGGAGGAGTTCGACCCGGCGGCCTTCGCCGCGGTGGCACCGCTGGCCCAGACCCGGATCGCGGTGCTCAGCGAGATCGTGCCGAACGTCGACTTCCTGTTCGTGGCGACGCCGCTGATCGACGAGGCGGCCTGGACGAAGGCCATGAAGGAGGGTTCGGCGGAACTGCTGGACGCCACCGTCGCCGCCTTCGAGTCGGTTGCCTCCTGGGACGCGGAGACCCTCAAGGCCACCCTGGAGGCGGTCGGCGCCGAGCGTGGCCTCAAGCTCGGCAAGGCCCAGGCGCCGGTACGGGTCGCGGTGACCGGCCGCACCGTCGGCCTGCCGTTGTTCGAGTCGTTGGAGGTGCTCGGCCCCGAGCGCACCCTGACCCGGCTGCGCGCCGCCCGACTGCGGCTCTTCTAGGACCCCACCCGTGCCGACCCGGTTGTGATCTTCGTCGCAGCCGGGTCGGGCTCACCGGGGCCGTCGCCAGCCTCGGGTCATAACCCGGCCGGCGCCGAGCCCGCGGGCAGCGCACTGTGCCCGGCCGGCGATGCCGTCGGCAGTCGCCGGACACGCCCGACGACGCTGCCCCGGTTGCCGGGGCACGCTATTCTGCCCCCATCACCGGCAGCGGCACAGGTAAAATCCGCCCACTGGTCCACGGCCGCTACCTTGTCGAGTCGAGATCGCAGATAGTTCCAATTAGTGTTCCACCGGCTGCAACCGATCGACGTTCAGCGGAGTCTTTCAGGTGGGTACCTGTCCTGTGGGCACGGTCACCGCCGTCAGCTTCCGGCGCGTGGCTCGTGCAGCAGAGCCACCCATCGAACGGGGCGAGGAGGCGGCATGGTCCGACGGATGAGGCGACTGGCCGTGTTGACGGTGGGCGGGCTGGCCGCCGTGCTGCTGTCACTCGCTGTCGCCGAGCCGGCGAAGGCGGCCCCGAAGTCGCCGCCGGCCGGGGTGGACATCTCCGGGCACGGGCTGGCTGAGCCGTTGCAGCTACGCGCCGACCGGCACTCCGAGCACGTCAGGGCCATCGTCGACCAGGTCAGCGCCCGGGTGCTGGTACGCCAGTCGGGCGGCCCGAAGAAGGCCGACCTCGGTCCGAAGTACACGGTCGTGGTGCTGGCCGGTGACACTCCCAAGCAGACGTACGACCTCTACCCGAAGGCGGTGGGTGGGCCCCGGGTCTACCGACCGGCCAAGCAGCCGGACTCGCGCAAGACCAGCGCCGCCTGGTTCCTCGGGCGGGTCAGCATGTCCGAGACGCTGCGCACCGCCGGGGTGCCGCTGGAGCGCACGTACGAGGCGGTCAGCGGCGGCATCGGCGGAGGCGAGCGGATCATTCCGGAGGAAGCGCTCAACCCGGCCCAGGACATCAACGAGGCGTTCGGTGAACTACGACGCCTCCTGCTGCTCAACGTCGCGGTGGTACTCGTGATCACCCTCGGGCTCGCCGGAATCGCGTTGCTGATCCGCCGCCGGACCCGCTGACGACTGGGCAGTAGTGCCGGGGCAGCTCACGCCGCCCGATCCGCCGGACCGCTGACCGGCGGCTCAGGCTCGGACGGCAGAGCGGGAGGTCAGGGGCCGTGCGTACCGCAATGGCCGGGCCGGAGCGCGATCAGCACCAACGCCGTGGTGGACGCTCCCGCCGGACGTTGCGGTGCGCCGGGCGGACCGGTCCGTGCCGGTGTGCGCCGGCCCAGCCCGGCAACTCGCTGCGGCAGCCGGCCTCGGCCGGCTCGGGCGAGGTGGCCGGCGGGTCGACGGCGCGCTGGCGGGGCACCAACGGCTCGGCGGCGCGGGGCAGTCCGAGAGTCGGCTCCTCGTCGCCGCGCTCGGGCGCCCAGCCGGCGGACGCCTCGACGGACGGGGTCAGACCGGGCCGGCGGTGGTGCTTGGCCGTGGCCGGCTGCTCGTGAGTGCCCGGTCGACTCGGCTCCTCCTGGGCGCAGCCGTGTTCGGCCTCCCCCTGCGCCATCGGCCTCTCCTCACGCTCGCGCCCTCACCCGTCGGTGCCCACCCGACGTGCCCTGACACCGTACTGGCCGGCCCGGACTCGCCACGCACCGCGTACCCGCATCGGTGTTCGGCCGGACCGCCGACGCTGCCGCGAAGGTCCAGTTCAGGGCATGTCAGGCTAGGCGGGTGAGCGAATCGGGCGGGACGGAGCTGTCGGCCACGCTGCGCCGGATCGAACGCGCGGCCGGCGCCCTGGCCACCGCCAGCGTGGCCCGGATGGACGAGACACTGCCCTGGTTCCGGGAGTTGCCGGCCGACCAACGCTCGTGGGTGATGCTGGTGGCTCAGGCCGGCGCCCGTTCCCTGGTGCAGTGGCTGCGCTCCGGCGGTGGTGCCGGCGAGGGAACCCAGGAGGTCTCCGACGAGGTGTTCGCCACGGCGCCCCAGGCGTTGGCCCGCTCCATCACCCTCCAGCAGACGGTGGCACTGATCAAGGTCACCATCGACGTGGTCGAGGAGCAGGTGGGCGAGCTCGCGGCCCCGGGCGAGGAGCCGCAGCTACGCGAGGCGGTGCTGCGCTTCTCCCGGGAGATCGCCTTCGCCGCCGCCCGGGTCTACGCCCGGGCCGCCGAGTCCCGTGGCTCGTGGGACGCCCGGCTACAGGCCCTGCTGGTGGACGCGCTGCTGCGCGGTGACTCCCCGGACGTGCTGGCCAGTCGCGCCGCCGCCCTCGGCTGGACGGACGCGCCGCCGGTGGCGGTGGCGGTGGGCACCTCGCCCGGCGGCGAGGTCGCCGCCGTACTGCACACCGTCTACCGCCAGGCCCGGCGCATCGGTGTCGAGGTGATCGGTGGCGTACACGGCGATCGGCTGGTGATCGTGCTCGGTGGGGCGGCCGAACCGGTCGCGGCCGCCGGTCAGCTCTTGACCGCGTTCGGGCCGGGACCGGTGGTGGTCGGTCCGGCGGTGCCCAGCCTGGACGAGGCCACCGAGTCGGCGCGGGCGGCCCTGGCCGGTTACCGCGCGGCCCCGGCCTGGCCGGCCGCGCCCCGACCGGTCCATGCCGGCGACCTGTTGCCGGAGCGGGCCCTGGCCGGCGACGCGGACGCGCGCCGGCGGCTGCGGCACGACGTGTACGCCACGCTGGCGCGGGCCGGCGGTGAGCTGCTGGAGACGCTGGACGCCTTCTTCGCCGCCGGCGGTACGTTGGAGAGCGCGGCCCGGGCGCTGTACGTGCACCCGAACACCGTGCGCTACCGGCTGCGGCGGATCTCCGACGTCACCGGGTTCAGCCCGCTGACCCCCCGGGACGCCTTCGCCCTGCGGGTCGCGCTCACGGTCGGCCGGCTTGATCCGGTGGTGCCGACCCAGACATTGACCCCACCGGCTGGTAAAAGATCACAGAACAGTGACGATCATCGCCAATCTTTGTAGGATCCCTCCAAAGCTTCTAGTGCGGTTTGGTGTCAGTCGGCACAGCGCAACCCGGAGGTATCGGGGAGAGTCATAGACGTGCTCGCCGTACTCTGCCCCGGCCAGGGTTCTCAGAAACCCGGCTTCCTGACCCCCTGGCTCGACCTGACCGGCGCCGAAGCCCGACTGCGTGGGTGGTCCGAGCTGGCCGGCGTCGATCTGGTGCGGTTGGGCACCGAGGCCGACGCCGACGAGATCCGGGACACCGCCCGCACCCAGCCGCTGTTGGTGGCGGCGGCCCTGCTCGCCGCCGAGCAACTGCCGATGGCCGAGGTGACCCTGACCGCCGGCCACAGCGTCGGCGAACTCGGTGCGGCGGCGCTGGCCGGCACCCTGCCGACCGAGTCGGCGATCGCCCTGGCCGGCGTCCGTGGCCGGGAGATGGCCGCCGCCTGCGCGCTGGAGCCGACCGGCATGGCCGCCGTCCTCGGCGGCGACCCGGACGAGGTGGTCGCCGCGATCAACGGACACGGGCTGCACGCCGCGAACCGCAACGGCAGTGGTCAGATCGTGGCCGCCGGCGCGGTCGCCGGGTTGGAGAAGCTCGCCGCCGAACCGCCGGCCCGGGCCCGGATCATCCGCCTCCAGGTGGCCGGCGCCTTCCACACCCCGTACATGGCTCCGGCGGAGGCCGCGCTGGCCACGGCCGCCGCCGAGATCGACCCGAGCGACCCGGCCAGGATCCTGCTGTCGAACCTCGACGGCGGGCCGGTCGACGACGGCCGGGAGGTCCTGCAACGGCTGGTCCGTCAGGTCACCGCCCCGGTCCGCTGGGACCTCTGCATGGCGACCCTCGCCGCACTCGGGGTGACCGGGGTGATCGAGCTGCCGCCGGCCGGCACGCTCGCCGGCCTGGTGAAGCGGGAACTCAAGGGCACCGGTGCCCCGGAGATCGTCACCCTGAACACCCCGGACGACCTGCCCGCCGCCCGCGACCTGATCGCCCGGCACGGCACGGCCGCCGGCCAGGAGCCGAACGCCCGGTTCAGTTCGAACGAGTCTCGTGACGAGACCGACCGCAGAGAGGGCTCGGCATGAGCGGCAGCAGGATCGTCTCACTGGGGCACTACCAGCCGTCCCGGGTGGTGACCAACGACGAGATCGCTCAGCTGGTGGAGACCAACGACGAGTGGATCCGCGACCGGGTCGGCATCGTCAGCCGGCGGATCGCCGGTGACGAGACGGTCGCCGACATGGCCGCCGCCGCGGCCGACAAGGCGCTGGCGAACTCCGGCCTGACCGCCGCCGACATCGATCTGGTCGTGGTCGCCACCTGCACCTCGGTCGACCGCAGCCCGAACGTGGCCTGCCGGGTCGCCGCCAAGCTGGGCATCAACGCGCCCGGGGCGTACGACCTCAACACCGCCTGCTCCGGCTTCGCGTACGCGCTCGGCACCGTCGACCACGCGATCCGCGCCGGGGCCAGCCGCAACGCCATCGTGATCGGTGCCGAGAAGCTCTCCGAGTTCACCGACTGGACCGACCGCTCCACCTGCATCATCTTCGCCGACGGCGCGGGCGCCGCGGTGGTCACCGCCGCCGCCGAGGACGAGCCGGCCGGGATCGGCCCGGTGGTCTGGGGCTCGGTGCCCGAGCGCGGCGACGCGGTACGCATCGAGGGCTGGCGTCCGTACGTCGCCCAGGAGGGCCAGACGGTGTTCCGGTGGGCGACCACGGCGCTGGCGCCCCTGGCGTTGCAGGCGTGCGAGCGGGCCGGGGTCGACCCGTCGGAGCTGGCCGCGTTCGTGCCGCACCAGGCCAACAGCCGGATCATCGACGGAATCGCCAAGCGGTTGAACATCCCGCAGGCGATCGTCGCCAAGGACATCGTCGAGTCCGGCAACACCTCGGCGGCCAGCATCCCGCTGGCCCTGTCCAAGCTGGTCGAGCGCCGCGAGGTGCCCTCGGGCGCGCCGGTGCTGCTGTTCGGCTTCGGCGGTGGCCTGACCTACGCCGGTCAGGTCGTCCGCTGCCCCTGATACCCCTTCGGCGCGTCGTCGCCGAGGAGCAAGGCGCCGGCGTCGCCGCCGCCGAGAGAACCCGATGAGAGGAACCCACCGCAATGACCCGTGACGAGATCACCGCCGGCCTCGCCGAGATCCTCGAAGAGGTTGCCGGGGTGAACCCGGACGACGTGGCCGAGGGGAAGTCCTTCACCGACGACCTGGACGTCGACTCGCTCTCCATGGTGGAGGTCGTGGTGGCGGCCGAGGAGAAGTTCGGCGTCAAGATTCCGGACAACGAGGTGCAGAACCTCAAGACGGTCGGCGACGCCGTCAGCTACATCGAGGCGCAGTCCTGATCATGAGTCGCTCCGACGTCGTCGTCACCGGGCTCGGCGCGACCACCCCGCTGGGCGGGGACGTCGCGTCGACCTGGGACGCCATGCTCAACGGCCGCTCCGGGGTGAGTGCACTCACCCAGGAGTGGGCCGAGCAGTTGCCCGTCCGGATCGCCGCCCAGCTCGCGGTCGATCCGGCCACCGTGCTGGACCGGGTGAAGCTGCGCCGGCTGGACCGTTCCGAGGCGATCGCCCTGATCGCCGCCCACCAGGCCTGGGCGGACTCCGGCCTGGCCGACGCCGGGCTGGACCCGGAGCGGCTGGGGGTCAGCGTCGGCTCCGGCATCGGTGGTGCCGTCACCCTGCTCGCCCAGGACGACATCCTGGAGGCCTCCGGCCCGCGTCGGGTCTCCCCGCACACCGTGCCCATGCTGATGCCCAACGGCCCGGCGGCCTGGGTGGGCCTGGAACTCGGCGCCCGGGCCGGCGTGCACTCGGTGGCCAGCGCCTGCGCCACCGGCGCGGAGGCGATCGCGCTGGGTCTGGACATGATCCGGGCCGGCCGCGCCGACGTGGTGGTGGCCGGCGGCACCGAGGCGGTCATCCACCCGCTGCCGATCGCCGGTTTCGCGTCGATGCGGGCCATGTCGACCCGCAACGACGACCCGGAGCGGGCTTCCCGGCCGTGGGACAAGGGCCGGGACGGGTTCGTCCTCGGCGAGGGTGCCGGCATCGTGGTGCTGGAGCGCGCCGAGCACGCCGCCGCCCGGGGCGCCCGGGTGTACGCGCGGCTGGCCGGGGCCGGTATCACCTCCGACGGCTACGACATCGTCCAGCCGCACCCGGAGGGTGCCGGGGCGATCCGGGCCATCGCGAAGGCGATCGCCGACGCGGATGTCGCGAAGGCCGACATCGCGCACGTCAACGCGCACGCCACCTCGACGCCGGTGGGCGACCTGGCCGAGATCAAGGCGCTGCACCAGGCGCTGGGCGACCACCCGGTGCTGACCGCCACCAAGTCCATGTCCGGGCACCTGCTCGGCGCCGCCGGCGCACTGGAGTCGATCGCGACGATCCTGGCGATCCGCGACAGCGTGGTGCCGCCGACGATCAACCTGGACGACCCGGACGATGGACTCGACCTCGACGTGGTCGCCAACAAGGCCCGCGAGTTGTCCATTTCCGCGGCGCTGAACAACTCGTTCGGCTTCGGCGGTCACAACGTGGCCCTCGTCTTCACCCGCGTCTGAGTTTCGCGGCCATCGGGCCCCCGCCGACGCCACCACGCGTCAGCGGGGGCCCGTGTGTCGCGGATCTTGGTACGAAATGACCCCATGAGGGCCATTTCGTACCAAGATCCGCGAGACAGCACCTAGCCGCAGGTCGTGGCGGGCAGTCCGGGCACCTTGACCGGGGAGCGGCCCTGCGGTCGGGCCGTGCCGGCGAGCACCTCGGCCAGTGCCTCCATCGCGGCCCGGCTCGACGAGTACGTGGCCAGCAGCGTCGGCGAGGTCGCCCCGGCCAGCACGTACGGGGTGTCCATGGCGACCGTCACCGTGGCGTCGGCGCGCAGGTCCTTGGCACGGTCGCCGTACCCGACCAGGTGGACGATCTTGCCGCCGCTGGGCACCACCCGCACCCCGGCCTCGGTCAGCGCCTCGGTCAGCATGGCCCGGGTGTGCGCCCGGCCACCCGAGGAGGTGACGGTGACCGGCCCGGAAATCGCGACCGAGTCGCACCGGCCGCGCAGGACGGTCACCGCGGCGGCGGCCAGCGCCCGGGCCGCCGCGCGGTGCGCCGGGGCAGCCAGCGTGGACAGCTCCGGCGCCGCCTCGCCGGCCAGGGTGAACTTCATGGTCAGCACCCGGGTGACCGCCTCCACCAGCCGTGCCCGGGGCAGCGTGCCGTCGCGCAGGGCCGCCAGCAGCCCGTCGTACGCCTGGCTGACGTTCGGCGGCATGAGGATCAGGTCGTTGCCGGCCTTCAGGGCGCGTACGGCGGCCTCCCCCGGCCCCCAACGGCGCGCGGGTGGCATGTTCATGCCGTCGGTGATCACTACGCCCTGAAAGCCGAGTTCGCCCCGCAGTACCTCGGTGAGCAGCTTGTACGAGAAGGTCGCCGGCACCCCGGGGTCGACCGAGCGGACGTCGAGGTGGGCGGACATCACGGCCAGCGCGCCGGCCTCGATGCCGGCGGTGAACGGCGGCCACGCCTCGGCCGCCAGCTTCTTGCGGGACTGGCCGAGTACGGGCAGGTCCTGGTGGGAGTCGTCGGCGCTGTGCCCGTGCCCCGGGAAGTGCTTCACGGTGGCGGCCACGCCAGCGGCCTGCAGTCCGCGTACCGCGCCGCCGACCTGCTCCGCGGCGCGCTGCGGATTCGCGCCGAACGACCGGGACCCGATCACCGCGCTGCGGGTGACCAGCACGTCGGCGACCGGTGCGAAGTCGACGTTGATGCCCATCGCGGCCAGCTCGGTGCCGGCGGCCCGCCAGGCCGCCTCGGTCAGGGCGGGGTCACCGGCGGCCCCGGCGGCGAGGGCGCTGGGCAGCATGGTCACCCCCTCGGTGACCCGGGTGACCACGCCGTACTCCTGGTCGGTGCCGATGAGCAGGGGCGCCGCGCCGGCGGGCAGCTTCCCGGCGGCCGCACGCAGCCCGGTGGTCAGCTCCCGAACCTGCTTCGGGTTGTCGACGTTGGTGGTCGGCTGGTTGCCCTGGGTGGGATCGTCCGCGCTGAAACCGACCAGGATCAGCCCACCGAGTCGGTACTTCTCGATCATCTCGGCCGGGGTGTCCACCCCGGCGAGGGCCCGATTGCCGGCCGCCGAGCCGGCCGACACCTCCGTCGCGCGGTCACCGTACGCGTACGGCATGAGCACCTGGCCGACCAGATCCTCGTCGGCGAGTTCGGCGACCAGGGCGGCGGCCCGGGTGGCCGGATCGTCCGGCGGCGCGCTCGACGGCGGCGCCGGCTCGGCCGAGCCGGACGGCGGGGCCGATCCGGGGCGCTGCCCGGCGTCCGAGCAACCGGAGGCGAGCAGCATGGTCACGGCGACGAGCACGGCGACGACACGCCGAGGGGTAGTCGACACGCCGCCCATCCCACCAGCTCACCGCGTATCGGGGCAACTCGGCCGGACTGCGCCCGGCGGGCCGCCAGCGCCGTACGCAGGCGTCCGGGTGGCCGGGCCGCCCCTCAGCCGACCCGGGTGAGCAGCGTCACCGGGGCTCCGTCTCCGGCGTAGCGGTACGGCTCCAGCTCGGCGTCCCAGGCGGTGCCGAGCGCCTTGTCCAGGGCGTGCGCCAGCGCCTCGGGTCCGCGTGCGGCGGCCATGAGGGTGCGCAACCGGTCCTCGCCGAGTTGGATGTCGCCAGCGGCACCCACGGTGGCCCGGAACAGCCCACGGCCCGGTACGTACATGAAACGTTCACCGTCGGCGCCCGGACTGGGTTCCTCGGTGACCTCGAAACGGATCATGGGCCACTGCCGGAGGGCAGCAGCCAACTCGGCGCCCGTTCCCGGACGACCGGACCAGCCGCATTCGGCCCGGCGGGCGCCGGGATCGACGGGCTGAGCAGTCCATTGCAGGTTGACCGGCGCGGCGAGGACGCGCGCGATCGCCCACTCGACGTGTGAGCACACGGCGAGCGGGGTCGAATGGACGTATACGACGCCACGCGTTGGCACGGTGACCTCCCGGAGAGCGAGGTGCGTCTTCCCCTACGACCTCGCCCGACCCCGGGTGCGTTGCTGGAACACATGATGACTGCTGTGACGGATGGTACGCCAGGGAATCGGAAAATCCGCCGGCCGGAATACCCGGACAGGTGACCGCCGTTCCACCTCGTGACGCCGCGATGACCAGCCGGGATCGTGGGTCGTGTACAGTTCCATCGGCGGCCTGTGCCGCGTAAGCCTCTCGCGGGTCACCCATCGGGTGACACCCGCAACAGCCCCCGGACGTTTCGTCCTCCGTACGTCTTGCAAGGAGTACCTCCGTGGCGAGCAACACCTCTAAGACCGCGCGCGCGTCAGTCCGGGCCGGCCAGGCTGGCCAGGGTGGCGCCCTCAGCGTGCTGGGCGAGTTCAAGTACCTGATCCCGCTCAACGGCGGCAAGCACGCCTACGTGCGGAACCTGACCAACGGCAAGACCGCGCACCTGCGTACCGACTCCGAGGCCTTCGTCGAGGAGATCCGGGTGCTGGCCGCCGCCGGCCACGCCGCCAAGATCCGGGCGGAGATCAACAACCTGAACGCCACCCACCCGGGCGACGGCTGGGACGCCACCGAGAAGCGCCTGGTCGAGGCCGGCGTCTTCGAGGGCTGAGCCGCACGTACCACCACGAACGCCCGTCGGGTTCCCACCCGGCGGGCGTTCGTCGTCGGCGGCGGTCAGGGCGGGTCGAGCAGGGCCACCTCGCCGGTGGCGAGGTCGTAGACCGCGCCGGCCACCGCGACCCGTCCCGCGCCGATGGGCGCGACCAGCAGCGGATCGGCGCGCAGCGTGGCCACCGTACGGTGGACGTGCCGGCGGACCGCCAACGGCTGGATCTGCGGATCGTCCAGCCCCACCTCGGTCACCGCGGGGGCGATCCGGTCGACCAGGTGGGCCAGCGCGCCCGGGGGGCGTCGACCGGCGCGCAACGCCGCCACCGTGGCGTCGACCGCGCCGCAGCGCTCGTGCCCCAGCACCATCACCAGCGGTACGCCCAGCACGTCGACCACGTACTCGATCGAGCCGAGCACGGCCCGGTCCAGCACGTGCCCGCCGGTACGGATCACGCAGATCGAACCGAAGGTCTGGTCGAAGATCGCCTCCAGCGGCACTCGCGAGTCGATGCAGCCGAGCAGGACGGCGTACGGCTGCTGATCACCCGAGGCGCTCGCGGCCGCCGCGGTCACGTCGTGCCCGTGCACCGGTTGGCCGCTGACGAAGCGGCGGTTGCCGGTGAGCAGCTCGGCCAGGGCGGTACGCGGGCTTCCGCCGGGCGCCCGGCCGGGCGGCACGGACCCGCTGGGCGCTGCCCGCGACACTGCCATGCCATCCAGCTTGACCCCGTCGCCGCGCACCCCGGGGCCGGTTGGGAATCTTCTCAACGTCCCGGTTCGCGTGGTGTCATGACGGGTAGCCGCTGTTACCACCGGGTATCCCCGGTGTTACGCATCCGCGCGGTCGTGGGGAGGTGGCGATGCCAGAGCGGATCGAGGTACGGCTACCCGACGACGTACGCCTGCACGTGGAGACCAGCGGTCCGGCGGACGCCGAGGTCACCGCGGTGCTGCTGCACGGCTGGACGTTGGACGGGCGCAGCTGGCACCGCCAGTTGGCGGCCCTGCGCGAGACGTACCCCACGGTGCGGGTGGTCAGCTACGACGCACGCGGGCACGGGCGCTCCAGTTGCATGACCCTGCCCACGGCCACGCTGGCCCAGCTCGGCGACGACCTGGCGGCGGTGCTGGACGCGGTCGCCCCCGCCGGCCGGGTGGTGCTGGTCGGCCACTCGATGGGCGGCATGACGATCATGGAGTACGCCCACCGCCACCCGGACCACTTCGCGCGCCGCACGGCCGGTCTGGTCTTCGTCTCCACCACGGCCGAGGGGCACACGCACACCGTCTACGGCCTGTCGCCACGGATCGCCCGGATCATCCGGCTGGCCGAGACCACCGGGGCCGGGGTGTTGGCCCGCTGCGGCTCGTGGCGCCCGCCCCAGGCCCTGCTGCGGGCGCTGCGGCCCAGCATCCGCTGGATGCTCTTCGGTGAGCGCTGCGATCCGGTCGACATCCGCCTGGTCACCTCGGCGGTGGCGCACGCCTCGCTGCGTTCGATCGGCGGGTTCCGGGCGTCGATCGGCACCCAACACCGGCTGGCGACGCTCGCCGCGCTGGCGCACCTGCCGGCCGCCGCGCTGGTCGGCGACCGGGACCGGCTCACCCCACCACCGTGTGCGGAGTCGATCGCCGCGGCGCTGCCGGCCACCGAGCTGACCGTGTGTCCCGGGGCCGGCCACATGCTGATGATGGAACGCCCCGAGGAGGTCAACGCCGCGCTGTCCGGCGTGCTGCGCCGGGTGCTCGACGCCAGCCCCGCCCACCGCTGTTAACAAGGGCCCCCTGCTCTACCTGAGGCGTTAACAAGGTGCCCTTCCTTGCACCTAAGCGGCGGGGCGTAATCTCGTGCGGTTGGCCGGCCGGCGTCACGAGGGGAAGCGAGCGGTGGATCAGAGCACCCTGGATCAGGAGATCGCCGTCGAGCAACGGCATCTCGACCGGGTGTACGCACGACTGGCCGAGCTGCGGCGCGCGGCGGTCCGCGCCGAACGCGACGGCTACCGGCTGGCCCGGGTCGGCAACTTCGGCGCACTTGTCGAACGCGACGCGATGGTCTTCCACGCCGCGCAGCGACGTCACCTGCTCGACGCCGAGTACGAGGGGCTGGTCTTCGGGCGGCTCGACCTGCGTGACGGGCAGGTGCTCTACGTCGGGCGGCTCGGCATCCGCGACGAGGACGCCAGCACGCTGGTGGTCGACTGGCGGGCCCCGGCCGCCGCCGCGTTCTACCAGGCGACTCCCGCCGAGCCGCTCGGGGTGGTGCGGCGCCGGACGATCCAGTCCAGCGGCGAACGGGTCACCCGGATCGAGGACGACCTGCTCGACCCGGACGCCGCACCGCCGGAGATGTCGGTGGTCGGTGACGGCGCGCTGCTGGCCACCCTCTCCCGTACCACCGGTCGGGGCATGCGCGACATCGTCGCGACCATCCAGCGGGAGCAGGACGAGGCGATCCGCTCCCCCGGTTCCGGGGTCACGCTCGTCTCCGGCGGTCCGGGCACCGGCAAGACGGCGGTGGCACTGCACCGCGCCGCGTACCTGCTCTACGCCGACCGCAGCCGGTACGCCGGGGGCGGGATCCTGGTCGTCGGCCCGTCCTCGGTCTTCGTCTCCTACATCGCCTCGGTGCTGCCGTCGCTGGGCGAGGACACCGCCACCCTGCACTCGCTGGGCAGCCTCTTCCCCGGCCTGGCCGCCACCCGTACCGACCCGCCCCAGGTGGCCACGATCAAGGGGTCGCTGCGGATGCGTCGGGTCCTGGAGCGCGCCGCCCGGGACATCGCGCCGGGCGCCCCGACCGAGCTGCGCCTGCTGTACCGGGGACAGCTGTTGCGGCTGGACCGGACCGAGCTGGACGCGGTCTGGAACCGGGCCCTGGCGCGGGGCGCCCGCCGCAACGAGGTACGCCGGGCCGGCTTCGACGGCGTGCTCGCCGCGCTCTGGGCGCAGGCCCGCCGGCTGGGCATCGCCGGGCTACCCGAGCAGCGCGCCTTCGAGGACGAGTTGATCGAGCGCACCGACTTCCGGGACTTCCTGAAGGCGTGGTGGCCCCGACTGCATCCCCGGCACGTGCTCGGTTGGCTGGCCGACCCGGAGCGGCTGCGGCGGTACGGCACCGGCATCCTCTCCGGTTCCGAGATCCGGTTGCTGAGCCAGGCGTACCGGGGGCTGGCCGCCGACGGGCCGACCGTCGCCGACGCCGCGTTGCTCGACGAACTGGACGCGCTGCTGGGCAAGCCGATGCGCCGGGCCCGCCCCAAGCGGGACCCGTACCAGTTGGCCGGCGGGGTCCGCGAGCTGAGCACCTTCGCCGATCGGCAGCGGGCCGCCCGGCAGGCCGCCCGGGAACGCCCGGAGGACTACCGCGACTACGCCCACGTGGTGGTCGACGAGTCGCAGGACGTCTCGCCGATGCAGTGGCGGATGATCGGCCGACGGGCCCGACTGGCCTCCTGGACCGTGGTGGGTGACCCGGCGCAGACCGCGTGGACGGGCGATCCGCAGGAGCTGACCCGGGCCCGGGACCAGGCACTGGGCCGGCGACGGCGGCACCGCTTCACGCTCACCACCAACTACCGCAACTCGGCGGAGATCTTCGCGGTGGCAGCCGAGGAGATCCGCCGGGTGTACCCGGATCTCCCGCTGCCCACCGCCGTCCGTTCCACCGGGGTCGACCCGATTCGACTGGTGGTGCCGCCCGCCGAGTTGGCGACGAGCGTGGTGACCGCCGCGAGCGCCCTGCTCGACGAGGTCGAGGGCACCGTCGGGGTGATCACTCCGGTGCCCCGCCGGGACGAGGTGGCGGCCTGGCTGGGTGGGCTCGGCGGGGAACGTCTCCAGGTGGTGACGAGCCTGGAGGCCAAGGGCATGGAGTACGACGGGGTGGTGCTGGTCGCGCCGGGCGAGATCCGGGCGGTGCCCGACTCGGGCGTGCGTACGCTCTACGTCGCGCTGTCCCGGGCCACCCAACGGCTGACCACGGTCGACGTGGCCGAGTGAGACGGCGGACCGGCCGACGGTTGCACACATAGCGATGTTGGCATAGTTCCGCCGTCGGGACGGCCGACGACGCAAGGTGTCTGCGTGGGTCCGGGCCATGACCACCAGGCCGCGGCGTCGAACGCCGCGCACCGCCACTTTGGCCGACTGTGGGCGGCGTTCGCGCTGCTCAGCATCCTGATGGTGGTCGAGGCGGCGACCGCGCTGCGCACCGGTTCACTGGCCCTGCTCTCCGACGCCGGGCACATGTTCACCGACGTCCTGGGCATCGGGATGGCCCTCGCGGCCGTCGCCGCGACCCGCCGGGCCCGCACCGATCCGCAGCGCACCTTCGGGCTCTACCGCCTGGAGGTGCTGGCCGCGCTGGCGAACGCCGTACTGCTCTCCGGGGTCGCGGTGTACGTGCTGGTCGAGGCGGTACGGCGGTTCGGCGACCCGCCCGAGGTGCTGGCCGGCCCGGTGCTGGTCGTGGCGGTGCTCGGCCTGATCGCCAACATCGTCGCGTTCGTGCTGCTGCGCCCCGGGGCACAGGAGAGCATCAACCTGCGTGGGGCGTACCTCGAGGTGCTGGGAGACCTGCTCGGCTCGCTGGGCGTGATCGGCGCGGCGGCGCTGATCGCACTGACCGACTGGTGGTGGGCCGATCCGCTGGTCGCGGTCGCGATCGGCCTGTTCATCCTGCCCCGGACCTGGCGCCTGGGCCGGGCCGCGCTGCGCATCCTGGTGCAGGCCGCCCCGGAACACCTCCAGGTGACCGCGGTCTACGACCGCCTGGCCACGGTGCCCGGCGTGGCCGGCGTCCATGACCTGCACGTGTGGACGCTCACCTCCGGCATGGACGTCGCCTCGGCCCACCTGACGGTGACCCCTGGCGCCGATGTCGGCGGGATCCTGGCGGCAGCCCGCGCCGCCCTGCGGGAGGAGTTCCACATCGAGCACGCCACCCTGCAGGTCGAGCCGGGGGCGGCTCCTGGGGCCTGCGGGGCCGTCGAGTGGTAATGAGACAAAGCTCAACTAAACGCAGAGTTGATGACTTATGTCTGATTTACTGGTCACCAGGCGAACACCAGGAGTCACACTGGCTGCGTGGGCCACAGCAGCACCGGTAGGCTCGGACCCGGCCTCCGCCAGGCGGCACTCAACGGTGCCGGCGGCGGCCGCCGCCTAATCGCCCGTCAGGGCGAACCGGGGAACCACGTTCCTGGGGTGCATCCGCGCGTACGCGCGGTAGGGATCTTCCGTCCCGAACCCGTCAGCTAACCCGGTCGGCGGCTGACGGAAGGACATGTGCATGCCAGCAGTGGCAACCGAGAAACCGGCCGCCCGGACGGCGGCCCTGATCTGCGCGGCGCTCGCCCTCGCCGTGGGTGTCGCGCTCGTTCCCGGCCCCGCCGCGGCCGCACCTGCCGGGTTGCGGGCGGCAGCCCCCAGCGACGTCGGCGACGAGGGCGGCACCCCGGCGCTGCGGGCCCAGTTGGAGGCGGCCAGCAAGGGTTACCTCGACGCCAAGGCCGCGCTGGACCGTTCGGTCAAGCGCCAGAAGCAGCTCGCCGAACAGCTCACCGCCACCGAGGGCCAACTCACCGAACGCGGCGCCAAGGTCGCCGAGATCGCCGCCACGGCGTACCGCTCGGGCCGGCTCGGCGCCGCGTCGGCGCTGCTGAACAGCGGCTCCCCGGCCGGCTTCATGGACCGGGCGGCGGCGCTGGACGCGGTGGCCGCCAACGAGGAGCGCGCCCTGGGCGAGCTGCGGGCCACCCGCGACGAGGTCAGCAAGACCAAGCAGGCGCTGGATGTGGAGGTCCAGGAGCAGCGCAAGCAGGTGGCCGTGATGGCCAAGCGCAAGGACCAGGCCGAGCGGGCGCTGACCGTGGCGAACGAACGGGCGGAGGCGGCCGAGCGCGCCCAGGCGGCCGAGCGCGCCAACCGCGCCCCGGTCCGCAGCGGCGGTTCCAGCCCGACGGCCAAGCCCGCACCGCGCAACTCGGACGGCTCGTGGCCGGCGGAGTCGTGCAGCGTCAACGACCCGACCCCGGCCAACGGCTGCATCACCCCGCGCACGCTGCACGCGCTCAACCAGGCCAAGTCGGCCGGCTTCACCCGGTATGTCTCCTGCTACCGCTCCGGCGGCTCCGGCGAGCACCCCAAGGGTCGGGCCTGCGACTTCGCGGCCCAGAAGAACGGCTTCGGCGGGGTCGCCACGGGCGGCGACCGGACGTACGGCAACAACCTGGCGGCGTACTACGTGAACAACGCCGACCGGCTCGCCGTGCTGTACGTGATCTGGTACAAGCAGATCTGGCTGCCCAGCAGCGGTTGGCGGGCGTACAGCGGCGGGCGCGGCGACCCGTCCAGCGACCACACCAACCACGTCCACCTGTCGGTGTACTGACCGATCGCCCCCGAACGACACGCCGGGTGGGCCGCCCTACAGGTGGCCCACCCGGCGTCGTTCGTCGGTTGACGGGTTCAGGCCCCCGGAAGGACCTCGGGTGTCGCGGCGGCACCGGCGTAGTACGGCTCGGGAGCGCCGAAGAGGCCGAGCAGGCCGGTCACCCAGAGCTGCCGGTGCACGAACCGGCTCGGCTCGGTGACGACCAGTTTCACGCCACTGACCTCGGCGGTCTGGAAGCCGGCGACCATCGCGCTGATGCCCACCGAGTCGATGAAGGTGACCAGCCGCATGTTGAGCTCGATCCGGGCCGGACGCCCCTTGGCCAGCACCTCGGCAATGGCCTCTTTCACCTCGTACGCGGTGTCGACGTCGATCTCGCCCCGCGGGGCGATCTCGATGACACCACCAGGCCGAACCGTTTGCAGGATCGACAGGCTCACGCGAGCACCTCCACTCGCCCGTACGACGGGCGCCTCATCAGTACGCGGGCCGCGACCGAGAGTATTCCTCCAACGGCCTCGGTCGCCACCCCTCGGGATGAGCAATTCGCGGACAGGGGCGTTCCAAGTCGCCCTTATCCGGACTTTTCATGTCCTATCACTCGACGCTCTGGCTGCCAGCCCACGTCGCCGAACCAGGGTAACGGCCCGGCGCCAGTCCGTTTGACGTCCGACCCGACGACGCGCTCGCCGCAAAGCCAGCACCGCTGGTAGCCGGCGTGCGGCTACTGGACAAGTGTGCCTAGCATCACGACTGACCGCTACGACGAGAGGACGACGACATGCTTCGCAGACTCGCCACCCTGGCCGGTGTCAGCGCCCTGCTCGCCCTCGTGTTGGCCTGCGGGTTCGGCGGCGGCGAAGACGATGACGACGACGATGACGACGACTTCGCCCGGGGCAGCGTCGCCGTGGTGCTGTCCCGCTGACCCTCGACGGGCCACCGCGACCCGGCACGGCGGCACTTGATCGGCCGTCCTGGTTTGCGATGGCGTCCGGTGGGGCACAGCCTCCGTTGGGCGCACCCCGCCGCACGCCGGGCAAGCCGCCGAGGAGGTCTGATGCGGGTACCGCCCTCGGCACCGTCGAGGAGGGAACCACATGTTCGGAACCAACCTGCTGGAACGCCGCAGCAAGCCGGAACGGATCGCGGACCACGCGTGGCAACACCTCGTGTCGGCGGTGAACAGCGCGGGTGACAACATCCGCGACACCGCCCGGTCGGCCCGGCACACCTCGGTGGGGCTGGCCGACGATGCCGGCGACGTGATGGGGTCGGCTGCCGAGGAGGCCCGCCGCCGGGCCACCCGCGCCTTCGACGCCCTGGCCGGGCGCCGTCCCGCACTGCCCTGGACGTTGCTGATCGGCGCGACGCTGGTCGGCGCCGCGATCGGCTGGGCTGCCGGCACCGCCGCCCGCGCCGCCGGTAGTCGCGACCGCTCAGTCGAGGACATCGAGTTCGTCGACGTCGAACGCCCCGACTCCCCCGCCGAGACCGACCGCTGACTTCAGCCGGCCCGCGGCTCGGGCCGAGCCAGCGGGTCGACGGGCTGACACTGTGACGGGCCCCGCCCGACCATGACGGTCGGACGGGGCCCGCTGCGCTGACCGGGTGTGGACGGTCAGCGGGTGGTGCAGGTGATGGTGGCAGGTGGATTGTTCGCGCCGGGGGCGCTGGCCAGGAAGCCAGCGGTGGCGGTGGCACCGGGCGCCAGGGCGCCGTTGTAGCCGGCGTCGCGCAGCGAGACGCTCGCACCGGTCTGGGTGTGGGTGCCGCCCCAGACCTGGGTGATCTGCTGGCCGTTCGGGAACGTCCAACCGAGCGTCCAGCCACTGATCGACGCGGTGCCCGCGTTGCGAATCACCAGCTCACCCTGGAACCCACCGGGCCACGAACCGGAGACGCGGTAGGTGGCCGAACATCCGCCCGGCGGCGGCGGAGTGGTCGGGGACGGGGACGGGCTGGTGGGCGCCGGGGTTGGCGACGGACCGGTGGGCGACGGCGTCGGGCTGGTCGGGCTCGGTGACGGGCTCGTCGGCGTCGGCGTCGGGTTACCGCCGGCCCGGTCCGCGACCAGGATGCCCCGGCCGTTGGTGCCGAGGTAGACCCGCCCGTAGACCCGGGGGTCGCCGGTGAGCGCGTCACCCGCATTGCCGTACTGGTGCTGGTCGTCGTTGATGCGTACCCAGTTCGCCCCGGTGTCGTCCGACCGGTAGACCCCGTGCTGGCCGCCGACCGTGCCGTACAGGTAGAGCGCCGGGTACGTCTGCCCGGGCGCCGCCCGGCCGAAGCCGATGTTGCCCGAGGTGCTGACGTTCGTCGACTTGACGAAGGTGGCCCCGGAATCGGTGGAGCGCCACAGCCCACCCTGCCCAGCCAGCCACAGCTCACCCTCCTTACCGGGCAGGGCCTTGAACCGTACGTTTCCGGTGGTGGGCAGCCCGGTCGCGGCAGAGGCGGTGAAGCTGGCCCCACCGTTGGTGCTCACGTAGAACCGGCCGCCGCTGAAGCCGTAGAACTTGTTCGGGTTCACCCGGTCGGACTCGACGGTCGCGTTGGCCGGGATGCCGGTCGCGGCGGTCCACGAGTTGCCGAAGCCGACCGAGTAGACGACCTGCTGGCCGGCGTCGCCCGGCGCCCAGACGAAGCGGCTGCCGTTGGCCGCCGCGGCGACCGTGCCGCCGTTGTTGATCCCGCCGGGCTCGGTGCCCTGGAACCAGTTCGCCCCGCCGTCGGTGGAGAACGCCACGTGGCTGTCGTTCGGCCGGTCGGCGTCGGTGAAGTTGCCGGCCCGGACCATCACCGACGGGTTGGCCTCGGCGTAGTCCAGACTGGTGGTGCTGGTGAAGACCGGCTGGGTGAACATCAGCGCCGGCACCGCGTCGAGGTTGGTGTGCCGGAAACCGCCGATGTCGCCGAGCGCGCTGACCAGCGGTGCGCCCGAGGGCGGGCTGACCAGGTCGAGCACCGCGGTCTCCTCCAGGCCCTTGACCATCGGTCGGATGGTGAACGAGCCGCCGGTGTCCCATCGGGTCAGGTCGGTGCTGCCGTAGATGGTCGCGCCGGTGCCGTACATGAACCGGTTCGAGTCGTGCGGGTCGATCTCCACCGACTCGTTCATCCAGCCGAGCTTGGGTGTCTCCTCGGGCGGCTGCGGGTTGGCGCCGAAGGTCAGCCACGGCACCGAGCTGATGTCCATGGTGTACTTCTTGACCCGCTGCGGATAACTGCCCCAGTCCCAGATCCGACTCCAGGTGGCGCCGCCGTCGGTGCTGCGCCAGAAGATCGCGTCCGGCCACCAGGAGATCTGGGTGGCCACCATCAGGGTGTTCGGTCGCTGCCGGTCGATGGTCAGGCCGCTGTAGCCGAAGTACGCGTCGGAACTGCTCGACGGGATCGGGCTGATCCGCGTCCAGGTGCCGGTGGCGCGGGTGAACTTCCAGACGTCGCCCTTGCCGCCGTCGTACGGCCCGCCGGTGTCGCTGGTGGCGATGTAGAGGTGACCGCCGACGTGGTCCACGACGCCCTTGTGCGCCAGGTAGCCGGTGGGCTGACCGGGAATCCGCTCCCAGGTGCTGCCGCCGTTGGTGCTGCGGTAGACCGGGTTCTGCTTGTCCGCCACGCCCACGTAGACGGTCTGCGTGGCGTTACCCGTGGTGCCGGTGGACTTGTCGAAGGCGACCCAGGTCAGGCCCTGGTTCTGGGACTGGTAGCCGCTGCTGTCGGTCGGGTCGGCGACGTAGTTGCCGACGTTCGGGAAGTTGGTCACCTTCGCCCAGGTGGCGCCGTAGTCGGTGCTGCGCCAGAGACCGTTGCCACCCTCGGCGGCGTAGTAGACGACGCTGTTGCGGTTCGGGTCGACGGCCAGCCGCTCCCCCATGCCCCGGCCGGGCATGTTGCCGCCGTTCTTGAACGGCAACTCGAACGCCTGCCAGGTGTTGCCCTTGTCGGTGGAGCGCAGGATCGCGCCGTTGTTCGGGTCCCAGCTGTTGGTGTACATGCCGACTGCGGCGTACACCCGGTTGGTCTGCACCGGGTCGGTGGCGAGGCTGACCACGCCGTTCCAGCCCCAGCGGTCCTCGCCCACCCAGTCCAGCAGCGGGATCCAGGACTGGTTGGCCTGATCCCACCGGTACGCCCCACCGATGTCCGTGCGGGCGTAGATCAGGTTGCGCTCGGTCGGGTTGAAGATGATGCCGGGAACGAAGCCGCCGCCGTCGATCCGGACGTTGCGCCAGGTGTACGACTCGGCGGCGACCTGCGCGGTCGGCGCCGAGGAGGCGGTGAGCGGCACCGCCACCACGGCTGTGACGGCGGCCAGCGCGGACACCACCGCGCCGACGAAACTTCTCCGCATCTGGTTTTCCTCTCGGGGGACACGCCCCACACCCCCGTGCCGAGGGCAGGGCGACGTACGTGGAACACCCGTCGGAGCTGCCCTGGCTCCGGCACCGGCGCGATGGCTCCCGCACCCGAGGAATGCGCTTACCCTAGCCCTTCCGGAAGTCATATGGAAGCGCTCCCAAGCATCTCCCCCGGCGCGGGTGAGGCCGGATCACCCGGACGACCACCAGGCTGGTCCCGCGGACCCGGCGGGGTACGGCCGCCAGGCTGGTCTCACGGACCCGGCGGGGTCTCGCCACCGACGGCCGAAGAGAGGAGCGACCGATGGCCAGCATTTCGACGATCAACCGCACCGACCAGGACATCCGGTCCGCAGTACTCGACGAACTGGACTGGGAACCCCGGGTGCAGCCACACGAGATCGGGGTGACCGTGGCGGAGGGCGTGGTGACGCTCACCGGTCGGGTGGACAGCTACGCCAAGAAGTGGGCGGCGGAACGGGCGGCCCACCGCGTCACCCAGGTCCGGGCGGTCGCCAACGACGTCGCCGTACGGCTGGTCACCGGCGCGGAGCGCACCGACCCGGAGATCGCCGGCGCGGTCGAACACGCCCTACAGTGGCACGCCTTCGTACCGGTCGAGCAGCTCGACGTGACGGTCTCGGAAGGCTGGGTCACCCTGCACGGCGAGGTCGAGTGGGAGTACCAGCGCCGGGCCGCCGAGGAGTCGGTCAACCGGCTGAGCGGCGTACGCGGCGTCAGCAACGGCATCAGCGTCCGGCCGGCGACCCGCCCCGACGGTGCCACCCTGGCCAACCGGATCGTCGACGCGCTGGCCCGCAACCGGGCCACCGCCGCCGAACAGGTGACGGTACGGGTACACGGCGACACCGTCCTGCTGGGCGGGCTGGTGCACTCGATGCCCGAACGCGCCGAGGTGGAGCGGGTCGTCTGGTCCGCACCGGGCATCCGCGAGGTGCAGAACCACATCGCGGTCGCCCCCGTACTCCGCTGAGCCATCGCGGTCGCCCCCGTACTCCGCTGAGCCGGGCGGCGCCGAACCACCCGGGCCGGGTGAGCCGCCCTCACCCGGCCGGGTACGAGCCTGGCAGTTATGACCGATCGGCTGACCACGCCATTGCAGGTCACTGCGCGACTCCGTACACCCGTCACGGAACGCGACCACGTCCGGGGGCCGGCGGACGCCCCGGTGACCGTCGTCGAGTACGGCGACTACCAGTGCCCCTTCTGCGGCCAGGCGCACGCCAACCTGCGGGAGGTGCTCCGGCAGCGGGCCGACATCGTCCGCCTGGTGTACCGGCACTTCCCCATCGCCAACGTCCACCCGTACGCCGAGACGGCCGCCGAGGCGGCCGAGGCCGCCGGCCGGCGGGGACGGTTCTGGGAGATGCACGACTGGCTCTACGAACACCAGGACCAGTTGGATCCGGTACACCTGACGCTCGGCGTCGAGCAGCTCGGGCTGCCGGTGGAGGAGGTGGACGCGGAGATCGGGCGACACGCGGGGGGCGACCGGATCCGGCACGACTTCGTGGGCGCCATCCGCAGCGGCGTCGACGCCAGCCCGACCCTCTTCGTCAACGGCACCCGCCACGACGGCGACTTCGACCTGGCCACCCTCCTCACCACCATCGACGCCGCCACCCCCACCTAACCCCCCTCCACCCCCTCCCACCCCGTCTCCACCCCTCCACCCCGGCGGCCGCCCCTCCACCCCGGCGGCCGCCCGGTTGATCAAGAGGTTTTGGTCACGCTGCGGCCCTTACCGCGACCAAAACTTCTTGATCAACGGAGCGGTGGGCACGGGGTGAGGGTGGGGTGGGGGTGGGGGTGCGGTGGGGGTCAGATTAGGTGGAGGTCTCGGGCTCGGCGGACGGCGTCGCGGCGGCGGGTGGCGTCGAGCTTGCGGTAGATGTTGCGTACGTGGGTCTTGACCGTGTTCACCGACACCGACAGTTCGGCCGCGATCTCCACGTTGGACAGGATGCTCTGGAGGTAGCGCAGGATGGTCAGCTCCCGCTCGGTCAGGGGCTCGTCCAGTGGCGCCACCGAGGCACCGGCCACGGTCGACTCCGCCGGTACGTCCACCACACGGACCAGTTCGCTGACCATCGGCCAGTGCGCCGTACCGGCGTCGAGGTGGGCGGTGAGCAGGTGCCGCAGGCCCGGCTCGGCCCGGGTGAACGGTCGGCGGTAGCCGTCCGGTGCGGCGAGGCCGAGCGCCTGCTCCAGGATGCGACCAGCCCGGCGGTCGTCGCCGCCGCGTGCGGCGAGCACCGCGTCGAGCAGTGCGGCGTCGAGGCGTACCGGCAGCGGCCAGTCGGTTGCCGCCGGCGCGGCCCAGTCCGGCAGCAGGCGCGCGGCGGCGTGCGGGTCACCGGCCCGCAGTTCCACCCGCGCCGCAGCCACCGACAGCGCGGCGGCCGGGAAGGTCTCGCCCCCCGGACCAGCAGCGCCCGACACAGTAGACCCGGACGGACCAGCGGACGGGAGCGTCGACCCGGACGGACCAGCGGACGGGAGCGTCGACCCGGGCGGACCAGCAGTGCCCGACACGGTCGACCCGGGCGGACCAGTGGCCGGGACGGGCGGGCGGGACGGGGCGGTGGCGGTGGGCCGGGTCAGGCCGGCGGTGGCCAGTTCGCGGGCGGTCGACAGGTCACCCCGCGCGCTGTGCAGGTCCACGTCGGCGGCGAGCAGCCAGGTTTCCAGCGGGCCGGACCGTCCCGACCAACACTCGCGGGCCGCCCCGAGCAGGCGGTGCGCGGCGGTCAGGTCGCCCTCGTCGTGGCGCAGGTACGACCGGCACCAGGCGGCCAGCGCGCCGGCCGGCGGTTCACCGAGGGCCGGGGCGGCCAGCGTCAGGTTCGCCTCCGCCTCGGCGGGCTGGTCCCGGTGCAGCGCTACCAACGCCAGGGCCAGGTAGGCGTACCCGCAGTCGAGCTGCGCCGACCAGCCCTGGCAGGGCGGCAACGCGAGGGCGGCGCGGGCCGTCTCCTCGGCCGCGCGCAACTGTCCGCGCAGCGCCGCCAGCAGTGCCCAGCGGCTGGCGCTGACCAGCTCGGGGCGGGGCCGGCCGGCGACCCGGGCGGCGGTCAACGCCGCCCCGAACCCGTCCGCCGCCTCGGTCAGCTCACCGGCGTCCAGCGCCAGCCGGGCCAGCTCGATGCCGGCCACCGCCCGTACGTCGGCGTCGTCGCTCGCGTCGGTCCGCAGTGCCCCGGCGTCCTCGACGGGGACCACGGAGTCTCCGGTAGCCGACGTCGGCGCGGTCCCGGTGGCGAGCAGGCGGGCCGCGGCAGCGCGTACCGTCGCCGGATCGCCGGCCAACCGGGCCAGGGTGAGCTCCACGGCGGCGACCAGCCGGCCGAACCGGTCCCGGCGCGGCTCGGGCAGCGAGCGGCCGTGCTCGGCGGCCAGCCGCAGCTGCGCCTCGGCCGCCCTCGGATCGCCGTGGAGGGCCCGTTCGGCGGCGCACGCCAGCGCGAGTTCCGGATCCCGTGCCACCGCATCCAGCGGAGGCGGTGCGGGCGGTGGTCCGGTCCGGTCGACCCGGTCGTACGGGACGAGTTCCGGCCACCGGGTGACGAACAGGTCGGCGGCGCTCACCCAGTCCCCGGCGGCCAGCGCGTGCCGCAGCGCGTCGGCCGGCCGGCCGTTGCCGGCGTACCAGCTGCCGGCGCGCAGGTGCAGATCACGCAGCTCGTCGGCGGGCAGCCGACCCAACTCGCGCTGCAACAGGTCGGTCAGGAGGGGATGGCAGCGGTACCACGGCGGGTGGCCACCGTCCGGGTGCAGCAACCCGGCGTCGTCCGCGAGCGCGCTCAGCCGGCCCTCGGCGGTCGCGTCGCCGACCAGCGCGTGGGCGAGGCCGGCGCAGACGGTGTCCGCGACCGCGGCCCGGCGCAGCAGCTCACGGTCCTGCGGGGCCAGCCCGGCGAGCACCTCCTCGCGTAGGTAGCCGGCGATCTCCGGCTGATCCGCACCGAGCTGGTCGATCCAGCGTTCCGGGTCCGGTTGGCTGCGCAGGGCCAGCGCGGCGATCCGCAGCGCGGCCGGCCAGCCCTCGGTACGCTGCCGCAGCCGCCGCACGGCCGCCACCGGCACCGCTGCCCCGTGCGCGGCCAGCAGGTCGGCGATCTCGTCACCGGTGAACGCCAGCTCGTTCGGGCCGATCTCGGTCAACTCACCGGCCAGCCGGAGCCGCTGCACCGCCAGCGGTGGGGCGGAACGCCCGGTCACCACCAGGCGCAGCCGCTGTTCCGTGTGGCGCAGCAGGAACTCCAGCCCGGCCAACGCCGCCGGGTCGGTGACGCGGTGCAGGTCGTCGAGGACCAGCACCGCCGGCCGTTCCCGGGCGGCGAGGGCGGCGGCCAGCACCTCCAGTTCGTCCGGTCGCGGCGGCCGGTCGGGTATCGGCATCGTCGCCGGATCCGCCGCCACGTCCACGATCGAGCGCAGCGCGGCCGCGAGGTACCCCCAGAGCCGGTCCGCGTCGTCGCCGGCCTCGACGGAGACCCAGGCCGGTGCCGGGGCATCGGGCTCGTTCTCCACCACCGTCCGCCGCCAGGACGCGAGCAGGGTGGTCTTTCCCCAGCCCGCCGGCGCGCGGAGCAGGGTGACCGGCCGGGCCACCGCGTCGTCCAGCAAACGGGCCAGCCGGGGCCGCAGCACCACCGGCTCGGGCAGCAAGGCGGGTGACATGCGGGACGCCAGCAGGGGCGGACCGCCCGGCGTACGGGCCGTCGTGGTGGCCCGGACATCGCTGCGATCATCCAGCATCCGGCTCACCCCCACGGACGCGTTCCCCTCCCCCGGTCCTGCGGCCGGCGGTTACCCGACGTTGGGCGGTTCACCCCTTCCGGAGGAGCCCGGTTCACCCGGGCTGTGGGGACGGTGGAGGTCGCGCGGACTTCGGGAGGTGCCGGTGGGACGGGTGGGAACGGCGTTCGCGGTGGCCGGCGTCCTCGGCGCGGCGACGATCCGGGCGGTACGTAGCGCCCTCACCCGCTGGTGGCCCGGGCGCGCCGCCGGTGAGCGGCGCACCGCCCTCCGGCGGCCGGCACGGCCGGAGGCGGGACGGGCCGGCGGGTGGACCGCGCCGTGGCAGGTGGTCACCATCGACCGCCCACCCGACGAGGTGCTGCCGGCGGGGGTCTGGCCGGAGCCACTGCGCCAGCTCGACGGCGCCGTACAGGTCGAGTTGCGCCGCCCGCCCGGCGGTCGGCGTACCGAGTTGGCCGCCCGGCCGGTCACCGGCCCCACCGGGCTGGCCGCGCATCTGGTGGGCGACGATCCGCAGCTCGCGGTACGTCACGCCCTGTGGCAGACCAAACGGCTCGCCGAGGCCGGCGAGGTGCCGCCGACCGGCCGACCGGACTGAGCGTCGCCGAGCCGGGCGGCTGCGCGTCCGGACTGGCATGATCGCGGGATGGCTGCGGAGCGGGCGTACGACATCGTGCTGTTCGGGGCGACCGGCTTCACCGGCGGTCTCACCGCCGACTATCTCGCCCGGCACGCACCACCCGGGCTGCGCTGGGCGATCGCCGGGCGCAACCCCGACAAGCTGGCCACGGTCCGCGACCGGCTGACCGCGATCGACCCGGCGCTGGCCGGGCTGCCGCTGCTCACCGCCGACGCCACCGACCCGGCCTCGCTGCGGGCGGTGGCCGTGGCCGCCCGGGTGGTGGCCAGCGCCGTCGGGCCGTACATCGAGTACGGGGAGCCGCTGGTGGCCGCCTGCGCCGCCGCCGGCACCGACTACCTGGACATCACCGGCGAGCCGGAGTTCGTCGACCTGATGTACCTGCGCCATCACGCCGAGGCGGTACGCACCGGCGCCCGGCTGGTGCACAGTTGCGGCTTCGACTCGATCCCCCACGACCTGGGCGTCTGGTTCACGATCAAGCAGTTGCCCGCCGACGTGCCGATCACCGTGGACGGCTACGTGCGGGCCGGTGGGCGCTTCTCCGCCGGCACCTACCACTCGGTGTTGACCGCCTTCTCGCGTACCGCCGAGATGTCCCGGGCGGCCCGCGAGCGCCGCGCCGTCGAGCCGCGCCCGACCGACCGCCGGGTGCGGGCCGTCGCGGGGAAGCTGGCCCGGTCGCGCGACCTGCCGGCCTGGGCGGTGCCGCTGCCGACCATCGACCCGCAGGTGGTACGCCGCTCGGCGGCGGCCCGCCCGGAGTACGGGCCGGACTTCCGCTACCGGCACTTCGCGGCGGTACGGCGGTTGCCGACGGTGCTGGTCGCCGGTGCCGGCCTGGGCGCGCTGGCCGGGCTGGTGAAGGTGCCGCCGGCCCGGCGTTGGCTGCTCGGCCGGCTCACCTCCGGCCAGGGCCCGAACGCCGAGCAGCGGGCCAAGTCGTGGTTCCGGGTCCGGTTCGTCGGCTCCGGCGGCGACCGGCGGGTGGTGACCGAGGTGGCCGGCGGCGATCCCGGCTACGACGAGACCGCCAAGATGCTCGCCGAGTCGGCGCTCTGCCTGGCCCTGGACGACCTGCCGGCCACCGCCGGGCAGGTCACCCCGGTCACCGCGATGGGTGACGCCCTGTTGCACCGCCTCACCGCCGCCGGCCTCACCTTCCGGGTCCTGGAGGAAGGAAGGGCACCCGGTTAACGCCTGCGGTAGAGCAGGGGTCCCCGGTTAACACCTGCGGCAGCGACTTGACCCTCGACCAGGTCGAGGGGGCAGGATCGCGGGCGTGGACAGTGACCTGCGCAGCATCGGCGAGCTGGCCCGGGCCAGCGGACTGACGGTGAGCGCCCTGCGGTTCTACGACGCCGCCGGGGTGCTGGTGCCCGCCTGGGTCGACCCGGCCACCGGGTACCGCCGGTACACCGACGACCAGGTGGCACCGGCCCGGCTGGTGGCCGGGCTGCGTCGGGTGGGCATGCCGGTGGCCGAGATCGCCCGCGCGGTACGCGCCGAACCCGCCGTGGTGCACCGGCTGCTCGACACCCACGTACGCCGGCTGGAGGAGGGGCTGGCCGACGCCCGCCGCGAGGTGTCCCGGATCCGCTCCCTGCTGCCGGCCGACCAGCCGTCGGCGGTCACCCGGCTCACGCTGACCGTGGCCGCGCTGGCCGCCGCCGTGGACGCCGTACGGTTCGCCGTCGGCACCGACCCCGAGCTGCCGGCGTTGACCGGGGTCCTGTTCGACGTGGCCGAGACGGGCGTCCAACTGGTGGCGACCGACCGGCACCGGCTGGCGGTGGCGACGGCCGAGGCGGCGGTGCACGGCCCGGCGGTGCGTACCGTGCTGCCGCTGGACGCCGTCGACGCCCTACGCCAGCTCCTCACCACGGCGACCCGGGGCCAAGCGGACCAGGACGGGGCGGACCACGGCGGGGCAGCCCGGGGCGAGGTGACGCTGACCGTGGCCGGTTCGTCGCTGGTCGCCGACGTGGCCGGGCACCGGTTGCGGGCCACCGCGCTGCCGGACGACTTCCCCGACTACCACGCGCTGCTGCCGCGATCCGGTGCCGCCGGGCCGGCACGTCGGGTTCCGGTCGACGCCGAATGGCTGGTCACCGCGCTGCGGGCCGGCGGGCCGGCGGCCGTTCGCCAGTACGCCGGCCGGTCGTGGCCGGTGACCGTGCTCGGCCTGGGTACGCCGGACCGGCTCCGCCTGCTCGGCCCCGACGACCTGACCGGCGACGACAACCCGGCCGACCCCGGCGACCGCACCGAACTGCGGGTCGGGGTCAACGGCGCGTACCTGCTCGACGCGCTGGGCGCGGCGGGCCGCCGGCACCTGACGCTGGAGGTGGACAGCCCACTCACGCCGCTGGCCATCCGCCGCCCGGACGACGAGGGGGCCTTCTCCATCCTGATGCCGATCCGGCTCTGAGCCCCGTGCCGTCGCTGACCCGACGTGGGGGCCGGGTGCGGGAGAAAAGGGGATCGGGGCCCGGCGGTAGCATCACCGGGTCAGCCTGACTTGGAGCGTACGGAGCAGCATGCTCGACATGGAGTTGATCCGGAAGGATCGCGACGCGGTGGCGACCGCGCTGGCAAAGCGGCTGGAGGCCACCGAGGTCGACCGGGCGCTGGACGAGATCCAGCACCTCGACCGGGAGCGCCGCCGGCTGATCACCGAGATCGACGGGGAGCGGCAGCGCCGCAAGGCCGAGGCCCGGGCGTACGCGCAGGCCAAGCGGGCCGGTGTCGAGCCGGAGGTGGCCAGCGAGGCCGGCCGTAAGCAGGTCGCCGAGTTGGAGGCCGAGCTCGACGAGGTGCAGTCGCGGCTGCGTACCGTCATGAGCGAGCTGCCGAACCTGCCCGCCGACGACGTGGTCAGCGGCGGCAAGGAAGCCAACCGGGTGGTCAAGACCTTCGGTGCCCCACCGGCGATCGAGAAGATCCGTGACCACGTCGAGTTGAGCCGGATGCTGGGCCTGGTCGACCACGAGCGCGGCGTCAAGCTGGGTGGTTCGGGCTTCTGGATGTACACCGGGCTGGGTGCCCGGCTGGAGTGGGCGCTGATCAACTGGTTGATCGAGCGGAACATCGAGGCCGGGTACGAGTTCCTGCTCCCGCCGCACCTGCTGCTGGACACCGCCGGCTTCGCCGCCGGCCAGTTCCCCAAGTTCTACGACGACGTCTACCACCTGGACAAGCAGTCCGGCCAGCGCGGGCAGTTCCTGCTGCCCACCGCCGAGACGGCGATCCTCGGGGCGTACCAGGACGAGATCCTGGAGACCGCGAAGCTGCCGCTGCGGGTGTTCGCGTACACCCCCTGTTACCGCCGGGAGGCGGCCGGGTCACACTCGGACGAGCGGGGCACGGTCCGCGGCCACCAGTTCAACAAGGTGGAGATCTTCCAGTTCGCCCTGCCCGAGCAGGCCGACGCCGCACTGGAGCAGATGGTCGGCCACGCGGAGAGCCTGGTCGAGGGGTTGGGCCTGCACTACCAGCGCAGCCTGCTGGCCGCCGGTGACTCCAGCGCCTCGATGCGCAAGACCCTCGACATCGAGGTGTGGATGCCGAGCACCGGCAAGTACAAGGAGGTCTCCTCGGTCTCCTGGGGCGGTGACTACCAGGCCCGCCGGGCGGCGATCCGCTACCGGGAGCCGGGCGGCAAGCAGACCCGCTTCGTACACACCCTCAACGGGTCGGCGCTGGCGACCAGCCGGCTGTTCCCGGCCATCCTGGAGCAGTTCCAGCAGCCCGACGGTTCGGTGCTGGTGCCGGAGGTGCTCCGCGACCGGCTCGGCACCGACCGCCTCACCCCACGCTGACCGGTACCGTCGGGGGCCGCGCCGCGCGACCCCCGACGGTCAACGCCGGTTTTCCGCCCGTCCGGCCCTGACGCCACGCCGACGGCCGTCAGCAGGCAGCAGCGGGCCACCGACGCCGGGGCGACCCCGGCCTCAGGCCGCCAGCGCGGTGACCCGACGGGTGAGGTCCTCCCCGTCCAGCCAACCCTGGTGGATCACCCGGCCGTCCCGGTCGATGATCACGAAGGTGCTCTGCTGGACGACCTCGAACCGCCGCCAGATCGCACCCTCCCGGTCGTCGATCTGCGGCACCGGCTCCAGTTCGAACTCGGTGACGAAGTCGGACATCGCCCGGTGTTCGCCGAGCCCGGCGACCCCGATGATCGGCACGGTGTCCCGGAACTGCGGCGCGATCTCGGCCACCGTCCACGCCTGGCTGGCGCAGGCGGCGCACCAGGGCGCCCAGAACCAGAGCACGACCGGCCGCCCGGCCAGGGTGGCCGCGTCGAACGCCGTACCGTCCAGGGCCTTGCCGGTGAACCGGAGGGTGTCCGGTACGGACACCGGGCCGGTGGGGCCGGCCGACGGGGACGCGGCGGCGCTGACCGCCGGCGTCCCGGCGGGCGGGGCACCGCCCGGTGCGGCCGCCTCGGCGCCCGCGTCGGCGCCGCACCCGGCACCGGCCAGTACGACGGCCAGCAGGGCGGCGGTGAGCGTACCGGTGGACCGTCCCGTCGTTCGTGCCGTGCCCATCCGCGTCTCCTTCGTTCGCTCATGCCGCCCCCGGTTCCGCCGGGGAGGGCCGGCCACCGAGCGGTCAGGTCGCAGCCGGGCGCGGTAGCCGCGCGGCTCGGTCCGACCTCGGTCAGGCCTTGGTCAGTCGCAGCGCCAGTTCCGGGCAGACCTTGACCGCCTTCGACGCGCCCTCCCGCAGCCAGGTCGGCACGGGGGTGGGCGGGAAGGCGGGGTATCCGTTCTGGTCGAGCCGGATGAAGTCCGGCACCACGTGCGCGCAGAGGCCGTGACCGTCGCACCGGGACCAGTCCAGCACGAGCTTCTGCGGATTGGCGTCGGGCGCACCGGGTAGACCCATCACGCCCTTGACCCGCCGGCCGCAGCCCTCGCCGGTGGTGTGCTTCTTCAGGTCGTCGGCGAAGACCTCCATCGCCGACAGCGCGAACCGGGACGTACCGTCGGGGTGGCTGCACGCGCCACGCCCCTTGACGTCGCCGGCCGCGGCCCGGACGACCTCCACCGGCGCGCTGCCGGAGACCGCCAGGTCGACGGCGCGGGCCAGGTCCGGCAGCCCTCGCTTGCACGGGCCGCACTGCCCGGCGGACTCGCCGGCCAGGTAGCGCACCACCTGGGCGGCCTCGCCGAGCGGGCAGGTGTCGTTGGCGAGCGGCACGATGATGCCGGCGCCGAGGGTGCCGCCGACCGCGGCCAGCCCCTTGCGGGAGACCTCGGCCTTCTCCGCCGCCTCCCTGGTGATCCACTTGCCGTGGTAGCCGCCCATCAGGATCCCTGGACCGTCGGGCACCTCGCAGAGTTCGAGGATCTCCCGCAGCGGAGTGCCGGCGGCGCATTCGACCACCGCGTGCCGCTTGGCCGCACCGGTGATGCTGAGCAGCACCGTGCCGGGCTCGTCGTCGGTGCCGAGCGCCGCGTACTCGTACGGCCCGAGCCGGGCCGCGATCGCCATCTGGGAGTACGTCTCGGCGTTCGACAGCAGGGTCGGCAGGTTGTTCACGCCCGAGTCGCTGGACCGCTTCTTGGTGCCCGGCGGGATGTGCGGCAGTCCGTTGATCCCGTTGACCAGCGCACCGCCCTCGCCGCTGATGAACCGGTGCGGCACCGTCACCACGCTGGTCGGTACCGGCATCCGCCGCTCCTCCAGCGCCTCCATCAGGGAGTCCCGGCCGAACAGGTCGTCGGCGACGCAGAGCACGATCTCCTCGGCGTCGAGCGCGAACGCGGCCAGCGCGGCACCGTCGAGGATCAGGTGCGGCGCCCGGGTCAGGATGACCTTGTCCTTCCAGCTGGCCGGCTCCCCCTCGGTCGCGTTGACCACCACCACCGGGGGCAGGTCCTGGCGCTCGCAGGACTCCAGCACCGCGCGCAGTTTCCTGGCGAACGGGAAACCGGCGCCGCCCTTGCCCTTGAGCTGGATGCCCTCGGCGAGCCGGAGCAGCGCGGACGGCTCCATCGGACTGATCGGGCCGTGCACCATCTCGTGGGCGCGCAGGTCGAGGCGGCCGAACTCGGCGAACCCGGCGGTGAGCCGTGGCTCACCGACGCAGGCCACCGGCGGGACCGTGGTACGGATCGTCACTTGGCCTCACCTCGCAGGCCCGCCCAGTAGGCCCCGTCGACGGAATCCGGATCGGCGCGGCGCCGGCGGCGGTTCTCCCCGGAGGCCCGGCGAGCCCGCCGGGAGGCGAGGTCGACCAGGGTCGGGGTGTCGTCGTCGGCGGCGTCCTCCGGGGCGTACCGCGCCGGGGGGCGCCAGTAGTCGGTCTCGGCCTCCGGCACGTCGTCCTCGGCGCTGTGCCGCCCGCCACCACTGCGCGGCGCGGCGGAGATCGGCGAGCCGGAGATGGGTGAACCGGAGATCGGCGAGCCGGAGATCGGCGCGGTGGACTCCCACCGGCGCGGGCTGTCCCAGGGCTCCTCCGGTTCGTCGGTCCGCTGCGGCGGGGACGAGTAGCGGGTGCCGGCGTCCAGTTCGGACCGCGACCGCAGGGACCGGCCGTACTCCTCGTCGTCGCGGCGGCGCCGGCCGCCCGAGTCACGATCGGCGTCCGCGACCAGTTCCTCCTCGCGGCGGCGGGTCGAGCGGCGGCCCGCCGACTCGTACTCCTCCTCCCGCCGGGCGGTCCGTCGCCGGCTCGGCTCCTCGTCGCGCCGGGAGCGGCGCGGCGCCGGCTCCAGGTCGTCGTCGAGCCGGGAACGCCGGTCGGTGGCGTCCAGTTCCTCGTCCCGGCGGGAGCTGCGTCGGCCGGTCGGCTCCTCGTCGCGACGGCGGCGCGCCACCGGTTCGAGCAGCTCGGTTTCCCGGCGTACGGCGCGCTCCAGCTCCTCCTCGTCGCGCCGCGACGTGCGCCGGGCGACCGGCTCCAGTTCCTCGTCGCGGCGCTCCCGCCCGGGGCGGACCGGCTCGCGCAGCGTGCCCGGCTCCGGAACCACCGGCACGGTGAACCGCTCCGGGTCGTTGCGCCGGATCGTGGGGCTGGCCCAGGTGCCCGAGGTGCTCTCGGCCCAGCTGGTGTCGCGGCGGGTCCGCTCGCCCTCGCCGGCCCGCTTGGTCAGGTTGCCGAGCAGCGTCTTGGTCCGGGTCTCGTCGCTGCCCTTGCCGGTCATGGCCTCGTTGAGGGCGGCGGCCTGGTGCTGCTCGCGGCTACGCCGCTGCAGGGTGACCGAGAGTCGGACCAACAGCGCCACCACGACCAGCACCACGCAGAGCCAGTAGCTCAGGCTGACCCAGGTGGCCGGCGCGCGGCCGGCGCCGAGGCCGTGGAAGATGCCGAACGGCCAGGAGAGGTACGCCATGGAGTGCAGCGCCCGCCACACCCACTTCGGACCGACGTCGGCGAAGCGGGCCCGGATGATCCCGGTCCAGAGCACGCCCACCATCAGCAGCGCGGCGATGGTGCCGAGCCCGACGTAGAGACCCCGGCCGCCGACGAACGGCACGGCGGCGTCGGTCACCCCCGCCCGACCGCTGGCGATCTTCGTGATGACGTGGAAGACCAGGCCGGCCACGCCGAGGATGCCGGTCGCCCGGTGCGCGGACTGCAACAGGACCCGGTGCCGGATGAGCAGCACCAGCCGGTCGGTGGAGAGCAGCCCCATCATCACCGTGAGACTCAGCGCGACCAGGGCGATCACGCCGGCGAAGAACTCGGTGAAGAAGAAGCCCATCGCGTAGGCCCTCTGGCCGGCGCCGGTGAGCATCACCAGCGCCCATACCGCGGCGAGTCCGGACGCGGACAGCGCCAGGACCTGACTGCGGGAGGCCACCCGAATACCTCTACTGCTGCTGCTGGTACGGACGGCAGGCGGCTTCTCGTTCTGCGTAGCCCGGGCCATGTGCTCCTCGATCGTCTCGCGGCGGCGTACCACCGGCCGACCCTGTTCCCCACACCAGTACGCAGTCGGCGGCCGGACGGATCAGTCAACGCCAAAAAAATCTCGACAAGTTGTCGAACCATCCCCACGCCCGGCGCGTGTAGGCCCGATCCGGCCACTGATCCATGTCCATACGTTGACAGCCCATGAAATCAGCTTGTAACCTTGCCGAAATTTTCAGCCCTGATTGCAAGATCCGGGCAACCCTTCCCCCGCCCCAGGAGCTCCCGATGCATCGACGTCGACTCCGTACGGCGCTCGTCGCCCTCGGCGCGATCGCCAGCCTGCTCGCCCCCACCGTCGTGACGGCACCGGCGGCCGTCGCCGCCCCGGCCGGCGGCAAGAAGGTCATCGCCAACCTGTTCGAGTGGAACTGGCCCTCGGTGGCCAGCGAGTGCACCAGCACCCTCGGCCCGAAGGGCTACGGCTACGTCCAGGTCTCGCCACCGCAGGAACACGTCCGCGGCAACCAGTGGTGGGTGGCGTACCAGCCGGTCAGCTACCGGATCGAATCCCGCAAGGGCACCCGCGACCAGTTCCGCTCCATGGTCACCACCTGCCAGGCCGCCGGCGTCAAGGTGATCGTCGACGCGGTCGTCAACCACATGTCCGGCCAGGCCAACGGCGGCACCGGCTGGGCCGGATCGTCGTACCAGCACTACGTCTATCCCGGCATCTACCAGGCGCAGGACTTCAACTACTGCGGCCGCAACGGCAACAACGACATCGTCAACTACCTCGACCGGTACGAGGTGCAGAACTGCGAGCTGGTCAACCTCGCCGACCTCAAGACCGGCTCGGACTACGTCCGCTCCCGGCTGGCCGCGTACCTCAACGACCTGCTCTCGCTCGGGGTGGACGGCTTCCGGTTGGACGCCAGCAAGCACATGCCCGCCGCCGACATCGCCAACATCCTCAGCCGGCTGAACCGCCCGGCGTACATCGTGCAGGAGGTCATCTACGGCGCGGGCGAGCCGATCCGGCCCGAGGAGTACACCGGCAACGGTGACGTGCACGAGTTCCGCTACGGCAAGGACCTGGCCCGGGTCTTCCGCTCCGAGCGGCTGGCCTACCTGCGCAACTTCGGGGAGGGCTGGGGCCACCTGCCCGGCGGCGTCTCGTCGGTCTTCATCGACAACCACGACACCCAACGCGACGACCCCGGCGTGCTCACCTACCGCGACCGGGGCATCTACGCGCTGGCCAACGCCTTCATGCTGGCCTGGCCGTACGGCTCGCCGACGGTGATGTCGAGCTACACCTACAGCAGCCGCGACGCCGGCCCGCCCTCGGACGGCAACAACAAGACGCTCAACGCCGTCTGCTACTCCGGCTGGGAGTGCGAGCACCGCTGGCCAGTCATCGCGAACATGGTCGGCTTCCGCAACGCCACCGAAGGCACCGGAGTCAGCAACTGGTACGACAACGGCTACCAACACATCGCGTTCAGCCGTACCGGCCGGGGCTTCATCACCATCAACGACGAGGACTTCGCCATCAACGGCCGCTCCTACTACACCGGCCTGCCCGCCGGCCGCTACTGCGACGTCATCCACGGCACCTTCTCGGGCGGCACCTGCTCCGGCCCGGTGATCACCGTCGACGCCAACGGCTGGTTCGCCGCCAACGTCCCCGCCCACGACGCCATAGCCCTCCACCTCCAAGCCCGCCTCCCCTAACCCCCACCCCTCCTGTCCTCCCACCCCTCGCCCGTGTTGATCAAGAAGTTTGCGTCGGAATCTCGCGGATTCCTGACGCAAACTTCTTGATCAACGCTGTTCGGGGCGGGGGTTTGGGGTGGTTTAGGGTGTTGGGGTGGTTAGGGTGGTGTGTGGTTGATGGGGGTTTTATGGCAGGTTGGCGGAGGGTTGGGGCGGCGGTCGGGGTTGCGGTGTTGTTGGGCGGGTCGGCTTATGCCGGGTGGGCGCTGACGCCGTCGGCGGGGTCGGTGGGGCAGTCGGGCGACCCGACGGTGGCGCCGACCGCGACGCTGTCGGCACCGCTGGCCGGCGAGAGCATCGCGCCGGCCGCGCCGGCGCCGGACGACCTGCCGGAGATCGACTACGATCCGGCACCCGACGGCTTTCCACGTGACCCGGACGCGCTGGACACCACGGCGTTGACCAGGGGCGTACGCCCACAGCGCCGACTCGCCGCCTACGACGCACCCGGCGGCCGGCCGATCGCCTTCCTCATGCCGACCATCAGCGAGGTGGAGCTGACCATCCCGATCGCCCGCCGCGAGGCCGGCTGGACGGCAGTGCTGCTGCCCTCGGCCAACCGCAGGCTGGCCTGGCTGCCACCCGGCGGCTTCCGGACGGTGCAGCTGCGCGACCAGATCATCGTGGAACGGGTGCCGTACCGGCTGACCTGGTACCGCGACGGGGTCGCCAAACGCAGCTGGCAGGTGAGCCTGGGCCAGCGGGGCCAGGAAACCCCGCTCGGCCGCACCTTCGTGCTGGGCCGTACGCCACCGCCCGAGTCGGTCTACGGTGGCGTCGACATCTACGCCCTCGGTTCGGTACCCGACGACCCGGAATCCGTACCGAGCGGCCTGCGCGGCGCGCACATCGGCATCCACACCTGGTACCACGACGGCGAACTGGGCCAGCGCACCACCAACGGCTGCATCCGACTCACCCGCTCCGGCCAGCGACTCCTGCTGGACCAGGTACCCCCGGGCACCCCGGTGGTGGTCGTCGACAAGCTACCCACCCCACCCCCGACCGCCTGAGCCCGCACACCCGGCCCGCCGCAGGCCGCCACCCCGCTGCCCGGGAGCCCGACGATCGGCCCCACGGAGGCCGTGGCATGCTCGGCGGGCAGGGTGACCTTTGTTCGAGGATCGCCCGCAGCACCCGGGTCGGCCCCACGGAGGCCGTGGCATGCTCGGCGGGCAGGGCACCCGCAACGCTGACCGGCGGCCGGACACCGCCCCGCAACAACCGACCGCCCTCCGCCAGCAGGGACCTCGCCGCCTGGGCCAGTTAGGACCACCGATGACCACAGCACGGACCGGGTCGGGTGGCCTGGTCGCAGTCGCGTACCGAACCCTGCCGTGGAAGCCGTTGCTGCTGGCCGGAGCCGGTCTGGGCCTGTTCGCCTTCGTCGGCGACGAACTGCCGGGCATCGCCGGTGTGGTCATGCTGACGCTCACCAGCACGGGCTTCGCCTGGGGCGGTGCCGCCCTGTTGGCCGGCTACCTGGCGACCCGTCGCGCGGTGGCGCCGATCAACGCGACCGCTGTCCTGGTGGTGGCCACGGTCGTCTACTACGGACTGATCCTCGCTCACGGCCGACGTTGGCGCCTCGGCACCCTTGAGGACGGCAGTTCGTCCGCCTGGACCGGGCTGGCCTCGGTCGGCCGGGCCACCGTGTTCTGGCTCGCCGCCTCGGTCGTCGCCGGCATCACGCTCGGCTACCTGGGCGCGGTCGTCCGACGCGGAACACGGATCCGCGCGTCGGTCGCGGCCGGGGCGGCGTTCGGGCTCCTTGCCGGTCAGGGCCTGGAATTCTTGATGATCTTCCGTGCCTGGCACGCCCTCGACGCGTTCTTCCTGGGCCGCGTCCTCTCCGCCGGGGCCAGCATCCTGCTCGCGGCGATCGGGCTGACCGTGCTGCTCACCCGCCGCCGGGCAGCGAAGTCATGGCCGATCTTCGTCGCCACTTCCGCGCTGGCCAGCCTGGCTGGAGCGCTGCTCTGGCACTATCTCACCTCATTCACCACCACCCTCTAACAACCCACCCTGCCGTCGATCATCGAGCCATGACCTCCGTTACCTGATAGATCCCGAACAGCCCGCCGCGGACTAGCATGTCTGCCGTTCGGCCGCCAAGATCAGCAGCGGAGCCACCGGCTCTTCGCCTTGGGCACCGCCACCGGGGCGAGCACCACGCAGACTCGCCGAGTTGGGCAGTCTTGGATGGCATCAGTCACCGTCGGCACGGCACCGGCCGGTGGATCGGTTCTGGCTGCGGGCGCCGTGGCATCGGGAGCTAACCGCTCGAACACCCGTGAAAGGCCCACCAGTGCTTTGCCACCTCACGTTCCCGCCAGGCCCAGGACAAGATCGATTTCCTGTCGAATTGCCGCAGCACGATCCTCCTCACCGATTCCTGGAAGCTGTATCGCGCGGAGGATCATGGACTCCTCGCCGGACAGCACCGAACCAGGGCGGCTTTCAATGAACGAGCGCAGCGTACGCAGATCCCACTGGCGCAGCCGATTATCCCGAATAGACCGGCCGCCGAGTCTCCGGAAGATTGCTCTTCGCGTCCTGCTCCAGTCTTCACCGGAGTCCTCAAAGGTGTGCAGGTCGTCATGAACGTCCCCAAAGTAAACCATCTGCACCGACCGGTTCAATCTCGCCTCCGACGCGTCATCCAGCATGAGCAGATAGCGCTTCTCGACCTCCACGTTTCCGTGCAGGATCGCACCGAGCGCGGCCGCGCGACGAAGCAGCGGCGTCGTTTCCGAGACGGACGCGACCACTAGAACCTCCGGCACCTTTCTCACCGGAAGCCGGCCGACATAATAGAGAATCTGCTCCCGCAATCGTTCATTCTCGTCAGTCGACACACTCTCGGCGTCGCGCTTCAACTCGTCATACCGTCTGCCAAGGTTGGCCTGAATCGCGGAAACACGCGCGGCACTGAATTGAGCTAGGCCACTCCTCACGAATCCGTTGACGTCGTCCGCAACCGTTATCGCGAGAGCTTTGTCGATGACCGGTCCACCGGCGTCGAACGCATGCAGAATCGACCGAGCGATCAGGTGCTCGCCGAGCGTCTCGTGGCGGAATCCACGAACGACCTCGCCACCCTCGTCGATGCTGGTTTCGAAATCCAGCAGATCGCTGAATGCGCTGTCCAGTCGGAGTTCATCCCACCCCTCAACCCCAATCTCCCGCACAGACGAGGAGCGCTCGCCTTTGTGCCGATAGAACCAGCGGGCAAGCTGGACATGTGCAGCCACTATGGCGGTAGCAGACCCCCCCGACGTCCCACGATGACGCTCTTTGTTGAGCCATTCGCTGTAGAACATCTCATAGAGGGTGTACGGTTCATTGAGACGCAGTACGTCAATGTCTGCCCGGGTCACAAGCAAATATAGTAGAAGAGTCAGACGCATGGGATTGGAGGCAATATCGACAGCTCCAGGAACCGAATCCAGGATCTCTCGGACGCGTGAGGCTACAAGCGGGTCATCGACCCTGCTAGCGTATCTTTCGGAGAAGTCGATGATGTCGGATCGCGCCCAGGCCTTGACCTCAAGAACTTCCTCCAGGGATCCGAGCCCGCCCACGAGCACGTCCGCCTGACGCTCAAAAAAATCCGTGCGTGATGCAACAAAAACGGTGACCCCGGTCGCGACCAGGCCACCCAGCTCCGCACCGATCGTGCTGACCATCTCGTCGCCGGCCTCATCCAGGCCATCAACCAGCAGTACGAGTCCTGACTTACGCCTTGCGCGCGCCCTCAGCTCCTTGATCCGACGCGGCACCTCTCGCGCATGTACGAAGACTCGCTGGCTTGAGAGATCACCCGCACCACTAAGGGTTATCGACCGGAGGGCGGTGGTCTTTCCAGCGCCGGCATCTCCGACGATCGCAACACAGCCCGGCACAGCCGAAACGGACTCGAACCAACCAGAAAGACGAATTTCCTTGCCCGGTCGGCGCCGAACTCGAACTTCTGGGTCTATAATCATTTCAGGCCACACAAACTCAAAGCTCGGACCCCTTGGCCCGAGCCATGGAAGAATTGGGGATGACAGCAGCTCACGGCGCTCACCGGAGAATTTTTCACTGGCCTCGTCCTCGGCGATGGACCATCGTATCGCGTCAAGCAGCGGAGAAAGAACGCTTTCGGCATCCTCACGTTCTTCGAGCCGAAGATGTTGGAGACGAGCCAGCATGGGCGGCAGTCTGGTCGGCCTCAGCAAGATCGGCAGGATAAGCCGACGGCGGGCTGCCGGATCACGCCACAGCGCCACCTCCGATTCCAGCGTCGTCCACTCGGATTCGATCCAGTCCGGCGATAAGAGTGCGATCAAGCATCGCGAGTGCTCCAGTGCCTCCGCGATGGCTGCTGGAATCGATTCTCCAACCCGGACCGTCGTGGGCGCATGGAACACCTTGAGGCGGCGACCACGGTGCCTGCTCTGCGACAGAAGAACATTCAGCCGTGCCGCGGATTCGGCATCGCGACTGCTGTAGCTCAGAAATACATCGTACTTCCGGCTAGCTCCTGGCATTGTCGGCCGCCCCGGAGTGACGACTGTAACCTAGTTCCCAGTAGGGCTTGTCGCCCAGGTACTCACCAAGCTTCCGCCGCACCACCTCGGCGACCTGAGCGGCCGGAACGATGCCGAGCGAGTCGTACTTCTCCGCGTCCCGCCGGTACTCGCTGATGTCACCGTTGTTCTCTTTAGCGTAATACATTGCGGCCGCGATTATTTGCAGTTCCTCCGCCGCCTCGACCAGACGCGCCTCCAATGTCTGCTGGTCGTGCATCTCTTCGAGTAAAGGAAAAACGCTGTCGGCCACTCCGCCAAGGATGTCCACTGACGCCTGACGTTCGGCCTCACGCTTGAATTTCTTGACGTACGGCGATGACCGCCTTGGCAGGTCGGTGATACGGACCTCTCCGATCTCATGAAACAACGCCATCGCAAGGACTTTCCCCATGTCGACCGGCTCATCGATCTGCTGAGCCAGAAGGTAGGCGATGATCGCCGTTTCGAAGCAATGGTCGGAGACCGACTCCGGTTCGGCCACCCCTGCCAGCACCCACCCAATACGGGGAAGCCTCGTCAGAGAATGAATCTCAGCCATGGACTCAAGCACTCGCTCGGCATTCATTAGCTATTTCCTCACTGCCGCCTGCTGTCGAAGACCACCAAGTGGTCAATGTTGTGCGCTGCCGTTAATGCTCGTCGGATCACGGGGTGGGTGTCGGCTGCGCTTTCCGCGCCCAAGTTCTCAATGACAGAGTCCGCGAGATTTCGGCCGGCGTCGGCGAGCGCCAAATCCAGCGCCACCTGATAATCCGCTCCTTTCCTCCAGCCGCCAATCGCGGCAATTATTGCATCACAGGTTTCATCCCGAAAAATGTTTGTCGCTTTTCTCATTTCATGAACCAAGCCACCAAGCGCGCCCGATGATCCGAAACGGGAAAGGCTCTTGGCCGGGTAGTAAAGGGAATGCAACCGCTCATTCCAACTCTTTACCGTCCGGTGTAGCCGTTGAACGTCCGGATCAGCGAACGTGTAGGCGTAGGTTAGAGTATCGGGATCGAGAACTCCACTGTGGAGTGCGACCCCGGTCCTGGCCTCGTGTTGACGAAGAAGGGCGAGGTAGTGCGTGCCGTCCTGTAGCCGCAGTTCGGCGCTGATCCCGGAGGCCACCGAGGCCAGGTTGTGCTCGCGCATGAATCGCAGGCTGTCCTCGATTTCGTCCAGTCCACACAGGGGATCGAAGAGGATGACGCCGACCTCCACCCGCACCCCAAGTGATCGGAGTATTGCCGCCGCCTCGGCGGCCTCCGCCCGGGTGTGGCCCTTGGCATACCGCTTGAGCTGGGCAGGCGAGCACGATTCGATGCCGAGGAAGACCTTCTGCAACCCTGCGCCAACAAGCGCCTGGAGCAACGCCAGCCGCCTGGCTTTCGACTCTGCCGAATCCCTTCTCGTGCACACAGAGTGGACAGTCAGGCTGGCATCGAACCGCATCTCCGGAAGCGGCTGGGCCAACAGCCCGTGGACAAAACGTTCCGTGTCGTCGAGGTGGCCACCCAGGAAGTCTTCGTCAGCGATGGTGACATCTCTGACGCCTAACTCTGCAACCTCGCACAACTCCTCGGCCACCAGGCTCGGTGGCTTCCGTCGGTATTCGTGCCCGCGCCCCTGGATATCAGTGAGACCTCTCAGGCAGAAAGTACAAGCGGCCCAGGAGCAACCACGACTCGTCTCGACAAATATCTCACCGCCCAACGCAATGATGTTCTTGAGGTGCCCACGTGCTGGACGAGGTATTTCTTCGAGGTTGACGAGACGCCGATTCGTCCGTACATGACGCTGCGACTCCGCGCGATCCCTGTATCGGAGGTTCGGAACTTCCGACCAGTCGGTGTCGCCGCGCATCCACGACTGGACCAGCCGTGGCAACGCCTCGTCCGCCTCGCCCACGACGACAACCGCGTCGGATGCGACCTCCTCCAGGATCCGGTCACTCAGATACGTTGCGAGCGGCCCGCCTACGATTATGAGAGGGTCGTTCTGACCCGTCGCGCGCCGCAGACGTGCGTAGTTCTCCTTGAAAAAAGAGAACGTCCCGTACTGCAGGCCGATGCCCAGGATGTGGGGTCGCACCTCATTGATCGCGTCGATCAATCGGTCCGCGTTCTCCTCACCCCACTCCACCATGTCTATCGATGACACCGACAGCTCGTCGCCGGCCGCCGCGCCAACTGCTCCAGAGACGGCGGACAGGCCGTGATTTTCCCCGATCGCCGGGTATCGCTCGGAGTAGAGTGCGACTGTCAACATCCTGAGGGGCCGCTCGTACAAGCTCTGCGTTGAATGGCTGCTGGGCAAGGTTCCTCCCGCCTACAGACTTGCAGACCAAGCAACGCTGCTGGTCACAGGTTCTTCTAGCCATCGGTCCGTCGTTTCTGGATCTCAAGCTGGCGCTCAGAGCCGATGCCGGGCCAAGACCAACACCGCTCGCGGCACAACGATGACCTCGGCGCACAGCAGCCGAGGTTCGCAAGAGGACGAAGACCCATCTGACGGCGTCAATAATGCATAAAAGGCTAACGACGGGCCGCGTACCTGTCAGCCCATAGATGCAAGGTGATGGTGTGGTAGGACTGGATGATGGGCTGAGTGCGGGCCCTGCCAGGGCCGCACGAGTCGCTCTGTCCCAGGTCCTGACCGGTCATAGCCCGCTGCGGTGTCGACCCCGCCACATTGCGTCCCACTGTCGGATATCCGCGCCAGACGTAGCGGCATGGCGCCGCGCAGTAACCAACCAGCCTCTCGTTTTGATCCGAGCCGGCAGGGCCGTACAGCTCATGCTTCATCTCGTAATCCCCCACACCGTAGGTGTTGTACGTGCCTGGGCGGCGGGCAGCTGCGCAGGTGTTCGATCAACAAACGGTCAGTACGGCCGAAAGGTGACCTTCGCCCCTGGCATGGGATCACTTGCGCGGGGTATCACCGAGGCATGAGGGCGAGTTTTCGGCTCGGTCGGATCGTGGGTGTGCCGGTCGGCGTGAACTGGAGTGTCCTGGTCATTTTCGCGCTGATCTGGTGGGGGTTGTCGGCGAACCTGTTCCCGGTGTCGTATCCGGGCCGGTCGGTGGTCGCGTACGTCTTCGCGGGTCTGGCTGCGGCGGTGGTCTTCTTCGGGGGCCTGCTCGCCCACGAGGTGTCCCACGCGGTGGTGGCCAAACGCAACGGGCTGGGCGTGCAGGGGATCACGCTGTGGCTCTTCGGCGGGGTCGCCGAGCTGCGGGGCGAGGCCCGTACGCCGGGCGCGGAGTTGCGCATCGCGGGGGTCGGGCCGCTGGTCAGCCTGATCATCGGCGCGTTCTTTGGAGTGATCGCCATGCTGCTCGGCCTGGCCGGGGTGCACGGGCTGTGGCTGGGCGTGATGGCCTGGCTCGGCGGCATCAACCTGCTGCTGGCGCTGTTCAACATTCTGCCGGCGGCGCCGCTGGACGGCGGGCGGCTGCTGCGGGCGGCGGTGTGGAAGGCCACCGGGGACCGGACCCGGGCGTCGGTGGTGGCGGCCCGCGCCGGTTGGGTGCTCGGCGTGGCGCTGATCGGGTTCGGGTTGTGGCGGTTCCTGACCGGTGCCGGCGTCGGTGGGCTCTGGTTGGCCCTGATCGGCTGGTTCCTGATCGGCGCGGCCACCATGGAGGAGCGGCAGGCGCGGATGGGCAGCGCGCTGCGCGGGGTACGGGTCGCCGACGTGATGACGCCGCAGCCGCAGACCGCCTCGGGTGAGCTGACCGTGGCCGATTTCGTCGACAAGTACCTGTTCGCCTACCGGCACACGGCGCTGCCGTTGATCGAGGACGGCCGGCCGGTCGGCCTGGTCACCCTCGACCGGGTTCGTGGTGTGCCGGCCGACCAGCGGGGCAGCACCACCCTGGAGGCGGTGGCCTGCCGCGCCGACGACCTGGTCCTCGCCTCCCCCGACGAGCAACTCACCGACCTGCTGCCCCGGCTCACCGAGTGCGCCGACGGCCGGGCGCTGGTGGTCGCCGACGGCCGCCTGGTCGGCATCGTCTCGCCGAGCGACATCAGCCGCGCCGTCCAACGCGGCCACCTCCGCGACCACCTAACCCCCACCCGCTGACCACCCACCCCCACCCCACCAGCACCGTCGATCATGCACTTCCGGTCGGTGCAAATGCGAGAAAAAGTGCATACCAACGACCAAAACTGCAAGATCGGCGCGGCGGGCAAGGCACGGCGGGCAAGACGCGGCGCGGCGGGCAAGACGCGGCGCAGCGGGCAAGACGCGGCGCAGTGGGCAAGGCGCGGCGCGGCACGGTGGGCAAGGGGCGGCGCGGTGGGCAAGGGGCGGTGGAGCGGGGTGGGGTGGGGTGTGAGAGGGGTGGGGTTAGTGGGGGAAGAGGTGGGCTAGGGCGGCGGTGCGGAATTTGCCGGTGGGGTCGAGGCGGTGCCGCAGGGTTGCGAAGTCGGACCAGCGGGGATAGCTGGCGGCGATCGTCTCGGGTGCGATGGTGAAGACCTTGCCCCAGTGTGGGCGGGGCACGAACGGGGCCAGGGCCCGTTCCACCTCGGCGACCACCGGCAGCACCTGCGCCGCGTCGGCGATCCAGGTGAAGTGCACGGCGAGGGTGTCGCGGCCGTGCTGCGGGCTGAGCCAGAGTTCGTCGGCGGCGATCGTACGCAGCTCGCTGGTCTGCGACACCGGGGCGATCAGGTGCGCCACCTCGTCGAGCGCGGCCAGCGCGGCGGCGGCGTCGGCGCGGGGCAGGTGGTATTCGGACTGCAACTCGTCACCGCTGCTCGGGGTGAAGCCGAGCCGGAAGTGCGGCAGCCGCTCGTGCCACGGCCCGGCGACGCCGAGTTGCTCGGTGCAGTTGGCCGTCGGCATGCCGGGTACCGGATGCCAGGGGCGGTCGGCCGCCGTGGTGCCGAGCCAGTCCGCCGGGGGCGGGGGCTGGTCCGCGAGCTGCTTGCGCCAGACCTGGGTGCCGCGGGTGGAGCGCCAGTCGGTGAAGACACTGACGCTGTACGCGGAGCGGAGCGCCTCGTCCAGCGCGGGGCGGGGCAGGTCGAGGCGGACGTACTGGCGGATGTCGAAGGTGGGCAGCACGTCCAGGGTGACGCGGGTGACGATGCCGAGCGCGCCGAAGGAGACCACCATCGCGGCGAAGTCGGCGCTGTCGCGGTGCACGGTGCGCAGCTCGCCGGTCGCGGTGACCAGTTCCAGGCCGGCGACGGCGCTGGCCAGGTTGCCGATGTGCGCGCCGGAGCCGTGCGTACCGGTGGCCACCGCGCCGGCCACCGAGATGTGCGGCAGCGAGGCGAGGTTGGCCAGGGCGTACCCCCGCTCGTGCAGCCAGCTGGCCAGGTCGCCGTAGCGCGTGGCGGCCGGCACGTCGACGGTGCGGCGCGTCTCGTCCAGGTGCACGGTGGCCGGCAGCCCGGCCAGGTCGACCAGGTCGCCGGTGGTGTCGCCGAGCCGGTTGAAGGAGTGTCCGCTGCCCACCGCTCGGATCCGGTCGCTGCCGGCGACCAGCGCACACAGTTCGTCCAGCGACGCTGGCCGGTGGTGTGCCCGGGCGGAGTACCGGATGTTGCCCGCCCAGTTACGGTGCGTCGGCACTGCGACCCCCTCTCCGCGCCGGCGGTTACCGCCGGCCCCGTCGGGGAACCCTACGCCGATGAGCAGCTACCGTGATCCCGCCCCTCGGGGCGACGTGTACCCCTCCGAGGAGGAGATCGATCCGGGCGGCAGCGGCGTGGAGCCGGCCAGCGGCCCGGCCGGGGCGTACGCCGGAGTCGAGGCGGGTCAGCCCGGCCCGCAGCCGAACCCGGCACCCGGACCGGCGCCGACGCCGGTGCCCACCCCCGGGCCGCCGCCCCGGGTCGGCGGCGGCGCCCGGTCGATCGTCAGCCGGCACCTGGACGGCTCGGTGCAGGTGGTCACCGACTTCGACGGCGACGGGGTGGCCGACGTGGTGCAGTTCGACCTGGACGGCGACGGGGTGCCGGACGTGACCTATCTGGACAGTGACCGCGACGGTCGGCTGGACACCGTGCTGCGCGCTCCGAGCCGCTGATCGCCGGTCAGAGCTGGCGCATCACCTCGCTGGCGACCAGGTCCAGGTGGTCCAGGTCGCTCAGGTCGAGCACCTGGAGGTAGCTGCGCTGGCTGCCGGCGGCGGCGTACCGGCCGATCTTGTCGACGATCTCGGCGGGGGTGCCGGCCAGCCCGTTCTCGCGCAGCTCGGCGGGCTCCCGGCCGATCGCGGCGGCCCGCCGGGCCACCTCGGCGTCGTCCCGGCCGCAGCAGAGCACCAGCGCGTTGGACCAGGTCAGTTCGTCCGGTTTCCGCCCGATCTCCTGGCAGGCGGCCCGGACCCGGGCGAACTGGGTGACGGTGTCGGCGACCGAGACGAACGGCAGGTTGAACTCGTCGGCGTACCGGGCGGCCAGTTGCGGGGTGCGCTTGGCACCCATGCCGCCGATCAGAATCGGCGGGTGTGGCCGCTGCACCGGCTTGGGCAGTGCCGGTGAGTCGCTGACCTGGTAGTGGCGGCCGGTGAAGTCGAACGTCCCGCCCGACGGGGTACGCCACAGTCCGGTGATCACCGCGAGCTGCTCGTCGAGCCGGTCGAACCGCTCCCCCAACGCCGGGAACGGGATTCCGTACGCGCTGTGCTCGGCGTCGTACCAGCCGGTGCCGATGCCCAGCTCGACCCGGCCGCCGCTCATCTGGTCGACCTGGGCGACGGTGATCGCGAGCGGCCCGGGGAGCCGGAACGTCGCGGCGGTCATCAGCGTGCCGAGCCGGATGGTCCGGGTGTCACGGGCCAGCCCGGCCAGGGTCGTCCACGCGTCGGTGGGTCCGGGCTCGCCGCTGACCGACCCCATCTTGAGGTAGTGGTCCGAGCGGAAGAAGGCGGCGAAGCCGGTCTCCTCGGCGCGGCGGGCCACGGCGAGCAGGTCGTCGTAGCTGGCGCCCTGCTGGGGTTCGGTGAAGATCCGCAGTTCCATGGGTCGAGCATAGAAAGCCGGCGGCGCCGGGTGCGGCGGTCGGGTCTTACCGGGAGGGCGAGCGAGCAAGGTGGACGGAAATCTTTGCAGGGTTTTCAGTCGCACGCAAGGGCCGGCTCGCGGTTGCATCAAGGCGTGAAACAGAGGTTCACAACCATCGACACCCCTGTTACGGTCACGCCATCACCGCAACTTCTTGCATAACTTGCAGGAATCCTTCCCGTCACCGCGACTGCACCTGACCGTCCCCAGAGGAGGGCTCCCGTGCACATTCCCCGTCCCCGCGCCGCGATTCCCGCGGCCCTCCTGGCCGCGACGCTGACCGCGGCCACCCTCACCGCCGTAGCCGGCACCGCCCCCGCCAGCGCCGCCGAGGTACGCGTCAACGGCGACGCGATCGTCCATCTGTTCCAGTGGCGGTGGGACTCCGTCGCCGACGAGTGCGAGAGCACCCTCGGCCCCAACGGCTGGGGTGGCGTGCAGGTCTCCCCGCCGCAGGAGCACGTGGTGCTGCCCAGCGCCGAAGGTGCCACCTACCCGTGGTGGCAGGACTACCAGCCGGTGTCGTACCGGCTGGACGCGACCCGGCGCGGCACGAAGGCCGAGTTCGTCGACATGGTCGAGCGTTGCCGGGCGCAGGGCGTGAAGATCTACGTGGACATGGTGCTCAATCACATGAGCGGCACCGGCTCGGCCGGCAGCGGCCCGGGCAGCGCCGGCACGGTCTACAGCAAGTACAGCTACCCGAACCTGTTCAACGACGGCTCCGGCGACAGCTACGGCTACGCCGACTTCGCGCCCTGCTACCGCCGGATCAGCAACTGGGGCAACAAGCAGGAGGTCCAGGACTGCGAGCTGCTCGACCTGGCCGACCTGAACACCGCCGACCCCGAGGTCCGCCGGAAGATCGCCAAGTACATGAACGCGGTGATCGACCTGGGGGTGGCCGGGTTCCGGGTGGACGCGGCCAAGCACGTGCAGGAGGCGCACCTGGCCGACATCATCAGCCGGCTGCGCGACGTGCCCGGCTTCGGCGGTCGACCGGACCTGTTCCACGAGGTGTACGGCGACGGGACGATCCCCTACACCGCGTACGCCCCCTATGGCGGGGTGACCAACTTCGACTACCAGCGGGCGGTCTCGTCGGCGTTCCGCGACGGCAACATCGCCCAGTTGGGCAACCTACCCAACTACGGTGGCCTGACCGGGCAGCAGGCGGTGGTGTTCGTCGACAACCACGACACCCAGCGGGAGAACCCGACGCTGACCTACAAGAGCGGGGCCCGCTACTACCTGGCGGACACGTTCATGATGGCCCATCCGTACGGTCGGCCCCAGCTGATGTCGAGCTACGCGTTCGGGTCGGTGCACGGGCAGGGCCCGCCCAGCGCTCCCAACGGCACCACCCTGGCCACGGACTGCGCCAGCAGCGCCTGGATCTGCGAGCACCGCGACCCGGGGGTGGCCGGCATGCCGGGCTTCCGCAACGCGGTCGCCGGCACCGGCATCGGGTCGGTGGTCACCGACGGCAACGGCCGGCTGGCCTTCGCCCGGGGCAGCCGGGGGTACGCCGCCTTCAACGCCACCGGCAGCACGTGGAGCCGCAGCTTCAGCACCCCGCTGCCGGACGGCCGGTACTGCAACGTGGGCCGGGGTGCGTACGACCGTGGCACCGGGGCCTGCCCGGGCGGCGCGGTGAGCGTCACCGGCGGTGCCTTCACCGCCGCCATCGCCCCCGACCAGGCGGTCGCCCTGCACGTCGAGGCCCGCCTGGACGGCGCCACCCCGACCCCGACGGCGACCCCGACCGGTACGCCGACGCCGAGCCCCAGCCCGTCCCACCCGGCCGGGTCCACCCGGTTCACCGCCACCGTCACCACCAACCCCGGACAGGAGGTGTACGTCGTCGGGTCGATCCCACAGCTCGGTTCCTGGAACCCGGCGAGCGGGGTGAAGTTGTCCACCACGTCGGGCAGCTATCCGACGTGGACCGGGGCGGTCGACATCCCGGCCGGTACCGCGTTCGAGTGGAAGCTGGTCAAGGTCGGCAACGGTGGGGTGCAGTGGGAGAACGACCCGAACCGCACCGGCACCGGCGCGACGGCGTTCACCGCGACCTGGAACCAACCGGCCAGCAACGCGGTGGTCTCCGTCCAGGCCACCGCCACCACGGTGTACGGCCAGCACGTCTACGTCGTCGGTGACCTGCCCGCCCTCGGTGGCTGGGATCCGGCCAAGGGGGTACGGCTCTCGCCCACCGGCTACCCGGTCTGGACCGGCCAGCTGAACCTGCCCGCCGGCACCACCTTCGTCTACAAGTACGTCAAGCGCACCGACTCGGGCCAGGTGGTCTGGGAGTCCGGCGCGAACCGTACCGCCACCGTGTCCGGGTCGCTGACCCTGACCGACACCTGGCGCTGACCGCACCACCGTGCGGCCCCTCCCGCCACCCCAGGGCGGGGAGATCTTGGTACGAGTGCGCCCCTCAAGGGGCAGATTCGTACCAAGATCTTCCCCGCCCTGGGTGGCGGGCTGGCTATCAGGACGTGTCGGCCTATTGCCGGTCGCTCTTGCTCGGCACTTCGGGTGCTGGCGCCTCTCGGAGGAAGCGCTGATGGTGGCCGCTGGGTCAGCGGCCACCATCAGCTCAGGGGCGGGTGGTTTGCTGCGCTTCGGTTACGGGGTGGGGGTACGCAGGCTGGTGGTGAAGGTGGCCCAGGACGTGGGCGAGAAGGTCAGCACTGGGCCGCTGGGGTCCTTGCTGTCGCGGACGCCCACGGCGCCCCCGAGCAGCACCTCGGCGACCTCCACGCAGGCTCCCTGGTTGCCGCTGCGGCTGCTCTTGCGCCACTGGACAGTCGTCGTGTCAGCCACGGGTGAATGCCTCCATCGTTGCGGTGATCAACGTCCTCGACGACTTCTCGTCGAGTGCTCGTGAGGTCACGTCGTCCCACGCGAGTCTGTACGCCGCGACCTCGGTTGCCTTGTCGAGGTAGAGCGCACCGGTGAGGCTGTCGACGTAGACCAGCGGTGGCTCTAGGGGTTCCGAAGTACCAGGCACATCTGGGAACTCCAAGATGAAGAACGCGGACGTCATGCCACCATGCGCACCGGCCTCGAAGGGGAGGATCCTGATCGTCACGCTGGGCGACCTGCCGACGTCCAGCAGGTGTTGGAGCTGGGCGGCCATGACCTCCGGTCCACCGACGGCTCGTCGGATAGCCCCCTCACCTAACACGACCGCGAGGTGCGGCGGTCGCGGGTTGGCGAGCAGTCTTTGACGCTCCATCCGAAAATCGACCTGCCGCTTTACGTCCTCGGCACCGATGAGGCCCTTCGGTACGCCCGTCACAGCCGTCGCGTATTCACGGGTCTGAAGGAGTCCTGGTACCGCTTCAGGGCCATACTCCCGAATCCGCTCGGCACTGCTTTCCAGCCTGACGAACAGACCGAACCAGCTCGGTAGGCGGGTGTTGGTGTAGTCGTGCCACCAGGCGCTCGCGCCCTTGGTGCGGGTTTCACCCCCGAGGGCAAGCAGCTCGGCGCGGTCTTCGGCGCTGGCCTCGTACAGCTCGCACATCGCCTTGATCTCGATGTCGCGGAACTTGACGCGGGGGTCGCCGGCTTCGATGCGATGGATGGTTGCGGGGCTGCGCTGGAGAAGCGTGGCGGCCTTCTCCTGACTCATCCCTGTCTCTCTACGAAGGGCTGCCAGCTTGCGGCCGATCCTTCGCCTCAACAGGGCCGATCCGTCCGTGTCGGACACGGAGCCTCCTATCACCACTTTGCCAAACAGCAGCATACAAACGATGGGCCACTTGATCACGTTCTGCAAATTGCTGCCCTGACCAGGGCTAACGTCTCGTGGACTGCGCTAATGTGCAACCCCCTTCATGATTTCAATTGACGTGCTGCATTGCATTCTGCCTGACCGCAGCCAGACGATGACTCTCAGCAGGTTGTCGCCCAACCCATGCGGCAGCAGCAATCTCGTCCTCGCCGACCCGGCAAACATCCACTGAGGACAGACACGCACCGCCCTGGAGTCCACAGGCTTCACGAGCCGGGTGCGGGGTCCGCACCGCTTCCCCGATCGGAGCGGTCCCCGCACCCCAGCCGGGGTGCGCGGTCGGCGCCAGGGAAGGCCCGGCCGCGCATCTCTCGCAGAAGGGTGACGACAGTGCGCGTCAAGTCGTTCGTACCGGGACCGGTCGGGGTGACGGCCGGAGGTCGGGGCCAGCGTGAGGGGTGGGGCTGTGGCTCAGTCGGTACCTGAGGTCGCGGCGGGGACGCTGCTGCGGCTCGACCCGGGTGACTGGTCGTACGGGCGGGATCTCACGCCTGGCACGCCCATCGCCGTCACCGTGACGAGCGTTCGGGACCTGCCGAATCGGGCTGAGGAGTGGGTGTGGGTGCTCGGTCACCGGCCTGAGTGCGCCTACCCGCATGTCGAGCGGCATCCCCCGTGCATGGAGGTACGGGTGGCGGTGGCGGCGCTGCGGGGTCGGGAGCGGGCGTCGTGACCGGCACCGAGGAGAGCGACCGGGCCGTGGATCGGTTCGAGTCCGCTCGGAACAGCGTGCTCCAGCACCGCGACGGCGGGACCTGCTTCGACTGTGGCGCGGGCGGGTGCGGGCAGTACGCCTGGGCGGTCGGGGAGTTGGGCCGCCACCGGGGCGGCAGGGAGCTTCTGCGCCGGCTCGGGTTTCCGGTTGACGGTTCGAGCGAGGAAGGCCAGCCTCGGTGAACACCACACCCCACGGTGGCGAGTACGTCCCACACCTGCGTGAGCACCCGGCACCGAGCCGGCCGGTACGGGCCGTCGGCAGCGCCGCCGCGCAGACCACCATTCGCCTTGCCGACGAGTTCTTCTACCTGGCGCACGACGACCAGACCGGCCGCCCGCGTCTGTTCGAGTTCGCCACGGCACACGGTTTGGCCGCCGCGCTGCTGGTCGAGCTGTACCAGGAAGGCCGGATCACCTTCGAGGGACGGCACCTGTGGGTGACCAACGCCTTGCCGCCGAAGGACTGGCTGCAACACCTCGTGCTCGACCGCCTCGCAGCGGAGCCGCGTCACACCGCGACCCGGACGTGGTTGGCGTTTCTCGGCACGACCGCCTACGAGCAGGTGGCGACCCGGATGTGGCAGCTCGGACTGCTCCGGCCGGAGCAGGTCGGCCGGCTGTGGCGGCAACGCGTCGTCTACGTGCCGACGGACATGAACACCGCCGCCTGGTCGTGGGCCCGTCTCTCCTTCCAACTCCGCAACTACCAGCCACTCAACGCCTTTGACGTGGCGTTGGCCGGGCTGGCGTCGCACACCGGACTCGATCCGGTGCTGCTCGACGGCACGCCCCTCGCGATCCGCGCGTCTCTGCGGCAACAGGTCGAGAGGGCCCACCCGCCGCTGCGTGATCTGCTCGCGGATCTCGGTGCCGTGGTCGGTGGTGCCGTGCTGAGCCACCGCACCACCTGAGTACCGCTCTCCCCCACCACCACCGCACCCATCACCCGCTGACCCGGCGTCGCCGCGTCGGGCCGTCACCAACCCCATTCACCTTCGCGGAAAGAGAACTGATGTCCCACACCAGACCTGACACCGTGTCCGCTGTCCTCGCACGGGGACGGCTCGGTATCCCGTCGGTGGTGTTCTTCGTCATCGCCGCCGCCGCACCCCTCACCGTCGTCGCGGGCGGTGCGACCACCGGGTACGCGGTCACCGGCGTCACCGGCATCCCCGTGTCCTACCTGGTCGTCGCGGCCGTGCTCGCCCTGTTCGCGGTCGGGTACGTGGCCATGTCCCGCCGCATCGTCAACGCGGGTGCCTTCTATACCTACGTCACCCGGGGCTTGGGCCGCCCGGCCGGTGTCGGCGCCGCCATGATCGCGCTGCTCGCCTACAACGCGATGCAGATCGGCCTGTACGGCGGGGCCGGCGCGGTCACCGCGCAGTTCCTCAACGACCGCTACGGCTGGCAGCTCACCTGGTGGGTGTGTGCCCTCGCCGTGTGGGCCATCGTCGCGGTCCTCGGGGTCGCGCGGATCGACCTCAACGGGCGGGTCCTCGCCGTCGTCCTCGTCGCGGAATGTGTCGTCGCGTTGACGTTCGACGCCATCATGGTCACCCACCCCGCCGACGGGACGGTCAGTTTCGACACCCTCGCCCCGTCGCATGTGTTCGCCGCCGGGATCGGCGCGGCGCTGGTCACCGCCATCACGGGTTTCGTGGGCTTCGAGGGCACGGTGGTGTTCAGCGAGGAGACGAAGGACCCCCGGCGGACGATCGCCCGCGCCACCTACATCGCGGTCGCCGTGACCGGTGTGTTGTACGGCCTGTCCGCGTGGGCGATGTCCGTGGCCACCGGCCCCGACCACATCGTCGAAGCCGCCCGTACCGACGGCACGGATCTGATCTTCAACCTCGTGTCGCCGTACCTGAGCCAGAGCGTCATCACCGTCGCCCGGATCCTGTTCATCACCAGCCTGTTCGCCGCCCTGCTCTCCTTCCACCACACCGTCGCCCGGTACCTGTTCGCCCTCGGCCGCGAGCGGGTGCTGCCGGCGGTGTTCGGTCGGACCAGCAGGCGTACCGGAGCGCCGAAGGTCGGCTCCCTCGTGCAGAGCGGGCTCGCCCTCAGCGTGCTGGCCGGCTACGCACTCGCCGGGGCGGACCCGATCGTGCACCTGTTCTTCTGGATCACCGTCACCGGCGGCCTCGGCGTACTCATCCTGATGACCATCACCTCCGCCGCCGTCATCGGCTACTTCGCCCGCATCGGCCACACCGAAGGAACCTGGCGGACGCTGATCGCACCCGGAGCCGCCACCATCGCACTCGCCGGGATCCTCACCGCCACCCTGCGCGAATTCGCCACCCTCCTCGGCATCGCACCCGACTCACCACTGCGCTGGACGTTCCCCACCGCCTACGCCGCCGCCGCACTCCTCGGCATCACCTGGGCACTGCTCCTACGCACCACCCACCCCGACGCCTACGCCGCAATCGGCCTCGGCGCCCACAGCGACACCGGACCACTACGCACCCCCGACACCGCCCGCCAACCCACCTGACCAGGAGCTAAGCCGTGACCCTCACCAACAACCCAGTCGTCCGCCCCGCCACCGAAACCGACGCCGGACCGCTGATCGGCGTCCTCGCCGAAGCGTTCCACGAAGGCCCCCTCGCCGACTGGCTCATCCCCGACCCGACCGACCGGCGCACCGTCTACTACCGCTACTTCCGCGACGCGCTCCACCACGGCCTAGAACACGGACAGGTCCACACCACCGCCGACCAGACAGCCGTGGCCATCTGGTACCCCCGACTCGAACCCACCCCCACCGACACCCGGGAACGGCTGGAGGCACTGGAACGCATCGCGGGCCCGCACGCCCCGAAGTTCCTGCTGCTGGAGGAGATGCTCGACGCCTTCCACCCCGACGACCCACACCACTACCTCGCCTACCTCGCCGTCGACCCCACCCGCCAAAACCGAGGCATCGGCGCCGCGCTACTCGCCCACCACCACCGCCGACTCGACCAACTCGGCCTGCCCGCGTACCTCGAAGCCAGCAACCTGCACAACCGGCGGCTCTACCTCCGCCTCGGCTACACCGCCGGCCCCACGATCGCGCTACCCACCCAGGGCCCGGTCATCTGGCGGATGTGGCGCGGCACCCCCACCAACCGAGGCCGGAGCCCGTTCCCACGCACCACGCCACGCCGGCGATCACTGTGACCGCCTCGACCGTGACCACGCCACCCACCCGACCCGCGCAGGCCAGCGGCGCACACACCACTGGCGGCCGGCCACCGCGATCCGTTGACGCCCTCAGCTCGACAGGGCTATACCTAACCTGGCGGCCTCCGGGCCACCACCGCGCAGGGCATCGCCGCTGAAATTCCGGTCAGGTGATTGACCTTCCGACCGGCCGGCGCGTCCGCCGGACCGGTGGACGGTGACACCGTCGCGCTGGTCCGGCAGGAGCGACGGTGCGAGGGCGCCGACGAGGACTGCCGCGACTGACGACGCTGGATCAGCACGGTCAGACGTAGGGCGGTCGGGCGTACGCGGCCCGCAGCGCGGCCAGCCCGGTGGCCTTCGGGCTCAACGTGCCCCAGCCCGAGTTGAAGTAGTTCGTCCGGGCGAAGTACGGCCCGCGCTCGGCGTTGAGCCGGGCGATCGCGGGCGGCACGGTGGCGATCCAGGCCGCCTGGTCCGGAATCTCGGCGACCCGGACCCCCCACTCGGCGACGAGTATCGGTCGGGACAGCGCCACCGGGCCGAGGTCGGCCACCGCCCAGTCCTTGGTCCGCCGGAACCGGTCCAGCGCGGTGTGCGACGGGCTGGTCGCGTAGACGTTCCACTGGAGGAAGTCCAGCCGCGACATCAGCGACTCGGGGTGGGTGCGCTGGAACGACGGCCGGTCGAAGCCGCCGACGCCGACCGAGAAGGTGGTGTTCTGGGGCAATGCCTTGACCCGGAACCAGTTGACGATGTAGGTCATCGCCTGCACCGCCCGGACGTCCGACTCGGCCCAGGTGTACGCCTTACCGGCCTCGGTGGTGCCGAACTCGTGGTCGGTGTCCAGCTCGGAGGCGAGCTGGATGTTCACCCCGAACCCCATCGTCCGGTACTGCGACAGCGCCCGCGCGAACAACCCGTCGCACTGCCCGGCGATGACCTGGCTGTAGCCGTACGCCTTCGGCCAGACGGTCCCCGGGCGTTGCTGGATGGTCATCGCCGGTGCCGGCACCGTGTAGCTCACCCCGTCCACCGTGAAGGTCTGCGGGCCGGCGTCACCGGCGCCGTAGTGCTTCAACTCCAGCACCATGTTGACCTGTACGCCCGACCGGCCCAGGGTGACCAGCCACGGCCGGTTGTAGCCGGGAAAGATGTTGCCGTCGGCGAAGCTGCGGTACTGGGTCAGCGACCGGAAGTTGCCGCCCGACATGTCGGCGGTCGGGTCGGCGTTGCCGGAGAGGTAGTAGCCACCGAGAACCGGTGGGACGAGCGTGTAGTTGGCGACGGCGGTGGCGGTCTGCCCGGTAGAGTCACGCACGGTGACGGTGACCCGGGGCATCAGGCCACCGCCCGATACACGGCCACCGCGCCGTTGTCCGACACCCGCGTCCAGGTACGCCTCGAATCGTCGGTGACGGTGATGGTGAGCGGGTCGATGACGGCGCTGACCTTGGCCGGCGCGCTGCTGTTGCCCTGCGCGTCGGTGACCACCACGGTGACGGTGAGCGTCTTGGTGTCGGGATCGCCGTAGTTGATGGTGAGCAACATCTGCGCACCGGGGGCGTAGGTAGCCGCGTTGAGCGAGGCGGTCACGGTGGGAGAGGCCATGGCGGTTCCTTCCTTGCGGGTTCGCCACGGCCGGCGGAGAGCGTCAGCGGCGCGGCGGGATCGGCGACGGCTCGGATGTGGCCCGGCCATCCGCAGCCTCTCTACCTGCTACAACAGTGCATCGGGGCAGGCCCTGACGTCCTGTCACCTTCCGGACACCACGACCTTGTGGGGAGAATTCCGTATGAAATACCTGATGCTGATCTACGGGAACGAGGAGATCTGGGGCAGCCTGCCCGCGGGCGATCTGACCACGCTGATCGGTGAGGTCGACGCCTTCAACCAGGAACTGCGCGCCCGTGGTGAGCTGGTGGACGTGCAGGGCCTGGTGACCCGGGCCCGGTCGGTGCGGATGAGCGGCGACACCCCGGTGGTCACCGACGGGCCGTACCTGGAGGCGAAGGAGTACGTCGGCTCGTACTTCGTGGTGGACGTCGACAGCGAGCAGCGGGCTCTGGAGATCGCCCGGTCCTACCCGGGCCTGCGGTTCGGTCCCGGCAACAGTGGTGGCCTGGAGATGTGGCCGTTGATGACCGGCACCGAGCAGGACCACTGAGCCTCGACGAGGCCAGCGCCGATCTGCTGCGCCGGCTGTCACCCCAGGTGCTCGGCGCGCTGGTACGCCGCTACGGCGACTTCACCCGGGCCGAGGACGCGGCGCAGGAGGCGGTCGTCGCCGCCGTCGAGGCGTGGCCGCGCGACGGCGTACCGGAGCATCCGGCGGCCTGGCTGCACACCGTGGCCGCCCGCCGGTACGTCGACCAGGTCCGGTCCGAGGTCGCCCGGGCCCGCCGGGAACGTACGGTGCTCGACACCACCCCGCGCGACGCGCTGGTCGGGCCGCCGCCCGACGTCGAAGCACCCCGCGACGACCTACTGGAGCTGTTCCTGCTCTGCTGCCATCCGGCGCTGCCGGCGAGCGCGCAGTTGGCCCTCACCCTGCGCGCGGTGGGCGGGTTGACCACGGCCGAGGTAGCGGCGGCCTTCCTGGTGCCGGAGAAGACCATGGGCCAGCGGATCTTCCGGGCCAAGCAGCGGCTGCGGGAGGCGGGCGCCCGGTTCGCACTGCCACCGGCGGCCGAGCTGGGCCCCCGGCTGGCGGTGGTCCGCCAGGTGCTGTACCTGATGTTCAACGAGGGTTACAGCGCCAGTAGCGGCCCGCAGTTACGCCGGGCCGACCTGACCCGGCAGGCACTGCGACTGACCCGGCGGTTGCACGAGCGGCTGCCCGACGACGGGGAGACCACCGGGCTGCTCGCGCTGATGACGCTGACCGAGGCACGGGCCGCCGCGCGGGTCGGCCCGGCCGGCGAGTTGGTGCCGCTGTACGAGCAGGACCGGCTGCGGTGGGACCGGACGGCCATCGCCGAGGGCAGCGCGCTGGTGGTGCACGCCCTGTCCACCTCACCCCCGGGGCCGTACCAGATCCAGGCCGCCATCGCCGCCGTGCACGCCGAGGCGCCGAGCACCGAGGACACCGACTGGCCGCAGGTGCTGGCCCTCTACGAGCTGCTGGAGCACCTCGCGCCCAACCCGGTGGCGACGCTGAGCCGGGCGGTGGCGGCGGGGATGGTGCACGGGCCCGCCGCCGGGCTGGCCCTGCTCGGGCAGGTCGAGTCGGCCCTCGCCGCACACCACCGGCTGCACGCCGTCCGCGCCCACCTGCTGGAGTTGGCCGGCGACCGGGCCGCCGCCGCGGCGGCCTGGCGGCGCGCGGCCGAACTCGCCGGCAGCGACCCCGAGCGGCGGCACCTGCACCGGCGCGCCGCCGCCGCAGGTGACCCAGGTCACAACGAAACGCGGTAGTTGGCGCCGGATCCGCTCCGATCCACCGGTGAGCGGGCGCCCGTGGTGGGCGCCGCGAGAACCGGGAGGAACGGACATGACCAAGGTGACCGCGCAGCTGTCGGTGTCGCTGGACGGCTTCTACGCCGGCCCACGTCACGACGGCGACGGTGACTGGCTGCGATCGGCGGAGAGCCACGGCTTCTTCCGGGTGACCCGCTGGGTCACCGAGGCGATGTCCTGGCGCGAACGGCAGGGGTTCGCCGGCGGCACGCACGACGTCAACTCCGAGATCGTCGGCGAGTCGTTCGAGGCGGCCGGCGCGTACGTGATGGGCCGCCGGATGGCCGACGGCGGTGAGGTGCCGTGGGGCGACGAGCCGCCGTTCCGCGCGCCGGTCTTCGTGGTCACCCACCGGCCCCGCCCGACCCTGCTGCGCCAGGGCGGGACCAGCTTCAGCTACGTCACCGACGGTGTGGCGAGCGCGGTGGCGCAGGCCCGGGCCGCCGCGGGCGGCAAGAACGTGGCGGTGGCCGGCGGCGGCAGCCTGGTCCGGCAGGTACTGCGCGCCGGCCTGCTCGACGAACTGGAACTGCACGTGGTGCCGGTGGTGCTGGGCACCGGGCTGCGCCTGTTCGACGCCGACCTCGGCCTCGACGAGTTCGAGGCGATCGAGCTGACCCCCACCCGCGTCGTACCCACGCCACAGGTCACCCACATCCGGTACGCCGTACACGGCCGTGCCCCGCTGGTCCTGGACGACCGGGGCAGCGGCACCGGGGTTTGAGCGTCGCGGGCGCGCTATCGTCGATCACTTGGTGCCGGCCGGCCCCGGCCGGTACCCAGTCGCCCGACCGGACACTTCGGAGAGTCACTTGTCGGCATTCACCCTTCCGTCCGAGGATGTGCTGCGCGCCCGGGAGAAGCTGGTCCTCGACCATTTCGAGGACGAGGTTCGCCAGGACTGGGACAGCGTGCTCACCACCTTCCCGCACCCCCACTACGAACTGATCGCCTCGATGACGGTGCACGACGGCGACGCCGCGGTGCGCGGGTACTACCACGAGACCCGGGTCGCCTTTCCGGACCAGCACCACGAGATCATCTCGATGCGGCACAGCCACGATGCCGTGATCGTCGAGTTCTGGCTGATCGGCACGCACCTCGGCCCGCTCGGCAAGATCCCGCCGACCGGTGGTCGCCACCGCACCCGGATGACCGCCTACTTCATCTTCGACGAGCACGAGAACCTGGTCACCGAGCGGGTGTACTTCGACCAGCTGTCCATCCTCAAACAGGTGATCAGCGGTCTGGACAAGAAGCGACCGCGCGATCTGCTCACCCTGCTACGCGTCGTACGCGGAATGCTCGCGATGGCCGGCGGCAAGCCGGACCCCCGCCTGCTCAGCCAACCGGCAAACGGTGAGGCGTGACGCCGTACCGAACACGATCAGCCGCGGCACCGATCGGGACAACGGGGACCGGCACTTGAGCCTAGAGTGACGGCACATGTGTCGATCAAGGAGGCGTGGTGTCCGAGCCGCCACCGGCCGAGTCGTCCCCGGATAGCGGGGAGTCCGGCGAGGCCCCCGTCCCACCCGCTGTTCCGGCGGCCCCCGCCGGAACAGCGCCCCAACTGCTGGTCGCGCCGCAGACCGATGGGCTGCCGGCCATCGTGTGGCCAGGGCCGGCCGACCAAACCGCCTGGGCCATCCCGGTTTCCGTACCGGCCGGCACCCTGGGTTACGCGATCTTCCTACCGCTGGTGCCGGCGGGCGACCTGCCGGGCGGCGCGCCACCACCTCCGCCCGCCCCGGCCGGAACGTCGTCCACCGCGCCGACCCCCGCAGCCGCGCCCAGCAGCAGCCCGGCAGCGGCAACCTCGACCGGCCCGGTAGCGGCGGCACCACCGGCCCAGCGGAGGCCGACGACGACCGTGCCGGTCACCCCCGCGCCCGCGTCGACGGACTCCGGTGCGGACGAGCCATCGGCGACCACCGCGCCGGACTCCCCCGCCACCGACGAGCCGAAGACCGGCACTCCGGCAGCGCCAGGCGACGCACCGGCACCGCCCACCGGCAGCACCCCGACATCGCCCACCGGCAGCGCCCTCAGCAGCACGCCGGCCTCGGCCAGCGGCGCCGCGGCGGGGCCGGGCGGCCGGACGTCGCACTACCCGCCACCCGGCTCGCCGTACGCCTTCCAGCGCACGCCGCTACCGCCGACGTTCTTCCAGCGGGCGTGGCCCGGCCCGGCACCGGCCCGCAACTGGGCCACCCCGCTGGCCGTCCTGGCCGGCGCGCTGGGCGTGGCGGCCTTCGTGCCGCTGGGCCGCACCGGCATCGGCTGGTTCCTCGGTTGGCTGGTGCTCACCGCCGGCGTGACCATGGCGGTACGCCAGCACACCGCCGAGCTTCCCCGTGCCGAACGCTGGGTCCGGGCCGGCTGGGCCGGCGCCGCCCTGGCGCTGCTCGCCGTGCTCACCTTCCGCAACGCCTGGTGGCTGGTGACCTTCTGCGTGTTCGGGGCGCTGGGCTGCGCCGCCCTGGCCATCGTCGGTGGACAGCGGGTGCGGTCGATCCTGTTCAGCCTGGTGGCCGCCCCGATCGCCGGATTGCGCGGGCTGCCATGGGTACGTGGCCACCTGCGCTCGCCCGGCAGCCCCGGCGCGGTACGCCGCGTCGTCGGGTCGGTGGCCGCCACCGTACTCGTGCTCGTGGTGTTCGGTCCCCTGCTCTCCTCCGCCGATGCCGCCTTCTCCCGGGTGCTCGGCGCCGTGGTGCCGGAGATCAGTGTCAGTGGCGTGTTCCGGTGGCTGTTCCTGGCGGCCGTGGGCGGCCTGATCGCGGTCGCCGCCGTCTACACGATCGCCGCGCCGCCGGACCTGTCGGCCGTGGACCGGGCGACCGGACGGCGGGTCGGCCTGGTCGAGTGGGCGCCACCGATCGCCGCGCTGACGGCCCTGTTCGGTGGCTTCGTCGCGGTGCAGTTCACCGTGCTCTTCGGTGGGCAGCGGCACGTGCTGCGGACCACCGGTCTCAGTTACGCCGAGTACGCCCGCAGCGGCTTCTGGCAGTTGGTCGTGGTGACCGTGCTGACCCTGGCGGTGCTCGGTGGGGTGACCCGTTGGGCCCGCCGGGACCGGCACCTCGACCGGGTGCTGCTGCGGGTCCTGCTCGGCCTGCTCAGCGCGCTGACCGTGGTCATCGTGGTGTCCGCGCTGTCGCGGATGTACACGTACCAGAAGGTGTACAGCTTCACCGGCGAGCGGATCTTCGTGATGGCCTTCGAGCTGCTGCTCGGCGCGGTCTTCCTGATGGTCCTGGTGGCCGGCGTACGCTGGCGCGGCGGTTGGATCCCCCGGCTGGCCACCGCGCTGGCGGTGGTGATGCTGCTCGGTCTGGCGGTGCTCAACCCGGAGGACTACGCGGCCCGCCGCAACGTCGCCCGGTACCAGGAGACCGGCCGCGTCGACGCCTGGTACCTGCGTGCGCTCTCCGCCGACGCCACGCCGGCGCTGGCCGCCCTGCCGGATCCGGTCCGCCGGTGCACGCTCAGCTGGATCGCCGACGACCTGGCCGAGCCGGACCCGTGGTACGCCTGGAACCGGGGCCGGGACCGGGCCCGCGCGGTGCTCGACCGGCTGGGGCCGGAGGCGATCGGCAACCAGCGTGACTGCCGTCGCGCCGACCAGTTCGACCTGCCGAAGACCCGCCGTTAACCCGGGCTGACCGGCATCCGGGTGACGGCTGGGCACCGCCCGCCCCCGTGGCCCGGACGCCCGGCGGGACGCGACCAGCGCGGTGGCGCGGACGTCGGCCGATCTCCACCGATTTGATCACGTAAAGCGCTTGGAGTGATCTTACGAAACAGCCTCGTACAAGGCCGCAACCAGCGCGTTTCCTTGTTGGCGATCTCCTGGAACACGCCGTCCGTACGGTCCGCTCGCGCTCGTACCGACGGCGCGATAAGGAGAGTCGCAGATGGCCCGTTTCGCACCCCCGCGGGGGCGGATCCGACTGACGGCCGCGGTATCGGCCGCCGCCCTAGCTGGCTGCATCGCCGCATCCGGCCTCACCGCCACGTCCGCCGCCGCCACCGAACCCGGCGAGGGATCGACAGCTACCGAAGGGTTCACCGTCGAGAGCCTGCCCGACGGTGGGGCGCGAGTCACGCTACGGCTCGACGAACCGCTGCCGGTCCGCGACGCGGCGCCCGAACTCGCCGTCGACGGCGAGATCATCGGAGCGGCCAAGGAGTCGCCCGACGGCCTGAGCCTCGTCGTGGAGACCACCGACACCAGCGTCACCAAGGCCAAGCGTGTCGAGGTCGCCTGGAACGGGGTGGTACCCGGGTCGGTGGCGTCGCCACCGAGATCGGCCGCCGCCCCGACGACACCGAAGGGCCTGAAGAAGAAGCAGCTCTACACCGACCCGGCGCAGCCCGGTCCGTACCAGGTCGAGCGGCTCGACTACGACCTCGGCGACACCGCCACCACACTCTCCGGCCTCAGCGGCCTGCCGGCGGAGATCCGGGGCGCGGTCTACGCTCCGGCCGGGGCGAAGGGTCACCGACCCGTGGTGATCTTCCTGCACGGCCGCCACTCGGCCTGCTACAACCCGACCACCCGGGGCACCAACAACACCAACTGGCCCTGTGCGACGGGCTTCATCCCGATCGACAGCTACCTCGGCTACACCGAGACCGCCGAGGCCCTGGCCACGCACGGCTACGTGGTCGTGTCGATCAGCGCCAACGGGATCAACGCCAAGGACGCCAGCTTCACCGACGACAACGGCGCCGTCGCCCGTGGTCAGCTCGTGCTGGACAACCTGGACCTGCTGGCCACGTGGAACACCACCAGCGGGCACCCACTGGCCGGACGGCTGGACATGTCCAACGTCGGCCTGATGGGTCACTCCCGGGGCGGTGAGGGAGTCGTCGAGGCCGCACTGCTCAACGCCGAGCGCAAGCACCCGTACGGCATCCGGGCCGTGCTGCCGCTCGCGCCGGTCGACTTCGGCCGGCCGACGATGCCGGACGTGCCGATGGCGGTGCTGCTGCCCTACTGCGACGGTGACGTCTCCAACCAGCAGGGACAGCACTTCTACGACGACACCCGCTACTCGGTGCGGGACAACGTGCTGCGCTCCGCCCTCATGATCATGGGCGCGAACCACAACTTCTTCAACACCGAGTGGACGCCCGGCGTCTCGATCGCGCCGTCGAACGACGACTGGTCGCCGGCCAACGACGAGGTGTGCGGCAGCGCCGCGCCGAGCCGGCTGAGCAGCGCCGAGCAGCGGGCCGTCGGCACCGCGTACATGGCCGGGTTCTTCCGGCTCGTGCAGGGCGGGGAGACGGTGTTCCTGTCGCTGTTCGACGGCACGAACGGCACCGTGCCGTCGGCCGGTCGCGCCGAGGTGCACGCCCAGGCCCAGCAGCCCGGCTCGCGCCGGCTGGACCTGGCGCCGCTGGAGGGCCCGGCCGGGAACGTCACGGTGAGCGGCTTCGACCTGGGCGCCTACTGCTACAGCGTGGCGGCCCGGGTACGCCCCGGCGACACCCCCTGCTCGGCGACCACCGCGACCTCCCGGGTCCCGCACTGGACGCCGGCGACCTTCGCCCCGTCGGTGCCGATCAGTCCGGTCCTGCGGCTCCAGTGGAGCGCCGCCTCGACCGATCCCGAGGTCCGCGTGGCGCTCGGTCCGGGCGAGGGGAACGTCACCAAGTACGACGCGCTCACCTTCCGGGTCGCCCGGGACGAGTCGGCGGTCGGCGACGTCGACCTCGCCGTGACCGTGGTCGACAAGTTCGGCGCCACGGCCAGCGTGCTGGTCGGCGCCGTCAGCCCGGCGCTCACCCCGTTCCCCGCCTCGACCAACACGTCGAACGGGATCAACCGGCTGGGCAAGACCTGGCTGCGTACCGTCCGGGTGCCGATCGCCTCGTTGACCGGGGTGGACGTGACCAGCCTCCGGCACCTGACCGTGCGACCGGCCACCCCGACCGGTGGGGCGTACCTGTCCGACATCGCGCTCGACAGCCCGGGGGTCGGCGGTGGCGGCGCCACCTCCGCCGTGCTGGTCAGCATCGAGGACACCACGGTCGCCGAGGGCGACGGACCGGGCACCGCCACCATGAGGCTGTCGCTGAGCGGCAAGCTCAAGGCGGCGGCGACCGTCCAGGTCCAGACGGCGGCGAGCGGGTCGGCGACCGCCGGTCAGGTCCCGGCGCAGTCGTTCCCGGTCACCATCCCGAAGGGCGCCACCAAGGCGACGATCGAGGTGCCGATCGTCGGCAACACGGTCGTGAACACCGCCTCGCTCCGCTACAAGATCACGATCTCGGCGCCGGTCGGTGCCGCGATCGGCGACGGGTTCGCCTGGCTGACCGTGCTCGACGACGACACGGCCTGACGGCCCGTACCTGGTGGGGTCGACCCGGTCCCGGTCGACCCCACCAGCCTCGCCTCGCCGCTCGGCGTCACCAGGGCTCGGGGATGTTCAGCGCCAGGCGGCGCTGGGTGCCGGGGACCGGCTGATAGCAGGCGGATGCCTCCAGGTTGTAGCTGTGGTCCGGCCGGTGGAAGGAGGCCGTACCGCCGGTGACGCGGTGGGATGGTTTGGCGCGGTCCTCGTTACAGCCGGGCCGCCGTGCGGACGAGCCCGGCGACGTCCCGGGAGCGGCTGTGCGGGGGCCAGGCGAGGACGGTGGTGACGTGGGGTGCGTCGGCCAGGGGTACGGCGGTGTGCGCGTCCCACAGCCACGATCGCGAGGAGGCGCAGAGAACGGCCACGGTGCGCCCGAGCGCGATCAGCTGGGCCAGTTGCGCCTGGTCGTGGATCTCCGGGCCGGGGCCCGGCTCGTAGCTGCCGTCGTGACGGGGCCAGCGGGCGACCGGCAGATCCGGTACGGCGGCGAGATCAGCCATGGTCAACGACGTACGCGCGGCGAGCGGATGCCCGGCGGGCAGGATGGCGACCTGCTGCTCGGTCAGCAGGTCCTCGGTGTCGAGACCGGCGAGGGCGTCGAAGGGCCGCTGCATGAGTGCGACGTCGGCGCGGCCATCGCGCAACATTCGCGCCTGATCTCCCATGCCACACAGCAGCACCTCGATCTCGGTCGCGTCAGGTTCGGCGGCGTGGGCGTCGAGAAGCTTCCGCAACAGCTCGTGGTTCGCGCCGGCCTTCGTCGCCAGGATCAGCCGCTTCGTTCCGGACGCGGCCCGTCGGGTACGGCGGGCGGCCGCGGCGGCCGCGTCGAGGATGGCTCGGGCCTCGCCGAGCAGTAGCTGCCCCGCGCTGGTGAGGGTGACGCCGCGGCGGTCGCGTTCGAGCAGGGTGACCCCGAGGCGCCGTTCGAGCTGCTGGATCGCCCGCGACAGCGGCGGCTGTGCGATGCCGAGGCGCTCGGCTGCCCGGCTGAAGTGCAGTTCCTCGGCGACTGCGACGAAGTACCTGAGCTCGCGGGTCTCCAGCGGGTCCACGGTCCGACGATACTGCGGTGATACCGACCAGGTATGACAGCGCACCGGAACGGTGTAACGACACCGCTGGCCGCCGAGCCACCATCGTCGTCATGAGCGACCAGAAGACCGCGCTGGTGACCGGCGCGAACAAGGGACTCGGATACGAGATCGCGGCAGGGCTGGGCGCCCTGGGCTATCGCGTCGCGGTGGGAGCCCGCGACCGGGCCCGGGGGGAGGCGGCCGTGAAGTCGCTGCACGCCACCGGAGTCGACGCGTTCGTCGTACCGCTGGACGTCACCAGTGACCGCAGCGCCACCGAGGCCGCCGAGCTGATCGAACGCCTGGACGTCCTCGTCAACAACGCGGGCATCTCCGGCGAGACCGGACCGGGATGGACCCAGGATCCGACCACGCTCGACCTCGACGTCGTCCGCCAGGTCGTGGACACCAACGTCTACGGCGTGATCCGGGTGACCAACGCGATGCTGCCGTCGTTGCGACGCTCGGCCTCCCCGCGCATCGTCAACATCTCCAGCAGCGTCGGGTCGGTGACCTGGCAGGCGGATCCGACCATCGAGATCGGCCCGATCATGGCGGCCTACTCGCCGACGAAGTCGTACCTCAACGCCATCACCGTGCACTACGCGCGACAACTCGCCGGCACCGGCATCCTCGTCAACGCCGCCTGCCCCGGCCTGGTCGCGACCGACTTCACCGGCTTCCAGGGCCGCCCGCCGCAGCAGGCCACGGCAACCGCGATCCGACTCGCCACCCTGCCCGACGGCGGCCCGACCGGCTCGTTCTTCAACGACGACGGCGTCATCCCCTGGTAGCTCCACCCAGCCCGCAACCGTCGATCATGGAGTTGTGGTCGGTGCATCCATCCCGCTCACGGGTGCCACAACTCCATGATCGGCAGGACGGTCGGTCGACGGTACGGTGCCGGCGTCGCAGCCAGGTCCGCACCGCCTCCCGGCACGCCAACCCGTCACCAGCCGCGCGCTGATCGTTTCTTGGAGCGGATCGAGGCACGGGAGCTAACCGGAACACGAGCCAGGCGCTGGCTCGGGTGAGCGGCGGCTAGGCGGTCATGGGTACACGCGACGCGCGCTCGGATACGGGCCCTTCCTCGGGTACATGATCACGTATCCGGGCAACGCGGTGATTTGCCAGGCCGGCTCCACGTCCGCGATCGCCCAGGCCACGATTTGGAAGAGTTCGTCGGCGGTCTGCCCCTCGGCCGTGACGTCGACGAACACCTGCTTGTGGAACGGTGCCTGTTGGTATCGAAAGACGTATGGGAGGGATTCCTTGAGACGCTTCAGGAGGTGGGCGACCGTGTAGCGACCGGGGGTGACGCTCTCGCAGACCCAGTCGAGGTTCGCCGGGTGCATGACGTCGAAATGATGCGGCTTCTTGGAGAAGTCGGTCGTGTCTCGCTCCTTGCCGGGGTCGTTGTTGCCGAACCCGTTGTTGTTCCAAGGTGCTTGACCCTCACCCCTGTAGCGCGCGATCAGCAGTTTCTCGGGCGCTACGGCGTGGAGATCCTCCTCGACGTAGATGCAGGTGAACATCATACGGCCGACGTGCAGGCGGCCCGAGATCTTGGTCAGGTGCTCCATGAGTCGGCCGGGTAATGAGTTGTCCGCCTTGCCGACGTAGACGAAGCGGGCGTCCTCGTAGAGCTGGTACACGCCCGGGCGCGGAGAGATGGCGGCGAGGTTGATCAGGTTGAGGGGCGCTGGTGTCAACTCATCCAACGCCGTGGCGAGCTGGTCACCGAGTGCCCGGGTGATGCTTAGTCGGAACTCAGCGCTGTTGGGCATGGACGACAGCGACCTCCACGCTCGCGTAGGCGAATCGATCAAAATCAGATCTTCGTCAGCCTACTCGACGGACACACCCGAGCCGTGAAGCGAGTCGATCAATCGGCCGCGGTATGGTTTAGCCGTGACGATCACCGCTGAACCCGATCAAGCCGCAGCGCCCCCGGAGACGACCTCGCCGGTCCGCGAGGCGGGCACCAGCATCGAACTGTTCACCGGTGGCGGCGGGCTGGCCATCGCCATGCACAACGCCCGCTTCCGACACCTACTCGCGGTCGAGTTGGACAAGCGCGCGTGCGCGACCCTGCTACGGAACAAGGCTCTAGCGTTCGATTCCGACGCGGCCCCGCCGACCCACCTAGACGACAGATGGCCCCTGATCGAGGGCGACGTACACAAGGTCGACTTCACACCATGGCGAGGGGATGTCGACGTGATCGCCGGTGGCGTCCCGTGCCAACCCTGGAGTCTGGGCGGCGCGCACAAGGGCTACGACGATCACCGTAATCTGTGGCCGGAACTGTTCCGCGCCGTTCGGGAGACTCGCCCCCTCGCGGTGATCGCCGAGAACGTCAAGGGCTTGCTGCGCCCATCGTTCAAGCCGTACTACGAATACATCATCAACGAGCTGAAGGCACCCTTCGAGCAGCGCGGCGAGGGCGAGGACTGGCGTGACCACCAGATCCGACTCGTCAGCGCCCTAGAGACCGAGGCTTCGGACCTCACGGAGCGCTACGACGTCACCTACCACCTGGTCAACGCGGCGGACTACGGCGTTCCGCAGGTTCGCTGGCGGGTGTTCGTCGTGGCCTTCCGCAAGGACTTGGGGGTCGGCGAGTGGAACTTCCCCGAGCCGAGCCACTCCGAGTTGGCCCTCCTGCACGCGCAGGACAGCGGCGAGTATTGGGAGGAGCACGGCCTACGACCTCGCCCCGAGTCCGTCGCGGAGACCCTCCCTCCGTTCGATGGCAAAACGGAGCGGTGGCGCACGCTGCGCGACGCCATCCGAGGACTACCGGAACCGGTCGGCGTGAAGGAGGAGAATCCCCCCTGGCTGCATCACTGCTTCTGGCCGGGGGCTCGCGAGTACCCGGGGCACACGCCGAACGACCTCGACCTTCCCGCGAAGACCGTCAAGGCGGGGGTCCACGGAGTACCTGGCGGGGAAACGGTCATGCGTAAGGATGACGGTACGATCCGCTACATGACCGTGCGAGAGACGGCGCGCGTTATGACCTTCCCTGATGAGTGGCGCCTGGAAGGCCCTCGCGGCGAGCAGATGCGTCAGCTTGGCAACGCCGTTCCGGTCCGGCTAGCCGAGACGGTGGCTGACGCGGTCGCCGAGACCCTTCGTCGGAATCGCGGCTCAGCCGAGCTGGGTGGGCGGCCCGATGACGAGTCGCTGGCGTGAGGCCAAGCCAGCCGACGCGGCGTGGCGGGCGCCAAGAGGGCTGTCGGCCACGGCTCGTCGGCAGGAACAAGACCTAGCCGCTGGGTGCCGCGACGCGCGCATGGTCGCGCTGCCCGATGGTGATTCCGCCGTGGGATCGATCTGCCTGCGGCTGCCATCTAAGGGTCGGCGCGTGTACGCGTACCTCCGCTGGTCAGTCGATGGCAAGACTCACGAACGGTACGTCGGCGAGGTGGCAGAGCAGACCCGCTCCGCGAACTTGGCGATGGCCTGGCGCCTCGCTCACAAGCGATCACTAACCCTTGTCGTCGCGGCCGACGAGGCCCCCACGAGCGGCGTTCGCCAGCCGGCGTCTTGGGCGTCGTCGCCCGCCGTCCGATCGGTCATGCGAGGCAACAAGGGCCGCGACACGAAACCCGAGCTGGCGCTCCGCTCGGCGATACACAGGCTGGGCCTGCGCTACCGAGTCGGAGTACGCCCCCTTCCAAAGATCCGGCGGACGGCCGACGTCGTCTTTCCCCGCGCGAAGGTGGCCGTCTTCCTCGACGGGTGCTTCTGGCACGGGTGTCCCGACCACCACCGGCCCGCGAAGGTCAACTCTGACTTCTGGACCGAGAAGCTCGCGGGCAACAAAGCGCGCGATGTCCAGACCGACAGCCTGCTGGCCGCCGAGCGATGGATGGTCATTCGCGTCTGGGAACACGAGGAACCGTTTGAGGCGGCTCAACGGGTAGCCGAGGCGGTTCGGGCCAGAATCGCACGGCAAGGCCAGGGCGAGATCATACGCCGTAAGATCGCCAGGGCAGAAGGTGATAGCCATTGACCTGTTCGGCCACCCGTTCCTGGACTCGAGCTCGCAGCTTTCCGGAGTCATGGGCCTCTTGGCCGAAGGTGCGCTTCCGGCCCGGATGAACGGTATCCCACCTACTCCTCGCACTGGTCCTGGTCTTCGCTCCCTGTTCGTTGCTGCCGAATCCAGTCAGGATGCTGTTCCAGACCGGCCGGTAGCCGACACGCAGGCCGTTCTCTCCGAGGTCGCAATGCACATCGGGCATGCGTAGAAGCCGGACGCCGAACTGAGATACCTCAAGGTTGCCCGCCTCGGCGATGGATATCCGATGCCCCCTCACTCGCCTCCACAGAGGATCAGCGGTGGATGCCGGGTCACCAGTAGCGCTGCTATGTGAATGCGAACTACCCACATAGATCGGGATCGTGAGGGAGATCAAGGGCTCGTACAGATTACTACCCGGCCCCACGCAATAGATAGCGTACAATCCCGACCCGTCGAATCGAGGCAACTCAGCTTTCAACGACCGCAGCGGCTCTCGCTCGAAGCGGCCGCAGATGATGGTCGTTAGATCCTTGGTCGACAGTGGGTCGAAGTACGCGGGCTGCGGGTCCATCACCCGCACAGGCTATCGAGGCGGTGGGCCACGCCGTCCAGGGGCTGCACGCGCGTCTGCCCGACGAGCGGCGCACGCCGGCGCGCGACCAGATAGTGCTTCAAGCAGAGGAATCGGGGGAAGCGGATCCGGCAGCCCGGCTGTTCGCCAAATGGGGCTTGGTCGTACGCAGCGGTGCGGTGGTTGAGCTTCGGGTGGCGCCCGGGTGGGAGGAGAGGGCACGTCTCGGATGGGGCTCCTCGACGGTGCCAGCCGTGAGTGCCCGCGTGCGTGCCTGCGCATCTGTCGATGACGAGACCCAGTGGCTGGCCTTTGTCGGCGGCACGTGGGTTGCACAGGCAACTTGCCTACCGCTGACAATCCGGTCGCGAGGGCAGACGACGCAGGTGCGACTGGGTATCGGGGTCCCATGCGACGGGACCGACACACCGAGTTCCTAGCGCACGCCCGCCAGGAACGTCGCTGTGACGGCGGATCTCCCCGTCATCTTTGTCCGTCCGGGTCGCCAGCAGCAGTTCCCCAAATGGTCGCTTCGTTCGGGTCTTCCGCCTACCGCCCTTGACTTCAACCAGACTTGACGTTCTACGGTCCAGTTCGCAGTCGGCGTCGGCCGACGGAGCTGAGGAGCAGACAGGTGATCGTCACCATCGCCAGGGTCACCGACCCAGCCCGTTTCCTTGAAGTGTTCACCACTGTCGGTGCGGAAAGCGGCGTGAGCACGGCTGCCGGCGCGCCCAGGTCTATTTCGATCCCGACGACGCGCACCGGGTATGGTCCGTCTTCGACTGGGACGCGGAAGACTATGCGGGATTCCTCGCGGACCCGGAGATCCCGGCGATCGCACGGCAGCTCGGGCTCCAGGCCCCGCCCGTTCACGTCACCGCCGTGGCCGACCTCGACACATGACCCTCCATCAGGAAGGGTTTCGACATGTCTGACACGTCCGCGCGGGTCCGCCGATTCAGCTCGATGATCGACGACGACGCTGTCCGCTTCGGTGACCGGATTCTTATCGCGCCGGGTCTCGTCAAAGAGGTCGGCCGGTCGATGAGCGCCTACACGGCGTACTTCTCCGCCGGAGCGCGTGCCGACCTACCGGCTGCGTACGCGGAGGTCTGGGTGGTGATCAGCGGAGCGTTGCGGGTGGGTGTCGAGGGCGACGCCGTGACGGTTCGTTCCGGCGACTACGTGCACGTGCCGGAGCAGGCGCCGGGGATCGTCGAGGCGCTGGAGGACACCACCATGGTGTGTGTCTCGGTGCCCGCCCATTGACGCGTACGGCGGTCTTGCCGACGACAGCGATGCCGCCGCCGAACGCTTACCGGCGTTCCCGCCCCGTCTCCACCGAGCGAACCACACCGCCACGATCGCTGGTGACCCGCTGCCGCTGGACGTGTCCAGCTCACGAGCGCCGGGGGATGCCCGTTGGCGCCGGTCGTCACGCTTGGTGCACCGCGGGGAGTGGGAGATGATCCCGGCATGACGATGATCGGCCGGACACAGGAGTTCGGTGACGTCCTCGCCGCAGTACGCGATCCACGGACGGATGTCGTCCTGGTCACCGGCGAGGCCGGCGTGGGCAAGACGCGGCTGCTCGACGCCGTGTCCACCGATCTCCCTGCGGTCCGCGCCTGGGGCACGCGCGGGCTTTCACACGTTCCGCTGGCGGCTCTGGCACACCTGATTGACCCTGCGACGACGTCACTCGCGGAGATGGTCGCCCAGGTGCTCCGGGCGGTCCCAGCCGGAGCTGTGCTCGCGGTCGACGACCTGGACGGGTGCGACGAGGTCTCCCTGGCCGTCGCGGTGCGGGTCGCCCGCGACGCCGGACGCACCCTGGTCGGGACCGTGCGGACCACCGATGGTCGCGTGCCGCCCGTCGTGGCCGAGCTCGCGGCGTCGTCGAGCACCCTCGTCCTGCCGATTGCGCCGTTCGACCGCACATCGACCGAGGAACTCATCGACACGCTCCTCAACGGCCCGGTGGACGCCGGGGTGGTCAACGATGTATGGCGCCGGACCGGCGGGAATGCCCTGTTCGTCACCCAGCTGCTCGACGGCGCACGACGCTCCGGCGCGTTGCACCGTTCGACGGTCGGCTGGCACGCCGTCGGGCCGCTACCGGTCCCGACCGGGCTGCGCAGCCTCCTGCCGACCCGCCTGGCGGGTCTGCCCAACAGCGCCGTCGCCGCCGCCCGCTTCCTGGCCGCCACCGGTCGGGCGAACGACGGAGAGGTCGAGCAGGCCGGGCACCTCGTCGGAACCGAGCACCTGGTCACCCACGGGATCGCGGTCTGGACGGCCGAGACCGTGCGGTTTGTCCACCCGTTGTTCGCCGAGGTGCTGTGGGACGGGCTGTCGCCCGCCCGGCGGCGGGCGGTGCTTCGCGAGCACCTCGCGGTCGCCCGGACCCTCACCCCGCACGACCACGTACGGTGCACCGTGCTGAGCCTGGACGCCGGGGAGGCCGTGGCACCGGGGCACCTGCTGGCCGCAGCGCGGGTCGCGGCGGCGGGCGGCGCGACCGACGTCGCGGTGCGGCTGGCCCGGGCCTGCCTCGACCGAGTCCCGGACGTCTGGACCGCCCACCCGGAGGTCGCCGTCGGTGCCGCCCTCGTCTTCGCGGTCACCCTCTGGGAGACCGGGCGCGCCGACGAGGCCGTGACCGTCCTGCGTGACGCGCTGGACCGCACCCCGCCGGGCGCGGACGCCGCTCTGCTCGCCGTCACCCTGCACAAGGTGATCCTCTGGGGTCGCTACGACCTGCCCGCCGCCCGGGACGTGCTGCGGGAGCAGTCCGCCCGTTACCCTGCCGGGGCACCGGTCGGCGCCCTGTTCGCGGTCGCCGAAGCTGACGCCCTGGCATACGCCGGGTTCCCTGACGAGGCGCTGGCACTCGCGTCCGCCGTCGGGGACCACGCCAGGCTGCCGCTGCCGATCCGGACCATGCTGGCGACGAGCCGCAGCAACGCCCTGACCCACGTCGGACAGACAGGCGAGGCGGTCGCCGTCATCGAGGAACTGCTCGACCAGGTCACGGCGGCCGGGCCGGAGGTGGCTGCCGGGACCCGCGACAAGCTGCTCGTGTACGCGAGCCACGCCCTGCGCGAGCATGGTCGGCTCGACGACGCCGCAGACACCGCCGAGCGGGCCTACCACAGCGCGCTGGCCGACGGCGTGGTCTTCGAGCGCGCCTGGGCCGCCCTGTGCGTCGGCGCGGCCCGGCTACAGGCGGGACACCTGGACGATGCGACGCTCTGGGCGCGGCGCAGCCTCGTGACCTCGGTGGCCGCCGGGATGACCGACTGCACCCGGGTCTGCCTGTCCGTGCTGACCGTCGCCCACGGCTCACGCGGCCTGACCCCGGATCCGGCGTGGGTGACGCACCTACGCTCGCCGGAGGCGGGCCTGGGATTCCTGCGCCACACCGTCCCGATCGCGCTGGGCTGGGCGGCGTACGCCGACGGCCACCACGCCCTGGCCTGCGACCTGCTGCGGCAGGGCCAGGCCAGAGCCGCGCAGGAACGGGCGGTGGCAGCCGAGTCCTGGATCCTGCACGAGCGCCTCCGGATGCACGACGGCACCGGGGTACGCGCCCGGCTGACCTCGCTCGCCGTCGGATCCCCGGTCGGCGCGGCGCGCCTGGCCCTGGCCACCGGGCTGGAGCGCGCCTGCCCCGAGACCCTGCTGGCGGCCGCGACGGCCTTCGAGGCCGTCGGTTCGCCCCTGTACGCGGCAGAGGCCGCAGCGGCGGCGTCCCGGTGCGTCTCCGGTCGGGCCGCGGCTGCCGCCCGAAGACGGGCCGACGAGCTTGCGCACGGGGTGGGTGACCCGCCCACTCCCCTGCTGGGCCGGTCACCCGTGCCCACCGACCCGCTGACCTCCCGCGAGCGCCTCGTCGCCGAGCTTGCCACGGGCGGGGCGACGAACGCCGAGATCGCCGAGCGGCTGGTCCTGTCGGTGCGGACGGTGGAGAACCACCTGTCCCGTGCCTATGCGAAGCTCGGCATCACCTCCAGGGGTGACCTTGCCCGGTACGGGATCGGAAACCGGTAGCTCTCCGACGGCGGCACGGCGGACGTCTGCGGCGACAACCGCACCGCCGTCGGACAGCGGTCTCAGCAGGTACCGGGGCCGGATGAGCAGCCTCCGCCGGGACCCCCGCTGCCGGTCGCCCCGTCGAGCGGGCTGGGCAGGTCGGGACGGGTCTCCGGCTTGGCTTTGTTCCAGCCGCCCCCGAGGACCATCGCCCCGACGTGGGTGGCGATGTCGTCGCCCGAGAACAGGGAGATCAGGTCCCGGCGGTGCAGGGCCGCGTTGACGTCGTCGTCGGTCAGGACGCCGATCACGGTGGGGGCGTCCTGGACCGGGGTGACCGTCGCGCCCTTCATCGTGAGCACCTTGGCGAGCGCGGCGGACGCCTCCTGGTGCGAGAGCCAGGCCGTGCCGGGCAGGACCAGGCCGGTGACCTCCTCGCCGGTGGTCATTCCGTCGTGGCAGTTCTCACCCTTGGCGTCGCACTTCTGCGTCGTGGTGGTCGACGAGGTCTCGTTGCCGTCCTTGTCGACCGTCCGCTCGGTGTGGGTCTTCTTCGTCCCGGTGACCTTGCCGTTCTCGTCGCGCTCGTACTCGGTGGTGTCCTTCGTGATCGTCGTGCCGCCCTCCTTGTTCCTCTCGTGGGTGGTGTGCGTCTCCTTGACGACGTTCCCGTTCTGGTCGCGCTGCGTCCGGTCGGTGTGGTACCTGCCGTTCAGGTCGTAGTACGCCTCGTCGGTCGACGACCCCGCCGTGTTCAGATCCTTGTCGTAGTACTCGGTCCGGCTGCTCGACGTGCACAGTCCGTCGCACCCCGGCGTACCGTCCCAGGTTCTCGACGAGGACCCGTCGCCGTACTCCGTGACTCTCGTGTCCTTGTCGGTGCTCGAGTTCTTCTCGCCGCCGTGGCTGGCTGCCCACCACCCGGTCACGCCGTCGTACGCGCCGTACCAGCTGCCGTTGAATCGGCCCAGGTCGATTCCCATCTTCTTACCGGCGCTGTCGAGGGTCAGGCCGAAGGTCAAGCCGGTCTTCCAGGGCGCTTCGATGCCGAGGCCCTTGAGCAGACCGTCGTCGATCCCGGCGAGGGCGAGGCTGCCCCTGCGGGTGGGAATCCCGAAGACCTGCGACGGAAGGCTCGATCCGACGCCCCCGGGCCGGCCCTGGAGGTCGTACCACTTCTTTTCGAGGCCCTTGACGAACTCCTCCGGGAACACGGCCCACGTGCCGTACCCGAGTTCGTAGGTCGGCAGCTTCCCGGCGAGGGTCGCGTCCAGGACAAGGGACAGCGGCGGGGTGCTGGCCGGGTCGAGCGGGTCGTAGCCGGAGACGATCTCGTCGGCGTCGGCCACACCGTCGCCGTCGGAGTCCACGACCCCCAACGCCAGATAGCAGGCGGACAGGTCGCACAGCCGCAGGTCGGAGAGTTTATCGCTGCGTCGACCGTCGTCGGCGCCGGCCGACGAGGCGAGGATCGTTGGGAGCAGAAGGGCACCGAAGGTCAGGGTCGTCAGTGTGCGCCGGAACCACGTACCGGAGTAGAGGACGGATCGAGAGGACATCATGAGGGCGAACCTAAGGAACCGTCGCAGGCACGTCCTGAGTAGCGCGTACTCAAACGTGCGACGCGCAGCGCCGTGATCGACTCAGGCCGCCGCGTGGCGGGGCTCGAAGCTCACGTTGAGACTGACTTCCAAATCTGTGGTGGGGCGGGCGGGACTCGAACCCGCGACCGAGGGATTATGAGTCCCCTGCTCTAACCGGCTGAGCTACCGCCCCGGCACGGGCCGGATCTTATCCCGCCCGGTCGATCACCGGCCAGCACCGGTAGCCGCTTCTCACCGGCGTCGCCCCCGTGCCGGCAGCACGATGGGCAACGCGAGGATAACAGCGAGCACGCAGCCGACTCCGATCCACACCCCACATCCGGTTTTCCGGGCAGAAGCAGCAGGGTGAGCCCGCCGACTGCCCGGATTGGTGGGGCGGCTGCGTCACGGACGGCCTCGCTCGGCGGCGCGGAGCCCTGCCCGTCGACCAGCCTTGCTCTGCCCGTCGACCAGCCTTCAGGGGCCGCACGTGCCGAGGGCCAGTAACGGCAGATGCCCACCGGCAGGGCGGTGGGCATCTCGTGCTGGAGCGGAGGCTCCCCCGTTTGGACTCGAACCAAAAACCTGCCGGTTAACAGCCGGCTGCTCTGCCAATTGAGCTACGGGGGACTGCGTTGCCGCTCGGTGCGGATCTCTCCGCGCCGCGCGCCGGGCACAAGAGTACAGGATTCCGGGGGGTCTTGGTCCAGGGGGTTACCCTCGCGAGCGGTGGGCGAGGCGACGGGATTGCCCAGGACAAATCGCCATCGCGGCACAAGGAGGCATGAGCAAAGAGCAGGATGGGTAGTTAGCTGCCGACGACAGGACGCAGGCGCGAACTGGTCGGCCCCGCCCCCGGCGTTCGAGGGCGGGTCGACGGCGCGTCAGGTACGAGAGGAGCCGCCATGCGCGGAAAGATCATGTTCCTTGGCGGGCTGGCTGCAGGGTTCGTCCTGGGCGCCCGTGCCGGCCGGGAGAAGTACGAGGAACTGGTGGTCCGGGGCCGCAAGGTGCTCGACCACCCGACCGTCCAGGAGGCGGCTGGGGTCGCACAGGCCCAGGCGAGCCGGCTCTACCACGAGGGCAAGGACAAGCTCGGCCACTCCAAGCTGGGCGAGAAGCTGAACCAGAACGGCAAGCAGGGCCTGACCCCTGCCGACGACGCCTTCGCCGGCACGCCGGCCACGGCGGGCGCGAAGTCCGGCTCCAGTTCGTCGGGGTCGACCACGAGCTCGACGTCGAGCACCCCCCGCAGCAAGCCGTCCGGCTCGGGCACCAACGGCACCAGCCTGTAGCCACGTCCAGCCGGGCCCGATCGCCAACCTGGCGGTCGGGCCCGGCTGCTGTCTGCGCACGTCAGGGAAGGCAGCCGACCCCTCCGGGGTGACTTTCGCCGGTATTGAGCAAAAGTCCCGCATGGATCGCTGAAACTTCTGCCGTCAACCCCTTCTCTTTGATGTCGGTCACAAATATCGTCCTCGTTAGACCTGGCCAGGCTCGTTTGGTACACCCCCGACCACCTCGGCGCCGCGCGGGCGTCGGGGCGGACCTGACCGATCAGAGCGAGGTTCGATGCGCAGACCGTTGGGCCGCAGGGCCCTTACCTATCTGAGTCTCCTCACCCTCGTCGGCGCGACACTTGTCGCGACCGGCACCCAACAGACCCCGCCAGCGCAGGCCGCTCCGGTAGCGGGCGAACCGGCGGCGCACAGCAACGGCATCCAGTACAAGGTTCTCGTCTTCACCCGGTCGGCCGGCGGCTCGCACCCCGCCACCGCCGCCGGTGTCGAGGCCATCCGGCAGCTCGGCAAGGACCGACGGTTCACCGTGGACGTCACCGACGACGCCCGCAAGTTCCGCGAGCCGCACCTGAAGCAGTTCCGCACCGTGGTGTTCCTGAACACGGCCGGCGAGGTGCTCAACAACGCCCAGCGAGCCGCGTTCGAGCAGTACTACCGCGCCGGCGGCGGCTTCGTCGGCGTGCACTCGGCGATCGAGGCGGAACCGGGCTGGAGCTTCCTCGACGAGGTCCTCGGCACCCGTGCCGTCGGCGCGGCGACGCCGGCCAGTGCGGCCCGGGTGACCGTGGCCGACCGGGTACACCCCGCCTCGGCCACGCTGCCCGAGCGGTGGACCACCACCGATCGCTGGTACAACTTCGCGGCCAACGTCCGGGGCTTCTCCCACGTCCTGGCGACCGTGGACGAGAAGACGTACAGCGGCGGCAACATGGGCTTCGACCACCCGATCACCTGGTGCAAGGACTACCAGGGCGGTCGCTCGTTCTACACCGGACTCGGTGCCACCCCGGAGAGCTTCCGCGGCACCGACCTGCGCGCTCACCTGGGTGGCGCGATCCAGTGGGCGGCCGGTGTCACCGACGGCGACTGCGGCGCGACGGTACTGGCCAACTACCAGATGACGGTGATCGGCGCGCAGCCCAACGTCAACGAGCCGATCGGCTTCGACGTGCTGCCCGACGGGCGGGTCCTCCAGACCGACCGGCGCGGCGGCGTCCGGCTGCACGAGCCGGACGGCAACCAGACCACCATCCTGGCCCAGATCCCGGTCTACACCCACAGCGAGGACGGGATGTACGGCCCGGCGATCGACAAGGACTTCGCCACCAACAAGTGGGTCTACCTGTTCTACGCGCCCCTGCTGGACACCCCCACCGGTGCCGCGCCGACCACCAGCACCGACCCGAACGCCTGGGACGTGTGGGACGGCTACTTCCAGCTCTCCCGCTTCAAGTTCGTCGACGGCGAGAATCCCTCGCTCGACCTGGCCACCGAGCAGAAGATCATGCAGGTGCCGGTGGACCGGGGCGCCTGCTGCCACGTGGCCGGTGACATCGCCTTCGACTCGGAGAACAACCTCTGGCTGGTCACCGGGGACGACACCCCGGCCAGCGCCGGCGGTGCCGGCGGCTTCTCCCCGCACAACGACTCGGTGAGCGCCAGCGGCGTCTACCAGGCACCGTTCGCGGACGCCCGGCGTACCTCCGCCAACACCAACGACCTGCGGGGCAAGATCCTGCGGATCAGCGTCCAGCCGGACGGCAGCTACACCATCCCCGAGGGGAACCTGTTCCCCTCGGCGGATCATCCGGCGGACAAGACCCGGCCGGAGATCTACGCGATGGGCCTGCGGAACCCGTTCCGGATCACCCTCGACAAGAACGACGTCGCCTACATCACCGACTACTCCCCGGACTCCCGTGACGCGGGCGTCGGGCGGGGGCCGGCGGGAACCGGCCGGATGATGGTGGTCGACAAGCCGGCGAACTACGGTTGGCCGATGTGCGTGCAGCCTGACCTGCCGTACTACGAGATGAACTGGACCACCACCCCCATCTCGCCGGTCGCGCCGTTCGACTGCGCGGCGCCGAAGAACACCTCGCGGCACAACACCGGTCTGGTCGACCTGCCGCCGGTGGAGAAGTCCGAACTCTGGTACTCGTTCAACGCTCCGACCCCGTGTCCGGAGTCCTACCTGTCCACCCCGACCCAGGCTTGTCCGGCGCTCTTCCCAGAACTGGGTACCGGTGGCGTCGGACCGCACGGCGCGGCGAAGTACGACTACGACCCGGAGCTGAGGTCGGAGACGAAGTTCCCCGCGTACTACGACGGCGCGATCTTCTTCGGCGAGTTCACCCGGGACTACCTTCGGGAGATCCGGCTCGACTCGCAGGGCGAGATCCTGAAGATCAATGACCTGTTGAACTGCGGTGGTGGCCCGGTCACACCGGCCAGGCCGTTCCTCTGCGACAACCCCATGGACATGATGTGGGGCCCCGACGGCAACTTTTACCTGCTGACGTACGGGGACGGGTTCTTCAACATCAACCCCGACGCGGCGATGGTGAAGTTCAGCTACGTCAAGGGCCTGCGGGCGCCGACGGCCGTGCTGAACGCGACCCCGACCAACGGGCGCGCTCCGCTGACCGTGGCCTTCTCCAGCGAGGGCTCGCACGACCCGGACCCGGCGGACTCGATCTCCTTCGCCTGGGACTTCAACGGCGACGGTGTCATCGACTCCGTCGACCCGAACCCCACGTTCACGTACACGACGAACGGCGTCTACACCGCACGGCTGACGGTCACCGACTCCAGCGGCAAGACCGCGACGGCGAACACCACCATCACGGTCGGCAACACCGCGCCGACGGTACGGGTGAACGTACCGCTGGAGGGCGGCTTCTTCAGCTGGGGTGACGACATCCCCTGGTCGGTGACGGTCACCGACCCCGAGGATGGCCCGATCGACTGCAGCCGGGTCGAGGTGACCTTCGTGCTCGGTCACGACGACCATGGGCACGGCGGGGCGAACGCCTTCGGCTGCTCCGGCGTACTGCCCACGGATCCCGACGACGCCGGCCACGGCGGCTACATCTACGGCGTGATCAGCGCCTCGTACACCGACAACGGCGCCAACGGCCAACCTGCCCTGACCACCATCGGTCAGCAGGTGATCCAGGACAAGTTGCAACAGGTGGAGTTCGCCCGGGACCAGTCCGGAACCACCGTCGGCAACAGCGCCGACATCGGCGGCGGACAGCAGCGGGGCAGCCTCGACCCCGGTGACTGGATCGCGATCAACGGCACGGTGAACCTGCGGAACATCAATTCGGTCACCCTGCGTACCTCCGGTGGTAGTGCGGCCACGGCCGGGCAGCCGCGGTTCAACGTCGAGTTCCGCCGGGACTCGCCGACCGGCCCGCTGCTGACCACCGCCACGGTCAACGCGACCACCGGCAACAACGCCTTCACCAGCACCAGCGTGCCGATCACCGACCCCGGTGACACCTTCCGGCTCTACCTGGTGTTCACCACCGTTGCGGGCGGCCCGGCCAGCGGGTTCGGCAACCTCAACTGGGTCCAGTTCAACGGCCAGGGCATCGGCCTCACCCCGTAGCCACCACCGGGCCGGGGCCGCCTGGGCGGCCCCGGCCCACCCCACCACCCAGAAAGGCAGTCAGGAACATGAGCGACAGTCAGCACGGAATGAGTCGTCGCCGGATACTCGGCGCCTTCGCCGGCGTCGCCGGCGCGGCGGCCGTCGGCGCCACCGGCGTCGGCTCGGTCGCCGCCGCCAACGGCAACGGCCTGCTCGTGCCGAAGCCCAAGCGCGGCATCATCCTCTACAGCGTCCGGGACCGGATCTCCGCCGCCCCGGACACCAGCGGGGTGCCGTACGGCTTCGAGCGGGTGCTCGCCCGGATCGCCGAGATCGGCTACCGCGAGGTCGAGTTCGCCGGCTACAACCAGTCCACGGCGATCCTGGGCCGGCAGATCACGCCCGAGGAGATCCGCAAGGTTCTGGACGACAACGGGCTGCGCGCCAACGGCGCACACGCCTCGATTCCCGGCACCGTCACGCCGGACACCATCGCCGCCTTCGAGCGGACGCTGGACACCGCCGAGATCCTCGGCATGAAGCACATCGGCACCGGCAGCGACCCGACCAACAGCAACTACAAGGCGGACTGGGACATCGCCGCGGACCGGTGGAACTTCTTCGGTGAGATGGCCGCCGCCCGCGGGCTGAAGCTGTACACGCACAACCACGACGCGGCGTACAACTTCCTGCTCGACAGCGGGCCGCTGGACGGTCTGGGCCGGCCGACCCGGTCCTCCGGCGTCCGGAAGCTGGAGTACTTCTTCGGCATCACCGACCCGAAGTACGTCTGGTTCGAGATGGACATCTACTGGGCGCACGTGGCCCAGCACCGGTGGCACACCTACACCGACCCGGACGGGCAGCCGCAGACCGACATCTTCGACCCGCTGGCCACGGTGGCGGCGCGGACCATGCGGTTCCCGCTGTTCCACGCCAAGGACGGCCGGCGCAACCCGGCCCTCACCAACGGCTACGAGATGACGCCGCTGGGCGAGGGCGACATCGACTACGGCAACTTCTTCGCCAACATGGGCGCGAAGGGTTACCACAACCCGATGTGGGAGCAGGACACCGCGCCGGGCGGCGTCGCCGACCCCGGCCGTTCACTGCGGTTCGCCGAGGTGAGCTACCAGCACATGTCGGGTCTGCGGGGCTGACGGACCCGACATGTGGGAGACGGTGGACGGGGTTGGCGCGGCGGCGACGCCGCGCCGGCACCGACCGCGTTGACCTTCTCCCAACCCGGGGGCCGCATCCGGCGACGGATGCGGCCCCCGGCTCGCCACAGGCTTGAAACACCCACATGGAAAACTTTGCCCGGGAGGTGATGGTGATGACACTCGTCCGACCAGAGAATCCGCAGCAGGCACGGCTGGTCCGGCTGTTGCGCGACGATGGTCCCCGCTCCCGGGTCGAGTTGGGTGACATCCTGGGGCTGTCCCGCTCGACGCTCACCAGCGAGTTGGACCGGCTCGTCGCGCGCGGGCTGGTCGAGACCGCCGGGCCGGCCGCCTCCCGTGGCGGGCGCCGGTCGTCGTTGTTGCGCCTCGCGGGCGGGGTACGGTTCGCCAGCGTCGTCGTGGCCACCGACCGGATCAGCGTGGCGTTGACCGACGGTGAGCTCAACGTGTTGGCCGAGGCCGCCGAACCGGCGGACGCCCGCGGCGGGCCGGAACCGGTGATCGCCCGCGCCGTCGAGCTGGTCGACAAGCTTCGCGCCGAACTCGGCGTCGCCGAACTCACCGGGGTCGGCATCGCCCTGCCCGGGCCGGTCGACGGCGGCACCTCGGTCGCGCCGGCCGTGCTGCCCGGCTGGCAGAGTTTCCCGGTCCGGGACGCGTTCGCCGCCGAGCTGGGTTGCCCGGCGCTCGTCGACAACGACGCGAACGTACTCGCCCTCGGCGAGCAGCACGCCGGCATCGGTCGGACCTTCGACGACTTCCTCTACCTGAAGCTCGGCACGGCGATCGGCTGTGGCCTGGTGCTCAGTGGCTCGCTCTACCGGGGTGCGACGAGCAGCGCGGGTGACATCGCCCACCTGCCTCTCGGCGAGGACGGGCCGGTCTGCGGGTGCGGTGAATCCGGCTGCCTGGAGGCGTACTGCGGTGACGCCGGGCTGGCCAGGGCGGCGCTGGCGGCTGCTCGCGCGGGCCGTTCCGAGCCGCTGGCGAGCCGGCTGGCCGAGACGGGCACGCTCACCGTCGCGGACATCGCCACGGCGGCGACCGCCGGTGATCCGGCCGCCCAGACGCTGGTCCGCGACGCGGCCCGGCGGGTCGGTCGGGTCCTCGTCGGCCTGGTCAGTTTCTTCAATCCGGGCATCGTGGTGATCGGCGGTGCGCCGGACGGCCTCGGGCACATCCTGCTCTCCGAGATCCGTGGCGTGGTCTACCGCCGGTCGGCTCCGCTGGCCACCGGCACCATGCCGGTGGTCCTCTCCGACCTGGCCGACCGGGCCGCTCTGGTGGGCGCGGCGCGGCTGGCCAGCGAGCACGTCTTCACCTCCGGCTGACGGCGCCGGCGCGAGGTCCCGATGGTCGCGCCGGCGGCCAGCCCCGTGCTCCCCCGAGACCCGGCATGGTAGCCGGGCCTCGGCGAAGGCTCCGTCAGTCCTTGCTGCTGAACGCCGCGTCGAACGCGGCGGCGGGGGCGTCGAAGGCGAGCCGGCGGACGAACTGGAGCGCCTCCGGGGCACCGACCAGGCGATCCATCCCGGCGTCCTCCCACTCGATCGAGATCGGCCCGTCGTAGCCGATCGCGTTGAGCGCCCGGAAGGAGTCCTCCCACGGCACGTCGCCGTGGCCGGTCGAGACGAAGTCCCAGCCGCGCCGCAGGTCGGCCCAGGGCAGGTGGGAGGCGAGCCGGCCGCGCCGGCCGTCGCCGGTACGCACCTTGGCGTCCTTGCAGTCGACGTGGTAGATCCGGTCGGCGAAGTCGAAGATGAAGTTCACCGGGTCCAGTTCCTGCCAGACGAAGTGCGACGGGTCCCAGTTCAAGCCGAACGCCGGCCGGTGCCCGATCGCCTCCAGGGTCCGCTTGGTGGTGTAGTAGTCGTACGCGATCTCGCTCGGGTGGACCTCGTGGGCGAACCGCACCCCCACCTCGTCGAAGACGTCGAGGATCGGGTTCCACCGGTCGGCGAAGTCCTGGTAGCCGCGTTCGATCATCGACGGCGGTACCGGCGGGAACATCGCCAGGGTGTGCCAGATCGACGAGCCGGTGAAGCCGACGACGGTGTTGACGCCGAGCTTGGCCGCCGCGCGGGCGGTGTCCTTGATCTCCTCGGCGGCCCGCTGGCGTACCCCTTCGGGTTCGCCGTCGCCCCAGATCCGGGCCGGCAGGATGCCCTGGTGCCGCTCGTCGATGGGGTGGTCGCAGACCGCCTGGCCGACCAGGTGGTTGGAGATCGTGAAGACCTGGAGGTTGTGCTTGGCGAGCGTCTCCCGCTTGCGGTCGACGTACGAGTCGTCGGCCAGGGCCTTGTCGACCTCGAAGTGGTCGCCCCAGCAGGCGATCTCCAGGCCGTCGTAGCCCCACTCGGCGGCGAGCCGGCACACCTCGTCGAACGGAAGGTCGGCCCATTGGCCGGTGAACAGCGTGATCGGTCGCGCCATCTGTCCTTTTCCCCTGTCGTGATGGGGATTCCGTACCTGCGTGACCGGGGCGAGGGATGACCGGATGCGGACGGCCTCGACGTGTGCCGGTGGGCGCGGTCGCGCCTGGGGCCGACGGGTTGCGCCTCCCGTCGACTCACCGGCCACCTCGCGGTCGCCGCCTTCACTCTAGGCCGGCGGCGCGCGGCGCAAAAGGCCCGACGGCGACGGTGTGATCGGGCGGCTGCCGGTGTTAAGAAGGGCCCCCTGTACCACGCGAGGCGTTAACAGGGGGCCCTTCCTTACCTACGGAAGGATCCAGCGCTGGTTGGCGCCGGTGTGACAGGTCCACAGGTGCACCGCCTGGCCATCAGCCGAACTATTGTTCGACACATCCAGACACTTACCCGTCAACGGATTACGCAACGTCCCGTTCGACTGCGCCGACCAGTTCTGCGCACCCGAACCATTACACGTCCACAACTGGATCTTCGTACCATCCGCCGACGCACCCGCATTCACATCCAGACACTTACCCAACGCCCGGACCGTCGAATTCGGCGTCACCGACCACGTCTGCGCCGCACTACCATTACACGTATAGATCTGAATCTGCGTACCATCCGCCGTCGCCGCGTTACGCACATCCAGACACTTACCCGCCAGGCCGGTGATCCGACCGGTTCCAGTCGGCGGCGGGTTCGTGCCACCCAGTTCCTTGATCCGGATGTTGCGGAACGAGACGTCGTCGCCCGTACCGTGGTTCTGGATGCCGATGTGGCCGGGCAGCGAGCGGACCGGGTCGGTGTTGGTGAAGTCGTTGATCTTCACGCCGTTGAGGAAGACCTGGAGGCGTTCCCCCTCGACCAGCAGTTCGTAGGTGTTCCACTCCCCCGGCGGGTTCAGTGCGGCGTCCCGGGCAGCGATGTCGGCGGACTTGAAGCCGTAGACCGCGCCGGTGGTCCGGTCGGCCGTGTCGGTGGGGTCGATCTGCACCTCGTAGCCGTTGTTCACCGCCGAGTTCGGGTCGCTCGACGGCGGGAAGCCGATGAACACACCCGAGTTGTCGTCCCCGGCGAGCCGCCAGTCCAGCTTGAGCGAGTAGTTGGTGAACTGCTTCGCGCTGTACCAGAACAGGCCCATCCCGCCGACCGAGCTCAGCGTGGCGTCGGAGTTGGTGAAGCTGCCCGGCCCGGCCTGGGACCAGCCGGTGGTCGAGCCGTTGTAGAGCGTGGTGTAGCCGGTCTCCGGGCGGCAGTCGGCCTTGGTGCGGCCGGCCGCGTACCGGATGCCGCCGAGCAGGTGCGCCCGGAAGGCCGGTTCGGCGTACGACGCCTGGGTGTGGCCGCCGCCGGTGTAGAAGGACCGCCCTCCGTTGACGGTCTTGCACCAGGCGATCGGGTGGTCGGCGCCCATCACACCGCCCGAGTACGTCGCCTCGTTCAGATTGGCCAGCACCCGTACGTTGGCGCGGGGGTTGGCCTGGAAGTCGTACCACTCGTCGGTGCGTACCCAGTTCTGCGGCAGGTGGGCGGTGGCCGCGTGGGCCCGGTTCTCCACCCGTACGGTGGCCTGCTGGATGGCCGGGTGGGAGCGGAAGTACGCGCCGACCAGGTTGCCGTAGTAGGACCAGCCGTACTCGGTGTCGGCGGCGGCGTGCACGCCGACGAACCCGCCACCGGAGTTGACGTACGACTCGAAGGCGGTCTGCTGGGTGGCGTTGAGCACGTCGCCGGTGGTGTTGAGGAAGACCACCGCCTCGTACTGGGCGAGGTTGCCGGAGGTGAAGGCGGCGGCGTCCTCGGTGGCGGTGACGGTGAAGTTGTTCGCCGCGCCCAGGTCCCGGATGGTCTGGGTGCCGACGGCGATGGAGTCGTGCCGGAACCCGGCCGTCTTGGAGAAGACCAGCACGTCGTACGGGGTGTCGGCGGCGCTGGCCGGACTGGCCGGGGTGGTGCAGGCGAGGACGGCGAGGGCGGCGGTGGCCACGCCGAGCACGGGTCGGAGGAGTCTGCGCATGTCGCTCTCCCAAACGATCGTCGTGTTAGGAGGGGCCCCCTGTACCACGCGAGGCGTTAACAGGGGGCCCTCCTTACCTACGGAAGGATCCAGCGCTGGTTGGCGCCGGTGTGACAGGTCCACAGGTGCACCGCCTGGCCATCAGCCGAACTATTGTTCGACACATCCAGACACTTACCCGTCAACGGATTACGCAACGTCCCGTTCGACTGCGCCGACCAGTTCTGCGCACCCGAACCATTACACGTCCACAACTGGATCTTCGTACCATCCGCCGACGCACCCGCATTCACATCCAGACACTTACCCAACGCCCGGACCGTCGAATTCGGCGTCACCGACCACGTCTGCGCCGCACTACCATTACACGTATAGATCTGAATCTGCGTACCATCCGCCGTCGCCGCGTTACGCACATCCAGACACTTACCCGCCAACCCGGTGATCGGGCCGGTTCCGCCGCTGCCGGTGGTGAAGGCGAACGAGTCCAGGTCGTAGAGCGCGCCCGTGCCCGTGCCGGCGAAGGTTAGGTACAGCGTGGTGGTGCCGGTCGGCGGGCTGCTGATGGCGCCGGTGACGGTGGTGAAGGTGTCCCAGGAGCCGGTGACCGGGACGGCGGCCGAGCCGAGCACGGTGCCGGTGGCCGAGCCGGCCCGCACCTGGAGGGTGCCGCCGGAGCCGGCCGAGGAGACCCGGGCGCTGAACGAGGTCACGTTGCCCAGCCGGTACGGCTCGAAGGCGATCCAGTCGCCGTTGTTGATGTTGCCGACCGTCTTGCCGCCCTCCGCCGTGGTCTTGTCGAAGATGGCGATGCCGGCCGAGGTCTTGTAGTGCTCGGCCTGCCGGCTGCGCGGCTGGAGGGTGTGCTGGGTGTGGGTGGTCAGCCCGCCCGCGTCGGTGTACTCGGCGTCGAAGATGCCGAAGATGTTCGCCGCGTAGTCGTGCTCACCGTCGACCGGGATGGTGATCGAGCCGGTGCAGCCGTTCTGCGAGGTGATCTGGTGACCGTGGCTGTCGTGACCCAGCACGTAGGTCATCTTGACCTTGGTGCAGTCGATGGTGCCGTCCTCCGGATCGGTGACGGTGATGCTGAACGGCACGGTGTCGCCGAAGCTGAACAGCTGGCCGTTGCCGGGGCTGTTGATGGTGACCGTCGGCGCGGTGTTGCCGACCCCGATCCGTACGCTCGCCGTGCCGGTCGCGCCCTGCGGGTCGCGTACGGTCAGCGTGGCGGTGTAGTTGCCGTTGGCGGTGTACGTCTTGGTCGGGTTCGCCGCCGTCGACGTGGTCCCGTCACCGAACGCCCATGAGTACGTCAGCGCCCCACCCTCCGGGTCCGACGACCCGGCCGAGGAGAAGTTCACCGTCAACGGGGCGACGCCCGAGGTCCGGTTCGCCGAGGCCACCGCCGTCGGTGCGCGGTTGCCGCCGGCGACGTAGTCGTACCGGTAGAGGGCGGAGTTGGCGTCGCCGTTGAAGTAGCCGGTGCCGTAGTCGAGCACGTACAGCGCGCCGTCCGGGCCGAAGGCCATGTCCATGACCTGCTTGCCGTTCCACGGGAAGGAGGCGTCGATGGCGCCCACCGAGCCGTCGGCGTTGACGTGGATCGGCTTGATCCAGCCCCGACCGAACTCACCGGCGAAGAACTGCCCGTCGAAGCTCTGCGGCCACTTGGTGGTCGACGTCGACGCGGCGTTGTAGCGGTAGACCGGGCCGCCCATCGGCGACTCGGAGCCGCCACCGAACTCCGGCGGGCTGCCGGCGTCTCCGGCGTACCGGATCCAGGAGGGCTTGGCCGCCGGCAGGGTGGTCAGGCCGGTGTTGCGGAACGAGTTGTTGGTGGCGCCGCCGGTGCAGTTGTACTTCGGCCCGGCGGTGGCGGTGGCGAAGTTCCACTCGGCGTACGTCTCGGCGGTGGTGTTGGTGCCGGTGCAGTACGGCCAGCCGTAGAAGCCCGGCCCGGTGATCCGGTTGAACTCGACCTGCCCCGAGGGGCCACGGGCGCTGGTGGAGCCGGCGTCCGGTCCGTAGTCGCCGACGTAGACGATGCCGGTGGCCTTGTCGACGCTCATCCGGAACGGGTTGCGCAGGCCCATCGCGTAGATCTCGGGGCGGGTGCGCGCCGTGCCGGGGGCGAACATGTTGCCGGCCGGGATCGAGTACGTCCCGTTCGCGTTCACCTTGATGCGCAGGATCTTGCCGCGCAGGTCGTTGGTGTTGGCCGCGCTGCGCTGCGCGTCGTACGCCGGGTTGCGGTTGGTCCGTTCGTCGATCGGGGCGTATCCGCCGGAGTCGAAGGGGTTGGTGTCGTCGCCGGTGGAGAGGTAGAGGTTGCCGGCGGCGTCGAAGTCGATGTCGCCGCCGACGTGACAGCACATGCCCCGGTCGGCCGGGACGTCGAGGATGTCGACCTTGCTGGCCTGGTTGACGGTGAAGTCGGCGTTCAGGGTGAACCGGGAGAGCCGGTTGACGCCCTGCCAGGCGGAGAAGTCGTTGGCGGTGGCCGGGGCGTCGCCGGCCGGGGTGGACAGCGGCGGCGCGTAGTAGAGGAAGACGTGCCGGTTGCTGGTGAAGTTGGGGTCGACGCCGACGCCCTGCAACCCTTCCTCGTCGTGGGTGTAGACCGGGATCGTGCCGATCACCGAGGTGGTGCCGGCCGCGTCGGTGCGGCGCAGCGTGCCGTTGCGGGCGGTGTGCAGGACCGAGCGGTCCGGCAGCACCGCGAGGGTCATCGGCTCGCCGACCTCGGCGACCCCCTTGGCGAGGGTGACCTGTTGGAAGTCGGTGGCGACGATGGGGTGGGCCTGCGCCGGGGTCGGGCCGCCGAGTGCGGTCGGGCCGGCGCCGATGGCGACGATGCCGACCGTGGCGACCAGGAGCAGCGCCGAGCCGGTGGAGAACCACCGTGCGGGGTGGCGGGTGCTGTCCATTGTGGACATTCCAGTGCTGTCCCTTCCTGACGAGTACAGCCAGGGCGGGCGCGCGCCGTCGCGCCGAGTGCCGTAGCGGGGGATGCCGTCGGCCGCCGGATGCGGTGCCCGGTCGGCCGTGACCGCCGATGGCCGGCGGGCCACATGCTCGGCGGTCACCAGTGAGCCCTTCCCCACCTGTCCGCACGGCCGCTGGCCGGGTGCGTGGGTCGCGCGGTGGGTGGAGAAGAGTTCAGTCGGAGGGTTCCCGCGCCGCCGGTTCACCTCGACGAAACAATCCGGTACTAGGCACGACACTAAATGGCATTCATCGATGTGTCCATACCTTCCGACGAAGATGCATGGACTTTCGTAGATCTGATCAGAAGTTGGTGCGGTCGGGTGCGGTCCTTCCGCAGCTCACCGCCGCCGATCGATCGCCTGGGCGGCCAACGCGGTCAGCGCGGCCCGACTCTCCGGCGTCACCACGGTCCGCGCCAGGGCGGCCAACGCGGCGTCGGCCCGGACCTGGATCATCTGCTCGATCTTGGTACGCGCACCGGTCTGCTCGATGATCTTTCGCAGCTCGGCGGCGCCCTCCGCGTCCAGGTCGGGATTGCCGAACAGCTCCCGCAACCGGGCACTCTGGGCCCGGTCGGCGGCATCGCGGGCCAGGGCCATCATCACCGTCGGCTTACCCTCACGCAGGTCGTCCAGGATGGACTTGCCGGTCACCGCCGGGTCGCCGAAGACCCCGAGCACGTCGTCGCGCAGCTGGAAGGCGTCCCCCAGCGGATCGCCGAAGTCGGCCAGCGCGTCGACCAGTCCCGGCGGCGCCCCGACCAGGGTGGCGCCGATCTGCAACGGCCGGGTGACCGTGTAGCGGGCCGCCTTCATCCGGATCACGGTGAGCGCGCTGGCCACCGAGCCGCCACCGACACCGGAGACCAGGTCGAGGTACTCCCCCGCGATCACCTCGGTACGCATCAGCGAGAAGACCGCGTATCCCCGGTGCACCGCCTCGGCGTCCAGCCCGCACTCGTGGAACATCTGATCCGACCAGGCGGCGCAGAGATCGCCGCAGAGCAGGGCGGTGTTGCGCCCGTACGCCTCCGGGTCGCCCCGCCACGAGGACCGGGTGTGCAGGTCGGCGAAGATCCGGTGCACCGACGGCTCACCCCGGCGGCGGTCGCTGCCGTCGAGGATGTCGTCGTGGATCAGCGCGAAGGCGTGGAACAGCTCCAACGCGGCGGCGGCGACCACGATCGGGGTGCTGTCCGGGCCGCCGGCCGCCCGCCAGCCCCAGTAGCAGAACAGCGGTCGCAGCCGCTTGCCACCGGCCAGCACGAACCGGTGCAGCGTGGTGAAGACGCCGCGCGGGGCGCCGTCCGGCCAGTCCGGGTCCTGCCGGTCGAGGAAGGCGGTCAGCTCGGCGTCGAACCGGGAGCGGAGTTCCCCCGCGTCGGTGGGCGCAACCGTAACGGTCACGACGCCGCCAACCCGGCCAGCTCCAGCAGCAGCCCCTTCACCTCCGTGGCCGCTATCCGGTCCCGTGCCAGCGAAGGGTCGGAGCAGAGCAGCACCGGCCCGTCGGCCGGGTCGGCGGGCAGCCGCCCGTGCGAGCCCCGGACCGCCCGTGCCCCGGCGTCCAACCCGACCACGCTCATCAGGTACCGCATCCCCAGCTTCTTGCGGGCCAGCGCGACGGCGGCCCGCCGCTTCGCCGCACCCGGGGCGGCCGGGTCGAACAGCAGTTCCGCCGGATCGTAGCCGGGTTTGCGGTGGATCTCGACCAGCCGGGCGAAGTCCGGCGCCCGGGCGTCGTCGAGCCAGTAGTAGTACGTGAACCAGGCGTCCGGCTCGGCCACCAGCACCAGCTCACCGGCGCGCGGATGGTCCAGCCCGTGCGCCGCCTTGCCGTCGGCGTCGAGCACCTCGGCCACCCCGGGCAGCCCGGCGCAGAGCTTCGCCACCGCCGGGATGTCCGCCGGGTCGCGTACGTAGACGTGGGCGACCTGATGGTCGGCGACCGCGAACGCCCGCGAGGTCCACGGGTCGAGGTACTCCATGCCGGCCTGGGTGTGCACCCGCAACAGCCCCTCGGCGCGCAGCAGCCGGTTGACGTCCACCGGCCGGGAGACGTCGGTGATGCCGTACTCGGAGAGCACCACCACCGTCGTGTCCCGGGCCCGTGCGGCGTCCAGCAGCGGGGCGAGCGCCCCGTCCAGCTCGGCCGCCGCGGCGGCGGCCCGGGGCGAGGAGGCGCCGAAGCGTTGCAGGTCGTAGTCCAGGTGCGGCACGTAGACCAGGGTCAGATCCGGCGACTGCTCGGCGAGGATCTGCTCGGCGGCCCGGCAGATCCAGCTCGACGACGGCAGGCCCGCGCCCGGCCCCCAGTAGGTGAACAGCGGAAAGGTGCCCAGCCGCGCGGTGAGCGCGTCGTGCAGCTGCGGCGGGTCGGTGTAGCAGTCCGGCTCCTTGCGGCCGTCGGCGTAGTAGACCGGGCGTGGGGTGACCGTCCAGTCGACGTCCGCGCCCATCGCGTACCACCAGCAGACGTTGGCCACCGTGTAGTCCGGTCGGACCCGCCGGGCCGCCTGCCACAGCTTCTCCCCGCCGACCAGCGCGTTGTGCTGCCGCCAGAGCAGCACCTCACCGAGGTCGCGGAAGTACCAGCCGTTGCCCACGATGCCGTGCTCGGCGGGGAGGGCACCGGTGAGGAAGGTCGACTGCACCGAACAGGTCACCGCCGGCAGCACCGTACCCAACTCGGCCCGGAAACCGGTGTCGGCCACCGCCCTCAGCCGGGGCATGTGCCCCAGCAGCCGTGGGGTCAGTCCCACCACGTCCAGCACCAGCAGTTTTCGGGTCATGCTAGTTCCGCCTTTGCTCGCGACTGCGGGGCTCGCAACACCGGCTCACTCCTCGCGCTCACGGGATCACCGCCGTTTCGGTCGGGGTCAGCCCGAGGGTGACCAGTTCGTCAAGGGCGAAGGCCAGCTCGGCGGCGATCCCGGTGGCCAGCTCCGCGTCGGTGCCCGGACGCCGCGCCGCCGGCAGCACCCCCCAGGTGTACGTCTCGACGTCGAGGTGGTCGCAGCCGGCGTCGGCGCCGCTGAAGAGCGCGGCCAACGCGGCGCGCAGCACCGGCAGGGTCGAGCCCAGCGGCGGCTCGGGCGGGGCGTGCAGTGGCACGTGATAGTGCACCCGCCACGGGCCGGGCAGCCCGGCGTCGAGGGCGAGGTCCAGGTCGTCGGCGGCCCACCGCGGATCCGCCGGGTCGTGGGTGGCGGCGGCGCAGCCGGCGGTACGGGTCTGGTGCAGGAAACGCGGCTCGACCCAGCGACGCAGCGCGGCGGCCTCACCGGCCGGGTCGGTCGCCTCCAGCGCGGCGGACACCTGCACCTTCACCACCGGCAGGCCGGCTGCGGCCAGCCGGTCGAGGGCGGCGGCCGGCTCCTCCCAGGCACAGGCGAGATGGGCCAGGTCCAGGCAGACGCCGAGCCGCTCGGTGTCCACGCCGGACAGCGCCGCCACCGCCTGCGCGCTGCTCTCCACCACGCAGCCGGGCTCCGGTTCGAAGCCGACCCGGACCACCCGCCCGGTGTCCCGTTCGACGGTGGCCAGTCCGGCGGCGAGTTGGTCGAGACGGTGGCGGGCGGCGTCGGCCTGGGCCCGGTCCCAGGGTGCCCGCCAGGCCAGCGGCAGGGTGGAGATCGAGCCACGGGCGGCGTCCTCGGGCAGCAGGTCGGCCAGCACCCGGGCCAGGTCCAGGGTGTAGTCCAGCCGCGACGCCGTGGTCCAGTCCGGCTGGTAGACCGCGCCCTTGACCACCGGCGCCTGGAAGGCGGCGTACGGGAAGCCGTTGAGCGTGACCACCTCCAGGCCGCGTACGGTCAGCTCGGTGCGCAACCGGCGGCGGGCGTGCGGGTCGGCGGCCAGTTCGGCGGCGACCGGTGCGGCCAGCCACAGGCCCAGGCCGAGCAGGTCGGCGCCGAGTGCCGCGCGGACCGGCAGCGCGTAGCGGTCGAGTTGGGCGAGGATGCCGGCGAGGTCCTCGGCGGGGTGCACGTTGGTGCAGTAGCCGAGGTGGACGGTGCGCCCGCCGGCGTGCCGTAGTCGCATCAGCCGCCGCCGCGCAGGATCGAGTTGCCGGCGAAGGTCGGCTCCGACGCGTCGTCGTCGCTCAGGTCGAGCCGGCCCGACTGCCCGTAGAACTCGACCGGGTTACGCCAGAGCACCTGGTCGACCTCGTCGTCGGTGAACCCGGCGAGCAGCATCGCCTCCCCGGTGGCCCGGGTCAGCAGCGGGTCCGATCGGCCCCAGTCGGCGGCCGAGTTCACCAGCATCCGCTCGGTGCCGTACGTCCTGAGCAGCTCGACCATCCGGGGCGGGGACATCTTGGTGTCCGGGTAGATGGAGAAGCCGAGCCAGCAGCCGGTGTCCCGGACCAGCTTCACGGTCACCTCGTTGAGGTGGTCGAGCACCACCCGTCCCGGCTCGATGCCGGACTCGGCGACCACGGCGAGGCTGCGCTCCACGCCCCGGGCCTTGTCCCGGTGCGGGGTGTGCACCAACGCCGGCAGGTCGTGCGCCACGGCCAGGGCGAGCTGGGCGGCGAAGGCGGCGTCCTCCTCCGGCGTCATCGAGTCGTACCCGATCTCGCCGACCGCCACCACGCCGTCCTTCTCCAGGTAACGCGGCAGCACGTCGAGCACCGGCCGACAGCGCGGGTCGTTGGCCTCCTTCGGGTTGAGCGCGACCGTGGCGTGGTGGCGGACCCCGAACTGTCCGGCCCGGAACGGCTCCCAGCCGACCAGCGAGTCGAAGTAGTCGGTGAACGATCCGACGCTGGTGCGCGGCTGGCCCAGCCAGAACGCCGGCTCCACCACCGCCTGCACGCCCGCGGCGGCCATCCGCTCGTAGTCGTCGGTGGTGCGGGACGTCATGTGGATGTGCGGGTCGAAGATGCGCATCACGCCTCCCTGTGGTGCGGTTGACTGCTGGCGGCCAGCCGGTCCAGCAGCGCGGTGGCGTCGTCGGGCATGCTCCGGCCGGCGGCCTGCCGTTCGGCGGCGAGCGCGGCCAGCATCTCCGCCAGTTCCCGGTCGGCGCGGGCGTCGAGGTCCGCCACCACGGCCAGCGGCACGCCGGTGAAGACGCACTTGAGCACGGCCTGCCGCCAGGTCGGCGCGTCGAGGTGCCCGGCGTACGGGCCGAGGGCGGCGGCGACCAGCCGGGTGTCGTTGGTACGCAGCGCATCGTGCAGCAGCGGCACCGCGGCCGCACCGATCGGCAGCAGCGGCAACGCCTTGAGCACGGCCCGCTTCTCGGCGGCGTCGCCGGTGCGGTAGAGCGCCTCGGCCTGCGCGGCGTGCTCGGCCGGCAGGTTGGCCAGCAGCAGCGCGCGGGCCGCCTCGTCGGCGGTCCAGCCGGGCAGGTCGGGTAGCTCGGCCCGGCCGCAGCGCCGGCCGGCCGCCGGGAAGAACCGCGTGATCGCCGACGGCTGCGCCGCGACACCGCGCACGGCCGCCGTCAGCCATTCCGGATCGGGTACGCCCCGCAGGGCCGCCCGCAGCTCGTTCGGTGTCATCGCCGTCCTCACCCCTTCTCTCTGCCACCCGTTGTCACCGCGGCCCCGACCTCGGCAGCGCGAAGGAAGTCCAGTGATCGGGCCGCTACGGTCGGGGCGGCATGCGAGTGGCGGGGCAACTCGACCGCGACCAGCCCTCGGTAGTCGACCTCGCGCAGCGCGGCCAGCACCGGCGGAAAGTCGATCTCGCCCGCGCCGAACTCCAGATGTTCGTGCACCCCGCGCCGCATGTCGTCGATCTGCACGTTGACCAGGTGCGCGCCGACTTCACGGACGCACTGCGGCACCGGCCACGGCTCCAGGCAACGACAGTGTCCGATGTCGAGGGTGATGCCCAGGGCCGGCGGTCGGCCCAGGGCCGCGTACAGCCGTTGCCAGCCGGCGATGTCCTCGACCAGCATGCCCGGCTCGGGTTCGAAGCCCAGCCGTACGTCGGCGGAGTCGGCCGCCTCGACCAGGATGGCGCAGCCGGCCACCAGGCGGTCCCAGGCCACGGCCGGCGGCACGGTCGCCGGCCGGACCCCGGCCCAGCAGGAGACCGCCTCGGCGCCGAGGTCGGCGCCGATCGCCACGGCACGGCGGAGGAACTCCACCCGCAGTGCGGCGTCGTCGTGCAGCAGCGTCGGGGCGTGCTTGTGCCACGGGTCGAGCAGGAACCGGGCCCCGGTCTCGACCACCACCGCGAGGTCGAGCGCCGCCAGCCGGCGGGCCACGGCGTCGACCCGCCGGGCCAGTTCCGGCGCGAACGGGTCGAGGTGGTCGTGGTCCAGGGTGAGCGCGACGCCGGTGTAGCCGAGGTCGGCGATGACCGCGAGCGCGTCGTCGAGACGGTGGTTGGCGAAGCCGTTGGTGCCGTAACCGAAGCGCAGACCGCCAACGCCCGGCGCGGGAGTCGCAGCGGCGGTCATGTCGGGGAGACCTTCCGGGCCAACCGCCGGCCCAGCGGCGCGGCAGCCGCCACCGCCAGCCCGAGCAGGCCGGCACCGGCCCGCGCGGTCAGCGCGCCCTGCAACGCGGGCAGGCCGGTGATGCCGGCACCGACCGCCGCGCGGACCCGGTCGGCGGTGGGTCGGGCCACCACCCGGGCCTGCGCGCCGCCGTAACGGGTGGCGTACCAGCCGGCGAGCACGGCCGGCAGCGCCGCCGCGACCGTACCGACGGCACGGCGACCGGCACGGCCGGTGCCACCGGCGGAAGGCACCGCGCCGGAGCCGCCCCCGGCCGGGCCACGGCCCGTCGCGGGGTGTGCTCGGCCGGGTCTGGCGGGTATCGCGGCGCTCGCCGCGACCAGGGCGGTGCCGGCGAGGGTACGCAGCGGCAGCACCGAGTCGGCGCCGTCGACCTCGCGCCGGGACAGGGCGGTGACCGTCCAGGTGTGCGCGGCGACGGTCAGCGCGGCTGGCAACGCTCGCGCCGGGCGGCGGCCACCGGCGGCGCCGAGCAGCACGTCCAGCCCTCGGCAGGCGGCCATCACGGGTGGACCGGCGGCGGTGTTCTTGGCGACGAGGTCGTACCCCCAGACGGCGGCGGCCAGCGGCACCGCGACGGCGGCGGCCCGGCGGCCCCCGGCGACGGCGGCGAGACCGACGCCCGCGACGGTGAGGCCGGCGGCGAGGCCGACCGCGAGGCCGGGGCTGACCCGTCCGCTGGGGATCGGCCGCTCCGGGCGCTCGACCGCGTCCAACTCCCGGTCGGCCCAGTCGTTGGCGGCCATGCCGCCCCAGTAGAGCAGGACCGACGCGGCGGCCAGGGCGGGCGTACGCGGGCCGAGGGCCCCCGCCGCGGCGGCGCCGGCCACCACGTCGCCCGGCACCGAGAGCGCGGCCGGCGCCCGGACGAGTTCGGCCAGGTCAGCCACGCGGGTCATCGGTGCCTCCGCGGTGCAGCAGGTGGGCGAACTCGCAGAGCCGGGTCCACTGGTCGGCCAGCGAGTGGGTGCCGCTGCCGAGCGGGTCCTTGAAGAAGAACGCGAGTTCGGTCAGCGGCCCGGACCGGCCGGCGGCGTGCGCGGCGGCGGTGAGCCGGGCCAGGTCGAGCACCAGCGGGGCGGCCAGCGCCGAGTCACAGCCGTGCCAGGTGAACTCCAGCCGCATCCCGGTGCCCAGGAAGCCGGCGAAGGTGATCAGATCCCAGGCGGTCTTGAAGTCGCCGAGATCCTCGACGTAGTCGATCCGGGTGTCGCCCTGCGGCAGGTAGCCGAGCGTCTCGCCGAGCACCCGCTGCTTGCTGCGCACCTTGGCGGCGTTGGCCGCCGGATCGGCCAGCGTGGCGCCGTCGCCCCCGCCGAGCAGGTTGGTGCCGGACCAGGAGCGCACGTGCAGGTTCCGCATCGCGAACATCGGCGCCAGCACCGACTTGAGCAGGGTTTCCCCGGTCTTGCCGTCGTGTCCGGCGTACGGCACCCGGTGGTGGGCGGCCAGCGCGGTCAACGCCGGCAGCCGCAGCCCGGTCGACGGGGTGAAGTCGACGTACGAGCAGCCCGCCGTCACCGCCGCGTACGCGTACAGCGAGCTGGGCGGCAGCACCTCGTCGGGGCCGGTGAGGGCGGCGTGCAGCGCGGCCGGGTCGGCGTGCGCGGGGTGCGGGTCGGGGGCCGGTTCGGTGGCCGCGACGTTGACCACGACGACCCGGGCCAGCCGGTGCCGGGCCTGGAACTCGGTGAGGTCACGGACCATCGTGGCGGCCCGGTCGGCCTGGCTGCCACCGGTCGGCGCGGGACGCAGCTCCTGCTCGACCGCGACCAGTTCCTCGGGCAGCGCGGCGACCAGCCGAGCGGGCAGTACGCCGGCGGCGGCGAGTGCCTCCGCGCGCTTGGCCAGCGGGGTGGCGACCACGTCGTGCCCGCCGAAGACGAGGTCGGCGAAGGCCGGCAGGGCGGGGCCGCGCACCGCGGGCAGCTCGGTGACGCACCCGGTCGACCCGGTCAGCCCGGCCCGCAGGGCGAGCGCCCCGACGATGCTGGTGGTCGCGACCGAGCCGCGTGCTCCCACCAGCCAGACACCCGTACGCATGGCACTCCTTCCCGGTCGGGGAAAACCGGCCTGCATAGAACTACATGGATATCAGAAGATCGTTCTGAAAGATACTGTTTTGGGGTGTTGCGCCCCGTCCGCCGTCCACTCCGGTGCGATTTCACCGGCCGGCGGTGACGTCGGCGGCGTCACCGCCGGACCGGCGATCCGGAGCGGTACGGACGGACGGGGCTGGCAGGCAGGGGCGGTCGGCGTCTCGCCCCTGCCTCCCCCGCATCCGGCCGGTCGCATGGCGACGCGTCCGGCCGGACGACGCCTCAGACGTCTGTGGTCATGTCGCCCCGGGCGGATCCCGGGGCGCAGGTGGCGACGGATCGCCGGGCGGCGGTCCTCCGGTGCGGCCGGGGAATCCCGGTCCGGTCGCACCGGAGGAACCGCATTGCTCGTGCCACCGGGCCGGGCGGCCCGTGGGCACGACCTCCGGTGCCGACCCGTATCCGGCCGCGGGGCGCAACCGCGGCCGGCCCTCGCCGGTCGGTACCGGAGGTGGCTCAGGCGGCGACCGTCGCCAGCGCCGGCTCCACGTCGGTCCACGAGGACCCCAGTTCGGCCGACCGGACCACCGCGTCCAGCACCAGTTGCACCTGCAACGCCTCGGCGAAGGACGGGCTCGGGTCGACCCCGGTCGCCACCGCCTCGATGAAGTCGCGCATCTGGTGGGTGAAGGAGTGCTCGTACCCGATGATGTGGCCCGGCGGCCACCAGGCCGACAGGTACGGGTGCTCGCTCTCGGTCACCAGAATCCGGCTGAAGCCCTGCTCGGCGACGGGTCGCGTCGCGTCGTAGTACTCCAGCTCGTTGAGCCGCTCCAGGTCGAAGGCGACGGTGCCCAGCGACCCGTTGATCTCCACACGGAGGGCGTTCTTGCGGCCGGTGGCGAACCGGGTCGCCTCGTACGTGGCCAGTGCCCCGCCGCCCAGGCGGGCCACGAAGACCGCCGCGTCGTCGACGGTGACCGGTCCGGTGGCGGCGCTGCCCCCGTCGGCCTGCGCCGCCAGCCCGCTCGACTCGCTCGGCAACGGCCGTTCCTTGACGAACGTCTCGGTCACCGCACTGACTCCGGTGATCTGCTGGCCGGTGACGTACTGGGTCAGATCGATGATGTGCGCGCCGATGTCACCCAACGCGCCGGAGCCAGACACCTCCTTGCGCAGCCGCCAGACCAGCGGGAACTGCGGGTCCACGATCCAGTCCTGCAGGTAGCTGGCCCGCACGTGCCGGATCTCGCCGAGCCGCCCGGCGGCGACCAGCTGGCGCATCAGCGCCACCGCGGGCACCCGCCGATAGTTGAAGCCGCACATCGACCGCGCCCCGCCGGCCTGGGCGGTGGCCGCCGCGGCGGCCATCTCCCGAGCCTCGGCGACCGTGTTGGCCAGCGGCTTCTCGCACAGTACGTGCTTGCCGGCGGCCAGCGCGGCCAGCGCGATCTCGGCATGGCTGTCACCCGGTGTGCAGATGTCGACCACGTCGATGTCTGGCCGAGCCACCAGCTCCCGCCAGTCCGTGGTGTGCTCCTCCCAGCCGAGCCGGTCGGCGGCCTCGGCCACCTTTCCGGAATCCCGGCCGCAGACGAGCACCATCCGGGCCCGCGCCGGCAGGTCGTACACCCGGTTCACGGTGCGCCACGCCTGTGAGTGCGCGGCGCCCATGAACGCGTAGCCGACCATGCCGACCCGCAGTTCTTTGTCTGTCGTGGACAAGGTGGGTCTCCCCCCGGTTGTGTCAGAACCCGAGCTTGAGGTAGTCGCTCGCGTTCTCCTTGGTGATCGTTTCGGAGGCGAGGATGATCTCCTTGGGCACCTGGAGCTCGACCAGGTCGGACATGCCCCGACCCTGGCCGATCAGGCGAGCCAGCGAGATCGCCGAGGAGGCCATCGACGGGCTGTAGGTCACGGTGGCCTTGAGCACCGTGTTGTCCGCCTGGATGTCCTCCATCGCCTTCTTCGAGCCGGCGCCGCCGACCATGAAGAACTCGTTGCGGTTGGCCTGGCTGATCGCGGCCAGCACGCCGATGCCCTGGTCGTCGTCGTGGTTCCAGATCGCGTCGATCTTCGGCAGCGCCTGCAGCAGCTGGCTCGTCTCCTGCTGTCCGGAGTCGACGGTGAACCGGGCCGCCCGCCGGTTGGCCACCCGGAAGCCGTGCTGGGCGAGGGTGTCGTTGAACCCCTTCGTCCGCTCCTGGGTCAGCTCCAGCTCGTCCATGCCGGCGATCTCGGCGATCACCGGGTTGCTCACGCCCTTGGCCTTGAGCTGCTCGACGATGAAGGTGGCGGCGGAGACGCCCATGCCGTAGTTGTCGCCCTTGATCTGCAACCGGTACGCCTTGGCGTCCGGGAAGGCGCGGTCCAGGTTGACCACCGGGATGCCGGCCTGCATCGCCTCCAGGCCGAACGAGTTGAGTTCCTTGCCGTCGTGCGGCAGCAGCACGATGACGTCGGGCTTCTGCGAGATCAGCGTGGACAGCGCCGCCCGCTGGGCCGCCGCGTCCGCACCCGCCTCGACCGTCTTGAACTCCACGTCGGAGTACGCGGCGGCCTGCGCCCGGGCGTTGTTCGTGATCGCGGCGATCCAGCCGTGGTCGGCGGCCGGCGCGGAGAAGCCGACGGTCACCTGCTTGCCCGGCTCGGCGTTGCCGCCACCGTCGGCCGCCTTGGTCTGTGCCTCGGTCGGTGTCTGCTGCTCGTTGCTGGTGCAGGCGGCGAGCAGTACGCCGGTGCCGATGGCCGCCCCGCCGAAGAGCAGCCGGCGGCGACTGTGCTGGGTCATGACGACCTCCTGGTTATCAGTGGTGGAGAGGGATTTTGGGTGTGCGAGCCCCGGCCACCGTCGAAACGCGCGGGTGGCCTGGTGGAAACGGTGTTCAGCTGGTGGTCAGCCGGTTGCGGCGGAAGAACTGGGAGAGACTGCCGAACTGGACCTGCTGGATCAGGACGGCGGCGACGATGATGCCGCCCTTGACCATGTTCTGTGCCTCGGTGGAGAGGCCGTTGATGGCGAAGAGGTTGGTGATGGTGGCGAAGATGATCACACCGAGCAGGGAGCCGATGATGGTGCCCCGCCCGCCGCTGAGCAGCGTGCCACCGATGATCACGGCGGCGATCGCGTCCAGCTCGTAGAGGTTTGCCATCGCCGCCTGGGCCGAGGTGGCCTGGGCGGTGAGCATGATCGCGGCGATGCCGCAGCAGAGGCCGGAGAGCGCGTAGAGCATCAGGGTGTGCCGCTTGACGTTGATGCCGGCCAGCCGGGCGGCCTCCGGGTTACCGCCGACGGCGACCGTACGCCGGCCGAAGGTGGTGCGGTTGAGCAGCACCCAGCCGGCCAGTACCACCGCGGCCAGGATGTAGACCAGCAGCGGGATGCCGAACAGGTCGTTGCTGGCGATGCCGTTGATGGTGTTGTTCTGCGAGATCTGGGTCTGCTTCTGCGAGATCTCGGCGGCCAGTCCCCGGGCCGCCACCAACATCGCCAGCGTGGCGATGAAGGGCACCAGTCGTCCGTACGCGATGAGCGTGCCGTTGACCAGGCCCACCGCCACGCCGACGACGATCGCGGTGAAGATCATGCCGGCGGCACCGAAGCTCTGCGTGGCGACCGTGGTGCACCAGACCCCGGCCAGCGCGACGATCGCGCCCACCGAGAGGTCGATGCCACCGCCGATGATGACGAAGGTCATCCCGACGGTGACCACCCCGACCACCGAAGCCAGCTTGAGGATGCTGAGCATGTTCGCCCAGACCCAGTCCGGGTTCGAGTAGAGGTCGGAGCGGGTCGCCGCACCGATCACGAAGAGGATCAGCAGCACCCCGATCAGGGCGAGGTTGCGCCGGGCACCCTCACCGCCGTCACCGTGCCACCAGGAGAGCCGGCCCGCCGGGGCGGGCGCCGCCCGGTGCCCGGCCGCCTCGGTCTCGGCCGGGTCCACCGGCGGCGACTGCGCCGGCAGCTTCGTCGTGGACGGACTGTCGCTCATGCCGCTGCTCCGCTTCGCTGCGCACCGCCATGAGGCACCTTCGCGCTGTATCCATGATTCGCTCGCTCACGCTCGCTCATGCCGCTGCGCCTTCCATCAGGGACCCCGCCATCACGAGGTCGAGGACGGTGGATTCGTCGAGTTCGTCGGCGGGGGCGGTACGCACGACCCGACCCTCCCGCATCACCAGCACCCGGTCCGCCAGGCCGAGCACCTCGGGCACCTCGCTGGAGACCAGCAGCACCCCGACGCCCTGCGCGGCGAGTTCCCGGATCACCTGGTACAGCTCGGCCCGGGCGCCCACGTCCACGCCCCGGGTGGGTTCGTCCAGCAGCAGCAACCGGGTGCCGCCGAGCAGCCAACGCCCGACCACCACCTTCTGCTGGTTGCCGCCGGAGAGCGTGCGTACCGGCCGACTCACGTCGCGCGGGCGCATCTCCAGGCTCTCGGCGATCCGGTCCGCCTCAGCCCGTTCCTTGCCGACGTCGGTGAAGCCGAGTCGGGCGTAGCGGGCGAACGTGGCCAGCGTGACGTTGCGGTAGATCGGCTCACCGAGTAGCAGCGCCTGGCTCTTGCGCTCCTCCGGGGCCATGCCCATGCCGGCCCGCACCGCCGCACCGACACTGCCGGGACGCAACGACCGACCGGCCATCCGGACGGTGCCGGCCTCGGCGCGGCGGGCGCCGTAGATGGTCTCCAGCACCTCGGAGCGACCGGAGCCGACCAACCCGGCGATGCCCACGATCTCGCCGGCCGCGACGGTGAGCGAGACGTCGGCGAACTCGCCGGACCGGGTCAGCCCGTCGACGGCGAGCAGTTCCTCGCCGACGGTGGTCTCGGTGGGACGCTCCGGGAAGACGTACTCGATGGTGCGGCCGGTCATCCGGGAGACCAGGTCACGGGTCGGGGTCTCGCGGGCCGGCAGGTTCGCCGCCGTCGTGCGGCCGTCCTTGAGGACCGTCACCCGGTCGCCGATCTCGCGGATCTCCTCCAGCCGGTGCGAGATGTAGATGACCGCGATGCCCTGTGCGGTCAGCTCGCGGATGATCCGGAAGAGGTTCTCGACCTCGTCGTGGGCGAGCACCGCGCTCGGTTCGTCCATGATGATCAGTCGGGCCTCGTGGGAGAGCGCCCGGGCCATGCTGACCACCTGCTTGCCGGCCGCCGGCAGGGCCCGGACCATCCGCCCGGGCGGGATCTCGGCGTGCCCGAGCCGGCCGAGGATCTGCCGGGTACGGCCGGCGATGTGCCCCCGGCGGATGAAGCCGAAGCTGCGCGGCTCGTGGCCGAGGAAGGCGTTCTCGGCCACCGAGAGGTCCTCGACCAGGTCGAGTTCCTGGTAGATGGTGGCGATGCCGGCGCGCATGGCGGCCTGCGGGTTGGCGAAGGCGACCGGCTCGCCACGCCACTCGACCAGGCCCGAGTCGGGCCGGTGCACCCCGGCGAGCACCTTGATCAGGGTGGACTTGCCGGCACCGTTCTGCCCGAGCAGGCAGTGCACCTCGCCCGCGCGTACCTCCAGCTGCACGCCGTCCAGGGCGCGTACGCCGGGGAAGGTCTTCACCACGTCGGACAGCCGCAGCACCACTTCACCGGCGACGGCGTCGGAAGGTGCCTCGACCAGGGGACGTCCGGTTTCGCTCATGCCGGCCCTCCACTCCACTGCACGCGTTGACGATTCGTTGACTGACGCCCGCTCACGTCGCCTCCCCGAACGCCAGGTCGCTGGCGAGCACGGCGGCACCGGCGACGCCGGCTCGCGGGCCCAGCTCGGAGAGCACGACCGGGAGGTTGCCGGTGGCCAGCGGCAGCGAGCGGCGGTAGACCACGCTGCGGATCTCGGCGAGCAGCACGTGCCCGAGCTGCGCGAGACCGCCGCCGATCACGATCATCGACGGGTTGGTGAAGCTGACCAGTCCGGCGAGGACGCTGCCCACCCGCCGGCCGCCCTCGCGGATCAGCTGGATACAGGTCACGTCGCCCTCCACCGCCCCGGCGGCGACGTCCAGGGCGGTGACCAGGCCGTTGGCGGTCAGCCGTTCGGCCAGCGCGGGCGAGGCGCCGGTACGCGCCGCGACGGTGGCGTCCTTGGCCAGTGCGGCGCCGCTGAACAACGCCTCCAGGCAGCCGGCGTTGCCGCACGAGCAGACCGGGCCGTGTGGGTCGACCTGGATGTGGCCGATGTCCCCGGCGCAACCGTCGGTGCCCCGGTAGACCTCGCCGCTGAGGTAGATGCCGCAGCCGATGCCGGTGCCGATCTTGACGAAGAGGAAGTCGTCGACCGAGTGGGCCACCCCGCCGTGCCGCTCGCCGATCGCCATGATGTTGACGTCGTTGTCGACCACGGCCGGGCAGCCGTGCTCGCGGGTGAGCAGTTCGCGGACGGGGAAGCGGTCCCAGCCGGGCATGATCGGCGGGGACACCGGCACGCCGTCGCGGAAGCTGACCGGGCCGGGTACCCCGATGCCGACCGCGTCGAGGCGGTCGTAGGCGCCGTCCACCTTGGCCTTGTGCAGCAGCTCGTTGACCCGTTGCAGGGTCGCCTTGGGCCCAGACCGGATGTCGGCCGGCTCGGCGTACGCGGCGACCGGTTCGAGGCGGCCGTTGACCACCTCGACGTCGATGGAGCTGGCCCCCAGGTCCACGGCGGCGAACCGCAGGTGCGGGCTGAGTTCGACCAGGGTGGAGCGCCGACCGCCCCGGGAGGCGGCCTTGCCGGCCTCCGCGACGAAGCCGAGGGCGACCAGCCGTTCCAGCTCGGTGAGGAGCCGGGGACGGGGCATCTGCAGTCGGTCGGCGAGCTCGGCGCGCGACAGCGCTCCCTCGTCACGGAGCAACCGCAACAACCGGACGTGCAGGGGGTCGGCGGTGTGCACGGCTCACCTCTCCACCGGACTCGTTCACCTCGACGAAATATCGACGTGTGGTGCCCGACACAGTAGGAGCCTTCGGTGCACGGTGTCCAGACCTTAGAGCGAATCGGTGCCAACTTTTGCTGGATCTAGCAAAAGCTACCGACGGTATCGACTCATCGCGCTTGCGCAGGTCAGGATCGCTTCGGAGAGTCATCCTCCGTGCGCAGTTTGCGATCATCACGCAGCTCGACGTACGGCTCCTTGTCGGCCGGACGCAGCCCGGCGACGACCGCCCGGCTGCGCGCCAGTTCGGCGTCGTACTCCGCGCCGAGCAGGATCGCGACGTTGCTCAGCCAGAGCCAGACCAGGAAGATGATCACTCCGGCGAGCGCGCCGTAGGTCTTGTTGTACGAGCCGAAGTTCGCGACGTAGAGCGCGAACGCCCCGGAGACCAGCAGCCAGAGCAGCACGGCCAGCACGCCGCCCGGACTCACCCAGCGGAAGCCGCCCTGCCGCGCGTTCGGCGACGCCCAGTACAGGATGGCGAACATCAGGCTGACCAGCACCAGCAGCACCGGCCACTTGGCGACGTCCCAGACCGTCACCACGGTCCGGCCGATGCCCAGCGCCGAACCGACGTGCTCGGCGAAGCGGCCGGTGAAGACCACGATCACCGCACTGGCCAGCAGCAGCACACCGATCACCGCGGTCACCGCGACCCGGGTCGGCAGGGTCTTCCAGATCGGCCGCCCCTCCGGCACGTCGTAGATCACGTTGGCGGCGCGCATGAAGGCCGCCACGTAGCCCGAGGCCGACCAGAAGGCCGCCAGCAGACCGACGATCGCGGCGAACCCGGCCAGCCCGCCGTTGTGCTGCGCCTGGTCGATGGCGGCATCGATGATCTGACGGATGTTCGGCTCCGGCACCACCTGGTCGACGGTGTCCCGGACCCCCTGGGTCGCCGCCGGGCCGAGCAGACCGAGCACCGAGACCAGCACCAGCAGGCCGGGGAAGATGGAGAGCACGGCGTAGTAGGTGAGTGCCGCCGCCCAGTCGGTCAGCCGGTCGGCGCCGAACTCCCGTACCGTCCGGCGCAGCGCCGCCAGCCATTCCCCCCTCGGCAGGTGCGTCGGCCGGTCCGGCTCGTCGCGGCCCGGCTGGACCTGCTCGTCGTACGCGGGACCGGCCGGCCGCCCCGGGCCACGCCCGTGCGGGCGGGAAGAATTCTCGGAGGCCATCGCCCCTCCCTCGACTCGTTTGTCGCCGCCCACGACATGCCCGGCCACCGGCGTCGAGTAACCCCCGCGTCGGCCCGGCGTCGGTGAGCGGTCGACGGGGAAGGGCGCGGGACGCGGGGAGGCACACCCCGGGCCGCCGCGATGGGAAATGAGCCTTCGGCGTTTCCCATCGACGGCTGTCCGCGCAATTCCGTGCCCGGCCAGCCCACCACTCCCCGCGACCAGATATACGGAGAGTGATCGATTGAACAACTTTTAACGCCGGTGGATCTGGCGGCAATGAACCCGCAAATGCCAGAAAACGGACAGCGATCCGCCGACCGACGCGGCACGCCCGTCGACACCACGCAGCACAGACAGACCGATTGCGAAACGGATTCCGGAATAGCAGCCCGGTCAGGTGATTAATACAAATCGAAAGTCACCCAGGGAAACGATGATCGACAATGTTCCCAACGCAGGAACCATTCGCGTATCGTCCCCCTTCGTGTCGGCAATCCGATTCACCGATGATTCCGGACCCGAGTCGAACCGCGCCTCCGTTCGCGTCGCGGAGGCCGACCCGGAGACCGAGCCGGGCACGGGCGTGACCGCCACCGCCCCGCCCCGGCAACCCGGTGCACCACCCGGCGCCCCGGTGGATCCGCAGGAGCTGGCCGCCCGGTTCGAGGACGAGAAGCCCGGCCGGCGGCTGTCCGGCCCGGTCGCCCTCGTCCTGACCGCCGTGACACTGGCCATCGCCCTACTCGCGCTCTGGCAGGTCTTCCGGCCGCTCGCCCAGGGCAGCAAGTACTACCTGATCTACTTCCTGGCCGGCGTACTCCCATTGGTCTTCCTCGCCTATCCGGCCGAGCTGCGCTTACCGCGCCGGCTACGACGCCCCGGCGGAACTGGCGATGCGGCCCAGCCGGCGACGACCGGCGATGCGGCCCAGCCGGCAACGGCCGGCGGTACGGACCGGCCGGCAACGGGCGGCGGGCGGTCCGGGCCCAGCCCCGGTGACTGGGCGCTGGCCGCCGCCGCGCTGGCCGGATGCCTGTACCCGGTGCTGCCGGTGAGCCTGGGCAACGCGGGCGGTGGTTACGACGCCTTCCTGGACCGGCAGGGCCTGCTCGTCGGCCTGGACATCGCGATGGGTACCGTCCTGCTGCTCCTGCTGCTGGAGGCGTGCCGGCGTACCACCGGGTGGATCCTGCCGGCGGTGTGCCTGATCTTCCTCGGCTACGGCTACTACGGCGGGCTGCTGCCGCAGACCTGGGCGGTGGCCCACGCCGGCCTGGACTTCGGGCAGCTGATCGACGCCTTCTACAACTCCGACAGCGGCTTCTACGGCACCCCGCTGGACGTGGCGGCCACGTACATCGTGCTGTTCACCATCTACGGGGCGGTGCTCGACCTCTCCGGCGCGGGTCGCTTCTTCGTGGACCTGTCCGCCTCGGCGTTCCGGCGCTCCCGCACCGCCGCCGGCCGTACCGCCGTCGCGTCCGGCTTCCTGCTCGGTACCGTCTCCGGCTCCGGGGCGGCGACGACCGTCAGCATCGGCGCCGTCACCTGGCCGATCCTGCGGCGCGCCGGCTACCCGGCGGAACGGGCCGGTGGGATGCTCGCCGCCGCCGGTGTCGGTGCGATCCTGTCCCCACCGACCCTCGGCGCGGCGGCGTTCATCATCGCCGAATACCTCGGCGTGTCCTACCTGCGGGTACTCGGCTGGGCGATGGTGCCGACGGTGCTCTACTACCTCGGCATCGTGCTCTCGGTGGAGATCGACGCACGCCGCTCCGGAGTACGGCCCGCAGCCCTGGCCGGCGGCTCGCCGTGGCGGCTGCTGGCCCGCTCCGGGTACCACTTCGCCTCGCTGTTCGCCATCGTCGGCCTGCTCGCCGTCGGCCTGTCGGCCACCCGGGCCGTGGTGCTGGCCACCGGGCTCGCCGTCGCACTGTCCTTCCTGGACCGGCGTAACCGGCTCACCCCGGCCCGGCTGCTCACCGCGCTGTCCGGCGGTGTACGCGGCGTCCTCGCGGTCACCGTGGTCTGCGCGGCGGCCGGCATCATCACCGCCACCACCACCAAGACCGGGCTCGGCCCGCAGGCCGCGGCGCTGCTGATCAAGGCGGCCGGTGCGGTCAGCTCCGAGCCGGCCGTCGTGCTCGCCCTCACCGCGCTGCTCGCCGCCGTCGCCCTCAGCCTGCTGGGCCTGGCCATCCCGGTCACCGCCTCCTTCGTGATCGGCTGGGTGATCATCGGACCGGCCCTGCTCGACCTCGGCGTCAGCGCCCCGGCCGCGGCGATGTTCGTCTTCTACTTCGCGGTGCTGTCCGAGGTGTCGCCGCCGACCGCGTTGGCCGCGGTCGCCGCCGCCGCGGTGACCGGCGGCCAGGTGGTGCCGACCATGTGGCACACCCTGCGGTACGCGCTGCCGGCCTACCTGATCCCGCTCGCCTTCGTGATCACTCCGACCGGGCTCGGCCTGCTCGGCATCGGCGGCCCGCAACGGATCGTCGTCGCCACCACGATCACCGCGCTCAGCGTCGCGGTGCTGGCCGTCGCGGCGGGCGGCTGGCTGCCCGGCGTCGGCCCGGCCGGCGTACCGGAACGCGTGCTCGGCGCCCTCGCCGGGCTGAGCCTGCTCTGGCTGCAACCCGTGCCCGTCGCGATCGGCGCCGTGCTGGCCGGCGCCATGGCGGTGGGTGTGTTCGTACGACGCGGATCCGCCGGTCCCTCCGGCGGGACGCGAGCCGGATCACCGGCATGACCTGAGGAAGGAGACAGTGTGAGACGGATCAACGTGCGGTTCGCGGCGGGGGTGGGCGCACTCGCCCTCGTCGCGGCCGGTGCCGCTGGCTGCGGAGGCCGTCAGGGCACCGCCGCCACGGACGACACCGCGAGCGCCGTCACCTGCGAGGTGGCCGAGAACACCCGGGTGGGCATCGCCACCGGCAACGCCACCGGCGTGTACTACGTGGTCGGCAACGCGCTGGCCGGCCAACTCGCGGACAGCACCGGCGGCCGGCTGACCGGCACGGCGGCCGAGACCGGCGCCTCGGTGCAGAACATCGAACAACTCGTCGGCGGCCAGTACGACGTGGCGTTCTCGCTGTTCGACACCGCCGTCAACGCGGTACAGGGCAAGGGCAGCTTCACCGCACCGCAGCCGGTCGAGGCGCTGGCCCGGATCTACGACAACTACACCCAGGTGGTCGTCCGGGCCGACGCCGGCATCAACTCGGTGGCCGACATGAAGGGCAAGAAGATCTCCACCGGCTCCCCCAAGTCCGGCACCGAGGTCATCGCCAACCGCCTGCTGGAGGCCGCCGGCCTCGACCCGGCCGCCGACATCCAGGCCCAACGGCTGGACCTCACCAAGACCGTCGAGGGCATCAAGGACGGCAACGTGGACGGCTTCTTCTGGTCCGGCGGCCTGCCCACCGGCGGGGTCACCGACCTGTTCACCACGGCCGGCGACAAGGTGAAGTTCATCGACATCACCCCGCTGCTGCCCAAGCTGAGTGAACTCAATCCGGCGTACCAGGCCGGCGTGATCGGCAAGGACGTCTACACCACGGCGACGGACACCCCGACCATCGTGGTCCCGAACGTGCTGCTGGTCCGCAAGGACCTCGACGCCAACGTGGCCTGCGCGATCACTCGGACCGTGTTCGAGAAGAAGGACGCGCTGGCCCAGGCGAACCCCGCCGCCAAGGGCATCGCACTGGACAGCGCCCGCAGGACCGACCCGGTCGGTTTGCACCGTGGCGCCGCCAAGGCGTTGCAGGACCTCGGCGCGAGCTGACCGACGGTGGTCGGGTCGGGCCCGCACCGCCCGACCCGACCACCCCGAACTCGGGAGACCCCCGTGCCGCTGCCCACCCTGGCCCGCGTACGCCGGCACAACCGTCCGTCCGGTCACACCGGCCGGCTGCGGTCGGTGCGTACCCAACTGCTCGCCCCGATCCTGGTCGCCACCACCGGGCTGGTCGTGCTGGGCGCGATCCAGACCGGTACCGCCCTGACCTCCTCCACCGACGCCCAGCGCGCCCGGGTCCTGGCCGGCACCGCCACCGCCACCGTGTCCCTGGTGCACGAGTTGGAGCGGGAACTCGCCGAGACGGCCGCGCTGCGCCAGCGGGGCGGCACCTCCGGTCGACAGCTGGTCGACGCCCAGCGGTACCGGGTGGACGCGGCCGCCGAGCGCTACCGGGTGGCCAGTCAGGACGCCCGGCGGGCGGCTCCCGACCTCGGCCGGCCCCTCGACGGCGTGACCGAGCAGCTCGACCAGCTCGACGAGGCCCGGGTCGCCGCGTTGGGCGCGGACTCCGCCGACGGGGTCTACCTGGCTCTGGCGGAGTCGCTGCTCGCCGTCGCCGACGCGCTTCCCGGTCAGCTACGCGACCCCGAACTGGCCAACCGGGCCCGCGAGGTGGCCGCCGTGGCCGCCCAGGAACACCTGGCCTCGGTGGAACGTGACCTGCTGCGGACGGTGTTCGTCCGAGGTGAACTGGCCCGGGGTGAACTCGTCCGGCTCGGTCGGCTGCGCGGCGCGCAGGAACAGCGGCAGGCGGAATTCTCCCGGATCGCCGGGGAGCGGGCCGCCGCCAGGTACACCCGTCTGCTCGCCGGCAGCGACGTGTCCACCGCCCGGCGGATGCGCGACAGCGCGTTGAACGCCGAAACCGAGCCGGCCGCGCTCGCCACCGACGGCGACGCCTGGTACGTCGCGCAGAGTGGCGTGATCCGCCGGTTCAACCTGCTGGGCCGGGAACTCTCCGACGAACTCGACCGCCGCGCCGTCGAACTGGCCACCGAGGCGTGGCAACGCGCCCTGGTCACCGGCGGGTCGGCCGGTGCGCTGGCGCTGGCCGCACTGGCCGCCGCCGCGCTGCTGGCGGTACGCACCAGCCGCCGGCTGCGCCGGCTACGGGTCGCCGCGCTCACCATGGCGCACCGGGAACTGCCGGAGCGGATCACCGCGATCTCGGCCGGCGACAGTGGCCGGGCCGAGAGCCCGGCGTCCCAGCTCACCGCCGGTATCAGTGGTGGCCGCGACGAGATCGCCCAGGTGGCCGAGGCGTTCGACACCGTCAACCGGGCCGCCCTGCGACTGGCCGGCGAGCAGGCCGAGCTGCGGATGGACGTGACCCGGATGGTCGAGGCGTTGGCCCGCCGGATCCGTACGCTGATCACCCGGCAGTTGCGTCTGCTCGACGAGTTCGAGCAGGAGGAGACCGATCCCGACGCGCTGGCCCGACTCTTCGCCCTCGACCACCTCGCCGCCCGGATGCGCCGCAACGGGGAGAACCTGCTCGTCCTCGCCGGTGGTGAACCGGGCCGCTCGCACGAGGGACCACACCTGCTGGCCGACGTGGTACGCGGCGCCGCCTCCGAGATCGAGGAGTACGCCCGGATCGAGATCGACGTGCCCGCCGTCGCGGTGCACGGCTCGGCCGTGGGCAACCTGGTGCACCTGCTGGCCGAGTTGTTGGAGAACGCCACCTCGTACTCGCCGCCACAGTCGCCGGTGCACGTGGACGGCCGGCGTACCGTCGACGGGCTCGTCCTGCGCGTACACGATCAGGGCATCGGCATCGGCGCGAGCCGGCTCGCCGAAATCAACGAACGGCTGGGCGCACCGGCCATGCTGTCCAGCGCTGCGGCCGGCAGCATGGGCCTGCACGTGGTGGCCCACCTCGCCGCCCGGCACGGCATCCGGGTACGGCTGCACAGCACCGGCACCGGCACGGTGGCGCATGTGGACGTACCGGAGACGCTGCTCTCCCGGGTCGAGGAGGCCACCGGGCGCCCGGTTTCCGGCGCCCGCTCGGCCCCCGTACCGGCCAACGCCTGGTTCAGGGCTCCCTCCTTCCGGTCCACGGCGGACACCGGCGTACCGGCTCAGCTCAGCGCGCATCGGGCCCCGACGATGGCGCTGCCGGTCGTCGGCGCCACCGCCGCCACGAACTGGCCGGGCGAGCCGTCGTGGTCAGGCGAGCCGTCGTGGTCAGCGCCGACACCGGCCAACGGTCAACCGACCTGGCAGCCCGGGTCGGTCAACGGCCAGCCCTCGCAGCCCGGCGGCGCTGCGGCGACCAACGGCCAGCCGGCCTGGCAGGCCGACGGGGGGTCGACGGCGGCGACCCGGGCGGGGCTGCCCCGGCGCATCCGGGGTAGCGGCTTGCAGGCCGAGCTGCACCACGTACCCCCACAGCAGACCACCGGCGACCTGCTCGACCCGGAGGTGGTACGCGCCCGGCTGTCCGCGCTGTCCGCCGGAGTGGCCTACGCGATGCGACGTAACCAGCAGACGAAACCCACCGGGAGGCCCGAATGATGCCCACCGTCAGCCCCGGACTCGACTGGCTTCTGACCAACTTCGCCGAGCACGTTCCAGACGTGTCGCACGCCCTCGCCGTCTCCGGAGACGGGCTGCGGCTGGCCGCCTCACCCCACCTCTCGACCGACCAGGCCGACCAGCTCTCCGCCGTGATCAGCGGCCTGGCCAGCCTGACCGTCGGCGCCGCCCGGCTGATGTCCGCCGGCCGGGTACGCCAGCAGATCGTCGACATGGACGGCGGGGTACTGCTGGTCATGGCGGTCGGGGACCGCGCCCTGCTCGGAGTGCTGGCCACCTCCGGCTGTGACCTCGGCCAGATCGGCTACGAGACGGCCACGCTGGTCCAGCGGGTCGCCGAGGCACTCGAACCGGCGGTACGCGCATGAACCGGCGGCTGCCGCTGGCGGCACTGCTGGTGGTCGTACTGTCGGCCGGCTGCGGCGCCGAGCCCGCACCGGAACCAGCACCGTGGCACGACGGGCGGATCTTCCTGGCCACCGGCAACACCACCGGCGTCTACTACCAGTTGGGCGGCGGGTACGCCGACGTCATCAGCCGCCACCTGCCCGGCTACGAGGCCCGCGCCGAGCCGACCGGGGCCTCCGGGGAGAACATCACCCGGCTGGTCGACGGCGACATGGAGATCGCCTTCAGCCTGGCCGACACCGCCGCCGACGCCACCGCCGGTCGGGGCGCCTTCGCCGGCCAAGCCCAACCGGTACGCGCCCTGGCCCGGGTCTACAGCAACTACACCCACGTCATCGTGCGGGCCGACGCGCTGATCACCGATCTGGCGGCGCTACGCGGCAAACGGGTCTCCACCGGTTCACCGAAGTCCGGCACCGACGTCATCGCCGGACGCCTGCTCACCGCCGCCGGCCTCGACCCGGACAAGGATGTCCGCCGAGCCCGCCTGTCCCTGCCGGAAACCGTGGCCCGGATGCGCGCCGGCACCCTCGACGCCATGTTCTTCTCCGGCGGTCTACCCACCCCCGGCATCGCCGACCTGCTCAGCGGCGCACCGGACCGGTTCGCCCTGCTGCCGATCGCCGACCTGATCGAGCCGCTCAGCGCCGCACACGGCTCGGTCTACACCACCGCCGAACTACCCGCCGACACCTACGACACGCCGACCGGCACACCCACAATCACGGTGGCCAACGTGATCCTGGTCAGCGCGGACATGCCCGAGCAGTTGGCGTACGACCTGACCCGCCTGCTCTTCACCTACCAAGCCGACCTCGCCGTGGCCCACCCCGAGGCCCGCAACTACGACCGCGAATCCGCCCAAACCACCGACCCCATCCCCCTACACCCCGGCGCCGCCCGCTACTACCAAGGCACCTGACCCCGATGTCGAGCCGATCTTGGTACGAAAGTGCCCCTCTGAGGGCGCTTCCGTACCAAGATCTCGCGGCTATCCACAGGGACAGCGCGATGCAGCATGAGGTGGGCAGGGTAGCGGCATGCGGAGGCATGGTGCGGAACGAGCAGAGCGCGGGGCGATCGGGCCGGGGCGGGCAGGACCCGGAGCGGAGCAGCCAAGGCGCGGGGAAGCATGGCCAGGGCGCGGGGCGGCGTGGGAGGGGGGCGGGGGGCGGTTCGGGCGGGAGTTGCCGGGGGATGACGCGGACGAGCTGACCTGGTTGTTGTTCCACCAGGAACATGTGCTCAGCCTCGACCAGGCCCGCCAGCATCTGTCACCCAAGGCGATCCGCCACCGCGTCAGCTCAGGTCGCTGGCGGCGGGTGCACCGCGCCGTCTACGTCACGCACAACGGCCCGATCGCGCCCGCGCAACTGCCGTGGATCGGCGTCCTGTCCGCCGGGCCGGCGGCGATGCTCGGTGGGCTGAGCGCGGCCCGCGCCTGGGGTTTGCGCAGGTACGACGACGGACTCGTACACATCCTGCTGCCGGCCAGTTGCCGGGCACGGTCCCTGCCGCCGGGGATCCGGGTGCACCGCACCACTCTGCTGCCGGAGTCGGACATTCTCGCCGTGGGTCAGCCACGCCGCACGATGCCGGCCCGGTCACTGGTGGACGCGGCGCAGTGGGCGCCGAGCGACCAGCAGGCTCGATCGATAATCGCGGCCGGCTTTCAGCAGCGCCTCGTCGCTGGTGACGACGTGCGGCAGGTACTCGACCGTCTCCCCCGGGCCCGGCGGCGCAGCCTGATCGGCCAGACCGCCGCCGACGCGGCCGGCGGTTCCCATTCCCTGCCCGAACTCGACTTTCTCCGCCTGGTCCGCCACGCCGGGCTGCCCGAACCGACCCGGCAGGCCGTTCGCCGCGACGCCACCGGCAGACGCCGCTATCTGGACGCCCTGTTCGAAGAATGGCAGGTGCACGTGGAGATCGACGGCAGCCAGCACCTCGACCCGGCCACCGCCTGGGCGGACATGCGCCGGCAGAACGACCTGTGGCAGAACGGCGACCGCGTGCTCCGCTTTCCCGCCTGGGCCATCCGCCACCACCCCACCGACGTCATCGCCCAACTCCGCGCCGCCCTACTAGCAGCCGGCTGGCGCCCCTAACCCCAAGATCTTGGTACCAAAGCGCCCCTCCAAGGGCCGCCCCACACCAAGATCCACCCACCCCACGTCTCCACCCCACCCACCACCCGTCCACCCCACGCCCCGCCGCAACCCGCCCCCGCAGCCGAGCACCAACAGCCCAGCGACCTAGGTACGAAAACGCCCCTCCAAGGGCCGCCCCACACCAAGATCCACCCAGCTCCACGTCTTCACCTCACCTACCACCATCCACCACCCGCCCCGCCGCAACCCGCCCGGCAGCCGAGCACCACCAGCCCAGCGACCTAGGTACGAAAACGCCCCTCCAGGGGCCACCCCTCACCAAGATCCACCCAGCTCCACGTCTTCGCCTCACCTACCACCATCCACCACCCGCCCCGCCGCAACCCGCCCCCGCAGCCGAGCACCACCAGCCCAGCGACCTAGGTACGAAAACGCCCCTCCAGGGGCCACCCCTCACCAAGATCCACCGATCTCCGCGTCTCCGCGCCTCCGCGCCTCCACCTCACCTACCACCGTCCACCACCCACTACCGTCCACCACCCACTACCGTCCACCACCCGCCCCGCCGCCCCGCCCCCGCCGCCGAGCGCCAGCAGTCCAGCGATCTTGGAACGAAAGCGCCCCTACGAGGGCCAGTTCGTACCAAGATCTGCTCGACTCACCGACCCACGACAACTTGGGTGACGAACGCCTGCCAGGACGTCGGGGAGAACACCAACGTGGGACCGCCCGGGTCCTTCGAATCACGTACGCCCACCACACCGGACAGATTGTCGGCAACCTCCACACAGTTGCCACCGTCGGGGCCGCTCCGGGTGCTCTTGCGCCACCGGGCGCCGTTCAATTCCATGTCTCCGCCACTTCCGCTATCAGGTCAAGGGATTGCTGCTGCGATAGTGCCTCACCCCGGATCGACTCCCAAACCTCGACCATCTGTTGCACGTACTCGGGGCGATCAATCACCTGGCCATGACGCTGTCCCTCCAGGTAGATGACGTCATCACCAGCGGCTGAGGTAGCTAGCACGAAGGGACCGCTAAGCCCCGCGTATGAACCTGCGGTCAGCGGCACGACCTGGATCCGGACTCGCGGCAACGTCTTGCCGAGCTTCACCAGTTGGAGCAGTTGCTCGCGCATCACCTCCGGCCCGCCGATCCGGCGACGCAGCACATGTTCATCGATGACCACGCTCAGCAGAGGCGGCCGGTCACGGATCAATGCTGCCTGACGGTCCAGCCGGTTCGTCACCTGCTGCTCGATTTCATCCGAGGCGAACAACCCGCCACCGGACAGCAGCGCGCGGGCATATGCCTCCGTCTGCAACAGTCCCGGCACGCAGAGCGGCTCGAATGAACGCAACGCCGTTGCTTCCTGCTCCACGCCAACCCAGTCGCGGAACCAGGGAACCACGGTTTCGCGGCTGATTCGGCGCTGGATGCGTTCGTAACGGCCGGCTGCGCCGAACACCGTGTCACAGCGGCGGGCGAAGTCCAGGCTGGGTCGCCGCGCACCGGTCTCCACCTTCGCCACCAGGGCGGGCGAGTAGCTGAGCGCTTCGGCGAGCGCGTTCTGGGACATGTCGGCGGCGGTCCGGGCCAGCCGCAGTTCCTCCGCGAAGTGCTCCAGCATGGACGAGCGTTCCACGGACAGCCTCCGTACATTTTCGTACCGCTGAGGGTTCGGCCTGGACGCGCTCACCGTCACCGCGCCGAGCCTCCCACCGTAGTCGCGTCCTCACCAGACTGTCACGCAGCGGAACCGCTCACGGGATCGGACGGCGGGCGGAACCAGGCCGGGGCGCCGGCACCCGACGAGCAGCCGGCGCCCCTCTCACCTCGACGGAGGCTCCATGCGACTCAGGTTCTGGCAGTGTCGACCCCCGGCCACGCCCATGCCGCTCCCCCGGCGTACCCGCTACGCCCAGCCACTGCCACCGTGGCAGACCCCGAGCCAGCGCCCGGCATGCGCGAACCCACCAGGGCAGACCCCGACCCAGCGCCCGGCATGCGCGACTCCACCAGGGCAGACCCCGGGCGAGCGGCCGGAATGCGCGACCCCACCGCGGCAGACCCCGAGCCAGCGCCCGGCATACGCCACCCCACCGCGGCAGACCCCGAGCCAGCGCCCGGCATACGCCACCCCACCGTGGCAAACCCCGACCCAGCGCCCGGCATACGCCACCCCACCAGGGCAGACCCCGAGCGAGCGGCCGGCATGCGCGACCTCGTCGTGTCGGCATTCCAACGAGCCCTCGGCGCACCCGATCGAGCCGGGCCAGAGCTTCGGCCAGCAGCCGACACGCCTGCCCTCGGCGGAGGGCGACAACCCGAACGGTCGACCGGCGTGGGCGACCGCGCCGACGGAGATCTTTCCGATCAACGGGCCGGGGCGTCCAGGGTGGCTCACCCGCGCGCAGGAGTGGCGGGCGAACGGGGGCCGCCACCGGCCGGCGCCGCCCAGGAACGAGCAGGTTCCGAGAGTCCGCCGGGCCGGACCCGGAGACGCTGACCACCACCGGCCGGCGACACGTAACAACGAGGAAGATCCACGAATCCGCCGGTCCGGACCCGGAGACGCTGACCACCACCGGCCATCGACACGCAACAACGAGGAGGATCCGCGAATCCGCCGGGCCGGACCGGGAGACGCTGGCCGCCATCTGCCGGCGCCGTGGGGGCACGAGGAGGGGCGGCGGCGCTGATGGCCCGCTACCGGCCGCACGTCGCGGCGCGGCCGTCCTGGCGGTGTCGGGTGTGCGGGGCGGCCTGGCCGTGCTCGCCGGCCCGGTTGGCGTTGCTCGGCGAGTACCGCACGAACCGGACCGGCCTGCTGGTCTACCTCGGCGGGCTGATGTACGACGCGGCCGGCGACCTCGACGGCCAGCTTTCGCCGGAGCGGCTGGCCGATCGTTTCCTGACCTGGGCGCGATCCCGCTGAGCGGGGTCAGAGACCTGCGGGTGTGGTGGCGATGCGGGCCGCGTCGACCAGGCGGCCGGTTTCGGCGACCACCGACTCGTCGTCCACGGGGGTGCCGGGGTCGTAGTGGACCATCCAGGTCAGACCGTCGACGCCGGGCACCCGGCGGCCGACGATCCGGCCGGCGCCGCCGGGCAGGGCGTGATGCTGGGTGTACGCCACGGACTTGGTGACCCGGGTGCGTACCTGGTGGGGCAGTTCACCCGGGTCGAGCAGCAGATAGCGTTCCGCCGGGCGGTCGGCGACCACCAGGTAGCCGTCCCGCTCGGCGACCTGTTCGCCGGGGGTGACGGTGAGTTCCCGGCCGGACCAGACCGCCTTGACGATGTCGTGCCAGCCGATCCGGTGACCGCGACCGGGCAGCCAGAGCCCGAGGTTGCTGGCGACCACCACCCCGTCGCCCTCGCCGTTACCGACGGCAGCCCAGGCCAGCACCCGTTCGTCGCGCTCCAGCGGCGGACGGGCGGCGGGCGGCAGTTTCGGGCGACGGCGGAACAATTTGAGCATCACAGTCCTCCCGCCGCCTGCTCGCGCAGGGCCCGGGCGTGCTGCTCCAGCGAGAGCAGCTCACCGAAGGTGGCGAAGTAGTCGTCCTTGTTGTTGACCGGGTTGATCCGCTGGATCCGTGACTTGAGTTCCCGAATCCGCGCGGTGACCGAACCCCATTGCAGCTGGGCCATGGTGATCGAGACGTACCGTGGGTCGGGCTCCCCGTCGATCCGCAGTGGCTCCACCGCCAGCTCGCCGACCAGGGCCTGGGCCGCCAGGTCTTCGCAGGCGTCGCGGACCGCCTCCACCCACACCGCACCGCCGGTCGCCGCCCCGACACCGCCGACCGCCGCGATCGCCGTCCGGACCACCACGTGCACCGGGTGCCGGTAGTCGGACGCCTCGACCGCGTCGAACATCGGCCCGGCCAGCACCGGCTCCTGTAGGGCCAGTTTGAGCGCTTCCCGCTCGACCATCGACTGGGGACTGTCCACGCTCGGTACGGTCCGGGCGGGACGCGCCGGCCCGTCCACCGGTCGTCCGGAGGCGGCGGCCAGCACCGCCCGCTGCACCGGCTCGATCTCCATGCCGAGGTCACCGGCGAGCTTGCGGACGTACTCCGGGCGTTTTTCCTGGTCCTTGAGCTTGGCCACCAGCGGCGCGGCCCGGCGCATCGCCTCGACCCGCCCGTCGACGGTGTCCAGGTCGTAGCGGCTGATCACGTGCCGCAGCGCGAAGTCGACGAGCGGTTCGCGGCGCGCGACCAGGTCGCGGACGGCCAGGTCACCCTTTGCCAGCCGCAGGTCGCAGGGATCCATGTTGTCGGGGCTGACCGCGATGAAGGTACGCCCGACGAAGCGCTGGTCGTCCTCGAAGGCGCGCAGCGCGGCCTTCTGCCCGGCGGCGTCCCCGTCGAAGGTGAAGATGATCTCGCCCGCGACGGCGTCGGTGTCCAGCAGCAGCCGGCGCAGTACGCCGATGTGGTCGCCGCCGAACGCGGTGCCGCAGGTCGCCACGGCGGTCGGCACCCCGGCCAGGTGGCAGGCCATCACGTCGGTGTAGCCCTCGACCACCACCACCCGGCCCTGCTTGGCGATCTCCCGTTTGGCCTGGTCGATGCCGTAGAGCACGTGCGACTTCTTGTAGATCGGCGTCTCGGGGGTGTTGAGGTACTTCGGGCCGTCGTCGTCGGCGAAGAGTTTGCGGGCACCGAAGCCGATCACGTCGCCGGTCAGGTCGCGGATCGGCCAGAGCAGCCGACGCCGGAACCGGTCGATCAGACTGCCCGAGCGGGCCGGGCGGGACAGCCCGGCGGTGACCAGCTCGTCGTGGCTGAACCCGTGTTGGCGCAGGTGCCGGGTGAGCGGGTCCCAGCCTTCCGGGGCGAACCCGCAGCCGTACCGTTCGGCTGCGGCCCGGTCGAAACCGCGCTCGGCCAGGAACTCCCGGGCGGTACGCGCGCCCGCCGTGGTCAGCTGGGCGGTGTAGAACTCCACCGCGGCGGCGTGCGCGGCGACCAGTCGCTGCCGCTGCCCCTGCTGGGGCCGGTTGCCGCGCGGGGCGGGCCGGTCGTCCTCCAGGTAGCGCAGCTGCAACCCGACCCGGGCGGCGAGCCGCTCCACCGCCTCGACGAAGCTGAGATGCTCGGCGTCCATCAGGAACTTGATGGCGTCGCCGCCGGCACCGCAGCCGAAGCAGTACCAGACGTTGCGGGCCGGCGAGACGTTGAACGACGGGCTCTTCTCGTCGTGGAAGGGGCACAGCCCCTTGAGGTTGCCGGCGCCGGCCGACTTGAGCGTCACGGTGTCGGAGATGACCTCGGTGATGGACGTACGCTCCCGGACCAGCGCGATGTCCTCGTCCCGGATCCGCCCCGCCATGCCGCCACCCCCTCCGGCTACATCCTGCCCTGCCGCGCGCTCGGCCCGGGTGCGGGGGTAAGGAAGGGCACCCTCTTAACGCCTGCGGTAGAGGAAGGGCCCCTTGTTAACCACGAGCCCGGCTCAGCTACGCCGCGTACGTGGCGAGCAGTGCCAGTCGCTCGGCGGCGGCGCTGCCGGGTGCGGCGGTGTAGGCGATCAGGATCGGCCCGGTACGCCCCGGCGGCGTATAGGCGTCCCAGTCCAGGCGCAGCTCGCCGACCTGCGGATGGGTGAAGACCTTGCTGCCGTGGACCGACTCGCGTACGTCGTGGCGGGCCCAGAGCCGGCGGAACTCCTCGCTGCGGATGCTGAGCGTGCCGACGATCTCCTGGGCGCGCGGGTGCTCCGGGTCGGCGGCGACCGCGGCGCGCAGGAAACCCAGATAGTCCAGCACCGTCTCCCGCCAGCCGGTGCACCGGCCGTACGTCTCCGCGTGGGTGAACATCTCGATCAGGGCGTTGCGGTGGCCGATGCCCGGATAGAGCGCGGCAGCCATGCTGTTCCAGGCGAGCAGGTCCAGGTGGCGGCTGACCACCACGGCCGGGGTGTGCAGGCTGTGCAGCAGCCGGCCGGTGCTCTCCGGGACCGTCTCCCGGGTGCGGCGGCGCGGCTTCGGTGGCCGCTGCGCGCGACGGGCGAGGGCGCGCAGGTGGCGGGTCTCCTCCGCGTTCAGGGCGAGGGCGCGGGCGATGCCGGTCAGCACGTCGTCGGAGGGGCGAACGTCGCGGCCCTGTTCCAGGCGCTGGTAGTAGTCGGTGCTCACGCCGGCGAGCAGGGCCAACTCCTCACGACGCAGACCGGCGACCCGGCGGCGTGGGCCGGGCGCCAGGCCGATCTCCTCCGGGCGCAGCCGGGAGCGGCGGTTACGCAGGAAGTCCGCCAGCTCGCGGGTGTACGCCGTGGTGGTCACCCGGCCAGTGTGCCGCGCCGGTCCGGCCGCAGGGTAGGTCCCGTGGTCCCAGGTTGGTCAGGTCTCTCCGGCCGTCGGCGCGGGCTCCTAGCCTTCGCGACATGCAGAACTGGACCGAAGAACAGATTCCCGACCAGCACGGCCGGCGGGCGGTGGTGACCGGGGCGAATTCGGGCGTGGGTCGGGTCACCGCGCTGGAGTTGGCCCGGCACGGGGCCGCGGTGGTGCTCGCGGTACGTAACGTCGCGGCGGGCGAGGAGGCGGCCGGGGCGATCCGGCGCGCGGTGCCGGGGGCCGAGGTCGAGGTGCGGAAGGTGGACCTGGCGTCGTTGGCGTCGATCCACGCCTTCGCGGCGGATCTTCCCGGCGACGTCGACCTGTTGGTCAACAACGCCGGAGTGGCCCTGACCGGCAAGCGGCCCCCGTTGACCGTGGACGGGTTCGACCAGCAGATGGGGACGAACGCCCTCGGGCCGTACGCGCTGACCGGCCTCCTGCTCGACCGGCTGGCCGTGGGAAAGGAGCCCCGCGTGGTCACCCTGTCGTCGATCGTGCACCGGTGGCGCAATCTCGACCTGGACGACCTGATGTCCGTGCGCTCCTACCAGGGGTCCCGGGCGTACGCGATCTCGAAACTCGTCGGCACCATCCTCGGCCTGGAGCTGGACCGCCGCCTGCGCGCCAGCGGGTCGCCGGTGATCAGCGTGCTCGCCCACCCCGGAATGACCCGTACCAATCTCACCCCCCGGGCGATGGCCGACCAGAACCGGTTCATGCGGGCCCTGAGCCGGCTCACCTCACTGTCGGTCAGCCGGGTCGAGGCGGGTGCCCGGCCACAGCTGTACGCCGCGACCGCGACCGGCGTACGGGGTGGTCAGTTCTTCGGGCCACGCGGCGTGCTGGAGGTGCGGGGGCCGGTCACGGAGGTGCGGGCGAGCGCACCGGCCCGCGATCCGGGCAACGGGCGGCGGATGTGGGCGCAGGCGGCGCGGCTCACCGGCGTCGCGTACCTCTGAGCCGGCGCCGGGTCAGCGGGCGACCGGGGTGGCGGTCTCGTCTGCTTCCACCTGGCGGTTCCAGTCGGGTTTGGTGGCCCGCCAGCCCTCGTCGTCCAGGCCGAGCCGCCAGTAGCCGGAGATGGACAGCCACTCGCGCGACACGCCGCGCTCGACCCGCAGCAGCCGACGCAGTTGGCGGACGAAGCCGGCCTCGCCGTGCACGAAGGCGTGCACGGTGCCGGGCGGGAACTCCAGTTCGCGGACGGCGGCCACCAGAGCCGCACCGACCGGGCGTTCGCCCCGGTGCAGCCAGGTCAGGCGTACCGCGCCGGGGCTGGGCAGCGGCTGCTCGTCGGCCGGGCCGTCGACCTCGACGAAGACGTGCGCGGGCGCGTCCAGCGGCAGCCGGGCCAGGGACGCGGCGATCGCCGGCAGCGCGCTCTCGTCGCCGACCAGCAGGTGCCAGTCCGCGTCCGGGCTCGGCGCGTACGCCCCACCGGGCCCGGTGAACAGCACCTCGTCTCCGGGCCGCAGGGCGGCGGCCCAGGGGCCGGCCAGCCCTTCGTCACCGTGGTGCACCACGTCGACGGTCATCTGCCCGGCGGTGGGATCCCAGGCCCGCACGGTGTACGCCCGCAGCCGGGGCCACTGCTCGCGCGGCAGGTCCCGGCGGATCGCGCCGAGATCCATCGGGCGCGGGTAGTCGACTCCCGGCACCGGAAAGACGATCTTGATGTAGTGGTCGGTGAACTCACCGACCGGAAGGCCGACCAGCTCCGGCCCACCGAGCACCAGCCGGACCACGTGCGCGGTGGGCCGCTCGGTGCCCAGCACACGGGCGGCGGTGACAGTCTTCGGGCGCTCGGTCATCTGGTTAGGCTAACCTCACCCGCCCAGCCCCGGCCGGCCGGTCTCAGCCGAGCAGGCGGGAGTGCCAGGCGAGGGCGGCCGGATCGGTGAGCGAGGCCACCTGGTCGACCACCACCCGAAGCCGGCCGGCGTCGTCCGGGGCGGCCCGCCACAGCGGGGCGAACACCGGATCCAGCGGGTCCGGGGCCCGTTCGGTCAGCACCCGCACCAGGTCGGTGAGGATCTCCCGCTGCCGCCGATAGCGCCCCTGCGCGTCGGGGCGGCGCATGACGTACCGCAGGGCGATGCCCTTGAGCAGGGCGCACCGGGCCCGCAACGGCCGGGGTACGACGAGGTCGGCGGCGTAGCGACGGTGCGGACCGGTGCCGAACCGGGCCGTGGTCGCGGCGACGGCGGTCGACACGAAGCGACCGGTCAGCACACTGGTCGTGGCCTTGAGCGCGGCCTGGGCACGATGGCTGCCGTCGTAGCCGGCCAGCGGCGCGAGCACCGGATCGGCGAGCAGTTCCACCAGCACCTGGCCCAGATAGTCGGGCGACTCGGTGGAGTAGATGGCGGCCACGTCGGCGCAGAGCGCGGCCCGCTCGTCGGCGTCGGCGAGCAGCAACTCCAGCGTCAGGTATCCGCCGTGGATGCCGTCCTCCACGTCGTGCACCGAGTAGGCCACGTCGTCGGCCCAGTCCATCACCTGCGCCTCCAGGCAGCGCCGCTCCCCGGCCGGCGCCCCCTCCCGCAGCCAGTCGAAGACGGGCAGGTCGTCGGCGTACACCCCGAACTTGCGCCGGCCCGGTCGGCGCGGCCACGGGTACTTGGCGACCGCGTCGAGGCAGGCGCGGGTGAGGTTCAACCCGACGGAGCTGCCGTCGGCGGCGTACACCTTGGCCTCCAGGCGGGTCAGCACCCGCAACGTCTGCGCGTTGCCCTCGAAGCCGCCACAGGCGGCGGCGACCGCGTCCAACGCGGCCTCGCCGTTGTGCCCGAACGGCGGGTGTCCCAGGTCGTGCGCCAGCCCGGCGGTGTCCACCACGTCCGGGTCGCAGCCCAGCCGGGCGCCCATCTCCCGGGCGATCTGGGCCACCTCCAGCGAGTGGGTCAGCCGGGTACGCAGGAAGTCGTCCGTGCCGGCCGTGTGCACCTGGGTCTTCGCGGCGAGCCGGCGGAACGCCGCCGAGTGCAGCACCCGGGCCCGGTCCCGCTCGTACGGCGACCGGCCGTGCCCCGCGTCCTTGGCCGGCTCGGTCACCCGGCGCGCCGCGTCTCCACTCACGACGTCCGGGCCGGTCCCGCGCTCAGGCTCCCGGCCGGTCCCCGGCGCCGGCCCGGCGTCCCGATCGGGGTCGGGATCGGCCGCCGGACGGTCATGCCCCACCCGGCCGGAGTACGCAGAACTCGTTGCCCTCCGGGTCGGCGAGCACCGTCCAGTCGCTGCCGTCCTGGCCCACGTCGACGTGCCGGGCGCCCATGTCGACCAGGCGTTCCACCTCGGCCTCCCGGTCGGCCGGGCGCAGGTCGAGATGCAGCCGGTTCTTGCCCTCCTTGGCACCGTTCACCGGCACGAAGACGATGCCGGGCAGCCGGTCGGCGGACGGCCGGATCTCCACCTCGTCCGGCTGCTCGGTGACCACCTGGTAGCCGAGCGCCTCGGCCCACCAGCGGGCCAGCCGGGCCGGATCACGAGCATCGATGGTCAGGCTCACCCAGACACTGGTCATGCCGACACCACCGGCCGCTCACCGGCGAGACCTGACAGCCCGGTACGCACACTCATCCGGCCACCCCTTCGCGACGACGGTCATCGGGCGAGCTCAGGTTACGCCGGCACGAGCCGGTCGGCGCGCCGACGACCAGCGGCCGGCGGGTCCACATCCTCCGATCAGACGAGAGTTGTGGTCCGATTGCCGACGGTCACGGGATCGCGCGAAGGGATGTCCCACCGGTAGCGTCGCCATCGCGGAACGTCACCTGTTGAGGCGGAGACACGACCGGTGGGAGAGACACGCTCGTGAACGCGGAAACGATGATGGGCACCGAATTGCAGGGGCTGCGCCAACGCCGACCCGAGGTCACCGGCACGGTTCTCGCCGGCACGGACGGCCTGCTGATCTCCAGTGACCTGCCCCCGACGGACGCGACCCATCTGGCGGCCCTGGCCGCCGCCAGCTTCGGCGTCGGCAACCGGATGGCGGCGATGGTCCGGCAGGGTTCGTTCCACGAATCCGTGGTGCACACCGCGGCGGGCTGCGTGGTCACCTACCCGGCCGGCCAGGACGCCCTGTTGACCCTGGTCGCCGCCCCCGGAGCCGACCTGGCCGCGCTGCGCGAGGAGGCGCGGGGGGTGGTGCACCGGGCCGGCCCGGCGCTGGCCGCCTGCCGTCGAGGGGTGCCGGCGCCGCACCAGCCCGACCCGCACGCCCCGCTGGCCGTACGCACCCCGATGGCCACCCTGCCGAACCAGCGTCCCCGCCGGGACCCGCACATCACCTGGCGCCGGCCACCGATCTGAGCCGACCACCACCGGAGGTCAGGTACGGCCGTCGGCCTGGGTCGGGCCGGTGGACGACGTTGTCCGCCGACCCGACGCGCAGCGCCGTACCGTTCAGCGGCTGTCCGAGCCCGCCGTGACCACCGCCGCCCGGCCCGCCTCCAGCCGGGCCACCGGCACCCGGAACGGCGAGCAGGAGACGTAGTCCAGTCCGACGGCGTGGAAGAAGTGCACCGAGTCCGGGTCGCCACCGTGCTCGCCGCACACGCCGAGCTTGAGACCGGGGCGGGCCGCCCGGCCCTCCTCGGCCGCGATCCGCACCAGCCGGCCGATCCCGTCGGCGTCGATCGACTCGAACGGCGAGATGCCGAAGATGCCCAACTCCAGGTAGCGCCAGAAGAAGGCGCCCTCCACGTCGTCGCGGGAGAAACCCCAGCCCATCTGGGTCAGGTCGTTGGTGCCGAAGGAGAAGAACTCGGCCGCCTCGGCGATCTGCCCGGCGGTCAACGCCGCCCGGGGCACCTCGATCATCGTGCCGATCAGCACCTCGACGTCGCTGCCGCCGACCACCTCCGCGATGATCTTCTCGGCCTCGGACCGTACCGTCTCCAGTTCCTGCACCGCGCCGACCAGCGGGACCATGATCTCCGGGCAGGAGCGCACGCCCTGGCGTACGCACTCCACGGCCGCCTCGGTGATCGCCCGGACCTGCATCGCGAACAGGCCGGGGATGACCAGGCCGAGGCGTACGCCGCGCAGCCCCAGCATCGGGTTCTCCTCGTGCATCCGGCGTACGGCGGCGAGCAGCGCCTCTTCCTTGGCCACGTCCTCGCCGCGTTCCTGGGCCACCGCCACGTCGACCGCGAGCTGCTCCAACGGGGGCAGGAACTCGTGCAGCGGCGGGTCGATCAGCCGGACGGTGACCGGCTGCCCGTCCATCGCCCGGAAGATCTCCACGAAGTCCGCCCGCTGCAACGGCAGCAGCGCGGCGAGCGATTCCTCCCGCTCCTTGGCGTCGCGGGCCAGGATCAACCGCTCGACCAGCTCGCGTCGGTCGCCGAGGAACATGTGCTCGGTACGGCACAGCCCGATGCCCTCGGCGCCGAAGCGCCGCGCCCGGGCCGCGTCCGCGGCGGTGTCGGCGTTGGTGCGTACCGCCAGCCGCCGCGTGGCGTCGGCGTGCGACATGATCCGGTGTACGGCCTTGACCAGCGCGTCGTCGATGCTGGCCGGGTCGAGCTCGCCCTCGAAGTACTGCACCACCTCCGACGGCGTGGCCGGCACCTCGCCCAGGTAGACCTTTCCGGTGGTGCCGTCGATGGAGACCACGTCGCCCTCGGTGACCGTCTGCCCGGCCACGGTGAAGCGCCGCCTCGGGATGTCGATGTCCAGCTCGTCGGCGCCGGAGACGCAGGTCTTGCCCATTCCCCGGGCCACCACGGCGGCGTGGCTGGTCTTGCCGCCACGCGAGGTGAGGATGCCCCGGGCCGAGATCATGCCGTTCAGGTCGTCCGGGTTGGTCTCCCGGCGGACCAGGATGACGTCCTCGCCCTGACCGGCCAGTTCGACGGCGCGGGCCGAGGTGAAGACCACCTTGCCGACCGCCGCGCCCGGCGAGGCGCCGATGCCGGTGGCGACCGGCTCGAACCCGTGGTCGAGCTGGAATCGCGGGAACATCAGCTGGGCCAGTTGCGCGCCGTTGACCCGGTGCAGCGCCTCGTCGAGGTCGATCAGCCCTTCGTCGACGAGTTGGCCGGCGATGACGAACGCGGCGGCGGCGGTCCGTTTGCCGACCCGGGTCTGCAACATCCACAGCTTGCCGCGTTCGATGGTGAACTCGATGTCGCACAGATCCTTGTAGTGCCGCTCCAGCCGGGCCATGTAGTCGAGCAGTTCGTCGTAGGCAGGTTTGTCGATCCGCTCCAGCTCCTGCAACGGCACGGTGTTGCGGATGCCGGCGACCACGTCCTCGCCCTGCGCGTTGGCCAGGTAGTCGCCGTAGATGCCCTGGGCACCGCTGGCCGGGTCGCGGGTGAAGGCGACGCCGGTGCCGGAGTCCGGACCGAGGTTGCCGAAGACCATCGCCACCACGTTGACCGCCGTACCGAGGTCGGCCGGGATCCGTTCCTGCCGGCGGTAGATGACCGCCCGCTCGGCGTTCCACGACTCGAAGACCGCCCGGATGGCCAGGTCGAGCTGCTCGCGCGGGTCCTGCGGGAACTCCCGCCCGGTGTGCTTGCTGAAGATCTTCTTGTACGTGTCGACCAGTCCGCGCAGGTCGTCCGCGTCCAGGTCGAGGTCGTTGGTGGTGCCCCTGGCCCGTTTGGCCTCGTCGAGCGCGTGCTCGAACTCCTCGCCCGGCACCTCGCAGACGGTCTTGCCGAACATCTGGATCAGTCGCCGGTAGGAGTCCCAGGCGAACCTCTGGTTGCCGCTGGCCTGCGCGGCCAGCCCCACCACACTGCGGTCGTTGAGACCCACGTTGAGAACGGTCTCCATCATCCCCGGCATGGAGAACTTCGCCCCGGAACGCACCGAGACCAGCAGCGGGTCGTCCGGGTCGCCGAGGCGCCGGCCCATCCCCTGTTCGAGCGCGGCCAGATGCGCGGCGATCTGGTCGGCCAGCCCGGCGGGCTCCTCCCCGCTGGCGAGGTACGCCTTGCACGCCTCGGTGGTGATCGTGAAGCCGGGCGGAACCGGCAGACCGAGGTTGGTCATCTCGGCCAGGTTGGCACCCTTGCCGCCGAGCAGGTCCTTGAGATCCTTGTTGCCCTCGGCGAAGTCGTAGACGTACTTGTGCTCGACCGTTCCCTGCGCTGCCACCAAAGCCTCCCACGCGCCCGGAGTGACACTTAACGAAGGTTCAGTTTTTAGGTACCCCGAAACCACCCACTGGCAATCCGGGGAGCTATGTCGATCGGTGGGCGAAGGTTAAGCGAACAACGCGGGGCCCGGGACCATTCGGTGACAATAGGCACAGCAATCACGACTATCCGCGTTCGTCGTGGTTTCTGGGAACGCTTCCATAAGCACGTTTACGCAATGGCCGACCTCCCCGTACTCTTGACGACACGCACTGTCACCACGCCTCGCACCTTTGCCACAACCGCCGCGAATACACCCCCCGGAGCCAACGTGTCCTCGCCGCCCCGCACCGCACCGGAGCCGCTCGAGCCGGCCCACACCGGCCACCCCCCGGCCGGCCCCGGCGTCGCGCCCACGCCTGCCGAGACCGACGTCCCGGCCGACGGCATCGCGCGGGCTGCGAGCGGTACGGAAGCCGGGACCGGCGCGCGGGCTGAGGACGGGGCTGCGGTCGCCGGGTGGGCGCGGGTGGCGGCAGCCGGGCGTACCGCCGGAGAACTGGCGGGGGCGGCGGAGCGGGAGGCCGCCGCCTGGCTCGCGCCGCCGGCACCGGTCCGGCTGGCCGACGTGGTGCCCGCGCCGGAGCGGGTCGAGCCGGACCCCGGCGCGGACTACCTGCTGCCCACCGACGCGGTGATCCGGGTCAGCGCCGACCCGGATGCGCTGGCCGTCGGCGAACAACTCGCCGCGCTGCTCCGTCCGGCCACCGGGTATCCCCTTCCGGTGACCGACACCGCCGGGCCCACGCCGACCGGCGGCATCGCCCTGCACCTGACCGACGACGCCGACCTCGGCGCCGAGGGCTACCGGCTGGACGTCTCGGCCGACGGGGTACGCATCGGCGCCCGCACCGCCGCCGGGCTCTGGCACGGAGTGCAGACGCTGCGGCAGTTGTTCCCGCCGAGCATCGAGAGCGCCACACCGGTCGGTGCACGCTGGGCGCTACCCGGTGGGTCGATCCTCGACCGGCCCCGGTACCCGCACCGGGGCGCGATGCTCGACGTGGCCCGGCACTTCTTCACCGTCGCCGACGTACTGCGGGTGATCGACCACCTGGCCCGGTACAAACTCAACCGGCTGCACCTGCACCTCACCGACGACCAGGGCTGGCGGATCGCCATCGACTCCTGGCCCCGGCTGGCCACCGTCGGCGCGGCCAGCGAGGTCGGCGGCGGTCCCGGCGGGTACTACACCCGAGCCGACTACCGACGGATCGTGGCGTACGCCGCCGCCCGACACGTCACCGTCGTCCCCGAGATCGACCTGCCCGGCCACACCAACGCCGCGCTGGTCGCCTATCCCGAGCTGGCACCGGACCGGACCGCGCCGCCGCCGTACACCGGCACCGAGGTCGGTTTCAGCTACGTCGACCCGGCCAGCGAGCGCACGTACGACTTCGTCGCCGACGTGCTCGGCGAACTCGCCGCGCTGACTGGCGGCCAGTGGCTGCACATCGGCGGCGACGAGGCGTTCAAGGTGCCGGCCGACGTGTACGCCCGCTTCGTCGAGCGAACACAACGGATCGTCGCCGGACTCGGCAAGACGGTGGTCGGCTGGCACCAGATCGCCCCCGCCGCCCACACCGACGGCCGGGTCCTGCAATGGTGGGGCACCTCCGGCGACGACCCGGTGACCGCCGACGCGGTACGCCGGGGCGCCAGCGTGATCCTCTCCCCCGGCAACCACGCCTACCTGGACATGAAGTACGCCCCGGACACCCCGATCGGGCACGACTGGGCCGGCCTGATCGACGTACGCCGCGCGTACGACTGGGACCCGGCGACGCACCTGACCGGCGTACCGACCGACGCGGTGCTCGGCGTCGAGGCACCCTTGTGGACCGAATCGGTGACCACACTGGCCGAGATCGAGTTCATGCTGCTCCCCCGGCTGCCCGCCATCGCCGAGTTGGGCTGGTCACCACGGTCCACGCACGACTGGGACAGCTTCCGGCGCCGGCTGGCCGGGCACGGGCCCCGGTGGACGGCGGCCGGCATCGCCTTCCACCACGCCCCCGAGGTGCCCTGGTCGACGCCGCCGAGCCTCCCCGCGCCCCGGCCCGCGCCGCCGGACCACAGCGCGACCGGATCCGCCCAGGCTTGACCGCCCGACGCGCGGCTGTGACCGGCATGTACCGTAACGTGAGGTTTCGGCGATATGCTCCGGTGTACGGCGGTTTGTCGCGTGGTCCGGGTCACCGCGGCGACGGAATGGTCCCCCCACCCGGGGCGTTGTACATCGGGTAACCGGGAGCCCTCGACGGGCACCGCCCAGGACCGGGCCGGAATGACCGAGCCCCATCCGGCGTTACACCTGGCCCGGACATCGTGAGCGGCCCCTTGGCCCGCGCTGCCCGAGCAGAGGGCCTACGGCCCACCTCAGTTCTTTCCTTTGCGCGGCCACGCGATCCCCCGCAGATTGCCGCGCACACCCCCGAACGGAAGGCGTGAACTCATCATGCGTACCACCATGCTGCGTAAGACCGCCCTCACCATCGCCGCCGCTGCCGCCACCGCCGGAGGCATCGCCGGCCCCGCCATCGCCGCCCACGCCGCACCTGGCGTGCAGACCGCCGCCGTGGCCGACCGCAAGCCCAACGACGAACGGCAACTCGACGTCCGCTACGAAGCCCAGCCCAACTTCTACTACTGCGGCCCCGCCGCCGCCCGCAACGCCCTCTCCGTCCAAGGCAAGAACATCGACATGGACGCCATGGCCAAGGAAATGGGCACCACCGAAGCCGGCACCAACTCCATCAACGACATCACCCCCATCCTCAACAAGGAAACCGGCCAAAACGTCTACAAGTCGGTAGAGATCTCCACACCCAAGGCCGACCCCAAGCAGACCGACAAACTCCGCGACGACATCACCACCACCATCGACAACGGCCGCGCAGTCGTCGCCAACATCGCCGGCACCACCACCGACACCAACGGCACCACCCACAGCTTCGAAGGCGGCCACTACATCAGCGTCGTCGGCTACCGCGACAACGGCAACACCGTCAAAATCGCCGACTCCGCCAACCCCGACACCGCCTCCTACTGGATCACCACCACCAACCTCGCCAACTGGATCGCCACCCGCGGCTACACCGCCACCAGCTAACCCACACCACCAACAAGGGCCGACCCCCACCCCGGGGTCGGCCCTTCTTCGTCCCCCAACCCAACCCACCCCACCTCGCCCCCCACCCTGCCCCGTCGATCTTGCACTTTCGGTCGCCGGAATGCCCGAAAAGACAGCCTTCGCCCCGACCAGAAGTGCAAGATCGACGCGGAAGGGGGGCGGGCCCGACGGCACGCGCGGGGGGCGGGTGGCGGGGCGGTGGGTCAGCCGCCGGAGTCGTCCAGTTCGGCGCCCTCGGGGACGGTGTCGTCGTCGCGGCTGGCCAGCCAGCCGTCGGGCAGGAAGACCTTGCCCGGGGAGTTGGTCCGACCACGCGGCTGGCCGAGCGTCTCGACCGGGAACAGCACGGTCGGGTCCAGCTTGCCGAGCAGGTCGTCGAGCTGGGCCAGGCTGTCGATCATGGCCAGGGCGCGGCGCAACTCGCTGCCGACGGGGAAGCCCTTGAGGTACCAGGCGACGTGCTTGCGGAAGTCGGTGCAGCCGTCCCGCTCACCCCGGGCCGGGTTGCGCGCCCCGACGCTGAACTGGTCGACCAGCAGTTCGGCGTGCCGGCGCATGGTCGTCGCCACCTCGCCGAGGCTGGGCAGTCGCCGCTCGGCGCGGCCGTCGAACGCGGCCTCCAGGTCGGCGAAGAGCCACGGCCGGCCCAGGCAGCCGCGCCCGATCACCACCCCGTCGACGCCGGTGTGCGCCACCATCCGCAGCGCGTCGTCGGCCTCCCAGATGTCGCCGTTGCCGAGTACCGGCACGTCGAGCGCCTGCTTGAGGGTGGCGATGGCGTCCCAGTCGGCGGTGCCCGAATAACGCTGCGCGGCCGTACGCCCGTGCAGGGCGACCGTGGCCACGCCGGCCTCCTGCGCGGCGAGCCCGGCTTCGACGTACGTCAGGTGGTCGTCGTCGATGCCCTTGCGCATCTTGACCGTGACCGGCACCCCGGCGGGTGACGCGGCGTCCACCGCGGCCTTCACCAGGCGGGCGAAGAGCCGGCGCCGCCACGGCAGCGCCGCGCCGCCGCCACGGCGGGTGACCTTCGGGACCGGGCAGCCGAAGTTGAGGTCGATATGGTCGGCGAGGTTCTTCTCGACCACGATCCGCACGGCGGCGGCGGTGGTCTCCGGGTCGGTGCCGTAGAGCTGGAGGCTGCGCGGGCTCTCGTCCGCCCCGAACGCGATCATCCGCAGCGTCTTCGGGTTCCGCTCGACCAGCGCGACCGTGGTGATCATCTCGCAGACGTAGATGCCACCACCCTGCTCCCGACAGAGCTGCCGGAACCCGACGTTGGTGATGCCGGCCATCGGGGCGAGGACCACCGGCGGCCACACCTGATGCCGCCCGATACTCAGCGGGCGCAGTACGGAAGCGGTCGTCGGCACCGCCCAAGTGTAAGGAAGGGCCCCCTCCTAACGTCTCCTGCATAGGAAGGGCCCCTTGTTAACGCGACGCATAACACACCCACGCCGACGTTGGGGCGTCGTCCACAGCGGGCGCGGTCATCCACAGACGCGCTGGGCGGGTGGGACAGGCGCCAGCCACGGCGGTGATGCTGCGCGGCATGCGTACCCATCCACCCGAGTTTTCCGAGTTGGCCGAACGGCAACAGCAGATCGTCAGTCGTACCCAGCTGCTGGCCAGCGGCTTCGACGACATGTACCTGTACCGGCAGACTCGGCGCGCCCTGTGGCAGCGGGTCCTGCCCGCGACGTACGCCCTGGTCACCGGCGTTTTGACCGATGAGCAACGGCGGATCTCGGCGGCGCTCTACGCCGGTGACCAGGCACAGCTCACCGGACTCGCCGCACTGACCTGGTACGGCTTCCGGCAGAGCCCGCGTACCGACGACGTACAGCTGATCGTGCCGCATCACGCGCGACGCAGGTCCGCGGGTTACGCGGTGATCTCGCGGGCTCTCGCCCTGGACGGTCGGGCCCGCGCCACGCCGCTCTACCCGGTGTGTTCACCGGCGCGAGCCGTGGTCGACGCCGCGCGCGACCTACGGCAGCTCCGCCCGGTGCGCGCGATCGTCGCCGAGGCGGTGCAACGGGGGTACGCCGATCTGACGTCTCTCGACGAGGAGATCAGGCGGGCCCGGCGCAGCCGGACGGCGCTGATCCGCAGGGCGTTCGCCGAGGTGGCGGCGGGCACCCGGTCCGCGCCCGAGGCGGAGCTGCGGGAGTGTCTGGCCGACAGCGACGTGCTGGCCGAGATCCACTGGAACCCTCGGCTGGTCGGGGCGGACGGCGCGGCGCTGCCGACTCCCGACGGCTATCTGGCCGACGCGGCGGTGGCGCTGGAGGTCGACTCGCAGGAGTACCACTTCCGCCCCGGGGACTGGACGCGCACGCTCGACCGGCACAACGAGCTGAGCCGGTACGGCATCCTGGTGCTGCACTTCACGCCGGCGCAGATCCGGCGCGAGCCGCGCCGGGTACGCCGGATCGTGGCGGAGGCGTACGAATCCCGACGTGGCTTCGGTGCCACCGCCCGGGTGCGGCTCGCACCGCCCCGGGTGTGAGCGCGCCTTGGTCGCCTGCGGGCCCTTGGTGTTAAAAAGGGGCCCCTCCTCTACGCCAGGCGTTAAGAAGGGGCCCTTCCTTACACCTCAGCAGCCGGGGAGGTGGTCGATCAGGTAGCGCTCGACCTGGTCCAGGGCGATCCGCTCCTGGGCCATGGTGTCCCGGTTGCGGATGGTCACGGCGTTGTCGTCCAGGGTGTCGAAGTCGACGGTGACGCAGAACGGGGTGCCGATCTCGTCCTGGCGGCGGTACCGGCGGCCGATGGCCTGCGAGTCGTCGAACTCGACCACCCAGCGCTTGCGCAACTGCGCGGCGAGGTCCTTGGCCTTGGGCGAGAGCGCCTCGTTGCGCGACAGCGGCAGCACCGCCACCTTGACCGGGGCCAGTCGCGGGTCGAAGCGCATCACGGTGCGCTCCTCCATCTTGCCCTTGGCGTTCGGCGCCTGGTCCACGTCGTACGCCTCGAGCAGGAACGCCAGCACCGCCCGGGTCAGGCCGGCGGCGGGCTCGATCACGTACGGGATCCAGCGCTCGCTCTTGGTCTGGTCGAAGTACGACAGGTCGACCCCGGAGTGCTTGCTGTGCGTGGCGAGGTCGAAGTCGGTGCGGTTGGCGATCCCCTCCAACTCGGCGAACTCGGAGCCGCCGAACTGGAACCGGTACTCGATGTCGACGGTGCGCTTCGAGTAGTGCGAGAGCTTCTCCTTGGGGTGCTCGTAGAAGCGCATGTTGTCGGCGGAGAGGCCGAGGTCGACGTACCAGTTCCAGCGCTCGGAGAGCCAGTACTCGTGCCACTGCTCGTCGGTGCCGGGCTCGACGAAGAACTCCATCTCCATCTGCTCGAACTCGCGGGTGCGGAAGATGAAGTTGCCCGGGGTGATCTCGTTGCGGAACGACTTGCCGGTCTGGGCGATGCCGAACGGCGGCTTCTTGCGCGCCGCGTTGGCCACGTTGTTGTAGTTGACGAAGATGCCCTGAGCGGTCTCCGGGCGCAGGTAGTGCAGACCCTCGTCGCTCTCCACCGGGCCGAGGTAGGTCTTCATCAGGCCGTTGAACATCTTCGGCTCGGTGAAGGTGCCCTTGTTGCCGCAGTTCGGGCAGTTCAGCTCGGCCAGTGAGGTGAGCGGGCGGCCGTGCTTCTCCTCGTACGCCTCTTCCAGGTGGTCGGCGCGGAACCGCTTGTGGCAGGACTGGCACTCGGTCAGCGGGTCGACGAAGGCGTCCAGGTGGCCGGAGGCGGCCCAGACGTCCCGGGCCAGGATCACCGCGGAGTCCAGCCCGACCACGTCGTCACGCTGCTGGACCATGGTCTTCCACCACTGCCGGCGGACGTTCTCCTTGAGTTCCACGCCGAGCGGGCCGTAGTCCCACGCCGATCGGGTGCCTCCGTAGATCTCGCTGGAGGGAAAGACGAAGCCTCGGCGCTTGGCGAGGCTGACGATGGCGTCGATACGGTCGGCTGGCATGTTTCCTCCTACGCCGACTGGCGGTCGGCGGGGACGCGGTGGGATGGCCGGAACAGTTCGGCACAACGGTACGACTGGTGTCGTCCCGAACCCAGCACATTACCTGCGGCCGGTCAGTTGACTCCGCAGACCTCCATGCCACCGGTCTGCTGATCCTGGGCCAGCACGACCTGCTGTCGCTCCTGGCCACCGCCGGCGAAGGTGACGTCCACCGGCACGGTCAACGTGTTGGTGTCCACGTCGCCGACCCGGTAGGAGACGATCTGCGGCTCGGCGGCGGCCCGGCGTTCGAACTCCTGCCGGGACTCGCGCCGCTTGGCGTCGTCGCAGAGCTGGTCGTACGCCTGGCCGTACTCGCCGTCGGCCAGCGCCCGGTAGTAGTCACCGGAGACCGTACGGCCCTGCTCGTCGATCGCCTGCACCCCGCTGACCAGCAGGCCGACCACGGCGGTGCCGCCACCACCACAGCAGATCAGCAGCGCCAACGCCCCGGCGCCGAGACCGAGCCAGAGCCGGGATCGGCCCCCTTCGGTCGGCGGGGCCGCGAACGGCGGCGCGACGCCGGGCCCGGTCGGCGGTACCGGCACACCTGGCTCGATCCCACCGGGCGGCGGCACGACACCGGGTTCGCCGGGCGGCTGAGGTCCCTGTTGGCCGGGCAGCGAGGGGTGGGGCGGTGGGGCTGCCGGTCCAGGATCGGTCATAGGGGCCAGCGTAGTGCCCGACGGCTCAGCGGTAAGGACCCGCAGCCCGATCGCTGGCGACCACCACCACGTCCCCACCGGGCGCGGCACTGGCCAACGCCTCGTACGCGGACGGCTCGTCGATGCTCTCCGCGAGCAGCGGTATCGCGGTCACCTTGACATCGAAGCCGCCGAGCGCCCGCCGGTAGGTGCCGACCGACTCCCACTCGGTGACCAGGCACCAGTGCCGTGGGTCGTCCAGCGCCCGGACCAGCTGTCCGCGCAGGTAACCGGGGCGGGCAGCGAGCGCCGCCAGGGCGGCGTGCGCCCGGGCGGCGAAGTCCTGCGCGCCGTCGTCGTCGACCACGAACCGGTTGGTCACGAGCACCGGGCACTCCTCCTCGTAGAGTTTGTGGAATGCAGCGTACGCAGCGCGGGATCGTCGGGCGGCTGGCCCGGGCCAACCCGACGACGGTGTTCCTGGTCACCCTGCTCCTGGTGCTGGTCGCGTTCTTCACCCCGGGGGTGCTGGGCGGGCTGCTCACCCTGCTGCTCGCCGGGGCGGTGGCCGCCCTGTTGGTGACGACCTGGCCGGTGCAGACGCCACCGACCCGGGCGATCCGGCTGCTGGCGTTGACCCTGCTGGTCACCGCCGGCCTGGTGAAGCTGCTGTGACAGCCCCGCCCGGACATGCAACCATGCGTTTTTGACAATCATTGTCGTTGTCGCGGAGAGTCGGTGACATGACCTTCCGCACCGCCCCACGCGCCCTGGCCACCGCCACGGCCGCGATGCTCGCCCTGGCCGGCGCCGCCGGCTGCGCCACCGACGACGCCGCCGGCAACGACCCGGAGCGGGTCGACGTGGTGGCCGGCTTCTACCCCCTGCAGTTCCTGGCCGAGCGGATCGGCGGGGACGCCGTGGCGGTGACCAACCTGGCCCGGCCGGGTGCCGAGCCACACGACCTGGAGCTGAACCCACGCCAGGTCGGCCAGATCGTCGACGCGGAGCTGATCGTCTACCTGCACGGATTCCAGCCCGCCGTGGACGCGGCGATCGAGCAGAACGGCGGTGACCGGGCCTTCGACGTGGCCGCCGTGCAGCCGCTGCTGGACGCCACCGCCGGTGGCCACGACCACGACCACGGTGCCGAGGACGACCACGCCGAGGAGGAGTCGGACGGCGCGAAGGATCCGCACGTCTGGCTCGACCCGACCCGACTGGCCACCATCGGCGACAAGCTGGCCGAGCGGCTCGCCGCCGCCGACCCGGACCGCGCCAGCGAGTACCCGCAGCGGGCCGCCGCGCTCCGGGCCGAGCTGGAGCGGCTCGACACCGAGTTCACCGAAGGGCTGAAGACCTGCCAGCGCCGGGAGATCGTGGTCAGCCACACCGCGTTCGGTTACCTGGCGCAGCGCTACCAGCTGGAACAGATCGGCATCACCGGCCTCTCCCCGGAGGACGAGCCGTCGCCCCAGCGGCTGGCCACGGTCACCGAGGAGGCGCGCGAGCACGGCGCCACCACGATCTTCTTCGAGACCCTGGTGAGCCCGAAGGTCGCCGAGACGATCGCCCGGGAGGTGGGCGCACAGACCGCCGTGCTCGATCCACTCGAGGGACTGTCCGCCGACAACGGTGGGGACTACCTTTCGGTGATGCGTACCAACCTGCAGACCCTGCGGACGGCGTTGAGCTGCTCGTGACACCTGACGTCATCACCGTCACGCACGGGGTGGTCGGCTACGACGGCCGCCCCGTGCTGCGTGACGTCTCGCTGACCGTGACCACCGGCGAGGTGGTCGCGCTCCTCGGCGCCAACGGCTCCGGCAAGTCGACGCTGATCCGCGCCGTGCTCGGCCTGGTCCCGCTCACCGCCGGCACCGTCACCCTCTTCGGCCAGCCGGCGCGCCGGTTCCGCCAGTGGCACCGCATCGGGTACGTCCCGCAGCGCCTCGGTGCGGGCAGCGGCGTACCGGCGACGGTGGCCGAGGTGGTCGCCTCCGGGCGGCTGGCCCGCCGGGGCGTGCTGCGCCCGCCGGGGCGCGCCGACCGGGCCGCCGTCGCCGAGGCGTTGCACGCCGTCGGCCTGGCCGACCGGGCCAACGACCCGGTGGCCACCCTCTCCGGCGGGCAGCAGCAGCGCACCCTGATCGCCCGCGCGCTGGCCGGCCAGCCCGAACTGCTGGTGCTGGACGAGCCGACGGCCGGGGTGGACGCCGCCAGCCAGGAGGCGTTCGCCGGGGCACTGCGTGCCTTCGCCGACGGTGGCGGCACCGTACTGCTCGTCGCCCACGAACTGGGTCCGCTACGGCCGCTGATCAGCCGCGCGGTCGTCGTACACCAGGGGGTCATCGCGCACGACGGCGCGGTGCCGGACCCGGCCGGGCACCACGCGGCGCCGGACCACGACCACGTGCACCCGCACGGTCCCGAGGAGCCCGCCGGGCTGTGGAGCACAAGGTGAGTCTCTTCCAGTACGAGTACATGCAGCACGCCCTGCTCAGCGCGCTGATCATCGGCCTGGCCGCGCCGGCGCTCGGCATCTACCTGGTGCAGCGGCGGCTCGCGCTGATCGGCGACGGCATCGGGCACGTGGCGCTGACCGGCGTCGGCGCCGGCCTGCTCTTCGGCACCTCGCCAGTGATCATGGCGGTGATCGCGGCCGTCGTCGGGGCGGTCGCCATCGAGCTGATCCGCGAGCGCGGCCGTACCTCCGGCGACCTGGCGCTGGCCCTGCTCTTCTACGGCGGCATCGCCGGCGGCGTGGTCCTGGTGGGCCTCTCCGACAGCACCAGCGCGAACCTCAACGCGTACCTGTTCGGGGCGCTCACCACGACCCACCGGGAAGACCTGATCACCATCGCGGTGCTCGGGGCGGCGGTGCTGATCGCGATGATCGGGCTGCGGCCCGCACTCTTCGCGGTCTGCCACGACGAGGAGTACGCCCGGGTCTCCGGCCTGCCGGTTCGTGCCCTCAACCTGCTGCTTGCGGTCACCACCGCGGTCACCGTGACGATCGCCATGCGGGCGGTCGGCGTACTGCTGATCAGCGCGTTGATGGTCGTGCCGGTGGCCACCGCCCAGCAGGTCACCCGGGGCTTCCGCGCCACCATGGCGGCGGCGATGGCGCTCGGACTGTTCGCGGCCGGCGCCGGCATCTGGATGGCGGCGGTCGCCGACACCGCACCCGGCGCCTCCGTGGTGGTGCTCGCGATCGGCTCGTTCGTCGCGGTCACCCTGCTCGTGGCCGGCTGGCGCCGGATCCGCCGGACGCGGCCCGCGCCGGCACCCGCGCCCGAACCGCACGAGGTGGTGCTCGGCGGATCCTGATCACGCGCCCGCTGTGGAAATTGGTTACCGTTGCAGGGTGACCAGCGGATCAGGCTATGACGCGTACGAGGGTGCCAGCGAGCTTCTGCGTGCCCTCTCCGCGCCGATCCGGCTGGCCATCGTCAGTGAACTGGCTGGCGGCGAACGCTGTGTACACGAGTTGGTCGACAAGCTCGGCGTCGCCCAGCCGCTGGTGTCCCAGCATCTACGGGTGCTGCGCGGCGCCGGCGTGGTACGCGGGTCCCGGCGCGGCCGGGAGATCGCGTACGCCCTGGTCGACGAGCATGTCGCGCACATCGTGGCCGACGCGGTCAGCCACGCCGGGGAGGGATCATGAGCGAGCGAATCGGCGCGGTGCTGGCACACGGCGGCGCGGTGGTGGCGTACGGCGGCGCGGTGGTGGCGTACGGCGGCGCGGTGCTGGCACACGGCGGCGCGCGGCGAGACGGGGTGCCGGCATGAGTGCGGGTAGCACGGCCGTCCGCAACACCCGCCAACGTTCGGCGGTGAGCGCGCTGCTGGCCGAGATGGAGGGCTTCCACAGCGCGCAGGACCTGCACGCGATGCTGCGCGAGCGCGGCGAGCGGGTCGGCCTGACCACGGTGTACCGCACCTTGCAGGGCCTGGCCGACGCGGGCGAGATCGACGTGATGCGCCCGCCCGGCGGCGAACACCTCTACCGCAGGTGCAGCGAGGGGCACCACCACCACCTGGTCTGCCGCGCCTGCGGCCGGACCGTGGAGGTCGCCGGCCCGACGGTGGAGAGCTGGGCCGACCGGGTGGCCGCCCAGCACGGCTTCACCGACGTCAGCCACACCCTGGAAATCTTCGGCACCTGCCCGGACTGCCGCCCCCACTGAACCGCCGACCGGTCGGATCGCACCAGCGGCAACCTCTTCCGCCCGCCCCCTACCCACCCGCGCCCTCAGCGGCGCTGGTCGTGCCGAGTTGGACCCGCCCCCTTCCCACCGGCCCCTTTGCTCTGCTTCAACCCACGCAACGGTCACGGTCCGCGACGGGAACTGCCACACCTGACCACCGCCTTCCCCACTCCGCCGCAGCTCAGACACCGTTGCGTAGGTTGAAGCAGAGCAAAGCATGGATCCCGGTAACCAGTACCGGGTCGGGATCGTCGCGCAGGGTGACGAGTGCCGTCGGCCGTTGACCGTGGGCCACGGCTCACGCCGGGATGCCAGGCGGAACGGGTCGTGGGACGCTGTGCGGCGTGAAGATCTACGCTGATCGTTTTCCGACCGCGCTCCGCCAGTTCCTCACCGACCTGCTCGTCATCGCCTGGGTGTACGCGACGATCCGCGCCGCCATGTGGCTGCACGACCTGGTGCAGAAGCTTGCCGTACCCGGACAGAAGCTGGAAGGGGCCGGCGGCGGGCTGGCCGACAACCTGGCCGAGGCCGGCGGCAAGGTCGGCCGGGTGCCACTGGTCGGCGACGAGCTGACCGGCCCGTTCGAGCGGGCCGCCGGCGCCGCCCGTTCCCTGGCCGAGGCGGGACAGGACCAGCAGGAAGTGGTGGATCAGCTCGCCCTGGTGCTCACCGTGGCCGTGCTGTTCGTCCCGCTCGCCCTGGTGGTCTTCGGTTGGCTGCCGCTGCGGGTGCGCTGGATGCGTCGGGCCGGCGCGGCGGCGAAACTGGCTGTCGCCCCGGCCGGACGGGACCTGCTCGCGTTGCGGGCGCTGGCCACCCAGCCGCTCGGCAAGCTGGCCCGCGTCCATCCGGACGTCGCGGCGGCCTGGCGTCGCGGCGATGATTCCACCATGGAAGCTCTGGCGGCACTGGAACTGCGCCGCCTCGGCCTGCGACCTTCGAGCCGGATGGCCGCACAACGAACCGAGAGGTGAGGGCGCCTGCGCTCAGTCGTTGGCGAGCCCGCTGGGGTCCTCGTCGTCGTCGATGTCGTCCTCGCCCCAGTTGCGCCGCGAGAACGGCAGGACCAGCCAGAAGGTGAGGAACCAGAGGCCGGTCACCGCGCTGAGCAGGAAGGCGATCGGCCGGGCGAGCACGAAGTCGGTGATCAGCAGCACCGCGCTGACCATCGAGATCAGCATGAAGGCGAGGCCGCCGGAGGCCATCCGGTGGGCGAACCGCACCAGTTCCGGCTTGCGTCCCTGGCGGAACAGCGCCCGGTGGAACGCCACCGGCGAAATGATCATTGCGGTGGCGGCGGCCGCCGCGATCAGCGCGACGATGTAGACGTCGCGTTGGAACGGGGTGGTGCTGCCGAAGCCATTGCTGAACGGCAGGGTCAGCAGGAAGGCGAAGAGGATCTGTACGCCGGTCTGCGCGACCCGCAACTCCTGTAGCAGGTCGGCGAAGTTACGCTGCCACCGCTGCTTCTCGGTTTCCTTCGACACCGCGAGCCTCCCGGAGAACGGGCGCCGCCGGCACGATTCCCGACGGGCGGCAACGCTGATGCCCCACAGCCGTCGATCCGAAACCGGTTCAGCGGGCCAGCCCGGACAAGCCGCCCCAGCGTGCCACCGGCCCTCAGGAGCCCCGGCGGATCCGCCCCGCGTACCTGGCCTCCAGCGCGTCGTTGTGCGCGTCGCCACCGGCGATGTTGGCCGACAGATAGACCGGCGGGTGCCCGCCGGCCGCCAGCAGCCGGGCCACCACCTCCACCACGATCTGCTGGGCCAGCAACGCGGCGGTGATCGAGGAGACCGCGCCGACCGCGCCACCGCCGGGCAGCGGCAGGGTCGCGTCGCCGTACGGGGCGCCGTTGTCCAGCACCACGTCGGCGAAGTCGGCGAGCTTGCGGCCCGACGGATGGCGGGACTCCATCCGGGCCGAGTGTTCCGCCGAGGTGATCGCCACCAGCCGGTGGCCCCGCTCGCGCACCAGCGAGGCGAACTCCACCATCGCCCCGTTCACCCCAGAGTTCGAGGCGAGCACGAAGACGTCGGCCGGGGCGACCGGGGCGAGTTCGTAGAGACGATGGGCCACCGACGGGTCCCGTTCCAGCTTCGGCCCCAGCACGTCAGCGGGCGCCCCGCCATGCAGCACCAGATCACGCAGGGCGATCCGGTTGGTCGGCACCAGCCCGCCGGCCCGGCCGGCGATCTCCATCGCCAGCGCCTCGGAATGACCGGTGCCGAAGGCGTGCACCACCCCGTCGGCCCTGATCGCCTCGGCGATCAGGTCGGCGGCGCGGGCCACCTGGTCCCGCTGGCTCTGCGCCACCCGGGTCATCGTCGCGGTCACCGTGGCCAGGTATTCCTCGGCACTCAGCGTCATGTTCACTCCGCTTCCTCGCCATCCGCCGGCACTGCCGACTCGCCCGCCGGGCTCGCCCGCCGCGCTCAGGCGGCGGACCGTACCCGCGCCAGGATCGCCTCGGCCAGCCGCGTCGGCACCTGGTCCGGAATCCAGTGACTGACCCCGGCCAACTCGACGAACTGGTACTCCCCACGCACCTGCGCGGCACACGCCTCGGCGGCGGTGCGTCCGATCGCCACGTCCCGGTCGCTCCAGACGAAGCTGGTCGGCACGGTCACCGGGCCGATCGCGGCCAGATCCCGGCGGGACATCGCCCGATACCAGTTCAGCGCCGCGGTCAGGGCGCCGGGCTCGCGCATCGGCTCGACGTACGCGGCCGTCCGCGCGGCGTCGCCGACCCCGCGCAGCATCCGGCGCAGCCCGCTGGCGCGCAGGGCCAGCAGCGTCTTCTCGGCCACCCCGGGCCGGCGGAACAGCATCATGTACGCCGAGCGCGCCTTCTGCTGCGGGTCCTCGGCGAGCGCGTACCCCATGGCGGCCGGATGCGGCACGGAGACGGCGGTCAGGGTACGGACCCGTTCCGGGTGACCGGCGGCGAGCGCCCACCCGACGATCGCGCCCCAGTCGTGCCCCACCACGTGGGCGGAGTCGACCCCGAGGGCGTCCAGTACGGCGACCGCGTCGGCGACCAACTCCGTCAACCGGTACGCCTCGACCGCCGCCGGCCGCGCCCCGGGCGAGTAGCCACGCTGGTTCACCGCGTAGGTGCGCAGGCCCGCCACGTGCAGGGTCGGTGTGACGTCGTCCCACTCCCCCGCGTGCTGCGGGAAGCCGTGCAGCAGCAGCACCGGCTCACCCTGCTCCGGGCCACCGGCGATGACGTCGAACCGTAGACCTCGGGCGTCGATGCGCATGCACGGCAGCCTACCGAGACGGGCTGTCACTCGTACTGGCGCTTGGGGGTGGGCACCTGCCGCCACGACTCGACCTGAAGGTAGGGAATCTCGGCGTCGTTGACCGGATCACGGCCGATCCGGTCGCTGTACCTGCCGACCACCTCCACCCAACTGTCGTTCGGCAGGCCAGCCGGCACGTCGCCGGTGAGCCCGAGCTTCACCGGCCGTCCGTCGGCCGCGCAACAGGACAGCACCATCCGGGCCAGGATCGGTTGACCGTCCTCGCCGGTGGCGAGGAAGCCGGTCAGCAGCACCCGCCGATCGCCGATCGAGGCGCCCCGGTCGAACAGCGCCCGCGCCGCGTAGTCGAGGACGCTGACCGGCGCGGGGTCTCCGTCGGGCAGCGGCGGATAGTCCGACTGCTGCGGGGCGTTCAGCGCGGTGCCGGCCTGACTGGCCGCGTACGACCCGAGGGCCGGTGGGGCGACCAGCAGCAGGCCGAGTACCGGCAGGATGAGCAGCCAGCCGACCCGCGGTTCATGGTGACCGTGCCCGTCGTGGTCGGTGGCGGGCTCGCCGGTCGGGGCGAGCGCACGGGGAGCGGGTGGGCGCAACTCGTACCAGAGGGTCATGATGGCGGCGACCACCAGCAGCAACCCGGCGGCGATCAGGAACGGCCGCAGCCCTTCCTTGACGTAGCGCAGGTAGAGGTCGGTGACGCTGGCCCGCAGCACCGCGCCGCCGAGCAGCAGCAGGACCACGGCCTGCGCCTGCCGGTTCACAGCAGCACCGCCCCGACGCCGACGGCGACCAGCAGGGCCACCACGAACGTGGTCGGGGCGAACCGGAACGCGAACCGGCGACCGAAGACGCCGGCCTGCATCGAGATCAGCTTGAGGTCGACCATCGGCCCCACCACCAGGAAAACCAGTCGGGACGTGAGCGAGAACTGCGACAGCGAGGCGGCGACGAAGGCGTCCGCCTCCGAGCAGAGCGACAGCAGGACGGCGAGCAGCGCCAACGCCAGGATCGACAGCCAGGCGTTGTCGGCGAGGGTCTGCAACCACCGCTCCGGCACCAGCACGTTGATGCTGGCCGCGGCCATCGCGCCGAGCACCAGGAAGCCACCGGCGTGGGTCACGTCGTGCCGGACGGCCCCCCAGAAGGCTCGCCCCTTGGACGGATCGTCCAGTTCCGGCCGGCGCGGCATCCTGATCCACTCGGTACGCCCGAGCCGCAGCCACAGCCAGCCCATCACCATGGCCACCACCAGGCTGGCGACGCCACGGGCGAGCACCATCTCGGGGTTGTTGGGAAAGGCGACGGCGGTGGCGGTCAGCACGATCGGGTTGACCGCCGGTGCGGCGAGCAGGAAGGCCAGCGCGGCGGCCGGCGTGACACCACGGCGGATCAGCGAACCCGCGATCGGCACCGCACCGCACTCGCAGCCCGGCAGCACCACCCCGGCCGCGCTCGCCGCCGGCACCGCCAGGGCCGGATGCCGGGGCAGCGCCCGGGCCCAGAACGACCGGGGTACGAAGACCGCGATCACGGCCGAGAGCAGCACCCCGAAGACCAGGAACGGGACCGCCTGCACCATGATCGAGACGAACACGGTGGTCCAGGTCTGTAGGCGCGGGTCGTCCAGCGCCCCGGCCAGCGGGTCCCGAAAGACGACCAGGAGGATCAGCAGCCCGGCCAGGACCTCCACCGACCCGATCCGGTCGCCGAGCCACCGCCGGGATCCCGGGTCGCCGGCCGGCTGCGGCGTGCGGGCGGGGTCGCCGGCGGGCCGGGACGTGGGGGCAGCCGGGGTGGCCAGGCCCACCGCCCCGGCGGATCGATCCTCAGGCTCATCGGTCGGCATGGCCCGATCAGGGTCTGCGGTCACCTATCGCCTTTCGGGCCCGTGCGGATCGGCGGGCCGAGATTACCGCCCGGGTCAGCTGACGTCCATGAATGTCACTGTGGTGGGCGAGTCGACGGTGCGACACCGGGCGAAACGCGAGGATCACCCGTGACCTGCGAAGATCACACTGTCCGCTGATCTTCAAAGGTGTTAGCGTCGGCGAGACAACTTCACCTCCGACAGGGGAGCGCACAGCGCTGAGAGTGCGGGTTCGCCCGCAGACCCTCCGTACCTGATCTGGGTAATGCCAGCGCAGGGAGTTCGGTCCACCTCCAGCCCGCCAATGTCCGGCGTCGCCGGACGGGGCGTGCGTCTTACCTGGTTCGAATCTGGACTGGGAGCAATCATGAGTCAACCGACCACCACCCGGTGGCGCACCGTCGACATCGTCGTGGCCGCGGTGATCGCCGTCGGCTTCGGCGTCATCTTCTGGGCCTGGGGCCTGCTCTGGCGGGCGGTCGACCCGGCCTTCGCCTTCTTCCCGGCCAGCCAGGCCGTCATGTACGGCGTCTGGCTGGTGCCGGCGGTGCTCGGCGGGTTGATCATCCGCAAGCCGGGTGCCGCGCTGTTCTGCGAGGCGGTCGCGGCGACCGTCTCCGCGCTGCTGGGCTCCGAGTGGGGCGGCATCACCATCGTGCAGGGCCTGATCCAGGGCCTCGGCGCGGAACTGGCCTTCGCCGCCTTCCGGTACCGCTCGTTCCGGCTGCCCACCGCGCTGCTCGCCGGTGCGCTGACCGGCCTCGGCGCCGCGTTGTTCGACTTCTTCGCCTGGAACGCCGCGTACGAGCTGGGCACCTACCGCATCCCGTACGCGCTGCTGACCGTGCTCAGTGCCACCGTGGTCGCCGGTGCCGGCGCCCACGCGCTCACCAAGGCGCTCGCCGGCACCGGCGTACTGGACCGCTTCCCCGCCGGCCGCGAGCGGAACCTGGTCTGAGATCGCCCGGTGGAGCCGGTCCGGCCGGCTCCACCGGGCCACCACGGACAGATGTGGGGACGAGAAGCGGGGGTGGCAGGTGGGCGAGGTGCGGCTGCGCGGCTTCGGCTGGCGCCACGCCGGGCGACGCGCCTGGGCGGTACGCGGCGTGGACCTGCGGGTACGACGCGGCGAGCGGGTGCTGCTGCTCGGGCCCTCCGGCGCCGGCAAGAGCACCCTGCTCGCCGCGTTGGCCGGGCTGCTGCCGGAGGACTCCGGTGAGCAGGAGGGCACCATCGAGATCGACGGCCGGCCACCGGCCGAGACCCGCGAGCGGGTCGGCATCGTCTTCCAGGATCCGCAGTCGCAGCTCGTCATGGCCCGCAGCGGCGACGACGTGGCGTTCGGGCTGGAGAACCGGGGCGTACCCGCCGCACAGATCTGGCCCCGGGTGGACGAGGCACTGCACCGGGTCGGCTTCCCGTACCACCGGGACCGCCCCACCGCGGCGCTCTCCGGCGGCGAACAGCAGCGGCTCGCCCTGGCCGGAGTGCTCGCCCTCCGCCCCGACCTGCTGCTGCTCGACGAGCCCACCGCCAACCTCGACCCGGCCGGGGCCGACCTGGTCCGCGCCGCCATCTCCCGCGCGGTCGACGGCGACACCACCCTGATCCTGGTCGAGCACCGGGTGGCCGACGCCCTGGCGCTGGTCGACCGGGTGGTGGTGCTCGACGCCGGTGGCGGCGTCCGCGTCGACGGCCCGCCGGAGGCCGTCTTCGCCGCCCACGGCGACGCCCTCGCCGCCGACGGCGTCTGGGTGCCCGGTCGCCAGATCCCGCCCCGCCGGGCCACCACCGGACCCGGCGAGGTGTTGCTCACCGCCGACCGGCTCGGCCAACCGCCCCGGCTGGCCGCCACCGACCTCGCGGTACGCGCCGGTGCGGCACTGGCCGTGCTCGGCCCCAACGGCGCCGGCAAGTCCACCCTCGCCGTGCTGCTCGGCGGCCTGCTCAAGCCGGGCACCGGGCGACTGGTGGCAAGCGCCGACCTGGCCGGGGCCGACGCCCGCACACCACCGCACCGGTGGCGGGCACCCGCGCTGGCCCGCCGGATCGGCTCGGTGTTCCAGGATCCGGAGCACCAGTTCGTCACCGGCACGGTCTACGACGAGCTGGCGCTCGGCCCCCGGCGTACCGGTGCCACCGAGCCGGCGGTCCGCCGGCGGGTCGACGAGCTGCTGCACCGGCTGCGGTTGGACCGGCTGGCCGGGGCGAACCCGTACACCCTCTCCGGTGGCGAGGCGCGGCGGCTGAGCGTGGCGACCGCCCTGGCCACCGCGCCCCGGCTACTGATCTGCGACGAGCCCACCTTCGGCCAGGACCGGCGCACCTGGCGGGAACTGGTGGACCTCTTCGCGGAGCTGCGCGACGCCGGCCACGCCTTGGTGGCGGTCACCCACGACGCCGAGTTCGTCGCCGCGCTGGCCGACCAGACCCTGACGCTGACGCGCCACCCGGCCCCCGAACCCCCGCCGTCGACGACTCCGGCCGCAGGGTCCACCGCCGGGCAGCCCACCGACGCCTGGCCCTCGGCCGCACAGCCCGAGGCCGCAGGGTCCCCGGAGACCCTGCCGCCACCGGCGTTTCCTCCGGCGGGATACCGATGATCGACCTCGAACCGGTCGCGCGGCCGGACGCGCCGCTGGCCCGGCGCAATCCGGTGGCCAAGCTGGCGGCGGCGCTGCTGTTCGCGGTCCCGCTGCTGGCGACGCTGGACCCGGTCGCACCGGCGATCGCGATCGCGATCGAGTTGGCGGTCCTGCCGCTGTTCGGCGTGCGCTACCGGGTGCTGTTCCGGAGGGCCTGGCCGTTGCTGGCCGCCGCCGGTGGCGTCCTGGTCACCCTGGTGCTCTTCGCCGCGGACCGGTCGGGCCGGGTGCTGCTCGACGCCGGACCGGTCGTGGTCACCTCGACGGTGCTGCTCACCGCCCTCGGGCTGGTGCTGCGCCTGTTCGCGGTGGCGCTGCCCGGCGTGATCGTCTTCGCCACCACCGATCCGACCGACCTGGCCGACGCGCTGGTGCAGAACGCCCGCGCACCGGCCCGGTTCGCGATCGGCGCGCTGGCGGCGTTCCGGCTGCTGCCGCTGCTCGGGCAGGAATGGCAGACGATCGTCATGGCCCGCCGGGCACGCGGCGTGGAGGCGGGACGCAACCCGGTGGCGAAGCTACGGCTCTTCGTGTCCACCGCGTTCACGCTGCTGGTCGGCGCGATCCGCCGGGGCACCCGGCTGGCGGTCGCGATGGACGCGCGCGGCTTCGACGCCGGGGTACCGCGTACCGTCGCCCGCCGGCAGCACTTCGGTGCGGCCGACTGGCTGCTGGTCGTCGCCGCGACGGCGCTGGCCGTCGCCGCCTTGGGCGTCAGCGTCGCGCTCGGCACCTTCCGCCCGCTGATCGGCTGAGCCGCGTGACGTGGTGGGTACATCTGTTGTCGCTGGAACGACAACAGATGTACCCACTGCGCGTGGACCGACCGCTCACCTCCGCCGGAAGGCGTACTGCCGGGCCGCTCCGGCACGCGGTGTTCGGCCGGAGCTGAACCCCTTGCCCCGGCCGGAGGCCGTCGGACCGGCGGTCGGCGCGAGCGCTGCGCTCGGCGGTTCCCGGTCGACGCGGTCCGACCCGGACGGTTCGCCCGGCACCGCGTCGAGCGGCGTCGCGTCGAGCGGCGTCGCGTCGAGCGGCGTCGCGTCGAGCGGCGGGACCGGTTCCGGCGGGGCGGTGAGCCCCGGCCCCGCCGGCGACGCGGCAGGCGTGAGTCCGATGAGCGGTCGCGCCGGAGCGGCGAGTCCGATCGGCGGTGTGGCCCGGTCGGCCAAGGCGTCGAAGTCGGCCGGCGTCAGCTCCGGCACCCGGTCGGCACGGCGTGATTTCTTCGGTTTACGGCTGGCAGGCATGGGAGCCTCCTCGCTCGGCGGTGTCGGCGCGTACGCCACGCCACCGCCGTCGGTCGTGACCGCCACGGCGGCGGTCGGCGGGATCAGCGGAAGGTCGCTCCGGAGCGGCCACGGAGGACGTCGCGGCAACGGCGACGAGGAGGACGCGCGGACACCCGGTAGCGACTGGTCCGCGGCAACGGGGGCGGCGGACCGGCTCGGCGGAGCGGGTGTCAGTAGCGCATGCCCGCACGCTAGCCCGCCCGCGGGAGTCGCGCACCCCAATTACGACGGGCCGGCGACGGCACCCCCCGGCGCGGCTGCGGCAGACCAGCGACGCTGCGCCCAGGACGCGCCGGCGACAGGGTGCACCCGCGACAAGCCGGCAACAGGTGCGCCCAGGACAAGCCGGCGACAGGTGCACCCGCGACAAGCCGGCAACAGGTGCGCCGGGACGGACCGGCGACAGGTGCGCCCGTGACAAGCCGGCGACAGGCGCCACCGTCGGCGAGCGCTGTGCGACCACCTGATGACCAGCCGTGGGGGGACGGCGCACGGCTGAACCGGACCGCGATACCGTCGCAGCACTACAGGCAGATGCGGAAGGTGGCGACGAGGATGGCGGATGGGGCTACGGCGCAGATCGGTGTGACCGGACTGGCGGTGATGGGCCGGAATCTGGCCCGCAACCTGGCCCGTAACGGGTTCACCGTGGCGTTGCACAATCGATCGCCGGAGCGGACCCGGTCGCTGGTGGCGGAGCACGGCGACGAGGGCACCTTCGTCCCGACGGAGTCCCTGGCGGACTTCGTCGCCGCGCTGGAACGCCCCCGCGCGGTGATCATCATGGTCAAGGCGGGCGGTCCCACCGATGCGGTGATCGACGAGTTGGTGCCGCTGCTGGAAGCCGGCGACATCATCATCGACTGCGGCAACGCGCACTTCGCCGACACCCGCCGTCGGGAGGAGGCACTGCGCGCCAAGGGCCTGCACTTCGTCGGCACCGGCGTCTCCGGTGGTGAGGAGGGTGCACTGTGGGGGCCGAGCATCATGCCGGGTGGCTCGGCCGAGTCGTACCGCAAGCTCGGGCCGATCTTCGAGAAGATCGCCGCGCAGGTCGACGGTGAGCCGTGCTGCCGGCACGTCGGGCCGGACGGCGCCGGGCACTTCGTCAAGATGGTCCACAACGGCATCGAGTACGCCGACATGCAGCTCATCGCCGAGGCGTACGACCTGCTGCGGGCCGGGCTGGGCGCGACCCCGTCGGAGCTGGCGGAGATCTTCCGGGAGTGGAACACCGGCGAGCTGGAGTCGTTCCTGATCGAGATCACCGCCGACGTGCTGGCGCACACCGACGCCGCCAGCGGCGAGGCGTTCGTCGACATCGTGCAGGACCGGGCCGAGCAGAAGGGCACCGGCCGGTGGACCGTCCAGATCGCGCTCGACCTGGGCATCCCGATCACCGGCATCGCCGAGGCGACCTTCGCCCGGTCGCTGTCCGGGCACGTCGGGCAGCGCGAGGCCGCGGTGCGGGCGTTCCCGGACTCCGGGGAGAAGTGGCAGGTCAACGACCGCGAGACGTTCATCGAGGACGTACGCCGGGCGCTGCTGGCCTCGAAGATCGTGGCGTACGCCCAGGGCTTCGACCAGATCCGCGCCGGCAGCGCCGAGTACGACTGGAACATCGACCTGGGCGGCACGGCGACCATCTGGCGGGGCGGCTGCATCATCCGGGCCCGCTTCCTGGACCGGATCAAGCAGGCGTACGACGAGCAGCCGGAACTGCCCACCCTGCTGGTGGCGCCGTGGTTCGCCGACACCGTGCGCGACGGCGTGCCGAGCTGGCGGCGGGTGGTGGCCGAGGCGGCCCGGGCCGGCGTTCCGGCGCCCGCCTTCGCCTCGTCCCTGGCGTACTTCGACGCGCTGCGCGCCGAGCGTCTGCCCGCCGCCCTCATCCAGGGTCTACGCGACAACTTCGGTGCGCACACCTACCGTCGCACCGACCGCGACGGTTCGTTCCACACCCTCTGGGCCACCCCCGACCGGGCCGAGGTCGAGGCCTGATCCACCGGCTCAGCCCGGTACGACGGCCAGCGCGCCCGGCGATGTGATGATGCGCCCTGCCTCCGCGTTCGCGGAGGCAGGGCGCATCAGGTGGGTCAGAAGAAGCGGCGACGCCGGGCCTTCTGGGGGCGGAGCAGGTCGGCTCCCTGGGTGAGCATCCGACTGGCCCGGGACGGGCCGCGCCGGGACTCCAGCGAGTGGCTGAGCCGGCGGGCACCGGCTGCCGCCAACGGAACCGCCACGGCCATCACCGCCCACTGGGCAACGCGCTTGCGCATCATGTGGGTTCACCTCCGTCAGTGGCTGCTGCGGAGGGTGATACCCAGCCCGGCCGGACGCTAAGCGTCAGGTGGTCGGCGCCACCGGGTTGGGCAACGCGCCACCGAAGCGGCGGTCCCGCTGGGCGTACAGCTCGCAGGCGTACCACAGGTGCCGGCGGTCGAAATCGGGCCAGAGCGTGTCCAGGAAGACCAGTTCGGCGTACGCACTCTGCCAGAGCAGGAAGTTCGAGGTGCGCTGCTCGCCGGAGGGCCGCAGGAACAGGTCCACCTCGGGCACCTCGGGGTGGTACAGGTAACGGCCGATGGTCTTCTCGGTGACCTTCGACGGGTCGAGCCGGCCGGCGGCCACGTCCCGGGCGATCGCGGCGGCGGCATCGGCGATCTCCGCCTGCCCGCCGTAGTTGACGCAGAACTGGAGGGTCAGCGTCGAATTGCCCCGGGACATCTCCTCGGCGGTCTGCAACTCCGAGATGACGCTCTTCCACAGCCGCCCGGCCCGACCCGACCACACCACCCGTACCCCGAGGTCGACGAGCTGGTCCCGGCGGCGGCGGATGACGTCCCGGTTGAAGCCCATCAGGAACCGGACCTCGTCGGGCGACCGCCGCCAGTTCTCGGTGGAGAAGGCGTACGCGGACAGGTAGGGGATGCCCAGCTCGATGGCGCCCTCGACGGTGTCGAAGAGGGAGAACTCGCCCGCCTCGTGCCCCTTGGTGCGGGGCAGCCCGCGATCCTTGGCCCACCGGCCGTTGCCGTCCATGACCACGGCGACGTGCTGGGGCACCGCCGCCGGCGGCAGCGCTGGCGGCCGGGCACCCGACGGGTGCGGAGTCGGCGGCACCGGCTCCCGGCCGGCCCTGGTGGATCGGATCACTCGGCTCTCCCTGCTCACGTCCTGCGACGCCGGTTCGGCGTCAGCCCTCGCCGGCCGCGCCGCGTGACGGCGGGACCGTACCGGTCAGACCACCGCCGGTCGGCGGCACCGCGCCACCGCCGGGTGACCGGACCGCGCCGGGCGTGCCGCCGGCTGGCGGGACCGCGCCGGGCGCCGAAGCGCCCCGGTCGACCAGCGGCAGCGAGCGTAGCGTGCGCTCCAGATGCCATTGCAGGTGCGCCGCGACCAGTCCGCTGCACTCCCGGCGTACCCCGGTGTCGGTGGCGTCGGCGACCCGCCAGTCTCCGCCGACCAGCGCGGACATCAGGTCGATGGTGGCCGGTGCCGGGTGGGCGGCGCCGGGTGGCCGGCAGTCCGGGCAGACCGCCCCGCCGGCCGGTACGGAGAACGCCCGGTGCCGACCGGGGGTGCCGCAGACCGCGCAGTCGGTCAACGCCGGCGCCCAGCCGGCCAGGGCCATCCCCCGCAGCAGGTACGCGTCGAGCACCAGGGTGGTGGCGTGCTCACCGTCGGCGAGGGCCCGCAGCGCGCCCAGGGTGAGCTGGAACAGTCGCAGCGACGGCTCCCGCTCCACCGGGGTGAGCCGTTCGGCGGTCTCGGCGATCGCGCTGGCCGCGGTGTAGCGGGGGTAGTCGCCGAGGAACCGCTTGCCGTACAGGTCGATCCCCTCGACCTGGCTGACGCTGTGCAGCGAACTGCCCAGTTCCCCCTTGGGGTCGCCAGCCAGTTGCAGGTCGACGTGGCCGAACGGCTCCAGCCGGGCACCGAACTTGGAGGTGATCCGGCGTACCCCCCGGGCGACCGCGCGCAGCCGGCCGTGTCGCCGGGTGAGCAGGGTGATGATCCGGTCGGACTCGCCGAGCTTCTGCACACGCAGCACCACCGCGTCGTCGCGGTAGAGCTGTCGGCGGTATCCGGCCATCGCGCCATTGTCCCTCCCGGTCGGGCGGCCACCGGCACCCCGGGTCGGATTTCAGGGTCCGCTCCGGGTAGCGGTGCCGGCGAACCCGGATGTGCGTCCCCCGGCACCGGTCGTAGCGTGCTCGGCATGGCTTCGCACCGGACCACTCCCGCCACCCGGCTCGCCGCTGTCGCCCGGCGTGCCAATGCTCGCCGGGCCAGCACGGCGCTCGCCGCTGCGGCTGCCCTGATCGTCCTGGCCGGGTGTGACAACCTTTCGTTCCGGCGGCTCGACTTCGACACCACCGAGGAGGTCCGGATCACCGCCATCCGGCTGCTGCCCGGCGCCGGCGACGTGGTGGTCCGCGCCGAGGGTGGCCCGGACCGGGTCCGCATCAAGCGGGTGGTGCGTTACCAGGGTGACCAGCCAGGGGTCACCTACGAGATCAAGGGCACCGAACTGGTGCTGGACACCTCGTGCGGGCATCGGTGCAGCGTCTCGTACGAGGTCACCACCGGCGAGGGGGTCCGGGTGCAGGGCGAGACCCGCTCGGGCAACGTCGACCTGACCCGGGTGGGTCAGGTCGAGGTGCGGGTCGGCTCGGGCGACGTCCGGGTGGCCGGCGCCGCCGGCACGGTGCGGGTGGAGACCGGCTCGGGCGAGATCGAGGTGTACGACGTGGCCTCCCCCGTGGTGCTCCGGGCCGGCTCGGGGAACATCAGCGCCACTCGGCTCGGCGGCGAGGTGGACGCGCAGGCCACGTCCGGCAACGTCACCGTCGAGTTGGAGCGCCCCGCCTCGGCCCGGGCACACGCGTCGAGCGGCAACGTCGAACTGCGGGTGCCGGACGGCGCCTACCAGGTGCGGTCCCAGGCCGGTTCCGGCGGCGTCGACCTGAGCGTGCCGAACGACCCGTCCGCCGCCCTGGTGCTCGACGTGCGGACGGGCAGCGGGGACATCACCGTCATCCCGTGGTGACGTCCCCACCCCGGCCACGCTGAGCCGGTACGCCGTCGCCGGGTGGCTCGGTCGCCGGGGCGGCGGCGGCCCGATCAGGGTCCGCACCCCGGCGGGACTCCGCATGCCAGCGGGTGGCCGGCACCGGCGGGCGACGCCCACCGGGGATCAACTCGGGCGGGCGCTGCGCCGCGACGTCCTCGACCCAGCCGACCAGCGCGGTGACCACACCCACCAGCAGGAAGACCAGCGCCACCCGGATCGCCAGGCCCACCGGGTCCTGGTGCGACCAGCCGACCACGTCGACCAGCGGGGTGAGCGCCACCACGAACGCCATGTGCCACAGGTAGACGGTCAACGCCCGGCGGTTCAGCACCGTCACCACCCGGCCGAACACCTCGCTGCGGTCGACCCACTCCGCGCTCGACGGGGCCCGTCCCAGCGCCACCAGGATGAACGCGGCCGACCAGAGGGCGTTGCCGAGTGGGTTGTCGTTCAGGTCGTACCCACGCGGACCCGGGTGCGCCAGGATCCAGGCGCCGCCGGCCGCCGCGAGGACGAGCACGGTCGGCACCAGCACCCGGTTGGCCAGGCGCCGCAGCATCCCCGCCTGGTGGGCGAAGCCCAGCAGCCAGGCACCGAAGTAGAGCCCGAACTCACGCAGCACACCCGGCGCGTTCGGGTAGACGCCGAACTCGATCGCCAGCAGCAGGCAGTACGGGGCGACCAGGGTGGGCAGCGGGTAGCGCCGGAACAGCCAGAGCGCGATCGGGGAGGCGAGCACGAACCAGAGGTAGTCACGCAGGTACCAGATCGGGCTCAGCGCCAGCGCACCCCAGTAGTTCGCCGGTGGGTCGGACACCGGGAAGAGCCAGAGCAGCACCTTCGGCGTCAGCGGCAACCCGGTGAGCAGCATCGCCGGCACGAAGACCGCGGCCACCACCCACAGCGACGGCAGCAGCCGGCGGAGCCGGCGGCCGACCGCCGTCGGGCCGGACCGGTGCAGTGAGGCCGCCATCAGCGACCCGGCGAGGGCGAACATCACCGACATCGCCGGGAACAGCAAGGTCAGCGACGCCCAACCGGTGACGTGGTAGACGACGACTCGCACGATGGCCAGGAAGCGCAGCAGGTCCAGGTATCGGTTTCGCATCAGCCTGCATCTATATCCGGGGGCATAGGTACGTCTTCCTACCCTCCGGGGCCGGCGGGCGAAACGGCCAGCAACCCACCGCGATAGTGAAACTTCCCATATGCCTGACCGGTACGGATCAGCCGGCGTAGCGCCGGAAGTTCCGATCCACCGGGTCCTCGCCCGGCCGGTGCGGGCTAGAAGCCGAGCTTGCGCAGTTGCTTCGGGTCGCGCTGCCAGTCCTTGGCCACCCGGACGTGTAGATCGAGGTAGACGCGGGTGCCCAACAGTTCCTCGATCTGCCGCCGGGCGGCGGTGCCCACCCCCTTGAGCCGGCTGCCGCGATGCCCGATGACGATCGCCTTCTGGCTGGGCCGCTCCACGTACACGTCGGCGTAGATCCTCATGAGCTGACCCTCGGGGATCATCTCCTCCACCACCACCGCGATGGAGTGCGGCAACTCGTCCCGTACGCCCTCCAGGGCGGCCTCCCGGATCAGCTCCGCGACCAGCACCTGCTCCGGATCGTCGGTGAGCATGTCGTCCGGATACAGCTGCGGAGACTCGGGCAGATACCGCGTCATCACCTCGACCAGCGTGTCCACCTGGTGCCCGGCGACCGCGCTGACCGGCACCACCTCGGCGAACTCGCCCAGCTCGCTGACGGCCAGCAACTGCTCGGCCAGCCGCTTACGGTCGACCAGGTCGGTCTTGGTGACCACCGCCAGCACGGTCGCCTTCAGCTCGGCCAGCTCACCGGTGATGAACCGGTCGCCACGGCCGATCGGCTCGTCGGCGGGGATGCACAGGCCGATCACGTCGACCTCGCTCCAGGTCTGCCGGACCAGGTCGTTGAGCCGCTCGCCGAGCAGCGTTCGCGGCCGGTGCAGACCCGGCGTGTCCACCAGCACCAGCTGCGAGTCCGGCCGGTGCAGCACCGCGCGGATGACGTGCCGGGTGGTCTGCGGCTTGTTCGAGGTGATGGCGATCTTCTGCCCGACGATCGCGTTGGTCAGCGTCGACTTGCCGGCATTGGGTCGGCCCACGAAACAGGTGAAGCCCGCCCGGTAGGGACGCGACGTCGGCTCGGCGCTCATTCGGTCACCGTGCCGAGCAGCGTGCCGTCCGGCGCGGCCACGTGCACCGGCGCGTCGGCGGACAGGTCGCGCACGGCCGCGTGACCCGCACCATCGAGAGTGGACGCCTCGGTGACCACCACGGCGGCCTCCAACCGGGTGGCGCCGGCTGCCGCCGCCGAGGCGACCGCCAACTGGAGCGCGGTGATCGTCAGCGAGGGCAGCGACACGCTGGCCGCCGCATACGTACGACCGTCCTGGTCCCGCACCGCGGCGCCTTCCACGGCGCCCACCCGACCCCGGGCCCCCCGGGCGAGGATGACCAGCTTGCCGTCCTCGGCGCTGAGCTCGGAGCCGGTGGGGACGGCGGCCGGTACGGCGGGTGACTCAGGCATCGGCGGGCTGCCTCTCCTCTGATCGATCGGTGTCGCCCCGGGAGGCGGTCGGCCCACCGCCCGGGCTGTCCTTGCTGTCGGTCGGCTCGACCCGGCGCACCAGCACCGTGTCGATCCGGTTGCGCCGGCCGGTGGTGCCCTCGGCGAGCAGCCGGAGCCCGGCCACCTCGACCTCCGCGCCCGGGATCGGGACCCGGCCGAGGCACTGGGCGAGCAGGCCGCCCACGGTCTCCACCTCGTCGTGCGGCAGCTCGGTGTCGAACAACTCGCCGAGATCCTCCACCGGCAACCGGGCGGTGACCCGCACCGCACCGTCGGGCAACTGCTCGATCGGCGGGCGCTCGACGTCGTACTCGTCGGTGATCTCCCCGACGATCTCCTCCAGGATGTCCTCGATGGTGACCAACCCGCCGGTGCCGCCGTACTCGTCCACGACGATCACCAGGTGGTTGCGGGCGGCCTGCATCTCCGACAGCAGATCGTCGACGGGCTTGGACTCCGGCACGAAGGTCGCCGGCCGCATCAGCTCGGCCACCGGGAGTTGGCGGTCCTCGGCAGCACCACCCTGGGTGTGCCGGACGAGATCCTTGAGATAGAGCACACCGAGCACGTCGTCGACGCTCTCGCCGATCACCGGGATGCGGGAGAAGCCCGAGCGCAGGAAGAGCGCCAGCGCCTGCCCGAGCGTCTTGCGCGACTCGATCCACACCATCTCGGTACGCGGCACCATCACCTCACGGGCGATGGTGTCACCGAGGGCGAACACCGAATGGATCATCTGCCGCTCGCCGTGCTCGACCACACCCCGCTGCTCGGCCAGGTCGACCAGCTCACGCAGCTCGACCTGGGTGGCGAAGGGCCCTTCCCGGAAGCCACGGCCCGGGGTGACCGCGTTGCCGATCAGGATCAGCAGCGAGGCCAGCGGGTTGAGCACCCGGCCGAGCCAGCGGACCAGCGGCGCGGCGCCCCGAGCCACGGCGTACGCGTGCTGCCGGCCGAGGGTACGCGGACCCACGCCGACCACGACGAAGCTGACCACGGTCATCGCCCCGGCGGTGACCAGCGCCGCACGCCAGCCCGCCCCGAAGGTGTCCACCGCGACCAGTGCCACCAGCGTGGTGGCGGTCAGCTCGGCGAGCAGGCGCAGGAGCAACAGCAGGTTGAGGTGGCGCACCACGTCAGCGGCGACCACCTGAAGAGTGGCGGCGCCCCGGGCACCCTCGCGGGCGAGTTCGGCGGCCCGGGCCGGGGAGACCGCGGCCAGGGCGGCCTCGGTCATCGCGATGAGTCCGCCGAGCACCACCAGCCCGGCGGCGAAGACGACGAGTTGCAGGTCGGGTAGGCCGGTGGCGGCCGCGGCCAGCGAAGTGTCCATCACCGGGTGCGGGTCGACCGCCAGCTCGCCAGCAATCTGGCCTGGAGCTCGAACATCTCCCGCTCCTCCTCCGGCTCCGCGTGGTCGTAGCCGAGCAGGTGCAGCACGCCGTGCACGGTGAGCAGATGCAGCTCGTCGGCGGCGCTGTGACCTGCGGTGGCCGCCTGCTTCGCCGCCACCTCCGGACAGAGCACGATGTCACCGAGCAGGGCCGGCTCGCCGCCGGCGGCGGCGTTCTCGCCCGGCCCGTGGTCGATGCTGCCCTCGTCCATGGGGAACGCGAGCACGTCGGTCGGACCGTCGCCCCCCATCCAGCGGTGGTTCAGCTCGGTCATGTAGTCGACGTCGACCAGCAGCACGGACAGCTCGGCGAGGGGGTTGACTCCCATCTCGTCGAGTGCGTGCCGGGCGACGGCGAGCACAGCGTCGGTGTCGACGACGACACCCGACTCGTTGGCGATCTCGATGGACAACTTTCTTCCCTAGGTTTAGCGGCGCCGGCCGGCGCGGTTGCCCTGGGCACTACGCCCCGGCACCGCGTGCACGCCCTGCGCCTGCTGATTCTCCCGCTCGGCGTCCCAGCGGGCGTACGCGTCGACGATCTCACCGACCAGCCGGTGGCGTACCACGTCGGCGCTGGACAGCTGCGCGAAGTGCACGTCCTCGACGCCGGCCAGGATCTCCCGGACGATACGCAGACCGCTGGTCGTCCCGCCGGGCAGGTCCACCTGGGTGACGTCGCCGGTGACCACGATCTTGGAGCCGAAGCCGAGCCGGGTGAGGAACATCTTCATCTGCTCGGGCGTGGTGTTCTGCGCCTCGTCCAGAATGATGAACGCGTCGTTCAACGTGTTGTGCGTCACCAGGAAGTGGTCGGTGACATACAGCGAGTCCGCCGCCGCCACCTGGATACACATCGTCTCCTGCACCCCGGCGGGAATGATCGAGTCGATGAACCGCATCGGCCGGCCGCCGCCGCACTCCTCGTACCGCTGGCGCTTGCGGGACAGGCGGAACGGCGCGACGCCCTCGGGCAGGCGGATCTCCACGACGAAGGCGTCGGCCCGGTAGTCGACCGGGCGGCCCTTCGCCCGACCGGGCGTACGCCCCTGCGCCGCGCGCCCGCGCCAGGTGGCCACCCCGCCCAGCGACTGGACCAGATAGATGACATCGTCGCGCAGTCGGGCGGACGTGGTGGAGTACTGCACACGACAGCTCCGTCCGGCCCGTACCACCGGGCCGCCGTCGGTGTCCAGTAGCCCCTGCAGAACGGCCAGCCGGACGTCGACACTGTTGCGCAGGTAGACATCCGGCACGAACATGGTGCCCGACTTGGTCCCGGCCAGACCCAACTCGCGGAGCGCAACCGTCACCGGGTTGGCGACGATCACCCCGCCCCGGCGCCCGTTGACGTGCCGCAGCACGTAGTCGTACTCGCTCTTGCGGACGAGTTCGCTGTCGCCGAGCGCCTCCTGGATCCCGCACGCGAGTTCCGGATCCGCCGTGCTGAATCCTGGCGTCGATCGCGACGAGATGGAACCGTCACCGAGCAGCAGACCGAGCGCGTACGGGTCGAGCGGAACCTCCCTCGGCTCCATCTGCACGGGCGCCACGACCGGCAACTCGTAGCGGCGGGTATGGCCTCGCCATTCCTGGCCGATCATCTCCTGCGTTTCGAGCGTGCGCTGACGTCCGCGCCGCTTGTCCTCCGCTGTCGCCACGGTCCAGAGGTGTTCACCGCAGCACAGCGTGGACGCCCCGTCCTGCGTGGTGACCCGATAGACCTGCTTGCGCCCCTGCGGGTAGATGCCGATCACCGGGGTCGGCGTGCCGTCCGAACCGATGACGAGGTCGCCGACCTGAAGCGAGCCGAACCGCTTGAAGCCCTCCGGCGTGAGGACCCGGGCGTCGTACGGCTGCGCTCGGCCCCGCATGTACGCCAGCGGGGCGACCTCGATCGTGCCCGCCGCCATCAGCTTCGGGATCGTCTCCGGGTCCAGCATGTCGTGCAGCGCGTCGTAGAGCGGGCGCAGGTAGGGGTCGATCTTCTCGTTGAGCGTGCCGGGCAGGAAGCCGAGCCGCTCCCCCGCCTCGACCGCCGGCCGGGTCAGGATGATCCGGTTGATCTGCTTGGCCTGCAACGCCTGGACCGCCTTGGCCATGGCGAGGTAGGTCTTGCCGGTACCGGCCGGGCCGATGCCGAAGACGATGGTGTTCGCGTCGATCGCGTCGACGTAACGCTTCTGCCCGAGCGTCTTGGGCCGGATGGTGCGCCCGCGCCGGGAGAGGATGTTGAGGGTGAGCACCTCGGCGGGCCGCTCCGCGCCACCCTGCTCGAGCATGCCGACGGTACGCCGGACGGCGTCTGTGGTCAGGGTCTCGCCTTTCTCGATGAGTTCGAGCAGTTCGCTGAAGATCCGCTCGGCGAGGGCGTTGTCGGCGGGCGCACCGGTGATGGTGATCTCGTTGCCCCGCACGTGCACGTCACTGTTGACCGAGCGCTCGACCAGTCGCAGGATCTCGTCACCCGCGCCGAGCAGGTTGACCATGATCTTCGAGTCGGGGACCGTGATCCTGGTCTGCACCCGGGGCGGGGTGGGAGGTGGGGTGCCGGTCATAGGTCGGGCCGAGGGGCCCTGCGCCACCTGCTCTCGATCTCGGTGCCGGGCCTGGCGCCACGGCGTGCTGACGTTACCCCCATCGTATCGGGTCGACGGCACGGACACGCTGCCCAATTCCGTGGGCGCCACAGGCGCGCAACAGTGGACAAAACGGATGAACGATGCCGGAGAGCCGGGATCGATTCAGGCCCGGAAGTCGTACCCGTCGAAGGTCTCCTGCCGTCGGGTGAACCGGTAGGTCGCCCAGTGCATCCGGACCACCGTGCCCGCGCTGTCGCGGGTCAGCCGGAGCAACTCGCCGACCTCCCGCCCGGCGACCGTACGGAACACGTCCGGCCGGTCCGGCAGCGGCGCGAAGACCGCCGGCGGCTTGCCCGGCGGATCGTCCACACCCCGGGCCCGCAGGGTCGCGTCCCGCCAGCTGAACACGTACTCGGAGCCCTCGCCCCACCAGGGGCCGAGCAGCCCACGCAGGTGCGCGGGAGCCGGCTCGCCGGGTCGCCACGGGGTGACCTCGGCCGGGTCGTGCTCGGCGGCGGCGGCGAGCAGCCGGTGCGGCAGCTCCAGCACCTCGGCCGAGGTGCCCGAGGAGCCCAGCACGGCGGCGCCGAACGCGGCCGGCGTGCCCTCGCCTCCACGGCGGCCGTACACCCCGGCGAGGAAGCCGGGCATCGCGCCGTCGTGCCCGACGTGCACCACCCGCTCACCCTGCGGCACCAGGATCAGGCCAAGGCCGAAACCGGCATTCCACACGGTCTCGTCGGTGACCGTCAGCGGCCAGCGCATCTCCTCGAGGGTGGCCGGGGTGAGCACCCGGCCGGTCGCGTCCAGCGCCGCCGGATCGGCCAGGAAGGCCGCCCAGCGGGCCATGTCGGCGGCGGTGCTCCACAGTTGCGCGGCGGGACCGACGGCACCGAAGTCGGTCGGCGGCTCCGGATGCGCCTCGTCGGAGTACGCGTCGACGAGGTAGCCAGTGGCCGCCCGACGACCCGGGGAGACCGTGGTGTCGGTCAGCCCGAGCGGGGTCAACACCTTCTCGGTCAGCACCTCGGCCCAGGTGCCGCCGCGCACCTGCCCGACCAGCCGGCCGAGCAACGCCATGCCGAGGTTGGAGTAGTGGAACCGCCGGCCGGGTGGCAGCACCCGCTCGGCCCGGGTCAGCTCCGCGACCAGCCGGTCGGCGTCCGGCACCCGCAGCGTGTCCCAGACGTCGCCGTACGGCTCGCGTTGCAGGCCGGCGGTGTGCGACAGCAGCCGGCGTACGGTCAGCTCGCCGTGCGCCGGCAGGTCGAGGTGCCGGTCCAGCGGATCGTCGAGGTCGAGCAGGCCGTCGTCGCGGCACTGCATGACCAGTACGGCGGTGAACGTCTTGGTCACCGAGCCGATCCGGAACCGGGTCTGCTCGTCCAGGGCGGTGTCGTTGCCGGTGCCGCCGACCGTGCACGTCCACAGCGTCCGGTCGGCCCGGTGCACGGCAGCCGAGACGGCCGGCACCCGGGCCTGCGCCTGGACCTGCCGCACCAGCCGTTCCAGACGACCGGCGGCTGCGGTACGGCCGGCGGCCGAACTCACGCCATGCTCCGGGCCAGCATCGGGCCGAGCGGGGCACCGCCCAGCAGGTGCGCGTGCACGTGGAACACCTCCTGGCCGCCGTAGCCACCGGTGTTGAACATCAGCCGGAACCCGTCACCGAGCAGCCCCTCGTCCCCGGCCACCGCGGCGGCGGTGGCCAGCAGCTCACCGGCCAACGCCGGGTCGCCCTGGCCGAGGGTGGCCACGTCGGCGTAGTGCTCCTTCGTAACGACCAGCACGTGCACCGGCGCCTTCGGATCGATGTCGCGGAAGGCGAGCGTGGTGGGGGTCTCGCGGACCACCGTGGCCGGGATCTCCCCGGCAACGATCCGGCAGAACAAACAGTCAGGAGTACTCACCGGGGCAGTGTAAGGAAGGGCACCTTATTAACGTCTCAGGTATAGGAAGGGCCCCTTGTTAACACCGCGAGACGGGTGCGGCAGGATGTCCCGCATGGCGGGACGGGCGGTGCTGGTCACAGGCGGATCACGGGGCATCGGGCGGGCGGTGGTCCAGGCTTTCGCCGCCTCCGGCGACCGGGTGGCCATCCACCACCGCAGCTCCGACCAGCTGGCCGAGCAGCTGCGGGCCGAACTGCCGAACACGGGCCATCTGGTGGTCCGCGCCGACCTCGCTGACCCCGACGCGGTACGGACGATGGTGGACGAGGCCGCCGACCGGCTCGGCGGACTCGACGTGCTGGTCAACAACGCCGGCGTGTTCGGGCCGGCCGACCCGCCGCACCCCGTCTTCGACAGCAGCTACGAGCAGTGGCGGCAACGCTGGCGCGAGGTCTGCGACACGAACCTGTTCGGCGCGGCCAACGCCGCCTGGTGCGCCGCCCAGCACATGCGTACGCGAGGCGGGCGGATCGTCAACGTCTCCTCGCGCGGCGCGTTCCGTGGCGAGCCGGCCAATCCGGCGTACGGCGCCAGCAAGGCCGGTCTCAACGCGATGGCCCAGTCGCTGGCGGTGGCCCTGGCGCCGTACGGCATCGCGGTGGCCACGGTCGCGCCCGGCTTCGTCGAGACGGACATGACCAACGAGCACCTCAAGGCCCCACGCGGTGACGCGATCCGGGCGCAGAGCCCGTTCGACCGGGTGGCCCGGCCCGAGGAGATCGCGGCGGCCGTGCACTGGTTGGCCAGCCCCGAGGCGGAGTGGGCTTCCGGCACCATTGTCGACCTCAACGGCGCCTCCTACCTCCGCACCTGACGGCAGCGCACACCGATTGGCGAACCGCGCCTCCCCGACACCCGGCGGCCTCCTCCTCCCCACCCCGGCCGCCTCCTGCGCTCGCTTTGCTCTGCTTCAACCCACGCAACAGCGAGCTGCCGAAACCGTTGCGTCCGGTGAAGCAGAGCAAAGGGAGCGTGACAGTCACCCTGGGCGGGCAGCAGCACCCGGGGCGCGCAGCCCCGGCGGGGGGGGGTCTACCAGTGCAGGAGGCGGGTCGCCAGGACGGCCAGGGCGGCAACGCCGGCGGTGGAGGTACGCAGCACCGAAGGGCCGAGGCGGACCGGGTGGGCGCCGGCGGACTCAAAGGCTGACAGCTCGGCCGGGGTGATGCCGCCTTCGGGGCCGACCACCAGCACGATCTCACCGTGGTCGGGCAACTCGACGGTGGTCAGCCGGTCGGTCGCCTCCTCGTGCAGGACGTACCCGGCGGCGGCCCCGGCGATTCGTCGGGCCACCGACTGGGTGGCCTCGTCCGGCGCGCCCGCCACCACCGGCAGCCACGCCCGGCGGGCCTGCTTCGCCGCCTCCCGGGCGGTGGCCACCCACTTGCCCCGGGCACGGACGCCCCGGTCACCGCGCCACTGCACCACCGAGCGGCCGGCGGCCCAGGGGACGATCTCGTCCACCCCGACCTCGGTCATCGCCTGTACGGCCAGCTCACCCCGGTCGCCCTTGGCGATGCCCTGGACCACCACCAGCCGGGGACTTGGCGCGTCGACGTACCCCCGGCTGGTGACCTCGATGTCGAGGGTGCCCCGGCCGACGGCGGTGACGACCGCGGTGGCCGTGCCGCCCCGGCCGTCACCGAGCAGCAGTTCCTCGCCCACCCGCAGCCGTTGCACGGTGGCGGCGTGGTGCCCCTCAGGGCCGTCGAGCACCATCGAGTCGGCGGTGGGCAGCGACTCGACCAGGAACAGCGGGGCGGACATCTCCGGCGGCCTCGGCGTGGACCGGCTCAGCCGTGGCCGTTGAAGGCGTCGCGCATCCGAGAGAAGAAGCCGCCCTGCTTGGTGAGTTCGGCCACCTCCTCGCCGCGCGTCTTGGCGAAGTCGCGGAGCATCCGCTCCTGGTCGGCGTCGAGCTTGGTCGGCGTACGCACGTCGAGGTGGACGTAGAGGTCACCGCGACCGGTGCCGCGCAGGTGGGGTACGCCCCGGGCGCGCAGCCGCAACGTGCTGCCCGGCTGGGTGCCGGGCTTGACGTCGACCGGCTCGTCGCTGTCGAGCGTCTTGATGGTCAGCCGGGTGCCGAGCGCGGCGGCGGTCATCGGCACGGTGACCCGGCAGTGCAGGTCGTCGCCCTTGCGGGAGAAGACGTCGTGGGGACGCTCGTGGATCTCCACGTAGAGGTCGCCGGCGGTGCCACCGCCCGGACCGACCTCACCCTGCTGGGCGAGCCGGATCCGCATGCCGTCCTCCACCCCGGCGGGGATCTTCACGGTCAGCGACCGGCGGGTCCGCACGCGGCCGTCACCGGCACAGGTCGGGCAGGGATGCGGGATGGTGGTGCCGTAGCCCTGGCAGACCGTGCACGGCCGGGCGGAGACCACCTGGCCGAGGAAGGTGCGCTGCACCGACTGCACCTCGCCCCGGCCACCGCACGCCTCGCAGGTGGCCAGGTGGGTGCCGGCGGCGGTGCCCGCCCCGGAGCAGGTGGTGCAGAGCACGGCGGTGTCCACCGTGATCGGCGCCTCGACCCCGAAGGCGGTCTCCTGGAGGTCGAGTTCGAGCCGCAGGATCGCGTCGGCCCCGGGCCGGGTACGCGGTCGCGGTCCCCGGCCGGCGCCGGTGGCGCCACCGAAGAACGCGTCCATGATGTCCTGGAAGCCGACGAACGGACCGGCGCCGCCGGGCCCACCCGGGCCGCCGGCACCGCCGCCCCCCGGGGCGAGCGGGTCGCCGCCGAGGTCGACGATCTGCCGTTTCCGATCGTCCGACAGGACCTCGTACGCGGCGTTGATGTCCTTGAACTTCTCCTGTGCCTCCGGGTCCGGATTGACATCCGGGTGGAATTGCCGCGCCAGCTTGCGGTAAGCGCGCTTGATCTCGTCGTCGGAGGCTCCCCGGCTCACACCGAGAATGCCGTAGTAGTCCCTGGCCACTGCGTTCCGTGTCCTCGTGTTCGTCTCGCGTTACGCCGGTCGGCGGCGGCAGCCTGCCGTCGGCCCTGACTGGTCAGTTCTGGGCCAGCAGCTCGCCCACGTAGCGTGCCACGGCCCTCACCGTGGCGATGGTCCCGGGGTAGTCCATCCGGGTCGGCCCCAGCACGCCCATCCCCCCGACGATGACCGCGCCCGGGCCGTACCCGGTGCTGACCACGGAGGCCGCCCGCAGGTTGTCGATTTCGTTCTCGTCGCCGATGCGCACCCTCAGCGTGCTCGGCTCAACCTCGCCGATGAGTTTGAGCAGGACGACCTCCTCCTCGAGCGCTTCGAGAATCGGTCGTAGGGAGCCCTGGAAGTCCAGCAGACCGCCACGGGCGAGGTTGGCGGTGCCGGCCAGCGCGATCCGCTCCTCGTGCCGCTCGACGAGCGTCTCCAGCAGCACGGTGGACAGCGTCGTCATCGCCCCGCGCAGGTGCGTCGCACACTCGTCGATGAGGGCCTGCACCAGCGGCGGGGTCTCGGAGAGTTGGATGCCGACGAGCTTCTCGTTGACCGTCCGGCGCAGGTCTATCACGTCGTCGGCGTGGACCGGGGCGGGCAGTTCGACCAGCCGCTGCTCGACCCGGCCGGTGTCGGCGATCACGACCAGCATCAGCCGGGTGGTCGAGATCGGCACCAGTTCCAGGTGCCGTACGCGGGACCGGGCCAGGCTCGGGTACTGCACCACGGCGACCTGCCGGGTCAGCTGCGCCAGCAGCCGGACGGTGCGGTGCACCACGTCGTCGAGGTCGACCGCGCCGGCCAGAAAGCGCTCGATCGCCCGGCGTTCGGCGGGGCTGAGCGGCTTGACCCGGCTGAGCCGGTCGACGAAGAGTCGGTAGCCACGATCGGTGGGCACCCGACCGGCGCTGGTGTGCGGCTGCCGGATGTAGCCCTCCTCCTCCAGCACCGCCATGTCGTTGCGGACGGTGGCCGGCGACACGCCGAGCTGGTGCCGCTCAACCAGCGCCTTGCTGCCGACCGGTTCCTGGGTGGCGACATAGTCCTCGACAATTGCCCGCAGTACGGCGAGCTTGCGGTCGTCGAGACCCATCTCCCACCTCCTGTCGCAGGTCAGTCCCAGGCGCCACGGCCGCCAGCGGATCGCTCTGGCACTCGACTGTAGCGAGTGCCAGTCTACGTCGGGGCCCCCGGCAGCGCGATGATCAAGACCCCGGAGGTGTCCGAGGGCCGATCGGAGGGTTGACACCTGCCGGTGTCGCTATGGTGCGCCATTGCCGATGGCACCTACCGTGACCTCCATGACTGAACCACCTCGTCCCCCAGAGCCCGGCGACGACCCCACGACTCCACTGTCCGGGTCACCTGGCCAGGCCGGCTATCCCCCGCCCGGCGGCTATCCGCCGCCCTCCGGCGACCAGCCGCCACCGGCCGGTTACCCGCCGCCCGGCGGCTACCCGCCACCCGGTGTCGGCTACCCGACCGGCGGCTACGGCGCGCCGGGCGGCGGCTACGGCACCAACGAGGACAAGACGTGGGCGCTGATCGCCCACTTCGGCGGCCCGCTCGGCGTGTTCGTCGGTGGCGGCCTGCTCGGCTGGGTCGCGCCGCTGATCGCGAACATGACCCGTGGGCAGCAGTCCCCGGTCGTCCGGGCGCACGCCGTCGCGGCCCTCAACTTCCAGTTGACCTGGGCGATCGTCGGGCTGCTGAGCTGGGTGCTCACCGCGATCACCTGCGGCATTCTCTTCTTCGTCCCGATGCTGGTCTGGGTCGTACCGGTGATCTTCGGCATCATCGGCGGGGTCAAGGCCAACGACGGCACCCTCTACCGCTACCCGATGAGCTACTCCTTCGTGAAGAGCTGATCAGGGCAGCAGGTCACGCACCACGGCGTCGGCGAGCAGCCGGCCGCGCAGGGTCAACACCGCGCGGCCGGCCGCGTGGGCGGGGGCGGCCAGCAGGCCGTCGGTCACCGCCCGCGCCGCCGCCGTGCGGCCGGCATCGTCGAGCACGTCCAGCGGCAGGCCGGCGGCGAGCCGCAGCCGGAGCATGACCTCCTCCATCCGGGCCTCGTCGGTGCTGAGCACCTCGCGGGCCAGGCCGGGCGACCGTCCGGCGGCCAGGCGTTGGGCGTACGCGGTGGGGTGCTTGACGTTCCACCAGCGGACCCCGCCGACGTGGCTGTGCGCCCCCGGACCGAGGCCCCACCAGTCGCCGCCGGTCCAGTAGAGCAGGTTGTGTCGGCAGCGGGCGGCCGGCGTACGGGCCCAGTTGGACACCTCGTACCAGGAGAATCCGGCCGCGTCGAGGGTCGCCTCGGCGGCCAGGTACCGGTCCGCGGCCACGTCGTCGTCGGGGTACGGCAGCTCACCCCGACGCATCCGGGCGGCCAGCCGGGTGCCGTCCTCGACGATCAGGGCGTACGCGCTGACGTGGTCCACCCCGGCGGCCACCACCTGGTCCAGCGAGGCGGCGAAGTCCTCGGCCCGCTCCCCCGGCGTACCGTAGATCAGGTCAAGGTTGACGTGGTCGAACCCGGCGTCGCGGGCCTCCAGCGCGGCGTCGGTGGCCCGGCCGGCGCGGTGCCGGCGGTCGAGCACGGCGAGCACCCCCGGTGCCGCCGACTGCATGCCCAGCGAGATCCGGGTGTAGCCGGCCGCCCGAAGTTCCTTCAACGAGGCGGGGGTGACCGACTCCGGGTTCGCCTCGGTGGTCACCTCGACGTCGGTTGCCAGCCCCCAGGTCCGGTCGATGGCGTCGAGAATCCGGGCCAGGTCGTCGGCGGGCAGCAGGGTGGGCGTGCCACCGCCGACGAAGACGGTCTCCACCCGGCGGGGCGGGTGGTCGCCCAGCACCCGCGCGGCGAGCGCCAACTCGGCCAGCACGGTGTCGGCGTAGCCGTCCCGGCTGGCGCCGCCGCCCAACTCGTCGGCGGTGTACGTGTTGAAGTCGCAGTAGCCGCAGCGGCTGGCGCAGAAGGGCACGTGCACGTACACCCCGAAGCCACGGTCACCGACGGTGGCGCGGGCGGATGCGGGCAGCGCCCCGTCGGTCGGGACGGGTTCGCCTGCTGGAAGGACGCCGGGCATGGCCACTAGTGTGCCCGTACATGACCTCTCCCGACGCGCTGGTGCGGGTCACCACGGCCCGTGGGGTGACCACCCTCACCCTGGACAGCCCGCACAACCGCAATGCGCTCTCCACCCCGTTGATGACCGAGCTGCTGGCCGGGCTGGACGCCGCGGTCGCCGACGACACGGTCCGGGTGATCGTGCTGGACCACACCGGCCCGGTCTTCTGTTCCGGGGCGGACCTGAAGGAGACGGCGGCGGCGTACGCCAGCGGGACGGTGCCCGCCGGGATGCTGGGTGACGTGCTCGCGGCGGTCTGGCAGTGCCCGAAGCCGGTGCTGGCCCGGGTGGCCGGCCCGGCGCGGGCCGGCGGGCTGGGCCTGATCGCGGCGGCCGACCTGGCGATCTGCGCCAGCGAGGCCACGTTCGCCTTCACCGAGGTACGCATCGGGGTGATCCCGGCGGTGATCTCGGCGACCGTGCTGCCCCGGCTGCATCCCCGGGCGGCGGCCGAGCTGTACCTGACCGGTGACACCTTCGACGGCCGGCGGGCCGCGGAGATCGGGTTGGTCACCGCCGCGGTGCCGGCCGACGAGCTGGACGCCGCGGTGCGGGGCTACCTCGACTCGCTGGTCCGTGCTGCCCCGTCGGCGCTGGCCGGCGCGAAGCAACTGCTGGGCCGCCCGCCCGCCGCCGACCTGGTCGACGAGCTGACGGAGCTGGCCACCCTCTCCACCCGGTACTTCCTGTCATCCGACGGGGTCGAGGGGGTAACCGCGTTCCGCGAGAAGCGTCCGCCGAGGTGGGTGGCCGAACTCGACAGGTGAGGACCGGCCGGGACGGGGAAACCTCCGTCCCGGCGCGGAGCACGCGCACTGGGTGGAACCGGTCGGACGACCCGGACCGGCCGATGAGGGACGTACGCTTTCGGCGGACGTCGTACGGGAGGTGTGGGTGCGGACTCGGGCAGTCGTGGCGGGTTTCGTGGTCATCGTGCTGGTCGCTCTGATCGGCATCGTGCTCGGCATGCGGCAGGTGGGCGAGCGGCTGCGGCTGCCGCTGGCCAGCCGGACCTGCACGGTGCAGGCCGACGGGAAGGTGACCCTGGACGCGCACCAGATGGCCAACGCGGCGACCATCGCGGCCATCGGCATCCAGCACGAGCTGCCGGACCGGGCGGTGGTGGTGGCGCTGGCCACCGCGTACCAGGAATCCGGGCTGCGCAACCTGGCCGGCGGCGACCGGGACTCGGTCGGCCTGTTCCAGCAACGGCCGAGCCAGGGCTGGGGCACCCCCGAGGAGATCCGTGACCCCCGGTACGCGGCCGACAGGTTCTACGCCGCGTTGAAGAAGGTGCGCGGCTGGCAGGACATGCGGGTCACCGACGCGGCGCAGAAGGTGCAGCGGTCGGCGTTCCCCGAGGCGTACGAGAAGTGGGCCGACGAGTCGGAGGTGCTCACCCGGGCGCTGCTCGGCCATGCCACCGGCGCGGTGGTCTGCACCTTCGGCGGCGACCCGGCGATGCGCGGCGAGGCCGCCGCCACCGCGCTGACCCAGGGGCTCAACCTCGACTGGGGGCTGACCGCCTCGGCGACCACGGCGAGCCTGACCGGGCTCACGGTCGCGGCGGCCAACCAGCGTGAGGGCTGGCGGTACGCGCACTGGCTGGTCGCGCACGCCAACGACCACGGGGTCAAGCGGGTGCGCTTCGGCGACCTGGAGTGGACCAACCGGGGCGGCTCGTGGAGCCGGGTCGGCAACGGTTCGGGGCAACCTGCCGAGGTCGTCGCCGAGGTCTTCGCGGACGCATAACGGACCCCGATCTCCTTACCCGCAGTGACCGCAAAAACCGGCATTCGGCCATAAACACCCCAGCATCTCCACGCTGAGTGACTACCAGTAGTCGCATCGATGCCCTCCGTCGCCGGATCCGGCGGGATCGATCCGGGTCGCACTCCGGTCGATGTGAAGGCGCGTTACGATCGGCGGCCTGTGCCAGAAATGGTTTCACCTCTTGGGGAGGGGTACGACGTGGCATTCGACTACGGCGACCGGACCGGCTACGAACCGATCAGCGACGTCGACCGCAAGGAGTTCCATGAGCAGGGCTTTCTCCTGCTGCGCAACGTCCTGACCGAGGACCACCGGGCCGCCCTCGAAGCCGCGGTCGACCGGGTGTACGACGAGGAGAAGGCGAAGGGCAACACCACCAAGGACGGCACCCTGCACCTGCTGGGCTTCCTTGAGCGCGACGAGCTTTTCGGCGAGCTGCTCACCCACCCGATCGCCTTCCCCTACATGTGGGGTCTGGCCGGGTGGAGCATCTACAGCCACCACAACCACCTGGACGTCACCCCGCCGGCCCTGGAGCCGGAGAAGCCGTACTGGGGTTGGCACCAGGACGGGTACCGGCAGAACTCCGACCCGGAGACGATGGACCCGAACCTGCCCCGGCCGATGTTCTCGCTGAAGGTCGCCTACGTGCTCTCCGACCTGTCGGAGAACGGCCGTGGCGCGACCAAGGTGATCCCGGGCAGCCACCTGTGGAACTCGCTGCCTCGGCCCGAGGACACCACGGTGCACAACCCGGACCCGGAGGGCACCGTCGAGATCACCGCCAACCCGGGCGACGCGTTCATCTTCGACCGCCGCCAGTGGCACTCGCGGTCGACGAACCTGTCGACGATCACCCGCAAGATGCTCTTCGTCGGCTACACCTACCGGTGGATCCGCCCGCTGGACGAGCTGCACATCGACCCCGACGGCGAGTGGTGGGCCAACCGCACGCCGGTGCAGCGCCAGCTCTGCGGTGAGGGCACCCACACCGCGAACTACTGGGGCATCAACTGGGACGGCTACATCGACGACGAGATCCCGCTGCGCAAGGAGCTCAAGGAGCGCGGCCAGCTCAACCGCAACATCCCCTGGCTCCGCTGATCCGGTAAGGAAGGGCCCCCTGTTAACGCCTAGCGCGGTACAGGGGGCCCTTTTTAACACCCACCGGCCGGGGCACGCTCAGCCCTTCACCGCACCCGCGACAAGGCCGGCGACCATCCGGCGCTGCACCAGCAGGAAGAAGACGATCACCGGCAGGGTGAACAGGGTGGACGCCGCCATCACCGGCCCCCACGCGGTGTCGTCCCGCCCGAAGAAGAAGGTCATCGCCACCGGCAGGGTGTAGCGGTCCTGGCGGTTGATGAAGGTCAGCGCGAAGATCAGCTCGTTCCAGGCGATGATGAAGGAGAAGATGCTGGTCGCCACGAGCCCCGGCGCCACCAGCGGGAACAGGATCCGGCGGAAGATCTGCGCCCGACTGGCACCGTCGATGGCGGCGGCCTCCTCCAACTCCCTGGGCACCGCCGCGACGAAGCCGCGCAGCATCCAGATCGCGAACGGCAGCGAGAAACCCAGGTACGTGAGGATCAGGCTGGGCAGGGTGTTGTAGAGGCCAAGCCGCTGGATCATCAGGAACAGCGGGATGACCAGCGCCTCCAACGGGATCATCTGGACCACCAGCAGCATGATCAGGAAGCTGGTCCGGAGTTTGAAGCGGAACCGGGCCACGGCGGTGGCCGCCAGCAGCGCCACCAGCCCGCTGAGCAGCACCGTGGTCACCGCCACCAGCACGCTGTTGAGGAAGAAGTCGGCGAAGGTCACGCCCGGGATCAGGTTTCCGGTGAGGATCTGCCGGTAGTGCGCCAACGTCGGCTCGGCCGGCAGCGGGCGCGGGGTACTGGCGAAGATCTCCCCGCTCGGCTTCAGCGAGGTGGTGATCATCCAGTAGACGGGGAAGGCCGCGAAGAGCGCCACCAGCAGGCCGGCGCCGTTGAGCGCGAGCCGCCGGGCCTGCCGGCGCCCTCGACCACCAGCCCGGGTCGGCGCCCGACCGGCACCACCCCGGATCGGCGCCCGACCGACGCTCACGCCTCCCCCTCCTGCCGCAGCACCAGGCGCACGTACATCCCGGTGACGACCAGCAGGATCAGGGTGAGGACCACCGCTATCGCCGCGCCGAGGCCGTACTTCGGCGGGGGTGAGAACGCCTCGGCGTACGCGTAGACGGAGAGCATGAAGGTGGGCCGGTCCTGGGTGCCACCGGCGAGCGCGTAGTACTGGGTGAAGACCTTGAAATCCCAGATGGTCGAGAGTACGACGAGGATGCCGAAGACCGGCCGCAGCAGCGGGACGGTGACCCGCCAGAACACCCGCCACGGACCGGCGCCGTCGACCCGGGCCGCCTCGTGCAGTTCACTCGGCACGCTCTTGAGCCCGGCCAGCACGCTGACCGCCACGAACGGGAACGAGTGCCAGACCACCACCAGGGTGAGGATGGCGAAGAACAGCAGCGGCGAGTTGAACCACCCGTAGCCGGTCCAGTCGCTGCGCCCGAACAACGCCACCGAGAGCCCGTCGGGCAGGGCGTTGAACGCCCAGGTGACCAGCCCGCTGGTGTCGTCGAAGATCCATTTCCAGACGATGGTGCCGGTGAGCGCGGGCGTGGCCCAGGCGAGCATCACGCAACTGGCCACGAACGCCGCCATCCGGCGACCGAGCCGGTCGAGCAGCAGCCCGACCAGGGTGCCCAGGATCATCGTCAGCGCCACGTTGGCCACGGCGAAGAGCACCGTGTTGCGCAGCACCGTCCAGAAGAAGGGATCGCCGAGGATCTGGGCGTAGTTGTCCAGCCCGACCCACGGCCACTCCCGGTCACCGCGCAGCTGACGGACGTTGTCCAGACGGTGGAAGGACATCACCACCACCTGGCCCAGCGGCCAGAGCAGCAGCACCCCGATGGTCACCAGGCAGGGAAGGAGCAGCAGGTACGGCAGGCGGTCCGCCCGGCGCCGCCGTCGCGCGAGGGTCTGCTGCGCAACGCCCGCCTGAGGTCCCTCGGTCAGCGCGGTCACTTGGCGTTGAGGATGCTTTCCATCTCCGCGGCCGCGTCGGCGGTCGCCTGTTCGACCGTCTTCTGACCCTTCATGACCGAGCTGTTCATCGCCTGGGTCACCGTCTTGGTCCGGCTGACCTCCACCCACTTCGGAGTGAGCGGCGTGAGCCGGGTGTTGCGCATGGTGGTGGCGAACGCCGCCATGATCTTGTCATTGGCGTACGCGTCGCCGCTGACCAGGTCAGAGTAGACCGGAAAGAAGCCGAGGCTGCCGGCGAACTCCTGGGCGTTCTGCTTGCGCAGCAGCACGGTCAGGTAGTCCCAGGCGAGATCCTGGCGCCGGCTGTCCCGCCAGATCGCGACATCGGAGCCGCCGGCGAAGGCGGGCGCGGGTTGGCCGTCGGGGCCGGGGATGGGGAAGGTTCCCCAGACCTTCTCGATCTCCGGGTTGTCCTTGGCGATCGCGCCCTGCTGCCAACTGCCGGCGAAGGCCATCGCCGCCTTGCCGGTGGCGAACTGGGTACGCGCGTCGATCTCGTTCCAGCCGGCCGCGGCGGGCGGAGCGACCTTGTGCACGGTCACCAGGTCGGTCCAGAACCTGACGGCCTGCCGCGCCTGCGGTGAGGTGAGGCCCGACCTCCAGGCATCCGCCTCCCGGGTGGCCACCTCCGCTCCGGCGCCCCAGAGGAAGGAGTAGAAGGGCAGTTCGGAGTTGCCGGGTACGGCGATGCCGTACGTCCCGGGCTTGCTGGCCTGCACCGCCTTGGCCACCGAGACCAGCTCGTCCCAGTTCTTCGGCGGTTGTACGCCGGCCTCGGCGAACCAGTCGGTGCGGTAGTAGATGCCCCGCACATCGGCGTACCACGGGACGCCGTACTGGCGGCCGTCGAGCTGTGCGTTACGCACCAGGTCGGGCAGGATGTCCTTACCGTCGGCCCAGCCGTTCATCCGGTCGGTGATGTCCGCCAGGGCTTCCTGTGCCGCCCAGCCCTGGGTTTCGGTGTTGCCCAACTCGGTGACGTCCGGTCCTTCGCCGCCGGCGAGCGCCGCCTGGAACTTCGTGGGCGCTTCGAGCCAGGGGACGTACTGCACGACCACGTCGGTGTCGGGGTGCTTGACCCGGAACTCGGCCTCCACGGCATCGAGGAACGCGGTTTGCGCCTCGCTACCCTCGCCCATCATCCAGACCGTGAGTCGGCTCGGGTCGGCCGCGTCCTCGCCGGAGCCGCCACAGCCGGCCAGCATCATCGCGGTCGTGGCCACGACGGCGGTGACCGGAGCCAGTCGCCTCCACCTGTTCACGCCGCTCTCCTCCCGCCGCGCGGCACTAACCTTCTGCGTCGCACCCTAGTACGAAGGTTTCCTTTACGACAGAGGGCGGGCGGAACGGGGGTAATCCACCGGCTTGGATCGCGCCATTCCGCCGGAACGGTGTCGATCAAGGGCACGCGGACACAGGCCGTCTGTCCAAGCTGGCTCCGTTACCGCGCCTGGCCTGCCTGTCAGGCTGGGCCTGCGACTGCGCCTGTCCGCCTAGCCGGGCTGCCCCGTATGGCACCGGCCGCGTGGCCGCCCGGCTGGCTGGCCGCCCGGCTGGCTGGCCGCCCGGCTGGCCGCCCGGCTGGCTGGCCGGCTGGCTGGCTGGCCGGCCGCCCGGCTGGCTGGCCGCCCGGCTGGCTGGCCGGGCGGCTGACTGGCCGGGCGGCTGACTGGCCGGGCGGCTGACTGGCCGGCTGCCGGGTGATCGGCACCGTTCCGGCGGAACGGGGGTAATCCGTCTCGCTGGAACGCGCCATACCGCCGGACCGGTGTCGATCAAGCCGCAGGTCCCGTATCCGTCGCCGGACCCCGCACGGACTGGCCGGCCAGACGGCCAGACGGCCAGGGAACAGGACGGACGGTGCCGCAGGCGGGGCCCGGGAGCCGGCCTGCGGCGGTGGCGCAACCGGGGGCAGACATCGAAAGGCGCCCGACCTCGTCGTCGGGCGCCTTTTCGAGAATCAGTTCTACCGGTGGGTTACCCCGCGACGACTGCGGCCGACACCGGAAACCAGGGCGACCGCGACGGCGGCCAGCAGGACCTGGAGCATCAGCTCCCGCCAGTCGATTCCGGCGGTCTCGGCGAAGCCGGAGGCGCGGGCGATAACGGTGCCGAGCAGTGCCGCCCCGACACCGATGAGCATGTGCAACCAGATCGGCATGGGCTGACGGCCCGGCACCACCAGGCGACCCAGCGCGCCGATGATCAGACCAACGATCAGCGCGGTGATGATGCCCCAGACGGTGAACTCCATGGTCGCGCTCCTTCACAAAGACGATCCACGTTCGTGGCTTTCTGTCGTGCCCGCCTAATGCCCGACCCACGAAGATCTCAAACCGATCTTTTCCTCCTTTACACCCCGCCGCACACCAGATCTCCGGGTCCGAACCAGGCCGCGCCGTTTGCCGCATCCCGAGCCGCCAGCAGACCGATCCCCCACGCCGCAGGCCGTCTTCCCACACGCCGCAGCCCGTCCCCGCACTCCGCAGGCCGTCCCCACACGCCGCAACCCGTCCCCGCACGCCCCAATCCGTTCCCCCACGCCGCAGGCCGTTTCCCGCACGCCGCAGCCCGTTCCCCAACGCCCCAGGCCGTCCCCACACGCCGCAACCCGTTCCCCACGCCGCAGGCCGTCCCCACACGCCGCAGGCGGGCGTGAAGACCACGGACGCGGTGCCGACCGTCGGCGGCGCCCAGCCGACCGTCCACTCAGGCGCCGGAAACGCCGACGGGCGCCCGGCCGTCGGCCGGGCGCCCGTGAGGCGGGTGTCGTTTAGGTTCTGTCTCGCGATCTTGGTACGGAACGGCCCCCATGGGGGCCGTTCCGTACCAAGATCCGCGGCTAGGAGCGGCCGGCAATTGGTGGTGGTGACGCAGCGGGAGGTCGAGCGGCCGGAGGCGGACGCGGCACATGCCCAGGGGCCCGTCACTGACCCCAGGCAACCATCTGGCAGGCTCGCTGCCCCGCCAAGGCATCCGAGATCTTGGTACGAGTGCGCCCCTCAAGGGGCAGATTCGTACCAAGATCTTCCCCGCCCTGGGTGGCGGGCTGGCTATCAGGACGTGTCGGCCTATTGCCGGTCGCTCTAGGTTCAGGAGGCCGGCCAGGGATGTTGGACCGCGCCGTGGACGAGCAACGCGGCCAGGTCGAACGCGGCTTCAACCTCACGGGCACTGGCGCGACCAGGAGGCCAGGTACGACATGCCGGGTGCGCACTTCCACGCCTTGCTCGACTCGTCGAACTTCGATCGGCCTACCCGCCGTACCCGACCAACAAGATCCGCGAGACCGAACCTAGCGGTGGGTGATGCCGCGTCGGCGACTACCGACGCCGGCGACCAGCGCCACCGCGATCGCGGCCAGCGCCACCTGCACGGCCAGCTCGGCCCAGTCCACACCAGCGGTCACCGTGGCGATGCCCGCGGCCCGGGCGAGCACGGTACCGAGCAACGCCGCGCCGACGCCGATGAGCATGTGCAACCAGATCGGCATGTCTTGCCGGCCCGGCACCACCAGCCGGCCCAACGCGCCGATGATCAGACCAACGATCAGCGCGGTGATGATGCCCCAGACGGTGAACTCCATGGTCGCACTCCTTAAACCCGAGGATGTCATTCGGCGGCAGTCCCGTCGTACGGATCAGGTTCCCGGTACGCCGAATTTCCAAACCGGCCGGAGCGGCCCGGAGAGTCGATAAGGCATCGACGGTCCTGCCGACCGTCGATGCCTTATGGATTGGCCTTCCTCACCACCGCGTACGCCGACCGTCGAGGGTCGGGCGGTCACTTCTTCCCGGCGGACTTACCGTCGCCGGAATCGGAGGAGAGTGCGGCGATGAAGGCCTCCTGTGGCACCTCCACCCGGCCCACCATCTTCATCCGCTTCTTGCCTTCCTTCTGCTTCTCCAGCAGCTTGCGCTTACGGCTGATGTCACCGCCGTAGCACTTGGCGAGGACGTCCTTGCGGATCGCCCGGATGGTCTCCCGGGCGATCACCCGGCTGCCGATGGCGGCCTGGATCGGCACCTCGAACTGCTGGCGCGGGATCAGGTTGCGCAGCTTCGCCGCGATGGTCGTGCCGTAGGCGTACGCCTTGTCCTTGTGCACGATGGCGCTGAACGCGTCCACCGGCTCACCGTGCAGCAGGATGTCGACCTTCACCAGGTCGGACGCCTGCTCGTCGGTGGGCTCGTAGTCCAGCGAGGCGTAGCCCTTGGTACGGCTCTTGAGCTGGTCGAAGAAGTCGAAGATGATCTCGGCCAGCGGCAGCGTGTACCGCAGCTCCACCCGGTCGGCGGAGAGGTACTCCATGCCGAGCAGGTTGCCCCGGCGGCCCTGGCAGAGCTCCATCACCGCACCGACGTAGTCGTTCGGGGTCAGCACGCTGGCCCGCACCGTCGGCTCGTACACCTCGGCGATCTTGCCGGTGGGGTACTCGCTGGGGTTGGTCACCACGATCTCCTGGCCGTCCTCCTGGATGGCCCGGTAGACCACGTTCGGCGCGGTCGAGATCAGGTCCAGGTTGAACTCCCGCTCCAACCGCTCCCCGATGATCTCCAGGTGCAGCAGACCGAGGAAGCCGCAGCGGAACCCGAAGCCGAGCGCGCCGGAGGTCTCCGGCTCGTAGGTGAGCGCGGCGTCGTTGAGCTTGAGCTTGTCCAGCGCGTCCCGCAACGCCGGGTAGTCCGACCCGTCGATCGGGTAGAGCCCCGAGTAGACCATCGGCTTCGGATCCTTGTAGCCGCCGAGCGGCTCGGCCGCCGGCCGGCCGTTGATGGTGACCGTGTCACCGACCCGGGACTGGCGCACGTCCTTCACGCCGGTGATCAGGTAGCCGACCTCGCCGACCCCGAGCGCTTCGGACTTCACCATCTCCGGCGAGATGACGCCGATCTCCAGCAGCTCGTGGACGGCACCGGTGGACATCATCTTGATCCGGTCCCGGGCGCTGATCCGTCCGTCGATCACCCGGACGTAGGTGACCACGCCCCGGTAGACGTCGTACACCGAGTCGAAGATCATCGCGCGGGCCGGGGCCTCGGCGTCACCGACCGGGGGGACGAACTGCCGGACGATCTCGTCGAGCAGGTACGGCACGCCCTCACCGGTCTTGCCGGAGACCTTTATGCAGTCGGCCGGGTCGCCGCCGATCAGGTGGGCCAACTCCTCGGCGTACTTCTCCGGCTGGGCGGCCGGCAGGTCGATCTTGTTGAGCACCGGGATGATGTGCAGGTCGTTCTCGAGCGCCAGATACAGGTTGGCGAGCGTCTGCGCCTCGATGCCCTGGGCGGCGTCGACCAGCAGGACGGCGCCTTCGCAGGCGGCCAGGGAACGCGACACCTCGTAGGTGAAGTCGACGTGCCCCGGGGTGTCGATCATGTTGAGCACGGCCTGCTCACCGGCGCGCTCACCATCGCGGATGGTCCACGGCATCCGCACCGCCTGGCTCTTGATGGTGATGCCGCGCTCGCGCTCGATGTCCATCCGGTCGAGGTACTGGGCGCGCATCTGCCGAGGGTCGACCACACCGGTGAGCTGCAACATCCGGTCGGCCAGGGTCGACTTCCCGTGGTCGATGTGGGCGATGATGCAGAAGTTCCTGATCCGCGCCGGGTCGGTGGCACCAGGAGCGTTCGCGCCGGAATCGAGCGTCGGTGGCACAGCGGTCCGTTCTGATCGGCTGACGTGAGCAGGCCGACACATGCCGGCCTGACTCTATGCTCCCACGTCCCCGGCGAGCGTCGGCCGGGCGTCCGTCACTCCTGCGGCGGCTCGACGAAGAGGGCGGCGAGCCGGGGCAACCGGCGGCGGGCCTCGTCGGGGTCGTCGAAGTCCCAGAAGTCGTTCAGGTCCGGCGTCCGCGCCGCCTCGCGCTCAGCCGGCAGATCGGACGCGGTCGCCTTGCGGTACGCGTCCCACGGCACGGCGAGCATGTCCTCGCACTCGAACTCCTCGCCGCTGAGCGAGGCGGCCCGGACCCGGGGCAGGTCGGCCAGCGAGTCCGGATCGGCCACCGCCCCGGCGAAGACCTCCCGGCCCTGGGTAATCAGCCAGCCCCGGAAGTATTCGAAGCCGTCGTCGGAGGCACCGCCGTTGATCAGGTACGCCGCGCCCCACAGGTCGACCCGGTAGGAGGCGGTGAGGACGCGCTGCTGGTGGCGGGCGTACCCGACGATCTCCTCCGGGTCGCGGGCGGCGAGCAACGCGACGGCCCGGGCGGCGATGGCGTCGGGCTCTCCCCCGCCGGACCGGGCGCGGTCGATCAACTGCCAGAAGTCGTCGGTCCTCATGGCCTGGCAGTCTGGCAGACCTCGCCGAGTGCAACGCACGGCGCGCGAGCGTCACCACCCGACCACCAGGCAAGCACGGCGCGGGCGCCACCACCCGACCACCAGCAAGCACGGCGCGGGCGTCGCCGGCCGCCAGGCTGATCGCGCGCCGCCCGGCCACCGGGCTGTTTGGCACGGTGTCGCCGCCGTCCGGGCAGCATGGTCTGGTGAGCAACCTGTCCCCGCCGCCCGTGCCGTACCACGCCACCGCCCAGCGGCCCGGGTGGGACGCCCTGCCGGCGGCGGTCCGGGCCGCGTTGTCGGCGCGTCTCGGTGCCCCGGTGGTCGAGGCCCGCGTGGCCACCGCCGGCTTCACCCGGGGCTTCGCCGCAGTGCTGCGCACCGCCGACGGCGGCGACGCGTTCGTCAAGGCTGCGGCCCGCGCCGAGCAGCCACACCTGGTCAACTGGTACGCCCGGGAGGCCGCGATCCTCGCCCGGCTACCCGCCGGGCTGCCGGTGCCAGGGCTGCGCTGGACCCTCTGGGAGGCCGGCTGGTACGCGCTCTGCCTGGATCCGGTCGACGGGCACACACCCCGGCTGCCGTGGCACCCGGCGGAGTTGGACGCCACCCTCGCCGGCTACGCCGACGTCGCCGCCGCGCTCTCCGACCCGCCCGCCGAACTCGCCGATCTCGGGCTACCCCACCTCGCCGACCTGGCCCGCGACGACATCCTCTGGTGGGGTGAGGTGGCCGCCGGCCGGGAGCCGCTGCCGCCACTGCCCGCCCCGGCGGCGGGCCGCCTGACCGAGTTGGTCGCCCTGGAGTCGCGCCTGCCCCGGTACGCCGCCGGGGCGACCGGCCTGACCCACGGTGACCTGCGGGTGGACAACGTTCTGATCGACCCCGCCCGGCGGGCCTGGTTCTGCGACTGGACCTGGCTGTGTCACGGACCTGCCTGGTTCGACCTGGTCGGCCTCCTGATCACCGGGTACGCCAGCGGACTGGACGTGGACGCCCGGTTCGCCGCCCATCCGGTCGCCGCCGACGCGCCTGCCGACGCGGTGGACGTGACGCTGGCCGCCCTGGCCGGGTACCACCTCACCGCTGCCGCGTCGGTACCGCCGACCGCCTCGACCCAGCTACCGGCACACCAGCGGTGGACCGGCGAGCAGGCCCTGAGCTGGCTGGCCCGCCGCCAGGGATGGACCGCGCCGGACGGGCGATCATGAGGAACCCGGCGTTCGGCGGGGAGCCGGTGGATTCGCTGGTGGCCCGAGGGTCACCGGGTGCCGTTTTGGCCCGTCCGGACCGACCTGGTAACCTGGCCCTTCGCGCAGCGATGACGCATGCTCGTCGCGCGCACAAGCTGACCAACCCGAGCTATCAAGACGAGGCTGTCGCGTGGCGAACATCAAGTCCCAGATCAAGCGCAACCGGCAGAACGAGAAGCGCCGGCTGCGTAACAAGTCGGTCAAGTCGTCGCTGAAGACCGCCATCCGCAAGTTCCACGAGGCCGCTGAGGCTGGCGATGTCGAGAAGGCCGCCGCCCTCATGCAGGACGCCTCCCGCAAGCTGGACAAGGCGGCCAGCAAGGGCGTCATCCACTCCAACCAGGCCGCGAACCGCAAGTCGGCGATCGCCAAGCGCGTCGCGTCGCTCGCCGCCTGAGTCGATCTCGACGGAAGCCCCGGGGCATCGCTCCGGGGCTTCCGCATGTCCACCGGCCACCGAAGACCGGCCGGGTGGCACGTCCACCAGCCCGACAGGGTGGCGCGGCTCGGTCGATCTGGGTCCCGCCGCGACCTGATCACGAACCGGGTTCGGCGGTACCCGCGCCTCCACCGGCCGGCTCATCCGTGCCGCCACTACGGTGGACCGCCCCGGCGCTGCCCGCACGACGTCCGGCCCGCCCGGCGACGCCCGCCCGGCGGGCCACCCGCCCGGCGCTGCCCACATCCCGGTCGGCCGCGGCGGCCCCGGCTACTCGGGTGCTGGCCGCATCGCGGGTGCGGTCCGGACCACGCGGGGCGTCGTCGGTGGGCTCGTCGTCCGCCGGTCCCGCACGGACCACCACGCCGGGCACGGTGTGCGGCAGCCAGTCGACCCGGGCCCGCCCGACGACCGGCTCCATCTGCCGCCGGAACCGGTCGCGCTCCTGATCCGGTACGGCTGCCGCCGAGCGGACCACCGACGCGGCCACCAGGTCGTTGAGCTTGACCATGACGGCCACCGCCACCGGAAGCACCAGTACCGCCCACCATTTGACCAACTCGGCGAGGACGAGCAGGGCCGCCAGCGCGATCGCCCCCTCGAAGAACACGAAGCAGAGCACCCCACCCGGATTGACGAAGCGCAGCCCGAGCACTCGGGCGTAGAGCGGACGGTACCGCTCTTCGTCGGCCGGGATGGTGGCCCATGAGCCACGGGGGGCTCCGCTCACCTGGCGCCGCCCCGCCGCGCGGCGGCCACCGAGAAGACAGCTTTCTCCAGCGCGTACGCCCGATCGTCCGATCCGCCCTTGACCGCCGCGTTGCACTCGGCCGCCGCCTGCATCGCCTGGACCAGCCCGTCGGGCGTCCAGCCGCGCGCCTGCCGCTGGGCCCGTTCGACCTTCCACGGCGGCATGCCCAGGCTGCTCGCCAACTGGTAAGGGCTGCCCCTACCAGCGGAGGCGACCCGGGCGACGGTACGGATCCCGTCGGCGAGCGCGTCGGCGATCGGCACCGGGTCCACCCCCACGTGCAGCGCCCAGCGCAGCGCCTCCAGCGCAGCCGGCAGGTCGCCGACCATCGTGGCGTCGGCCACGGTGAAGCCGCTCACCTCCACTCGACCCCGGTAGTAGCGGGCGACCGTGTCGGCGCCGATCCGACCGTCGGTGTCGGCGATCAGCTGGGCGCAGGCGGCGGCGAGTTCCCGCAGGTCGTTACCGACCGCGGCGATCAGCGCCTCGGCGGCGTCGTCGGTGCACCGTCCACCGGCCCGGCGGAACTCGTCACGGACGAAGGCCGCCCGGTCACGGTGTCCCTTCAGCTTGGCGGCCGGCAGGATCTGGGCGCCCGCCGCCTTCAGCCCGTCGGCGAACGCCTTGCCCTTGGCCGCGCCGAGGTGCTGCACGATGAGTTGCACGTCCGGGTCGGGGTTCTTGGCGTACGCCAGCAGGGCACCGACCAGGTCCTTGCGGGCGTCCTGACCGGACCGCAGCACGAGCACCCGGCGGCCACCGAACAGCGACGGGCTGAGCATCTCGTCGATCTCGCCGACGGTGAGCTGGCCCGCCTGGTACTCGCGTACGTCCACGTCCGGCTCGGCGGCCCGGGCGGTGGCGATGGTTTCGGCCACCGCACGCGTGGCGAGCAGCTCCTCGTCGCCGAGGACGAGCACAATAGGAGCGGCACTGGCGGCGGTCACGCCGCCCATATTCGCACGCTCGCCGGCCCGGTCCAGTCTGGTCGACCGCACTGCACGGGCGGACCCCGCACACAGCGCAAATCCAGACATATGTCCAATTAGCCGCCTATCTCCATGAATCGGTGTCGATTTGCGGCTCTGCCCGGCCGACGGTGAGCCGGCTTCGCCCCTGGATTCACGGATTCGTCCGGCTCAGGTCGACGCCGCCGGACACCACCGCCAGCCCGGCCGGACCGCGCACCACCGCCACGTCCCCGTCGAGGTCGGTACGCAGCACCCGCGCACCGCCTCGGGCCAAACGGGCCAGCAGCGCGTCGTTCGGATGCCCGTAGGTGTTGCCCGCACCCACCGGCACCAGCGCGACCGCCGGGCGGATCGCGTCCAGAAAGGCCGGATCCTGGTACGCGCTGCCGTGGTGGGCGACCTTCAGCACGTCGGCCCGCAGCCGGTGCGGCGGCAGATGTTCCCGTAGCGCCTGCTGCTCCTCGGTTTCGGCGTCACCGGTGAGCATGATCCGCACCCCGGCCACCGTGGCCAGCAGCACCAACGAGTTGTTGTTCGGGTCCGACCGGGTCCCCCGCATCGGGTAGGGAGGTCCGAGTACGACAAGGTCGACCGCGCCGGCCTGATACCGCCACCCCGCCGGGGCGGCCACCAGCCCGGTTCCGTTGACCGTGGCGGTAGCGTGCACCTGCTCCCGCCCGAGCGCCGGCTCCGGCCACTGCGGGGTCACCACCAGGTCCACCCGCCGTCCTCGGAACACTCCCGCCACACCGCCGGTGTGGTCCACGTGGAAGTGGCTGATCACGAGCAGCGGTACCCGCCGGACGTCGAGCCGGCGTAGGCAGGCGTCCACCGCCGCCGGATCCGGGCCGGCGTCGACCACGACCGCCCGCCCGGGCGCGACCGGCAACACCACGGTGTCGCCCTGCCCGACCGCGCAGGCCGCGATCACCCAGCCCTTCGGCGGCCATCCCGGCGCGATCACCCGCACCGGCACCGTGCCGAGCATCACCGCGACGGTGCACACCGCGACCAGCCGACGCACCACGGGCCGCCGGGCGGCGACCAACAGCGCCACGGTCAGTCCCGCCAGCAGCAGCGCCCCGGTCACCCCGCCCGGCCAGGGCAGGTTGCCCAGCGGCACGTCGGCGCCGTACCGGGCGACCAACACCAGCCACCACGCCGGCCAGTGCGCCAGCCAAGCGGCGACCTCGGCACCGAACGGCCAGATCGGTGACACCATGGCGGCCACCACACCGAGCACGGTGGCCGGAGCGATCGCCGGCACCACGAGGAGGTTGGCCGGCACCGCGACCAAACTGATGGTGCCCGACAGCCCGGCGATCACCGGCGAGCAGGCCAACTGCGCGGCGGCCGGCACCGCCAGTGCCTCGGCCGCGCCCGGTGGTACGCCCCGCCGCCGCAACCCGTCCCGCCAGCTCGGGGCGAGCAGCAGGAGGCCACCGGTGGCCAGCACCGACAGCGCGAAGCCGGCGTCGCCAGCCAGGTCAGGGTCGACCAGTACCAGCACCGCCACGGCGGCGGCCAGCGCCGGCACCGCCGCTCGGGGTCGGCCGGCGGCCAGGGCGGCGAGCCCGATCGCGCCCATGGTGGCCGCCCGGACCACGCTCGGCGAGGGCCGGACCAGGATGACGAAGCCCACCAACGCCAGCCCGCAGAGGACGGCGGCCAGGGCCGGACCGGCCCGCGCCCAGCGGGCCACCAGGAGCACCGCCCCGACGATGATCGCGACGTTGGACCCGGACACCGCGTTGAGGTGCGTCATCCCTGTCGCGCGGAAGTCCTCCTCCACCGCGTCCGGCAGTTGGCTGGTGTCGCCGACCACCAACCCGGGCAGCAGGCCACCCGGCTCGTCGGGCAGGGGTGCACAGGCCTGTTGCAGGCCCGCACGGAGCCGGCCGGCGGCCTGTTGCAGAGCCGAGGGCCCTCCGTGCCGGTCGGGCGGGCCGGCGGCGAGGAGCACGGCACCGGTGAGGTCGCCGCCACGCGGTGCGGTCAGCCGGCCCTCGGCGGTGAGCCGTTGCCCGGGCAGCAGCCCCTGCCAGGCCGGGTCGTCGGCGAGCACCAACACACGGGCCGGTGCGGTGACCCGCTGCCCCGCCGGGCCGGTGACGGTCACCAGCTTGGCCCGTACCAGCAGGGTGGGCGGGCGTCCCACGATGCCGCCGCGTACCGGCCGAGGGTCGTCCCGAACGACCAACTCGGCGGTGACCTGGGCCCGCTCCTCGACCAACGCGCGTAGCGGCTCGGCGTCGCGTACGGCCAGCCGGGACGAGGTCGCGGCACCGCCACAGACCACCCCGATCAGCACCGCCACCACGATCCAGCCGAGGCGGCGTGCGGCCCTGCCGGGACGGCCGACGACCCCGAGCAGGTGCAGTGCCGCCAGCACGGCCAGGCCGGCCGCGACGGCGGCCACCAGCAGCGTCCGCCGGACGTCGAGGTGCAACCCGGCCAACGCGGTGAGCCAGGCCGCCACGGCCAGCCCGGCCAGCCGAAGGTCGGGCACCTCCCCACCGCCCAGTCCGGCGATGGCGAGGTGCCCGCCCGGTGTCGGGGTGGGCCGGGACGAGGCTGTGGCGTCCGCCGTCACACCGTCACCAGGTCTTTGAGCTGCTCGTACCGGGCGTCGCCGATGCCGTTGACCTGGCGCAGGTCGCTCACGGACCGGAAGCCGCCACGCTCGTCGCGGTGTTCGATGATGCGTCGGGCCAGCACCGGCCCCACCCCGGGCAGCGTTTCGAGCTGGCTCTGGCTCGCCGTGTTGAGGTTGACCCGGCCGCCCGCGCCGGGGTCGGCACCCGCCGCCGGGCCCCCGCCCGGCACCGCCCCCGAGGCGGCTGCCGCCATGCCGACCAGGACCAACTCACCGTCGGTGACCTTGCGGGCCAGGTTGAGCAGTGCCACGTCCACGCCGGGCAACGCCCCGCCGGCCGCCTCGATGGCGTCGGCGACGCGCGCACCGGCCGGCAGTCGCACCAACCCCGGACGGCGGACCTTGCCCGCCACGGCGACGACCAGCTCACCGGTCGGCGCGTCGGCTGGGTCGTCTCCCGTGGCGCCCGACGGATCCGGCGTCGGCGCACCGGTCACGGCGGCGACCGGCTCGACCTGCGGCCGGGACCGCCACGTCCAGCCGGCGGCACCGAGCACCACCAGGACCGCGACGACCGCCAGTGCCCGGACACCCCGCCGACCCGGGTCGAAGGCCCCCGGCCCCGGCAACCGGGACACCGACCCGGTCTCGTCTGCGGCACGCTCCGGCTCGGGCTGCGGCCCAGGATCGGCCGGCTCCGGCCCGGCCATCCGGATCGACGCCGCCGAGGTGGACCCGGCTGCGGTCGGCCCGGCCGCGATCGGCGCGGGTGGTTCCCGGCCGGCATCGACGGGGTGGACGGGCAGGGGCACGGTCGGCCAATCCAGCGAGGTTGCCGGCACCGGTGCGACCGGGGGCACCGGGTCGAGGCCACGTATCGGCGCCGGGAACCTGCCCCAGACCTCGGAGCCGGGCTCGACCAGCGGTACGCCGGGCACCGCCATCGGCGCGGGGTCCGTGCCCCGCTCGGCCGCGTCGGGCATCAGTCGCCACAGCCGCTCCCGTACCGCGGTTTCCTCGTCGTTGGACACCGCGCGAGGCTAGGACGACGAGGACGACTCCCGCGGGTTCCGCGGGCTCCGCTGTGGACAGCCCGGCGTCCTGTGGAAAACGCCCTGATCATGCCCTGATGTGCTAGGCCGATTCCGGGTCGAGGCCGAGTACGGAGCGCCCGCCGTCGACCGGCAGAGTCACCCCGTTGACGAAGCCGGCCGCCGGCGACAGCAGGTACGCCACCGCCTCCGCCACGTCCTGCGGCCGACCGATCCGGCCCAGCGGGTGCAGCCGGGCCAGCTCCGCCTCGATCCGCCGCACCTCGCCGGGCGCCTGGCTGGCCAGGAACGCCTCGTGCCGCTCGGTCGTCACCGAGCCGAGCGCGACCGCGTTGGTCCGGATGCCGTGCCGGCCGTACTCCACGGCGAGCGCCCGGGTCAGCCCCTCGACGGCGGCCTTCGCGGTGGCGTACGGCAGGCAACCGGGCACCGGACGGCTCGCCTGGTGGGACGAGATGTTCACGATGGCGCCGGCGGTTCCGGCGGCAAGGAAGCGGCGTACGGCGGTGGCCGCCCCGACCACGGCGGGGCGTAGGTTGCGCGTGATCAGATCGACCACCTCGCCCGCCGGGGTGTCGTGCACGGAGGCGTCCTGGAACACCGCGGCGTTGTTCACCCAGCCGGTGAGCGGCTGGTGCCGTTCCGCCCGGTCGGCGGCGTGGGCGGCGACCGCCTCGTCGGCCGCGTCACCGACCACCGACACCAACCGGTCCGCGTGCGGATGCCCCGGCGCCCAGGACACCGCGTCCGCGTCCCGCTCGATCACCACGACGGCCTCACCAGCGGCGAGCAACTGCGCCACGATCGCCCGCCCGATCCCCCGTCCGCCCCCGGTCACCACACAGGACACCCGTCACCCCCACGTCCGAAATCCGTTGTCCTCACGCCTCGGGCCGGCGGTGGATCACGACGCAGGCGAGGCCGGGACCGGCATGGGCGGCCACCGCCGCACCGGCCTCGGTGACGTACGTGTCGTGCAGCCGATCGCCGAGCCGGGCCGCCAGCGCCGCGAGCAGGTGCTCCGCGCGTTGCGGTGCGGCGAGATGGTGTACGGCGATCTCCACCTGCGCGTCGCCGGCCGCCTCGACAGCGAGATCGACCAGCCGCGCCACCCCTCGACTGGCGGTACGCACCTTGTCCCGCAGCACGATGCCACCGTCGGGCATGTGCAGGATCGGCTTGACCGACAGCGCCGTACCGAGCAGCGCCTCGGCCGCGTTGATCCGGCCGCCCCGACGCAGGAACTCCAGCGTGTCCACGTAGAAGAAGATGGTGGTACGCCCGACCGCGTCGACGGCGGCGGCACGTACGCCCGCCAGGTCGGCACCGTGCTCGGCGGCCCGGGCCGCGGCGACGGCCACGAAGCCGAGACCCATACCGCAGGAACGGCTGTCCACCACCGTCACCCGCTCGCCGAACTGCCCGGCGGCCAGTTCGGCGGCCTCCAGGGTGCCGGAGAGCCCCGCCGACAGGTGCACCGAGGCGACTCCCTCCGCACCGGCGTCCAGCAGCTCGCGGTAGGTCCGGGCGAACTGCTCCGGTGACGGGCGGGAGGTGCTCACCGAGACCCGCCGCGCGCTCAGGGCACGGGTGGCGTCGGCGGGGAAGACGTCCACCCCCTCCAGCCCTTCGGCGCCGTTGAGCACCACGGTCAGCGGTACCACGGTCAGCTGATGCGCCGGCACCAGTTCGGGCGGAAGGTAGGCGGTGGAGTCGGTCACGACCGCGACGGGCATGACCGGCACGGTAGCCGATCGGGCCGGCTGGCCGCCCGACCGCGCTCCCGGTCCGCCACCGACGCCGGGCCGGATCCGGCTTGTGGTCGGGCCCGATGCCCGCGCCGGGTCAGACCGGCTCGGCGGAGACCGGGGCTGCGGAGACGGCAGCGGTCACCGGCACGGCGGGCGCGGTGATCGGGCCGACGTTGTGGGCGCGCAGGTGCCAGCCCTGCCCGGCGTCGTGCCGCAGCTCGGTCCAGTGGCAGTTGCGCAGCGAGCCGATGGTGCGCAGCACGGCGTGGTCCCAGCCCAGCAGTTGCCCGCAGCCCTGCCGCGCCGCGCCCCCGTGGGTGGCGATGACGATCGTGCCGCCAGTCGACTCGTCGGCGATCTCGTGCAGGGCGGTGCCGATCCGCTTGCCCAGTTCACCGAGGGGTTCGACGTCGGCGCCGGGATCCGGGTCGCCGGCCCGCCAGCGCGCGTACTCGTCGGGGAACCGCTCGGCGACCTCGGTGAGCAGCAGTCCCTGCCACCGACCGAAGTGCCGTTCACGCAGCCGGGCGTCGGAGCGTACCGGCAGGCCGGTGAGCGCGGCCAGCGCGGCGGCGGTGTCCGCCGCGCGGCTGAGGTCGCTGGCGACGATGGCGTCCGGGCGCAGCGCGGCGAGCAGCGGCGCGGCCTCGCGTGCCTGCTCCCGGCCGAGGTCGTTCAGCGGTACGTCGGTCTGCCCCTGGACCCTGCTGGCGGCGTTCCAGTCGGTGTTGCCGTGCCGCCAGACGACCAGCCGGGTCACTCGCCCGATCCGGTGGCGGCCTCGGCGCGGGCCAGGTCCCGATCGACGAACGGGATGGTCGGGCAGTCCTTCCAGAGCCGGTCGAGGGCGTAGAACTCGCGCTCTTCGGTGTGCTGGACGTGCACGACGATGTCGACGTAGTCGAGCAGCACCCACCGTCCGCCGCGTTCGCCCTCGCGCCGGACCGGCTTCGCCTTCTCCGGCAGGTCGAGCAGGGCCTCCTCGATGGCGTCGACGATGGCCAGCACCTGACGCTCGTTCGGGGCCGCGGCGAGCAGGAACGCGTCGGTGATGGCGAGTTGGTCGCCCACGTCGATGATGACGATGTCCTGAGCCTTCTTGTCCGCCGCCGCCTGGGCGGCGGCGATCGCCAGCTCGTGAGCGCGTTCGGAAACTGTCACCGTTCTCCTTCGATCAACCGTGCGATACCCCAAGCCTCTCACACGGCCCGTGGACCCGACCTACCAGTTTCAGCCCGGAAACGTCCCAATCAACCACATACACGGCGGATCACTGCTGGTAGAGACGCCGCTTCGCGATGTACTGCACCACACCGTCCGGCACCAGATACCAGACCGGCTCACCGCGGGCCACCCGAGCCCGGCAGTCGGTGGACGAGATCGCCATCGCCGGCACCTGTACCAGGCTGACCGTGTCGGCGGGCAGGTGGGCGTCGGTCAGCTCGAACCCGGGCCGGGTCACCCCGATGAAGTGCGCGAGTTCGAAGATCTCGTCCAGATTCTTCCAGCTCAGGATGCGCTCCAGCGCGTCCGCACCGGTGATGAAGAACAGCTGCGCCTTCGGGCCGTACATCGCGTGCAGGTCCCGCAGGGTGTCGACGGTGTAGGTCGGGCCACCCCGGTCGATGTCCACTCGACTGACCTGGAAGCGTGGGTTGGAGGCGGTGGCGACCACCGTCATCAGGTAGCGGTCCTCGGCCGAGCTGACCGGGACGTCCGCCTTCTGCCACGGCTGGCCGGTCGGCACGAAGATCACTTCATCGAGGCCGAACCGGTCCGCGACCTCGCTGGCCGCCACGAGGTGCCCGTGATGAATCGGATCGAAGGTACCGCCCATGATCCCGATCCGCCGGATGTCTTCCGCCACCCCATGATCGTAGTCCGAGCCGAGCTCACCTCAGGCCGGCCGTGACGGACAGCACCCGGCCCCCCACAAAAGTCAGGCCATCGTGATGGCCACCACCGTTCGCGCCACCAGGGCACGACGCAGGTCGTCGTCGGCGTCGGTGACCACCCGGCGCAGCCCGGGCGTGAGGTCGTCGCGGGACAGCAGCGCCGCGGCCGCCTCCCGGGTGGTCTGCGCCACGGCGTAGCGGGGGAAGGCCAGCTTGGCCACCTCGTCGGCCACCCACGGGGTACGCCGCCGCGCGGCGGCCGGCATGTCGGCGAAGTAGCGGGTCACATAGTCCGTGGTCAGCTGCGCCTGCTCGGGCTGCCAGAAGCCGGCCGCGGTCGCCTCGACCAGCCGGTTGGACAGTTCCGTGTCCGCCACGACGATCTCCCAGGCGGCCCGCTTGGCCGCCGGGTCGGGCAGGGCGGCTCGGCACCGGGCGGCGCGTTCCGCACCGGCGGCACTCGGATCGGCCGTCGCCTCCGCCGCGATCTCGGCCGCACCGGCCGCGCCCAGCACCACCAGCCGGCCGAGGATCTTCCAGCGCAGCTCGGTGTCGACGGCCAACCCGTCCGGTACGCCCCGGCCGCCGAGCCAGCCGGCGAGCAGGTCGCCGTCGGTGGTCGCGGCGATCAGGCCCCGCGCCGCGGCCAGCTGCAACGACCCGCCCACCGGGGCGCCGTCGAGCAACCGGCGGCAGGCCCCGTCGAGCACCGCCAGCGCGGCCTGCCGCGCCGCCGGGTCGAGGTAGCGGTCGACCAGCGAACGGCTCAGGGCCAGCACGTCCTCGGCGATGATCACCTCGGTTTCGGAGGGCAGCGCCGCCCCGATCAGGTCCACCACCGCGCCGACCGGTCGCTCGCCGTCGGTCGCCGCATCCAACGCCTCGCCCCACAGCAACGCGCGGGGCAACGGGTCGGCCAACCGGGGCAGCAGCGCCGGCACCGCGTCGGCCGAAGCGGAATCCAGGCGGATCTTGGCGAAGGTGAGGTCACCGTCGTTGGGCAGCAGGACGGCCGACGCCTGCTCGCCGGCCAACCCGGCGAGCACCGCCCGACCCCCGTCGACCTTCGGGTCCAGATCGACCTCGACCCGGTCGGCACTGCCGTCCAGGGCGTACCGGCCCACACCGATGCGGTGCGGGCGCAGCACCGGGTGCGACAGCGGCGCGGTCTGCGTGACGGCCACCTCCCGGTAACGGCCGTCGGCATCCACGGACACCTCGGCCCGAAGCGTGTTGACCTGGGCGGTACGCAGCCACGCCTGCGCCCAGTCGGTCAGCTCACGCCCGCTTGCCGCAGCGAGGCTGCCGAGCAGGTCCGCCAGGGTGGCGTTGTCGAACCGGTGCCGCGAGAAGTGGTCGTTCAGCCCCGCCAGGAACGGCTCGTCGCCGAGCCACGCCACGAGTTGCCGTAGCACACTGGCGCCCTTGGCGTACGAGATGCCGTCGAAGTTGAGCAGCCCCTCGGCCGCGTCGGCGACCTGCTCCGGCGCCACCGGATGGGTGGAGGGGCGCTGGTCGGCGGCGTAACCCCACGCCTTGCGGTGCAGGGCAAAGGTGGTCCACGCCTGGTCGAACCGGGTCGCCTCGGCGGTGACCCGGGTGCCGAGGTATTCCGCGAACGACTCGTTCAACCACAGGTCGTCCCACCACCGCATGGTGACCAGGTCACCGAACCACATGTGCGCCATCTCGTGGGCGATGGTGGTGGCCCGCAACTCACGCTGGGTGTCGGTGACCGCCGAACGGAAGATGTAGTCGTCGCGGAAGGTGACCAGCCCCGGGTTCTCCATCGCGCCGGCGTTGAACTCCGGCACGAACGCCTGGTCGTACTTGCCGAACGGGTAACGCTCGTCGAACAGCTGATGGAAACGGTCGAAGCACTGCTTCGTGACGGTGAAGATCTCCTCGGCGTCGGCGTCCAGGTGCTCGGCCAGCGAGCGCCGGCAGTAGATGCCGAGCGGAATGCCGTCGTGGCTGTCCCGGCGGACGTGCCACGGCCCGGCGATCAGGGTGAACAGGTACGTCGCGATCGGCAGGGTGGGCGCGAACTCCCAACGCCCCGGGCCCGGGTTGGCGGCCAGCTCGCCGTTGGCCGCGACCGTCCAGTGTGCTGGGGCGGTGACCGAGAGGGTGACCGGCGCCTTCAGGTCGGGCTGGTCGAAGGCGGCGAAGATGCGTTGCACGTCGTCCAGGAAGGACATCGCGTAAAGGTAGGTCTCGCCGTCGGCGGGGTCGACGAAGCGGTGCACCCCCTCGCCGGTGTTGGTGTACGCCATCTCCGCGTCGACGGTCAGCGTGTTCTCCTCGGCCAGCCCGGTCAGGGACAGCCGGTTGTCGTCCAGCCCGGCGGGGTCGAGGTCGCCGCCGTTGAGGCGTACCGCCAGCAGTTTCGCGGGCTTGACCTCGACGAAGGTCTCCGTGCCGGTGGCCCGGAACCGGATGGTGACCTGCGAACGGAACCGTTCGTCGCCCCCGGTCAGGTCGAGGTCCACGTGATATGACACGACGGCGATCGACGCGCCACGCGCGGTCGACTCTGCACGGCTCAGGCTCGGCATCCGCTTATCCTGCCGGATGGGGCCGCCAGCGGGCGTCCCCATTTCCCCCCGACGCTGGAGGACTGGAGCATGACAACGCACCCCAAGGGCGACTTCGACCTCTCCCGGGCGGTCTGGCAGCGGGCCGAAGGCGACACCTCCGAGGCCGCCGTGGAGGTCGCCTTCGTCGACGACCTGATCGGCATGCGCAACTCCGCCGAGCCGGACGGCCCGGTGCTGGTGTTCACCCAGGCCGAATGGGACGCCTTCGTCGCGGGCGCCCAGGACGGCGAGTTCGACCTCGACTGACCGACGGGCTGTGCTGCCCCGGTCGGCGGGCCCGTCCCCGCCGTGCCGGACCGGGGCGAGCCGTCAGACGACGTCACCGTCGCCCCAGCCCAGCCCGCCGGGCCCGGGAGCGTGGTGGAACCCCGGATGACCGGCGACGTCGACGCAGCGCTCGTCGTCGGGGCCGACCGCCCCACAGAACAGCCGCTCGGCCCGCTGCCAGTCGTCGGCCGGGGACACCGCGGACGCACCGAGCGCCAGCTCGGGCCGCAACACGCTCAGCGCCTCCGCGTATCCGACCGCCGTTTCCCGGGCCGCCGCCAGGTCGGGCGCGGTGAAGCCAAGGTGGGCGGTGTAGAAGCGATCCGCCCGGACCATCCGCCGGGCGGGCGCGATCAGCGGCGGTTCGCCGCCGCCCCCGACCGCCCCGGCCATCCACCGCCGCCAGTACGCCGGCCTGTTGTCCCGCATGCGTCCTCCCCCGGGTGCCCGCCGGCCCACCTGCCGCACCCCGCACGCCAACGGTCCGGCCGGGCCGGACGACGGCGCGGGTGCACGCCGCCCCGGGTGGGCGGCGCCGCCGACGCGCCATCGCAGTGAACCAGGTTCGCCGGCTCATGGGAGGGGCCAGCCGGCCCACCCCGCGCCGCAGCGGTGACTCGTCGACGGCCGGCGGCGGCTCGCGGGGTCAGGCCGGATGCAACACCGTCCGCAGGCACCCGTCCTGCTTCTTCTCGAAGATCTCGTAGCCCCGCGCGCCCTGCTCCAAAGACATCGGATGGGTGGCCAGGTAGCCGGGGTCGATCTCCCCGGTCGCGAGCCGGTCCAGCAGCATCGGGATGTAACGCTGGGCGTGCATCTGCCCCATCCGCAGCACCAGGGCCTTGTTCATCGCCGCACCCAGCGGGAACTTGTCCACGAACCCGGCGTACACGCCGACGATGCTGACCGTGCCACCCTTGCGCGCCGCCATGATCGCCTGCCGGACCGAGGTCGGCCGGTCGAGCTGCGACCGGGTCGCCTGCTTCACCCGGTCGTACGCGTACGCCGGACCGACGTCGTGCGCCTCCATGCCGACCGCCTCGATGCAGGCGTCCGGCCCACGGCCGGCGGTCATCTCCCGCAGCGCCTCCAGCACGTCGGTCTCGGCGTAGTTGATCGTCTCCACGCCGAGCCGGTTGGCGGCGGCGGCCAGCCGTTGCGGCAGCCGGTCCACCATGATGACCCGCTCGGCACCGAGCAACTGTGCGGCCCGAGCGGCCATCTGCCCGACTCCCCCGGCGCCCCACACCGCGACCACCTCACCGCCGGTCAGGCCGCAGAAGTCCGCGGCCATCCACCCGGTGGGCAACGCGTCGGAGGCGAAGACCACGGAATCGTCCGGCACCCCGTCCGGCACCTTGAACGCACCGATGTCACCGAACGGCACCCGCACGTACTCGGCGTGGCTGCCCGAGTAGCCCCCGGCGGCGTGGGAGTAACCGATGATGCCGGCCGGCGAGTGTCCCCACAGCTTCTCGGTGAAGACCGGCTGCGGGTTGGAGTTGTCGCACAGCGAGTACTGCTCGGTCCGGCAGTACCAGCAGCCGCCGCAGGCCACCACCGAGCCGACCACCACCCGGTCGCCGACGGCGAGCCGCCGCACCCCCGGCCCGGTCTCCACCACCTCGCCCATGAACTCGTGGCCGAGGATGTCGCCCTCCCGCATGGCGGGCAGGAACCCGTTGATCAGGTGCAGGTCGGAGCCGCAGACGCTGCTCGCCCGTACCTTGACGATGATGTCTCCGTCCGCGCGCACCGTCGGCTCCGGCACGTCGCGTACCTTCAGCTTGCCGACGCCCTCCCAGCACAGTGCCCTCATGCCCGACCTCCCGTCGACAGCCGCTCGCGCATCTTGTCGGTGACCCGCTCCTGCGCCCGGCTCCGCCCCGAGGGGTCATGCCGGGTGTCGATCACCTGACCGCACTCGATGAGCGACTTCACCCGGCGCAGCGTGTCGCGCAGCCGCAGGTCCGGTTCGTGGCCGCCGGCCAGGCCGAGTGCCCGGCGCACCGGGCCGGAGCGGTACCGCAACTCGGCCCGGATCTCGGTGCCCCGGCCCTGCGGTGCCGGCACCAGGGCGACCGTGCCCTGCTGTTCCGGACCGTCGGTGACCCGCCAGCTCAGCCGGCCCGGACCGGTGACGGTGAGCTCGGCCCGCCACTCGGTGCCCGCGCCGGAGGTGTCCGGCGCCACACACCGCCAGTGCTCGTCGTCGATCTGTTCCAGGGTCGCCCACTCGGCCAGGGCGCGGTCCAGCCGTTCCCGGTCGGTCCAGAAGCCGATCACCGCCTCGATTGGCCGGTCGACCGTCACCCCGCGCCGCACCACGTACCAGCCGTCCTGTTCGTCGGGCTGGTGCCGCCGTCGCCGCCGGGCCACCGCCCGTCCGACACCGACCGCGGTCACGGTGGCGGCGCCGAGCAGCGCCCACCTCCCGCCGTTGCTGCCCATCATGTCTCCTCCACCCCGGAGGTCCGGCATTGGACCGTCCCACCCGAGCGCTACCCGGCCCGCTGCCGCCGAAACGACAGGTCGCCCGAGCGAACCCGGGCGCCGCGAAGGGGACGACCTGCCGGAGAACACGACGGGCCCGGCCGGGTGGACGTCCTCGCCGGCCCCGGCCCGGCCTGATTGGTCGTTTCGCTGCGGGACAGCCCGCCGGCCTACAGAATTGAAGACCAGCGGCCCAGCGAGATCGCCATGCACAGAGCCACACCTCGCCGCCCCGTCGGCCGCGGGCGTTCCCCGGATTCCCAGAGGTGACATCGATGGCGCATCAGGCACGCGGCGGTCGCTCCGGACGTAGCCGGGTCCAACTCGCCGCCCTGGTCGTGGCAGCCCTCTTCCTGATCATCGGCGTGGCCGGCTTCATCCCGGGCATCACCACCGGTTACGGCGACATGACCTTCGCCGGGCACCATTCCGGGGCGAAGCTGCTCGGCGTGTTCCAGGTGTCGATCCTGCACAACCTGCTGCACCTCGGCTTCGGCCTGGTCGGCCTGGTGCTGTCCCGTCGGCTGGCCGGCGCGCGACTCTTCCTGGCCGGCGGCGGGGCGATCTATCTCGCCCTGTGGCTGTACGGGTGGGCCACCGAGGACGAGAGCGCGGCAAACTTCATCCCGGTCAACGGTGCCGACGACTTCCTGCACCTGGGGCTCGGCTTCGGCATGCTGGCGCTGGGCCTGCTGCTGTCCAACCGGGCCGGCACCGGCGGCGCCCTCGACACCCCGCTCGACCGTCCCTGACCGACAGGTCGTGGTGCAACCGCCGCCTGAGGGTGTCGCACCACGACCTGCCGGGGCCGCCGTTGCCTGGGCGGGCTGGAACTATTCGGTGTCGTCCGCGTCGGGCGTCGACTCCACCTCGTCGGCGGGCCGCTGCCGGCGAGCCTTCCGGGCGGCCAACCGCTCGGCCGCGCTGGCCCGGGTCTGCTTCTCCTCCAAGCGGACGTCCCGACCCCGGGCACCGGGCACGAACTCCACCCCGGCGTAGAGGGTCGGCTGCCAGTCGAACTCCCGCTCGCCGATGCGGACCAGGTCGCCCGGCTGGGCGCCGGCCTTGGCCAACTGGTCCTCGACACCGAGCCGGGCCAGCCGGTCGGCGAGGTAGCCCACCGCCTCGTCGTTGTCGAAGTTCGTCTGGCGCACCCACCGCTCGGGACGGACGCCCCGCACCGTGTACGAGCCGTCCGGCTCCGCCTCGATGGTGAAACCGGCGTCGTCGACCGCCTTGGGCCGGATCACGACCCGGGTCGGCTCGGCCGGCGGCGCCGCCACCCGCGACTGCTCCACCAGTTCCGCCATCGCGTAGGTGAGCTCCTTGAGTCCCTCCCGGGTGGCCGCCGAAACCTCGAAGACGCGCAGGCCACGCGCCTGGAGGTCGGGTCGGACGATGTCGGCCAGGTCACGCCCGTCGGGCACGTCGACCTTGTTCAGCGCGACCAACCGGGGCCGGTCGGCCAGGCCGCCGTACGCCTCCAGCTCCGCCTCGATGGTGTCGATGTCGGCCAACGGGTCCCGACCGGGCTCCAGCGTGGCGGTGTCGATGACGTGCACCAGCACGGCGCAGCGCTCGACGTGCCGGAGGAACTCCAGCCCCAGCCCCTTGCCGGTGGCCGCGCCGGGAATCAGACCCGGCACGTCGGCGACGGTGAAGGTGTGGTTGTCGACCCGGACCACGCCGAGGTTGGGCACCAGGGTGGTGAACGGGTAGTCGGCGATCTTCGGCTTGGCCGCGGAGATCACCGAGATCAGCGAGGACTTGCCGGCCGACGGGAAGCCGACCAGGCCGACGTCGGCGACGCTCTTGAGTTCCAGCACCACGTCCAGTTGCTCACCCGGCTCGCCCAACTCGGCGAATCCGGGCGCCTTACGGCGGGCGTTGGCCAGCGAGGCGTTGCCCCGCCCGCCGCGCCCACCCCGGGCCACCTCGAAGGTGGTGCCGGCACCCACCATGTCGGCGAGCACCGTGCCGTCCAGGGTCTGTACGACCGTGCCGTCCGGCACCTTGAGCACCAAGTCGCCACCGTTGGCGCCGTCCCGGTTCGACCCGGCGCCACCGCGACCGTTCGGTGCCTTGACGTGCGGTCGGAAGTGGAAGTCGAGCAGCGTGTGCACCTGCGCGTCGACCACCAGGGAGACGGTGCCGCCGTGCCCACCGTTGCCCCCGTCGGGGCCGCCGAACGGCTTGAACTTCTCCCGGTGGATCGAGACACAGCCGTGCCCGCCGTCGCCGGCCTGCAGGTGCAGGACGACCCGGTCAACGAACGTAGTCACGCCGTAATCCTTCCAGCGGGGCCGCCCCCGCACATGAAATGGCAAAGCGGGCCGGGACATCAGGTCCACGGCCCGCTTACGCCGGAGAGCTACTGCTGCGGCACGATGCTGACGGTCTTGCGACCGCGCTTGGTGCCGAACTGGACCGAGCCGGCGGCCAGCGCGAAGAGCGTGTCGTCGCTACCGCGGCCGACCAGGTCACCGGGGTGGAACTTGGTGCCACGCTGACGGATGAGGATCTCACCCGCGCTGACCACCTGACCACCGAAGCGCTTCACGCCGAGTCGCTGGGCCGCGGAGTCACGACCGTTACGCGAGCTGGACGCACCCTTTTTGTGAGCCATTGGAGGACGACCTACTTCCCGCTGGAGATGCCGGTCACCTTGACCTGGGTCAGCGGCTGGCGGTGACCCTGGCGCTTGTGGTAGCCGGTCTTGTTCTTGAACTTGTGGATCCGGATCTTCGGGCCCTTGGTGTGCGCGGCGATCTCGCCGGACACCTCGACCTGAGCGAGCTTCGCCGCGTCGGTCACCAGGTCGTCACCGTCGACGAGGAGCACCGCGGCGAGCTTCACCGCGTCGCCGGGGGCACCGGCGAGCTTCTCGACCTCGATCACGTCGCCTTCGGCGACCTTGTACTGCTTGCCGCCGGTCTTGACGATCGCGTACATCGGAGGCGGACTCCCTGTCGTTGAGGCTGCTAACGTCTTTTCCCACCGTTGCCGGTCGGTCGTTCCCACGGCGGCTCGCCGGGTAGCAGAGGCACGGCGGCGCGGGCACACGGGAACTCGGCACACAAAGGTGCGCCGCAGGCAAGCGTACGGCATGCTCGCCCCGTACCCCAAACCGCCCCCCGCCCACCCGCAAGGAAGGGCACCCTGTTAACGCCTCAGGTAGCGGAAGGGCCCCCTGTTAACGCATCGGATCCGGGCGCTGGCACGCCGCGGCCCCTCCCGGCGGACGTCACCGCCGGGAGGGGCCACCACGTACGGGTCAGGGTCGGGTGCGACGCCGTGCGCCACCCCGGCGGGAGCGACGGCGCCCGGTGCTGCTCTCGCCGCTGTCCTCGTCGTCCTCGGCCAGCGCGTCCGGGTCGTCCGGGGCGGCCAGCCGGGCTGACTCGCCCTGCTGGCTGTCGGCGATGTCCGCAGCGGCCGGGGTCTGCGTCTCGTAGCGCGACAGGTCGTAGCCCATGGTGTCGTGGTAGTCGGCGTCGGCGGTGCTCGTACTGTCGGCCTCGGTGACCTCCACCACGGTCCGCTCGGCCGGGGCGCTCTTGCGCGCCCGACGCCGGGACGTCGCGGTCGGCTGCTCCGCCGTCGGCACGCCGGCCGAGGCGACCGCCTTGACCTTCTCCCCGCCGCCGGCCCGTGGCTTCTCCGGCACCGGCTCGGTGTGGATGACCAGGCCCCGACCCTTGCAGCACTCGCAGGTCTCGCTGAACGCCTCCAGCAGCCCGGCACCGATCCGCTTGCGGGTCATCTGCACCAGACCCAGCGAGGTGATCTCGGTGACCTGGTGCTTGGTACGGTCCCGGCCCAGGCACTCGGTCAGCCGACGCAGCACCAGCTCCCGGTTCGACTCCAGCACCATGTCGATGAAGTCGATCACCACGATGCCGCCGATGTCGCGCAGCCGCAGCTGGCGGACGATCTCCTCGGCCGCCTCCAGGTTGTTGCGGGTGACCGTCTCCTCCAGGTTGCCGCCGGCACCGGTGTACTTGCCGGTGTTGACGTCGACCACGGTCATCGCCTCGGTCCGGTCGATCACCAGGTGGCCGCCGGAGGGGAGGAAGACCTTGCGGTCGAGCCCCTTGAGGATCTGCTCGTCGATCCGGTACTCGGCGAAGACGTCCGTGGTGCCCACGTGCCGGCGCAGCCGGGCGAGCAGATCCGGCGAGACGTGGGACAGGTACGACTCGACCATGTCGTACGACTGGTCGCCCTCGATCACCAGCTCACGGAAGTCCTCGTTGAACAGGTCCCGGACCACCCGGATGACGAGGTCCGGCTCCTCGTACAGCAGCACCGGCGCACCGCCCTCGGCGGCCTTGGCCTGGATGTCCTCCCACTGCGCCTGGAGCCGCTTGACGTCGCGGGCCAACTCGTCCTCGCTGGCCCCCTCGGCCGCGGTCCGGACGATCACCCCGGCGCCGTCCGGCACCAACTTCTTGAGCACGTCCCGCAGTCGCTTGCGCTCGGTGTCCGGCAGCTTGCGGCTGATCCCGGAGGCGTTGCCGCCCGGCACGTAGACCAGGTGCCGGCCGGAGAGCGCGATGTGGCTGGTCAGCCGGGCGCCCTTGTGCCCGATCGGGTCCTTGGTGACCTGCACCAGCACCGAGTCGCCGGACTTGAGCGCCTGCTCGATCGAGCGGGCCCGACCCTCCAGGCCGGTGGTGTCCCAGTTGACCTCGCCGGCGTATAGCACCGCGTTGCGGCCCCGGCCGATGTCGACGAACGCCGCCTCCATGCTGGGCAGCACGTTCTGCACCTTGCCGAGGTAGACGTTGCCGGCCATGGTGCCCGCCGAGTTGCGGGTGACGTAGTGCTCGACCAGCACGCCGTCCTCCAGGACGGCGATCTGGGTGCGATCACCGCGCTGGCGTACCGCCATCACCCGGTCGACCGCCTCCCGGCGGGCCAGGAACTCCGACTCGCTGAGGATCGGCGGGCGGGTGCGGCGCTGCTCGCGCCCGTCCCGGCGGCGCTGCCGCTTGGCCTCCAGCCGGGTCGAGCCGGAGACGCCCTGCACCTCGTCGACCGTACGACGCGGCTCTCGGATCTTCACCACCGTCGGCACGCCGTCATCGGCGGCGCCCTCGGTGTCGCCGGCACCCCGGCGGCGGCGACGCCGACGCCGACGGGTCAACCCGTCGCCGCCCTCGGCCTCGTCGCCCCCCTCGTCGGTCTCGGTCTCGGCTTCCTCCGCCTCGTCCGCCTCGGCCTGGATTGCCTCCTCGGCCTCGCCGTCCTCGACGTCCTCGGCGTCCTCCGCGCCGCCCTTGCCGCGTCCCCGGCCCCGGCGGCCACGCCGGCGGCGCCGCCGTCCGGCAGCGCTCTCCTCGTCCTCTTCGTCCACGGCGACCTCTTCGGTCTCCGCAGCGGCTTCCTCGTCGGCCTCGGCCGTCACCACCGGCTCGGCCTCCCGGCGGCCACGACGGCGGCGACGGGGCGGTTCGGCCGGTTCCTCGGCGACCTCTTCCTCGGCGGCCGGCTCGGCGGCGGCGACCCGGGCGGCGGTGATCTCCTCCGGGGCCATGAACAGCACCGTCGGCGCGGTGAGCGCGGCGCGCCGACGGCGCGACCGTGGCTCCGGCGCCGGCTCCACGGCCGCCTCCGCAGCCGGCGGCGTCTCCGGGGCCGGCTCGACCGCCGCCGGTGCCGGCTCTTCGCCTTCGGCGGGCTCGTCGGTGGGTACGTCAGCCGCGTTCTCGACCGGCGCGGCGCCGGCTCCGAAGTCGGTCCCGGCGGCGGGTTCGGCGGCGGGTTCGGCGGCGGTCTCCGGTGCCCCGGCCACCGGCTCGTCGGTGACCGGCGGCTCCGCCGGGATCTCGACCGCCGCGGGCGCGGCCTTCCGGCGCCGGGTACGGGTCACCTTGACCGGCGGTACGACGTCACCGGCGGCAGCTTCGACCTCGGCCGCGGCCAGCGGCTCCTCGGTGCTCTTCTGGGCGGTGGTGGCCTTACGGCGCCGCCGCGTGGTCTTGGGTGCGGCGTCGAGGTCACCGGAGACCGGGGCGAGGACCTCGGCCTGAGGCGCTTCCCCACTGCCCACGGCCGGCGCACCCAGCGCCTCCACTGGGGCGTCGGTCTGTTCGGGCGGGCTGACCGGGGTGGTTCGCCGCCGGGTGGCCCGCCGCCGGGGCGGTTCCTCGACGGCCGAGGCGCCAGCCAGGTCGGCCGTACCGCTCACCGTGTCGGTGGCGTCCTCCGGTGTACTGGCGGCGTCGACCGGCTCCGGCGGCGCAGCGGCGCCGCCAGCCCCACTCGCCGGGTCGGCGATGTTGTGCTCGGCGGTCTCGTCGGCCGGGTTCGCACCGGTCCGTTCGCCGCCCTCGGGCTCGTTCTCGAGCATGGACGTTCTCCAGTTCTGGCTTCCCCGGGCGCGGGTGAGCGCTGCCACGCAGGGAGGCCGCAAAAGTGTTTCCCCGGGCGCACGGCGTGCGCGACCGGCGAAGTCTGCCTGCCTGGACGCCGACCGTCGGTCAGCGTCCGCCGATGGTTGCCCCGTCGCGATCCGCGTCCAGCGGATCCACGATCGCACCCTGCGCGGTCAGCGTGCCCTGAGCCAGCCGGATCACCTTCGGGGCCACCGGCGGCTCCAGGCCGGCCACCACGCGGAGGCCGGAAAGGACGTCATCGGGCCGTACGGACGGGGTGACCTGCCGTACGACCAGTTCGAGTATCGCACACGGTACGGCCGATCCCCCGGAAGGCGTCGCCGACGGGGCACTCACATCGATGGCAATGACTGCGGCACGCGCGTCGAAGGTCCGCCGCCCCTGCTTGGTCATCCGCTCGACCTGCACCTGCTCGGCGGCGCTGAAGACGGCCACGGCCTTGCCCAGCACCTCGGGATCCACCTGCGGCAGCTCGATGCGCCACCGGGACGCCTCGATCCGCTCCGCCAACCCGCCGCCGGTGGCCACCACGGCGTCGAGCACGTCGAGGCCGGGCGAGAGCGCGGCGTCCAACGCGCTGCGCAGCGCCTCCGGGTCGACGGGTTCACGCAGGCCGACCTCCAGGTACTCGGCCTCGCTGGCTACCCCGGTCGGCGCCGCGCTGGCGTACGAGATCTTGGGGTGCGGGGTGAAGCCCTGCGAGAAGGCCACTGGCACCCCGGCGCGGCGCAGCGCCCGCTCGAACGCCCGGGCGAAGTCCCGGTGCGAGGTGAACCGCAACGGGCCCCGCTTGGCGTACCGGATCCGCAGGCGCTGGACGACCGGCGCCTGGCCACCCTCGGGCTGTGGTCTCTTACTGATCTTCATGCTCCTCGCTGGCGGACCAACCGGGTCACTGCTGGGCGCCGGTGGGCAGCCTCAGGCCGTTGACCGGGGTCAACGGGAGTAGTTTCCGGCCGGTCGGGCCGATCTGGATCTCGGTGTCCATCGCCGGGCAGACCCCGCAGTCGAAACACGGCGTCCACCGGCAGTCGTCCTGCTCGTACTCGCTGAGCGAGTCCTGCCAGTCCTGCCAGAGCCAGTCCTTGTCCAGGCCCGAGTCCAGGTGGTCCCAGGGCAGGACCTCCAACTCCTCGCGCTCGCGGGTGGTGTACCAGTCGAGGTCCACCCCGAAGGTGGGCAGCACCTCGTCGGCGGCCTCCACCCAGCGCTGGTACGAAAAGTGTTCGCTCCAGCCGTCGAACCGGCCGCCGTTCTCCCAGACCTTGCGGATCACCGCGCCGACCCGACGGTCCCCCCGGGAGAGCAGGCCCTCGATCAGCGACGGCTCGCCGTCGTGGTAGCGGAAGCCGATCGCCCGGCCCAGCGAACGGTCCGCGTTGATCGCCTGCTTGAGCAGCTTGAGCCGGCCGTCGATGACCTCCGGCCGGGCCATCGCCGCCCACTGGAACGGGGTGTGCGGCTTCGGCACGAACCCGCCGATGGAGACCGTGCAGCGGATGTCCTTGGAACCGGTCGCGGCCCGGCCGGCGCGGATGACCTCGTGCGCCATGTCGGCGATCTCCAGGACATCCTCGTCGGTCTCGGTGGGCAGCCCGCACATGAAGTAGAGCTTCACCTGCCGCCAGCCGTTGGTGTACGCGGTGACCACGGTACGGATGAGGTCGTCCTTCGACACCATCTTGTTGATCACCTTGCGGATCCGCTCCGACCCGCCCTCCGGGGCGAAGGTCAGACCGGTCCGCCGCCCGTTGCGGGACAGCTCCTGGGCCAGCTCGATGTTGAACGCGTCCACCCGGGTCGACGGCAGCGACAGCGACACGTTGGTGCCCTTGTACTGCTCGGCCAGGCCGGAGCACATGTCGCCGATCTCGGAGTGGTCGGCCGAGGAGAGCGACAGCAGGCCCACCTCGTGGAAGCCGGAGAACTCCAGCCCCTGCTGCACCATCTGCCCCACCGTGGTGATGGAGCGTTCGCGGACCGGCCGGGTGATCATGCCCGCCTGGCAGAACCGGCACCCCCGGGTGCAACCCCGGAAGATCTCCACCGCGTACCGCTCGTGCACCGTCTCGGCCAGCGGGACCAGCGGCTTCTTCGGGTACGGCCAGGCGTCCAGGTCCATCGTCGTACGCTTGTGCACCCGGAACGGCACGTCCGCCCGGTTCGGTACGACCCGCTGGATCCGGCCGTCGGGCAGGTAGTCCACGTCGTAGAAGCGCGGCACGTAGACGCTCTCGGTGCGGGCCAGCCGCAGCAGCAGCTCGTCGCGGCCGCCCGGACGCCCCTCGGCCTTCCAGTCCCGCACGATCGCGGTGATCTCCAGCACCGCCTCCTCGCCGTCGCCGAGCACCGCGGCGTCGACGAAGTCGGCGATCGGCTCCGGGTTGAACGCCGCGTGCCCGCCCGCCACGATCACCGGATCGTCGTCGGTACGGTCGGCCGCGAGCAGCGGAATCCCGGCCAGGTCGATCGCGGTGAGCAGGTTGGTGTAGCCCAGCTCGGTGGCGAACGACACGCCGAACAGGTCGAAGTCGCGCACCGGCCGGTGGGCATCCACGGTGAACTGGGGCACGCCGTGGGCGCGCATCAGCTTCTCCAGGTCCGGCCAGACCGCGTACGTCCGCTCGGCGAGCGTGTCGGGCAGCTCGTTGAGCACCTCGTAGAGAATCTGCACACCCTGGTTGGGCAGGCCGACCTCGTACGCGTCCGGGTACATCAGCGCCCACCGTACGGTCGCCGCGTCCCAGTCCTTGACCACTGCGCCCAGCTCACCACCGACGTACTGGATCGGCTTGGTCACCTGGGGCAGCAGCGGCTCCAGTCGGGGCCACACGGAGTTGGCCGCGACGGGGCGCGGTGTGGTGGACGGGCTCATGATGCCCAAGGGTACGCGCCCGATCGCCGGCACCCGCGCCACACCTGTCCCTTCGACCCGCCAGGCCAGCGGTCGCCATGAGCGGCCCGGCCCCCGGCCGCGAACCGACGCGGCGGAGAAGGTCGCTCGGCTGCGCTACGGCCGGCCTGATTCGGCCACGGTGGCACAACGGTACTAACCTCGGGTCGGCGTGAGAGGAGATTGCCGCGATGCCGGAGCCGCAGCCGGGTGCAGACCGGCCGGTCGACGGGAACCGTCCGGAGGCACCGCCGGACGGGGAGCCGGCGGTCACCCAGGAGCAGGCCACCCCGTTGGTCAGCGAGCAGCCGGAGTCCAGCGCGCAGCCGGATCCCGACGACGAGCCGACGCGACAGCGCACCACCGGGGAGACCGCCACCACGGCCGCGCTGCCCGCAGAGACCGAGACCGCCGCCCCGACCGGCACCGCCCCGCAGGACAAGCCCGCTGACGGTCAGCCCGTCGAGGGGCAGCCGGCCACGATCGAGCCGGACGACGAATCTCCCGCCACCGCACCGGCAGCCGCCGAGGTGGGTCCGCAGGGCACCCGCGTGCTGGGGCAACCGGTGCCGGACGACGAACCCGCCTCGCCACGCTGGAGCGGATCTGCCGCCGTACCGCCGGCACCGCCGCGCCGCCCGACGTGGGGCGAGTCGGCCGAGCCGACCCCACCGCCGCCGGTCGCGGCGGCCCACCAGCCGGAGCACCAGACCCCGGTCGACCCGTGGGCGGGGGTCGACACCAGCGGGTGGGAGCTGCCCTCGGCTGACTTTCCGGCCCTGCCGCCGACGCTGTCGTACCCGGCCCCGCCGCCGACCCGGCCGTACTCCGGGCCGCCGGCACCCCCGCTGTCACCGGCACCGCCGGCCCACCAGCCGTCGGCGTACCCCCCGCAGCCCGCCGGGTACCCACCGCCAGCGGCGCAGTCCCCCGCGCGACCGGCACCGCCGCCGGGTTATCCGCCGTCGCCGCCGACCTACTCGCCGGCGGGCTATCCGCCGCCCGGCTACCCAGCGCCGCCGGCCCACCAGGCCCCACCACCCGCGCCGCCGGCCGCCCGGCCACCGGCGCCGGGCGGGCCACCGCCGCCACCCGCCCGGGGCCGGAAGGCGAAGAAGGCCCCGCCGGCCGCACCGCCGCCGGGGTGGCAGCCGCCCGCCGGGTACGTCCCCGTCCCGGTACGCAGACGGCGCCGCTGGCCCTGGATGCTGCTGCTGACCCTGGCCTGCTGCTGTGGCTGCCCGGCCTACTACGGCATGCCGATGTTCACCCAGTACCCGGCGAACGCCGCCCTCCCGGCACAGGTTGCGGACCTGCGGCTACGGGAGGACCCACGCAGTACCCAGGCGGCCCAGCAGTTGGAGACCCAGATGCGCCAGGCGCACTGGCTCGCCGAGGACACCTTCGCCGGGGTCTACAGCACCAGCGCCGGCAAGCGGGTGACCGTCTTCGGTGGCACCGGGTTCCGGTTCACCCCGTCGGCCGACGCCGACGCCGAGATGGAACGGCTCACCAAGGAGTACGCCCTCGGCGAGACGCAGGTGGTGGAGAGCAGCGTCCGGGGCCGGCACGAGCGCTGCGCGGTGGGCAACTCCGACGGCACCGGGGTGGTCGTCTGCACCTCGGTCGACCACGGCAGCCTCACCAGCGCGGTCTTCACCGGTCTCTCCGTCGACGACAGCGCCCGCCTGCTCGGCACGCTACGGGAGCAGATCGTCTCGACCGGATGAACTGAAGCCTCCCCGCCCACCGGCGGCTTCCCGCGAGGGACAATCGCAGGCATGCCGCGGCGTTGGCTGTTCGCCGACCAACTCGGACCGCACTTCCTCGACGACCGCCGCCAGCCGGTGCTGCTGATCGAGTCCAAGGCGGTCTTCCGCCGTCGGGCCTTCCATCGGCAGAAGGCGCACCTGGTGCTCTCCGCCCTGCGCCACCGGGCAGCCGAACTCGGTGACCAGGCGATCTTCCTGCGCGCCGAGACCTACCGGCAGGCGTTACGCCGGGTACGCGAGCCGCTGGAGGTCTGCCACCCGACCTCCCGGGCGGCGCTGGAGTTCGTTCGTGGGCTGGACCGGGTGACCGTCCTGCCGCCGCGCGGCTTCGTCACCGGGCTGGACGAGTTCGCCGACTGGGCGGACGGGCGGCGCGGCGCGCTGCGGATGGAGACCTTCTACCGGTTCGCCCGGGAGCACCACCGGGTGCTCGTCGACGGCGACGAGCCGGTCGGTGGCCGGTGGAGCTTCGACACCGAGAACCGACAACCGCCGCCCAAGGGCGTCGAGCGGCTCGACGTACCACCCCCCGCGATGCCCCGGGAGGACGACATCGACGCCGAGGTCCGGGCCGACCTGGACCGGTGGGAACGGGAGGGCATCCGGTTCGTCGGGCGGGACGGCCCGCGCCGCTTCCCGGTGACCTCGCGGGAGGCACAGTCGCGGCTCCGGCACTTCCTCAAGCACCGGCTGCCCCGATTCGGCCCGTACGAGGACGCCATGCTGGCCGGCGACCCGTGGCTGGCGCACAGCCTGCTCTCCTCCTCGTTCAACCTCGGGCTGCTCGACCCGATGGCGGCGATCCGTGGCGCGGAGCAGGCGTACCGCACGCAGGGGGTGCCGCTGGCCAGCGTGGAGGGCTTCGTCCGGCAGATCCTCGGCTGGCGGGACTTCGTCTGGAACCTGTACTGGTACTTCGAGCCCGGCTACCGGCGTGGCAACGCGCTGGGCGCCCGCGGATCGGTGCCGACCTGGTTCCGCGACCTGGACGCCGACGCGGTGCAGGCGCACTGCCTGTCGGATGTCCTCGCCGACCTACGCGACCACGGCTGGGTGCACCACATCCCCCGGCTCATGGTGCTCGGCAACTACGCCCTGCAACGCGGCTGGCGGCCGACCGAACTTGTCGACTTCTTCCACCGCAGCTTCGTCGACGGCTACGACTGGGTGATGACCGTCAACGTCGTCGGCATGAGCCAGTACGCCGACCTGGGGCGGATGAGCACCAAGCCGTACGTGGCCGGCGGCGCGTACATCAACCGGATGAGCGACTACTGCGGCGGCTGCCGCTACGACCCGAAGGTCCGCCTGGGTGAGCGGGCCTGCCCGTTCACCGCCGGCTACTGGTCGTTCCTGGATCGCAACCGGGACCGGATCCCGGCCAACGCCCGGATGGCCCGGACGATGGCCCAGCTGAACCGCCTCGGCGACGTCGACGCGGTACGCGACCAGGAGAAGCGGCGTGCCTCGAACCCGCCGTGACCGGCGCCTGCGCAGTTGCCCCAGCCGGTGGCCGAGCCGGTAGCCGCAGCCGGTGCCCCCAGCCGGTGGCCGCGCCGGTCGGCGTGACCGGGACCTGCGCCGTTGCCCGCAGCCGGTGGCCGCGCCGGTCGGTCAGTCGCTGCTCGCGGCCGGCGGTTGGGCGCGGGCCGGGGCGTACCGGGGGACGTACTCCTGCCCGGTGAGCTTCTGGATCTCGGCCATCATCTCGTCGGTCATCTGCCGCAGCGAGAGCCGGTCGTCCGGACGGCCGGTGAAGTCCAGCGGCTTACCGAACTTGACGGTGATCTTTCCGGTGAAGGGACGCGGCACCCGGGCGCCGATCGGCTGCACCTTCTCCGTACCGATCATGCCGACCGGGATGATCGGTACGCCCGCCGCGATGGCGAGGCGGACCGCTCCGGTACGACCCCGGTACAGCCGCCCGTCCGGCGAGCGGGTGCCCTCCGGGTAGACGACCACCAACTCACCTTCCTTGAGCGCCGGGATGGCCGCGTCGAACGCGGACAGCGCGGCCCGGCCCCCGGCCCGCTCCACCGGGATCGCGCCGAGCCCGGTGAGCACGAACTTGGAGAACCTTCCCTTGACGCCGGTGCCCTTGAAGTACTCGGACTTGGCCCAGAAGGCCAGGTGCCGTGGCACTACCGTGCCGAGGAACAGCTCGTCGGCCACTGACAGGTGGTTGCCGGCGAAGATCGCGCCACCGGTCTCCGGGACGTGCTCCAGTCCTTCCACGGTCGGTCGGAACGCCAGCCGCAGCGTAGGCGCCACGGTGAACTTGCCGATGGTGTAGAGCAGCGGCACTGGTCCTCCGACGATGGGTGATGTACGCAGTAGGGCGCTGCCACCGTAGCGGACTCGCGCACGTCGTCATGCGCGAGGTGGGGCGGGTCCGCTGGCTGGATGACAGGTGTTAACAGGGGCCCCTGGTACTACCTGAGGCGTTAACAAGGGGCCCCTGCTTACTTCGTCAGGCGCGGCGGACGGCCACCGTCACGCGCTCACCCTCGCCGACCTCACCGGCGAAGCCGTCAAGGTCCTCGGCGAAGTCGACACGGTCGGCCAGCACCTCCCGGGCCACGAAGTCGGCGTACGCCGACACCGCCGCCCGCACCGGCGCCGGGGCGGCGAGCGTCGCCACGATCCGGTCGGAGACGTCCAGGTCGGCGTCGCGGCGGGCCTGCTGCACCACCCGTACGACGTCGCGGGCCAGCCCCTCGGCGGCCAGCTCGGGGGTGACCGTGGTGTCCAGCACCACCACCCCCTCACCGCCGGGCAGCGGCGCCGAGTGCTCGGCGTCGGCCGCGACCAGACGCAGCTCGTACTCGCCCTCGGCGAGGGTGACCCCGGCGGCGACCGGGGCGCCGTCGTGCAGCTCCCACTCCCCCGCCTTCACCGCCTTGATCACCTGCTGGACCTGCTTGCCGACCCGGGGCCCGAGCGCCCGGGGCACCACGGTCAGCACCTGCTGGCAGTACGCCGACACCTCGTCGGTGACCACGACCTGCTTGACGTTGACCTCGTCGGCGACCAGGTCGGTGAAGGGACGCAGCTGGTCGGCGACCGGGCTGGCCACGGTCAGCGTCGGCAGCGGCAGCCGGACCCGCAGGCCCTTGGCCTTGCGCAGCGACAGCGCCGCCGAGGCCACCGCGCGGACGTTGTCCATCGCGGCCACCAGCTCGTGGTCGACCGGGAACTGCTCCGCCGACGGCCAGTCGGTCAGGTGCACCGACCGCTCACCGGTCAGCCCACGCCAGATCTCCTCGGCGGTCAGCGGGGCGAGCGGCGCCACCACCCGGCACAACGTCTCCAGCACCGTCCACAGCGTGTCGAACGCGTCGGCGTCGCCGGCCCAGAACCGGTCCCGCGAGCGGCGCACGTACCAGTTGGTCAGCGCGTCCAGGTAGGACCGCACGGTCGCGCAGGCGCCCGAGATGTCGTACGCGTCCATCTGCGCGCTGACCGTGGCGACCAGTTCGTTCGTCTTGGCCAGCACGTACCGGTCGAGCAGGGTGCCGGCGGCGTCGCCACCAGCCGGCGCGGCATCGGTCTTCCGCTTCGCCAGGTAGCCGTCGGCGTTGGCGTAGAGGGAGAAGAAGTACCAGACGTTCCACAGCGGCAGCAGCACCTGCCGGACGGCGTCCCGGATGCCCGACTCGGTGACCGCCATGTCCCCGCCGCGCAGCACCGGCGAGGACATCAGCATCCAGCGCATCGCGTCCGAGCCGTACGCGTCGAAGATGTGGTACACGTCCGGGTAGTTCTTCAGGCTCTTGGACATCTTGCGCCCGTCCGAGCCGAGCAGGATGCCGTGGCTGAGGCAGTTGCGGAACGCCGGCCGGTCGAACAGCGCGGTGGCCAGCACGTGCATGGTGTAGAACCAGCCCCGGGTCTGCCCGATGTACTCGACGATGAAGTCGCCCGGGTAGTGGTGCTCGAACCAGTCCGCGTTCTCGAACGGGTAGTGCACCTGGGCGAACGGCATCGAGCCGGACTCGAACCAGCAGTCCAGCACCTCCGGCACCCGGCGCATCGTCGACTTCCCGGTTGGGTCGTCCGGGTTGGGGCGGACCAGGTCGTCCACCGCCGGCCGGTGCAGGTCGGTCAGGCGTACGCCGAAGTCCCGCTCGATCTCCGCCAGCGACCCGTACACGTCGATCCGGGGGTAGTTCGGGTCGTCGGACCGCCACACCGGGATCGGCGAGCCCCAGAACCGGTTCCGGCTGATCGACCAGTCCCGGGCGTTGGCCAGCCACTTGCCGAACGAGCCGTCCTTGATGTGCCCGGGGGTCCAGTTGATCTGCTGGTTCAGCTCGACCATCCGGTCCTTGAACTTGGTCACCGCGACGAACCACGACGACACCGCCTTGTAGACCAGCGGGGTGTCGCAGCGCCAGCAGTGCGGGTACGAGTGGGTGTAGGTGTCCTGCTTGAGCACCACCCCCCGGTCCTTCAGTTCCCGGATCACCGGCTTGTTGACGTCGAAGACCTGCTCGCCCTGATAGGGCGGGACCAGCGCGGTGAACCGGGTGTGGTCGTCCACGGTGACGATGGTCGGGATGCCGGCGGCGTTGCAGACGTTCTGGTCGTCCTCACCGAAGGCGGGGGCCAGGTGCACGATCCCGGTGCCGTCCTCGGTGGTGACGAACTCCGCGCCGAGCACCTGGTACGCGTTCGGCCCGGCCTGCTCGACCAGGAAGTCGAACAGCGGCGTGTACCGCCGCCCCACCAGGTCCGCGCCCCGCACCGTGCCGACCTGCTCGTACCCCTCCAGTTCCTTGGCGTACGCGGTCAGCCGCCCGGCGCCCACCAGGTAGCGGGAGCCGTCGCGCTCCAGCACCGCGTACTCGATCTCCGGGCCGACGGCGAGTGCGAGGTTCGACGGTAGGGTCCACGGCGTGGTGGTCCAGACGCCGAGGCGCACCGGCCCACGGACCAACTCCGGCGCGGACTCGTCGGCGGTCAGCTCGAACCACACCGACAGCGTCGGGTCGTGCCGGTCCCGGTAGACGTCGTCCATCCGGGTCTCGGTGTTCGACAGCGGCGTCTCACACCGCCAGCAGTACGCCAGCACCCGGAAGCCCTCGTAGACCAGGCCCTTGTCGTGCAGGGTCTTGAAGGCCCACATGACGCTTTCCATGTAGTCCAGGTCGAGGGTCTTGTAGTCGTTGGCGAAGTCGACCCAGCGGGCCTGCCGGGTGACGTACCGCTCCCAGTCGTGGGTGAACTCCAGCACCGAGGTGCGACACGCCTCGTTGAACCGGGCCACGCCCAGGTCGAGGATCTCCGCCTTGCTGGTGATGCCGAGCTGCTTCTCGGCCACCACCTCGGCGGGCAGGCCGTGGCAGTCCCAGCCGAAGCGCCGCTCCACCCGCCGGCCCCGCATCGTCTGGTAGCGCGGCACCACGTCCTTGACGTACCCGGTGAACAGGTGGCCGTAGTGCGGCAGGCCGTTGGCGAACGGCGGCCCGTCGTAGAAGACGTACTCGTTGTCGGCGGCGCCCACGTCGCCGGTCGTCGTCTCCGACTGTCGGCCGGAAGCCGGCCTGGCCTCGACGCTGGCCTCGAAGGTCTTGTCAGCCGTCCAGTGCTCCAGGACCCGGCGCTCGACCGCGGGCAGGTCCGGGCTCGCCGGGACGCCGGCAGCGGTCGGGTCGTGCAACGGATAGGCCATCGGGGGTCGCTCTCCTCGCTGACGCTCACTGTCGTGTGGGTCTGCGAGGACGAGCCCGTCACCGGTACGCCGTCACCAGCGCCCCGGGCCAGGCCCGCGGTACCACCCCGCTTGACGGCCGAGATCGACCGCCCGCTCGTTGGCCGGCTGTAACGGGCCGGTCCCGTCCGGTTCTACTAGGCCGGTCACCCAGCCGTTCTTCCGAAAGCTCCCCGGTGATAGCCGGATCATCGCCACTCCCCCAATACTACCCACCCCACCCACCCCCCTTCCTCCCCATAACCCACCCCACCCCACCCCACCCCACCTCCCCCACCCCACCTCCCCCACCCCACCTCCCCCACCCCCACCTCCCCCGTTGATCAAGAAGTTTGCGTCGAGGTCCCGGCGACCCGGCGACGCAAACTTCTTGATCAACCGGCCGGTGGGGGGTGGCGGCGTGGGCGGGGTCACAGGGGGTGGGTGTCACGGCGGGGTGGGGGTGGGGCGTCGTGGGGGTGTCGGGATACAGCGGATGGAGGTCGTTGTGCAGCGGATGAATGTGGCCGAGGTGGCGCCGGGGGCGTTCCAGAGTGTGATGGGGCTGGAGAAGTACGTCCGGGCCAACGTGGAACACACGGTGCTGGAGTTGGTGAAGCTGCGCGCGTCGATGCTGAACGGCTGCGCGTACTGCGTCGACATGCACAGCCAGGAGGCGCTGGGCACGGGTGAGTCGAGCCGGCGGCTGTTCGCGGTGGCCACCTGGCGCGAGGCGCCCTTCTTCGACGAGCGGGAGCGGGCCGCACTGGCGCTCACCGACGCGGTCACCCGGCTCGGCGAGCACGGGGTGCCCGATGACGTGTGGGACGCCGCCGCGAAGGTCTGGCCGGAGAAGGCTCTCGCCGACCTGGTCCTGGCAATTGCCACAATCAACGTGTGGAACCGGATCGCGGTGACCTTCCGCAACGAGCTGCCGGCGGACGACTGAACCCGGTCGACGCGGCGGACGCGGCCGGTGCGCTGAGCGCGCACCGGCCGATGCTGCTCGGCCTGGCCTACCGGCTGCTCGGCAGCCGGCACGACGCCGAGGACATCCTCCAGGAGGCGTACCTGCGGTGGATCCGGGTGGACCGCGCCAGCGTGGGCGAACCGCGCCGCTACCTGTCCCGGGTGGTGACCCACCTGGCGATGGACCGGTTGCGGGCCCGGCAGGCGGCCCGGGAGGCGTACGTCGGGCCGTGGCTGCCGGAGCCGGTGGCGACCGCACCGTCACCGTTCGGTCCGCTGGAACGCGCCGAACTGCGTGATTCGCTCTCCACCGCGCTACTGCACCTGCTGGAACGCCTCACCCCGCCGGAGCGCGCGGTCTACGTCCTGCACACCGCCTTCGAGCTGCCGTACGCCGAGATCGCCGAGTTGCTGGACCGCTCCGCCGAGGACTGCCGGCAGTTGCACCATCGGGCCAGCGGTCGGATCGGGCGCGACCAGCGCCGGTTCACCGCCGACCGGGCGGAACAGAAACGGCTGCTGGACGCGTTCGTCGCCGCCGCGAACGACGGTGACCTGGCGGCGCTGACCGAACTGGTGGCCGCCGACGCCACCGCGTGGAGCGACGGCGGCGGCCGGGTACGGGCCGCCCGCAACCCGGTGACCGGCGCCGACCGGGTCGCCCGGTTCCTGCTGGGCATCCGGGACAAGGGCTGGCCGCTCACCGTGCACCACACGGAACTCAACGGCCAGCCGGCCGTCGTGGTGGTCACCGCCGGCGGCGCCCGGTACGCAGTCACCCTGGGCACCGCCGCCGGCCGGATCACCGACGTCTTCCTGGTGGCGAACCCGGACAAGCTGGCCTGGACGGCGTGAGCGGTCCGGGTGGGCGCCGCCAGCTTGAGCGGCACCAGGGCGGCGGCGCGAACTCCGGTAAGGGTCAGACCAGCTCGGGGAACCAGAGCGCGATCTCGCGCTTGGCGCTGTCAACCGAGTCGGAGGCGTGCACCAGGTTCTCCCGGTTGGACAGCGAGAGGTCGCCCCGGATGGTGCCGGCGGCGGCCTTGCGCCCGTCGGTCGACCCGATCAGGCCACGCACCACGTCGATGACCTCGTCGCCGGAGAGCACCAGGGCCACCAGCGGACCGCCGGTCATGAAGGCCTTCAGCGGCGGATAGAACGCCTTGTCGACGTGCTCGGCGTAGTGCTCGTCGGCCAGCGCGGCGTCCATCGTGCGGGACACCATGGCGTCGATCCGCAGCCCCTTGCGCTCGAAGCGGGACATGATCTCGCCGACCAGGCCACGACGGACCGCATCGGGCTTGATCAGTACGAGCGTGCGCTCGTCCGGGCTGCTGCTGGACACGCTGGGTTCCTCCTCAGAGCGGAAGCCGGTCAGGCTGGGTACGGTCAGCCTAGCGACCCGGTCCCGGCGCCGGCGCGGTGGTCGGTGCTTCCCCCGACCCCCGATCCGGCCTAGCCTGGCCCTGACCACCAGGGAGGTCCACTGTGGCGAACGGCGGGAACCGACCCATCGCACCGGTACGCAAGTTGGTCGCCGCGGTGCTCGGCACCGTGGCCACCTTCGTCATTCTCTTCGGCCTGGGCATGACCAGCTGGGCCATCGTGGCGCTCGGCGTCGCCTTCCTGGCACTGGCCATCGCGCTGGCCACGGTGCGCGGCGGCGGACGCACCTGGGTCGTCGGTGCGGGGCACGTGCACAGCGCCTCGGAGCCACCCACCCAGTACGCCTTCGGCCGTTGTGAACTCCAGCTGGTGATCGACGCCCCGGGCATTCCGCCCCGGTCGAAGAAGATCATCGAGCCCCGGGTGCCGGTTTCCAAGTGGCCGTCGCTGGGCCAGAGCCTGCCGATCCGGGTGGCCCTGGACGACCCGCGACACGTCCGGGTGCTCTGGGACGAGGTGCCCACCCACGCCGAGGCCGGCCCGACCGACCTGCCACCCGAGTTCGCCAGTCAGGTACCGCCGGACGAGATCCTGATCGGGCAGGAGGCCCCACCGTGGGCCGGCCGGGCGCCGGAGGACGACTTCCACGACCCGATGGGCGAGCCGCTTGCTGGTCCGCTGGGCGACGAGCCGGTCGAGCCGGTCGAACCCCGGGAGACGGTACGGGTACGCCAGCGTCCGGGCGGGCCGGTCGTGCTGGAGGGGACGGTGGTGGAGCAGTCCAGCGACCATCCGCTGCCCCGCCGGGCGACGCCGGCACCCCGTACCCCGGTCGAGGAGCAGTTCGCGGCGGCGGCTGCGGCCCCGGCGGAGGATTCCGTCGACACCACACCGAGCGAGGTCCGGGTGGCCGACGCGCCAGCCCGTCCGGCGGATCCGCTCGATCCGCTCGATCTGCCGCTGGACGACCCGGAGCCAGGACTGACGGCCCTGCGCGATCCCGAGCCGGCCGCCGCCGCGAGCGGCGGCAGTGGTGCCGGCGGCGACGCGGCGGCGGACGAGGCCGCCGAAGCCCGGAAACTGGACGAGGCGATCTTCGGATTCGACCCGGAGGCCACCGGCCTGGCGGGCGCCGATCCGGCCGCACCGATCAACGGCGTCGGCATCACGCTGCTGGTCACCGACCTTGCCCGGTCCCTGGAGTTCTACCGGGGCCGGCTCGGCTTCACCGAGGTCGACCGGGGCGCCGGCAACGCCGTGCTCGCCTCCGGGGCGACCCGGCTGGTGCTGCGGGAGGTGACCGGCGCCCAGCCGGTCAGCCGTCGCCTGGTGCACGTCAACCTCGACGTCGACGACATCCAGGGAGCGTACGAGCGGATGCGCGACTCCGGTGTCCGGTTCACCTACGCACCGCGAGTCGTCAACCGGGGTAGCCGGCTGGAGGTGTGGGCGGCGGCCTTCCGCGACCCGGACGGCCACGGGATCGCCCTCACCCAGTGGCGGGAACGCGCCGAGGCGTAGGAACGTCAGCCCAGGATCACCCGGCGCACGTGCCACACGTACGCCCACACCAGCGCGAAGATCACGCCCAGCGCGAACAGCGACCAGTGCAGCAGCCCGGACAGCAACAGCAGACCCTGCAACGCGGTGCCGGCGTGCCACGCCCACGACCGGCGCATCAGGCCGGCCAGCACGGCGGCGGCGACCGCGAGCGCCACCACCGCCCCGATCGCGGCGCCGCCGAGATCACCGCCGGCCACCCGGATCGGTTGGATGGCCAGCAGCAGCACCAGCGCCTCCAGGGCGAGGGTGCCGGCGCCGAGGCCGCGTACCGCCCGCTGCGGGTCGCGCAGCCCCGACCGGCGCTGCGGCGGGCTGTCCTGCGGCGCGCTCATCGCTTCAACAACCGGCGGGCGTCGGCCACGGTCACCACGGAACCGGTGACGAGTACGCCGACCCCGGCCAGTTCACCAGGTACGTCTTCCTCGGCCAGCGCCACCGCCGCCTCGATCGCGTCCGGCATCTCCTCGGCCACCTCGACCCGGTCCGGCCCGAACACCTCGGCGGCGAGCGCGGCCAACTCCTTGACCGGTAGCGCCCGGGGCGAGCTGTTGCGGGTCACCACCACCTGGTCGACCACCGGCTCCAGCAGTTCCAGCATGCTCGCCGCGTCCTTGTCGGCCAGGGTGCCCACCACGGCGACCAGCTTGCTGAACGCGAACTCCTCCTGCACGGCGGTGACCGTGGCCGCCATGCCCTGCGGGTTGTGCGCGCCGTCGAGCAGGATCGTCGGCGCGGTACGCACCCGCTCCAGCCGGCCCGGGGAACTGGCGGTGGCGAAGCCCTCCCGCACCGTCTCCACGTCGAGCTGCCGGCGGGCCCCGGCCCCGAGGAACGCCTCGACGGCGGCCAGCGCCACCGCCGCGTTCTGCGCCTGGTGGGCGCCGTGCAGCGGGACGAACACCTCTTCGTACACCCCGCCGAGCCCTTGCAGGGTGAGCACCTGCCCGCCGACGGCGACCGACCGGCGCAGCACGCCGAATTCGGAGCCCTCGCGGGCGATGGTGGCGCCGACCTCGGCGCAGCGTTGCAGGATCGGCCGGGCGGCCTCCTCCTCCTGTGCGGCGGCGATCACCGTGGCGCCCTGGTGGATGATGCCGGACTTGGCGACCGCGATGTCCTGGAGGGTGTCACCGAGCCACTCGGTGTGGTCCAACCCGATCGGGGTCAGTACGCACACCCCGGCCTGGATCACGTTGGTGGCGTCCTCGGCCCCGCCCAGCCCCACCTCGACCACGGCCACGTCCACCGGGGCGTCGGCGAAGGTGGCGAACGCCAGCGCGGTGGTCAGGTCGAAGTAGGTAAGCGGCTCCGACGAGCGGGCGTCGACCAGCTCGGCCAGCGGCTTGACCTCCTGGTACACGGCGGTGAACCGGGCCTCGTCCACGGGTTCGCCGTCCAGGCTGATCCGCTCCCGGACGGTCTCCAGATGCGGGCTGGTGTACCGGCCGGTGTGCAGCCCGAAGGCCCGCAACAGCGAGTCGATCATCCGGGCCGTGGAGGTCTTGCCGTTGGTGCCGGTCAGGTGGATCGACGGGTACGCCCGCTGCGGGCTGCCCAGCAGGTCGAGCAGGGACGAGATGCGGTCCAGGTCGAAGGCCATCCGGGTGAAGCCCCGCCCGGCCAGCTCGGCCTCCACCTGGGCGAAGGCGGCGTGCTCGGCGGACCTGCCCCGCCCGGCCCGGTCGTCGGCCCCGGCCCGGGCGGGCCGGCCGGCGTCCACCGGTCGACCCGCACCGTCGCGGTCGTTGCGTTCGTTGCTGTCGGTCACGAGGACAGTGCCTCCAGAGCGGCGTCGATACGGACCAGGTCGGCCTCGGCGACCGCCAGCCGTTCCCGGATCTTGGCGACCACGGGTTCCGGGGCCTTGCCGACGAACGCCGGGTTGTCGAGCTTCGCCCGCGCCTGCCCGGCCTCCTTCTCGGCGGCCGCACGGTCCTTGGTCAGCCGGGCCCGTTCGGCGGCCACGTCGATCGACCCCCGGGTGTCCAACGCGACACTGACCTCTCCCGGCATGGCCAGCGTGGCACTGGCCTGGAAGTCGTCGCCGGCCGCGTCGAGCCGGGCCAGCGAGCGGATCAGCGGCTCGTGCGCCGCCACGCCGGCACCGGCCAGCCCGTCGAGCCGGGCGGCGACCCGCTGGGTCGGACGCAGCCCCTGGTCGGAACGGAACCGGCGGACCTCGGTGACCACCCGTTGCAGGGTGGCGATCTCCGCCTCGGCGCCGGTGTCGATCCGCGCCCGGTCGGCGATCGGCCAATCGGCCGTCAACAGCGTCTCCCCGCCGGTCAGGGCGGTCCACAACTCCTCGGTGACGAACGGGATGACCGGGTGCAGCAGCCGCAGCAACTGGTCCAGCACGTGCCCGAGCACCCGACGGGTGACATCGGCGGCGGCTCCCCCGGCGGCCAGCACCGGCTTGCTCAGCTCCACGTACCAGTCGCAGACGTCGTCCCAGGCGAAGTGGTACAGCAGGTCACAGACCTTGGCGAACTCGTACGCCTCGAACTGCTCGTCCACCTCGGCGGTGACCTGCGCCAACCGGGACAGGATCCACCGGTCGACCGTGGACAGCTCGGCCGCGCCCGGCAGCGGGCCCTCGGTGTGCGCGCCGTTGAGCAGCGCGAACCGGGTCGCGTTCCACAGCTTGTTGCAGAAGTTCCGCGAACCCTGGCACCACTCCTCGCTGACCGGCACGTCGCCGCCGGGGTTGGCGCCCCGGGCCAGGGTGAACCGGGTCGCGTCGGCGCCGTACCGGTCGATCCAGTCCAGCGGGTCGACCACGTTGCCGAACGACTTGGACATCTTCTTGCCGTGTTCGTCACGGACCATCCCGTGCAGGGCGATCACGTCGAACGGCTGCCGCCCGTCCATCGCGTACAGGCCGAACATCATCATCCGGGCGACCCAGAAGAAGAGGATGTCGTACCCGGTGACCAGCACACTGGTCGGGTAGAACTTCGCCAGGTCCGGGGTCTGCTCCGGCCAGCCGAGGGTGGAGAACGGCCACAGTCCGCTGGAGAACCAGGTGTCCAGCACGTCCTCGTCCTGCTGCCACCCCTCGCCCGTCGGCGGCTGCTCGTCGGGGCCGACGCAGACCACCTCGCCGTCCGGGCCGTACCAGACCGGGATGCGGTGACCCCACCACAGCTGCCGGGAGATGCACCAGTCGTGCATGTTGTCGACCCAGGCGAAGTAGCGCTTGGCCAGCTCCGCCGGCTCGATCTTGACCCGGCCGTCGCGCACCGCGTCCCCGGCCGCCTTCGCCAGCGGCGAGGTGTTGACGAACCACTGCAGGGACAGCCGCGGCTCGACCGTGGTCCGGCACCGCGAGCAGTGCCCGACGGCGTGCACGTACGGCCGCTTCTCCGCGACGATGCGCCCTTCCGCCCGCAACGCGGCGACGATCGCCGGACGCGCCTCGAACCGGTCCAGCCCCTCGAACGGGCCGTGTGCGGTGATCACCCCCCGCTCGTCCATGATCGTCAGCGCGGGCAGGTCGTGCCGCTGCCCGATCTCGAAGTCGTTCGGGTCGTGCGCCGGGGTCACCTTCACCATGCCGGTGCCGAAGGCCGGGTCGACGTGGGCGTCACCGACGATCGGGATCCGTCGCCCGGTCAGCGGCAGCTCCACCTCGGTACCGATCAGGTGCCGGTACCGCTCGTCGTCGGGGTGCACCGCCACGGCCGTGTCGCCGAGCATCGTCTCGGCCCGGGTGGTGGCCACCACCACGTCGTCGCTGTAGCGGATCGAGACCAGCTCGCCGTCGTCGTCGGTGTGCTCCACCTCGATGTCGGACAGGGCGGTGAGGCAGCGCGGGCACCAGTTGATGATCCGGTTCGCCCGGTAGATCAGGCCGTCGTCGTACAGCTTCTTGAACATGGTCTGTACGGCGCGCGACAGGCCCTCGTCCATGGTGAAACGCTCGCGGTCCCAGTCCACCGAGTCACCGAGGCGGCGCATCTGGCCGAGGATCGCGCCGCCGGACTCCGCCTTCCACTGCCACACCCGCTCGACGAACTTCTCCCGGCCGAGGTCGTGGCGGGACAGGCCCTGCGCGGCCAGCTGCCGCTCGACCACGTTCTGGGTGGCGATGCCGGCGTGGTCCATGCCGGGCAGCCAGAGCGCCTCGAAGCCCTGCATCCGCTTGCGGCGCACCAGGGCGTCCTGCACGGTGTGGTCGAGCGCGTGGCCCATGTGCAGCGAGCCGGTGACGTTGGGCGGCGGGATGACGATGGTGAACGGGGGCTTGTCGCTGCCGGCCGACGCCCGGAACCGACCGTCGGCTACCCACTGCTCGTACCGTCGCTGCTCTACCTCGCCGGGCTGGTACTGGCCGGCGATGGTCGGGGCGTCGGGGCGTCGGGCATCCAGGTTCTCGGTCACCCTGAAAGTCTACGGAGCGCTTCGCCGGACCCGACGTGCACCACCGGTGCTTTCGCGTACGGTGGCGGCTATGTCCGACGCACATCTCACCGCCCGCCAGCTCGACGGGGACGCTCCGCCGGTCGACCTGACCGACGAGCCGATCGAGCTGAGCAACCGCGACCCGCAGGAGGCACCCGACCGCAGCGCGGTCCGCAGCCGCCGGCGCCGCGTCGCGGTCGCGTTGCTGGCGGTGCTCGCGCTGACCGGCGTCGGGGCGCTGGGCGCCTGGGGCTGGCGGATCGCCCAGCAGAAGGACACCCAGATCGCCACGCCGGACCAGGTCGCCGGGCTGACCCGGGACGACAGCGAGCGGGCGGTCAGCACCGCCGACTACCTGCGCAGCGGCATCGCCGCCGACATCGAGTTGGACAACAGCTTCGGCGCGGTCTACCAGGATCCCGCCGATCCGCGCCGCTCGGTGCTGCTCTTCGGCGGCACCACCCTGCTGTGGCAGCCGGAGCGGGATCTGGAGAGCCTCTTCAGCCTGATGGCCGACGAGGCCGGCGCGGTGACCGGCCTGCGCGACGTCACTCCCGGCCGGCTCGGTGGCGTGATGAAGTGCGGCAGCACCAGCGGCGAGGGCGGCGACTTCGCGGTGTGCGGCTGGGCAGACCACGGGAGCGTGGCACTGGCCATGTTCCCGTTCCGCTCGGTCGACGAGGCCGGCGGGCTGCTGCGGCAGATCCGGGAGACCGTGCAAACCCGCGGCTGAGCCCGCCGCACCGCCGGCCGCCGCAGTTCAGCCGGGGCGGGCCCGTCGTACCGGCGTGGCCAGGGCCGCGAGCGCGACCAGCACGCAACCACCCCCGGCGAGCAGACACACCAGCGGTACGCCGTACGCCTCCGCGCCCCAGGTGACGACGGCGGCGCCGATCGGGCCGAACGCGAAGTGCGTCGCCCAGAACACCGAGGTGACCCGGCCGAGAAGCTGGTTCGGCGTCACCTCCTGCCGTAGCGACAGCGAACAGATCGCCCCGACCGCCACCCCACCGAGGTACACCGCCGCCAGGGCGGCCACCACCGGCACGGTGGCGGCCGAGCCCAACGCCGCCACGGCCAACCCGGCCAGTGCCATGCTGCCCGACCAGGTCGGTCCGAACCCGATCCGACGCCGCAGCGGCGCCACCAGGAGCGAGCCGAGGACCGTGCCGACGGCCGCCAAGCCCAGTACCAGACCGACCGTGCGGGAGGTACCACCCAGGTTGTGCCCGACGTGGTAGATCAGCACGTCGTCGAGGCCGTAGGTGAGGAAGCAGAACACCGACAGCAGCATGGTGAGGCTGCGCAGCACCGGATGCCGCCAGAGGAAACGAGCACCCTCCACCAACTCGTCACGCAGGCCGGCGAGTGAGGTCGCGGCCCGCGCCGACCGATCCTGACGCAGCCGTACGGCGCTCAGCGCGGCGGCCGCCACGGCGAAGCTCACCGCGTTCACCGCGATCGCGGCGGGGTACCCGAACCGGGCGGCGACCAGCCCCGCCAGCAGCGGCCCGCCGACCCCGGCGACCGCGTAGCTCGCCGACAGCTTGCCGTTGGCCTCGGTGATCCGCCCGACGTCGACGAGCCCCGGCACCGCCGCGACGTACGCCACCCGGAAGACCATGCCGACCGCCGCGCCCGCTGGTAGCACCAGATACAGCAGCCACAACTGAGGGCCCCACAGCCAGGCGATCGGAACGGCGGCGAACAGCGCTGCGCGGACGACATCGCAGCCGACGAGTAGTCGCCGCCGGTCCACCCGGTCGACCAGTACCCCGGCGAACACGGCGGTGGCCACCGCGGCCACCCCGGCGACTGCGGTGAGCAGGCCCATCTGCGCCACCGAGCCGGTCACCTGGAGTACGAGCAGCGGTAGCGCCAGCGCGGCGAACCCGTCACCGACCACGGACAGGGTCTGCGCCGACCAGAACACGGCGAAGTCCCGGTCCCGCCAGAGCGGATCCACTTTCGCCCGTTCCGCCGTACGCACCGTCATCGGGGCGAGGCTAGCCGTCAGCCACCCGGTGACGCCTCCGATTTGTCGACCGGCCAGGCGTGGCCTACCGACGACCGTCCGAAGCGGAGAACAACTGTCGCGTGCTGCCGAAACGCGTTGAGGGCCACCCCGTCAGGGGTGGCCCTCAATCGAAGAATGTCCGGCGGTGTCCTACTCTCCCACACCCTCCCGAGTGCAGTACCATCGGCGCTGGAGGGCTTAGCTTCCGGGTTCGGA